>CAVTUR010000009.1:0-99694 GCA_963737945.1 Blastocatellia bacterium | reverse complement strand
ATAAGTCAACTGCGTAGCCTGGCTCGCGTCATTGCGCGAGTAGCTCGTCGTGTATGTGCGGCTCCCTATGGTGCGAATCGTGCTCGACACCCGGTAGCTCCCATCAAACGTGTACCGCTCTTGATAGTCACTTCCCACGTTAACCCTTACCACCATTCCATCGGCCGTTGTCCGATAAGTCGAATCGTAGTCATAAACATAACTCACGGTCGGCGCGGTAGTCACTCCGCTCACCGTATTGTAGCTCACTTGCGTAACTCGATTCAGCCCGTCATAGGTGAAGGTCGAGACCACTCCCCGCGCATCGGTCTTCTGGTAAACCGCATTGAAAGTTGTGTAGGTGTACTTCGAAGTCCAGTAAACGCCAGTCCCATCATTGATCGTAGCGCTCTGCTCGGGGATCTTCTCGAACAAAAGCCGCCCAATCGCGTCGTATTTGTACTCGCGAAGCTGCCCGCCTTGATCCACCTGCGTTAATTTGTCGAGATAGTCGTAACTGTAATTGGTCGCCTGAGTGAGCTGTCCGTTTGAAACATCCTGCTCGTTCACCGTGACCAGTCTCCCCAGCCCATCGGTTATGCGTTGGATCTGCCGGTTCACCTGATCGATCGCGGTTACGATGTTCCCGTCGTACGTCGTCTGAACGGTCTGACTATCAGGCAGCGTCACGACAGTCGTTCGCCCAAGCGCGTCGTAGGCATAGGTCGTCAACGCGCCCGGAGTCCCGCCGCTAGGGAAAGGATTGGTGACGCTCGCGACCCTGCCCATTGAGTCGTAGGCGGTGTTTACCTGGGCGCCGGCGGCATTGACTTGCTGAATCACTCTTCCCAGGTCGTCATAGACTGTCGAGCTGGTCACCGTCTTTTGGGTCCCGCCGTCATCGTAACTGAAGCTCTGGGATACCGAGGGTGTGCTGTCATCGTAAGTCGCAGATTTCGTCGCAGTAGTCGGATAAGTGATCAGCGTCGGACGCATGGCCGAGTCCCGAGTGTTGATCGTCGTAGCCAGATCGTTTGGATCGGTCGCGGTTTCGGTCGCCGAAGTGTTGAAGTCATAGCTGGCGCTCGAAGTCACCTGCGGCCCGCCGCTTGCCCCCTTGGTCACGCTCTCCGCCAGCGCGAAGGCGTTGTTATCCGTAAACGTCGTCGATTGCACGTTGCAGCAAGCCAGTTGCCGCTGAGTCACATTCCCAAAAATATCAATCTTCATCAGCCAGGTGGTCGAGGTCGGCGCGCTCACGTCCGTGAAGACGGTCTCTCCCGTGACGTTTCCGCGCACGGTCTTCGTGGTGTCATAACTCGAATCGTGACCCGGCGGGTTCGCGGTCCCTCCGTAATTCTCCATCCCCGACATCGCATTGTAGTCGTCATACGTGTAAGTGCTCTTGGCGATCAGGACATCGTTGGCATCATTGGTATCAAGCTGCGCGTCATAGACATCGGATTCGATCACCAGGCTCCGCAGATAGGCGTTCAGGTAAGAGGAATCGGTCTTGTAGACGCTGTGAGTTCTCCGCCGCACCTTAAACTGCCCGGAATCCTTAAACCCGTATTCCCGGGTGTTGGTGACGTTGCCATAACTGTTGTAATCGAAATCCACCTTGGTTTGATTCGGGGTCGCCGCGTCGTCGTAAGCCGATAATCGACGCAACCTGTGGCTCACCTCCGCCGTCGTTGGCGTAAGTCATCTCTGACTTGGCCATCGACCCGCCGCTGCTGTTCTTGATCTCAGTCTTTGTAAGCAGCCCGAAGCCAGACGCCCGAAGCATCCGATCGGGTCAACGTGATGGTCGAAGAATCAGGCCGGGTGATCGTGAATGTTTTGTCGGTCCCCGGAGTGCCACCGGTCGCGTAGCCGTGGACCGCACTGCCGCCGGAGGTCGCGGCCGGATACTCGGTCCGCTGGGTAAATGCCGGCGCGTCGGTCAATGAAGAGGCCGTGGTCGGATAGTTGAAGTCGACATAACTCTTCTCGGTCCCGTCGCTGATCACTCCATACTGATCGATGCTCATCTGCTTGCGCATCGAGACGTGATAGATCATGCCGTAAGCCGAGTAGCTAAACAGAAACCCGGTCTGGGTCTGGGGATAATAAGCGTGCTTGAGTTCGACCACCGGATGGCCGCTCGGCATATTCTCAACGGTCAACCCGCTGAAACTCGTGGACACGCTCGACACGATGTTGTAATCAAACTGCACGAGCGTCTCACTGGTTCCGTCAAAGCCGGGTCCGGTGATCGATATGAGGTTGTTGCAATCGTCGTAGTTGAAGCTGATCACCCGGCCCAGCGTGTCGGTGATACTCGAAAGGGCTTGCTTCCACTGAAAACCCGCGCCGCTGTTACAAGAAGAGGGCGAAGACTGACTCGCAAAGGAGATTGTCAGATAATTGCCGTTCGGATCCTTGACCTTGGTGACCAGCAGCCGGTTGTTGACGGAACTCACTGTCATCTTCACGCCGCTGTTGTAGTAGAGAGTGCCCCCGGTACTCTTGCCGACGTAGGTGATATGCGAGCCGTCATTGGTCTGATAAGTCGTAGTCGTCCCACCCGGCCCCGAACCCAGATAGTGTCTGGTTCCGTCCGAATCAATAAGCACAAACTTTGTGTTTGAGCCTGCCGCATAGGTGACGATGCGCCCAAAGCTCAAGGTGAATCCTATATAAGGCCAGGAGTTCACCGCATTGAAGGTGACAGCGCTGCCGTGTCTCGACCAGATGCGGCTGTTGTAATTCATCGAGAGACCGAGAGGCAGTCCGCGGCCGGACAGTCCGTCAATCGGCAGCGAGAACTCGAAGTTGCTGCCCTCGGGGAGCACTGCGCCAATCCGGCTTGCATCCATCGCGGTGTTGCGAGGTGAGCCTACGAGATTACGAGGCTCGCTCCACAACTCATCATAAAGGAAGTCACCCGAGTCTCCGCCGCCGCTTTGAGCGTGAGCAGTCGGCGCGACCTTATCCATCAGCGAATCAATAAGCGCTCCGACGCCTCCGGTTGTGGCGCCAACCGTGCCGTCGGGTTTGAGCTGATCCTGATCGAGGTCCCACTCAGAATCGCTTTGAGGCAGGCGCTCGCTTGGCCGAATCAACACCGGAACACTGCTTGAAGCGGACCCGGTCGAGGCGGTCACCCAAACCAGACCGGGACTCAAGAGCGTTGCCTGTCCTGAATCATCAATCCGAAGCATGGCCGAATCAGAGGAAGACCAGTCGAACCGCGCGCCTTGAGCAATGTTGCCCAGTGAGTCCTTGCCGACAGCCGAGAAGCTGAGGATCTGATTCAGATAACCCACCTGTTTTGCCGGGCTGATGGTGATCTGGCGAACGCGAAGCGAACGGGTCCCGGTATCTTCTCTCTGTCGAGCGGGCGATGAGAACAGGGATAATAAGCCTGCATAGAATGATCTGAACGCATAAGCCTCATAGCTCGAAGAAGCGAAGCGCACATCGAGAACCGTTGACACCCCGTCAGCTAAGTCCCGCGCAAGCAGCCCCGGCCCCGGCCAGATGAGCAGATTCAGCGAGACCGCAAAGCAGACGAGTTTTCGCCGGAGCGGTTTTCGTCGAAGAAAGCTAAGGGAGTTTACCGGCGCGGTCCTGATGAACTCGATACAGCGAGAAGTGAAACGAAAATCTGGGGGGGGGGGTAGCAGGGGAAGCTGACCGCTTGTTGCGCATGGGGACCTCCTGACAAGGTGAAAAACCTTGTTGCGCTTTACTGCCGTTAACCCTGATCAGCTAAAGAGGGTGCTTCGCGAAGACAAGCTGATCCTATCTATTCGTTAACCTTTCTGTGAGGTGGTAGTTTTTACTGCGGGGCCTCGGTGGCCTCGATCACGTTCAAAAGCCGGGCCGTATCATATGCGAGAAGGATTACGCTGTCAAGAAGTATTTTCAATAGAAGTGTTTTCAACTACATTGTATCGACGAGGCTCCGTCAATACATTCACCTCACCGCTGGGCCGGTCCTATGCAAAACGTTCCGTTCGAGGATGGTACCGAATTACTCTCACGCACGTGCCGGATTCGATTGCGAATACTACCGTCGAGACCTGCGAGTATGCCGCTCACCCTTCAGAACGCGACTCTAAGCTTGCGCCAGCAAGGCGCTTTTGTTGACCCGTGACCGGCATGAGGCCGCTACTCCTGGGAAGTCCCATGAACGATTCACCTGGAAGCCTTCGGCCGATCCTTTACCCTGATCACGAACTTGAGCCCGGACCAGACCTCGTTAACAGCGCAGACCTTGACGTCGACAAGCCCGCCATCGAGACCTATCTCGCGGACGACGCCGTCGGACAAATCGGTAGCGACCCCTGAAGCCTTCTTGGGCCAGGCTACCCACAGCATACCGGCGGGTTTGAGCGCGCTTGCCAGCCTCGAGAAGTTCCGCATCAACTCAGAACGGGTCTTTACAAAAAACAGAACGAAGTCGAGCTGACCCTTGACGCTGGTGACGAATGACACGTTATCAGGGAGGCCCTCCAACTCGGTTCGGAATCCATCGGGCGCACCTACCAACGCGATGCGAAACCCGTCCTTGATCCCCAGCTTTTTTACCAGTGGCGTTCCGGAGTACCCAGCTGACATGTTGCTCCTATAGGGTTGTATTTTCGAGCGTGATCCCAAAATTCTCGCGGAGCGCCGTCAGCCACTCGTCGTGACTCGCAAGCTCGCTTTCCCGTTTCTCGCCCCGCTCGGTGATGATCATGCGCATGCCGGTGACGGTAATTCGACCACTAGGCGTAGCGCGGGTACAGACGCGCTTTTTGGTGAACGGCGACTCAGGCGAGGTCTGATGATAAAGGCACATCTCGCCGAAGTCATCCAACTTGTACGGATCGAGCGTGAACCGATACTGCGGCTTCCACGTTTCAGACTCGAACCGCTCGACGATGAGATGCTGTTCTTCCGCATCAACGATCCTGTATGACTCGCCGTTCTGATCCTGCTCGCCTCGGAAATCGAGACGAAGCGGTTCACGAAACGAATCCCCAAACCCCACGTCCGCGAGCCATCGGTTCTTCAAGGTGAACGAGCAGGGCCATGTGATCGAACGGTGGATCAAAACCGCCTTCGTCGCGCGCGACCCCCGCGGAGAGGATCGATACTTGAAACCCCAACGCCGAGAGCAGCGAGCAAAAAGCACCGTTCAGTTCGTAGCAAATGCCACCGCGTCGCTCCGCAAGGATCTTGGCGACCAGTTTCTGCTCATCGAGAATGATCGGGCGTTTGAGATGAATGTCGAGATTCTCGAAAGGCACCGAGAGCAGATGCGCCTTATGCAGTTCGCGCAGCGTCTCGACCGACACGTTGCGAGGACCAGTGTAGTTTATTCGGTTTAGATAAACATCAACGTCCATCAGCGTTCACTCTGCTGGAAGAGTTCGGATACTCCGCCCTCGATCAAATGCTCCGCGGTTAATGCTATACCTGCTGGTCCATTTCGCGACAGGTCTAAGATTGAAATGGGTTGAGCACTAGTGGGCGTAACAAGGAAATTGCTAGTCCCGTACAGAGCGGAGCCGTTTCGCGCAAAGACGCAAAGGTCCGCAAAGGCGCAAACACAAGGTTCTGGGATAAAGCCATGATGGAATCTGACTGACCCTAAGGATCGGTGAGTCTTTCTTGAAAGGTCTTTCATTTGTTTGCCTCGCAGGACCAGACCTTGTAACGCGGCACCCCTACATTTAAACTAGGCGAAATCTCGAAGGGAGTTCCGATGGCCGTTGGGCAGAACGTCTTAAGAAAAGAGGGTTACGAGAAACTCACTGGTGCGGCGCGCTATGTTGATGACCTCACGCTCGAGGGGCATGTTGTTTGGCAAGACGATTCGCAGCACCATCGCCCGCGGAAAGATCAAATCCATCGAATTCGATCCTGCCTTCGACTGGTCCCGGATCGTCGTCGCAGACTATCGCGACATCCCCGGAGAAAACTACGTCGCGCTTATCGAGAACGACCAACCGCTGCTTGCTGAATCGGAAGTCCGCCATCACGATGAGCCGATTCTGCTGATCGCCGCCGCAAGCAAGACAGAACTTGAAGCGGCCGCGCGAAACATTCACATCGAGTACGAAGAACTACCGCCGGTGCTCACCATCAACGAGTCGCTTGCCGCCGGTGAAGTCATTTACGGCAGCGACAATGTCTTTTCGCGATTCCTGATCGGGCGCGGGGACATCGATGAAGGATTCGCCGCGGCCGATCGGATTATCGAGGCCTCGTATCGAGTGCCACATCAAGAGCAGCTCTACATCGAGCCCCAAGGGCATGATCGCAATTCCCGGGGTTGGCGAGATGACCGTGATGGGTTCGATGCAATGCCCTTACTACATCCACAAAGCGCTAAAGCAGCTGTTTAATCTCAGCGACGAAAGAGCGATAGTCATCCAAACAACCACCGGCGGCGGATTTGGCGGAAAGGAGGAGTACCCGTCGATGATCGCGGCTCACGCCGCATTGCTGGCGCTCAAGGCGCAGCGGCCGGTAAAGATCATCTATGAACGGGGCGAAGACATCGCCGCGACCACAAAGCGCCACCCTGGAATCGTAAGCCATCGAACCGGTGTGACTCGCGACGGGCGATTGACCGCATCCGAGATCGACTTCGTTCTGGATGGCGGCGCCTATGTGACCCTCACACCGGTCGTTTTATCCCGAGGTGCGATCCACGCGCTCGGGCCGTATCGCTGCGATAACGTCCGAATTGCGGCGCGAGCAGTTGCGACCAACACTCCGCCCAACGGCGCCTTTCGCGGATTCGGGGCGCCTCAAGTCGCGTTCGCTTACGAGATGCAGATGGAGAGGATCGCTGAAGACTTGGGTCTGGATCCGCTCGAGGTGCGGCGGATCAATATGCTGCGCGAAGGCGACATCACCGCCACCGGACAGCGATTGACCTCGAGCGTTGGATCAGATGAAGTCTTAAACTCGGTCATTGAACGATCGAACTACATCGGGAAGAGACGGTCGATCGAAGAATCAAGAGCGAACGGCTCGGATCAGGAAAAACGCCGGGGCGTCGGGCTCTCGTTCTTTTTTCACGGCGCGGGGTTCACCGGTAGCGGCGAGGCAAAGATGAAGGCTCAAGCCGGCGTCGAGGTCACTACCGGAGGGCGCGCGCGCGTGCTTTCGGGCTCGACCGAAATCGGCCAGGGCACGCGGACGATATTCTGCCAGATCGTCGCCGATGAGCTGGGTGTCGACTTCGCCGACGTCGAGATCGAGGACCCCGATACTTCCCTCGTGCCCGACAGCGGGCCGACCGTCGCGTCGCGGACGACGATGGTGGTAGGCCGAGTCGTGCAGCTTGCGGCTCGCGAAATAAAAGACAAACTGAACAAATTTGTGGCGGAACGCTTTGGTGCGCCTGAGGCGCGGTTGACCGAGCGGACAATTCGTCGCGAACGGAAAAGCGCTTTCGAGCTTCGAGGAGATTGCGCGCGAGTATATTGCTCAGCACGGCGAGCTTCGCGCCTATGCGCGTTATGCGTCGCCGCCCGGCATCACATGGGACGACGAAACCTATTCCGGCGACGCTTATCCATGTCATTCCTGGGGCGCGGAGGTGGCCGAGGTTGAAGTCGACATGGACACTTTCGAAGTCACCTGCACAAAGATCACTACCGCTCAGGACATCGGTAAGGCTATTCACCCTGTGCTCGCGGCGGGCCAGATCGAGGGCGGCACGCTTCAGGCGGTCGGCTACGGTCTGCTGGAAGAGCTAGTTTGGGACAAAGGGCGAATCGTCAACAATCGCCTGACTAACTACATCATCCCGACCTCACTCGACGCGCCCGACATGGAAACGGTTATAGTCGAGAAGGAATATTCGCACGGGCCTTTCGGTGCGAAGGGAGTGGGTGAGTTGCCGATGGATGGCGGAGCCCCGGCGATTGCAGCAGCGGTGTTCAACGCGACCGGAGCATTTGTTACGGAGATACCAATAACGCCTGAACGTCTCTTGGCGGTCCTTGAGAGCACGAGTGGAACTGCCGGGGAGTAAACACCCTATGAATTGTATTGGCCTCTGAAGGCGGTGAACTAAAAGTTGATTGTGCGATTCCAGGTTAACGGGATCCCCCACGACGTTGAAGCGCCGCCGATGAAACGGCTGCTCGATGTGCTGCGCGAAGAGTTGCGATTGACCGGCACGAAAGAGGGCTGCGGCGAAGGTGAGTGCGGCGCCTGCTCGGTGATCGTCGACGGCGAAGTGATCAACTCCTGTCTTGTACCGATCTGCCAGGTTCAAGGTTGCACGGTATTGACAGTGGAAGGACTCGCAAGAGACGGGAGACTCGATCCCCTGCAGCAGGCTTTCCTCGAATGCGGCGGAGCCCAGTGCGGAATCTGCACGCCGGGCATGTTAATTGCCGCTCGCGCCTTGTTGGACGAGAACGCGCAACCCACGCGCGACCAGATTGCGGAAGCGATAGCAGGAAATCTGTGCCGGTGCACGGGGTACGTGAAGATCATCGATGCAATCGAGCAAGCTGCCGAGATGAATAAGCACTGAAACTACGATGAGTGTAGATCCCACAGTCCAATCACCCGCGTCGCTCGCGGAGGCATATGCTCTTTTATCAGAGCCCGGCCGCGCGATGAGGGTCATTGCCGGCGGGACGGATCTGATGGTGTTGATGAACGCTCACATGCTCGATGCATCCGAGTTCCTGGACATCTGGCGAATCGATGAACTCAGGGGAATATCCGACGAAGGCGATGACGTGCGAGTGGGGGCGTTGACGACTTATACGCAATTGACTCGGTCGGATTTGATTCAACACCACGTGCCTGCGCTTGTCGCGGCGTCGCGAACAATCGGGGCGATTCAAATTCAAAATCGGGGCACGATCGGCGGCAATATAGTAAATGCGTCTCCCGCGGGCGACAGTTTGCCGGTGCTGGCCGCGTACGATGCCCAGCTCGAAATCGGAAGCCTTCGGGGCACGCGGCGCGTAGCCTTCAACGAGTTCTACTCCGGTTATCGTCGCACGATCCTCCAACCCGACGAACTCGTGATCGCGGTTCACATACCCAAGCTGAGAGAAGGCGAGAGTGATTTCTTCTGGAAGGTCGGAACGCGTCGGGCCCAGGCAATTTCAAAGACTGTGCTGGCAGCAAAGGCTATGATGAGCGGAGAGACGATTGAGACCATCAGCATCGGCGTCGGAAGCGTTGCGCCTACTGTGATCCGCGCATCTCGAACCGAGGCCCTGCTCGCCGGCGCAACGCTTGCCCCCGCTCTAATCGAAGATGCTCGGCGTTTGATTGGGCTGGAGATCGCGCCGATCACCGATCTTCGTTCGACCGAGCACTATCGGCGCACCGTTACCGGGAACGTGCTGGTCAAATTCCTTCGACGGCTCACCACCTGATCCGAACCGCGTCAATGCTACTCGTGTCTGAGGGCAGCCATTGGGTCCAACTTCATCGCTCGGCGAGCAGGCACGAAACAAGCTCCCAGAGCCACTGCCATAAGAAGCCCCGCTATAGCGGCAAAGGTAATCGGATCGGTCGCGCTGACTCCGAACAACAAGCTCGACATTACTCGAGTCAACACCAGGGCCCCGGTCAGACCGGCGGCCATGCCGATAAGCGCAAGCGTCAGCCCCTGACGCGCCACCATACCAACGACGTCACGCCGTTGTGCACCAAGCGCGACACGAATCCCTATCTCGTGTGTGCGCTGGGTGACCGCGTATGACATCACCCCGTAGATGCCAATCGCTGCCAACAGCAACGCCACTCCGGCGAACACCGATAACAGCAGCAGCGTAAATCGCGTTCGCGCAACCGCGGCGCTTGCCACCTGATCGAGGGTCTTAATGTCGGACAGCGGCAGGTCTCTGTCCAGAGCTGCGAGTTCGCTCCTCATCGCAGCAACCATGCTCAAGGGATCGCCTTGCGTGCGCATCGCGATGACCAAATCGGTCTGAGCCTGCTGTGCGATTGGAAAGAAGAAGCCGGGCTTTGCGCGGAGTTCCCCCGGCGAATCCTTGAGGTCACCGACGATGCCGGCAATCGTTCTGGTCTCACCCCAGAGGCGAACTCGCTTCCCGACGGCATCCTCGTCCGGCCAGTAGCGGTTAGCCATGCTCTTGTTGATCACGATTACTCGCGGGGCATCCGCATCATCGGCATCGGTGAAGAAGCGTCCCGCCACCAGAGGAATCGCCAGAGTGTTGAAGTACTCCGGAGTTGCAAAGTGATATTGCGCGGAAGGTGACTCGTCGTCTGAGAATTGGCGGCCCTCGATTCCAAAGGAAGTATTCTCGTCATACCCGGACCACGGAAGATCTGAGGTAGCTCCCGCGCTCTTGACGCCTGGAAGCGCAGCAAGACGGGCCAACAATTCGCGATAGAACCTGGACGCTTCCTTCGCGCTGGCGTATCGCGCGCCGGGGAGGCCGATCGACGCTGTAATAACGTTCTCGGGATTGAACCCGGGATCGACCTTCTGAAGGTAATAGAACGTTCGCATCAGAAGTCCCGCGCCGATTAACAACACAAAGGCCAGAGATACCTCGGCGATCACCAGAAGCCCTCGCAGCCGGTTATGTCGCGAGCCGCCTGATGCACCGCGTCCGCCCTCTTTCAGAGATTCGTTGAGATTGACCCTGGATATCTGGAGGGCGGGCGCGAGCCCAAACAACGCTCCGGTAAGCAGGGCGGCAGTGAGCGTGAAGGCGAACGTCCGCCAGTCCAGCGAGATCATATGCAGGCGCGGAATCTGCTTTGGGCCAAAGGCAACCAGGGCCGCTATACCCCACTTTGCAACCAGAAGCCCCGCGATTCCTCCCAATGCCGCGATCAGCACGCTCTCGGTTAGCATCTGGCGAATCAGTCGAAACCGTCCGGCGCCTAACGCGGTTCGGACTGCAATCTCCTTCTGTCGCGTTGTTGCCGTTGCAAGCAAGAGGTTCGCAATATTGACGCAAGCGATCAACAACACAAATCCCGCTGCCCCGAACAGAATCAGCAACATCGTTTTGGCGCCGCCTACGATCTCGTCACGCAGCGGAACAAGCTGAATACGCCAGTCCTTGTTTTCAGGGTGCTGCTCCTCGAGCTGCGTCGCAATGACGTTCATCTGCGCTTCGGCTTGTTCGAGGGCGATGCCTGGCTTTATTCGCGCGATCGCATTGAGGAAGTGAGAGGTCCGAACCCTGGGATCCATCGTCAGCGGCGACCAGACGTCCACCGCCCCGCCGTGGGGAAGCGAACGGTAGTCGCCTCCGACGTGTTGAAGCCCCGGAGCCATAACGCCGACGATGGTGAACGACATGCCCGATAGTGTTATGGGTGCGCCGACGATAGCCGTGTCTTTGCCAAAGATTCGCTCCCACAGGGCGTGACTTATGATCGCGACGTGTTGGTTTCCCTTGATCTCATCGGCTGGCAGGAAAGCACGGCCCAACTCCGGCTCAAATCCGAGAAGGTGGAAGAACCCGTGCGACACGCTCATACCGGTTAAGCGCTCCGGTTTCTCACCAAGCGAAAGATCCAGGTCACGTCGGACAAATGTGGCGAAGTCGTCGAAGACATCGTTCCTGGCGCGGTAGTCCAGAAAGTTCGCCGGCGAAATTGGAAACTTCGGAACGCGCGGATGGCGTTCGAACACTCGGACAATGCGGTCGGGATCCTTGTAGGGAAGCGGCCTCAACAGCACACCGTTTACCACGTCAAAGATTGCCGCGTTGGCGCCGATGCTCAGCGCAAGGGTAAACACGGCTACTGCGGTGAAGCCGGGGTTCTTCCTCAGCAGCCGCAGACCGAAGCGCAGGTCCTGTATCAGGTTCTCCATTTGGACTGTCCTTTTTGAATGCCGAATCGCCCTGTTCCGACGGAGGCGCTCGGTCACTGAGATTGATTTAGTGAAAGACAGTTGTTAGTGACATCAGCGGCGTTTTCGTTGCGAGAATTTGATTTAGTGGGGCTGGCCGCCGGTCGATCGAGAGGGACTGGACCGCCGCTTTTTTGGGCGAGTGTAGACGGTCCTCTTTGTCATCGTCTTCCTTCTTCATCGTAAGGTCTGACGTTACGTCAGGCGCAAGAGGTTTTTTGAAACTATTTCTTCCGCAAATCTCCCGGACTACCTCCGGCGGCCCGAAATCAGACTGATCACGGCTACAAACAGCGCGGCTCCTATTATCGACCAGATGATAGGGAAGCTCTCCCCGGCGATGTGCACCAGGAACAGATGCGGCAAGTGCAGCGCGTCGGCGATCCACGTACCCACAATCGCTCCTATGAATCCGAGCGCGATCGACACCAGACATCCGCCGTGGCTGTAGCCCGCGATCGCGCGGCCAATTGAACCGCACACGCCCGCGACCAGCAAGAGTATCAAGAGATGGGTCAGTGTCATGCGTCATTCTCCTTTTTGGCTCCGGCGCCCTAGCCCGGGCGCTTGTCCAATTTCCGTTCACCCTTTGAAACGTTATCAAGTATCGTGCCGGTTTTGAACAGCAAATACGAAACGGCGCAGGATTTATCCGACAACCGCAGACTGAGTATTGCGCCCGTCGGGCTAGCCAAACCGGCAAGGTCTTGAAAACAGCCGCGAATCTCCAGTACGGCGAATGGAACGTACCTTGCCCTCCTGGAAGGTGAGTCGCGCGTGACTTCAGCGGTCACGCGGCGGCTCGAAACCAAAAACGATGAGAGTCGTTTCGGTCTAACACGCGCACCGTTCTTCAAGCGGCGCGGTAGTCTTGAGCGCGGCCAAAGTCTCGCTCGTCACCGCGTCGCTAAGAGCGGAAAGAAGAGCCCAATCCTGGGAGGACATGCGTCCTTGCCTGCTCTTTGTTGGGCGCGAAGAAACGGATAAGCGAAAACGAAGAGTCCTGGATCTGCGCGGATCCAGAGAATGAGCAAATGTTACTAGCGCCTTTGACAGATGATTCAAGCTCGAACTGGTTTGCTTTGGTTGCATTCATCTATGGTTCAGCGGTCATGGCCCTGGTGATTGTGACACTCATAAGAAGTGCACGGAATCGCCGCGCCGGAGCACAAAAAGGAAGATAGGATTCAGGCATAGCGTTCCCGGCGAAGGGTCACTGGCGAGAGGCCTTCGAAAGAAGGGGCCCGGGATATGCGGCTGCGGGCGGTGCTCAACGCGCAGATAGTGCAGAGGTCGGCCGCCTGAAGCGCTCGCTCGTAGCCGCGCCAATCGTCAGGGTAGCGCGGACTGTCCAGTCTGCGGACTCAGCATTCTCGGCCATTCTTTCGCATGATTCATCGCACGCAGACTGGACAGTCTACGGTACCTTTTCACTGGCCCCATCCCCGTAGCGCGGACTGTCCAGTCTGCGGACTCAGCATTCTCGGCCATTCTTTCGCATGATTCATCGCACGCAGACTGGACAGTCTACGGTACCTTTTCACTGGCCTCATCCCCGTACCGCGGACTGTCCAGTCTGCGGACTCAGCATTCTCGGCCATTCTTTCGCATGATTCATCGCACGCAGACTGGACAGTCTACGGTACCTTTTCACTGGCCTCATCCCCGTACCGCGGACTGTCCAGTCTGCGGACCCAGCATTCTCGGCCATTCTTCCGCATGATTCATCGCACGCAGACTGGACAGTCTACGCTACCTTTTCACTGGACAGTCTACGGTACCTTTTCACTGGCCCCACCCCGTACCGCGGACTGTCCAGTCTACGGACTCAGCATTCTCGGCCATTCTTTCGCATGATTCATCGCACGCAGACTGGACAGTCTACGTTACCTTTTCACTGGCCCCATCCCCGTACCGCGGACTGTCTCGTCTGCGGACCCAGCATTCTCGGCCATTATTTCGCATGATTCATCGCACGCAGACTGGACAGTCTACGTTACCTTTTCACTGGCCTCATCCCCGTAGCGCGGACTGTCCAGTCTGCGGACCCAGCATTCTCGGCCATTCTTCCGCATGATTCATCGCACGCAGACTGGACAGTCTACGCTACCTTTTCACTGGACAGTCTACGGTACCTTTTCACTGGCCCCACCCCGTACCGCGGACTGTCCAGTCTGCGGAGCCGGGTTACCCTCTCACTTTGTTGTTGTTCCGGTCGACGAGGTCAGCTCAACTCTCACTGCGCCCCAGGAAGGCTCCGCGGTTATCAAGACCGGCAATCGTCGCGCGTCATCTGTAATGAAGATCCGCAGATCGTAAAGCTTGTCGTTCTCGCGCCCTTTGACCCTGGTCGTGGCAATCCTGATCGTCTCGTAGCTGCCGGCCCGGGTCGTCACCTTCTCTCTCGCCTCGGGCTGGAGCTTGATTGTGTACAGCTTCTCGTCTTCGAGCACTGTCATCGTGCGAGTCTGACCCATTGTGAGATCCATTCCCCGGATCGCGAAGATCAGCGCGGCAAGATCGTATGTGTGCTCCGGGATCTCCAGTGAGCGGCCCCCTTCGACCTGTGCCGCGCGTTTATCCTGGTCGATGGTGACTGACGACCGGGTCTGCTCCTTGCGGTGTTGCGAGCGCTTCTCAGCTCGAAACGGTTGAAGTGTCGCAGCATTGATAAAAGATTCGTACACGTCGTGTACCTTGAAAAGCCGGTTAACCAGTCCTACTGTGCGAGCCTCGACGGTCACGTGATAGCCGTCGATCCCGTCAAATGTGCGGCGCTGGTCGGTTTGGATCGTGAGCTCGGCTGCGACAATGAAGTCCGCCCACGACACGTCGTAGCTCAGGCTCTCTCCTGCAGTAAAAGGGTTGCGCATGGACGAAGCAGTTGCCGTTGCCTCTGATCGGTCTGATTTACCGGGATGGTTTTGCGAAAGCGACACCGGGAAAGAAAGCACGATTACGGCCAAGGTCAATAACGATCTTCTAAGCACTGAAACTACTCCTGGTTCGATTGATGCGTTTCAAGAGTCTGATGCGCCTCGATGAGCTGATGATGCCTCACTTGGTGCGCTCGATCCAGTTGGCTGATCGCACGTTTGATTCTATATAGATCGCGAGCGGGATTGATCGGTCCAGACCCGGGTACTAAACCCGAGCGGGCCGTGCCTTGAGCGAAAAAAAGGGCTCGCTTTTGAGCGAACCCCAATTTATCTCGCAAACTAAGGAGACTACTTGTCTCGATGTGGAGAGGTGAGCAAAGTTGAATCTGGTCGACCTGCGTCGGCGGAGGGTCGCACCTGTTTGAAATAGTCGGAAGAGGATTCGAGAACCAAAGGCTGAAACGGATTCAAAGCATTGCCATCGAGGCGGACCTCGTAATGCAAATGCGGCGAAGTGGCACGGCCGGTGCTTCCCGCTCGCCCGATGATCGTGCCGCGCTCGACGCGCTCTCCGACTTCAACGTCAAAGCTCGAAAGGTGCGCATAGTGAGTCGTCACGCCGCCACCGTGCGCGACGATTATCAGATTGCCGTATCCGTGATACCAGCCGGCAAACTGCACGACCCCTGCCTGGCTTGCGCCGACCGGATCGCCCCAGCGCGCCTTGAGGTCCACGCCTGAATGAAATTTGGATCGGCGTGTGAATGGATCGCGGCGATAGCCGAACATGCTTCCGACGCTGACGTTCGAGGAAACGACCGGGCGCTCCTCGTATTTTGAATCGGCGCTCTCTTTTGGAGCCGGACCGGCGCCCGCAGCAGGTATCATGATTGCGTTGGTGTTGCGCTTGACGATGACCGGGGCGGGCGGAATCACCGCGTTCTCGGGGACTGCTTCTATTTGAGGCTGGACCTTCGGAGGTTCGGTGTTCCGCGGTACTACGGAACTCTCGGCATCAAGAGCCTTCTGTTCGGGCGCGCCCACGATTTGGTTCGCGCTTTGAGGCCGAGGTTGTTCTTTTGTGGCTTGAACCACTTTCGACTGCGCCGATGCGCCGCCGGCAGATGTCAATGATGCCAGGATAATTGCGGCCAATACTCTCCCTGCTCCTGCTTTGCTCAATGCCTCTCCTTTTCAACACAGCGGGGGCGCAGTGTTATTGCAAACCCGTTAGTTCGTTATAAGACCATTAAGAAAAATCGAATGGTTGCTGCCTGGGACGGGCCATTCTATTGGGAGGAGAAGTTTGTTGTCAATAAAAGAGCTCTCGAGAACTTCTTGTGAATTTGTTGCGGCGGATGTGTGGTAACTTCGTTTGGTTCCGGTATTTTGATCGGAAGGCCCCGGTGACTCAGGGACTCGGTGGTAGCCACCCGGATGCTCGGCTATAATTCACGCTCAAGGTGAATGGCAATTGAGAGGAGAGAACCATGAGAGAACTAAACGCGCAAGAAGCATACGACTTGATGCAGGCCGATCCTGAGTACATCTACCTGGATGTTCGATCGGTGCCCGAGTTTGACGCTGGTCATCCGATGCGGGCCATCAACATTCCCATAATGCACTTTGCGCCAGGGACCGGGATGTCTCCCAATCGCGACTTTGCAACTGTAGTGCAAGCGGCTCTGGCCAAAGATGCAAAACTCGTTGTTGGTTGCAAAACGGGAGGGCGATCGGCGCGGGCGTGTGAAGAGATGAGTCAGATGGGCTATACCAACGTCGCCAATGTTCGTGGCGGGTACATCGGAGCGATGGACAGCCTCGGCCAGGTAAGCGAGCCAGGCTGGAGTATGCGGAACCTCCCTGTTTGTGCCGGGTGCAGCGCTGACGATAGCTACGAAGCTCTAGCGGCCAGGCCGACGAGGGGATAGGGCTCATGCTTCGCGCGGCGGAACCGATTCGCCGGCCGAGGCTTGAACTCGAGGTCTTTTCATTGCGGCGGTTTTCGCTGAGCTTTGCTACCCCCTCGGGTTGACTGAGAGCCTGAGCCCTGTTTAGCCGGCGGTCCCTGATAACTTGGCGCGCGGGCAGCTTGTGGCAGAACAGCTTGTGGTTGCTGTCGGACTATCGCCTGCTGTCGCCCGGGTCCCCTCTGAAGCTTGAAGTGCTCCCGCCTCTGTGCTGCCTGTGCTGGCTCCCGCCTGTTCATGTCCACGCTTATTGCGCGCTGTTGTGCGGGGCGTCTCTGCTCTGGTTTACTCAGTTGCTGAACCCGTCTGATTTGCGTGTGCGAGATAGAAGCCTCTGGCGGCTTACGATTTTGCACCGTTCTCCGATGACGCATTTGTTGCAGCCGCTGTTGTACCGCCGGAGATTGCTGCCGCTCTGCTTTACGCTGCTGTTTTATTTGCGGTTGCACCGATTGTCTCCTTGGATCTTGTCGCTCCGCTCGCCGCTGCTGCTTCATCTGCTGGGGTGACTGCTGTTTGTCAACCTGTTGATGAGCGTCTGACGGTCGACCGACGCTCTGTTCTTCCCGCATCAGTTGACGCATCTGGAGACGGGCCGATTTGTCGCCTTGCGCGGCGCGGCGCGCGAGTTCACTCATCTGCGGCGAGCGAGCTTTGGGCTGGGGCAAGCCATCCGGACGTCGCGAACTTGTGACCTGCCCTGTCTGCTTGATGGCAAGCTTTCGCTCTTTTCTACTGACAGGTGCTGCCTCGACTCTAAGTCTCTTGGCGAAATTTCCGCGCGCCGGCGGATCGTGCGGCGTCGCGCCAGCGACCACGGCTCTGTTTAAAGCCTCTTGCTCGCGGTGGTCGAACTTAATTCGACGACGTCCGTCCTCGTGCCTGGTCGCAAGCTCTCGGATACCGGCGACCGAGAATGGATCCAGTATGGCTCGAGATTTTCCAACCACGACGGTATCGACTGAAGATATATTTCTGGGATCGACTACCCGCGTGAAAGATCGCACCGGAACAACCGTCAATGCACCCGGCGCATTGAAGTTTACAAACGCCCTTTGCACCGGCAGGACTCGCACGAGCTCGGTCGATGCGAGGTATTGCGGCCGGTAGTTGTCATAATATCTGGGCACGTACACCTCACCTGGCCCGAGAGGCACCCATGCGATCTGGTCGGCCAGCGGGATAAAAGCAACCGGCGCAGGGCAATATGTCGCGCGCGTTCGTAGTTCAACGGGAACCCAGAACCAGCGCTGATTTACAAAGGCCCATCGGCCGTAGTGATACGGCGCCCAACCCCACGGTTCGGACGATACCCACGAGGGGCCCCAAAGATCATCCAGATCCCAGTACCCTGACCGGAACGGTGCCCACCCGGCGCTCACTCGTGGCGCCCAACAATGACCGTAGTTGTTGACGTCAATCCAATCGCCATAGTCATCCAGGTCATAGAGACCGGCAATGTCAACCGGCAGATACTGGTAACTTACTGAAGTTCGATACAAATCATAGTAAGAAGGCTGAGCAAGGTAAGCGTCGTAACTTCTATATCGCCCGTCGTACACCTTCGGGTAACGGTAGCGATAATAGTCGTCGACGATTTCGCCAGCAGTGTCCCGTGCTAATGTCGATGCAAGCGCCTCACTTGTGTCGCCTTCGAGTGTAAACACCTGGCCTTTGTTTATGTAGCCCGACCCTTCCTGTCCGACGACTTGAGCGAGTCCGTTGAGCACTGAGATGATCGCGCTCCCTCCATCGATGCCGACCTGATAGAGACCGGGCTCCCTGAAATCCACTGCACCGCAAGGAGTATCGACTTCATACAGATCGTCAGAGTCAAGTGAGCCCACGTCGAACACTGCTGATCCGCTCCGAAGCGCGAACTGCGTTTTGGTATCCTCAAGCCCAAGCACGTCAAGCGATGTGTCCGGGTTCAAGCGAACATAGTTATGGCTGGTCAGCGCTATCGAGGCGTTCGCGTAATCGCGCGCGTAGATCCGGTCGCCGACGGTGACCGGCGTGTTGACCGAGGCTTCAGCCCACTCGGTATTCTGGTCATCGTCCTCTGACCGTGCGATTCCCACACTGCCTTCAACCCGGTCCAGCCGCGCCGCGTGTGGCTGCATTCCGGAGTTGGAACTAGCTTCCGAGGCGCCCCGAGACAGCAATAGGGCTACGCCTGAAATAATGACGACGATGATCAGAGCACCCGCGATTGCAACGCGCAGCGACATGCCGGAGATTCGTTTGATAGCTTGTTTGAACATATTTTACCCCCCTGTATCAACGGCTTGGTCCGACAGAACTGGATATACTGCAACAGCAGTGCCCGGGCCTCGCTCTCAATGAAGCGATGCTGGATTGCCAGGGTGGGGTTGCTGGAGCTGCGTAAGACTCTCCAGATCAAGGGGTTACGGAAGCCCCCGTTTATCGCGAGCCGGTTTGAGATTCCACACGAAATGGTGTTGTGAACGAGATTCGTCCACAACACGATCCAGGTCTGTACTTGCGTCCGTTTCACGCGGAGTCGGCTTTGACAACTGACAAGGCGAGGTGAGGTTGTCGCGTGGTCGATTCGATGATCGACGCCTGAATTCACTCTTTGGCGCTCGGAGCGGAAACGACTTCGGCGTCAAGGGCGGTGACCTCCCCGTGAGTGCCGAAAGGATCTGGCCTTTTCCCGCTGCGTGAGCGCCAGATGAAGTAAGCCGGCAGACCCAGCACGATGCTACCCAGCGCAAGCCCCGTCTTACCGGGTTGGTCCCTCAGATTGTCATACAGGGTGTTGGCCACAAGGAGAAACGCGGCGATGATGAACAACAAGGGCGTCCAGGGATAACCTGGAACGCGATAAAGCCGTTGCGCATTCGGAATGCGTTTGCGATAAACGAAGATCGTGGCTGCGGTCAGGCCATAGAAAATCCATCCGCAAAAAATGACGTAGGTCAATAACTCTGTAAAGCTGCCTGCCAGCGCAAGAACTGCTGCCCACAACGAACCTGCAACTACTGCGAACGCCGGGGTGCCGAACCTCGGGTGAACCTCGCCAAGCTTTCGGAAAAACAAACCGTCGTTGGCCATCGCGTAATACACTCGCGGGCAAGTGAGGAAGTTGGCGTTGGCGGCGCTGAAGACCGACACCAGAATCGTAAGCGCGATCAGCTTTGCCGCGGTGGGGTTAACTACAGCCGCCAGAGACTCAGCGGCTACGCTTGTTGAGCCGGCTACGCCCGCAGGGCCGAGCGCCGCCAGATAGGCCAGGTTCGCGATCAGATAAATCGCAATCAGGACCGCGGTCCCGGTGAACAGTGCGCGGGGATAGTTTCGCTGTGGGTTGATGACCTCTCCCGCGCTGAAGGTGACGTACTGCCATCCCTCGTAGGCCCACAGCACGCTTATCATCGCAAGCCCAAAGCCCGAAGCCAGAGAACCGCTGAAGGCGCTCGGCCATATTGCCGCAGTCGAGCTCGACAATCCGTGTCCGTATGCGAATAGAGCAGCGGCCATCAACAGAATCGCGCCGGCCTTTATGCCGGTAGTCCAGTTCTGCAGATCGGCGCTCTCGCGAGTACCCTTGATATTGACCGCGGTCAAAACCGCAATCATCGCGATCGCCACAACCTTGGTCATGGCGCCAGACAGCGGGACGATCTGTGCCAGTGTAGTGCTGAATGCGACCGCGAGAGTCGCGACCGTGCCGCCGTTCATCGCGAAGAACAAGGTCCATCCGAAGAGAAAGGCCGGGAGCGGACCGAAGCAGTCGCGAAGGTGGACGTAGATCCCCCCGGCCTTGGGGTTGACCGCGCTCAATTCGCCATAAGTCAGCGCGCCCAGCAATGACAGCAACCCGCCGACGAGCCACACCAACATTGCCGGACCGATCTGCCCGCCCGCCTTTGTAAGTACCTGTCCAGGTACGAGGAAAATGCCGGAGCCGATCACCCCTCCGATTGTGAGCAGTGTTAGATCGCGAAACCCCAGCACTCGAGCGAGTTTGTTCATTAGCAACCCTCCGGAAATCTTAGGGGCTGTTCTTTCGAGGCCGCCCCTCTTTGGCCGTTGTGGTGTTCTTCGCGGTGGACGGGGAACGACAGCGGGAAGCGATCGCTATAAGACTGCGTTGCTATTCTTCGTAAACAACTCTTCCCCCGGCGATCGTGCACACCACCGACGTCTTTTGAATATCGCTCGGGTTTGTCCGAAAAATGTCCTGCGAGACAACCACCACGTCCGCCAGCTTGCCAACTTCAAGCGTGCCCTTATTCTTCTCGGCGAATTCGGCGTAGGCGCATGACGAGGTGTAAGCCCGCAGAGCCTCTTCAACTGTCACCTTCTGCTCCGGGATCCATCCGCCCGGGTTTTTGTCGTCAATTGTCTGGCGCGTCACCGCCGCGTGAATTCCCAGAATTGGTGACAGCGGCGCCACAAACCAGTCCGAGCCAAACGCCAGCAGCGCGCCCGAATCGAGCAGCGACCTGAACGCATAAGTGGTTTTGATTCGCTCTGGGCCCAACCGCCTCTCCGCCCATCTGCCGTCATCGATTGCGTGATACGGTTGCACCGATGCGGTCACTCCGAGCTTTGCGAATCGAGGAATGTCACCGGGCAGAAGATGCTGCGCGTGCTCGATGCGGAAGCGACGGTCACGCGGGCCGTTCGCCTTCGCGACTTCTTCAAAGTAGTTCAGCAGAATGTTGTTGGCTTTGTCGCCGATGGCGTGAATCGAACACTGAAGACCGGCTTTGTCGGCATCTCCGATGCTCTGCTTTAGCTTCCCTTCCGGGATATTGTCGTCGACCATCAACCCTGATGTGTTAGGTGCATCGTTGAACGGTTCGAAGAACAAAGCGGTAGCCGAGCCTAGCGAACCGTCCATGAACGCCTTTAGGCCGCCGAGCTTCAACCAATCATCGCCGGCTCCGTGACGAGCGACGATCTCGGCTTGCCGTTTCCACTGGCTCATGGGTGTGCGAGCGTAAACTCGAACAGTCAACCGGCCTGAGTCGCGAAACCTCTTGTATGCATCAAAGTCTTGCCAGGAGGTGATGTCCTGGATCGACGTCACTCCGAGCGACGCAGCTTTGAGAAGCGCAGCCTTGAGCGCTTCGTCGCGTTCGCCTTCAGTCGCCTCGGGGATCACTCTAATAACCAGATCTTGCGCGTCGTCCTTCAGGATACCCGTTGGTTCGCCGGTAATCGCGTCGCGCACGATTGTTCCGCCCGGCGGATCTTTCGTCGCTTTAGTGACGCCGGCCATCCGCAGCGCGGCGGTGTTGGCCAAACCCATATGCCCATCGAGGCGTGTGACGTAGACCGGGTTGTTTGGCGTGCCCCGATCGATTAGCTCTTTCGCCGGCAGTGGTCCGCCGGGCCAGCGTTCGTGGTCCCAGTCCCCGCCGGTGATCCATCGACCGGCCCGGGCTTTTGCTGCGTGATTCTCTATTCGCCGGGCGAACTCTTCAGGCGTGGCGGCGTCACGCAGATCGACTGAGAGCAGATGAAAGCCGCCAGTGATGAAATGAGTGTGGCCGTCTATGAAGCCCGGCACCGCGAGCTTTCCCTGAAGGTCGATTACTCGGGTCCTCGCATCAGCGAGTTTTCTGATTTCGATATTCGGACCAACCGCAACGATGCGTTCGCGACGCGAGGCGAGAGCCTCAGCCCATGGTTGAGACTCGGCGCCGGTCCAAACACGACCGTTGATCAGAATAAGGTCGGCGGCAGATGCAGACAAGGATCTCCCTGTTTTAACACGATCGGAATAGCATCGGCCCGGATGGACGTGTCAACTTGAAGGTCACTTCGCGACAGATGATTTTCTGCTCTTCCAAATCAGTTCCGACATTCGTGCCAGCAGTTGTTGCGTCGAAGGGCCTTCGATCGTCACTACATCTTTGCCGCGAAGCTCGATCGAAGCAAAGCCCTCGCTCGTTTCGCCGAGCCGGACCTGCGCGATTGAATCCAGCGGCTTGCCGAGTTTGTATCGCTTTTGCGTTCGGTCAGAATACGCATCGAAGAATTCCCGAGCATCCCTCTCGGTATCCCACGTTGTGTACTGCGCAAGCACGAGCGCACCGGTAGTCTTGTCCTCATAAAGCGCGTAGCGATCTCCTCCCCAGCCGGCAGCGGCGTTTCGGGCCGTCCGTTTTGGTAAGAACTCCGCGAGGGCGACAAGATATCCAAACTCGCCATTCACATCGGAGTCGGCCTTCTTCCAGTTTGGTCCGAGCGAGCCGGATAGATCCGGAATATCGATCTTTACGGGGTTGTCGCGGATAAGGAATCGCTCAGGGTGCATGATCTGCTCGGTCGAGGCAGGCAGGTTCGTGTAGCTGCTGTCCAATGCCTGCCACGAGCGGTTTTTCAATACGGCCCCGACAAAACCCGCGCCGTAGATGTAAGGGAACTGCAGGTTTTCTTTTAGGACCTTTGGTGCATTCGCCAACACAGGATAGGCTTTTGCGTCGCTGTCGGTGTCCTGCTCAATCATGTTGTCGGTCAAGGCACCGACCTTGTTCATATCGAGCTTCATGCCTTGCTGCTCGAAGTCGTATTCGATCATGACCAGCGTCGCTTCCCCTTCTATCAGAGCGTGAACCGCGAGCTCGGCGTCGGAGTCGCCCTTCGGCCAATCCTCAAAGCGGCGCAAGTCGAAGTGCTGATCCTGAAGCGCGTGGACCAACTCATGTGCGATCACCCGTTTCTGATCTGCGACGGGTAACCACGCGGCGAGATAGAATTCTTTGGTCTTTGGCTCGTAGAATCCTGCCACCTGCTCGCGTAAGAGCTGCACAACGTAGTCGCGGAGGCGGAAACTCCCGTTGACCAGCCCGAGTTTCAAAAGGGTCTTCTGCGACGCTTCAAACTCCTCGGGGGGTGTGTTCTCATCCAGGTCGTGTATCACAGACTGTTCGATTTCGTCTTTGGTCTTGAACGAGCTTTGGACGCTTTGTTTGATGTCCAGCGCGCGAAGGCGGCTTACGACCTTGAGTATCTCATCGGTTGAGTTGAGCGCGGCGGCATCCGGTTTGACGATCGCGGCGGCGCCCTGCCAGGCTCCATTCACCGAAGCCGCAAACAACGCCAGTGTCAGCAACAGCGCTACGGAAGGAGTGAATCTCTTGTGCATCTGAGACCTTTCATTCGTCGAGAATGGCTCTGGGGATTGTCTACTTGAAGTATGGCTTTGTCAATTTTTAGCTCGGTCGGGTATTAATCCGGGAGGCGCAACGCTTATGTTTGCGCGAGGAGCTCGAAGTATCGGTCTCGGCTCATGGCAGCTGTCCGGAGATTATTCTGTATGATGAACACAGGTACGGGATCCCACTTAGGAATGAAAGAGTAGGAGGTCTGGCGTTGGGGAATGTGGAATGCTCAAGCGAGCAAGGCAACCTCTTAGCAGTTGACCTGGACTGCGACCGGCATGTCAATACTGTCCGTGGTCAACAACGTCGGCGGTATCCAATCCTCGCCCAGTTTTACAAACCCCGATTCTGCGAGTACCTCTTCCAATGTTCCCATCTCCTGGCAAGTGCCTATGAATCAGGCTATTGCATCCCGAATGTTGTGCTGGGCTTCGTGCAGATCATGTCCGCAGGAAGATACGTCGAGGGGAACGCAGTGGGCGATAATAATAGCGCCCTCCTTGAAGTAAACCACTGGGATTGCTTGGAGCTTTGCACTCGTATTCTCCACGCAGTTGCTTGGATGTACAACCCGAAAGTATGTTGCCGACACCGCACCGAGCAAGGCTTGACGATCTCTCCGGCCTGGCGTGCTCACATCAAATTCATCGGATCAACCTCGATTGAGATCGAACGCGGATTGTGGCCGGTCGAAGTCACTCGATCCATCGCAACGTCCAGGGCTTCGCGGGCACGCGTTCGGCTCTGCGCCTTGATCAGCACCTGGAACCGATATTCGCTCCTGATTCGGGATATAGGCGCCGGAGCCGGTCCGAGCACACGGGTGCCTGAATCCCGAGCCGCAATGCGCAGCTCCCTCGCGAACTCGGAAGCCGTGTTGTTGGCGCGATCATTATCCTTGTCGTGTATCAGCACGTTTATCAGCGCGGAGAACGGCGGGTAATGCATAGTCCTGCGGAAGACAATCTCGCGCCGGTAGAACTCTTCGTAGTCTTGTCCCTTCGCGCACACCAATGAGTAGTGCTCCGGGTGATACGTTTGAATGATCACTCGTCCGGGACGATTGCCACGGCCTGCCCGACCCGCCACTTGAGTGAGTAACTGAAACGTTCGCTCGGCGGCGCGAAAATCCGGTAACGCCAGCCCGACGTCTACGGAGACGACGCCGACAAGGGTGACGTTGTGAAAATCGTGACCCTTGGCGATCATCTGTGTGCCTACCAGCAGATCGATTCCCCCGCCCGCAAATTCCATCAGCACTTGTTCGAGACTCCCGCGCCTTCTCGTCGTGTCGCGGTCAAGCCTGGCGATGTTCATTTCGGGGAAAAGCTCTTTCAGGCTCGCTTCGAGCTGTTCCGTCCCCAGACCGACGTAGTGAATATATTCGCCTTCGCAAGCGTCGCACACTCGCGGCTCCGGGCGGATGTAGTTGCAGTAGTGGCACTGCAAGCTCGAGTTGTAGCGATGGTACGTGAGCGTCACATCGCAGTTGGGGCAATGAATCGCCAGCCCGCAGGATCGGCACAAAAGAAATGCCGAGAAACCGCGGCGGTTCAGGAGTATCATCGACTGCTCACGCCGCGCAAACGTTTCCGCAATCGCGGTCTTCAGCTCGTCGGACAGCGTTTGCGTCTTGCCGTGGCGTTTGAAGACTTCGCGCATGTCCACCGTTTGGACTTCGGCGAGGGCGCGATCACCAAAGCGAGTATGAAGACGCAGATAAGCGTACTTGCCCGAGTGAGCATTGTGGAATGATTCGAGCGAAGGCGTTGCCGAACCGAGCACTACCACGGCCCCAGCTCGTAGCGCTCGCACTATTGCGGTGTCGCGGCCGTGGTAGTGAGGAGTCTCATCCTGTTTGTATGAGCCGTCGTGCTCTTCGTCGACGATGACTATTCCAAGGCTCTCGAGCGGAGCGAACACTGCGGAACGTGTGCCGATGACGACTCGCGCGTCGCCTTGCTTTATGCGCCGCCACTCATCGATTCGCTCGCCTTCCGAAAGACTCGAGTGAAGAATCGCAACCGCCTTGCCGAATTGCCCTCGGAGACGGCGGGAGAACACCGGTGTCAGCGATATCTCCGGCACCAGCATAAGCGCGGTCAATCCTTGCTTGACGGCCTCGCGCATCGCGCGGATATAGATCTCGGTCTTGCCGCTGCTGGTCACGCCGTGCAGGAGAAAAGTTGCATACTGTCGTCTGGCGAGCCCGGTTACGATTTGATCGAGAGCCCCTTGCTGCTCGCCGGTGAGTTCGATGGGCGCCGCGTCGTCGGGAGCGATGTGGGCGAGCGGATCACGGCGAACCTCGCGAGCGAAGACTTCAACTACTCCGCGTTTCTCGAGCGTGCGGACGACAGATGATGAGACATCCGCAGCGTCGAGCAACTCGCTGAACGGCATCCCGTCGGCTGCCGACGCCAGGAGCTCGACGGCTCGACGTTGTTTCTCGTTGAGTGGCCTGGCCGCGAGGGGGTTGGGGGATGGGGGTTGGGGGATGGGGGTTATGGGCTCGGGGCTGGCGCCGGGAGATCGGGCGTCGTTTGGTTCGCTACCCAACCCCCAACCCCCATCTCCCAACCCCTCCCTCTTGAGCCTGACAACATTTTGAAGCCTCGGCTTCATTCTGGTCTGGCCGATGCGCTGCGAGACGGTGATCAACCCGTCGCGTGTGAGCTGACGGACGAGGGCGCCGACTCGCGGGCGAGAAAGATTGCGTTCGAGCTGGCGCGCTTCGACGAAATTCGCACCCGCCAGAGCCTGCAACGCTTCAATCTTCGATGGAGCGAGCCTGCCTTCGGCGAGTGCCATCCGGCCTGCGTCGGTTAGGGAAAGGACCTGTTCGCTGATCGAAGTAGCGCCTGCGGGCAGCGCAGCACGCAGGCATTCACCCCAGGGCGCGAAATAGTAATCCGAAACCCAGCGTGTCAGCGCCAGGATTTCGGGAGTTATGATCGGCGATTCATCAAGGAGCTCTTCGATGTCCTTGATCTCGGACTCCTCGACATCGCTTTGCAGGTTCTCGTGCAGATCTACGATGAATGCGGTGAGGAATTTCTTCCCGAACGGCACCAGCACGCGGCAGCCTGCCTCGGCGCGTGACGCCATGTCCCCCGGCAGGCGGTACGTGAACGTTTGTCTGATGTAGATTGGAACGGCGACTTCAGCGAACATCAGCAAGATTATTGCATGAGGACTACGGTATAGAACACGGATCGAATTACCTGGGACTTCTGTCTGTGTCCGATGAAGCCTCCCCTATCGGGATCACAGCCCAGGTGTAGGCTACTTTGATACGCGTTCTGTTTTCCCGGAACCCCGGTCGTTGCTATATTGGACGCTGATGAAACACACACCTCTTATAGAAGCGGCTCGGCGAACTACACTCGTCGAAGCCTCCCGCCTGGCAAAACGTCTGAACATCGAGCTCACGATCGCCACCGAGACCTTTCAGCATACTGGCAGCTTCAAGTTTCGGGCTGCATACAACCTGGCTTCAAAGGTCGATGAAAGCAAGATCATCGCGGCGTCGTCCGGAAACTTTGGGCAGGCGATGGCCTTTGCCTGCTCACTGCTGGGCAAGTCCAGCATCATAGTGATGCCGGAGACCTCCGCTCAGGTGAAGGTTGACGCCGTCCGCGAGTACGGCGGCGTCGTTGACCTGATCGACGTGAGGGCAAAGGGTCGCGCCGCGCGAGTCGCTGAGTTAGCCGGTGAGAATCCCGATGCGTATGTGGCAAGCGCTTATGACGATCTCCTGGTGATCGAAGGCAACGCGAGTCTCGGAAGCGAGCTCGCCGCGCTCGATCGCGAGTTTGATTTTGTTGTCGCGCCGGTGGGAGGTGGAGGGCTTACGTCGGGGATCATCAACGGGCTTCGCGCGGGCGGCAGCGGCGCGCGGGTCGTCGGCGCCGAGCCGCTGATGGCTAATGACGCGGCGCGATCGCTTCGCGCAGGACATATCGTCGTAAACGAGACCGAGCCTCAAACAATAGCCGACGGCGCTCGCACCGTGAGTGTGGGCGAGCACAACTGGGCGGTGCTGAAAGACGGTTTGTCCGGGATTGTGGAAGTTCCCGAAGAGAGCATCAAGGAAGGGGTCCGGTTGTTATTCGGGCTTGCGAATCTGAAAGCAGAGCCGACAGGCGCGCTCTCGATCGGAGCGCTGCTGACTGCGCCGGAGTTGTTCCGCGGTCGTCGCGTGTGCTGCGTAATAAGCGGCGGGAATGTCGACCCGTCGGTGTATCGGACGATCCTGGCGGATTGACCAGGCTATTTGGGCGCAAGCCTCTCGCACTCTGCCCGCTCCCTGCGGGCTTGTTCGATTCGTTTGTTTCTCTGACGCGACTTCAGATACTTGGCTCCTCGAACAGCGTTCTTGTATTTCTGCTTGCACAGCTTAATAGCTGAATGGTGCGCGCGGCTTTCGGCTAACGGCGTCGCGGGCGTGAGTGCGACGGCGAGGAAGATACTTAGCACCGCTCCACATGCAATTGTCTTCATGGTCGGTCCCTTTCCTGGAAAACAATAAGCCCGACGGCCGGCAAAACGCCAGTCGTCGAGCTTAGGAAGATTGATTAGGAATCACGCGCGCAGCGAGCGCGCTCAAAAGAAATACTACATTTTCGGCGCTGCTTTCAGGCAGTCTGCCTTGGCTTTCTTGGCGGCAGCCAGGGCATCAGTCTTGGCCTTGTTGGCGGCCTTGCTCGCCTCGGCGTGCTCCTTACCCTTCTTGCCCTTGGCATCCTTCAACGCTGCGGCGTGGTCGTCATTCGCTTTCTTGACCGCTTCCGAGTAGTCGGCGTTGCACTGTTTTACGGCTCCGGCGTGTGGCGACATTGTCTTGGCAGCGGCCTTCTTCCCGGTGTCCTTTTTCTGGGAAGCAAGCGTAGCGGGTGCCGCCAGGCTCAAAGCAAGGGTCAGGCACAGAGCTGCACTTGTCAGTATTCGTTTCATTCGATTTCCTCCTGATTGATTAGGGGTTCGTGCTGCAAATTCCGATTGTGAACCTGCAACGTGCGCGCCACGACCCCGTCGGGCAGTGCTGGCCTTGTATAGGCTTCTAAACCCTTCAAACATTTAGATAATCGATTGGAGAGGTACAAAAGGAAATGGGGCTGACCTGTGGCGAGATGGTCAGCCCCGTCAATTCAGCCACACCAGGCCCTGAAGGCTTGCTTAAGGCCGGGATCTTGTTTGGATCAACGGTTGGAAGTACGAACTCAGAAGATTCTGTGCTTCTCAGTCCGATTCTTATACAGCCAGACGCCAGTTGCTGCGCCCGCGCCAATCGCGGCTCCGATCAGAGCCCCCTTTTTGCCTTTGACGGCGGCCCCGGTCCCAGCGCCGGCTCCAGCGCCGATTCCAATGACCGTGGCGGCTCCGCCAGGGCCTTCCATCCACCTGTGCTTCTGCTGGTAATTCAGAATCCCGGGTCCGTCAAACAGCGTGATCTTACTATCGCCGATCCGGACTCCGTTCTTGTCACGTCTGATTAAGCCTCCATACTCGCCCTTGTTCTGAGCAGGCGCTGCTGCAGGCAACGCTAGCGCGAACAAGGCGAGCAAGAGCAGGAGACTAGCTAGCTTCTTTCGCATTTTATCCTCCGGAGATTGTTATTGAGTGGTTCGTGCGAAACTGCGTAGGCGGGATGATTGGAGTTAGGGTTAGGTTGCCCGCCGCAACGAACTATCACAAACAATCTGGCTCAACTTCTGCGCCAGACAACCCGAACGCAGCCATTGCCGTGATCTTATGGTTCGAGGAGTCTCGACCTTCGCATCAAGGAGCGTCTGGGAAACTCATACTTGCGACCGTGCCCACTGGCGAATCTTGCGCAGCCACGCCGTGCTCTTGAGCTTTTGGCTTTCCTCTAGAAAGTGAGTCAGGATCTCTCCGGTGACAGGGGGGAGCGCGCGACTGTTAGGGGCCTCAACATAGGCGCCCGAGTTTAATCGGAAGATCGCAACCCTCTTCCCATCGAAACGCCAGACTTCCGGTATGCCAACTGCAGCGAAGAGGGGAAAGCGGTTAAGCGATCCGCTCGTTATGTCAACTTCGATTGACAAATCAGGGGGCGGATCAACGGCGATGTCGATTTCTTGATTTTCCTGGATCGCGTCCGCATGTTGGATGTAAAAGCAGGAATCGGGTTCGAACCCTTTCTGAAGGTTTTTTAGCTTGAAAGTCATCGAGCCGAGTCTTGCGATGTCGACTTCTCGTTCTTCAGCCACAACCTCCACGATTGTTGCGAGGGTTCGATTAGGAATTTCGTGACGGGAAGAAACTGACCATGATCTGCAGTACACCTTCATCATAAGTGAAGCGCGTACCGCACCTCTCACCATGTTCGGTGATCAGGCGCTCATAGGTTTCCCAGGTCACTCTGTCAAGAATCACTAGCTGTTCGGGCGAGCTTGCTGCGCTGGCCATGTCAATTCCTCGAAGAGTTCGTAGTACCGCCTTAGGCGGAAGCGTGTACATCGTCATAGTCACGCCATCGCGCCCCACACTTCCGCCTAAAGGCGGTACTACGAACAAACTGTGCTTTGCGAACCTCCCCAATCATTACTTGTTTCGCCACAGCGCCGTCAGATGATCGCGATTCATTCGCGAGATGAATTCGAGGCTGATCTCTTTCGGGCATACCGCTTCACACGAACCCATAACGGTGCAATTCCCGAAGCCCTCTTCGTCCATCGCTCTTACCATGTTCAATACGCGGCGGTCCTTCTCGGGCTTGCCCTGCGGAAGTGTGTTCAGGTGAGAGACCTTCGCTGCGACAAACAACATTGCCGAAGCGTTCTTGCAAGCCGCCACGCACGCGCCGCACCCGATGCACGCAGCCGCATCCATCGACAGATCGGCGTCGGGCTTCGGGATAGGGATCGCGTTGGCGTCCGGAGTCCCACCCGTTCTAGCCGAGATGAATCCTCCGGCTTGAACGACTCGATCGAAGGCGCCGCGGTCGACGACCAGATCCTTGATTACGGGAAACGGGCGGGCGCGCCAGGGCTCGATCGTTACCGCTTGACCATCGCTGAAGTGACGCATGTGCAACTGGCAGGTGGTGGTTGCCTGGAGTGGCCCGTGCGCGACTCCGTTGATGACCATGCCGCACGTCCCGCAGATTCCCTCCCGGCAATCGTGATCGAAGGCGATCGGCTCCTCGCCGCGTTTGATCAAGCCTTCATTCACGATGTCGAGCATCTCGAGAAAAGACATGTCGGGCGATATGTCATCAGCCTTGTAGTCGACAAACCTTCCGGGCGTGTCGCTGTTCTTTTGACGCCAAATGCGTAACGTAAGATTCATTTACTTGTCGAATCCTTCTGAGCTGTTCTCTTTGCGTCTTTTCGGATCTTGGCGCTTTTGCGCGAACGCTCTCTACCGGCTGCGGGTTTCGCGCAAAGACGCAAAGGTCCGCAAAAACGCAAAGGCTTACTTGTAGCTTCTTTGCGCCAGATGAACTTCCTCGTATTCCAACGGTTCCTTGTGCAGGATCGGCCGGGAATCGAGGCCCTGATACTCCCACGCCGAGACGTATGAGAAGTGCTCATCGTCGCGCTTCGCCTCGCCGTCCGGAGTTTGATGCTCCTCTCTAAAGTGAGCGCCACACGATTCGTCGCGAGTCAACGCGTCCAGCACGAGCAACTCGGCGAACTCCATGAAGTCGGCGACCCGGCCCGCATACTCCAGCGACTGATTCAATTCGTTTCCGTCCCCCAGCACCTGGACGTCTTCCCAGAACTCCTGACGCAGCCCGGGAATCTTTTCCAGAGCTTCCTTCAGACCGGCTTCGTTGCGGCCCATCCCGCACTTGTCCCACATCAGCTTTCCGAGCTCGCGATGAAACTCAGTGACCGTGCGATGGCCCTTGATAGACAGAAACTTGTTTGTGCGTGCGGCTATTTCTTCTTCAACCTTTTTGAATTCCGGATGGTCGAGTGAAGGCTTCGACGGCCGTTCGGTCGCGAAGTAATCGCCAATCGTGTAAGGCAGAATAAAGTAGCCATCGGCGAGTCCCTGCATCAACGCGCTTGCCCCGAGGCGGTTCGCACCGTGATCCGAGAAGTTCGCTTCCCCGATCACGTACAAACCCGGAATGTTGCTCATCAAGTTGTAATCGACCCACAGCCCGCCCATCGTGTAATGGCTTGCGGGGTAGATTCGCATCGGCATCTTGTACCCGTTTTCGCCGGTGATGCGCTCGTACATCTCGAAGAGGTTGCCGTAGCGTTCCTGGACAACCTTTAACCCGAGCCGCTGTATGGCGTCCCGGAAATCCAGATAGACGCCGCGCCCGCCCGGTCCGACTCCGCGGCCTTCATCGCAGACCTCCTTCGCGGCTCTCGATGAGATATCGCGTGGGGCGAGATTGCCGTACGCCGGATACTTGCGTTCGAGATAGTAGTCGCGATCTTCTTCCGGGATCTCCCCCGGCGCGCGGTGATCGCCTTTGTTCTTTGGTGCCCACACCCGGCCGTCGTTGCGCAGCGACTCGGACATCAAAGTCAGCTTGGACTGATGATCCCCGCTGACCGGTATGCAAGTCGGATGAATCTGCGTGTAGCAGGGGTTGGCAAGCAACGCGCCTCGTTTGTAAGCCCGCCAGATCGCGGTCACGTTGCAGCCCTTGGCGTTGGTCGAGAGAAAGAACACGTTGCCGTACCCGCCCGTCGCAAGCACCACTGCATCCGCGGCGTGCGAGGTGATTTCGCCGGTCACCAGATCGCGAACCACGATCCCTTTCGCGTGGCCGTCGATGAGCACAAGATCGAGCATCTCGGTGCGCGGGTACATCTTTACGCCGCCGGATGCGATCTCTTTGGCTAGAGCCTGATACGCGCCGAGCAGCAACTGCTGACCCGTCTGACCTCGAGCATAAAAAGTCCGCGAGACCTGCGCGCCGCCAAACGAGCGATTCGCAAGATAACCCGAGTACTCTCGCGCGAAGGGAACTCCCTGCGCCACGCACTGGTCGATGATATTGACGCTGACTTCAGCGAGCCGGTAGACGTTCGCTTCGCGGGAGCGAAAGTCGCCGCCCTTGATCGTGTCGTAGAACAAGCGATAGACGCTGTCGCCGTCGTTTTGATAATTCTTTGCCGCATTGATGCCGCCTTGCGCGGCTATGGAGTGCGCGCGTCGCGGGCTGTCTTGAAAACAAAAGCATTTGACCTTATAGCCAAGCTCCGAAAGCGTAGCCGCGGCCGACCCGCCGGCAAGCCCTGAACCGACCACGATCACATCAAACTTCCGCTTGTTGGCCGGATTGATCAGCTTGATATGGTTGCGGTGGGTGCTCCACTTCTCGGCGAGCGGCCCGGATGGTATTTTCGCATCAAGTTTCATAGTGCTGACTCTTCTCTTCGCGCTTCAGGGGTCCTCTGCTGCTAGAGAGCAATCTATCTCACGACTCCCGCGAGGATGGAGATAGGGATTGAACAATTGCCGATGAAGATTGCAACCGCCGCGATCTGCGCGAAGCGATTAAACGACGCTACGGTCGCCTTGCGTCTGATACCGAGCGATTGGAACAGGCTCGACACGCCGTGGCTCAGGTGCAAACAAAGCAGCCCCATTGAGATTATGTAAAAAACGGAAACATAGGGATTGCGGAAGCCCTCGACAACCATGCGATACACATCGTGACGGCCCAACGCATCGTGGAGATCCATAAACTCGGGATTCGTCACTCCGAGAGTGAAATGCATCAGGTGATAAACGATGAACGCGAAGATAATCAGGCCGCTGACCAATATCGTGCGCGACGCAAAACTCGCAAGTGGCTTGCTCTTGGCATAAGGCTCTGGCCGCGCGGCTCGATTCTCGGCTGCGAGCTGGAGCGCTGATATGATGTGAAGCACGGCGATAATGAACAGGCCCGCGCGCGCGGTCCACAACAGACCGGGTTTGGACTTGAGCAGTTCCGCATATGCGTTCATCGGCTCGGGTCCGAGATAGACCTGGAGGTTCCCAGCCATATGCACGATCACGAACAGGAACAGCAGAAGTCCGGTGATCGCCATGACATATTTTTTGCCGAGAGAAGAATGATAAGCGCGCGAGAACAGGTTCATCGAAAGATCCTTAAGCAGTGCATCCCAGCGTGTTGATCATCGACCGGAACCGCGTCGACGAGACTTCTTAGAATGAGACAATAGCAAGGAGTTGGCGGGATGTAAAATTCAAAAGATTCATGTTGGTCATAAGCGCCGCTTCACACAGAACGCTTAAAGCTGTTGACTACACACGCCTTACGGGTCAAATGACTAATTACTCAATTGACCTGGCTTGAGCCTTCGGCCACAACTAGGCCACAACTCCCCATTATCTCTCGAGCTAGAGTCTCGGTCGCTCGGTCGGCCTCGCTTTCCGTGTGGGCGTAGATGTCTGCCGTCGTACTGAGTCGCGAGTGTCCAAGAAGCCTTTGCGCCTTCGCCGAAGAGGGGCTTCCGACTCGGGATGCGCGCCAGAATCATATCAGCCTTGCTTATGAGGACCCGATGGGCCAGCAATTTAAGGAAACCAGAACAGATTTGGATGCCACAATTTCGGGCTCTGGTACAGAGAGTCTCGTCGTCGTAAAAGTCATCAAGCCTATCATCCGCGCCATCTTAAGGGATGGGTTTTCACAGGTCATCCAAAAAGGTGTCGTTATTGTCGAATCACGAAAGGAGTAGTGAAACCATGAGCGAAATGATTAATTTCGGTATCGATCTGGGGACCACCAATTCACTGGTACATCGATAATCATCGTGACATCTTATATCAAAGCTCAGAGGAGCCGGTTTTGATTGTTTTCATCAACTCGGCGGAACTCGAAACCAGGATAGTAGTTTATGAGATAGCCAAGTACTTGTGTCCCGTATTCTGCCTCATCGGGATTGTCGCAATTGTGGTCGGATTTCTGAAGGAGAAGTCGCGGACTGTTCCAAAGGAAGCTCTGTAGGTTTTCCCCCAAATGGGCCTCATTCGCTATCCTACCGAAAGACCCAGAGGGCTCCCTGCGACCAGAGCCCGCATTCCAGGATCTCTCGAGTCGAAAAATCCCGTAGAACGCCGCCACCTTCATCGGTGGCAGAGGAACCGTTCTTGGTTCTTTAACTGACTCGTCGTCTCTAACGACCACTCGGCGACCCGACGCGCGACGCTGCGTCTATGTGCGAGCGGTTGAAGATTTCGGGTGGCGGCTGAAGGTTAATATATATCGTTGGGTAAGCACTACGCTCTCGATAGAATTCTGGCTCGCTATGGCTCATTGTGACTCGTCAAAATATCACCTAAGAGCTTGCGGAACGCTAACAGTTTGGGACGAAGACGAAGGAGGCTGGGGGGTACAAGTCGTCGGCGCTATCGCTTTAGAGTCGTTTCTGTTTTGCTTTATCCCTGGACATTAATCAAGCTCCGCATCGATGCTCCGCAACTCCTCGAGTAATCGCTCACGACGTTCAAGAAGTCGCTGCCTTTTTCGTCTGAGGAACTCACTATCGGTTGCTCGGCGCATGCCAGGTTTCGCCAAACAGGAACATCCAGGATAGACACCAAGAATGTTCTTCCGGTGCAACGGGCAGATGTAGGCTTCAACAGTCGGGATGTATCGATCGAGCTCGTACTGACTACTCATCGCTTTTACCTCGCTTGACCCCTATGTCTGACCTGACATAGAATACCACGTGTGTCTCCGACTCACAAACCGATCGTCTGGCTCCATGGCGATATCAAGACTCCCCCTTTTAGCCTTAAGGCGAAGAGGGAGGCGGGCTACCTTCTTCGAGAGCTTCAGCGAGGGCGGGTGCTCTCAATGCCAGAGTCGCGGCCCATGCCGAACGTCGGGCGAAGGTGCCATGAATTGCGAATCAAGGACGGGGACAACGATTGGCGGGTGTTGTATCGCATCTCCCCGGACGCGATTTTTGTTACGGAGGTGTTTGCAAAGCAAACCAGGGAGACACCCAAAGCTATTATCGACGCCTGCAAGCGGCGACTCGCGTTATACGACTCCGACTAACGATGAAAGGGGCAGCTATGGATAAGGCAAAACAAAAGCGGCTTGAGGAGAAGGGCTTTAAGGTTGGCACCGTCGCGGAGTTCCTCGATCTCTCGCCTCAAGACTGCGAGTACATCGAGGTAAAGCTCCGTCTGAGTGACGCCCTAAGAGAACGCCGAAAGAAAATGAAGATGTCCCAGACCGCCACCGCTCAAAAGCTCAAATCAAGCCAGTCGCGGGTTGCGAAGATGGAGGCGAGTGATCCGAGCGTTTCCCTGGATCTTTATATCCGCTCCCTGCTTGAACTGGGAATGACTCGCCGCGATCTGGGCCGGATTGTGGCGAGCCGTTGAGGCTGAACAAAAGTTGGCAAGCAAGTCAAAACTCGTAACGCCCAATCAATGGTGGAAACATCTGAAGTGGTGCAAGCGCCGATTCTGGAAGCGCGAACGCCAAGCTTACAAGGTTGAGATTAGACGTGCGAATGACGGTTGAAGTTCAAGTTCTTCGATCCATTCAATTCCAGCTCTTCTCCCGCTCGTGATACTCCGGATCCGGTTGAGTGCATCAGGTCGGCTCCTCGCTTGCGCATGAAAAGAGGGGACATTTGAGGCCATGGGCGCGCGGCGGCGGCCGTCGGCGCCTACGATCGCGATCGCCGGCAACTGTCGGCCGGTCTACCGTCACTGCAGAAGAGAGGGGGAAATGCGATAAGCAGCACAACCGCGCAACATCCTCGTCGGTACTCGCGCGCGGTGAAAGAAGAAGAAGTGGATTCTAACTACAGACCAGGGCCGACGCGCCCGGTTGGTGTATGGGCTGCATATCAAGCGGACTATATCACCTTCGTGCGGGGGATCGGCTCAAAGGGTAGGTGAGGGTCGGCTCCCGTTGGGTTCGGAACCCAAGGTTTTTGATTGGACGCGCGGAGATTCGTGACAGCATCTTGATAGCAGAACCGCGTCGGATCCACTATCTAGCGACCAACTAGGGCCACGTAAACTATAGAACGGATAAGACGGGCCAAGCCCTCGTAATTCTCATAACCCAACGGTCAAGGGTCAAATCCCCACCTGACGCATCCTTCCTTGTCGTCCTCAGATCCTCTTTCTTTCCGTCACAACCGCGGCACGCCAGGTTACGCCTCTGGATCGCGCGGATACTCTTTACACTTCGATCATTGACTATCGGTGGGCTGCGCCTGCAAAGGATGGATTCTATTGTGAGGCACTTGGGAGACTCGTTACAAAATAGCTGTTCTGTAGCGAGTAAACCTGGGACTCGAGATCCGATGACCGAACCAAGAACGGAGCGGCCGTTTCGAGGCGAATTGACCTTGTTTGGTGTTTGATACTGGCATCCTGCTACTGACAGCCCCCTTGATTGCGGGGCACGGGCACAGCTTCAGCGGATTCATAAACGCAGGGCCTTTGATTGTGTCGACCAAAGAGGTGTCCTGGCATAGCAAGTAGCCTGAATATGAGGCTTCCACGTGTGGCTGCTCGGGACATCTGCTCGCTCGTTCCTCTGCATTGATTTCAGTACGCCGCTTTCACAACGCGAACCCGAGCGCAATCCAGACGAATCGAATGCAACCATCCGCAGCCGTGACAAAGATACAGTTTCATCTGCAATCTACTCAGGCTCACTATCAAGAATCTCTTTATCATCGCCGATAATCTTATCGCGCGCGACGAGCGCGGCCGCTGCGAGATCGCCAGTGGTGTTCAGCACCGTGGCGAAGAGGTCTGGAATGGCGTCGACGGCGATCAGAATCCCGATCCCCTCGGCTGGCAAGCCGAGGGTGAGGAAGAGCGGCGTGAGCATGATGAACGCGCCGCGCGGGATGCCCGGGACGGCGAACGCGAGGAAGACCGCAGCGAAGGCGATCGTGGCCAGGCCCCCGAGGTGCAGCGGGACGCCGTAGAACCAGCCGACGAAGAGCGCGCCGACGGTCCATGACACAGGCGCGGCGATTTTGAACGTGGAGACAGCGAGCGGGAGGACGAACCCGGTCACTTCCTCCGGGATGGCGAGCGTCTTCTCGGCGCTCTCGACGAGCGCTGGGAGCGTAGCGATGGACGAGCTGGAGCTGAAGGCAATGAGCTGCGGCTCGAGCGCGGCGCGGGCGAAGCGGCGCATCGGAATCCGGCCAACGATGGCCACAACGGGGTAGAGCAGCAGCGTGGCGACGATGCAGGCGACCGAATAGGCGACAATGTAAAAGCCGATCGCGCCGGCGAGCGTGGCTCCGGCGTGCACGGCCAGCGGGAGGACGAGGGCGAAGACGCCGATCGGCGCGACCAGTATCACCCAGCGCACGAGCACAAGCATGGCGTCGCTGAAGGCACGGAAGAACTTCGTAAGCATCTCGCGCGACGCCTTTGGGCTGCGCGTGGTCGCCAAGGCGAGGAGAATCGTGAAGAGGACGAGCGGCATCATCGCGCCGCTCGCGGCGGCGGCGATCGGATTCGACGGCAGCAGCGACGTGAGCCAGGAGGAAAAGGTCTGCGCCTGGCCGCCGGCGGCTACTATCTCCGTCGCTGCTTCGACGGCGCCAGCCGGCAGTTGCGGTGCGCCATGCGGAGGGAGGAAGGCGAAGAGCGCGGGGGCGAAGGGCATCACCACGGCGGCGGCGCCGACGATGAGGAGGACGAAGACAAACAGCGTCCGCCTGCCGAGGCGGCCAATCGACTTGATATCGGCGACCGATCCGACGCTGGTGATCAGCAGCGAGACCACGAGCGGGATGACGGTCATGCGGATGGCGTTGACCCACAGGGCGCCGATCGGAGCGATGGCGTCCGCGGCGCCAATGGCGCCGGCGTTGCCGAACGCACCGATGATCACGCCGATCACGATCGCGGCGGCGATGGCAAGAAGGACGCGCGTGCTCTCGTTCATCACATCATTAAATCTCCGCCGTTGATGTCGAACGACGCACCGGTGATGTAGCCGGCCGCCTCCGATGCAGCGAAGCAAATCAGGTCGGCAACCTCAAGCGTCGTCCCCAGGCGCGGGACCGGATAGCTCGCCGCGAGGCGCTCCAGCAGCTCCGCCGACGCATTCTCGCGGGTCAGTTCCGTGTCGATAATGCCGGGGCAGATGGCGTTCACAGTGATGCCGAACTTCCCGAGTTCCTTCGCCGCCGCGCGTGTGAAGCCGAGGAGTCCCGCCTTCGACGCGGTGTAGTGCGCACCGCCGAGCGTGCTGACCATCCGGCCCGCGGACGACGAGATATTGATGATGCGGCCGTAACGCTGTAGCTTCATCGCCGGGAGGACCGCTTTAGTCAGGAGGAACGGCGCGGTCATGTTCACCTCCAGCGCTTCTCGCCACTCCTCCGCCGTCAAATCGGGGAAGCGCGTCGAGCGCGCGAAGGCGGCATTGTTGACGACGACGTCGACGCGGCCGAAGCGCTCGAGCGTGCGCCGCACGATCTCCTCAGCAACGCCCGCGGCGGCGACATCGCCCGGCACCATCAGGGCGCGCTCGCCGATCGACGTCGCCAGCGTATCGGCTCGCTCGCGGTCGCGCACGTTCACCGCCACCGAGGCGCCGCGCTCGTGGAAGCGCTCCGCGGCGGCGCGCCCGATACCGCGCCAGGCGCCGGTAATGATGACGACGCGTCCGACGAAATCCCGTGTCATTCCTAGCTCGTGATCGCCTCCGGTTCGGCCGAGGCGTCGTGGATGATGATAACGTTTCCGGCCCTTTCTACTCCACGAGCATACCAATGTCAATCAAGCCAGTTGACTCGGTGAAAACTCAAACGAAATCGGTTCGCGAGGCTCTCGAAAGGAATCTGGCCGAGACCTCTACCTCTGGGACACCCGAAGTTTGGAATCGTCAGACAGGTCAGATACGATGAGAGTGCATTACTGAGTGGATCAACCCCTGGTACTGTCCTAAGAATAGCTCGCGAGTTGCGCAACGTGCGGCGCTCCCGTTAGGGTACAAAATTCGAGCCGACGCCAATCAAGATTCATTGCGAGGAGAAACAGTCGTATGAGCGGTGGCATTTACTTGATCCAAAGCACCGGCGAACTTGTAGAGATGATCGAGCGAGCTTACGAGTCGGAAGACCTACTGCAAGGATATCTCGCTACCTATCCTGATTTGCTCGCTGGAGATCAGATTGATTCCTCCACCCACACAAGTGGCTGCTTATCGCGCGAGAGGCCGCGGTTCCATCTGAGGACGGCGGCGCCGGCCGCTGGTCAGTGGACCATCTCTTCCTCGACAAGGATGCGATCCCGACGCTCGTGGAGGTTAAGCGCAGCACTGATACACGCATTCGCCGGGAAGTTGTGGGACAGATGCTCGACTATGCCGCGAATGCCGTGGTCTACTGACCGATTGCAAGGATCCAAGCCCAGTTCGAGACCAATTGTCAATTGCGGGGGGATGATCCCGACCAAGTGCTGACTGAGTTCCTCGGCCCGGAAACAGAACAGGAAATCTTTTGGGAGCGAAGCGAATACTAACTTACAAGCTGGGCGGGTGCGAATGCTGTTTGTAGCAGACGTAATCCCACCAGAGATTGGGCAATTTCAGAGATCAAGCTAACTTAGAACGGACACCTCATAAAGGATTAGAAACTGGGTGTCGGCGGCTCAAAGTCCCGCTAGAGATTGAGTCGTAAATTGATTTTTTGCACGAAGATGTTGCCTTTAGTACCGCAGACCAGTGTGTTCGGCGGTTGAGAGCCCTATGAGTTCATTCACGTCGTTGGATTATACACCCTCAAATCGATTTTACTTTCTCGGCCACAATTCAGACCACCAATACGAGCCAATACGGGCCAACAAGAAGAATGAAGAGCACCCAAAAGACTCAAGGGAAAAGACGGGCCAAAATGGATGCCTCTTCAAAAGATCCATGTCGGTCATAAGCGCCGCTTCAGACCGAACGCCAAAGCTGTTGACCGGGTTGGGCTTACTTGTCGGTCGTCTGTCACACGTTAATCCGAATTGATCTTCGGAAACTGTTGGCGCACACACATCCAGCGGATTAAGCTTTATCACTATCGCTGAGGCTTTGATACTAAGTCTTGCTTGCGCAATGCGAAGCCCAGAAGGTGACCAGGAAGAAAATCATGGTCTTGACGGTGCCATTGGTAATTACCTTGTTGCGCAGTTTGGGACAATATTTCATACTGCGACGGATGCGGACCAATCCTCTGTGCATTCTCGCTCTCCTCTTGCTGTCCGCTGTCGCAGCTCCTGCGGCGGACAACAGCACATTGCCGTTTGTCAGCCCGATCTTCGGCGACAACATGGTTCTCCAACGTGGAAAACCGAATACGATCTGGGGCTGGTCGAAGCCGGGGGAGATCGTCCAGGTAGAAATTGCCGGACGCACCGCGAAGACAGTGACGGGAACGCAAGGCCGCTGGCAGGTGCAGATTGAGCCGCCGGCACCAGGTGGGCCGTACACCATCAAAGTTGTCGGCCCACAGACGGTCACGTTTCATGAAGTTCTGGTGGGCGACGTCTGGCTCTGCGGCGGTCAGTCCAACATGCAGTTTGGTTTGCCACGGGCGCGCAACGGCGCTGATGAGATCAAGTCGGCGAATCACCCGGAAATACGCCTCTTTGTTGTCTCTCAACACGTCTCTTATTCAAGAACTCCAGTTCCACAAGGTTCCTGGAAAATCTGTTCGCCTCAGACAGTCGCCGAGGGCGGCGGATTCTCGGCGGTTGCTTATTTCTTCGGACAGAGATTACAGGAAGAGATAAATGTGCCGATCGGGCTGATTGAGGATTGTGTCGGCGGCTCCCCGGCAGAGGCCTGGACCAGCCCGGAGATGCTGCAACAGTTGAAGGATTTTGAGCCGCAGTTAGCGGAGATGCAACGACTAAGAGCCAAAGGCGGAACCGAATATGGCAACTTTCTGATGCATTGGTACGATGACTACGACATCGGGTTGAAGGGTAAAAGCTGGGCTGCGGTTGATCTCGACGATTCCGGCTGGAAGAACGTACACGTTCCCGGCGGCTTTCGGTGATTTGGGAGTTCCTGATTTGCCGAGTGTTTGCTGGTTCCGCAAGGCCATCAGCCTTCCGGATCCGCTTCCACCCGGGAGGGCGACAGTCTATCTGGGTGTCATCGAGAAAATGGATACCACCTACATCAACGGTAATTGGATCGGAGCCAGCGCCTGGGTTGAGAACCCGAGGGTGTATCAGGTGAAGGAGGGAATCCTAAAACCGGGAAAGAATCTCGTGACCATTCGCGTGCTCAAGATGAAACCGCAGGGCGGGTTCATGACCGGCGCCGACAGGCTCCGTCTCGTTCTCGGGGATGGAACGGTAATCCCGCTCGCGGGCGAATGGAAGGGTGCCGTGAGCGTGGATGCGCGCCCACCGCACCCGCTGCCTCTGAGCTTCGAGAATTGGCCCACCATGCCTTCAGTCCTCTATCAAGGAATGATTGAGCCGGTTGCCCCACTCGCCATAACTGGCGCGATCTGGTATCAAGGCGAAGCGAACGCCGAGCGAGCTTATCAATATCGCACGCTGCTTCCGGCAATGATCGCAGATTGGCGGAAGCTGTTCGATCAGGGCGATTTTCCCTTCTATATCGTCAGTCTTCCCGCCTTCATGCACCATCAAGATCAACCTGTTGAAGACGCCTGGGCAGAATTGCGCGAAGCCCAGTTTCGTACCGCTCGCGATGTCCGTAATTCCGGCCTTGCGGTTACGATTGACACGGGTGATCCAGACAATATTCATCCGAGCGAGAAGAGAATAGTAGGGGAGCGCCTGGCGCTCTTGGCGCTGGCGAAGCACTACGGGAAGGCGATTCCATATCAAGGGCCGACTTTTAAGTCACTTGAGCATCTCCCGGGCGCGCTCCGCCTCCATTTCGATCACGTTGACGGCGGTTTGACAGTCAAGGGCGGTAAGCTGGAAGAATTCTCCATTGCCGGTAAAGATCACAAATGGCACTGGGCAGATGCCAGGATTGATGGCGATGCGATCGTCCTCTCGTCCCCGATTGTGCCCGAACCCGAGGCAGCGCGTTACGCCTGGCAATCCTTCCCGAAGGCCACGCTTTATGATGGTGCCGGTCTGCCGGCCATTCCGTTCCGTACCGATAATTGGCCAGGCATTACCGAGGCACGCAGGCTTGCGTCCGCGCCGCAATAGATCACCATCTTCTTGCGAGATCGGCTTGCGAGATCGGCAAAAAGAGGGCTGTTAGCCGCGGACATCCCAGATTGGCGGATCACCAGGGTCTTACTTTGAGGGTCGCTGCAGGATTTCCGCCAGGGCCTGCAATCGCTTCTGGTCTGCTGCGCTCTTGGCCGTAGCGGCGCTTTTCTTAAGCGACCGCGCGAAGCGTCTGGAGTTTTGCGAGATCTCCTCGATTCAGATGCTGAACTCTCTGCGCTTTGAATCGCCTTCCGCAGGGCGGCGATTTGGTCCGCCGGCAGAGCCTGCGATCGCTCCAACTGATCCAGATACGCCTTGGCTACGACCAACTGAGCGGCCACTCGATCTTTTGCTGGTTCTGCACATTGAGTTCAGCCACTCGCACCGTTTTCGCCGCATCGATCTCGTTCTGGGTCAGAAACTCGGTCGGGCTTAGCTCAAAGATGTCCAGCCCGCGGGCGATCTCCGAAGCGTAGATGTGACCGTTGTACCAGTAAGCCGACCAGTCACCGCCCAGTACGAGCATATGTGGATCGATTGGCCCGCGATCGAAATAGGCAATTTCAACCGGATGGTCCGCGTCGGTAAAGTCCATCACGGAGATGCCGCCCTGGTACCAGGCCTGCACTTCTATGTCGCGGCCGGGAACCGGAATCAGCGAACCGTTGTGTGCCACACAGTTCTCGCTGTCGCCCTGTGCTGCCGGCATCTTGTAGTAGCTCGCGAAACTCAGCTTGTTATTCTTCAAATGAAACACCGCATCGGCGCCCCATTTGTTCGGATCGTTGGCGCGGCAACGCGCACCCAGTCCGCCTCCCCATTCATCGGTGAATACGATCTTTTTCCCGTCGTTCGAAAACGAGGCCGAGTGCCAATATGAATAGTTCGGATCGTTTACCGCGTCCAGACGCTTTGGATGCACGGGATCCTTAATGTCCAGCACGATTCCATTTCCGGAGCAGGCGCCTGCGGCCAACCCAATCGCCGAGTACACCGTAATGTCGTGGCACTGGTCGGTGTCGGTTGGCTTCTCCAGGCCGCTCTTTGCCATGCGTGCCGCCGTTATTCAAGCCGTTGAGTGCGCCCGTACGGGGATCGATAAACACTCGAGGACTGGACACCACCTGTGCATCCTGCGGCGCTAGCCAGCGGCACCTTGATCACGTCAATGCGAAACAGCGCCGTGTTCGGGTCTTTATCCGGTGCTTCACCCGAACATCCGGCCAACTCTTCGCTCTGACGCACAAACGATGTGCCGGATACGTAGATATAGACGTTGTTCTTATCATTCGGATCGACGACAAGCGTATGCGTGTGCGAGCCGCGGCAAGTCTGCACTGCGGCTACCTGCCTGGGACTCCTGACGTCGGATATATCGAAAATCCTTACGCCGCGGAACCGATCTTTTTGCGGCGCAGGCAAGGTCGGCTTTTTCTCCTCGCCCGCGGGCGGCGGCGGCGCCGGTGGAAATCCCTGTGTGCCGCAATCGAGGCGGCCATTTGGCATCTCGACCGACATAAACATCAGGTTCTTGTAAACCGACACGTCTCCCTGTCCGCCGGGACAAATCATCGACGTTATCAATTTGGCCTCTGCCGGATTGGAGATGTCATAGATATTGACGCCATAGAAGTTACCCTGAAACAGGTGATTTCCCTGGAACGCAAGGTCCGAGTTTGCAAACGCCAGTTGAGCGATAACTAACTGCATCGGCTTTGGCATCTTTGAGGGGTCGCCAACGCCCAGCATGCCTAGGGTTTTCTGCACTTTCGGATTATCAGGATCAGCCGAGTCGAGTTGAAACGGACCAGGTTTCTTGAGGAGCAGGAGGTGCTTCATGCCCATCGATACTTCGCCTGCGTCGTACATTCCCGGTGTCAGTTTGGCTCGCGGGTCGTTGGCATCTGAGCCGGTCATTCCGGCGGGGAGCGGCGGCGCCGGCTCGGGCGCAAACGGATCCTCTTCTGCTTTCTTTTGGTCGGCTTTAGTGTCTGCTGGCTTCTTTGACTCCTGAGACGAAGCCGTTTGGGCCTGCATCTCGCCGGCAAAACACACCAAAACAAGGGAAGCTACAAGCAAACGGAAAGCCACTGGTTTGTACTCGATTCATCGTTTATCCTCTAAAGGTTTTTCTCCAGCATGGTTTGCATGATCCGTGATTTCGGCGCGCTGCCCGCTGTCTACATCCGTTGTGAAATTGAACAATTCAGCGTCCTGTCCTGCGCCCGCAGTGTCGAACAAATCCTTCACCATTGTCAAAGCGCCGCCGTGGTGCTGAATCATTCCTGTCAGAAACAGATGGTCGAACTCTTCGCCTCTTGCTTTCCTGAGCGCCTCCATCTGCTCGGGGGTAAGCATCCCAGGCATAAGCGCCATCGACTCGTGCGACATATTCATGTGCGGCATGTCAGGCATCGGCTGCGATATTGGCTGTCCGCGGGCCGCCAGCCACCGTTTCATGAACTTTATTTCGTCCGACTGCGACCTGCTGATTCGCGCACCCAGCGATCGTCACATCCTTGTTATCAGTATGCGATTCGATCAGCGCAGTCATCTCAACCGCCTGAGCATGATGCATAATCATGCCTTGCATGAACTGCACATCTGCTGGGGAGGCTGGCGGTAGTTTTGCCCTCGTCGTCGGGGGAAGAGTCCGCGTTGGTTTCCCTGGCGCACCAGGTTGGACCACGACCGGTGTCGCTGGCGCAGCTGCTGAGCGCAGACGCCTAAAGAGAACAAACTTGCGAGAGTGGTCGCTGCCGCCAGCACGCATGAAACCACGCGCTCAATACAAGCCGCGTCGCACAGGTGCACTTCACATAAGGAGGTCTCATTTGCCGGAAGTAGTTAACATTGTCCGGGTCACAATATCACATTTAGCTGGAACCTCATATATTCGGTTGAAGCTTGGTGAGCCGGGTATTGACCTCGGTAGTTGCGAGTGTTGTCAAGCAGCGTCCTTGACAGCCTTTTAGCGATGGTCTCATGCTGCTCGGGTGTTGAACAAGATCGATAATAGTGAGACGGCCGAACCCTGGTCGGAGGTATATCGTGAAAAGACTACTAGCGTTTAGCTTCGCAGTGACAATTCTCATCCTTGGTCTTCAACGTGAGTCGCAGACTCAAACAAAACATTGGACGGCGGGGCGCGGATGACAAATCAGACGCTGGTACCCCGGACAATATCAGACCGACGGCTTTTGATTCAGATCAATCGGCTAAAAGCATCGGTCAGGCTGATCTGCAAGAGGCCGCGGCGAAAGCCCTCAAGCTCATGCAAGAATCGCAAGCGTCCTGGGCCAAGAAGGAGACCTGCAACTCTTGCCATCACCAGCTCCTCCCTCAAATCTCAATCAAGCTTGCGCGCGAGCATGGCGTTCCGCTCGATGAGCGAATCGCGCGGGACACCACCGACAGCACGTTCGCATATCTGAAAGACCTTGATGCGACCGTTCAGGGCTACGATTACATTGACGAGGTGTTCGACGCCTGGGAGTTGGTCGCCGCACAGGCAGCCGGCGTCAGACCAAGTCTGTCCACTGCCGCCGCCGCTCAGTTTATTGCCTCACGCCAGCTCCCTGATGGTAGTTGGCCGACGATTGACGTCCGCCCGCCCCAGTCCTACAGCCCGTTTGCGACTACGGCAGTCTGCGCTCGGGCTATGCGTACTTATCTGCCGGCGCAATTCAACGACGAGAGGGATAGAAGGCTGCGGCAGGCCCGGGAGTGGCTACTCAGAGCCGGGCCGCATACAACGGAGGATCGAACTTTTCAACTGCTCGGTCTTCACTGGACGGGAGCGGATGAGAAGGCTGTGAAGAATGCGGCCCGAGGACTCCTCTCAGAACAACGCGAGGACGGCGGCTGGGCGCAATTGCCCACAATGTCCAGCGACGCCTATTCGACCGGCGAGGCGCTATCTGCGCTTTACGAAGCCGCCGGGGTCTCTTCAAGCGATCCCGTGTATCAGCGTGGCATGCGCTATCTTCTGAAAACTCAACAAGCGGATGGCTCGTGGCATGTCGCCTCGCGTCTGCATCCGCCCGCTCCGGTGAGCCCTCCTTACTTCGAAACCGGGTTCCCGTACAAGCACGATCAGTTCGTCTCAGCGATGGCTACGAGTTGGGCCGCCGCGGCGATGATGCACGCGCTCCCTCTGAAGGCTGGGGGCCAACGAACCGCGGCTCTGGATATCGGACCTGCTGATCAGCCCGAGTGGGTTCAGGTTGCGTTGAGCGGAAGCGCGGCGGATTTGAAGAAACTCCTCGACGCTGGGATGAAGGCGGACGCCAAAACGGCTGAAGGGACTACGGCGTTGATGTTGGCGGCGCGTGACATCGAAAAGGTGAAGCTTCTTACTGAGCGCGGAGCCGATGTAAATGCTCGCGCGGCGACCGGCGTCGATGCGCTGATGGTGGCCGCTCGATACCGGGGGAATGCGGAAGTCGTCCGCTTGCTGTTGAAGAAAGGCGCAAGGCCAAACGCCGATAAGGGAGTCGAGGTCCGTAACGACGCCAGCGCGCTGTTCTTCGCGGTTATGGCTGGAGACGTTCAGTCAGCCGGAGCGCTGCTTGACGCGGGCGCGCGACTCGGCGACCGGATGAAAATACTGGGCAGGTTTGCGCAGAGTCCGTTGATGTACGCGGTGTTCCTGGACCCGGCGATGGTCGAGTACTTGATCACCAGGGGCGCAGATCCAAACGAAGTCGATGATGAAAAAATGTCGGTGCTTGATTGGGCCACGATCGGGAACAATACCGGCATGGTTCAGTTGCTTCTAGGCAAGGGCGCTCGGGTGAATCAAGTAGACAACTTCGGGATGACCCCTTTGCTTTACGCCGCCTCCGTCGATTTCGGGGAGACCACAGTTCTGGAGAAATTGATCGCAGCAGGCGCCGATGTGAGTGCGAAGAACAAGGAGGGTTGGACGGGTCTCGATCTGGCAAAGACATATCGACATCAGGCATTGGCGAACCTGCTTGCGGCCAGGATGGCAACCCGTTGAAGCCTCAGTTGTCTGCGTTTTCTTATTGTTGAGACCTATGACCAGGTCTTCAAGCACCAACTGGACGGGCGGAGCCTCACGAATTGCTGTCTCTTTGCTAGAATAGCGCGGTGCCTGAACTGCCTGACATTTCCGCTTACATCGAGGCGCTCGAACCACGAATCGTCAACCAGCGCATCCTCGACATTCGCCTTTCCAGCCCCTTTCTTCTTCGTTCTGTAGACCCGCCCTTGAGTGAGGCAACGGGAAAGAACATTACCAATATCCGAAGACTTGGAAAGCGGATCGTGGTTGGCCTCGAAGACGATCTCTTCCTGGTGATCCATCTGATGATCGCCGGCCGTTTTCACTGGAATGAGAAGCCGACAAAACCCAACCGTCAGACGCTGGCAACTTTCGTTTTCTCCTCTGGAGCCTTAACGCTTACCGAAGCAGGGTCGAAGAAGCGTGCAGCGATGCACTTTGTGCGAGGACAGACCGCCTTAGCCGCACATGACCCGGGAGGTCTCGAAATCCTCGATGCTGATCTCGAGAGTTTTGCGGACCGGTTGACCAAAGAGAATCATACATTGAAGCGCGCTCTAACTGACCCGCATTGTTTTAGCGGCATCGGCAACGCTTATTCGGATGAGATACTGCACGCGGCCGGATTATCGCCGCTCAAATTGACAAAGCGCCTCAATGACTCCGAAGTTCGGCGATTGTACGAAGCGACGCAGGGGACGCTGAGGTTTTGGCTGGACAAATTGTCCGGAGAGGCCAGGGAGAGGTTTCCAGAGAAGGTCACTGCTTTCAGACCGGAGATGTCCGTGCACGGCCGCTACGGCAAACCGTGTCCGAGATGCGGGACACCGGTTCAGAGGATTGTGTATGCCGCGAACGAGTCAAACTACTGTCCGCAGTGTCAGACAGACGGGCGGCTCCTTGCTGATCGCGCGCTATCCCGTCTCCTCAAACAAGACTGGCCGCGTACTCTCGAGGAGCTGGAGCAGAGACGAACTGACCGATGAGCGGATAGATGTCAGAGTTCCTGGTATCTCTCGCGACCCTAGCGTTGGACCAGAAACTCAACCGATCTGCCGAATTCACGATTCGACTTGTCCTTGAACTCGAGGCGCAACGCATAGAAGCCTGGCTCGAGGTCGAGGTTTACCCGACCCCCGATTTCAATCCCCTTGCTGTCCTTTCCCACCATTCGCGAAGAAACGGGCTGCGGGTCGCTTTCGTAAATCACCTTGTCATTAAGGGTGATCTCAGATCGAATCGTCAGATCAGCCCCCGTGCTTGATGGGGCGTTGTAGAGCATCACGTAATAGACCATCATGCTCCCGGTCTTGAATGCCTTGATTGCGTCCAGTTGTTGGGGGGCACTCGCGGTTTGTCGAGTCTCGCCCGAGGTTGCAAGCAGAACGCTGCTCAATTCGAGCTTCCCCTTTGCCAGGTCCGGCACTTCAACCCACGTGTTCGCGGTCCCGATGTTCTCTGTTTCAGGTTCGAGAGCCCCTACACGAATCTGATAGTAGCCGGGTTTCAATTCGATTCTTTTTGTGTAGCTGAATCCTGAACCTTTCACCTCGCCCAGGTGATCGCGCGGCACGCCTCCTTTGATCGTCTCGATAAAACTGGTTATTAGCTTGCCGGCGCGATTGTAGATGGTACCGGCCACTTCAAGCGCAAGCGTAGCGCGGTCGCCCAGCTCGTGATATTTCAGATGACTTCCGTCTATTTGAACCCTAATAGAGACCTGCGCCTTGTCGCTTTCTACCTCGAGGTAATGAGCAGAGGTGCTTACATCGATGGTGGACTCCGGGATGGGGCGAGCGATCGCGTCGAACAGTCGCTGCCGTGGTGATTTTGCCGCTGCCGCTTTCGCATTCTTTATGGCATCGGACGCGATATAACCCTTTTGAGTGCGTACGCTGTATTCCGGATGCCCTTTGACCTGCAGAGCGATATCGCGGAAGCCCTGGCCCTCATTGGAAGGGTAGTAAGCGAGAGCATAATAGACATTACTACCTTCGAAACTTTTCTTGAGTGCCCAGTTCAAGTCGTTAGTTCTGAAGAAGGCGTCGCCGCCGGTGTCCTTGGCAATCGCGTTCATCCCGTCCTGAGCCTCCCTTTCGGAAGTTGACGCGTAGCTCGCGAGCCGGCCGTTGAGGGCGGGATCGAAGGCCATGTAGGAAGACCCTCGCCGCGATGCGTCGATCTCAATCGGCGCTTCGAGGCCTTTTGAGTTTATGGAATAAACCACCACTCCGGAGCGAGACGCTTTGCTGATAGCCTGGCGTAGATCGAGACTCTCGACGTTACCCTGATTGTCGAGCAGCGAGAATCCGTCCGAAAAAAGAAACATCAGCCGCTGCCCCGGCGCCTTGGACATCAAGTCAACCGCTGCCCTGAAAGTTCCCAGGATACTGTTTCTTCGAAAGGTGCTCTGGGCCAGGACGTCTCCGGCCCTGTCAAGAGCCATCTGTTTGAGCAACGCCGGGGCTATCAGTTCTGGATTCAAACCCTCCTCGCTCTGGAGAACCTTGATGGCCAGGTCTATCGCGTACTGGTTCTCGCGTCTTACGTCAGCGGCCAGAGCCGGCGTGAAGTAGCTGTTGCTGCCGGAACCCCAGACAGCGATCCTGTCTACGTAATGGCGCATGAGATTGCGCTCGCGTGTAAACCGCGCTGGAATCCCTTCCATTCCCGAGCTTGTTACAATCATCACCGCGTCCTGATCCGTGATTTGTTCGTCGATGACCTTCTTCAAACCCTGCTTTACGCGCAGCAGATTGTACCCGGCCATGTTGATCGTATCGACAAAAAGCAGCAGCGATCGTGCCGGTTTTAGCTCTGGGGGTGGTGGTTCTGCCGGCGAGACGTTGGCGACCGTAACACGCTGAGAAATCGACAGCGGTCCAACCCGCTCCTCCGCGAAGGAGCCGATGTCCTGCAACTGTCCTTTCTCACGAAGCTCAAAATCTTCCTTCTTCAATCCCTGTACGAGGTGTCCCTGCTTGTCGGTTACCACCGCCCGCAGTTCGACCAGGACCGTCTTTAGTTCGACTACCCAATCCTGCTCCGCTTTTTTCTTCTGGTCCTGTGCGCTTGCGCAGATGCTCGTCGAAAAAATGAGCAAGGCGCTGAGGAAAAGACAAGCTACATCTTTCATTGTTTATCTCCGGACGATGCAGGATTCAGGAGATCTGTGTCCGCCAAAAACAGTCCGCTGGGGTGCTTAGTCTAACCGACACATCGCCTCATTCAAAGCGCGAAAATCTGAATGCAATCCCTGTTCGGGTCGAGCTTACGGTAGATCCGCCGACGGGCAAGTAAGCGTTCATAAGCTGAACTCGATGCTGCCTCCAGAAAGTTTTCGGGCAAGAGCGACGCCCACGCCGATAATTCGCTCGGATTCGTCAATGGCACGGTTGCCGTTCCTGGTCTCCAGGAATCCCGGCTCCGCAAGTACGCCGAGCCTGACGCGGCCTTCCTGTTCAATCAGTACAATGTCACCTGCAAGCGGCACGCGACCATCGGCGCAAAGCACGATGTCTCCTTCGACCAGACCCTTCTCGGCCCACGAACCGTTAACCATCACGCATTCGTAGTCACCCTCAGGAATCCCCAGAACTTTTACGACAATGTCTTCGTCGTCCGCGTAGACCTGCAGACGGCGCTTCTCGTGTGCCGGAATGTCTTGATCGTCTTCCATTAAGTGTTCCCCGTTCTGAATCATTAGCGGCGAAGGCGAATCAAGTGCCGATGCGCGCGGCGCCGGAGTCACAATTGAATCCGTCCGGAGCGTTGATGTCAATCTGGACGTGACGTGCAATCTGTTTTGCGAAGCTCAAGACCTCAGAGGAGCAAAAGAAAACAGTTTGGAAGGATGTTTCGTGATTGGTACCGTACCTTCGCGATTGGCACACGATCACTCTACTTTCTTCTTGCGGTTCTTGTGAGCGGAAGAGCAAGCAGCTTAGCGTTTTCCCTATAGAGTTCAATGTCGTCTGTCAGTTGTTCGCTCGTGGCAAACAGCCAGAGCGGGTACAAATCGAGGAAAATCTCTTGCGCCGCATCCAGGAATGCACGGCGCGAGACTATGCGATCGGACGGTTTGAAGTGTTCGCCGATAGTAAATCCATCGGATTTCGCCCACTGGCGCGCAGTCTTGGGCACCGGCCACTTTGTGACCTTGCCACCTTCGCCGCCCGCCAGTTCCCAATACGATTCAGCTATGCCTCGCTCGTCCAGATAACGTTGGAACGGACGCAGATTCTTCTTTATTGCCTCTTGTATGGGTCCCGTGCGAAGTTCGCGGTGACCGCCCGGATAGAACCCAACTGAGATTCCGTTGGGATAGATCCCCGCGTAAAGCAACGCCGCATTCGACCACTTCTGACCCCGGCGCGAGAAGCCGACATAGATAACGGGGCGATATGGTGGGCGATTCTTGTGAAACCGCATGTCGTTACTGATTCGGCTTATGGTGCGTCCGACTCGCGGCTCGGTCTCGATGTCCTCATTGAGCATATGAAGGATCGGGCCCAGCTCCGCTACAAAGGCTTTGACCGACCCGAGGACTTCCGCCTCGTATTCGCGCCGGTGCTCATCGAACCAGGGTTTGTTGTTGTTTTCGGCGAGGCCCGACAAGAACTGGAACAACTTCGCCGAGAAACCTTCAAAACGACCGCGATTCATGCAGCGCCTCTATTAGTCACAACAATTGGCTGATTTAGATTGAGACGTTCTGGCTGAGCTTACAAACACGATATGGCGGCTGTCAACCGTCATGCCTGGGAGGTTCCTGATCTCAACGATCACAAATTGGGCGCAAAGCTATGAAATCGAAGGCGCTATCTTTTATGTCCGGTTCCCCTGCGTGGGAGACGAGAAAAACTCTTGGAGGTAGAGGGGATTCGAACTAACCCTCGAGTCAATTCGAAGTTGGCATGATCGAGCGTCTTGGATCGACGAGCCAGTCGCCTTTTTTGCGTTCTGAGCTGCGCCCCAGGCTTCGTTCTTGCTCATCCGCCTGGGAATTGCGTAGACTGAGCGGGAATGTCCGAGCCGTCCTATATTGAACTACTCAAAACCGGTGAGCTCGAATCTCGCGTCGAGCGATTGATGAATATGCTCCGGGTGTGCCGGATCTGTCCTCGAGACTGCGATGTCAACCGGCTTAATGACGATGTTGCGGCTTGCTACTCAGGGCTGCTGCCGATTGTGTCAACTTACACCCCACACTTTGGCGAAGAACCTGCTCTGGTCGGCACCCGTGGGGCCGGCAATGTATTTCTCGGATTGTGCAATCTGCGCTGCGTCTATTGTCAGAACCACCAGATCAGTCAAACTTTCAAGGAGCAACGCCGGAATGAGGTCTCGTTCGAGAGGCTTGCCGAGATTTTCATCGAGCTTCAAGAGCGAGGTTGTCACAACATCAATTGGGTTTCGCCGACTCACTTTGCACCGCAGTTGGCCAAATCGCTGTTGATAGCGGCGCGGCGGGGACTGCACTTGCCGATCGTCTACAACACCAACGCATACGACTCGGTTGAAGTGCTGAGGCTGCTCGACGGAATCGTCGGAGTCTATCTCCCCGATCTGAAATACAGCGATGACGAATCCGGGCGCGAGTACTCGAAGGTTACGGAGTATGTGCGTCACTCTCGTGCTGCTATCAGGGAGATGTACCGACAGACGGGGGACGTGCTCGAGTATGATGAGAGCGGATTGCTAAAGCGCGGTTTGATCATTCGACTGCTGGTGTTGCCAAACGATATCGCAGGCATCTTCGAATCGCTCCAATGGATACGCGCAGAGTTATCGCCTAACGTGGCGGTTAGCCTGATGGCTCAATACTTCCCGACAAACAAAGTTGCGATCGAGCGGTATCCGTTGATCTCACGCAAGATTCGCTGGAGCGAATGGCTGACGGCGCTCGAACAAATGGAATCACTGGGGATGGATGAAGGCTGGCAGCAGGATTTCGACTCGGCTGCGGAATATTACCGCCCTGACTTCGGCGACTCGAAGTTACCGTTCAAGGACATTATCGATTTCGGTTCGCAATAAAGTTTGATTCGTCGGTCCAGGCGACCATTAGTCTGACTGCTTCAGCTCGTACCATACATATTTCGCGCCGCTATAGTAAAGAAATCCGGGTAAGCCTCGAAGCGACTGCATTATCACGCTGCCCGCTTTGCTCATATGGGCGTAGATAACCGGCTTCTTCGCGTTCCGTTTTGATGCCTTCAGTAGCTCGGTCACGGATTGGGCCGTTGGGTTGCGGCCAACGGCATTCTTGAGCAGATAGGTTTGTCGAGCGAGAGGGTCGCGCCACCCGTTTGGGCCGTGACCGTGAATGAGTACCAACAGATGAGAGTCAGTCCGCTCGATCAGGACCGGCATTGATCCTGGAGGAGTTTGGACAGATTTGTGGGGATCAGGCAGCAAGACCTGGGTCGGATCTCCAAGGATCCAGTTAGCTACTTCGTTGTTGATGTCCGGCAGCTTCGCTTCAACGGGCCGCACGATTAGTGCGAGGTCCTGCGAGCCATCGCCGTTGAAGTCACCCACAAGGTAGCCCGGCCGTCGGCTGGCATCAAAGATGACGGCATCTTCAAAGATATAGGTGATCTTGGCGCGAACTTCATCGGCTGATGGCGGGTTCGAGATAGCGCCTTCAGTTCTTGGTTCCGGGGCGGGAGGCATCGCCACCGCGGTGGGCTCCTCGGTCTTCGGTGGCTCCGATGTCCCCGCGCATCCAGACAATAGGGCCAGAGCTGCAGCTGAAACCAAGAAAGTTCCCGCAGCCTGCTTTGTCGTGCTGATAAGTGTGCGCATATGAGTTCTCTCGATTGGTTTCCGTAAAGCTCTGTTAGGGTAAACAGAGGCCCGTCAACAGGATGCTTGCCGGGCCTCTGCTGGTCTAGACATGATCTTGCGATCTCACAGCGAGTTGAGGAACAAAATCAATTGGGCCTTCCGCGACGTCGGCAGGTTATTGTAGTTTGCGATCGTGCCCGAGGCTTGTCCGGCGTGTCTCAGTATAGCCTCGTTGCGATTTGCGGTATCGCCGTCGTGCATCAGCCGGCCTCGTGTACGCATGCCCCACAGTGGGGGTGTACGCACCTGGTTTCTGGTTCCCTGGCCACCGTTTTGAACTATCCCGTCCCCGGTTCCCACATTATGCAAGGCAAAATCACTGAAAGGGTGAATGATCTTGTTGCCAATAGCGGCCCCAACCGTTAGGGCTCCGCCGTTGATCAGGGTGCCAGGTGGCGGCGTGACGAAAGTGCGTGTATGGCAATCGGCGCAACCAACGGCATTGAACAGAGCGGACCCCGCAGCAATGTTGGGGTCAACTGGACCTGCCGAGCCATCCTCGGCGCCCGCATCGCGCGGCGGGGCTTTTAGTGACCGCATGAAGGTTGCGAACAGCCCGACATCAACGTTGCCGGCGTCTTCAGGGTCTGCCACTGTATCGAATCCGGAGCCGAACCCAACGAAGACCCCGTTGGATGTGTTCTCCGTGGGCAGGAAAGAACTGGTTATTCCCATCTCGTTGAGGTAGGCGTCCGCGGAGAACGACAGTAGGGAGGCTTGCTGGTCCTTCCAACCGAAGCGGCCAATTCGTGAGCCGGGGGCTTCAAACATCGCCACGCTGATCAGCCTGCCGCGCTTTGAAGCAGGCTGGCTGTTGACGTTGTTGATCAGCGCGTTGTTATCTAATGCTTCAACGAAGCCGTCACCCATTATGTTGAGTGACGTCCGGAAGGTTTGCACCTCGTTGCCACCGGGGACGCGCTCCTGAATTGAAGCGTCAATCGCCCGATCGTTGATTAGCGACCCACCCGGAGCGTCGACGAAGTTGGTTCCGTTGAAATGTCCCGCTCTCAGCTCTGTTATCTGGCTAATCCCCCCTGTGACAGGGTTTTGGTGACATTCACGGCACGACTGAGCGTTGTAGCACGGGCCCAGGCCGTCGGCTATTTCTTCGACACCCGAGAATTCCTCTTTGGCCTCGTCCATATCAGCTTGAGTGGCAAATCCGTTTGTTAGATTGTCGAAGCCTCTGGGGGCTTCAGTTGCGGCATCACCATCGACGGAACTCGTAAAAGCGAATGGCAAAACGAGAGCCGCCGCGAACAGAAACAGAAAGGAAATCTTTAGCGTTCTCATCTCTTCTCCTCCTCGTTTCGTCTCGTCCTTGGAACTACTTTCCGAGACAGTTCTGTAGTTGTGCTGGCCAAACTGGGTGAGGTTAATTGCTAATTCGCGCGAGCCTTGCGTTGGACAGAGTTATGGCCCAACGAAATTCTTACAATCGGAATCAAAGGCAAGAGAAACTACGATGGCCTCAACGGTGACTTATCACTCAGTCCCACATTAGCGGAGCCATTGAAGCAGGCCGCACTCTATGACGGATCAATCAGGTTGTCAACAGAAAAGTTGGCTTTCGTTTCAGAAAAGTCTGTAGCAAAGTTAACACCGAGGATTTGCGGTTAGGAACTCTGCCAACGAGCACTGACGTGTCTTGAGAGGCCTCTGGTAGTTATGGTGTTCCGAATCGGAGCCAGGAGCGGTAATGCGGGCGGAATTGGCGGTCCAGATCGTATTGCGAACCGTTCGTGGTTGACGCTTTTCGCTGGGGCGAGGGGCAAACAAAAAAATGTCCACAGGAATCGAAACTCATGTCAGTATACCGATATGAAATGCCCAAAGTGCTTTAACCCCCTCCGACGGGTAGCCTCCACCGAGGATTCGGTGTGGTTCACTTGCCCGTTAGGTCATAGGTTCCATTCAGAGACAGGAAGCGGCATAAGCGATTCGGAAGGCCACCGCTACGCTGTCTCGGAGTGAGTAGAGCGGCGCCCCCGGGCTAACCGGGGGCGGCCGCGAACGCTCGGGCGTCAATCGAATCGCAGCTGTTCCGTTGCCTCGGGGTTTTGCCGGCAGCGCGAAGATACCTCATTAACCACACCCTAAGCACTCTAGTTAAGAAAGATGAACTAAATCTTCAAAGGCGCCAACCTTGTTGCGTTGGGGGCCGGATGCGGGCACTTCGATCTCTGCCGGTAAGCTACCGACAAACCCCTTGCTACGATTCGGCAAAAGCGACTCTTGGGGATCTGGGTTCCGAACCTCCTGGAGGCACGAATGGCTATTACCCTTGGAACAGATTGTTTCAGGAACTTGAATTTGCGCTCAGTTTTCTTTTCCGAGAGCCTTCCGGTCAGTGAGGTAGTCTGCTAGAATCTCGTTAACCCGGCGGCGGGATTGTTTTAAGGGGCTTTGCCGGGCGACAGGATTCACGGGCAGAGAACGACAAAGAACGTCACTGCGCTGGAGTGCACGAGTTAGGTGTATTCGTGTGCTTCTGCTACTCCGGAGGCCAAGAACAGTGGGAACCATCAATCGAGGGGACAAACAGAATGGAAAGGCGAGCATCGCAAGAGAGTCTAGTTGAGTTGATTGATAGCGGGCAGTTCCTGGCGGCCGAGGAGATATTCTCGGAACGCCGAACCAACGAGCCGATGGAAATGGTCATTCGCTCCGAGGTTGCAATGTACTTCGACAGGCTCGACGACGCGACCGCCCTACTGGAAGAAGTTGCTACGGGAATCACCGACATAGGAGTAGCCGCAAGATTTTCGCTAACAAAGGGCCGGCTCGCGCTCTGGCGGGGAGACGGCCAACAGGCAGAGACCCAGCTTCAAACCGCGCACCACTTCTACTTGTTTCTGAACGACTCATTTGGCATCAGCAGAGCACTGCTCAACCTGGCTCGATTTGGCCGCAGTCGAGGGAAGACCGAAGAAGCTGCAGAAAAGCTCGAGGCCGCGGAGAATGGAATAAAAGGGCGCACTAGCAGACGAACGGAGTATCTGCGCGGAGTCATTTCGACCGAACAGGCTGCAGCCGCCGCGGACCGGGGCGAGATCGAACGAGCGACCGAGAGTTACACGGAAGCGATGCGACTGCTAAAGAATTATGAGAAGGGTCGTTTCTACGCGCGCGCGCTAGTCGGGATGGCGGATCTCAAATGTGCTCTTGGCGACTTTCAGGACTCATTGGATATCTATAAGGAAGCCGTCACGGTCCTCGAGCGGTATGACCTCAGAAGAGATCTTGCTGAAGCAAAGTTGAAGCTGGCCCGCGCGTTGATCAGGTTGCAACGATTGGATCGAGCGGAGAAACTCGCCGAAGAGAGCCGGGAGTTGCGACAAGGGGATCCGGGAGGTGAGAGCGATGCGATCGCTGTGCTCCTGCTGGTTGCCCTCCAGCGAAACGAGATTGAAGGTCTGAGTGAGCGCGCGAATGCCGCTGTAGAGTTGAGCGATCAAACCTCCTCGACCGAGAGTCGGGTCCGATCTCGCATTGCGCTCGGGCACGTGAAACTGGCGGAGAGGGAGTTTACGGAAGCGACCGAAGCGCTTGGCGCGGCGGCAGAACTTGCCCGGGGCTCAGCCGGAGCGGCCGCACGCCGCCTCGAGCTCGAAGCTACAGTTTACGTGGCCGAGGCGTTTCATAGTGTCGACACTCGTGCGGGCCGGGCGGAGCTTGTGCGATCCAGCGAGTTGCTCAACGAGGTCGAGGATGCATTTCTCGGCGATGAGTTTAATCGAGTCGCCGCAAAATATGAGGAGCAGATCGTCTTCACCGATGACAATCGTCTCGTCGTTGACGGCAATCAATTGCCGCGCTGGCAAGAAGCAAAACGCACGCTTGAGGGGTTCCTGCTTCGAAACGCCTTGCGTCAGACCAACAACAGCCTCACGCGCGCGGCCCGCAAGTTGGGCGTCTCAAAGGTTCACGTTCACAACCTGAAAAAGAAGCACGGCCTTTAGGGCACTGAGGACGATTCCCCTAACTTGATGATTTCTGCACGAAGCCTCGCATGTCCCTGAAGCAGCCTCACGTAACGTGATTCGTCGACCTCCATCTTGGCGCAGATGATCTGCGCCAGTTTCCTTTTCTCACCCCCGCTCCATTTCGAGAGACCGGGGATCAATGCCAGGACCAGCGCCAGATCTTCGAAAGCCCGGTATCCCGGTTCTCCCGTTCGTGGCACTTGTTTTCCGAGAACGCGCTTGAGTTCTTCCGCGGATGCTGTTCGAATCCTGGAGGCGTCGCCGCCGAACTCCCTGGACATTCGGCGTTGGACCGCCAGACCCAGATTTCGGATGGCGAACCGATCCCAGTCTCCTCTTTTCGTATATGGAGCCTCGTAGACAATGCTCCCCTTCGAAAGCCGCCGGAGCACCTGTGGCGGGGTGCGATATGCAGGATCCGCGGCGATCTTGCGTTCTTCGGCCGCCATCAGTCTGGCAAGCCTCGGTCGAGTTGGCCTGAAGCCCATCTTGCGGTAGAACCAGAATGCCCCCGACTCGATTGCCTCGTCGTTGTTGAAGCCGATCTGGTACGGGTCGATCGAAATGCAGGTCACTCCTGTTAGCTGATGCAGCAGCCGAAGCACGGTCGCGTACACCCATGCCGACTCTCCCTCCCGGAACGTGTAGAACGTGTTGAAGCCGATCTCCATCCGCTCGCAAATGGTAATGCCTTCGATGTAGTTGATCGGCACTCCGTTCTTCAGCGTGAATCCGGCGTGGTAAGCGCGCAACGGCAAGCGGCGCTCGGGGGGTAGACCCCAGAGAAAGACTTCGACCCCCCGGCCGACGTCTGCTCGCACAACGCCATCCGGATCGCCGTGTGTTATTCCGTACAACTCGCGGTAGCGGACCGTAGTCGTGTTGCGAAGCATGTCCTGCATCGCTTTCCCCTGTGCCCGCGAGAGCTTCTTCAATTCGATCGGCGGCGACTGGAACTCTTTGTCGAGGGCAACCTCGTTCCGTCGAATAGGCGGCCCGGTGTGATAAAAGATCTTTCGGACACGTCTCTTGTTTAGCGTTCGTGAGGCTCGCGAATCGCCGAGATCCCATCGAATGCGCAGACCCAGTGAATCGTAGAGTTCTGCCTTTTGTCTGTCCTCGAGATTCAGGTGGTCGAAGCGCAGCATCAGCCACCCGAGCCGTTGCCGCTTCTGTGTCGCTTCATCAATCCAGGCGATGTAAGGGATGTTCGCTTCGACGAGGGAGTCCTCGTACAGCAAAGGAAGGAACCGTGGCAGCGTTGCTCCGAGGCGTTCCGGTTTGTCGGGTTCGTCCCAGTACGCATCGACCCGGGCCGGGTATCGATCAACCAGGAATCTGACTATGTCATAACTGAACGTCCCGGATATCGTGGTGCGGACTATACCCGAATTCTCGATGTAGTCGAATGCGGTCAGGTCCGCGCCGGATGCGCGGAGCAAATCGATCTTTTCGCCGACGCTTGAAAGGAGGGCCTCAGCAGCCTGAAACACCTTGGGACCTTGAGGATGCGAGCGAATGAACAATAGCGCTTCGTGGAAGCGGACCAGCGATTCGGCATCCGAAAATCGCCGCTGCCAAAGAAGCGCCAGAAGTCTCTCTGTGCGTGCTCCGTCGTCGGCGCCGAACTGCCGTTTCGATTTTTCGAGTTGAGATAGAAGGTGGTCTAGGGAAGGCATGGTTTCGAGTTCCTGGTTTCTGGTTCGTGGTGTCTAAGTCCTTCGAGTTCGAATATTGCCATTAACTAGAAACCAGAAACCAGGAACCAGAGACTTACCTAAAGCAGGTATCGCCGGCGAACCATTTCAAGAGCCACGGTCGAAGCTCTCCAGCGAACCAGATGTCGATCTCCGGGCAGCACAAGTCGCCTGTTTGACGTCACCACATCATCAGCCAATCCAATGTAGACAGTTCCAACGGGCACGGCATCGGTTCCGCCCCCCGGTCCCGCGGTGCCAGTGACGCTCACTCCGATGGTCGCGCCTATTCGCTCCTTCACTCCACGCGCCATTGCTTCGGCGACCTCGCCGCTGACCGCCCCGTGAAGTTCGATCATCTCTTCCGGCACGTTGAGGAGTCGCACCTTTGCGTTGTTTGTATAGCTGACAATACTTCCGGCGAAATAGTCGCTCGAGCCCGGCACCCGAGTTATTCTCTCGGCTACCAGGCCCCCGGTGCAGCTTTCGGCAGTTGCCATCGTGAACTGCTTGAGGCGAAGCCGGTGGCCGACAACCTCCTCCAACGACTCGCCTTCGGTTGAGTAGATGTAGTAGCCGAGTTTTTCTTCCAGCTTGTCCGTCAGCTCTTCAGCGATCTCTTCGGCCTGTGCGGCGGTTTCGGCAGTTGCGGTGAGGTGTATTTCAATCTCCGAATCCGTAAACAGAATCGTTGTGGAAGGGTTTTTGTACTCCGTGTAGATCGGCGCAATGATGTCATCAAGAGCCGACTCGCCGAGCCCGGTGACTTTGAGCACCCGCTTTGCGATCCGGACACCACGCGACATCCGTCCAAGGTCCGCCATCACGTGGTCGATAAACATCGGCTGGTTTTCGCGAGGCGGCCCTGGCAGCAGGACTATCAGCTTACCGTCTTGCTCGATCTTGATTCCGGGCGCTGAACCGTTTGGATTTGGCAGCACCCTGGCTCCTTGCGGGATCAGCGCCTGTCGTTCGTTGTTCGGTGTCATCTGATAGCCGCGGCTCGCAAACCGCTCGCGTATACCCTCGAGCACTTCGTAGTCGAGGGTTAGTTGGCGCCCGGTGACTCGGGCGAACACCTTCCGTGTGATGTCGTCTTCAGTGGGCCCCAGCCCGCCGGTCGAAATGATAACCTCTGAACGTTTAAGCGCATCGCGAACGCTTTCTTCGAGAATGGCTTCATCATCGCCGACGACAGTTTTGAGCTGAACCTCTATGCCGACGGAGTTCAACCGCTCGGTCAGCCACAACGAATTCGTGTCGGTTCGATGAGGCGTCAGTAGCTCGGATCCGATTGCTATTATTTCAGCTCTCAACATTTCTCTCTCTCATTCCAGATTACTACCGCGTCTTCGCCGTGTAGAGTCCGTGCTCCCGTATGTACGACTCGACTGCTACCGGCACGAACCCCTTAATTTGCCGGCCTTCTCGACGGCGTTTGCGCACCTCGGTTGCTGAGAGCTCGCCGAGATCGGCTGGGAAATCCAGATAAGAGACGCGACCGGGCGGCACGGTGGGTTCGCGCTCAACCAGCAGCCCTATGTTCTGCAATCCCGCTCCCGCGCGGCCTGCCACGACGAACCGGCTACGCGCAAACAGGTAGTCTAGCGCTTCGAGCCGGCTGCTGAATTCCCGGTAGTATCTCTTTGTGTATTTCTCGTCCACGTCAAGTACGCGGTCGAATGTATCGAAGCCGACGATGAAGTGCAAATCGGTCTCCGCCGGATACGCCGCCTCGATCGCATCGATCACGTCGACGTAGAAGGCATGCGACGACAAGCCGATCGAAATGCGAGGTTCTGCTGCCAGGGTGAGCGCGAGCATCGCTAACCTATGTTCGAGGGAGCATTCGTAGTCAATCTTGTCGGCGTTGGCCTTACCCGCAAGGGCCAGAATCTCGTCCAGCGAGAAAACTTCAGCCGCGCGTCGCATTAGTTCAAAGTGCGCGATCGTAGGTGGATTGAAGGAGGAAGCAAATACTCCTAGCCTCTTGCCCGCGGCGCCACGCTTGATGAACTCGATGCGCGGCGGGCCGTTGGCGTTTAGACGGTCAACTATGTTTGCCAAATCCACTTGCACGGCGCTTACGTTCCCTCGGTCGACGTTGGCGGTCAGAAATCATAACACCCGGAAATGGCCGCACAGCCAAACCAGAACTGCAGCATAGAGTCCCGCGAGCGCGTCATCGGCCATGACACCGAGCCCGCCGCGAAGCCGCTCCAGTTTGCGGATCGGATATGGCTTGTAAATATCGAACAAGCGAAAGAGCAGGAATCCAATCACCACCGCTCTTATCGAGAATGACGGCAGTAAAACTAACGGCGTAAGAGCGATCAACTGCCCGCTTATTTCGTCGATCACCACAAGGTGCGGGTCTTTGAGCTCGGTAATCGCGCAGGTTTGGTTCGAGGCCCACACACCGACTCCGAACAAAACCAAGTTTATGATCGCGAGCGCGAACAGAGCAGAACCTTGTCCGAGATTGAACGCGTAGATCGCAAGATAGATACCCACGCCTTCCAATGCGCCCGCAGTCCCCGGAGCGATGGGAACAAACCCTGCTCCCATTCCCGTGGCGAGCGCGTACGCAACGCGTTCGCTCGCCGTTAGGCTTTCTTTCTTGATGGGTGAAGTGCGATTCAAGAAAAGAGATCCGGCAAGGCTCACTTGCCCTGGACGTCCAGGCGATCAGACAACGCGGCCAATCAGGTCGTATTCGTGCGCCTCGGTTATTTCGACGGTCACGAAATCGCCTGGTCGCGGCTGTAAATCCTCACGCACGTCGTTGATTAAAACAGACCCGTCGATCTCGGGCGCTTGCGACTCCATACGGCCTTCGAGCAGCAAGTCGCTTTCCTTAGACTTGCCTTCGAGCAATACCCGTACGCGGCTTCCGACCAGTCGGCGGTTCTTTCGACGCGAGATTCGAGCCTGCTCCTTCATCAAGCGTCGCTCGCGCCTTTTCGCGGTTGGCGGATCGACTTTTTCGTCAAGCTCAAACGCAGCAGAGTTCTCTTCATCCGAGTAAGTGAATACCCCAACGCGATCAAACTCCACCCGGCGGACGAACTCGAGCAGTTCCTCGAAGTCCTCTTCGCGCTCGCCGGGAAATCCAACGATGAACGTCGTACGAACCGCGACGCCTGGCACACGCTCCCGTATTCGTTCGATCAATCGTTCATATGCCTCTCGGTTGCCGCCCCGGCGCATACGCTGAAGGACCCGGCGACTCGCGTGCTGAAGCGGGATGTCGAAATATTTGCAGATGTTCGGGCGGCTCGCCATCACCCTGAGCAGCTCGTCGGTGATTGCTGTCGGATAGCAATACAGGAAGCGCACCCACTCAGCGCCGGGCACCGCGGCAATTGAATCGACCAATCTCGCCAGTCCGTCTGTGAGCCCGAGATCGGAGCCGTAAGTCGTGGTGTCTTGCGAGATCAGCACAAACTCTTTGACGCCCTGCTCCGCAAGCATTTCCACTTCTCTGAGAATCGATTCCGGCGAGCGCGAGCGAAAGACGCCGCGAAGTTTGGGTATGATGCAGAACGCGCAGGTGTGATCGCACCCTTCGGCAATCTTCACATAAGAGGTATACGGCGCGGTGGCCCGCAACCGGGGAGTGGTCTCGTCATAGAGAAAAAGCTCAGGAGCCGCCGTTCCTTCGCTATAAACCGGCAACACGCAGTGGCCGTTCGGCTCGACAACTGATTCGATCTCCTTGAGTTGATTGACTCCGATGCACGCATCTATGTCCGGAATCTCGCGCTGAAGCTCTTCGCGGTAACGCTCGACGAGGCAACCGGCGACGATTAGCCGCTGCAGCTTGCCGGTTTGTTTGAGCTGGGCCATCTCGAGGATGGTGTCGACCGATTCCTGCCGTGCGGAGTCAATAAACCCGCATGTGTTCACCACGAGCACGTCCGCAGCGCTCGAATCAGTGGTCAATTCATATCCCTGCCGCTTGAGCAAGCCCATCATCACCTCGCTGTCGACGAGGTTCTTGGGACAGCCAAGGCTGACCATTCCTACTTTCTTCTTCTCTATCATTCGATACCGGTATCAGTGAGCTATCTGGTCGCTTGCGGAAACTATGATGTTAGCCGATGAGAGGTGTTTTTACTAGACTGGTCCGTCCGTCGCTCGGAGGGTCCGCGGGCTCACTTCCGTTTGTCACCGCCTGGCGCCTGATAGCTACTGCGGCTCGTGCGCACAATCGCGCCAGGCTTCCGAACCTCGAGGCTTATCTGATGAACGCGGCCATCGCGGCGGCTGCCCTCCGGTGGGTAATACGCGAGGGTGTAGCTGGATCTGATCTCTTCGGCAATGGCTTTGAACACAGGAGTGAAGTCCTTGGTGTCCGCTGAAAAATCCGATCCCCCGGTCAATGGGATGATGCGAGAGACATCCAGGAGCGTCATGATTCTACCGGTTCCCGGCCCGGGCATGTACGAAGGCAGCGTGATCGAGTAGACAGTCACCTCTGAATCGTTCGCCCGGCGTATTAAGTCCTGCTGGTCGGTCGAATCCAGATTATCGAATCCATCGGTAATGACAATGACAACACGTCGGAGCCGGCGTCCGCCTCGAAAGTGAGGTGCCCGTTTGAGCATCGAGACTGCGCGGTCTATTGTGCCGAATATCCTGGAGGAGCCTGTGGCTTCGCCGATCTTTCGGAAAGCCTGGCTGATCTTTTGCGGCTCGCTGGTGAAGTCCTGAAGCACGCGTATTTCGCTACCGAAAGTAATTACCGCAAACAGCGATTCCGGCCGGACCAGCCTAACAAAGCTCTCGGTCGCCTCGCGTTGCTTTTCTATTTCCTCGGGCTTAATGCTGCCTGATTTGTCGAGCGCAAAGACAACAGCAAGGGCGCGGGTGAGCGCGGCTTCCTCGTTGGCCTCGAAGAACTCAACCTTCTGTTGTTGGCCGTCTTCGTAAACAACAAAGTCTTCCGTGCTCAACTTCCGTATGAAGTTTCCGTTCTTATCGGTGACCGTCGCGTCAACAGTAACCAGATCCGTTTGAAGCTTGATGGCCTGGTCGCTTTGTTGGGGGAAGGCGGGCGCGATTAGCGCGATCGCCTCCACGATGCAAAGCATAGCTATCGCGCGTCTGGTTGTCACCGCATGGCTCCCGAAGGGCTCGTTCCGTCGTCGCAAGAGGAGCGTATCACGCGCAAGGAGTTGTTTCAATTTGGTCAGGCGCGATGGTTGGCGTCAACGTCAGGGTGGAAAGACAGCGGACGTTGTTTTTGGCGGGAGTCTCCGGGCGGGGTAGTGTCCAAATACTCGGACACCACTCCCAGCGGAAGCTTTTTGACAATTGCGGTCATGCCGAATGGGCCACGAGCCGCTGTAGCGACTCGGAGAAGACCGGGCCTTCGTCCATAGAGAGTTTTAGCTTCCCCAGCTCGTATTCGATCAAGCGGCGGTTGTCGCTAACCAGGGAATCAGAAACGCCAAGCAGCTTGGCGATTTCCAACTGGGAAGGTCCTTGCGGATTGTAATAGCAGTGCCAGAGCGTCGACAGCAGTCGGGTGTACCGGCGTTCGTTGTTGTTCACTGCGCGCCGCAGCGACGTTAAGAACTCATCGGCCATCAGAGCCACGCGGTCGTCTTGTTCTCCACGGAGCAGAGCATCTTCGGGGCTATCCCGAGTGTCGCGGGCTTCCCTTCGTAACGTGGAGCCGCCCGTCCCCGAGCTCAGCTCCTCATCCAATGAAGCCACGTTGTAGTCCTGCAGCGGGATCTTTGACAGGACCAGTTGGCGTATCGTGCGCACGTCAGCAGGTGAATCGATAACAGTGAGTACTTCGACGATCAGGTTCTCAAGATCCGGATTCGACATTATCAACTGTGACGTACCAGACCTCCCGACCAGACGCGTATCGCGCTTCCTCATCGGAACGGCCTTGATTAACTCGGTGAAGTGACCGGAATCGCTGAGCGGCTTTGCACCGGACCATTCACAGAGTCCGAAGACTTGATTGACCATTCGCTTTCGGCGAGGCTCTGAGCCATTGCCGTTCTTCTTTGTACCAGACTGTTCATCTGCCGATGAATCGGCTACCGCCTCGATGACGTCGTCCTCCTCCAGAAGCGCCAGCTGCCGTGCTATCTCTTCAGTTGATGGCGTCGCTGCTTTCGGAGGCCGTCCGCGTCGTGCCGGTTTCTTCTCGGATCCTGGCGCTGCGCCGGAGTCACCCCCGACTTCGGAGCCAAAGCGTCGAAAGCGAGTACTGGTTTTGAGCAGTGAACTAACCCTGCGGGCCAATCGGAACGATTCGGGATAGCGTTTTCGCAAACGTGCACCGACGAGATTTGGTAGTTCTATGCGAGCGAGTTCGTTCTCTATATCGACGCTTCTATAGCTATTAGTCGCGTAGTAATCGAAGCGCTGCTTTTGAAAGAGTTCGAGGAACAGCTCCTGAGCCAGATCGGCGTTGATTTCTGTCTGCGAGGACACAGCGGCGCCGTCTGTGGCGAAGTGAAGCGGGCGCACCGCAGGGTGGCGCGAAACCAACTGGTACAAGCCATTCCACAAACCTTCGACGTCTTCTTCCGCGAGGAGTCCCGCCCAGTCAATCTCCGTCATGAATCGTTCTCCCACTAACCCGGCGCGAGTTGCCATGCACTCACGCTCATTCATCCAGAGTGCGCGCTCGTTGGCGGCACCTTCTAGCTTCGGTGTGTAAACGCGAACATCGTCCCGGCATTCTGCCGCGACTGTCCCCTGAACCATCGGGGGAAACTACTCCCTGTAAGACACCTGTGGAGGCAGGAGGTCGGCGCGCAATTCAGCGTCAGAGCCGCACCACGCCGGGCGATAAAGGAGGTTGAGCCCCGACAAAGCCATCTGAGCGCTGCAGCCGTCCCTCGCACGGCCGGGTCATCTCGCTGCGTTATACCATCACCCCTCGCTCCACGGAATACTATTTCTCGCTTGGGAGTCCAGGCATCCCCTACTAAGGCCTTTTGGCGAGAATCAGAGTTCATTGACCAGCATCTGCAGTCCGGATGCATACGAATCCGAGAGCTGCGGAATTTGTCGGCTTTTGATCATTTCAACGAGATGACGGAGCACGCCTGAATTTGACGAGCAAAGGTTGAGAATGATCGAGTCGCTTTTCTGGATATCTATTGCGGCAATTCTCTACACATATCTTGGGTATCCGGTTGCTGTATGGCTTCTAGGCTGCTACCGAAATCCCCAAATACGAAAGCGCGAGATCACGCCGCGCGTCTCGGTCGTGATTGCCTGCCACAACGAGCAGGGTAACATCGCAGCTAGAATCAGGAACCTTTTCGAGTCCGACTACCCGCTTAACAAATTGCAGATAGTGATCGTTTCTGACGGCTCAACTGACCGCACTGAAGAGATAGCGCGCAGGGAGGGCTCAGATAGAGTGCGAGTGGTCGGTTATAAGGAGCAGAAGGGCAAGGCGATCGCCCTGAACGTCGGGGTTGCGCATGCTGCGGGCGAAGTCATTGTCTTCGCCGACGCCCGGCAGTCGTTTGAGACCGGCGCGATCAAGGAACTGGTGGCTAACCTCGCCGATCCCAGCGTCGGGGCAGTGTCCGGAGAGTTGATCCTTGACGGCAGCGGTGGGTCGGTAGGCGAGGGCGTTGGTTTGTACTGGAAATATGAGAAGTGGATTCGCCGGTGTGAGAGTCGCGCGGGCTCGGCCATCGGAGCGACCGGCGCGATCTATGCCATACGCCGGGAACTCTGGCAGACGTTGCCCCGGAACACGATACTCGACGATGTGTACACGCCGATGCGAATCGCGCTCGGCGGGCGGCGGGTGGTCTTTGATGAGAAGGCTCGCGCTCTCGACCGCGTGGTCGAGTCGGCCGGTCGCGAATTCGCACGCAAGGCGCGGACGCTCACTGGTAACTATCAACTCTGCCAGTTGATCCCGCGATTGCTTGTTCCAAACAGCGCCCTTGTGTTCCAATTCTATTCGCACAAGCTGATGAGGCTCGCGGCGCCGATCTTCTTCCTCCTGCTTCTGATCGCCAACGTGATTCTTGTGGCTAGTCCATCAGGTTCCGCCGGGTTTATTTATCAAACAGCGCTTGCGACTCAGTCTCTCTTCTATTGTGGCGTGCTGGCCGGCGCGTTTCTGCTCAAACGCAACCGGAGAGTGCGTCTGTTGAGCTTAGCCTATGTGTTTTCGCTCATGAACGCCGCTGCCCTTGTTGGATTGTTCTATTTCGTGGTGGGCAAGCGTAACGTATGGGCGCGCGGAGAGTGAGTATGACAGCTGACCCAATTTGCCGCGCGCAACAGCAGGTGCCTTTCTCTGAATGAACCGTTGACTTGACTCACCGACCTCTCGTAGACTTCCATTTCAGCTAAACCCATATCCTCTCAAGAGTTTTACCTTGTTTTTCGCTTTGGTCGAGAAGTAATACCACGCGGATGTTTAACACCATCTCTGGTCCGGTTCTTATCGTGGATCGCGAAGGCCGTTTGAAGAGTGCGAATACCGCTTTCTATCAAACGACCGGGCTCGACCCGCACTCGACTGCCGCCTTCGATCTGACTAAAATCACACACCCGGATGGACAATATCAGTCCTGCGAGGTGTGCGCTGAGTGCCTTCGGCCCGTCGCGGAAGCTCCAACCAACAGCGGGAATAACTCAACAGGCGACCAGCTTCACATCTGGATGCATGATATTTTCAGTGCTCAAGGCGAATCACTCGGCACGGTTCAAATAATTCGCGAATTGACTGTGATCAGCGACTGCGCGGAAGGCGAGCTTGCGCTATTGAAGCGCTATGTCGATTCGTCCTACGACGCGATCTACGCTGCTACCTTGGGAGGCAATCTCCTTTGGGCAAACACTCGCGCGGTCGATCTCCTGGGGCTCGAGACCGAGGCTCTGCAAGGCGAGTCCTGTTTGAAGCCTATTCATCCGGAGGACTCTGATCGCTTTCGCGCGGCGTTTGAGCGAGCTGCCAGCGGCGATGCTCAAAAGTCCGAGGCTCGGTTTCGCGCGAGGGACGGCGAGTTACGAAGGGTTCTTGTCACCAATTCTCCGATCTATAGCGAAGGCAGCGTGGTGGCCGTCCTGGGGATAATGAGAGACGTGACCGAGGAGCGGCGGGAAGCCGAGGATGCGATGCGCAGTGACAAGCTGCGAGCACTCGGACAACTGGCGTGGGGTATAGCGCACAATTTCAACAACTCACTTACCGCGGTCCTGGGGTATACGCAACTAGTGCTCAACAAGACAACGGATCCTGCGATTCATCGAAACCTTAAGACGGTTGAGAAAGCCGCACTGGACGCCGCAATGATGGTTCAGCGAATTCAGAACTTCGCGCGCCAGGGTAAGAACGAAGTTGCTGTTCCGGCCGATGTGAATCAGACAATTCGCGATGCACTTGACTTTACGCGCTCGCGGTGGCGCGATGACGCTCGCGCCGCAGGCATCTCTTATGACGTGATCTTCCGGCCGGAGGTGGGCGCGAACGCTCTATTCGACCAATCCGCGATGCGCGAGGTTTTTGTTAACATTATCATCAATGCGATCGAGGCGATGCCCAGCGGCGGACGCCTGACCATAACCACGGCGATCGAAGACGACTATCTGCTCGCAAACTTTGTCGATACCGGCCTGGGCATGACCGGGGAGACGCGCCAGAGAATCTTTGAGCCCTTTTATACGACGAAGGGTGCGAAGGGGCAAGGCATGGGTTTGGCCGTGACCTACGGTATAGTCGAGCGCCACGGCGGTGATATTAACGTCACCAGTGAGCCGGGCCACGGTTCGACGTTTACGATAAGACTCAAGCAGGCGCCCGATCCTGAGCCGGTGCCTTCGGACGACGGAGGGCATCCCGATGTCCGATCATCGTTCGTTCTGGTCGTTGATGATGAGGCTCCTATTAGAACGCTGTTGGCGGACCTTTTTCGGGCTCGGGGTCATAAGGTGATGACCGCCGAGGATGGCTTGGCCGGAGTGAGAGCGGTCAAGACGACGAAGTTCGATCTTGTGATAACTGACCTCTCGATGCCTGGGGCCGACGGTTGGGCGGTCATCGAGGAGACTCGTCGGCGATGGCCGGATACCAAGATCGTAATCGTGACCGGCTACGGCGGCTTCGCCGAACTGGCTGTACCCGGTATTGATACGAGCGTAGTAGACGCTCTCATCTCGAAGCCTTTCAACATCGCTGAAATCGACCTGACGATAAACCGGCTGCTTGTTGGCGATCTGGAATAAGCCATGCGCTGCGAGAGAGTCTTGATAACCCTTGTCCTGGCGGTCGCTGCGCTCCTTCCATGCATTCATTCCAATGCAGCGGCGCCGGTCAGAGCAATCCGATTTGGCAAAGTTCTGGACGGCACCGGTAATGTGCTGATCAACGCAATAGTGATCATAGACGGTGATCGGATCAAAAGCGTCAACGCCGGTGGATCCCCCATCCCACCCGGTGCAGAGATCATCGATCTGAGCCGTTACACCGGAATACCCGGACTCATCGACGCGCACACTCACATGACGTACTACTGGGACCAGAAGCCGGGGACTCGGCCATGGGCTCAACTCAGTGCGAGGGTGCCATCGATGACGATGTTCCTTGCTCAGGAAAACCTGCGTAAGACACTCGAGGCGGGAGTGACTACGGTGCGGAACCTGCATGCTGCGGATTACACCGACATCGCGATGCGGGACTTGATTGGCATGGGGAAGATGACTGGTCCGCGGATGTTTGTGTCCGGCTACGGCCTGCACATCGCTTCGCGAGCCGGTGCGCCCACACCGAGCAAAGGGCAAGCCAACGGCGTTGACGAGGTTGTGCGAGCTGCGCGCGAACAGATCGCCGCTGGAGCCGACTGGGTGAAGGTGTTCGGCTCGACCGGCAGCGCTCAAGACGTCTCCGGGAATCAGACTTACGGCTTTGACGAGATGAAGGCGGCGGTTGATACGGCCCACGGTCTCGGCAAACGGGTTGCGGTTCATTCCTATGGCCCTGGTGGCGCCCGGGATGCCGTTCGAGCGGGAGCCGATTCAGTAGAGCACGCGACCGACATGGATGACGAGACCATTGCGGAGATGGTGCGTCGCAAGACCTTCTATGTTCCGACGATTGATCACAACCGCTACTACGCCGAGTACAGAGAACAATTTGGATATGGCCCGGAGGTGGCCGAGCGATTGAAGGCTTATATAGACCGCAATCTAGAGACCGCGCGGCGCGCGTTCAAAGCCGGCGTGCGTTTCGCGATGGGATCCGACGCGGTGTTTACTATGTTCGGCCAGAACACGCGCGAGTTGGGTTGGTTTGTAAAGGCAGGAATGACGCCGGCGCAGGCCCTTGCGGCTGCGACGACAAACGGCGCGGCGCTGCTTGGAATGGAGAAGAGCTTGGGAGCCATGCTGCCCGGTTATTACGCAGACGTGGTCGCGGTTGAAGGAGACCCGCTTGCGGACATCAACGTTGTGATCGACAAGGTCCGATGGGTGATGAAGGATGGTGTTGTGGTTGTGGACAAGACAAGGGCGAGCAAGGAGCGCTAGAGTCAGTCGCCAGGATTTTTTATTCCCCGCTTGGACTTCCCGAACTGTCGGTTTAAGATCCTTTATCATTGAATCGACTATCAGGAGAATCCATGAAAAAACTCTTCTCAGTTCTATCCCTGTTCATTGTGATGACTCTTGTCGGCGTCACTGCGCGGGCTGATTCCGATCTCGATAAGCGCGTCGAGCATGGTTATGCGGACTCGGGCGGCGTAAAGATTCACTATGCGAGTCTGGGCAAAGGTCCGCTGATTGTCATGATCCACGGCTTCCCCGATTTCTGGTATACATGGCGCGATCAGATGGAAGTGTTGTCGAAGGACTACCAGGTCGTTGCGATAGACCAACGCGGCTACAATTTGAGTGACAAGCCGAAGGGTGTTGAGAACTACGATATGCGTTTGCTCGTCGGTGATGTGGCAGCGGTGATCAAACATCTGAAACACGACAAAGCGATCATCGTCGGTCACGACTGGGGCGGCATCGTCGCATGGACGTTTGCAATGATGCTTCCGGACATGACTGAAAAGCTGATCATTCTGAATCTGCCTCACCCGCGGGGTCTCAATCGCGAGCTTGCCCACAATCCGCAGCAGCAGAAAAACAGCCAGTACGCGCGGAACTTCCAACAGCCGGACGCGCATACGAGACTGACTGCGGCCGGGCTTGCCGGTTGGGTTAAAGACCCGGAGGCGAAGAAGAAATACATTGAAGCATTCCAGCGGTCGGACTTCGAAGCTATGCTCAATTACTACAAGCGCAACTATCCGCGTGAGCCGTACACCGAAGACACTTCACCGGTGGTTAAGGTCAAGATGCCGGTGCTTATGATCCACGGGCTGAACGACACTGCGCTTCTGGCGGGCGCGCTCAACAACACGTGGGATTGGCTCGAGAAGGATTTGACGCTGGTGACCATTCCGGGGGCCGGGCACTTCGTTCAACAGGATGCTTCGGATCTGGTGACTCGCTCAATCAAGATGTGGCTCGCCAGGTAAGCGAAAGAGGCCAACCGTAGGGGCGTCTTATCGTGGGCGCCCCTTCTTGCCAGTGTGAGCTGCAACCAGGGGGACGACAACGATGCGACGCCCTCCCGGTTCATCGGCGGCTGATCGCAAACAGATCATTCTGCGCTCGAACGAACATAACGCCGTCTGATATTGCCGGCGTGGCCATCAGCGGCTGGCCGATTCGATTCGTGCCCGCAAGCTCGAATTTCGGGCCGGCCTTGACCACGAAAATGTCTCCGTCTTCGCTCGACAGGTAGATTTTCTGGTCGGACGCAACAGGCGATGCGCTAAAGCCGCTGCCCTGATGTGGTATTCGTTCGTTGTACTTTTGCTCACCCGTCGGCAAGTCGTAACAAGCCAGGATTCCCTGGTTTTGCAGCACATAGAGATAGCCCTGGTAGATCAACGGCGTCGGCATGTATGAGCCGCTGCGCTGTTTGGTCCACGCCACGTGTGCGCTCGACGTCTTCTCTCCCGCGAGTGTGATATCGCCGGAAGCCCCGGCGCGAATCACGAAGATCGGTGCTTCGGGGCGGCGGCCGCTGGCAACGACGATCAGGTCTTCTGAAAAGACCGGGGTCGGCGCGGTGATCTTCGAGCTGCCCCCGAGGCGCCAGAGCTCTTTGCCAGTCTCAGGGTCGTATCCGCGAATGAAATTCGAAGCGTTGGTGATCAACTCGACGCGCGTTTTGCCTGGATAGATCGTGGGCGTCCCCCACGACGGCAGCTCTTCGCGAGGGGTCTGCCATACGTTCTTGCCCGTCTTGAGATCCACCGCAATCAGGAACGCTCCCTGCTGCTGGTCGCACTGAACGATGACCATGTCCTTGTAGATGATCGGTGAGCTGGCCGTCCCCCACTCATACTCGGGCAGATCGTATGCGCCGGCGTTAATGCGGCCGAGGTCCTTCTTCCATATCAGGTGGCCTGTCAGGTCGTAAGCATAGAGCCCTTGTGAGCCGAAAAATGCGACGACATAGCGGCCGTCGGTTGCCGGCGTCGCGTTCGCGTATGTCGACTTGATGTGCCGCTTCTCTCGCGGCGCGCCTTCGAATGCGATCTGCTCCCACTGAACCTTACCGGTCTTCTTATCGATGCAGTAGAGTTTCCATTGATGGGACGACCGATCGTCCGATGCGTCTCCGTCCCCGTAGAGTCCCCGCTTGAACGTGGCGCTGCCGCGGCTGCTGATGGCTGTGGTAATGAAGATTCGATCGCCCCACACGACCGGGCTCGAGTGTGCCAGCCCCGGTATGTGAGCGGTCCATTTGATGTTTACGCCCTTCTCGGCGTCCCATTGGTCGGGCAAGTTCGCTCCGTCCGCGACGCCCGCGGCGTGGTCGCCTCGAAACGACGGCCAGTTGCTGCCGACGCGTTGCTTCTGCGCTGAAGCAGTGGTCATCAGAGCCAGTAGAATGGCGATCGCAAGCACTCTCATACGAATGTCACCTCCAACGCCGCAACCTTACACGGCGGAACTTGCGAGGTGCAAGCCTGGCGTTTGATGGCGCCAACCGGTGGGAGGGCTGGCATCCCTCTGCTGATCACTCCTCGGCCGACGTTTGCAGGTAGGATGTTTTCCCAGGAGGGGTCTCGCTTGATGAGTTAAATCCGGCCTGGTGCACCTGAGTGAGCAGGAGGTGCAGCTATGCAACAGCAGATGGTAAGCCAGAATGAGTGGTCCATTAAGAGACTTTCTCTTCCAGGGCGGCAATCCGCTCGAAGAGTTCTTTCTGATCGCCGCGTACGTGCAGGATGTTGTCATTTAGCGCGAGAATTAGATGATCTTGTTTGCGAAGATGCGCTTCGGTGTCAGCGCGAAGCGAGTCTATTCGATTCACTAACAGATCGTGTTTCTCCTGCATCCTTTGGTTGATGTCATCGCGTACGCCGTTGATGTCATCTCGTACGCTGGCAATCAGTGCCAGAGTCTCTACGTGCCTGGTGTCCATTGACTCTTGCATACCCTGGAGCCGCTCCATCAAAGTGAGGATCGTCGGCTCGGTATCAGGGACCTCATCGGGGAGTTTCTTGGTGGGTTCATCGCGCATAGCTGACCTCTCACACGAGTTTTTCAGTGAAGGGGGCGCCGGAGGCGCCAGATAAGCAAGGCTCGTACGAACGGATCGCCGCGCTCCGCGACACGATCAAGCTTGTCTCGAACCTCGACTGCGGATGACCTCGCTGCCTTTCTTCCAGCACCAGCGCCCCGTAGGCGGCGTGCTCCGGTAAGGTCATCAACTTAGAGCAGTTGCTGATCAAGTAGGTAGTCAGTCGGTCCATTCCATCACTAATCTCGGTGTCAGATGCCAAGATCCGCCCCCAGTGGCTACTACGCAGTCGAACCGTGGCTTACGTGTATCTGTATACTCCATTATCATAATCAGAGTCAAGTGAATATTGTCAGGGCCAATATGCTATCTCAAACTGGACTCTCGCGTTTCGTCTTGAATTCAATCGAACTTGTGAATAAGAATTGACCCTGTGAAATATACAAAGAGATTCACTTTGGTTCTAATCCTGCTGTTCGCTCACACGAGTACCAGCGCGCCGTTCGCCCAACCTGACTGGCCCCAGTGGCACGGACCAGATAGAAACGCGATCTCTACAGAGACGGGGTTGCTAAAGACCTGGCCGGCTGCAGGTCCTCAGGTCGTATGGTCAATATCAGGACTTGGAGAAGGCTATGGTTCCCTTGCGATCAAGGGCGACCGAATCTATGTCCAGGGGGTGAAGGATAGCCAGAGCTCCGTTTTCGCTTTGAACCGCGCCGATGGTAGGACCGTTTGGGTCACCCCGCTCGGTCCGCGCCTGGGCCAGGACAAGGGACCCGGACCAAGGGGCACACCGACGGTTGAAAACGACAGGCTCTATGCCCTGGCGGAAAGCGGCGATCTTGGGTGCCTCAAGGCGTCTGATGGTTCCGTCGTATGGCGGCGAAACATCCTCAAGGACTTCGGCGGACGCAATCCGAAGTGGCTTATCAGCGAGTCGCCGCTGATTGACGGTGATCGACTGATAGTGACGCCTGGCGGGCAGGGAGCCAGCATTGTTGCGCTCGACAAAGCGACCGGAAAGACGATCTGGACCACAAAAGAGTTGAGCGACGAGGCGGCATATTCCTCATGCGTTGCGGCCGACATCGGAGGCGTGCGAACGATCGTAGGATTCACAGGCCAGGCAGGTGTTGGCGTGCGCGCTTCGGACGGGAAGCTGATGTGGCGCTACGAGCGGGTCTCGAATGACACCGCCAACATCGCAACGCCCATCGTCCACGACAACAAGGTCTTCTATACGTCGGACTACGGCACCGGGTGCGCGCTGCTTGGGTTGAAGGCCGAAGGGGGGCAGGTCAAAGCTGAAGAGATCTACTTCAGCCGAGATATGATGAACCATCACGGCGGCGTCGTGCTGCTCGACGGTTATCTATACGGATTCAACAACGCTATTCTTGAGCTGCGTCGAGTTCGCGACCGGCAAGGCGGTTTGGCGCGACCGCAGCGTAGGCAAAGGGACGTTAACCTATGCCGATGGGCAGCTCTACCTGCTGGGCGAGAACAATGTGGTCGGATTGGCCGACGCGTCGCCGGAAGGCTACAAGGAGAAGGGCCGCTTCCAGATCGCCGATCAGGGGTGGCCGAGCTGGGCGCATCCGGTCGTGTGCGGTGGGAGGTTCTACATACGCAATCAGGGAACGCTCGCCTGCTACGACATAAAAGCAAAGTAGCAGAATGGAGGTACGGCGCGCAAACGGCGCCGCATACCCAACTCCAACCAGGGTGTGAGAGAATTGACGAGTCCGGGCGATTTCGTAGTTCCGCCTTTAGGCGGGCCATCCCTCGTGCACTTGCCGCGTGCGCCTAAAGGCGGAACTACGCAACGCCTTTCTTTCGCACCTTCCGACGAGGTGCATGGAATCAAATGAAAATCCTCCTGGCAGCGGAGATGCGTGAGGTTGATCGCTTGACCACCGAGAGGTTTGGCGTTCCGAGCCTCCAGCTGATGGAAAACGCGGCCGCGCGGACCGTCGAAGCAGCAGAAGCAAAGTTTGGTGACGTTGCGAACAAACGCGCGCTGATTATTTGCGGGCGAGGCAATAACGGCGGAGACGGCGCTGCGATAGCGAGGCTGCTTCACAACAAGGGCGCCTCGGTTGACGTGCTGTTGCTCGGCCGCGTCGATGACGCCAAAGGAGATGCGCGAACTAATTTCGAAGCGGCGGCAGAAATCGCAGCCAAAGCGGGCGCTAACCTTAGATTCGTTGAAATCGAAACCGCCGAGCAGTTCTGGGCCGAAGCAACGGCTTATCCGCATGCGCTCTTCATCGACGCAATCTTCGGCACAGGTTTGACCCGCCCGGCTTCGGGTTTGTTCGAAGAAGCGATTCATCTGCTTAACGATCACACGAACGACTCGCCGGTCATCTCGGTTGATATCCCCTCGGGCGTCGCCTCCGATTCGAAGGACCCTATCGGTCCGGCAGTAAGGGCCGATCTGACGGTCACGTTCACCGCGCCCAAGATAGGCAATATTCTTCCACCCGCAGCAGATCTTTGCGGAGAGTTGATCATTGCGTCAAATCGGGTCCCCTGAAGAACTGGTCAAAGCATCGGGCTCTCAGTTGAATCTGGTTGATCAAAGCGAAGTCGGGCGATGGCTCGCGGCTTCGCGCCGAAGTGCTCACGCAAACAAGGGCGATGTGGGGAAGGTGTTGATCGTCGCCGGCTCGCGCGGAAAAACGGGCGCGGCTTGCCTTGCCGGCGAAGCGGCGTTGAGGGCCGGATGCGGGCTGGTGACAATTGCCACGGCAGAGTCGTCTCAGCAGTATCGTCGCGGCAAGCGTTATCAGGGAATGCATGACCGAATCGCTCGCAGAAACAAGCGGAGGTTCGGTTGCACGCGAAGCCGCCGACCGAGTGCTGGAGCTGGCCGCGGAACGCGACGTTCTCGGAATCGGCCCGGGGCTCGGCTCAACCGACAAATCGACCCGCGCCCTGATGCGAGTCGTGACGGTGAAGCGACGACGGCCGATGGTGATCGATGCGGACGGACTGAACTCCCTTGCACCTTGGGCCGATAATCTGCGAGGAAGTACCGAGCTGCCGCTAATCCTGACCCCTCATCCTGGCGAGATGGCCAGGCTCGTATCGAAGACCATAGCCGAGGTCCTCAGGAACCCAATCGATATAGCTCGTTCGTTTGCTGTGGATCGCAGCGTCATTCTTGTTCTAAAGGGCGGTCCCAGCATCATAGCAGCGCCGGATGGACAGGTGTATGTGAATACCACCGGCAACGCTGGAATGGCGACTGGCGGAACAGGAGATGTGCTGACTGGTACTATTGCATCGTTTATCGCGCAGAGACCGGATGATCCGTTGGCCGCTACGATCGCCGCGGTGTTTTTGCACGGGCTGGCTGGCGACATCGCAGTCTCGAGATCAGGCACTCGTGCGATGATCGCTTCCGACATCACTGCGCATCTGGGCGAGGCGTTCATCGAAGTTGGCGGCGATGCGGAGAGGTTCGTCAGATGACAGCGGACTCTCCATCTGAACCAGAAACCAGAAACCAGAAACCAGAAACCTGCTTTGGCGAATTCATCACGCGCTCGGCTGAGGAGACCTTCGCCCTGGCGAGCGGCATCGGCGAACAACTCACAGGCGGTGAGGTGTTTCTTCTAACAGGCGATCTTGGCGCGGGCAAGACGGTCTTCGCCAAAGGACTTGCAGCCGGTTTAGGAATCGACCCTGCCGATGTCACCAGCCCGACGTTCACGCTGGTCAATTTCCACGAGGGCCGATTTCGGTTTTTCCACGTTGATCTCTATCGGCTGGATGAGGGGGCTCACCATGAATTGGGTCTTGAAGAGATCTTCGCCCATGAAGATAGCGTGACCGTAATTGAATGGGCGGAGAGACTAAGCTTTGTTCCAGCCCTCGCGGTGGTGGTTGAAATGCTCTACGTTTCGAATACCGAGAGGCGCATCCGCATCAGTTAACCAATCCCCGACTGCTGCTCAAACCGTCATCACTTCTTTCTCTTTGTTCTCTGAGAGCTCATTGATCCTTGTGATGTGCTGGTCGGTGAGCTTTTGAATTTGATCGAGTCCATCCTTCTCGTTGTCTTCAGAGATCGTCTTGTCCTTGAGCATCTTCTTCAGGTGATCGTTCGCGTCGCGGCGGACGTTGCGAATCGCGGTGCGATGTTCTTCCGCGAACTCGTGAACTACTTTCACCATCTGCTTGCGACGCTCCTCGGTAAGCGGAGGGACCGGCACGCGAATGAGCTTGCCGTCGTTTGAAGGATTCAGCCCAAGCTCCGATGCGCGGATAGCCTTCTCGATGTTGCCGAGCTGCGTCGGATCGAATGGCTGCACCGTGACCATTGTAGGCTCAGGCGCGTGAATGGTCGCGACTTGATTGAGCGGCATCTCGGAGCCGTAATACTCTACGTTTACGTTGTCGAGCAGGCTAACCGACGCGCGCCCGGTGCGCACGCTGGAGAGCTTTTTGCGCGCATCCTCGACCGCGGAGTCCATCCGCTTGCGTGCGTCATTTGCGATGTCTTTGATCTCCATCCGATTCCTCCACGATCAAAGGTCAGAAGTCAGAGGTCAGAGGTCAGAGATCAGAAGTCATTGCGTCGCGAGGTCAGCGAACGGCCGGCAGTCCCTCGTGTCGGTATGGCTGATCATTCCACCTCTGCCTTCTGACCTCTGACTTCTGACCTCTGACTTCTGACCTCTGACCTTCTGACCTCTAGATTGTGGATTTTAGATTTCGAGAGTCGATGTGGCAAGCTCACGCGCCGGAGAGCCCTTTAGATTCGACACGGGCATCCGGTCTCACGACGGTCCCGACTTTCTCACCGCAAACCACACGCGCGATATTGCCGTGCGTGTTCAGGTTGAACACGTGTATCGGGAGCCCCTGTTCGCGACACAGGCTGATTGCTGAAGTGTCCATTACTTCCAGGTCGCGCTGTATGACTTCCAGGTAGGTGAGCGTTTCGAACATTGTTGCAGTAGTATCTTTGACCGGGTCGGCTGTGTAGATGCCGTCTACTTTGGTCGCTTTAAGTATCGCATCGGCTTTGATCTCGAGAGCGCGGAGGGCCGCGGCCGAGTCGGTCGTAAAGAAGGGACTACCGGTGCCGGCGGCGAAGATGACCAGGCGGCCCTTCTCAAGGTGACGGATTGCTCGGCGGCGAATAAACGGCTCGGCTACCGCGTGCATTTCTATCGCGCTCATCACTCGCGTGAACGCGCCCTGATTCTCAAGGGCGTCCTGCAGCGCGATCGCATTGAGGACTGTCGCGAGCATACCCATGTAGTCGGCCGATGCGCGGTCAAGCCCTTTTGCCGAAAGCGCCAATCCGCGAAAGATGTTGCCACCGCCGACTACTATTGCGACTTCGACACCAAGGTTGTGAACGTCGTTGACCTCCTGAGCTATTCGGGTGATGGTTGCGGGATCAATCCCGTACCCTTGCTCACCCATCAGAGCCTCACCGGATAGCTTGAGCAGTATTCGTTTGTAAATAGGTTTTGCTGACATAGTTCGGTGAGATTATGGCTGAGGCTCGGTTGATTGACAACAAGAAAGCCTCTCCGAGAGAGGGGCATGGAGTTCAGGCTTTAGCCTGTTCTTTATCATTGTGCCATCCCAAAGATACAGGCTAAAGCCTGAACTCCATGCCCCTCTGTGAAAGAGGCTCTCATTGCCAACTAATTTTTGCCGCCAAGCAAGTCCTGGACGTCGCCGCCGAGATCCGATGAGCGTTTCTCGAGGCCCTCCCCCATCTTGTAGCGTGTGAACCGCCGCACTCTGATGTTCTCTCCGGTCTTGGAGATCATCTGCGCGACCAGTTCACCTACAGTGATGTTCTGGTCTTTGACGAATGCTTGCTCCATCAGACATGTCTCTTGATAAAACTTGCTTATCCGACCCTCGACGATCTTATCGAGCACCTGCTGAGGCTTGCCGGCGTTTTTCGGATCGAGGTGTGCCTGCTCGAGCGCGATCTCGCGCTCCTTTTCGAGCACTTCGGGTGGCACCTCTTCCTTGTTTAGGAAGCGCGGTTCGGCCGCGGTAATGTGCATAGCCAGGTCGTGAACGAAGGTTCGGAACTCTTCCCCTCGCGCAACGAAATCGGTCTCAGAGTTTACCTCGAGCAGCACTCCGATTTTTCCGCCTGCGTGAATATACGCGTTGACGAGACCTTCGGCGGCCACCCGGCCTGCCTTTTTTGTCGCGGAGGCCAGCCCGTGCTTGCGCAGATTCTCGATGGCCTTTTCTTCATTGCCTTCGGCCTCGGTGAGCGCTTTTTTGCACTCCATCATCCCTGCGCCCGTTTTTTCCCGAAGCGCTTTGATTGCTGCTGGTGTTACGTTAGACATTACTACGAGCCTCTCCCTGTGAATTGTGAGTTGTTTGGTTGAAGATGGAACAGGCAAGGCAATAGAGCTGATCTTGCCGAGCGATGCTCTTACCTTTGCCTATTGCTGTAGCCGTTATTCTGAAGCTTCCGCGCTTTCCGCCTTTGGCGTTTGCTCGGGTTCGCTCTCCGCAACGGCAACCGGTTCGGGTGGTGCGCTTTCGGGAGCAGGTGCAGCAGCTTCGGTAACCACAGGCCCGGGGATAGGAGGCGCGCCCGGCGGAACATAAGTTGTGCGCCGACCACCTCGACCGCCACCACGTTCGCCACCGCGATCGCTTCCACGTCCTCCGCGTCCGCGTCCGCCCCGATCACGGTCGGCTCTGTCGGACCGTTCGCGGGGGGTCTCGGGCATCCCGGAGCCAGCCGCATCCACGGCTTCTCCACCTTCCCCGATTTCGGCGCCGCCTTCCTTCACGGTTTGCTGACCCTCGATAATCGCGTCAGCCATCTTCGCGGCGAACAGACGCACGGCGCGGAGCGCGTCGTCGTTTCCAGGCACGATGTAGTCGATGCCGTCCGGGTTGCAGTTCGTATCGACGATCGCAACCGTCGTGATTCCCAACTTGTTGGCCTCGTGAATGGCAATCTCTTCCTTGTTCGAGTCGATGATGAAGATAACGTCGGGCAGCACCTTCATATCGCGTATTCCCGCCAGATTTTTTTCCAGCGCGGCGTGTTCGCGATCGAGGCCGAGACGCTCTTTCTTGGTCAACGCGTCGAAGCGCCCGTCGGTGCGCATCGTCTCGATGTCCTTCATCCGCTGGATGGATTTCTGCACGGTCTGGAAGTTCGTCAGCAGTCCGCCCAACCAGCGCTGATTGACGTAGAACTGCCCGCAACGCTTTGCTTCTTCTTCGACCGCGTCCTGCGCCTGCCGCTTGGTGCCGACGAACATGAAGCTCGCGCCGTCGATGCCTTTCTGGGTTACAAACTTGACCGCTTCCTTGAAGAGCCGCTGGGTCTTCTGCAGATCAATGATGTAGATTCCGTTTCGCTCCCCGAAGATAAACTCCTTCATCTTCGGATTCCAACGCCTGACCTGATGTCCAAAGTGGACGCCAGCTTCAAGCAGTTCCTTCATTGTTACTGTTACCAATCGATCCTCCTACGCGTGAATTGGTTTATGTACTCACCGGTCCGCGTTCCATATTGTCCTGCTGGAACAACCAATCGCGAGAACCGGCAATGGATTCGGTCGATTTCAGATTCTGGATTGAAACGAGAGTGACTCGGCGTTCAATCCAAAATCCAAAATCCACCATGGTGTTACCGCTTCGAGAACTGGAAGCGCGCCCTGGCGCCCTTCTGTCCGTACTTTTTGCGCTCCTTCGCTCGCGGATCGCGGGTGACGAAGCCCGCCTTCTTGAGCCGGGTGCGAAACTCGGGGTTCATCTCCATAAGCGCCCGGGTGATTCCGTGCCGCACCGCACCGGCCTGGCCGGCGGGACCGCCGCCGTTTACGTTCACCAATAGATCGACCTTGTTGAGCGAGTCGGTCAGGTGAAGCGGCTGCCGGATGACCATCCGGTGCGTTTCGTTCTGAAAATAGTCTTCAAACTTCCGCTTGTTGACGGTGATCTCTCCTGTGCCGGGTCTGAGAAAAACTCTCGCGGTCGCGCTCTTACGGCGGCCGGTTCCGTAATTCTGAATCGTTTCTGCCACTATGAAATCTCCTCCATATCAAAACGCCTGGTTTGACCGGGCCCAACGTTCGGGGTTCACTTACGGGAGCGGCTCTGGTCGTTGCGCCTGATGCGGATGGTCCGTTCCAACGTATACCTTGAGCTTTTTGCCCATCTTCTTACCGAGTTTGTTCTTCGGTAGCATGCCGCGAATCGCCGACTCGAGCACTCGCTCCGGATGACGCTTCATCATCTTCTCGGCGGTAACTTCCTTGAGCCCACCCGGCCAGCCGGTGTGATGCCGGTAGACCTTGTCCTTCAGCTTGTTTCCCGTGAAGACCACTTTCTCCGCATTGATGATGACCACGTGATCGCCCATGTCGATGAATGGTGTATAAGTTGTCTTGTTTTTTCCCATCAGCAGCCGGGCCGCGATTGTCGCAAGCCGGCCTACGGTCTTGCCGTCGGCATCGATGAGAAACCAGTTGCGAGTCTCCTCAAGATTCTTCCCACTCGGAACGAATGTGTGCATGATACGAATCTCCAATTTTCCGTAAAGAAAAGGAACGAAAAGGATACGAAATGGCCCCACCCGTTGTCAAGGCAGTTGAAAATGAAAAGTGGGTGTTCCCCCGGGTTCCGGGGATCAAGAAATACGCGCTTTGTTTGGACGCCGAAATACGTGGCGATAATTTACTATCCGAGATATGATGTCCGCCTCCGCTAACTACGCTAGTGTCCAGCGCCGGTTCCGACATTTGAAACTTTGAGAGGCGGCAAGCGTTCAGCCCGACAACCCAGGGCAGACTCTTGAAGAAATGAAGGGGAGGTGAAGCCGTGGCCCACTGGTTCTTCAAAATGGGAAGACGGCGCGCGGTTTTTCAATGCTGTCTTATTCTCCTTACCTTGTTGGTGCCCGCTTCATTTATCATAAGATCGTACTCCACTAACCCCGGCGCGGGTTCCGCAATGGGGATCGCCACCAATGATGGAGCAGCCACCGGAGTCTCCCAGGTTCGCAGAGGGGACATAAAAAAGACTCTCCTGCTTGACGGAGAGCTCCGTGCTGTATCGTCACGAACCATTTTCTCGTCGACCTCTGAAGAAGCGAAGATAACCTACCTTCCCCCGGAAGGCAGCCTTGTAAAAGCCGGACAACGAATTGTCGAGCTGGATAATTCCGCGGTTCTCGGCAAGATCAAGGATATCGATGAGCGGATCATCGCCGCGGAAAACGACATCGACCGGACCAGGTCCCAGCACGAAGGCGCCCTCCGCGACATGGAGGTAGTGCTAAGCACTCTGTGGCTTGCTTACGAACAAGCAAAGCTTGATGTAAATGTGCCGGTGACCGTCGTCCCCCGCCGTAAGTACCAGGAGAATCAACTGGCTTTTGACAAGGGCAAGACTGAGTACGAGAACCAGATTGCGAAGATCGAGCAGAAGAAGAGGGAACAGGAAGCCGAACTGCAGGTTAAAGTTATCGAGAAAGAAAAGCTCGGTGTCAGCCTCAATCAAATCAAAGCTAACCTTGCAAGCATGACATTGACGGCACCGGCCGACGGGATGGTGATCTACGGCGACCACTGGATGGAACGCCGCAAGATTCAGGTCGGCGACATGGTGTGGGGCGGATTTCCGCTGGTTCGTCTGCCCGATCTCAAGGAGATGGAAGTCCTGGCGCAGGTGAATGAAGTCGATGGCCCACGGCTCTCCGTAGGTCAAAAGGCACAGGTCAGGCTCGACAGCTACCCCGACATTCAGATATCCGGATCGGTAAAGAGCATCGCGCAGACTGCAATCAAGGCCAGTTGGATGGCCAAGGCCAAGGTCTTTCTTGCGGTCATATCTCTCGAAAAGACCGTGGCCGAAATCATGAAACCAGGGATGTCGGCTCAGATTACGCTTGCGATAAGCGCACAACAATCGCAGCTTCTCGTTCCCCGGTCCGCGGTTCAGTTTGAAGGCACCGGGCCTCAGGTTATGAGGCTTGAGGGCGGAGCAAGCGGCCGAGCGGTTGCAGTGACCGTGCTTTCGGCCGACCCTTTCTCGTATGCGATCGCGGACGATGGTGTTCTCAAAGAAGGCGATCGAATCTTGAGCAGGTGGAGGGAGGACTAGGAGCACGCTATGAGCCAGGAAATCCCACAGAACAGCACGCGCGCCACGCTGCTATCCAGGATCAAAACACGGTCGGCTAAGCGGTCTGGGATCGCCCTGACGGTCCTGGCGATTCTGATTGTGGGATTCTCGTTCTTGAGTTCCGGCGCTTTCTCCGCCCTGCTTCCGAAGAGTGGGGCAAGCGCCGACGAAACCGTTATCGCGTCCCGGTCAATGAGCTTCTGGGTCGAGGCAACGGGCACTCTGCGAGCGTCATCCGTGCACAACATTAGCGCTCCCCCACCCTTCGGTGATTACTGGCAGTTTCAGATCGTGAGCCTTGCGCCCGAAGGCGGCAACGTTAAAGCCGGCGACTCGTTGATCAACTTCGATGCGCAGAAGGTACGCGAAGACCTCCAGCGCTATCAAAGCGAGCTTGATCAGGCCAACAAGGAACTGGAGAAGACAAGGGTTTCGATCGATCTCGAACGGGAGGAGCTTACAGCGAAAATTGCCGCCGCGGAGAACAAGTTTGAGAAGCTGAAGCTAAAGCAGGGCGCCGGATCGAACCTCGAAGCGTCCAACGTAATCGAGAAAGACAACCTGGCGGTCGAGCAGGCGAGGCGAGAGGTCGCCGCTCTGAATGAGCGAATCCTTTGGCACAAGAAGGCGAGCGAGGCTTCCTACAACATTATTGTCAGCCGAAAAGCCAGGGCGGAAAACCGGGTGAACTCGATTCAAGAGGGGATGGCGGGTTTTCAAGCGAAGGCGGATCGCGACGGAGTGGTAGTCTATAAGGTCAAGTGGAACGGCGAGCGATACCACGTAGGTGAAACCGTCTGGTCGGGCATGCCGGTGATCGAGCTCCCCGAACTGAACACAATCCTTGCCGAAGCCCTGGTGCCCGAGGTGGACATAGGCAAGGTCAAGATCGGTCAGCACGCGGAGGTGTCTATCGATGCGTTCCCGGGCCGGACCTTCCCGGGCAGGGTGCAGAGCATAGGGACGCTTGTGCGGCCGAAGGCATGGGACATCCCTAACAAAGTGCTCGACGTACAAATAGCGCTCGATCAATTGGATGTTTCTGTTATGCGTCCGGCTATGAGCATAAGGCTGAAGATAGAGACCAACGCGGTCGCCGACTGCATAGCGGTTCCGCTAAGGGCGGTGCTCACGACCGCGGAGGGAGCAGTGGTCAAGGTAAAGTCGGATACCGGATGGCGTTTGCAGAAAGTCAAGCTTGGCGACTCGAACGGTGCCGACATCGTGGTGTCCGAAGGGCTCAATACCGGGGATCGCGTGGCTTCCGACTTTTTGAAGACACGTTGAGGGAAAAGTTCGTAGTTCGGACCGTCGTGCGGAGTTCAGAGTCTCTGAGGACTTATCTATGAAGCGTTCACGCAAGCCCATTCGTCGGAGCATCTTGGTCACCGTCGTGCTGCTCGTTACTTGCGGGGCGCTGTTTGGAGGCTACCGCGCACTGACGCGTACGGCTCCGGATCTAAGACCGTTAAGCATCGTGCTTCAGCCCGCGGACTTTGCTTTGAAAATTTCTGCCAACGGCGAGCTGCAGTCCGCCGAGTCGATAGCCGTGGCGGTGCCGCCGGTGCCAGTGCAGAGACTGCGCATCGGCTGGGCTGTGCCTGACGGGACCCACGTCAAGAAGGGCGACGTGCTGATCGAATTTGACCCTGACGAGTTGAACCTCGAAGTGATGGCGCACCGCTCCGACCTGCAGATGGCGCTGGAGAAGATAACCCGGGGCGGGCTGGCCAATGCGGGTGAAAAGACCGACATCGTCAAAGATAAGAGGATCGCGGAGCTCGAGCTCGAGAAAATAATCGAGTTCCTCCCGCAGGATGAGCAGATCTACAAGAGACGCGAAATCATCGAGGGCCAACTGGACAAGGAATATACCGAGAAGAAGATTGTGTTCGCCGATGCGCGACTCGGTCTCAAAGGGAAGGTTTACTCGCTGGACGAGGCAATTCTCATGCTCGAACGCGGGCGAGTCACTGCGAACATAGACCGGTACGAGAAAGCCCTGGCTTCGCTAAAACTTGTCTCGCCGGCAACTGGAATCGTGGTCTACAATGACCCTGGTTACTTCTTCGGCGGGTACTCTCTGATGCCGGGCCGGGTGGTGTACGTTGGGATGACGCTCTTCAACCTGGTAAATCCGGACAAGATGGAAGCCAAGTGCTTTGTGCTCGAAAAGGACGCCGGCGAGTTGAAGACCGACCAGAAAGTTACTGTAACGCTCGATCCGTATCCCGATGTGGAGTTCACGGGTAAGGTCAAGAGCATCGATAAACTCGCGCGGCCCATCGACCGCGAATCTCCGGTGAAGTATTTCCAAACCATTGTCGGGATCGACAAGACCGACTCGGGGATCATGAACCCGGAGTAAAGTTAAAGGCTCAGATATTGGCGGGTGATTTGAAGTCGGTGCTTGTCATCCCTCGCAGCGCGGCCGTCAAGAAAGATTCAGGTTTTATCGCTTTTGTTCAGAAGGGGGTCAGTCAATTCGAGGCTTTGCCTGTAACTCTGGGCCAGGGCGACGCCGCGCAGGTAGTCGTGACCGGCGGCCTCGAAGCAGGGCAGGTGCTTGCTCTCAATCCTCCGGACTTAAAGCAGGACTTTTCCAGCAAGGCTAAGAAGTCTGAAGGCGAGAAACCCAAGTAGTTGTAGGGGCTCCACCGAGGTCGCTCCTCCTTGTACGAGTTGTTTTTGTTAAGCCATGAGAGGCGGCCGTTGAGGACCGGCTTGTCAAACATGAACTACGCAACCGAACTCCAACTTGCAGTAGCGAACCTCCGAGCGCACAAGCTTCGGTCGTTCCTAACAATGCTCGGGATGATCTTCGGGGTTGGCGCGGTGATAGCGATGCTGTCGATCGGCGCCGGGGCCGAACAGGAGAGCTTGCGTCTTATCGATACCATGGGCCTCCGCAACATCATCGCCAGAGACCGCGAGTTCAAGGACGAGGATCTGAAAAAGGTTCGCGAGAGTTCGTTGGGTCTGTCGACTCGTGACATCCAGGCCATAACGGCGGTCACGCCGGAAATCGAAAGTTATGCCGCGAAGAAGAGGGTGAAGACGTTCCAAATCTTCTCCTTCAAGGGCAAGAGCGACGATTCGTTTGTCATTGGAGTGACGCCTTCCTACTTCCGGCTCGCAAAGCACACCCTGGTTGAGGGAAGCTTTTTTGCCGAGCCCGACGAGAAGGACTTCGAGCAGTTCTGCGTAATAGGTTCGCGAGTGAAGCAAAAGCTCTTCGGCTATCTCTCGCCGATCGGCCAGGCGATCAAGATCGATAAGATGTGGTTCTCGGTGATCGGAGTGTTCGAGGACAGCAACCTCGCAAGGGACGAATTCGAAGGCGTCAAGATTCAGGACTTCAGCAACGATATCTACATACCGCTGGCTACGGCGCTCAAGAAGTTTGAACTCAAGCGAATGGAGTCCGAGCTGGACGAGATTGTAGTCAGCATGAAGAGTCCGGAGGCGTTGAAGCCGAGCGCGGTGCTGATCAACGAAGTGCTGACGAATATGCACGGCAAGGCCGAAGACTTTTCGATCGTCGTGCCGCGCGAGTTGTTCGAGCAGAACCAGCAGACGCGCCGCATCTTCGATATCGTTATGAGTTGCATAGCCGGCATCTCGCTGTTGGTCGGGGGAATCGGCATAATGAACATCATGCTCGCGAGCATTCTGGAGCGCACTCGCGAGATTGGAGTCCGGCGCGCAGTCGGCGCGAGGCGACGCGACATCTGGAAGCAGTTTCTGGTTGAGGCGCTGGCCTTGAGTTTATTGGGCGGAGTCACCGGAATAGTCTTTGGCTTCGGAGTGTCGCGCATCGTAGCTCTGTATGCGGAGTGGAGCACGGTGGTGACGGGCACGTCGATCGCGCTGTCGTTTGGCGTGTCGGCTGCGGTCGGTTTGATCTTCGGCATATATCCGGCGGTGCGCGCCTCGGGACTTGATCCGGTCGAAGCGCTGCGTTATGAATGAACAATCGAAGAATCGAAATCGCATGCTCTGAACAAGGTCGGCGACGTAGTTCGCGGCCAAAGGGATAAGCTGAAGGAACCCGTCCTATGCCGGTCGGATTATACAGAAGGAACAGGGTTGCTAATGCCTCTGAGAGGCTACATCAGCTCTCGAATGACAACCGATTGAACGATCAGACAATAAACGGTCAAAGACTGTCCAAGCCGGCGTTGGCTTATGCAGAAAGAATCTGCTGGATAAAAGGGATATACAGTTTTCTGGCCATTTCATGTCGAACTAAACCGCTTCGCGGTGGCTTTGAGATCTTAGTTGATGCCGACTTGAATTGACCTGAGATTCGCCCTCCCAACCCCAGTCCCTCTTCAATCAACAAAACCATAGAATTCCTCCGAGACGATACGTGTGTAGCTTCGTCTCTAAATCCATTTCACCAAAGGAGGCTCGATGGGAACTCTTCGCAACAAAATGATCGATGCCATGAATTTGCGCCGGTTCTCGCTCAGAACTCACGAATCGTACCTGGGAGCGGTCAGCTCTCTGTGCAGGTATTACAACCTTTCTCCTGACAAGATCGACGCTCAGCAGCTCCAGGCCTACCTTCTTCACTTGACTGTCGATCGCGGTTTGTCCTGGAGCACGTGCAATGTGGCTGTTTCGGCTTTCCGGTTTTTCTATGTCGAAGTTCTCGGTCGGGAGCGCACCAGTCTCCCTATCCCGCCTCGCAAAAAACCAACCAAGCTGCCTGAGGTTCTCAGCCGTCAGGAACTTGAGCGGTTGTTTGCCTGTGCTCGACCTCCAAGAAACCGAGCGCTGTTGATGACCACTTATGCCGCCGGTCTGCGCGTCAGCGAAGTCATCAGCCTCAAAGTCTCAGACATCGACAGCAAACGCATGACGATTCGAGTTGAACAAGGCAAAGGCGCCAAGGATCGATACACCATTCTCTCTCCTCGATTGCTCGAAGAGCTGCGTGCGTATTGGAAACTCTGTCAGCCGCACACCTGGCTGTTCCCCGCGGCTCGTGACTCTAATCGCAAGATGGACAAGGAGCATGGCTCAGAAGATTTACTACGTCACAAAGCACAGAGCAGCTATTACTCGCGGCCACGGAATCCATACGCTGCGTCACTGCTTTGCGACCCATCTGTTGGAGGCTGGCGTTGACCTCCGGACGATTCAGTCACTGATGGGTCACACTTCTATTACTACCACGATGCGTTACCTGCAGGTCAGAAGCGAGATGCTTGATGCGAAGAGTAGCTTGCTGGACTTGCTCTCGACTCCCGACATCAAGCCGCTGCCGTAGGAGTTCTCTACGCCTATGTCGCCTGATCATCTGCACCAGGCGGCAGGAGTCAGGCAACGTTGGGAGGTCGCTGACATCTTTCGCACCCACGGCGTCGCTTACCGTAAGGCGCATCCCTCGCCTCGATCGCATCTGAAGGTGATGCGCGCGATCGAGCGCTGTCGTACGGTGTCGCTCGGAGGTCACATTCAACAATGTGACTCCTGCGGCTTCCAGCGTCAGGCTTACAACTCCTGCTGCAATCGACATTGTCCTAAGTGCGGGTCGCTGGATAAGGCCCGGTGGCTAGAAGACCGCAAAGCCGAGCTTCTTCCTGTCGGTTACTTCCATCTCGTCTTCACTCTTCCGCACGAACTGAATCCGCTCGCCCTCTCCAACAAGAAAGTCGTCTGCGACATCTTGTTCAAAGCGGTCTCTCAGACCCTTCTCGAGTTTGCTCGTACTCGCCTGGGCGGGCTGCTCGGGTTCATCTGTGTGCTTCACACCTGGGATCAGACCCTGCGCGATCACTTCCATCTCCATTGCCTGATTCCATCGGGCGCGTTGGCCTTCGATCGTTCCCATTGGATTCCAGCTCGCGCAGGGTTTCTCTTTCCCGTCCGCGCACTCAGCCTTGTCTTCCGTGGCAAGTTTCTTGATCTACTCCAAAGGGCATTCACCAAAGATCAACTTCGATTCGTTGGTCGCTCTGCTCCTCTGGCCGAGCCGCAAGCCTTCCACCAGTTCACCCGTTCTCTCGCTGCCAAGAAGTGGGTTGTCTATGCCAAGAGGCCTTTCTCTGTCCCTGACAAAGTTCTCGATTACCTCGGCCGCTACACTCACCGGGTCGCCATATCCAACAATCGCATCCTCTCGCTGGATCAAGGACGGGTCACCTTCTCTTACCGCGATCGCAAAAACGACAATCGACTTCGATCAATGACGCTTGAGTCGGATGAGTTCATCCGTCGCTTCTTGCTCCACGTTCTTCCCGATGGTTTCATGCGGGTTCGCCACTTCGGCTTCCTCGCAAATCGCTCCAAGAAGCAAAACCTCGCCCGATGTCGAGAGCTTCTTGGTATTGGGCCACCGCCGCCACGATCCCCCAGGAAATCTGCTCGCGAGTTGATGCTCGATGTGACAGGTGTTGACGTGGCTTTGTGTCCGGCGTGTAAAGTTGGCATCTTGATCGTGATTGGTAAGTTGCCATCCCTCCAATTTGCCGCCTGTCGTGCTCACACATCACGGCCACTGGATTCATCATGATTAACCCTTTGCCCATCGAGGCTCATTCTGCTGCTTCTCGCGCCTGGCTCATATTAGAGTCTATGGACACGTCTGTCCTCGGACATCAGATCGCTATCGCGTGACCCGGCTTGCTGACTCCAGCTTCGCTCTAGGCATCCCTTTTCTTTCGCTGAACTCACCTTCGACCGCATTACACCTTGCTCAAACTCTTCTTGGGAGCACGCGCCTCCTCGGTGATCAGGAATCCTCTTTACAATCCCCATAGAACGCGGTAAGTTCGCGCCTTGGAAGCAGCGGTTCAGTTCAACAGGTTTTATCCACAATGCCCCAAGGTGTCTTCGCAGAAAGTCCGCGCGGGGCATTGTGGATAAAACCCTGTACGTTAGGCTGATACGGAGAGTTGAGATGAATACTATAATTGCAACGGTTCTGTTCGTCGCCCTCCTGCAGGGCCCAGGGACTGTGTTCGAGATTGATCTCTGGCCAGGGGAAGGCCGACCAGTATTCGAGGCGACATCGAAGAATCTGGAGCTGCGCGAGTTCCCGTCAGCGTCGTCGAAGATCAGCAGGATCGTGAGCGTCTCACCGAAGCAGCGGCTGTCATTTGACAACACGCGGTATCAAACGATTCAGGCCGGGCACATTCGCGTTCTTACAACGACACGGGTGACGGGTCGGATGTTGGGAGCAATCAACGTGCTTTCGCGCGAGGACTATTACAAGGGCAAGTTCGCAGCGACGACGTTGGAAGTCCAACCCGGTGTTGATGTCGAGTACCTGCAGTATCGAGCCGAAGGCACATGCTTTGTTCGCATAGCGGGGAATGTCATCGAGGCTGACTCATGCCCGTCAAAGGACAGAGCAATGTTTCGCGTTGAGACGGAACCGAAGACGGAGTGGTGGATTCACGTTCTCATTTCAAAGAATTCTGGCGGTTGGGTGCTCGTGACTGACTCCAGCGTGAAAGTTGTGAATCGCGAATTCTGAACAGCCTAACACCACGTTGCAGCCGCCAAGCCGCGCGCCACGGCAGTTGACGTTTGCAAGCGTTGCATCGCGGGGCTTACGGCTGAACGTGAAGGCGTTAGGCATCCGCAAGTGAGTAAGAGTATGTCCAACAAACAGAAAGCTAATCACGAGTTCCAAAGAACGGGTCAGGAGCCTGGCATCTGGCTGGGTGAAGCACTACAACTAAAACGCGCTGCGGAGCTCGTCCTCGCCGAACTGAATGAGGTATTGTCCGTTTATCCGCACGGGAGAGCCTCCTATGAAGACCTATCGCTATTCAAGGCGTATATGCTTTTGTCAGGAATAGCCATTGAGAATCTGGTGAAAGGCATTCTTGTATGTAGAGACCCGAGTATTGTGGGCAACGATAAAGTTGATAAGGTCAAATGGAAGGGGTCTAGCCACGGACATGATTTAGCCGAATTGGCCAAGCAGACAGGAATACCATTCACATTAGAGGAAAAGGGTCTGTTTAGACGCCTGAGCGCTTTTGTTGTTTGGGGTGGTCGTTACCCAATCCCCATTAAATCTTCTGATATGGTCCAACGTACAAAATATCGTGGACAGAGTATTCGACTGAATACCTTCATCAGTACTGACCCTGACCTGATAAGAAAAGTATTTGATAAGGCGTCAACGATGCTTGAAACAGAAAGGCTCAGTACGCCAAGTACGTAATGATGCAAAGATTCGCCTAACTCTCGATGCAGCGGAGCGCGCGCAGGGCTCTTCAAATGAATCGGTCTCGAGGCGCGCGCCCGCTGATCGTATCGTTAGACGTACTATCAGCGATCAGTAGCCTGGGATGATCTCCAATCAGGAGGTTGTATGAAACTCATTTATTTCTTACTCTGCCTTGTTGTCCTAATGGGCCTCAATGATACGCTTGCGGCACAATCTAAAGAAGAACTTGTCTCTGTGCACGGACAGGCCACTGACCTCCTAGGGCACCCTCTTGAGAAGGTCAGCCTTAAATTCTATGCACGTTCTTGGTATCTGTCCTCTCCAGACGCCAGGTTGATAATAACTGCTATCACGGATCACCAAGGGAAATATGAAGCCAGAGACCTGCCCTATGGCTATTATGCGATTGTGGCGACAGCCCAAGGGTTTCAAACTACTGAGGTAAGCCGCGTTTTCTTGTCCAAAGGCGACAACTTAGTAGATATAGGCCTTCCGGTCGGGATCAATCATGATATACCTGCGATAGAGTTCGAGGGTATTGTCAGAGGCCCAGATAAAGAGCCTGTCGGACAGGCAACCGTCACGGTAATGAGCGCCTTCAATCCACAAATCGTATATCGAGCGAGGACCGACAAGAATGGGAGATACAAGGTTACTACGAACACGCCCAGCCAATACCTGATCTATGTAACGAAAGAAGGCTATGCGCCCAGTACAGCAAGCAGTTTAGGTGACAGCAGGCGGATCGATTTCTCATTATCGGCTTTCTCAAGGTAGAAACCGTACGGAAGTCCGATGAACCGGCTTCGTACGTCTAACCCGTCGTTGGACCGGAGCGCGCGTACCTACTTCTCGCATGGATTCCAGTTTCATGCGCGCGCCCGGTCAACTCCATCGTTAGGCATCCGAGCCCTCATATGATTTCTTTAATACACATCGCGGACAAGAACGACGAAGCGTCCATAATCAAAAACGGTCTTAGATCTGCAAGGCGCAAGACCGGGCCTCGCGGTGTTTACGCAGTTCCAGTTGTTCCAAATTACGCGACAACTCATCAATGGGCCAGAGAGCTAAAGAGAAGCGGTGTCAGGACATTAATCTGCGTGCAGTTTAGGATTCCCAATGGTCAGTCAGTCTTGGTCGGCAAATACAACGGCGAAAAGCTAGAGATGACAGCGTCCGAAGCGGCCGCGGCGGTCCTCAATCACACAGATCCCATGGGGTTAGAGGTGATCATTCCGAGGAGAATCATGCCCAAAGAAATCACAAGGATCTACTTGGCTCCGCAAATAACGGGCTGGCGCTACTATCCCGGTGCAAAAGGCAAAGAGCCGTTTTGTCATTGCAAGTTCTGTAACCGTGGAGAAATACGAGCTAGCCGTCTTATTCGAGAAGATGCCTAACTCCGGGATCGACCGGAGCCGCGCAAGCGAGTCCCGTTTGATTCCTTGAGTATTACGTGCGCGGCCCGGTCATCCCAACCGTTATGTTGCTTTAACGGTTGCGATGTCCGATCTGCCCGCGTAAAGTGCTGCTATGAAGACAGTAGAATTCGATCTTCCGGAGGCAACAGCAAGTCGCTTAGAAGTTGCCGCGCAAAAGATGGGGGTTTCGGCTGAAGATCTTCTCCGCATTAGTGTCGAAGAGAAGCTTGCACGCTTGGATGAGACCTTCCTAGACGCCGCCGACCACGTGTTATCTAAGAACGCTGAACTCTATAAGCGCCTTGCCTGATGCGGTATCTCACCGTCAAGGAGGTGTTAGGGCTCCATTCGCGCATAATCGCGTTCGGGTGGCAGCTTGGGCCTGCGTGAACCAAATGCGCTTGAATCCGCCGTTGCGCAACCTCAGATGACATTCGGCGGAGTCGACCTATATACGACCGTCGCGCGAAAGGCCGCCGCGCTGGGACATTCGCTGATCTCAAACCATCCCTTCATCGACGGAAACAAGCGAGTCGGTCATGCTGCTATGGAAGTAATGCTTCTCTTGAACGGTCATGAGATTGTCGCATCGGTAGACGAGCAGGAAGAAGTCATCATAGCGGTGGCAAGCGGCGCGATGTCGCGCGACGAGTTTGCTTCTTGGATCGAACAACGAGTTATTCAAAACCCTCGCGCCGCAAGCTAACTCTGCGTGCACCGGAGCCGCGCGAGTTCGTTTCTTATGATGCGGTCCTGTTGCTTGCATTGCCTGGTATCAACGCGCGACCCGGTGACGCTGTCGTTCGACGCTCTACATAGGAGGGGAAAATGATTCGGTCAGCTCTCATCTTAATGCTGGCGATCATCGTCACAGTCTGGCTTCCGCCTCAGACTGGTGCTGAAACAATACCGAGGCCCGAGTTGGCACAATTCGTGTCGGACGCTGACGTTGTGGCCTACATCCGAATCACCTCTGGGGTGGTCGTTCCGGCCGGCGGCGCACTTTACACCGCGGACGTCGTGCGAGGATTCAAGGGCGTCGAGAAGGGCGATCGTATTGAGCTTGGCTTCTATACGTCATACGCGATTGGAGCCGAATACCTTGCTTTTCTGGCAAAGACAGACTCGACCTATAGCGGCAAGATCACGGAGGCCGACCGCTCTCAGTCTTCGGCTTCGCTATGGCGGGCTAACGTCGCATCTCGTGATGCTGGCAGGCATGGGCATGATGGAGTTCGCATATATCGAGGAGTTGTCCGTCTACGGAGTTAACGTGGAATCGGGAGCGATTCTTCCGAAGACGCTAAAGGCGCGGAGGGGTCGAGTTGCAAAAGACATCCTCGCGACCTATCTCGACGATGTCGTACGGCGAGCGCGTATACGATAACCGCGTCGAACTTGGGTTGCACCGGAGCCGGCGCAGCCGGTGTCGTTGAATGCATCCAGGTTCGTCGCGCCGGCCCGGTGAACCTGACGTTGAACTAAACCGCTTCGCGGTGGCTTTGAGATCTTAGTTGATGCCGACTTGAATTGACCTGAGATTCGCCCTCCCAACCCCAGTCCCTCTTCAATCAACAAAACCATAGAATTCCTCCGAGACGATACGTGTGTAGCTTCGTCTCTAAATCCATTTCACCAAAGGAGGCTCTATGGGAACTCTTCGCAACAAAATGATCGATGCCATGAATTTGCGCCGGTTCTCGCTCAGAACTCACGAATCGTACCTGGGAGCGGTCAGCTCTCTGTGCAGGTATTACAACCTTTCTCCTGACAAGATCGACGCTCAGCAGCTCCAGGCCTACCTTCTTCACTTGACTGTCGATCGCGGTTTGTCCTGGAGCACGTGCAATGTGGCTGTTTCGGCTTTCCGGTTTTTCTATGTCGAAGTTCTCGGTCGGGAGCGCACCAGTCTCCCTATCCCGCCTCGCAAAAAACCAACCAAGCTGCCTGAGGTTCTCAGCCGTCAGGAACTTGAGCGGTTGTTTGCGTGTGCTCGACCTCCAAGAAACCGAGCGCTGTTGATGACCACTTATGCCGCCGGTCTGCGCGTCAGCGAAATCATCAGCCTCAAAGTCTCAGACATCGACAGCAAACGTATGACGATTCGAGTTGAACAAGGCAAAGGCGCCAAGGATCGATACACCATTCTCTCTCCTCGATTGCTCGAAGAGCTGCGTGCGTATTGGAAACTCTGTCAGCCGCACACCTGGCTGTTCCCCGCGGCTCGTGACTCTAATCGCAAGATGGACAGTAGTATGGCTCAGAAGATTTACTACGTCACAAAGCACAGAGCAGCTATTACTCGCGGCCACGGAATCCATACGCTGCGTCACTGCTTTGCGACCCATCTGTTGGAGGCTGGCGTTGACCTCCGGACGATTCAGTCACTGATGGGTCACACTTCTATTACTACCACGATGCGTTACCTGCAGGTCAGAAGCGAGATGCTTGATGCGAAGAGTAGCTTGCTGGACTTGCTCTCGACTCCCGACATCAAGCCGCTGCCGTAGGAGTTCTCTACGCCTATGTCGCCTGATCATCTGCACCAGGCGGCAGGAGTCAGGCAACGTTGGGAGGTCGCTGACATCTTTCGCACCCACGGCGTCGCTTACCGTAAGGCGCATCCCTCGCCTCGATCGCATCTGAAGGTGATGCGCGCGATCGAGCGCTGTCGTACGGTGTCGCTTGGAGGTCACATTCAACAATGTGACTCCTGCGGCTTCCAGCGTCAGGCTTACAACTCCTGCTGCAATCGACATTGTCCTAAGTGCGGGTCGCTGGATAAGGCCCGGTGGCTAAAGAGACCGCAAAGCCGAGCTTCTTCCTGTCGGTTACTTCCATCTCGTCTTCACTCTTCCGCACGAACTGAATCCGCTCGCCCTCTCCAACAAGAAAGTCGTCTGCGACATCTTGTTCAAAGCGGTCTCTCAGACCTTCTCGAGTTTGCTCGTACTCGCCTGGGCGGGCTGCTCGGGTTCATCTGTGTGCTTCACACCTGGGATCAGACCCTGCGCGATCACTTCCATCTCCATTGCCTGATTCCATCGGGCGCGTTGGCCTTCGATCGTTCCCATTGGATTCCAGCTCGCGCAGGGTTTCTCTTTCCCGTCCGCGCACTCAGCCTTGTCTTCCGTGGCAAGTTTCTTGATCTACTCCAAAGGGCATTCACCAAAGATCAACTTCGATTCGTTGGTCGCTCTGCTCCTCTGGCCGAGCCGAAAGCCTTCCACCAGTTCACCCGTTCTCTCGCTGCCAAGAAGTGGGTTGTCTATGCCAAGAGGCCTTTCTCTGTCCCTGACAAAGTTCTCGATTACCTCGGCCGCTACACTCACCGGGTCGCCATATCCAACAATCGCATCCTCTCGCTGGATCAAGGACGAGTCACCTTCTCATCCCGCGATCGCAAAAACGACAATCGACTTCGATCAATGACGCTTGAGTCGGATGAATTCATCCGTCGCTTCTTGCTCCACGTTCTTCCCGATGGTTTCATGCGGGTTCGCCACTTCGGCTTCCTCGCAAATCGCTCCAAGAAGCAAAACCTTGCCCGATGTCGAGAGCTTCTTGGTATTGGGCCACCGCCGCCACGATCCCCCAGGAAATCTGCTTGCGAGTTGATGCTCGATGTGACAGGTGTTGACGTGGCTTTGTGTCCGGCGTGTAAAGTTGGCATCTTGATCGTGATTGGTAATTGCCATCCCTCCAATTTGCCGCCTGTCGTGCTCACACATCACGGCCACTGGATTCATCATCATAACCCTTCGCCGATCGAGGCTCATTCTGCTGCTTCTCGCGCCTGGCTCATATTAGAGTCTATGGACACGTCTGTCCTCGGCACATCAGATCGCTATCGCGACCCGGCTTGCTGACTCCAGTTCGCTCTAGGCATCCCTTTTCTTTCGCTGAACTCACCTTCGACCGCATTACACCTTGCTCAAACTCTTCTTGGGAGCACGCGCCTCCTCGGTGATCAGGAATCTCTTTACAATCCCCATCAAACCGGTAATCCGCCTGGAAGCAGCGGTTCAGTTCAACAGGTTTTATCCACAATGCCCCAAGGTGTCTTCGCAGAAAGTCCGCGCGGGGCATTGTGGATAAAACCCTGTACGTTATGCCGCGATCACTGATCCCGAGGTGGAGGGCAATGGCGCTACCACAAAAAGTGAAAGATTTGTTTCATCGTGGTGAGGTTCTTGCCGCTGAAGTTCCTGCGGAGCGCGCCGGATGGCGTGGATGGATTTCGTAAAGCCAGTAATGAAGCTGGTCGAACCTATGCGCAAGCAATGAGGAAGGGAATCCCACGCGCGTCGCCGAAGTTGTGTACGACGATACCATCAGCCACTTCATCGTTTGCCATGTCCAATTATCGGAGTGGCACTTGGATGATAGATGGGACCCTCATCTCCACTTAGCGATAAAGGAGCGTCCCATTGTAGACGATTTAACATTGCACGCGACCACACGGCTCTGGAGCGTTTGTTTCCCCGTAGCCGGTGACCCTGACTGAAAACGGTTTACAGGCTCCACGGGCCGTAGACTATCCAAATCCGCCCGTTGTCTCTGTACAGCATAACTCTCGATGCAGCGAGCGCGCGCAGTCGTCGGCCAGTTGTTCTTCGAAACGGTGCGCCCGCTGATCGTATCGTTGGGCAGACGATTGACGAAATGATGAAGGGAGAAGAGGCATGTATCGACTTGTTCGGTCCCGGGCCCGCTGGCAAGACTACTCAATGGCGCCGTGCTTGCTCGGCGCGAGCGTTGTGTTGGTATCGG
>CAVTUR010000008.1:0-886641 GCA_963737945.1 Blastocatellia bacterium | reverse complement strand
TTGGAGCAGCGCTGAAAAAAGAGGCGAAAGCTTCGGGGATTTTTTGACAGATCGCTTTGGCAGACAAATGGCTTCAATGAATTATCTCTACTCAGGAATAGATGAGACGAAGCTCGTCCGTTCGACTGATAAGAACCTGCCACTATATCGACTGGCATTCTTTAGTCGCAACAGACTGGGTCAGAAGTTCTGGAACGAGGCAAGAAAGTATAGTGATGACCAACTTACTCTTTTCTGATGATCTATGGTTTGGGAGGAGCGATGGCGCAATCTTCGTCAATTGAATGGACTGACGCCACCTGGAACCCGGTAACAGGTTGCACTAAGATCAGCCCTGGCTGTAAGAATTGCTATGCGGATAGGATGGCAAGACGCCTTCAGGCCATGGGCCAGCCTCGTTATCGAAATGGATTTGATGTAACCCTCCAGCCAGATGTCATTCAGCAACCGCTCGGGTGGAAAAAATCTAAAGTAATCTTCGTCAACTCAATGAGTGATCTTTTTCACGAGGACGTGCCCCTCGGAATTCCTTAGGAAAGTGTTTGAGGTAATGGAAAAGTCGCACTGGCACATTTTCCAAATCCTAAGCTTAGCGGCGCTCACACCGATTGTTGGAGATCGGAACCCGTCTTGATTGGGAATCGAACGTCTGGATGGGAGTGAGTGTCGAGAATAAAGACTACACCTACCGAATAAATCACCTGCGTTCCGTCCTTCAGCAATCCGATTTTTGTCAGTTGAACCACTATTAGGACCGATACCGCGTTTGCCCCTGAGGGGCATCGATTGGGTAATAGCTGGCGGGGAATCTGCCCTGGCGCGAGGCTGGTAAATCCCGACTGGATTAGACAGGGATACGAGACCTTGCCTGGAGGCTAGTGTTCCTTTTTTCTTTAAGCACTGGGGAGGCTTTCCGAAGGCGCGTTCTGGAAGGATTCTCGATCGGCGAACTGGGATGAAATGCCTGCCGTTTAACAACACTACACAAACTACCAGGCAAAGCATTACTATAAGAAGAGGGATGACAGAGGCCAGTATCCAGGTGAACTCGCCGAGAATCTTCAAACAGTCCGCAAGACCCAAGTTGACAGGCTTCTTTTTAAGCATAGCAAGGAGGTGATCGAAAAAATTCCCGCAATCTATAAACGACTTAGCGAGGGCGATGATGAAGCGATAAGTCAAGCGCTTACAAGTTGCCGAAAGATCATTGTGTCCTTCGCCTATGCTATCTATCCCCTGCCCGTTAAAGAGCAAGAAACTAACATACAGGGTAAGGACTTGAAGCTCAGTGCGCAGAAATATCTGAATCTTATCGAGGCATCTGTCAGGACGCACACTCCAAGCGATAGTCGGCGGACTAAATTCGAAAAACTCTTGAATTGTTAAACGATAGAGTCTGTGCAGGTGTCCACGATGATGTCACCCACGAAGAAGCACACGCTCTGTTCTTGCAAACATACTTACTGTTAGGCGAAATCCTATTTCTCTCAGGTTAAGAATGACAGCGTCAGCCGTCATAACGACGGGTAACTTTGTGACTACATCGAAGTCTTTTTATCTTTCGAAAGATTATTTTTGGTTAGAAGGGAGATTAAGGAAGTACAACACCCTTCTCCTGTTTTACATATAAGACTGGGGAAGGGAATGGCGGGTGTGTGCCCTGCCGAAGGAATGCAGGTTCTTCGGGCTTACAAAATAGTGCGACACTCTTCTGGATCAAAAGACAAACACTTCAGTGGCCGAGGCACGATATCCCGCCATAACCACAACACGAACATTCCGGAGCATGAATGCCTCGGTCGGTATTCCGTCCTCTTTGCTATCTTCTCATCAAATTCGATGCCTTGATCGCGCAAGCTAGAAAACGTAAGATTCGCGAGTGTCACGGTATGAGCCAATCTTAACTTACGCGTCGTCGCTCGATTGAATGAGTCAGAAACGGAACCATAATGAAGAAGAGGCAAGAGACCATGCCCAGTAATCCAAAATCTATCGCCAATTTCTCGCTGACATTTGATCCTGAATTGTCAGACGAATCAACACAATTGATTGATGAAGATGGTACGCCGACTCTCAACGTCAATATGGTTGACGTAGTAACCCAAGCCTACAAGACAAATCTCAAGTTAAGTATTGAGAAGGCAGGCGAAGAGTGTCCGGAATTGACTCGCGAAGAGATCATACAGGCCCTAGTAACCGAGTACTGGAAAGAGGGTCTACAAAACATTTGCGATTCACTTGCTGAGGACGATGAGCCCCAAGTACGTCTCGTGGAAGTGGTCATCGACGCTGTAGAAATAGGTGCGGCAGAGGCACTCGGACTGGACGACGAGCAAATCCTGGAGTTGAAGCAACAGACTAGGGACCGACGCGGAGTCCATCGGGCGGCAGTAGAAGGGGCAAGAAACAGCTTTCTTCAAAGCTTTCGGAAATCACTTGAGGAAAGTATCACCCTCCCAATGTCGAATTGATCGAAGCAATGCATCAGTTGGTTGGCGGAAATATCATCGACGCTTTTGATGCTGCGCTCCAACAGTATGACTTCGAAGAATCGGTGTCGCGATTAGCACTCCTTGAGGGGCTGTTACTGGCAGACTCACAACTCGCGGAAGAGATTGGCGGGGAAAGCGTTTTGATGTGCATCCACTGACGCGTTACGAAAACAGCCTGATTTCCCTAGCCTCATCTTTGTTAACGAAGCAATAGAGTTCAGCCGCTGAGGCGCAACCAAGATGCTCTGATGGCCATCGTTCAGAGTCCTCACCCAAACCCTTCACAGGTAGCGCTCGCCTTTAAGGCGCTCGGATGGGACTATGACAAAATTTCGATGGTCTACGAATATTACAGAGATTCCAGAGGGTGACCTCGCTCTAGTTAGAAGTATGGGTTGAGCTACTGAAAATCGAGGAGAGTACGTGGCGAAAGCACACGTTAAAGATTGTGTGCTGCCCATCTTCAACGAACGCAGCTTTGAGATATCCAAACGTTTTCGAACGAGATGGTATGCTGAGGGAGCCGACTAATTCGTTTTAGGGACGTGCAGAGAATAGATACGTGCCAAATCGAGACGGCTGTGAAAAAGAAGGAGACGAACAATGTGGAGAAGAACAACGGCGGCTGAAAAGAGGACGCTAGAAGCGTTAGAGTACTTTAGCAGAAGTACATCTGTAGATGATATTGTAGGGCACACACGTATTAGTTTGGAATTCATACGCGAGCATTGAAAGTACTCATTGCTAACAATCTCGTAGCTCCAGAGTGCGCTAACTGCTGAGGAGTTCACCCTTACAGGACTATGGGCGGGCTTATATGAAGAATCCTAATCTGGTGGAAGCACCAGATATGCTGGTGATAGTAGAAGAGCCACCTGGGACAGAGGGGAAGAGTTTGTAATATGAGCATTACTGAATGTTCCCGTTGAATGGACTGTCAGGAAGGCACCTTTCGACATCCGTCTTTTCCAAGGACTACGCCAAGACAAAACACCACAGGAAGTTCGGCGTGAGTTTGCTGAAACGAGAAGCCTCGGTGATCACCTAAAACCGGCACACCTGATCACCTGAAAACCGACCATTAAATAGTCGTCCGGGACGTTGACGAAGAACATCGACTCTGGTATTTCAAAACCGGCCATAGAGGTGATTACCGACTTTTGCGGGGGAAACACTCCAAAACCGCCAGGAAATCCGGGTTTACGCGGCGCTCATGGATCGAGCCCCACCTCGTGGACGAAGTAAGTTTTCTTGAGTGGACGATTGATAATACGCTTAGACATACGTGAGCTTTCGGCAGGCATGCGCAAGCTGTGAAGCAAGCCGATAGTCAGTGAAGTTGTCCCCTGAATAGGAGGATGTTGAGGGCGACATTGCGCTCAATCTTGGCCCAGCCGGCGGGCGTAGGCATCAGGTGGCCGCAAGTTTGGCACTCGTAGAGGGCAACTCGGCCAATGTAGATCTGTCTTCCTTTGAGCTCAGGAAAGCTACTAAACGGAGGCTCGCCCACCGGTACGGAATAGGTCGTTATTCGACGCGTCAAGTTCTGTCCGCCGCAGCGCTCGCATGCGGCCGGCTTGCTGGATTTTTGTTTTGATGGCATGGGCAAGGTCGCCGGGCAAGCTTCTGATCGGCGGCGGCAAACGATGAGCGTCCCTCACCGCCATCTCAAAATGCGCCGCGCTCAGGCGATCACTCAGGCGGCGATGCTCGACTCTAGCAGGGTGTCCCGGTAGTTCCAAGGCAACCACCTGGCAGGGGCTCGCGCGACCTCTTCCGGGTGGCGCTGCAGCTGGGTCAGATAATCGAATGCATTCGCCCCGCACAATTCAGCCGTGTAGATCAGGCTAATGAACAAGTCGCCGACGCGGGCTCCGTTTTTGGTGCGATAGAATAGGCTGTTTTTCCGATGTAAGACACTCTTCTTGAGCGCCCTCTCGACGATGTTGCTGGTGATAGGCGCATTTGGCTGACGCAGGAACAGGGTCAACGGCTCCCAGTGATTGAACAGATACTGAATAGCTTTGCCCAAACCTGAGTTGGGCTCGACTATTCGCTGGTCGAACTGCTCTTTGCACCAGGAATTGAGCTTGTCCATCAGCGGCTTGCTGTGCTGCTGGTGATAAGCCAGCCGCTGCCCGGGATCAAGCTGGAGACGGCGCGCCAGGTCATCGTGATGAAAGACCTCTCGAAATGTCTCCAGCACATAACGGCAATGATCAGGAAAGGCATGCACCACGTCGACAAAGTGACGCCGTGCGTGGGCCAGGCAGTTGCCGAGAATCACGCTGAACGGCCCGGGTGCGTTGCGGCTGAGCGCGTCGCACATCTGAATCGGCGGCCCAAGCTCTTGGTTGCGCTTGGCCAGCAAGTCCGCCAGATTCTCACCCGCATGCTTACGGCCGGTAAAAAAGAGGGCGATAAGGTGCGGGCCGCAAGCGCTTACAACGCCTGAAGTGAACAGGCCCGTGCGCTGGTCCGATACCTCACGCACGAAACAGACAATCTTCATGCTGGTATCGTCGTTGTAGACGATTTCGCCCTGCGCTCCTTGCTGTATCATCTCCTCCCAGACCGGCATAAACAACTGGGACGCGGCAGCTACCAGCTCCCAGGCAGTGGATGCCGGCAGCGGGATGTCCAGATAGCTCTCAAGCCGCTGCTGCCGATAAAACGGAAAGCCGGCGCCGTACTTCAACAACGCGATCATGCTGACGGCTGAGGGGTGGTACTTGTCGGGGCCGGCCTCAACAGGAGCGGGCGGTGTGAACACCGCATCGCACAAATTGCAGCGCAGCGTCTCCAGTTGATAAACGGTTGCTTCCAGCGGCGGCCGCCCCACTATCCGCACCAGGCTTCTTTCCTCTTTCACCGGGTAGACCTTCCCCTTGAGACACTCCGGGCAGCGGTCTTTGGGTTTGAGAGACGAGTGCTCGATCCTGACATGGGGCGCACTCTTATAATCGGCTGCGCCGTTGCGGCCGTGTCCCTTCCGTGGTTTCTTACTGTGGGTTGGCTCCGAGTGATCGTTGACATGGCCCAGCACCTTGTCAGTCTTCTCGGTCGTGCGAGGCCCAAGCAGCAGCGTGTGCAGTTGTTTGATTGTGAGATTCCGATCCTCTAGCAACTCGGTCACGGTCTCGACAGTCTCAATGAGCGCCATCAACTTTCGTTGACCCTCGGGTGATAAGGGCTCGAGGCCGCCCTGCTTCACCAGTTGCTTCAACTCCTCAATGTTGACGTCGGTCGACTCTAATCGCATAGCAGATCATTCGTTGTTCAGGAGTTCAGCAAACGGCGAAAGTTCTTCACCAGCGGCAGCACCAGAATCTTCTTCAGAGGCCGGTTTGGCCGCCCGGTCTGATCGTCTTTGCCCCGGCCGGTTGTCTCCCCTACCACAATCCAGTTTGCCGCTCTATAACAGGTTCCACGGAACCGCGACGGGTCCACGAATGTTTCCAGCAAATAGATCGGATGGCCGTACATCTTCTGCCAGTCCGTCGACACCTGCCGCCGCCATGACCCAGTATGTGCGAACCCAGATGGGCACCCTCACCCAGGGCAAAATCAGAAACCGCGTGTTGTATGCGAGCAGATGAATGTTCCGCTTACGCGTTGGTTGGTCCCAGCCGATGAAGTGGTCTCGCGGCCCAAGATGCCGGGGCGCACTCGACAACGCTAAACACCCAACGGGTCTTCCAGCGCCAATCACCAGGTACTTGAGGTGCTCGCCAACCGGCTGTTCGTAACCCAGATAGTGATGATGCTCCATCAGGCCGTTGAAGAACGGCTCGTCTCCGGTCCGCCGCACTTGCCAGAACTCAAGCGGCAGTATCTCTCTCAGACAGCCGGCCAGCGGAGAGGCATCAACCAGGACCGGCGCTGGCCTCGCTCGATCGACAAAGGGATTGCGCGGCACGAACCGCACCGCGGGCAGCGTGATCTGTCCGCCCCGTTCCAGCATCAATAGCAGCCCCCGGCAAACCATGTCGCGCGGCGCGCCGTTGGCTTGCTTCCACTCCCAAGCCTCGCACAATTCTTGGATAGCGCCCGGCGGCTTGCTTTTGGATTATCCCGAATCAGTTGTTGGATGAACTCGACGTCGCTTGCGCTGACCACCCGCCCCCGATATCGCATCTGGCTTGCCATCGGAGACAGGATAGCTGAGGTGAATCTGGAACGCAAGGGGTTTGTTAATGTTTCTTCTGGCTTCTCGCGGATGCCTCAGGCCGGGTTCACCGGTCGCCACAGCGGCGCGGCTCACTCTCCGGATTGCCCGCCGCCAACAGCAGTTGTGCTTGATGCGGCTGCAGTGCTCTGGCTGGTTCATCTCCAGTTGGCCACCAAACAAATCGCCCCTTGGAGAGCCTCTTCTGGGCAAGCCAGAACCCCTGGCCGTCGTAGACCAGCAATCGGATTGCTGTCCCGGCGCGGCTGCGGAAAATGAACACGCATCCTGAGAACGGATCTGAGGCCAGCTTCTCCTGGCACAGCCGCGCCGCGACTAATTCGTTCTTCCGTCCACGGCTTCCACCGCGACCAGGATCTTCATCTGCGGAGTGAGCTGGATCATCCGTTCTCCCGGCCAGCGCCCACTAACCCTTCGCGCCAATCTCGAACCAGCCTGAGGACCTCCGGCGCACTCATCCGTATCTGGATGCGCAACCTGGCGCCCCCGGCCCCTTCAACTTCGATCAGGCAATTAGTGGCAAGTGAATCGGCCATTAGCTCCACGAACGCTGTGGGCGGGGTTGTCCTTGTTGTAGCCTGGGCAGGCAACTGATGGCTGTCTGGTGTGCGACTTCGTTTCAACGTCCCTGGTGTGTAGCGAGGGGTCTTTACCGCTCCCTGCCTTCTTTGAGACCGCCTCTCTAGTCGCATCTTCAGATTGGCATAGTCCAGATGTAAGGCGCGGGCCGTTGGGTAAAGCCCTTCGTCGTGAGCCACCGACATAGCCTCATCCCAAAACTGCTCTGGGAGTCGCGTGCGAGGCGGGTGAGACTGGCGAAACTGGTCAATCGGCGACCCAGCTTCCTGAGCTGATTCGAAATCGGAGCAGCTGTTCTTGGCATGCCTCGCTTAAAACTCACTACGTTAAGCCGGCCCGAGTCACGCACTGTTGCCGAAAACTCACGGTTGACCGGGCGCGGCACGTAACACTGGCCGAAGGATACGAAACTCGCTTGCCGCGCTACGGTCGAACCGGTTGTTAGATGCCTGCCTAGACGCGAGGTATTTATCTGGCTACTTGAGTATTAAGATTATGTCTCGGGAGTAACGGCTCTCATGTGAACGCTCAAAGCTTTCCGCTGCCAGTATCCGGATCTCCTGCCCCGAACGCATGCCCATGATCGTATAAGGGATCTCAGCCTCGATATGACGCCCTTCAACTTTGCCGTGAGGGAGCTTTAGAATGCTGGGACTCCCTATCCCCATCGGCTCTGCTATCACCTTACCATTGTAGTCTCCGTCTTTATCATACTTTTCAACTGTAAGGCCAGAAAACAGCCCCGTGATCTTGCCCCCTTTTGGCCCACCTGCACAGGATGTAGATTTGCCCTCGGCGGATTCATGAATTATGCAAACTCCGACGGTAGCCAGATATTCAAATCCCTTCCTCTCGGTCATTATCAGCGCCCCCCCTGTAGCTTCACTGCGGTCCGTATCGACATATAATTCTAAAACGTTGCTGGCTTGTTTATTTGCAAAAGTGGCAGCGACCTCGTCCTTTAGTTCAATACGTATGGCCAGCTTTTCCCCATCGCTATTAAAGGACGTCTTTATGATATCTGCCCCGCCCTCTTCTACATCGCCGGCAGGGTCATTTAACTCTACTGTAGGCGATTTTGTTTGTGCATCAGTTTGGGCGGGAGAAGGGCCGGCGGGCTGTTGTGAACTGCGGTTGGTATTTCTCGAAGGCTCATTCTGGGAACCTTCCTGGCTCTGTGGATTGCAGGCTGGAGTGAGAGAAATCAAAGAGATTGAGAAGGCAATAATGAGAATGTGTTTCATGGCATTTCTCCATCAGGATCAGAATAATCGGCAGACCTAGGTCTTGGCCGTCATAAATCAGACAATGCTCTGTAGTCAACATAAAGACATCTAACGATACGATCAGCGGGCGCGCGCCTTGAGACCGAATCCATTTGAAGACTGCTGCGCGCGCTCCGCTGCATCGAGAGTTAGACCATCTGCGGATTCACAGCGTACTCTCCCATCTCGCTGGGTGGAGCCGCCCAACTTCCGAGTCGGTTAATCGTTGCGGAACACCTTGTCTTCGAACATGATTGTAACGATGCGTTCGAACTCTTCGAAATCACTCTGGCTGATGCCATATCGAATTCTGAGCGTGGTCCATTCATCGGCCAGCAAGTCGATAGATAGGAACTCGCTGCTCAGCGTGGCCGCTCTCACCTTGACGTGGCCGCAAAGCCTGGTGTCGTCGCTCTCCAAATAGTATGAGTCGTCATCGGGGAATTCAAACTGACGCTGAATCAGGAGGTAGGGTCCGTCGATGCTCTCTGAGTCATCGTCATCGTCAAAAGAGACTTGATAGTAATCACCGGCTTCCGATGCGGACGCATGCTCGAATATCTTCTCAATCATCTCATCCTGATTCACGTCTGAAATCCAACGGGTCTAACGGCTACACGTTCAAACGCAAGCCGCGCGAAGAAACTCTGCCGGACTGAATCACCGTTGCGCGCGGATTGGCGGCTGCAACGTTTTGTTAGACGCCGCTTGCCATCAGCTCCACAAATTTGAAAGATTTCATTTTGACGCATCGAGATTCTTTCTCTTCCGAATTGATTTCTGCGCGATTGCCCACCAAGCGGTATAGATCACAAGTGCGTAATATGGGATATTGAATAGAAATGCACTGAAGTAACAATACGTACTCTTGTCGGATTCGTATAACCCTCTGCCTACTTCCGGCGGCGTCTCAGAGGCAAAAAGGAAAGCGCAGTATATCACAGCAGGTAGATTTAGGATTCGAACAACCAACCTCGGCAAGTATTCGAGTATTGAAGCACAAGCAAAGGTCAGAACGGCTCCTGCAATCAAGCATATCAATATGCGGCCAAACAACTTCTGGATGCGAATATCTTGATCTGCATTCTTGGCTATCATATCCAGATCGTCACTACTCGGCGTCTAACGCTCACGTTCAGCGGGGCCGCGCGAGATATTCAGGCAACGATAAGAAAATGGCTGCGCGGCCTCCGCTGGAACGTGTTGTTAGATTGCCTCGCCCGTCTTACGTTACTTGCACGACCTATTCTTCCATTTTATCCTCATCGCGCTTACTCCATTGCACCTGTCAGTGGTAGCGCTACCAAACAGAACAATTGATACATTCTCGTAATCATAAGATGTATCTGAAACAGCCCCGGTGATGCGTTCTAGTCCATAGCTCTTACTCTTGCCACCTCTTTCGTTTTCAGGTACCAACTCATCAATCAACTCTGTGACTAGATCTGGCTCTAGCTCTATCCTCATATCAATACCAGAATCAGAGATGTGCTTTCTCTCAATGTACATGGCACAGACCTGCCCATCTTGCGCAAAGCTAGTTGTCATAACTATACCAGGACGGAGTTGGTACACTTTGACGGTAGCGCCATACTTCTTCTCAAAGTCAGAAGATGATTGGGCGAAACCCGTAACAGCTACAAACAGTGCCACAAAGCAACAGTGTATGAAATTTGGTTTTAACCCCAAGCGTTTCACCTCTCTAGATTTGGCAATCTAACGTACGCGTCACCGTGCCGCGCGCGGCTACGAGAGTAGTACGACAAACAGGACTGCGTCGTCTGAAGCGAGTTCGCGCGGTCCGGTGCACGCAGAGTTATGCCGCGGCGATTACACACTATCAGAGTTAACAGAGCAGGCGCGAACAATGAAGGCATCGGAACACATAAGCTGTTGGACCCCCGTCTTTATGCGAAGTCCGACGAGCATATCTTTCAAGTGGCGTTGATTGGTCACTCTCTGCGTCCGTGCGCAGTGACTCAAGTAGATCGGCAGCTCGAGTAGGATGCGAATCTCGGTTCGCCCAGCAGGGCCAAGGAAAGCGCAGGCATCACCACAGTGAACGAGCCAGCGCTCCTGTTGCCAACCACTGAACCCCGGCGTGCGACCGCTGACTTCGTCTATGACATCGGTGCGGTTTCGCGTGCGAGTCCGATTAAGGCTGTCAACGATGTGCGTCTTCGTCCGTAAAGGTAGCCCCAAATTTCTCATGCACCGCGCCGGAAGCTACGCACCACGGACAAAGGCGACGTCGAGTGTCTGCAGTCGCATAGACCGGACCGATATACGTGTACGTCTCTGCGCTTGCCGCAGGAAACATCAGTTAACTGGTCTTTCGACGATCCTGCCCGTTTGCACCGGGATCTGGATGATGGCGGAATGTCGGCAAGGTACTCATAACATATGTAGCTGCTTAACATGAAATGGCCAGAAAACTGTATATCCCTTTTATCCAGCAGATTCCTTCCGCATAATCTGTTGCCTGTTGACTACGGTCACCATTTCATATCATCCACTCGCTCAACAGATTCCTCGTCAAGCCTCAGGTAACACGTTACACGATATGGCCAGAAGCTTCCTTTCTGCATATCCCGTTTGCCCTTATCCAAACCGCGTCGACTAGAGCCCATCAGCAGGGCTACGAACGCCGCGCCCCCCTTTGTTCAATACGTGAGTATATATCATCGTCGTGTTCAGATCACTGTGCCCGAGCAACTCCTGAATTGTGCGGATGTCGTAGCCGTCTTCGAGCAAATGAGTCGCAAATGAGTGACGCAACACATGCGGCGTCGCCGGCTTGCCGATCTCTGCCTTTAGGACCGCTTGCCTCATCGCTTTCTGCACCACCGTTTCATGAAGATGATGCCGCCGCTCGATCCGCGCCTCCTTATCAAAGTAACGCGTTGGCGCGGGAAAAACCCATTGCCAACCCCACTCGCGATCGGCGTTGGTGTACTTTCGCGCCAACGCGTGCGGAAGCACGACTCCGCCGGAGCCTTCGCGCAGATCCTTTTGATGGAGCCTGTAAACTCCTCTCAGGTGCTCCAGCAACGAATCCTTCACCGATACCGGGAGCGTTGTCATCCGATCCTTTTGACCTTTGCCATCGCGAACTAGAATTTGATTCTTGGCAAAGTCAATGTCTTTGAACCGAAGCGTCAGGCATTCATCGAGTCGAAGCCCTGCTCCATACAGAAGGGTTGCGATCAGCCTGGGCGCGCCCGCCATTCCATCGATAATCGCTTTGACTTCCTCGCGCGTCAGCACGACAGGAAGTCGCTTTGGCTTCTTCGCCCTCACGGCTGGACTAACCCATTCCAGAGCCTTTTTGAGGACGTGCTGGTACAAGAACAAGATCGCGCTTAAAGCCTGATTCTGAGTTGACGCGCTAACCTTTCTGTTGACTGCGAGATCCGTTAGAAATTGATTGATCTCCGGTTCTCCCATCTCGATCGGATGACGCTTGCCGTGAAACAAGATGAATCGCCTGATCCAGTCAGCGTACGTCTTCTCGGTTCGTCTGCTGTAGTGCCGCGCGCGAACCGCCTCCCTCACCTCGTCGAGAAGCTTGGGCTTCATCGTGATGAGTTTTCGCTCTTCGCTGACGGGTGAAGACACGTGTGAAGTGTACTTATCCATGAAATGCTCCGGTGACGAGAAGAGAATACGTCACTGTCCGGCGATAGGCAAGCGCTGAAGATAAAAAGTAGGCGGGGTTCGAAACTTAGAGCTACTGTTTGCTGGAACCACTGTATGAACGGCGATTTGGGTTATTCACATAACCTCTGCGCGCGAGCTAAAGCTTGTTCTCGCCGTTCACATAATACTTGAAAGCCATCTTCGCCAGCTTCCAGACCTTGCCCCAGTCGATCTCGCCACTCTCGCCTCGAATCACCTGGTCCACAATCAAGCTCCGCAGATATCGGCCCTCCCGAATGAACACCGGATGGACTTGGCATATGACCACACCGCGAAAGCGCGGCAGATGGGAGCGGGAACTCAAGATCCCGGCCGGAGTCGTCCCGTCATTAACCGGCAGACGCCCCTTCGGGTTTGGCCAATCTGATCTGAGAATCACATCGGGTCCCTTCGAGGGGACACGCGAATCATTGATGACATATCGCATGCCGGACTGGTTCCGTGATGCCAAGTTCGGAATCTGGGCGCATTGGGGACCGCAATCCGCCCCCGAGGACGGCGACTATCGATATACCCTTACATTAATCTACGAACATTCTTTGAGGGAAGAACGCCGTGGTGTCGGGGTTTCCCGTCCACGACCTATCGATACTCGAGTCAAATATCAACAAAGTGAAGCCTGACCCCCCCCCGTGGTTCGTCGGACTCTGGCGAACGGGTTATCCCGTGCAAGTTCATTCCGTTCGTAAGATCTTTTCCATCTTTCGCCCTTTCGCCAATTCATCTACTAACTTGTCCAGGTATCTGACCTTCTGCGTCAACGGATTCTCAATCTCTTCAACCCGATAGCCGCAGATTACACCGGTGATAAGATGTGCAGCTGGGTTCAACTTGGCATGTTGAAAGAATTGTTCAAAAGTCACTTTGTCTTTGATATGTTTCTGCAGCGTCGTTTCGCTGAAGCCCGACAGCCACTTGATCACTTGATGCAATTCTTCTTTGGTCCGGCCTTTCTTTTCAACCTTTGCGAGATAGTGTGGGTACACGGAAGCAAACGTCAGTTTCGCAATTCGCTCATCGTGATCGTTTGTGCGGGTCATGTTACGCTCTGTCCAGCCGGTTGTTTACTCCCAATCCTTTTTCAGCATCAGCTCATCTATCCTGTAAGCGTGAAGCATCTCATGCATCAACATGTGCCTGAACATTATATACACCGAGTAGTGGCTGAACGCTTCATGCTCGGCCGTCCGCTGCCAATCGTCCGCGGATAGCTCCTTCAACCGCTTAACGACCTGCGCACGCTCCCGCACGTACCGGCCCAGCGCTTCGTCCAGATCAACACTCAGTAGTGAGCCGGCCTCCTCTTCCGCTGATGGTTCCATAGACTTTATTTGGGCGAGCGGGTCAGAAAGCATTAACTCCAGGCGTGAGAGGAATGTCACCTGCCCGGTAGATATGTGACAGGCATGCTCGTGAGCGGACCACTTGTTCGGCGCAGGGCGCCGCTTGAGGTTCTGGGGCGGCACCTCGCGGACGAGGCCAATGATAATGCCAGGTGCGGCCTCTAAAGTAGCTATCAACGTTTGCGTATTCATAATCTCCTCCTAGTCGCGCGCCGCCAGCAAGCCGCCATCGCCGAAGGACTACCAGTTACCCGACTGCCCCGGCACAGATCCCGGCTGCGGTTTTCTCGCACCCGGCTCTTCAGAAATACTCGCTTCCGCGTCCGGCTTCAACCTCTGATTTGCACTCCTCCGGTTCCCTCTCCGTGACGTGCTCGAACAGCGCCTCAGAGAAGCTCTGATATGGTCCCCAATCTGCCTCGATCCGTTCCGATCACACCGGTGCATCGCTCATTGATGCTTTCTCTCCGGATGCCAGGGTCCCCACGATCAAAAACGCCACAAGCGGAATGGCGATGGCGTAGATGTACTGCGTCCGCGACACGCCGATGCCAAACGGAAACCAGATGCCCGGCACGCCGATCGTGTCGAACAACGCGCCGCCAAAAAATGCGGCGACGATGGATGCTAACGTGAGGAGCGCCAAAATCCGCTGAGGTCCGCTGCCCACAATGCGCGCGCCTATCACGACAAACAGCACGACGGAACAGAGGCTGCTGACGCTCGTCACACTCACCGAATCGGTGGCGGCGCCGATCACTTCGGCGACCGCCAGCACGACAGCCGCCGCATCGATGCTTGGCCACGGTCGCGGGTACCAGCGGTTCCATGCCAACGTCCAGGCGGCCACCGTGGGAATCCACATCACCTTAGCCAGCCAAGCATAGGTCGGCAAATCCATCAGATCGGTCCATGAAACGATCGCGTTATTGAGCCTCCTGGCTGCCATGAGCGCAAGTGCGAGGCTGGCAAACACCAGGAAGCCCTTGTGGGTGCTGCGGGACCGGATCCCGAACGCCACGGCGACGACTGCAAACATGGCGATCGGTTCGACCACTTCGACGATGTAACCGGCGATGGTTCGCTCCCACTGCGCGCGGTGGAGCGCATCGCTCGCCGGGCGCGGAGCCAGTATCGGTGCGCTGTGCATGCCGCCGCCGTCTGCGCTCGGGTTGGACCTCGGGAGCATGAATGCGCGGACGGCAAGCACGCCGCGAGTGCCTGCCACATCGGCGGGAAGGGCAAACCGTAGCGGTCTCGTGCCAACGACACGCGGGGACGGGCCGAGCCTGCCCGACCCGCCCAACAGTTGTCCGTTCCAGTAGAGTTCGTAGCCGTCCTCGACGAGGGTGGGTCCGAGGATGTCCCATGACGCGTGTCCGGCCGGCACCGGCACCGCGCGCCGGTACCAGGCATACCCGTCATAGCCGGGATGACCATGCGTCGCCCAACCGCCGACATAGTCGGGCAGTCCCACGTCGCCATCGTGGCTGCCCGGCGCGGCGGTCAGATCGATTGTCTCCCAACCGCGATCGTCTACATTGGCATCCGCCCATTGCGGGTCATCGCCGGTATGGAACCGCCAGGAGCCATCGAGCAGAGTCGAAGCGGCGCGCAACGCGGACGGATCAGGACGGCCGCCCCTCTCCAGGTCTGCGATTACGAGGGCCAATGAAATCAGCGTCGCGATGACGATGCCGACCATCAGTTTGCGTCGCGTCCTCCCGCCGCGAACGGGAAGCCAACTCATCGGCGTGCCTCCACATTCCGGGCGAAGCGGTCGAGAATGGCCCGCCAGCCCTGACGCTGCTGCTCAATGGAGTGGGACTTGTCCGAACCGAACGTCTCTTGAACGTCGACGCTCCGGTCCTTGCGGATAAACTCGACGGCCGCTGTGCGATCGGCGAAGGCCATTCCGATCAACTGGTGTTGCACGACCTTGGTGTAAGTCTCCCCGAAGTCGAAACCGAAGCTGCCGTCCTTGCCTTCCATGCGCGAGGAGAACGCTCCGCCGACGGGCAAATCCACCGTGGCCGGAGTGGTGTGCCAGCGATGGCATGCGGCGTTCCACTGCTTGATGTCGCCCCGCGTCGTACAAGCGCGCCACGCTTCTTTGATGGGCGCGGCGACTGTGGTGTCTAATATGATTTTCATGTGTGGTGATTCCTTTCTTGGTGCGGTGTGCGATGTAGCCATCGCCGCAGGACACCAGGAAAACCCTGTTACAAACATAGTAGATTGCGAGTACGCCAACATCCACTCTCGGACACCGGGCGCAGCTCGAGGATTAGTTCTGATCCTTTCCCATTCTCGGTAGATCACATTGGCAGACAATCTCAACTGTAAAGCCGAGCAAGCCAAGATTGTGCGTCCTCACGAATCAGTTTGAAAAGGTTCTCGGTTTCTTGCTTTACTCCGCACTCTGGCAAGTGCTCCTTAATTCGTCTGACGAGGGGCGTAACCGTGCGCGCGAACGGCACTGGTGAATCTTACGAACCTCGCATCGCGCGCTCCGGTTGACGCGATTGTTAGGGTGCGGGCTGGATGAGCCGAGTGTTGTACGCACTTATTTTTCTAGATAGTCAGTGCCAAACTTGACGGTGCCGCTTAGCTGAACTATCACGCCGCCCTCCTTCGCAGCCACGAAGTGAGGGACACTCGCCGGAATGACAATAAAACTGCCCGCCGGATAGCCTCTTAGCTTAGCCGGGTCGAATCTTTCGCCCTCGCCCAGGTACCAAGTCCCTTCCATAACCGTTACCAGTTCATCCTGAGGGTGCGTATGTGCGAGTACGCGTGCGCCGGCAGGTATCTTAACCCGATCAATCCAGGGTCCATCTTGATTTGAGTCGCCGAACAACTGCGCTCGCTGTCGCCCATCCTTGTAGTAAGGCGGTATGAACCACCGCACTTGTTCGCGGGTTAAGCCGACAATCTCTCTTTTTTTCTGTGCGGCCCAGGTCCTTGCCAGTGTTACTGCCGCAAGAGCCAAAACTATGGCAGCGACTATAATAGGCACCTTTTTCATCTCTCGCCTCCTAACGGGGAGTTGATCAGCGGTCGGGTAGCCGGGCGAGATTGCTCCCGCCCAACCCCCTAAGCACCGGACGTGAGAGTTTCCCCTCATCCGGCTCAAGCATCTCAGAAGGCTCCTTGCGGAACTCGCCGATGTTAACACATCGACTTCACGATACTCATCCGGGCACCGCGCTTTCGTGGGAGAGCGCACTACCTTAACTGCGGCTGGCATCTGCATTCTCTCCTAAGTCGGTTTGTCAGACTCTCTCGTGACAAGACACCAGATGGAAGTCAGCCCGCTTTCGCGTGAGGCGATGTCGCGCAGGTATGCTGCCCTCTATCCGCCCGATTACAGGGCGGCGTTCGCTTTTCCATCCTCCCATACCCGCAGCCCCGTGGGCTTACCTTGCGGCTCGCTTTCCCTGAGCTTCGACACCGGTGTAATGAAGATGGGGTCTGGCCAGGGGAGGACTACGGGCTTACCACGTTTCGTGTGAGTGCCAGAGTGGGTTAGGGCTCGCCTCTTCGCCGGTGGCCCAACGTCTGCACTTCGTGTCGCACCATAACGACAGCGTCACCGGGCCGCGCGTTGATACCAAAACAATCCAAGCAGCAGGACCCCGTCAGAAGAAACAAACTCGCGCGGCTCCGGTGCACGCAGAGTTAGGCTTCTGCGCTATGCTTATGGAATTCCTCTCTTGCGTTTAGTCGCTGGCCGAGCGCCAGAAGAACTTCCAAACCTATTCTTCGAGTCATACTCTTCAATAAACTTCTTGAGCTTTCTCCGGCTCTTCAGGTTTACGATAGCGCTGTTTGTAATTGCGTAGCCAATTGAACTAGTGAGCCGGACCTCCGCTTCCGCCCAAGCTTTAGTATCGTCCTGCTTAGGGGCTTCAAAATCAAAGCCAACGTCAGGCATTCGTTCGCCGCATTGTGGGCAGTGAACAACCCTCCCATGCTCATCAGTTTCTGATCTCCGCTTTGGCACTTCTCGACTGTTGGTTTTCTTGAAGGCCTTGCAGCACCGAAAGCAGGCGTAATGCTGTTTGTATATCTTATCTTCTCCGCTCATTCAAATACTCGACCGCGCAGTTCTCACGCGTAACGCCGGGATAATCGGCGAGCCCACAAGATTGAGGATAACAACTACGCTGTTCGCGAGTTCGGTTGATACCCTTGTTAGTGTTCGCCCTTCCGCTCATATAAGACGGTCAGGTTCTCGGCGAAGGGTGGCTGCATGACGGCGAAATACCATTCAGGATTTATCTCCGGGAATGCTTTACCCAAGGCAGACATCAGTTCTTGAAACCCTTCAGCCTCCTCCCGGATGTGGAGCGCTCCTTCCTGTCCGCGCAACTCGAAGGCTAGCCAGATCGTGTCGTAAATGAAGCAATCGACCTTGTACGTAAATACCCGGTCAACGTCCGACCACCTCACTCCTTCCGTTCTGCCATCTCCCCGGCTTGCCACGAAGCCATCATCGGAAAGTTGGGCACGAACAACCGCCGCCGCCGCTGGCTTCCGGTTCATCCTGTTGATTATGCTCTTGAGAGTTTGCATTAGTTACACTCTTTGGAGGAAGAACCCGAACGTTACGATCAGCGGGCGCGCGCAATCAGCACCACTTCATATGCAGACCGCTGCGCGCGCTCCGGTTGATGCAGTTGTTCGCCGGCCGCCTAGCCACCCATTTCAAGCGACCTCAGTAATTCAGACGTCCGGGCAGACGCCGGGTCATCATAAAACAACAATGGCTGAGCCGAGACCCAGTCCGGATTGAAGTCAGATTCCCATGGAAAGACTGACTCCTTGTCCGGCCAAATGCATTGCAAAACTGGATAGCCCATTCCCTTGTAGAACCATGTGGCATAGCCCAAGAATGGATAGTACCAAACCAGCTTCACGGATTTGAAAGCGCATTCATAGGTTTCAATCAGCTCAGCATATTGTTTGTCCTCTTCGAAGCGTTTGCCAGAACGAACGTCGTCGCCAACGCTATTGATGATTGAATGCATCAAGTCATGGTCGAGGCCGAAGACGACGATATCGGGATGATTAAATGTGTGAAATAGCCCGATCGAATAGGCCCAACCAGGTGAGTTTGGCTGTTCCAGTACTTTCATGACGTGCCATCCGTGTTGAGCCACGTCATCCAGAAGCTTTTGCTCGTCTCCACCCTCACATCTATGGTCGTGATCTTTCATAGCTAGAAGTCGGCGAACGTCCCGATTCACCGGCGCCGCGCGATCGATATGAGTTGAACCAAACTAGCACCGTTGCGCGGCGTCCGGTGCAATCGCTAGTTCGGCGCGTGTCTCGGAAGCGGATTCAGTTCTTTAGCAAACAACTCTCTGGCGCGGGCGAGTGTGAATCCCTCGAGCATCACGCATTCGAACGGCATATTCGGCACGAGAGTGAGTCCATCGGAGAAGATAGCATTGCGCATTATCCGCGCCAACCGAAGTTGTTCACTCTATGGCGCTAAGAGGCGTGTTGAATTCCGTTCTATCGCGGCGTCGGCCACAGGAACACGTTAGGCGCGGTGTGCCGCGTGTCGAGCGGACCTCCCTTTGAGCACCAAGTATCCGTAGCCGAGTACGAGCACGAAATACACGGCTACCGTCACGAACCCCATCCTAGTGTTCCAGATCGCTTGCTGCTGAGCCAGGCATATGGCGAACGCGAGAAGATTAGCCACCAACAGAGTTACCGTTACTGGCGGTTGCCGCTCCTCGGGTACGGCGTACGCCACGCTACACAACACAATGCCGAAGCCGATGAGACTAACTGCGAGTAACCCCGTGACGCCCCATCCGCTCTGGACCACCCCGTACAGTTCCCTCATGTCAGACGGACGCAGCATGAAGGCTCCGCCGAACACGAACAGGACAAGACTATTGAGCAACACGAAATGCTTGAACTTCATGTGATGTCACCCTTCTTTACAGTCTCACTCAGCATCCACACGCGTCAATCGTCCATCAGGCGTAGTTCTCGTACGGCATGACCTGGCTGTAGCATAGAGCCGTGAGATAGCGCCGAACGCCAAGCGTAACCGGGCGCGCGATTTCTTCGCCTTTTTCAAACAGCTTCTTCAGGGCCTTATTATCCGCATTTCTCTCCATTTTAAGCAGGAGTTTTCTGGTTTCTGCATAGGAGGTTTCCTTTTGCCTTTGAGTAAGGGGGGAAGACTGTAGAACCAACTGACCGAGTGTCATCAAGGTGATTAGAAACCAACGTACTTCCATACTGTCACGCCTTCGGCGGTCTAACGTCAGCGTCACCGGGCCGCGCGTTGATACGAGTCCAATACAAGCAACAGGACCGCATCATAAGAAATGAACTCGCGCGGCTCCGGTGCACGCAGTGTTAGGCGCAGAATCCGTTCTCCGATCTCCATCAATTCCGCGAGCCAGTCTCATCGTCTTGTTGTACTTTGTTGATCATATTTTGAACGCTGCTTCTTGACCAGTTTGAATCCCGCCACGAATACGAGAACACAAAATGGGATTCCTATGATCAGGGTTTGGCCAAGCAACTTCTCTTTGACCGTTGTAAGAACCAAAAACCCGAGCATTATTACCCCGACAAAGGTCAACCTGTAGCCATACCTGTTAGGTGAGCGGACCAGTCAGCAGCGGATCTATGTTGCCTCCCAATGAAGTATCCAGGGTCATAGAGATGATCCTGCCATTCACTCAACCGACGCGTTGGATCAGTTTTGTCTACTTGATTCTTGCATGTCTTTCTTGACATGCTGCGTGATTCAGACATGACACATCTTCTCGCGCATGACACTGGGTTAAGCTTCGGTGGTCCACAGCCCGGCCTTACTGACGCCATCCGCCGTCAGCTTTAACCCGTGGTTAGCGCGCCATGCGAAACACGCTACCTCTCTTGATGAGAAGCTCATGAGTTCGCTCGTCCGGCGTCTTTGCCTGCGCGTTGTCACGATAGGTGAGGGCTACGTCATCCAAGAATTCCACGGCTTCGAGTTCGACAAGGTGGCCGACCTTTCGCTCGCTGACTCTCAGTCGTCCCGTTCCGCGCCGCTTCGTGAAGACCCCGCCCCTCTCCCGATCGAACCAATTCCAGCTGAAGTCATTTGGACTCGCTGGGCTAGTGACCACGAGGCCGAACCCGTCCAGCGCAGATTCACGGGTGACGTATGCCTCCAACTTGAAGCCCCGAGCCAGCTCGAGCCTCTTCGACCAAGCGCTTGGGCTGTTCTTCGGGCCGATGGCCTGAATCTCGATGTCAGTGTCAGGCGAGTACGTCTTCGTCCCTTCGGCGATGACCTTATGGCCCAGAGAGCCGCTGGTACTGAGCCGATAAGAGACAGTCTCCGGGTGGACGAGCTGACCGAGAATCATCATCGCGGCCGCGAGCCCCGTCCTCTTCATCTTGCCTCCATGGCGTCGGGTCGCCTAACGTCTGCATGCACCAGGCCGCGCATCGGAACATGACGACAACTTGAAGACTTGTGTGCGCGGCTCCGGTGCATGCTAGTTCGGCCAGGGTTCAACGACATATGTAGCGACGTTTGGATGCATTCCAATGTACGCAGCATGATTCGTATTTGTCGGCAGTTGTGAAGCTATGGATAAATAGGTATCCACTTACCCTGTCGATCGCGGTCGTAGAGAGATCGCGATTCTTCATAAGCCAGCGAGGTGAGTAGGTTGCCGATCGAGCCCCGGCCTTGTCAGGACGGAATAGGACGATCCCAAAGCGATCTTGATCGGTTAGCGTTGTGTCAATAACCAAGGCAACGAATTCACCGGCGAACGTGGTATCTCCCTGCCACATCGAGAACGACGCATTGATCCTGCGCTTGGCGTCCTCTGCGAATAACATGTCTGCGGCGCGAGCAAGCCGATACTGTCCGTTCCGAGTGAATTGCTTCCACGCGGCTACCACTCCCGCATCGAGGTTTGAGAGGGGCGGTTCGGACAAGTCGCGAATCGAAACCGTAACGCGAGGTTGCTCTGCCGGTGCTGTTGAAGATGTATTGGATGACTCAAGCCCACTCCGCGACGACCGGTCGCATGAAACACTCGCTAGAGTAATGCTGAGGGTCAATAAGAGCATTTGTCGCTGGCGTTTCATTCTGAGAAGTGGGTCCCGAACGATACGATCAGCGGGCGCTTTTTCCGCTCGCGTGCATCGCCGGGTTGGGCTGAGTCGCTCGTATCATCAGCGACTCTGCCGCACTGGTGTTCCCGATTCGAATCCCTCCAAAAACTTTACCAATCGCTCTTTGGCTCTTTGAACAGCAGTTGGCTGGTCCATCTTCTCCATTTGCGCTACCCCAGCTATCACGTGGTACAGGTGTCTATTGGTCTCGAAGACGGCGTTCGCGGTAACAAGGTCTGGGGTCATCGAATCCCATTCTATCGAGCCATCTGGAAGCTTGCGGGCGGTCTTGATCGTGATCTCGGCCCCTTGTTTCTCAACGTCAATGAAGCGAATCTCGTGTCCTCGAGTGGTTTCAAGGACTTCCTTGTCAAAAGCTTGTGCGTAATTCTTCATTCCTAGCACCCGGTCGGCTGTGAACTCGCCCTTGGGATTCTTCAGAGACAGCATTCGGTAGAAGCCCCCGAAGTCATCCGTAAACAGCACTTGCCAAACATCACCATCACCTTCGTCGCGAGCGGCAAACCCCGGAACTGCCTCGTTCGGTATGACAACACGAAAATCTCGCTCAGGGCTAGTGTAGCTGTTCTTAGCTATCACGCCTTTCGTGCCTTTTGCGGTTTGCGCGACTACGCCGGTTCTCACGCCGAACGCTGCAAAGGACGTTGCGGCGCAGAAGACTCCTAGGACTTGGATGCTCAGTCGTCTGAGGTTCATCATTTGACGTTCCGTTCTCCTCTCATCTGAGAAGCCCAACGATTCGGTTGACCGGGCCGCGCACGTAAGACTGAGGGAACCTAGCGAATCCTCTTGCGCGGCTCCGGTCAATCCCAGGTTAGGTGACGTTGTCGGATTTCACCTGTGTGCCTTTTTTCTCCCTATAGTCAATCCTTTGGTTTCATAATCCCTTTTCGTTCTAATAGCGATCTATCAAGAAATGGTTCTACTTCCCGCAATGTTGCGGGACGATAGCCTGGTCCTGTCCATCCGTAATAATCAAATCGGATTCCGTTTGCGATCAAGATCTCTACTTTCTTCCACTGTTTCGTCGCATTTTGCCTCGGCGCTTTGAAAGCGTGTCCCATGTTGTGCATTGGATTTCGGCATTGTGGGCACAATACAATTCTCTTTTCACCGCGTCGTGGTCGCTCCTGTTTCGGTGGATTGTTTGAATGCCTTACGACATTCAAAACACGCGTAATGATCTTTGTAGATTCCGTAAGGCTGATCTTTTCTGCTTGTCATACTTCCAGAGGACTGCATTGGTTTCGTCACCTAACGCCAGCGTTTAAGCAGCCCGCGACATTGACCCGGGCACGTATTCCGCTTCCTCCACGCAGTGGAATCATAAGCATTAAGTCGAGAGCTCGGCAATCGAGCGGCTATGATTGAAGGTTCCGTTGCACTATTCCGCGCTGGGTGTTAGCGATGTGTAACGGCTCGAGCTCAGCGACCCGCCCCGCGGGTGGCGTGGATTGCGACCGGAGCGCGGATGGCGCGGTTCGCTGCAGCGCATTGGTTAGGCGACAGTCATTTTTGGCGCAACTTCCGTAAGACCCGGTCGCGAAACTCTTGCTCACTACCACCCCGGAACTCTTGTCTGTCCCAGCCACAAATCTCTACTACGGCGAATGCAAGCATGAAGTCCAACCCGTTGTCTTGCGCCACCTTTTGCTCCAAAGACGGCAAGGCTGGTTTGCCAATGGCGACAATCTTTCGATAGCCCGGCAAACCAATGTAGTCATACGTATTGCTGGAAAAGCGGATCGTCTCGCATTCCTGATGCCAGGCAGAATACAAGCGCTCAAACTCGGCGACAGTCTTTTTCTTCGGCGGCGCAAGGAGCGGATTGTGACAGCCTGCGCAAAGGAAGCAGCAGAGAGCCGAAGTGAGCAGTGTTGGTAGAAAGTTCATTTGCTAATGTAGTCGCCATGGTCCTTAAGACCATCCACTTCGCCGGTCCCTTTGCACAATGGACAATCACGGTCGAGCCCTGAACGCTGCGGCAACAACAACTCGAGTTCAGGATACCGTTCAGCCCCTTTCACGAGGGCAAGAAATCGTAGATGCAGATCCGTTTCAACTTTGATCGCTTGAGGCTCCTCCCAGAGGAAACCAATCAGCTCTCCGTCAGGACGAACCGCGACGCCACCGCTCCAGTCGGCATACAGCGGCAACGCGTCCAGCGTCTCAACAAACGCCGCAATTTCTGGATGCGTTTCCGCGCGCTCTGCGATGTATTGATGCGTCGCATTCACGATCCAGTCTGAAGAAACTTTTGAGTTCATAGTAGGCAGTCGAACGTCAGCGTCACCGGGCCGCGCGTTGATGTCGAAATAATGCAAAGCACAGGACCGATCTTGAAGCAGAGAACTCGCGCCCCTCCGGTGCCCGCACAGTTATGTTGTTAGATTGCGGCGTTACCTGCGCCACGCCTCTTAGAAAACGCTCCTGCAAAGGAGAATAATGCCTCCCAAAAAGTTCCCACCGCAAGAGTCGCCCGCGACGTGTCACCGCTTATCAACTCGGGCGTGGGCCGTCAATGCCGCCCGAGCGGCGTCGACGGCCCTGGTGGTGTGGAGCAGTCGCTGGCCAGTCGTATTCGTATCCGCCGTCCGCTCCAACATCTCCCTCAACTGCGCGCCCGTGAGCCGCGGGTTGACGACGAGCATCTTGGCCGCTGCGTTCGCGACGTTGGGCGTGGCCATTGACGTCCCCGAAGGGAACGAGAGGTCGCCGCCGGGCAGACGCGACGCCACCCTTTCGCCGTTCGCGTAAAGCGTGACTTCAGTACCGGTGTTGGTGAAGGCTGCCAGGCCGCCGTTTCTATCCACGGCCCCGATGAGGAGGAAATTAGGCAGCGAAAAGCGCGTCGCCGGATTAACCTTCTGCACGGACGCCCCGTCGTTGCCCGCCGCCCCGACAAAGAGCACGTTCGGCGATCTCCGCATCCCCTCCATCAACACCGACCGAATCTTCTCCACCGTGTAGCGCGCCAGCCTTTCGCGCTCCGCTGCCCCCATCTTCGGGGCGCACTGCTTCAGGTTTCGCAGGTACGCGGTTTCCGCGCGCCCCCACGACATGTTCACAACGCGGGCGCCATTCTTCACGAGGTACGTGAGCAGGTCGCGGATGGATTCGGCTTCCCGGTCGGCCAACTCTCGGGTCCAGCAAGGGACGGGTGGTGAGCCGTGCCACCACTCCATTCTGGCGACGATGATTTCGGCCTGATCGTTTCCCGCGAGCGCGATGTCGGCCACCGCCGTCCCGTGCCCGAAACCGCTCCATCGGTCGACCGCATCGTCGAATGATGCGCGTTCGGCCGCGGTCATCTTCTTCATACGCTCGTCAATCGCCCTCGCGGCTTCGCTGTTCACGTTGCTGTCTAGATCGTCGAGGCCCTTGAGGGCGGCGTTTAGCTCGTCACGTCGCGCAGTCACCGCATCCGGGAGGACGGCCATTGGGGTGTCCTGCCGTCGCTTGAAGGAATCATAACCGCGCAGAATGATCTTGCCGCGGCGATCAGTTGCGAGTCTTCCTTTGAAGAGTTCAGTGTCGACGCCGCTGTCCCATATGCCGATCCGTATCAACGGCCTGTTAGGATCGCGCCGCACCGCGACGTCCCGGGCGACCCAGAAATCAGGCCTACTCTGTTCGGCCTGCCAGCGGGCTTCGAATGTCGGCGTAAAAGACAGAAAAAGAATGAAGAAGAGAACTGACGCGGATCGCATAGGGGGAATGTATAGCATCGTTCGCCGTCCTATAGCGAACGCCGACTGAGCAAGCCCCGTTGAGGCTGTTAGACACGTGCGCTTTATTCGTCCTTTCATTATCACGGCTACGGCCCGAAGAGCGCCGCATCCGGAACTTACGAGTTCTCATAACACGTAGCAATCTAGGCGTTCGGTTTGGCTGTGGCTCAATCCCAAGAAACTCTCGACACCGTGCGAGCGGGTAGCCAATGGGAGCGATCGAACGACAACGCGCCCGACAACGCAAATGATCGTTCACGTGCGTTTCATTACATTTCTCCAGTCGGTCTAGCGCTCACGTTCAACCGCCGCGAACTGCAGTGGAACCGATTTGAGCCCTATCCCTCGCGGCCTCCACTGCAGCGTGTGGTTAGCCCCTGGAGCTGTTACGCAAGACGAACTCCCTCCGGTACTTCGCCATTCAGAAATGCCTGTCAAGCCTGGCGCCGTCCTATCGTAGGCACTACATCGGATGGATCATGCTCGCTAAGAAGGAGGAGACGCGGGAGCGGCGGCTGCGCGAAGCCGTCTCGCTCTTGGAGCAAAACAAGAAACTTGGCCTTAAATAGTTCCGCCCCGCGGCGGCAGAGCATTTGTTTGGAATTGGCACGCCGATCTCCAACGCTCCGGTTCTGCGGGCCGCGAACGGCCATCAAAGAACGCATTAGAACTACGCCTCGCCGCCCACTCACTCTTGCAGAATCAAAGTGAGCGTCGCGGTTCGCTCTCTTCCCGAATCATCCGTAGCCTTGAAGGTCAGCAAATGTGAGCCGGGCGCCGCGTTCCCTTTCACCTTCAATTTGAAAGTGACCTGGCTCTCGGTCGTTGAAGCCGAGCCGCGTTTCAGAATGATGCCTGTAGGCCATTCGGTTGCGGGCGTAATCGTGACGTTGCCCGTGAAGCCAGCGGTGCGATTGATGTCGGCGGTGACTTTGGTTTTGCCGTATGAAGTGGTGATGGTCGAGGGGCTGAAGGAGAGCGAAAAGTCCGGCCCGGTGGGAATGTCTACGGGCGAATATTTGACCAGGAATGCGTCGTTGCGCCCTTTGAGTTCGCGCTGAAATGCGCCCGGAGTGGTCGGGAACGTTGTTCCGATGGTGACGACGCCGGCGACAAAGATGTTTCCTTGCTCGTCAACGGCTATGCCTTCGGGTAAAGTAAAGCCGTCGCCGCCTAGATAGGTTGCAAACAGCACATCATAGGTGTCTGGAGCAAAGACGACGACAAACCCGTTATTATTTACGCCGGCGGGTGTGGTCTGTGTCGGGCTGACAGTCGGCAGGTCGGTTGAGGTTGTATCGCCTGTGACGTAGATTGCGCCGCGTGAATCTCTGGTAGCGGCGGCTGCGAATTCGTCACGACTGCCGCCGAATAGACGTTTCGCGCTCCCATCGCCGTTCTGATCAATCGGCGCAATGACAACGTCGAATCCGCCACCTGTCGCTTGAGGTGTTACCGAAGAAGGGCTTACCAGACCGCTGCCGCTTGAGGGATATGTTGCGCTGGCTATGACCTCACCACTAGGTATACTAGCTAGGGGCGAGAGAAACATATCTCCTGAAGATAACGCAGATGATCTTCCGAACGCTTCGTCGAAAAATTTCTCTAGTATTTCAGCGCAAGTAGCAGGATACAGGTTGTCGATAATGTCATTTAGAATAGTTCTTAAATCATAGCCGGTTTCGACTATTTCACTACGCTCAAAAAAAGCCATTAGTCCCTCCAATTCGTCGCAACTTGGATCAGTTGCCTGCGAAGCAATCCCGCCTGTGGTCAGGTTTGTCGAGTCGCTTGCGCCGACAATCGCTATCTGATTTCCATCCGATGAGACCGAAACAGAAGTCGCTTCGTCGTCGCCATTGCCGCCGAAAAAAGTAGAAAACAAAAGATTAGCGCCGGTTGCCGCGACGATGGATAAAAACATGTCGCGGAGGCCGCCGCCATAGTTTGCCTGGGTCGGATTGACCGTTGGAAAAGTCACACTCGCAGCGCCCAGGCCGGCGACTTCACCAAGGATATAAACATTATTCTGCGCATCCAGCTTGAGGTCTCTTACGCTTTCAATCTGATTGCCACCGAGAAAGCTCGAATAGATAATCATCGTGCCGTCAGCATTCAGTTTGGTAAGGAAAGCATCGGAGAAACTGCCCGCAGTCGGTTGAAAAGCATTCACGATAGGGAAGCCGGGGCTCGCAGTTCCCGCGACATAGATCGCTCCTGTTGCATCTACGGCGATGGCAGAAGCCTCGCTGTTGCCGTCCGTGCCGCCTAAAAACGTCGAGTAAATCAAGGTTCCGTCGGGCGCGAATTTTGCGATGAACGCCTTGGATGCGAATCCCTGCGGCGGCGCTCCATCCCGCGCATTGCGCGTCGGGAAATCGCTCGATTGCGTTTGGCCGACAATGTAAGCGTTACCCTGCGCGTCAACCGCCACGCCTCTTGCTCCGTCGAAATTGGCAGCCGCACCGCCCAGCAACGTCGAATAGACCACCACCGGGTCAATCACCAGCGGCTGGCTCTCATCGTAATCGTCGAGCGCAAAGGCGATCAGCGGATTTTGAATTTTGAATTTTGAATTTTGGATAGTCTTTCCGTTATCAATGAACCGATAACGTCCGGCGATCTCCTGACGCTTGCCGTTGACCTCTTGATAGATGAGCGGCGCGTGTTGTCTAAGACGGCCAACGGTTGTCTCTAAAATCAAATCGCCCGATTGCTCATCTATCTCGAGCTTTTCTGCTCCTTCAACCGACATGGCTATCGACGCAGGGTTGGCCCCCGCAGACACTTTGAAGTCATATTCGATCTCTCCGGCTTCGTTGCCGTAATAGATCAAATCAATGCCCGGATAGAGATTTTCATATTTGACCTTCGCATAGGCTTCGACATTGGTTCGCCATTTCCGTGGGTCGTTGCCGATAAAATAGTTTGACACGCCAGGCAATTTATCTTCGCCTGTGATGCGTGGCTCTGGATTGCTGCCAACGGGACGCAGGCGAATGACTGCGTTTTCGACCGGTTGCGAAATAGCTTCAAAAGCCTTTTTGTGAGCCGCGTGTCTTGTCTCAGACTTTTCCGCCATTCTGGGAAGACGCAACACGGCTTCCTGTGAGGCTAGAAAGAGGGTGCTGTCACTGGCTCTGGCGATGAAGTGAGCCTGCGCGTCGGTTTGTCCGCGATTGACCTCAAAACGCAAAGGCTGTCTCCTGAATGGCGTGCGGTTTACGGCAGAGGTATGGGTAGTTTCTCTTGCTGCCCCGAAAGCGATAGCGGTTGAACTTTCTGCGGCTCGTTTGGGTGCGCCAGAAAAGATCAGGAATGAAAAGATCAAAAACAGACTGATGACTGTGCGATAGGCAAAATGCTTCATGGGTTACTCCTTTGACAATAAGGCTGGTTTGAGCGGGTGAAAAAGCGAATTCTGGCAGATGCGATACCCGCCGCCAGCCGTTCTGATGCCGTGGGCTTTGCCTTGCCTGAGCCAGCGATAAAGGCTTTGAGGCTTGACTTGCGCGAGCCTGCAAGCCTGGCGTGTCGGCAGAAATTCGCTGGCCGCGTGGCAGATCGGACACGCCATTTGCACCGGGGCAGCAATCATGCGCTCGCGCTCGAAACCGACGATTTCAATCCGACGTCTCTTTATAATAGCGACCATAGCTGCTAAAATCCTTCCGACAAATTCAATCCGGCTACAAACAGATTTCTACTCGATAGCACCGGGTTGAGTCCTGAAAAAAAAGTGAAATAAATCTGACATCGGCAACTCAGAAGGTCATTTATGGCAGTTCAAGTCAGAAAAACCTATCTCTTAGGCGAATTCGCATTAGACCCAGGTAAGAAGCGGCTCGCGCGCGAAGGCCGCGCCGTGCATCTTGCCAACCGCCCGTTCCTGGTCTTGCTGCATTTGATTGAGAACCGCGACCGCATGGTCAGCCGCAAAGAATTGCTCGACCACTTCTGGGACGGCAGAGAGGTTTACGAAAACACCCTGACCAAATGCGTCGGCACGATTCGCAAGGTGATGGGTGATACGGTGGAAACGCCGCGCTTCGTCGAGACACAATGGGCGAAAGGTTATCGTTACATCGGGCCTTTAGAAGAGAGCTTTTCGCATGCGCCCGAAGCCCGGTTCGTCGAAGTCGAAAAGGAGCGCGGCTTCAAGGTCATCATCGAAGAAGAGACCGTAGAAATTCTGCCGGACGGCGAAGCAACGGCTGCTGCGCATTGGCCCGGCGCAGAAGCGGTTTCGGCAAGCCAATCGGGACTACCAGCAGGCGCGGCGCGGGTGAAGTGGCGGCGCAATATCCCGGCGCTGGCGGCTGTCATTATCATTGCTGTGGCTGCACTGCTCGGCGGGCCCGCGTTGCGCCATCGCTCGATCTTTTCTGAAGCGCGCGGCAGCACGGTCGAGACATTGCCCATTCAATCGATTGCCGTGTTGCCGTTGAAAAATCTTTCGGACGACGCGGCGAATGAGTATTTCAGCGACGGGCTGACCGAAAGCTTCATCACCGAGCTAGCGAAGATCGACGGCTTGCGGGTGGTGTCGCGCAATTCAGTGTTCACCTTCAAGGGCGAGGCTATTGATCCGCGAGAAGTCGGTCATCGGCTTGATGTCGCGGCGGTTCTTGAAGGCAGCGTGCGCCAGAGCGGCGACAGTGTGCGAGTCGATGTGCGCCTGGTCAACACCGAGGACGGCAGCATCATCTGGACAAGCGACAGTTACAACCGCGCCCTCAAGGATATTCTTGCGGTTCAAGATGAGATTGCCTGTAGCGTGGCTGCCGGGCTGCGCGTCAAATTTTGCGGCGAGGCCGAAGCGGCGAAGCGCTACACGAGCAACATCGAGGCTTATCAGGCTTACCTGAAAGGCCGCTATTACTGGAACAAGCGCACCCCTGACGGCATCCTGCGCAGCATCGATTACTTTGAGCATGCCATTGCCCTCGATCCGAATTATGCGCTGGCCTATGCGGGACTGGCCGACAGCTACATTCAAGGCATCTGGCACGTGCCGTTTGATTCCAAAGCCGTCTTGCCAAAAGCCACAGCGGCGGCGCTGCGGGCGGTCGAAATTGACGATCAGCTTGCCGAAGCGCACACGGCGCTGGCCAATGCCTATCAACTGGATTGGAACTGGTCAGGCACTGAACAAGAGATTGAGCGTGCGCTGACGCTCAATCCGAGACTGGCGCGGGCGCATCATGTTTATGCGTTTCAACTGCTGTTGATGGGGCGGAACGATGAAGCTCTTGCAGCCATCAAACAGGCGCAGGCGATTGACCCGTTGAATATGGTGATCAACACCGATGTAGCATTCATTCTTTCGAGTGCCGGTCGCCAGGCGGAAGCGATTGAACAAGCCTTGAAAGTCGTCGAGATGGATCCCGGCTTTGCCAATGCGCACCTGCTTCTTGCAACCGCTTATCATATAGAGGGCCGCGCGGAAGAATCGCTTGATGAATACCTCAAGGCGATGGCGCTCAATGGCGAGAGCGCTGCGCGGATCGCGGCTTATCGAAAGGCATACAGAGAAAAAGGTTTGCAAGGCATCTATCAAAAAGAGCTTGACGGACTATTAACGAAGCGGGCGACCACAGGCCGTTGCCCGCCGTTCTCCGTGGCACGGTTTTATACTTTGCTGGGGCATAAAGAACAAGCCTTCAAGTGGTTGGATATTGCTCGCACAGAGCATGCGGCAGAGATCGTGATCGCCAAGACGTCCGCGGAATTTGACCCCTTGCGCTCAGACGCCAGATTTTCTCAATTGCTGCGGCGCATCGGCCTGCCAGATTAGCCGCGCGCCATTGATCAGTTCCGCGAATCGGTCAGATGCCTGAACGATTTGGTTATGGTGCCGGCCGTTACGGTTCTCCTGGTTCGCTCCAGCGAGTGAAACGAAGGCTCCATAAGGTCTTTAAGTGCTAAGCATCGTTAAGTGAAAGAGAAGCGGTTTATGTTCCCCTTGCGCTTCCGAGTTGCACGCTTCCAAGATGTAATCTTCGCCACGCCGCGCCGCCTCGATTGCAGCGATGTCGATCTTTTTCATCTGCATCATCGCATCGAACGCGCGCTTGGCGGCAGCGGGATCGGGATCGGTTATCGCTTTTGTCAAAGCCAGCGGCGTAATCTGCCAGGACAGGCCCCATTTGTCCTTGCACCAGCCGCACGCACTCTCTTCGCCGCCGTTGCCGACGATCGCGTTCCAGTAACGATCAGTTTCGGCCTGGTCAGCGGTTGCGACCTGAAACGAGAATGCTTCGTTGTGCTTGAAAGTCGGGTCCGCCATTGAGCCCGAGGCAGGGAATTCCCATCACGGTAAACTCGACCGTCAACACATCCCCTTTCTTCCCGGACGGAAAGTCTCCCGGTGCAGGGTGTACCGCGCCAACGGATGAATCGGGAAAGGTCTTGGCGTAAAACCGCGCCGCCTCCTCGGCGTCGCGATCGTACCAAAGGCAAATCGTGTTCTTTGCTTGCTTCATCGTCTCACTTCTCCATCGTGATGAGCCGCCCAAAGCCGCAGTAAAACGATGCGCTCGCAGTCGTAGGAAATTGGGTCGACTGACATTTCCGTGTCAACATAAATATGTGCAGCAAAATCCGTACTATTCCGGCGCTGCTTCACTGTGCTTCGCATAGGCACGACCAGGCTTTTCCTGCGCGCAGACCTGCATGAGTGACCACCAGTAGCCAAACTGTAGCACACCGAGATCGATAGCGGTCCAGGCGTTTCTCTTTTTCGCGAATCACGATTTCAAGCTGCTGTGCCGTCAATGTTGGCACCGCTCCGCCGTATGCGGGCGCCCAAAGCTCCAGGCCTGGCTTGTGCACAACTGTAAAATCATATGCGTCAACACCCGCTGGAAAAGGTAACCCACGTTGTTGGACCTTCCAGGACCGAATGCGAACGACCGACTCACCTGGATCGGAAGCTGGAGATCGAGATAACGCCGCAAGAACCGACTGGGCCAGTAGAGTAGCTTCCTGTTCAATATCGTTTTGCCGGTAGTTGAATGGCTCTTTGAAGGTTACATAGAGCCAGAGGAGTCGATCAGAACACTGTTGAAAGATCTTGTGCGCCCTGTCCACCAGCCGCCAATGAATTTTCTCCTGTGGTAGCAGGTGACGGCCAGGTGGAATCGTAGAGTCTTCTCGATATAGACGTGTATGTTCGATACCAACAACCTTGCCGTTGTGGTGGATAATGAGATCAGGTACGTCGGTAAATTCACACGACGACTCATCAAGCCCACCGAACAGTTCAAGGAAAAGCCAGAGATCGTTTTTCTGATTGTCTGCCATTTCGCCAGCTCTCTATGAGCGAGCACCGAGACGCCGAACGACCGCGCTTCAGGCGCGGCGCGCTCGTTCCTCAGAGCTTTCACAAGATGATACGCGCGCCGTCGGCTGCAAGCGCTGGTTAGGCTGCATGTCGATATTGACCGCGACCCTCTTCAACCTTGTCAGCGTCAACGGCCGGTGCCACCTCCGGGGCCGTCACGGCGAGGGCAAGGGCTGCGTGAACCGAAGCGTGTTGCCGTCAGGATCTTCAACATAGAACTCCCGCGTGCCCCATGTCTGATCGATCGGTCCCTCATGGACTTGCGTCGGCGCGTCCGGATTGCCTGGCGTCCGAAGGCCGCGCCGTTGGAATACCTGAAAGGCGGCATCGACATCAGGTGTCGCGACGACGACCACGGTGCCGAACACGCCGTCGTCATGCGAGAGTGCAAGCCGATCGCCGCCCCGGCCGAGCGTGATGAAGTCGTGGTCTGCGGGATCATCGACGGCGTCGGTGAGCTCGAAGTCAAGAATGCGCGTGTAGAACGCGACGGACGCGCGCAGATCTCGGCAACGCATCATGGGGATCAGCGACATGTAGCCTCCGGTGTAACGTGTAGGACGTTCGCACCCTAACATGAAACGGCCCGAAAACTGTATATCCCTTTTATCCAGCAGATTCCTTCCGCATAATCTGTTGCATATTGACTACGGTCACCATGTCATATCATCCACTCGCTCAACAGATTCCTTGTCAAGCCTCAGGTAACACGTTACACGATATGGCCAGAAGCTTCCTTTCTGCAGATCCCGTTTGTGCTTATCCAAACCGCGTCGACTAGAGCCCATCAGCTGGGCTACGAACGCCGCGCCACCCCTTGTTCAATACGTGAGTGTGTATCCCCGTCGTGTTCCGATCACTGTGCCCGAGCAACTCCTGAATTGTGCGGATGTCGTAGCCGTCTTCGAGCAAATGAGTCGCAAATGTCGAGGACCTTCGAGGACCTCCTTAGTGCCGGGCCTGCGATTCGCCCGATTCTCTCTGAGTCGCGACGAATGCAAGGACCTCGGTGGCGTAAAGTAGTGCCGGTCTTGTCTTACCCGCGGTAGTGCCCGCTCCCAATCTGCCCCGCTTTCGCGGTGTAGTCGTATGCCAAGTCCAAGTCCATCCGCGAGCCTATTGAGAGTCAAATGTCAACAAAGTGATCCCCGCGACGCCGTCCCCTGCTTTTCGATAGTGACCAGATATGGCGAGACTGAGCAAAGTGCCGGCCGCCAGGGTTATACAATCTTGAAAGCGATGGCATGATCGCAAGGCCTTTCGGCGGGCAACTGTACCTTCAGACCCGATTCATCCTGTTTCCACTGCACCTTCCCGCGATAGCCCAGTAGTTCGACATTGCCGATCCTGCCCATCGCGTGCTTGCTGTTTGTTGCCAGCGGCGCAATCACAGCTTCTTTGCCGGGCCAGCCCATAACAAACGCATAAAGCGTCTGACCTTTCGTCGTAAAGCGTACATCTCTCGGCGGTCAGGTCCTTCCGTTTGCCTTCATTGAATCCTCCCTGGGTGGCCGAGCTTTCCGTTCCGGGGCCTTCGCCGAAGATCTTCCAGGGTCGCGTAGCATAAATCGCTTCGCCGTTGACGGACATCCATCTTGTGATCTCGTCCAGAATCTTCAACTCTTCCGCATCGAGCATGCCGCTGTTGGGAAGCGGAAAGTTCAGTAGCAAATTCCCGTTGCGGCTGACGATGTCCACCAGCATATCTATCACCCTCTTCGGCGATTTGTATCTGGCGTACCTGTTGTAGTGCCAGTCGCCGATACAGGTGTCGGTCTGCCAGGGGTTGGGCCAGATCGCTGGTGGAAGGCCACGCTCGAAATCGAGAACGCATGTTCCGGTTTCACAATCCTCGCGCCGCTTGCTGGTGTAGACCGCCTCCACTTTGCCACCGTGCTTCTTGGCGTTCTGATTGTAGTGGTGCGCCACAAGGCTCAGTCCCCACTTTTGAAACGGCAGCGCGCCATCGGTATAGAGAAAGTCCGGCTGGTAGTTATCCACAAGGTCTTTTATGCGGAGAAACCACTGGCGTTTCCACGATTCAGGTATGCCCTCTTCATTCCACGGCAGGTCTTTGTAAATCACTTTCGAGTCAAGATAGAGATCCGCAAATCTTGGGTTGGCTCCGTCATAGGGTATCCCTTGATACGGTCCTGTCTGATCGCTACCTCGACTTACCGAGAACCACTTATAAGTAATCCACAGGTGTTCGCTTACGCCGAATCGCAACCCGTGCTTCAACGCCGCTTTGCGAAACATGCCGACCACGTCTTTTTTCGGACCCATCTTCACCGAGTTCCATCGGGTATGCTTCGAGTTCCACAGATCGAAGTTATCGTGATGAACTCCCATACTGACGAAGTACTTAGCCCCTGCCTTTTTGTAGAGACTCACCAAATAGTCGGGGTCAAACTTGTCGGCTTTCCAGGTCTGAATAACATCCTTGAATCCGACCTTCGACGGATGCCCATAATTCTTCAGGTGATACTTGTACTGATCTTCTCCTTCGATATACATCCTTCGCGCGTACCAGTCGCCGGCCTCGGGAGCGGATTGAGGTCCCCAATGCGCCCAGATTCCAAACTTGGCGTCACGGAACCAGTCGGGTACTCGGTACGCCGTCAATGACTCGCGCGTACCCTCGAACGGCCCTGAAATGATTTTCGGATCCGATTGGTAAAGTGTGAAGGCGCGCCCTCCTCTTAGCGCGGGAACAACTCCGGCCAGGATCTTGAGGGCGGCGCGTCTTGAGATCAGCACAAGATTCTCCTTGTCAGCAACCGGTAGTTACGGGCGGCCACGCGGAACTACCTCATCGTTACAGTCCAGGTCTGTCATCGAAACGCGCGATCAATTCTGAAATATGAGGTTGTCAATGACAACCGTTCCGGTGGTCGGAACGCACTGGCTGCAAGCGACGCTTACGTTTACCTGGGTCAGCTTCTTGAGCAGATCTTTTGGGTTGACCCTCGTATCCACATACGATGGCTGGCTCAGCGAATCCAGCGCCACTTTGTAGGTATTGAAGCCCTTGCTGATCCTGAAACTCATCTGCGGGCTGCCGCTGTCTATCTTTATGCCGTGCCCCTTGCTGATGAACTCGACGGTGACTGATGTCACGCCGGTGACGTAGAGTTGCAGCGTCAGATATTTGTAGCCGCTCACATCGTCTGCAACGGGCGTTCCGTCCTTGTCCGGTTGTCCATGAACTTCAACTGTGACGCCGGCCCACTGATTCGGCATACGGAGCTCGTAGTCGAACGTAATGGCCTTGTTCGGACTATCTTTGCTTAGCCTGACAACATCCGGCGCATTTTCAATCGTCGGCGCGCCCTTGAAATGGCTCGGGTTGGCCGGATTTTCCTGATAGGTGAACAGCTGGACGAGCCCGCCGCGACTGCTGACAGGGCGATTCTCCTGGACGGTTTCGAAGTCGGCGTAGATCAACTTATCTGCTCCTTGCGCCGCGCCTCGACCGAGAGCCGCTGATAGAACCGGGGATTCGGTTGGGCGCGTGATTACGGTTGATACCGAGATGCAGCAAAACAGGAGTGATAACGATAGAAGTTTCATAGAACCACCTCCTTTGATTTTCCCGGGAGCGCGGCGATACCTGCCTGCAGGGCTTGCGAGGGAAGAGACAGGCAGGGATGCGTGCGCTCCCAGTTGCTCTTGAGATTCGACTCCGTTTCAACCGGGGCCATATTAGCTTGAGTCCAGCAAAAGCGCCAAGAAGACATGAGGGCGCGGGTGTTTTTCGATTCGGTTTCTGTTGCAAAAGGGCTATCATTGGGCGTTGTGGAGAGAAACTCATGCTGAGCCGAAAATCGATCGTCCCTCTCGGTGTCCTGATTCTGCTTCTTGGGTTATCGAACACGGCCTTCGCTCAGACCGATCAGATAATTTACGGCGACTCGCTCGGCGCGGGATGGCAGGACTGGTCGTGGTGTGTTCGCGATCTGAGTTCAACTGACTTCGTTCACAACGGAAGCCGCAGCGTCAAGGTGACCTATACCGCGGCGTTTCAGGGATTCTACTTACGCCACACCGCATTCGACAGCGCGCATTACACCGCGCTGTCGTTCTGGATTAACGGCGGGGGGTCGCCGGGTCGCAGCATCAATGTTGCCGCGCAGATCAACGACGCGTCGCAATCAAGCGTGTCGGTTAACACCTACATCGAAGGCGGGGAAGTGGCCGCAAGCGAATGGCGAAAGGTTGCCATACCGCTCTCCGCGCTTGGTGTAAGCAACACGGACAGACTGAACGGCTTCTGGCTACAGGACAGCAGCGGGAGTGCGCAGCCTTCATTCTACGTCGACGACATTTCGCTTGCCGCTGCGCCGCCTCCATCGCTGATCAATATCAACGTCGACGCAAACATTGTGAAGCGGACGGTAGACGGCCGGGTGTTTGGGGTCGCCGCCGCAATCTGGGATTCGGAGTTCGCGACGCCCGCGACTATTTCACTTCTGGACGCCAATCGTACGCGTATCACGCGCTTTCCAGGCGGATCGTTGTCGGACAACTACCATTGGCGCACAAACACCACGGATAACAACACGTGGCAGTGGGCGACGGACTTCGATGAGTTCGCAGGCGTGGCCCAGGCAATAAACGCTCAGGCGTTTATCACCGTCAATTACGGAACCGGGACAGCACAGGAGGCCGCCGACTGGGTGAGGTATTCAAAAATCACCAAGGGCTACCCGTTCAAGTTTTGGGAGATCGGAAATGAGAACTATGGCTCGTGGGAGACTGACTCGCACGGGCGCCCACACGATGCTTACACTTATGCGACGGTGGCGCGAGACTACATCAATGCGATGAAGGCGGTTGACTCGACCATCAAGGTCGGGGTCGTTGTCAACACCGGAGAGAATTCTTATGCGAATTACAGTGATCATCCAGCTCTGAATTCTCGCACCGGTCAAACGCATACCGGATGGACGCCGGTTTTGCTGTCAACACTGCGCTCGCTTGGCGTGACGCCTGACTTCGTGATCTATCACAAATACGAGCAGCAGCCTGGGCAGGAAGACGACTCAACGCTTTTGCAGGCTGCGCGAACCTGGTTGAGCGACGCCGCTGACTTGCGCCAGCAATTGAACGACTATCTCGGCGCCGGGGCGGCGAACGTCGAGATTGTCGCCACAGAAAACAACTCGGTTTCCAGCAGTCCCGGCAAACAAACTACAAGCCTGGTGAATGGGCTCTACTACGCCGACAGTATCGGGCAGGTGCTTCAGACAGAATTCAACGCGTTTACGTGGTGGATATTTCGTAATGGGCGTGACCTGGGCAACAACAACAGCGATCTGCTTTATGGCTGGAGACAATACGGCGATTACGGAATGGTCTCAGGTGACAACGAGCCTTACCCGGCGTTCTATGTCAGCAAGCTTATTAGCAACTATCTGGCGGCCGGAGGAGATCAGGTTGTGAGCGCGACCAGCGACTACAGCTTGTTGTCGGTGTATGCGATCAAACGTGCGAGCGGCGACTTGTCGCTGATGGTCATAAACAAGAGCCGCACGTCGGATCTCAATGCGAGCATCAGCATCGCTGGAATCGTGCCGCGGCCGGACGCCACAATTTACTCCTACGGTATTCCGCAAGATGAAGCGGCGCGCACCGGAACGGGGTCTCCGGAAATCGCTACAAGCGGATTCGCCGGAGCGGCGTCCTCCTTTGACTACACCTTCGCGCCTTATTCGGTGACGGTGATCGCACTAGCAGGGGGAGCTGGATGCTCATTTTCCGTCGAAGCTCAGTTTGGCAAGTTCAAACCGCGGGGCGGTTCAGGGGATCTCACGGTTACCGCCGATGCGGGATGCGCCTGGCAGGCTTCGAGTGATGCGGACTGGATAACCATCACTGGCGGCGATTCCGGAATCGGCAACGGCGTCGTGAGCATCGATGTTACTCCCAACGAAACGGGCGCGAAGCGAAAGGGTCGAGTGACCATCGCCGGGCAAGTACTGAAGATTGTGCAGAAAGGGTAAATAGATGTCGCGCACTTTCCTATCTCTCACGAGTTGTGCATGTGGCGGCGAGAAGCATCAGTGTAGGCAATAGCCTAGTGACGCCACCTCTTTTACGATGTGGGTTAGGGTTTGGACATTTTCCCCGAAGGGGATCCTGTCCTCCAGCCCAGGGTTGCCGTACTCGGCTACCCTGGGAAAGACGGCGAGCGAGTCACCCAACCCCGCCGAGATCCTGTCCTCCAGCCCAGGGTTGCTGTACTCGGCTACCCTGGGAAAGAAGGCAAGCGAGTCACCCAACCCCACCGGGGTTGTGGCCACGCTTCGCTGCGTACCCAATCGTTATGGGGTTTGTCTTGATTCGTTCTCGATTATTGAGTTCATGCGCTGTTGACGTGAGCCCCGGCCCCAACCCCGTTGGGGTTGGGTCCCCAACCCCGGTGGGGTTGGGTGACTCGCTCGCCGTCTTTCCCAGGGTAGCCGAGTACGGCAACCCTGGGCTGGAGGACAGGATCCCCTTCGGGGAAATGTCCAAACTCTAGCGACAAACTAAAGTCTGTCGGCGACAAACTAAAGTCTGTCGGCGACAAACTAAAGTCTGTCGGCGACAAACTAAAGTCTGTCGGCGACAAACTAAAGTCTGTCGGCGACAAACTAAAGTTTCTCAACCACCTCTTTACGATGTGGGTACGTGGCGGGAGTCTAGATGATGAAAACACTTCGATCTTTGATTTGTCTTTTTCTAGCGTCGACAACCACCTCTTTACGATGTGGGTACGTGGCGGAGTCTAGATGATGAAAACACTTCGATCTTTGATTTGTCTTTTTCTAGCGTCGACAACCGGACTGCTCATGCCTGTCAGGGCGGCGGCCGAGTCTGGTTCGCGTTTCTTCCCCGCCAAAGATCTGATGACGGTTGGTGTGTACTACTACCCCGAGCACTGGCCGCGAGAGCAGTGGGACCGCGATTTCGCAAAGATGGAAGAGATGGGATTCGAATTCGTTCACATGGCCGAATTCGCCTGGGCTTTCATGGAACCGGAGGAAGGGCGCTTCGATTTCACGTGGCTTGACCGCGCGGTAGAGCTGGCCGCGCGCCATCACTTGCGAGTGCTGCTGTGTACTCCGACGCCCTGCCCACCGGCGTGGATGGGAGAGAAGTATCCTCAGACTTTTCTCGTTGGCGCCGACGGCCGGCGCCGAGAACACGGGTCGCGCGGCAACAACGCGCTTGCCGATCCGACATATCTGAAACTCAGCGAACGAGTGATCACCGAACTCGCGCGCCGGTATGGAAAGAATCCCGCGGTCTGGGGATGGCAACTGGATAATGAGCCTGGCGCACCGCCCGATTACAGTCCCTCGGCACAACAGGCCTTTCGTGAATGGTTGAAGGCTCGATACAAAACGATCGATGTGTTGAACCGCGAGTGGGGCGCCGCCTTCTGGAGCCTCCAGTACAACAGCTTTGATCAGATTCTCATCCCCAATCCGGCATACCTCTACGGCCCAAGCCCTCACGCGCTTTTGGATTTCCGGCGATTCACCGCCGATCAAACCGAGAAGTTTCTCAACTGGCAAGTAGCGGTGTTGCGTCGCCATATCGCGCCCTCGCAGTGGATCACGACGAACTTCATTACCACCATAGGGAGCGCGGATCCGCGACGATCGAAGGATCTCGATTTCGTTTCTTTCACCATTTACCCGGTCAGCGGCGGACAGAACTTAGGCGAAAACGGATTCCGCCTTGGCTGGCCTGATGGAATGGCCTTCGCCGGTCCTTTTTACAAACACATCAAAGGCGCAACAGGCGTGATGGAACTGCAGCCGGGCCAGGTCAACTGGGCGCGTATCAACCCTCAGCCGATGCCGGGCGTCGTGCGAATGTGGTTGTGGCATGCCTTTGCTGCCGGTTGCTCTTTTGCGAGCACATATCGTTTTCGCCAGCCGCTCTATGGGAGCGAGCAATATCACAATGGCACAGTCGGAACCGACGGAGTGACTCCTTCACCCGGAGGATTGGAATATCAACAGGTCATTCGTGAAATGCGAGAGCTGCGAACGAAATATGATCCGTCGGCGAAACCGCCCGCCGACTATCTCGCCCGCAAAACCGCTATCATGTGGAATCACGAGAACCTCTGGAACATCGATAACCAAAAGCAGACGGCCCTGTGGGACACCTGGGGCCATCTGTTCCGCTATATGGAGAGCGCAAGATCACTTGGCGCGCCTGTAGATTTCATATCCGAGGCGGATGACTTTTCGCAATGGCCGGTTTTGATAGCTCCGGCGTATCAGTTGATTGATGAAGGGCTGGTTAGCAAATGGACTCGCTACGTAGAACAGGGAGGAAACCTGGTGCTGACCTGCCGGACCGGGCAGAAAAAACGCAACGGCCAGCTATGGGAGGGACGTTGGGCTGCACCGCTTTATCCTCTGATCGGCGCAGAGATTTCATTTTTTGACCTGCTCCCCGATAGCGGAAGAGGTGAAGTCAAGATGAACGCTGACAGCTATCCTTGGAACGTCTGGGCGGATGTGTTAAAGCCGATGGCGGGAACTGAGACTCTCGCTCAGTATGGAAATCAGTATTATTCGGGTCAGGCGGCGGTCACCTATCGCCGCCTCGGGAAAGGCAGCGTGACCTACATCGGCGTTCATACCAAAGACGGCCGGTTGGAAAAGGAAGTGCTCCGCGAGGTGTACAAGCGCACGGGAATTGCCACGGCAAACTATCCGCAGGGAGTTTACGTGGATTGGCGCGATGGTTTTTGGGTAGGCGTCAACTATTCATCTACGCCTGCAGAGATCCCGCTGCCCAGGGAATCGGTGACGCTGCTTGGAAGCCAGCCGCTCAAGCCCGCGGAAGTGCTCATATGGAAATGAAGAGGTTCGTGTCCATACTTCCGGCGCTGATCACGTTGTGTGTTGGGTTCGCGTTCGCGAGGGGCCTCTCCGTCGACGAGCGATCCAGCCACACGTTAGAAGAAACGAATGAATCTGTTGTTACGCGGGAAGGTCCTCAGCATCAATATCCATTTCAAGACCCAAACCTGGCTGTTGAAGAAAGAATCAATAACATCATCTCGCTGATGACAGTGGATGAAAAGATAGCCTGCCTCGGCACGAATCCGAGTGTGCCCCGTCTTGGAATCAAAGGCTGCGGTCATCTTGAAGGTCTTCATGGGCTGGCGCAGGGAGGTCCGGGCAAATGGGGAAGACCTAACGTCATACCCACAACTACATTCCCTCAAGCGATCGGGATGGCCGAAAGCTGGGATCCCGAGATCCTCCGGCAGGCCGCCGCGGTTGAAGGCTATGAAGCGCGGTACATTTTTCAGAGTAGCAAGTATCATCAGGGTGCTCTTGTAATAAGAGCTCCAAACGCCGATTTGGGTAGAGACCCACGATGGGGAAGAACCGAAGAGTGTTACGGCGAAGACCCCTATTTTAACGGGACTATGGTAGTCGCTTTCGTCAAAGGGCTACAGGGCGATCATCCCAGATATTGGCAGACCGCCGCGTTGCTAAAACACTTCCTGGCAAACAGCAATGAAGACACGAGGGAACAATCATCTTCGGATTTCGATGAGAGATTGTTGAGAGAGTATTATTCGGTGCCTTTTCGAATGGGCATCGTCGAGGGCGGCGCAAGGGCCTACATGGCTGCGTACAACGCGCACAACGGCGTGCCGATGACCGTCAATCCAATCCTGAACGACATTACTGTCAAAGAGTGGGGGCAGAACGGAATCATCTGCACTGACGCGGGTGGGATGCGACTCCTGGTCACCGGGCACAAGTATTCGGCTGATCTCGAGCACGCAGCCGCGGCATCCGTGAAAGCGGGCATAAACCAGTTCCTGGATCGATATCCGGAGGCCGTTCGAGGCGCGCTTAAGCACGGCTTGCTGACCGAAGCGGATATCGAAAGAGTCATAAGAGGGAATTTCAGGGTAATGATAAAGCTGGGGTTGTTGGACCCACCGTCGCTGGTCCCCTACAGCATGATCGGCGGCGGCGAGGAGCCGTGGTTATCCGAGAAGAACAAAGCGCTCGCCAGACTTGTCACGCAGAAATCGATCGTGTTGCTGAAAAACTCCGGGAGCCTGTTGCCCCTCAACAAACGCGCAGTGAAGTCCATAGCCGTAATTGGCCCTCGGGCAAACGAAGTGCTTCTGGACTGGTATAGCGGAACGCCTCCTTATGTTGTTACACCGCTTGATGGAATAAAGAGCAAGGTCGGCTCGAGCGTGACCGTGAACTACGCGCTGAACAACGACGGCGGCGAGGCTGCAAGGATTGCGAAGTCATCCGATGTCGCGATCGTCTGCGTCGGAAATCATCCGACAGGCGGCTACAACGCCCACTGGAAGGAGGTTTCAGCGCCAAGCGAAGGACGAGAAGCAGTCGACAGAAAATCAATAGCTCTCGAGCAGGAAGAATTGATAAAGCAGGTGTTTCAGGCAAACCCGAAGACAATCGTGGTGCTGATCTCGAGTTTTCCGTACGCCATCAACTGGACGCAGGAGAATGTGCCAGCGATTGTTCACCTGACTCACAACAGTCAGGAAGAAGGGAACGCGCTGGCCGATGTCTTGTTTGGTGACTACAACCCCGGTGGCAAGTTAGTTCAGACCTGGCCCCGTTCGCTTGATCAGTTGCCGCCGCTGATGGACTACAATATTCGCGACGGCAGGACCTATATGTATTTCAAGGGCAAGCCGCTGTATTCCTTCGGCTACGGGTTGAGTTACACCACGTTCGCCTATTCCAGTTTGCGAACGAGCGCGAACTCTCTCAGAGTCGGAGGCTCGATCAATGTGAGCGTCGATGTGAAGGACACCGGTGCCAGGGCCGGCGAAGAAGTTGTTCAGATGTATGTAAGCTATCCGGGTTCGGCTGTACAACGGCCGCGCCGGGAGTTGAAAGGCTTCAAGCGAGTGGCATTGCAAGCAGGCCAAACAAAAACCGTCACGATTGAATTGAAGGCATCGAAGCTGGCTTACTGGGATTCGCCTCGAAAGGCTTTTAAGATTGAGCGCGGGAAAACCGGAAGAATTATTTCAGGGTCGAAGGGATCTAAGACAGCGTCTGAAATAGGCAAGATCGAGATAATGATCGGAGCCTCTTCGGCCGACATCAGACTGACCACTTCGATTGAAGTGCGAGATTGAGATTACCGTTCGGTGATAGAATCTGCCAGCATCAGTCCGTGGTTTTTCCGGGGGATCGAGGCCGGCTTTACAGGGCGGTCGATATAAAGAACGAGGTATTGGGAATGAGGTTCAGTCCAGCGCTCCTGTGCATCGTTCTGACGATCATGTCCGGGTTCGCATTCGGCCAGAATAACCCGCCGGGGGCTCAACGACGCGAGACATCCAGAAGCGGCGAGCAAAAGACGGTCTCTGAAAAAGATGACGTCGTACGTATCTCCGTAACGCTTGTTCAGGTGGATGCCGTAGTTACCGATCGACAGGGCCGTCAGATAACCGATCTCAAACCATCGGACTTCGAGATCTTTGAAGACGGACGCCGCCAGCCCATAACCAACTTTGTCTACGTCGCAACGCAGCCTGATGCGCCCGCGCCTCCAAAGACCGATACTCGATCAAAAGGACCTGTGCTGATTGGACCACCTGTTCGGCTGCGCCCCGATCAGGCTCGACGAACGATCGCGCTGGTAGTCGACGATCTCGGGCTGTCCTTCGAGAGCACCGTTGCGGTTCGCAATGCGCTTAAGAAATTCGTCGAGGAACAAATGCAACCCGGAGATCTTGTAGCCATCATCCGAACCGGGGCAGGGATGGGCGCGCTCCAACAGTTCACCGCCGACAAGCGCCAGCTGTACGCGGCGATCGAGCGGGTGCGCTGGAACATCCTTGGTCGCGGCGGTATCAGTACTTTTGCTCCGATGGTCGTGGATAAGTCCAGTCTGGCTTCGGCAGAGAAAGATTTGCCGCGAGGCGGTGCGCAGGAAGGAAACGATCCCGGGGTAGATAATGGCGGAACGTTATCCAGGAAGGTCGACGATCTGCGCACCGAGATCTTCTCAGTCGGCACACTGGGCGCGTTGAATTTTGTAATTCGAGGGTTGCGGGAGCTCCCGGGCCGCAAGTCGGTCATCTTGTTTTCTGACGGCTTCAAGCTCTTCAGCGGAGCCGTAGGCAGCCAGGATCGTTTTCAGGGCAGCCAGCGCGTCCTTGAAGCTCTTCGCAGACTCACCGATTTAGCCAATCGCGCTTCGGTGGTTGTCTACACCATAGACGCTCGGGGGCTTCAAACGCTTGGGCCGGCTGCCGTGGACGACGTCGAGGCAAAAGGCGCGGATATACAATCAGCGATGGAATCGCGCCGGCAGGAGCTGTTGGATACACAGCAGGGAATGCAGTATCTGGCCCAAGAGACCGGCGGTCTTGCGTTTACCAACAACGACCTGGTTCGCGGCGTCAAGCGAGCGCTCGATGACCAGAGCGGTTACTACCTGTTAGGCTATATTCCCGAACAAGCTACTTTCAAGCTCGAGCAGGGACGGGGGAAGTTTCACAAGATATCTGTGAAAGTGCAGCAGGCTGGTCTGCGCGTTCGCTCACGCTCGGGATTTTATGGCGTTGCGGACGAAGAACCGTCTTCAGTGGCCGGGACCCCGGAGCAACAAGTATTGGCCGCGCTGATGGCGCCGTTCGCATCGGGTGATGTGACTTTGAAGTTGACATCACTGTTCGGTCACGAACCAAAAGCAGGATCTCTTGTGCGGTCGCTGCTGCATATAGAACCACGAGACCTGACCTTTACCGAACAGCCGGACGGTTCACGCCAGTCGGTGATGGACGTAGCCGCGGTCACCTTTTCCGACAACGGTCAAATTGTCCAGCAGGAAGCCCGGACTTATACGTTGCATGTGCCCGCCTCCCAATTCGAGCGTTTGATGCAACGAGGATTTCTCTACTCGATCAACCTCCCGGTCAAGAAGGCCGGCGCGTTTCAGTTAAGAGTAGCGGTGCGAGATTCGGCATCCGGGCGGGTCGGTTCGGCGAATGAGTTTATCGAAGTTCCGGACATTTCAAAGAACCGGCTCGCGCTATCCGGCCTGGTGGTTTCGGGCAGCGATCCCGCGAAGCGCGAGTCCGCAAATCAAGCCGCTGAGGCGACGGCGAGGGAGAAGGAGGGTGCGGTCCAGGAATTCGATCCTCAGGCTGGTCCGGCGGTGCGAATACTCCAGAGCGGTATGTTACTGGACTACGGTTTCCTGATCTACAACGCTCAGTTAAACCGAAAGACAAAACAGCCACAGCTCGAAGCGCAGGTTTTGTTGCTCAAAGACGGCAAGCAGATCTTTGCAGGCAGAATCGGTCCGCTCGCGGTGAGTGGTCAGCCTGATCTAAAACATATTCGCGCGGTCGGACAATTGCGGTTGGGACCGGAGCTGACAGCCGGGGAGTACGTGTTACAAGTCATCGTCACTGACAAGCTTGCGAAGGAAAAGTACCGCACTGCCACGCAATGGATGGATTTCGAGTTATCGAAGAATGCAAAAATGTAATGGATAACTCTGGCTGGGTTGCTTCACCAGCGGCGGCGTTGTTGCCAGCACACTCATCCTGTTGCGCATCTTCCAGGGCTCAAAACTCGAGCTGCTTCAAATAATCTATGCTGATCTTGATGCTCTCAAACGGGGAGCCCGGTGTTTCGTCCTGCTCTACAAAGTAATGCTTGATGCCCGCTTTGGCAGAGGCCGCAAAAATCTCCTTGAAGTTTATAGTGCCTCGCCCGACTTCTGTGAAGAACCGTTTTGGCGTGGAATCCATGTCTTTTACGTGAACGAGCGGGAATCGTCCCGGGTGTGCTGAAAAGTATTTCAACGGACTCTGCCCGGCTTTTGTTATCCAGTAGAGATCCATCTCCATTTTTACCGTCTTCGGATCAGTTCCCGCGAGCAATAAGTCATACGGTATCTTGCCGTCAATCGGCGTGAACTCGAAGTCGTGGTTGTGATAGCAGAACTGGAGACCGGTCGCCTTCAGTCGTCCCCCGACGTCGTTGAACAGTTCAATCAACCTCTTGTAATCATCAAGCGATTTGCGTTCTTCAGGGAGCAGATAAGCGCATACGATATACTGATGCCCGATAGCCTTTGCCGCGTCAATCGTCTGTTGCAAATTGTCGCGAAGGACCGCAGTCAGGGCGTGCACAGACGGGGCGGCGAGGTTGTTCTTTGCCAGAACGGACTTGACCTGCTGTGGCGTGCGGTTGAAATAGCCCGCGAACTCGACTTCGTTGTACCCGAGAGCCGCCACCTGGGCGAGCGCGCCTTCGAAGTCTTTCTCCAACTCTCGTCTGACGGTATAGAGTTGAAGGCCGATCTTTGACAGCTTTCGCGTCTTTGGGGTTGATGCCATCACTTTTGATTGCGACAGCCATAAACCGCCCAAGGTTCCGGCGATTGCGTGATTCAGAAATAACCTGCGATTCATAACTCACCTCTCTAGAACTTCCAGCTTTGCGGTCAGCAGCTTGTCTGAGCTTGAGCTTGCGCCGACCATTATGTCGAACAACCCCGGTTCAACTACCCGCCGCATGTCCTCATTGAGAAACGAGAGCTTGTCCGGGGTAATCACGAATTGAACGGAACTGGTTTGTCCCGGCTCGAGATGGATGCGTCGAAAATCTTTGAGCTCTTTGATGGGTCGAGTGACTGAACTTACCTCGTCACGAATGTAGAGCTGAACGATTTCATCCCCCGCCGCGCGGCCGGTGTTGGTGACATCAACAGTAACTGTGGTCTGTCCGCCCGGGCCGGTTTTGTCCGGTGTAATATGGAGATTACTGTACTTGTAACTTGTGTAGCTCAACCCGTGACCGAAAACAAAGAGCGGCTCCTTGTTAGCGAAAAGATAGCCGCGCTTTGCCGAAGGTTTCTGATAGTAGTAATCGGGCAGCTGGCCTACATTGCGTGGGATGGTGATGGACAGTTTGCCGCTCGGATTGACATCGCCAAACAGAACATCGGCGACAGCAGTGCCGGTCTCCTGTCCGAGATACCAGCCTTCAAAGATCGCGGGTACTTTTTCAACAGCGTAGTTGATCGACAGCGGCCTGCCGCCTATCAAGAATCAGAATTGTCGGCTTGCCGGTCTCGACGATAGCCTTCACGAGATCGTTTTGCTGTCCGATCAGGTCGAGACTGTCACGGTCACCAAGGTGGTTTTCCGCATACCCTTCTCTGGCCGTTTCGACGTTGTCGCCGACGACCACAATGGCTACGTCGGAAGCCCTGGCTACATTCACCGCTTCGACGATTTTCTTTGCATTTTCCGCCGGGTTGCTCAGCTTGACATCGTCAGAGGACCAATTCGGCTGGCCGGTCTTCGGATCGCCTTCGGTAATCTTGCAGCCCTCTGCGTAATTGACTTTGATCTGCTTGCCGACCTTCTCCTTGATACCGTCAAGGATGCTCACTTTATGCGTTGGCCCGCCGCTGTACTCGCCAAGGTTAACACTCCCGGCATTGGGCCCAATGACTGCGATCGAGCGTATCTTTGTTCTGTCGAGGGGCACCGCGTTGTTTTCGTTCTTCAGGAGGATGATCGCTTCACGCGCAGCCTTCAAAGCCAGCGCGCGATGCTCCGGAGTTTCACTCACACGCTCGGCCTCGTCCGGGTCAACATAAGGATGATCGAAAAGACCCAGCAGGAACTTCGCGCGCAGAGATCCTGGTCACCGCCTTGTCAAGCGTAGCCACCGAGACAGCGCCCTCATTGATAAGTTTGAGCAGAGTGTTATTGCATTGGATGTGAGGCAACTCAAGGTCAACGCCCGCTTCAATCGCGCGTTTGGCCGCCTCGGCTTCATTCCCGGCGACGTGATGACGAGTGATCAATTCGTTGATGCCAAAGTAATCCGAAGAAATAAATCCCTTGAATCCCCACTCTTCGCGCAACACCTTTTGCAGCAGCCAGCGGTTTGCATGCGAAGGCACCCCGTCAATCTCGTTGTATGAAGGCATCACGCTCATCGCGCCCGCTTCGGTGACGGCGATCTGAAACGGGTAAAAGAACTGTTCGCGCAGGATTCTCTCTGAGAAGTTGGCGGGCGCAATGTTAGTCCCGCCTTCCGGCTGTCCGTGAGCGGCGAAGTGCTTGAGGGTTGCTATGACGTGCTGGTTGTCGACATTCGGGCCGGTCCCCTGAAACCCTTTTACGGCGGCAACGGCCATGCGCGCAACAAGATACGGGTCTTCCCCATAGGTTTCCTCGGTGCGGCCCCAGCGCGGCTCGCGTCCCAGATCAAGATCAGGCGCCAGAACCTGATGCGCTCCTCGCGAGCGCCCTTCTTTAGCGGCGACGGTAAAGACATCCTGCACGAGATCGACGTCCCAGGTACCGGCCAGCGCGATAGCCTGCGGAAAACTGGTTGCGCCGGGCGCGGCCAATCCGTGCAGCGCCTCTTCGTGAAAGGTTGTGGGTATGCCGAGCCGGTTATGTTCAATAACATACTTCTGTATGGTGTTGGTGAAAACGGCCTCTGCGCGGGGACCTTTGCCGAAGTAAGGCGCCGTCGCTTTTTCCGATTCCGATGATCCCTGGCTTGGCCCTCCCAACTGTCCTATGCCGTTCTTGAGAATCTCCTGCGTCTTTGCATCGGGCGAGAAGGTGCCCTTCTCGTCAATAAACGATTTCAGGTTGTTTGTGATCCATAAGGATTCCGTCTGCGCGATTTTCTCTTCGACTGTCATGCGTCCCAGCAGATCGGCCACTCTCTGATCCACGGCCAAATTGGGATTGCGATATGCGGCTTGTTGGTCTTGATTTGCTCGCTGTGCAATCGAAGCGGCGGCCAACGACATGGCAGTTGCAACGAAAGCCGAAACTAAGATGGTTGGTCTGAAAGTCATCAAATATTCCCCAGTTGTTTGATCGCATCAGCCGCGGGTAAGCGCCTGCTTGCAATAGTCAAAACAGCGCTTGACTTCTTCTATTGTGTTTTTCCCGTCGTATTCATATTCGATGTTTGCCGGGATGGGCCATATGTTACTGCGCAACAGATCGAGCACGGCAACGATGGGAGCATCGCCCTGCCCCCACACGGTGTTCGGGCCCTGGTCGTGCTTGCGGTCTTTAAGATGGATCGTCACGATTTGGCTATGGTTCTTGCGTAGGAAATCGACCGCATCGAAGTTGGCTGCTGTGAAGTGGCCGATGTCGAGATTCATCGCGATAAAAGTGGACGTCCCTTCGGTTGCTCTTTGGAGGCTCTCCGGCGTGGAGATCTCATTCGGGTCGCCAACATTTGAATGGTTGTGCAAACCGACGCGCATTCTGTATCGCTTCGCGTAAGCGTCAACGCGCCTGGCGGTGGTGACGTTAGAGGACGCAGTCATCACTTTCGCGCCGAGCGCGCGAGCCATCTGAAATCCGCGATCGATCTCCGCGTCCGAGAAATCGTCACGGAAGCTCAGATTGTAAGCGTAGAGGTCTACGCCAGCCTGGTCGAACTTGCGGCGAACGGTTTTGAAATGGTCAAGCGGAGTAGTCAGCCGCCATCGCCTTAGCTCTTCGCGGGCTTGCGCGTCACCCTGATAAACCTTTTGCTGAACTTCCTGTGGCTCGAGATGCCCCTGCCATAACTCACAACTACCGATCCCGATCTCTGCCATCGCCGCAATCGCGTCGTCGAGCGATCGATCGCGGAAGCTGTAACTCTGGACTCCGATCAGCACTCCGCCGAATCGCGAATTGATCTTATTGCGGCAGCAGACCCTTTGACCGATGAGGCCGTCGCGCCGATGCCCGCAACCGCGAGCCGGCTCCATTCTCTCCTCGTCATCTTCGGCATGCAAAGAAATTCCTTTCGTCGACAGAAACAGCGAGACGCAAGTGACCATCAGTTTCGGGTTTGGCGCGGAGCTTTCCGTTGAGCCGGCCCAGTCGCGGGCTCCAACGTAAATTTATCCGAGAGATTGCCGACCATTACGTCAAAGTCACCCGGTTCGACCACCGGCTTGTCACCCGCCCCGATAAAAGATAAATCGTCGCGTTGGAGCGAGAACGTGAGCGTGCGGCTCTGCCCCGGCTCCAGATACACCTTGGCGAATCGTTTTACGCGCTTACCCGCGGGCGCAACGCTCGCCACGGCGTCACGAACGTACAGAATTACCGTTTCCTTGCCCGATCTCTGGCCGGTGTTTGTCACTGTGACGCTGACACTCATCCGGCCGTTCATCGCCATTGTCTTTTGGCCAAGCTTTAGATCGCTATAGGCAAATGTGGTGTAGCTCAAACCGTGTCCAAACTCGAACTGCGGTTTGAAAGCCGTGTTGCCAAAGCTCGTCTCCTCGGTCTCAAAGAGTTTGTGATCGTAGCTGATGAAGCCGTTGGGAGTGCGCGGGTAGGTGAAAGGAAGCTTGCCCGATGGCGTGTAGTCACCAAAGAGCACGTCTGCGACCGCGGTGCCGCCTTCGTTGCTCGGGTTGTATGCCATCAAGATTGCGTGTGCGCCGTCGACGATGCGATTGATAACACGCGGGCGGCCTTCGACGAGCACGAGCACGACCGGTTTGCCTGTTGCTTCGATTGCTTCGGCGAGTCTCAACTGGGCTTCGCCAAGCGTCAGGTCGGTAATATTCCCGGGTGTTTCGGCATACGAGCCTTCGCCGACACAGACGATCGCCACATCCGCTTCGCGCGCGGCGGCAACTGCGGCTGGAATGTCTATCTCCTTGTCGAGAGTCGTGCCGGGGATATAGGTTACATTACTTCCTGCCTTCTCCTGTATGGCTTGGAGGATTGTCGGCCGGTCCTTCGGGTACAAATCGGCGTTGTTGCCTTGCCAAACATATGTCCAGCCGTTGTTGAGCGAAAGCAGCGAGTTTGCCGTTGGGCCCGTCACAAGAACCTTTCGATCCTTGGCGAGAGGCAAGAGACTGTTTTCGTTCTTGAGAAGCGTCATTGATTCGCGGGCGGCCTGGAGACTGACTTGCCTCGATTCGTTTGTGCCGAACAAAGTCTTTGACGCCGCAAGGTTGGGATTTTCGAATAGTCCAAGGTCGAATTTGAGACGCAGTATGCGGCGCACGGCCTCGTCGATCCGTTTCATCGGCACGCGGCCTTCCTTGACAAGTTGAACAAGGAGATCGCTGAAGCTGTAATCGCTCGGCACCATGCTCATGTCGATGCCCGCCATGACAGCCAAACGAGTCGCCTCTTTTTCATTGGGGGCCACCCTCCACTGACTGACGAGCTTTTTGATATCCTCCCAGTCAGAAACGACGACGCCTTGAAACCCGAGTTCACCGCGCAGAATGTCCGTCAGGATATGATGATTGATGTGACCGGGAATGCCGTTGATCTCAGCCGAGTTCACCATTACCGTTCGAGCGCCCGCTTTGACGGCCGCGGCGAAAGTCGGCAGGAAATACTCCCGCAGATAGGTTTCCGGAATCCATGCGCTTGTTCGATCTCTGCCGTTGAGCGGAAAACTGTAACCCATGTAATGCTTCAGCGAGGTGGCGACATGATTGGGAGACGAGATGTCGTCGCCCTCGATACCGCGCACGAAAGCGGCGCCGAGGACCTTTGCGAGATATGGGTCTTCGCCAAAGGTCTCATAGAGGCGCGCCCACAAGGGTTGTCGTCCGAGGTCGAGGACGGGGGAAAAGGTCCACGGAATCCCGGCGGCTCGCGTTTCGACTGCGGTAATCTCCGCCAACCGCTGCATCAGAGCCGGATTCCAGGTGGCAGCCATCCCGATCTCTTGCGGATAGAGCGTCGCGCCGCGCACGTAGTTGGCGCCGTGAATCGAGTCAATCCCGTAGATGACCGGGATCTTGAGACGAGACCTTTGGCTGGCCCCCTGTATTTGGCTGGATGATCCGAAGCCATGTTTCGACCGGCAACGCCTGATCCTTGACGTTGAGGATCGAGCCGACGCCGTATTTGAGAATGGCTTTCTCGAGTTTGGCAGGATCAATCTGAACATTCTGATCCCTGCCTGAAGAGACCATTCCCAGCTCGAGCTGAGTCATCTGGCCGATTTTCTCTTCCAGAGTCATGCGCGCGAGCATCGCTTCGACACGCCGCGAGTTGTCGCGCTTGGAGATCGGAGCACGAGTCGCGAGCTGCAGGAAAGCGTCGCTATCAGCGATGTCCGCGGATACTGTTCCCCTGGTTTCCTGGGCGGCCTCCGAGCTTTGTTGCAGGGCCTGACAAAAGATTGATACGCAGATTATTATCGGCAATGCGATGGCTGTCTTTTTCATCATAGTTCGCTATGTCCCTGGTTGAAGAATCGAAATCGGAGTATCCGCGACTTCGGCTTTCCCCATTTGGCGCTCATTCTCTGGCATTCTCATTTATTATTCAAGCGCAATTGGATGTATTAGCGCTTTGACAGTTTCGGCTTTTCATCTAATATGGTTGCCGTCTGCAGGCTCCTATGTTCGGCCTCTTGATTCAAAAACCATGCGTCGCATAGACCTCAAAAAAGTTAGTGTCGCTCGCTCCAACACGATTCGTAACATCAATCGCCAAATCGTGCTCAATTTTGTGCGTGAGCGAGCGCCGATATCCCGTGCCGAGATCGCGCAGGAGACGAATCTTCAGCGCTCGACAATATCGCTCATCGTTGATCAGTTGAAAGCTCGAGGTCTCATTGAGGAGTTCGAGGGCGAATCTACAGGAGGTCGTCCGCCGACCCTTCTCCGATTGCGTGCCGCCGACGCTATCGCGATCGGAGTAGACATAAGCACAAAGTACACGATCGTGGCCACCAGTGATCTCGCGGGCCGGGTTCTTGAGAAGGAAGAATTTCTGACCGATCCGAGTTCGAAGACAACCCTCGACAAGATAATTGAGTGTGCTCGTAATCTCATCAAGCACGGGGTAGACATTGAAGGGATCGGTATCAGTCTCCCGGGGCTGGTCGATTCAGAGACGGGGAGCGCGCTTTTTATCCCGCGGTTCAAGTGGCGAGACTGGGCCATAGCGGAAGAATTGAGGGTTGCTACGGGATTGCCCGTGAAGGTTGACAACGATGCAAACGCAATGGCGCTAGCTGAGTTGTGGTTTGGTCGTCCTGAAATACGCGAGGTGCGCGATTTCATAATGATACTGGTCGAAGAGGGACTCGGTACGGGAATAGTCTTTGATGGGCAGGTTTATCATGGTGTAGTCGGCGCCGCCGGCGAATTCGGGCACATGATCATCGGAACGAATGCGCCGGTCGCGTGCGCGTCCGGGAGTCGCGAATGTTGGGAAGCATTTGCCTCGGAGCGCGCGGCTCTCGCTCGCTACGTGAAGCTTTGTGGCAACTCCAATGCTCACGAGGGCCTGGACTTTGAGCAAGTGATGGATCGCGCTTTGAATGGGGAAGCGGCGGCGCGAACCGCGCTCCTTGAGACGGCATATTTCCTTGGCATCGGGATCTCGAATCTGATCAAAGGACTCAGTCCCGAAGCGGTCATTGTGGGCGGTCAGATCGCGCGTTCATGGCCATTGATTGGCGAAGAGCTCAAGAGCGCCGTCGATGAGAACAGCATCTGCCGAGGTTTGTCTTCCGCGAACATTATCGCTTCAACCCTTGGCGCGCATCCGAGGCTGATGGGTGCATTGAGCCTTGTCCTGGCGAGCAAGTTCGCATCCACTGGGACACCTTAGAAGCCCGGACTGGAGTTAGAGTCCTGCCGCGACGGCGGCTCGTGGTACTCCTTATTGAAGCTCAGGCCAAGGCTCAAATCGGCATCTTTGATCCAGGGCATCCAAACTATATCCTTGGTTATAGAAAATTCCTTGACAAGAATCGACTCTAGTGGTACTTTTGCCGGGTCTTACAACAAAGCACTTGGCGTTATCCGCATAATAATCAGTTTTGGCGAAGCAAAATAGAAGGCTGGTCGTCGTTTGGGCAAACAATCGGTCCCTTTGGCTTTAAATGGCTTTTGCCGACGATTTCATCTCAAAAAACGCTGAGGACACGGGCCTCGGCTTGGTTCCCTTTTCAGTATCTCCACTTTCCGCTCAAGCTCTGGAGGAAGATGTATGAGGCCACAAGACAAGAAAACGCCTGAGGCAAATCTCTTGGATCAAGCGGGGAAGACCTTGAAGGTATTCTCTCGCCTGGCCAAGGGCCTGGTAATTACGAACTTTGCTACGTCAGGAGGAAAAGGGATTCGATTGTCGCTCCCGTTCCTGAGCGTAGTGTTGCTGTGTTCAGCATCGGTAGCCGCTTTCGGGCAGTCGTCGGGCAGCGCGACGTTGCGAGGACGAGTCACCGATCCGACGGGCGCCGTTATCTCAAAGGTCGAAGTCACTCTGACCAACGACGCGACCAAAGATGAGCGCAAAACAAAGACTAATGACGAGGGCAATTACTCGTTTAGCTCACTGAACCCGGGTACGTATTCGCTCAAGGTCGAAGGGAGTGGGTTTAAGAGCTACACTCAAACGGGTCTTATCCTGAGCCCCAGCGACACGCGCGGAGTCGACGTGGCAATGGAGATCGGGCAGACAAGCGAGAGCGTCACCGTCAATGCGTCAGCCGACCAGCTTCAGACGGAGACGGGGGCCAAGGAGAACACCATCACCGCCAAGCAGATCGACAATCTGTCGATCATCAGCCGCAGCGCGATTGAGCTGCTGCGCATTCTGCCCGGGGTAGTGGCTCCTGATCAGGATCAACTGGAAAGCGTCGGGTTCGTCTCCGGCGCGAACTCCAGTAATAACTATCACGTTAACGGGATGCGAGGCGAGCAGAACCTTATCACGATCGACGGTTCGCGAATGATGGACATCGGGGCGAACAACGGCAGCATCATCACCGCGAACCCGGATATGGTGCAGGAGGTTAAGATTCAGACCAGTAACTACGCCGCCGAGCACGGCACCAGTGCCATCCAGATCGCCGCGACTACAAAAGGCGGTGGTAATGGTTTTCACGGCACGGTCTACGACTACCTCCGCGACTCTAAGTTCCAGGCTAACGATCGGTCGAACAGCATCAACGGCGTGAAGAGGCCCTTGAGCAAGTACAACTATCCTGGTGGAAACATCGGCGGGCCGGTCTTGTTTCCAGGGACAAATTTCAACAAGAATCGCGACAAGTTGTTTTTCTTTGTCGGCTATGAGTATTACTACCAGCGAGTGGACGAAGGTTCCTCGTTGAGCCAGGTACCTACAGCCAAGATGCGCGCAGGGGACTTTAGTGAGTTGCCGGCGGGCGCAGTCAAGGTACCGGCGGGATGCACCGTCAATGGTGTTGGTGTTGGTGGCGACGCGCCGAACAACAACCTGGCGCCTTGCGGCGATCCGTTCGGAAAGGCCTTGCTAAACTTTTATCCGGTACCGAACTTCACGGACAATGCCGGGCACAACTATGTGTACAGCGTGCTCCGTCCAAACGACCGGAATCAGCTCATCGGACGCTTTGACTATAGCCTCAGCGACAAGACCAAGCTCTATGTGCGTTTAGCGCGGGAGCATGAGGTGCAGGGTTTTCCCCGTGGTCTCTGGTGGGATTCATCGAACTACGAACTCCCCGGGAAACTTCAGAGCAAGAATCTGGGGCGGTCTGTGGTTGTCAACCTGACAAACATTATCAGTCCGAGCATGACTAACGAGGTCCTGTTTAGCGCCAGCAAGCTGCAGCTCAACTACGACTTTGCTGATCCGGACAAGGTCTCGTATGCGGCGCTCGGGCTTGATAAGGTTGGCTTCTTCCCGGGATCCAATCCATACGTTCCGACCAGTATCCTAACCTGGGGGAGTGGTGACTTGCACAGTGCCTACGGCTATCCGATTCTCGCGTGGAACGACAGCTTTGCGGTTACCGACAACCTGACCAAGGTCAGTGGATCGCACTTCCTGAAGTTCGGAGCGTTTATAGAGCAGGCAAACAAGCGTCAGCAGTCGAACCACGATACCAATATCGTTCTCGGTCAGTGGGGGCAGTCGAACGCGACCGGCAACAACTACGGCGACTTGTTCGTGGGCCGGCCTCTCGAGTTCGCCCAGAGCACTGATCGTCCGATCGATAATTTCCGTTACTACAACTACGAGTTCTATGCCCAGGATAGCTGGAAGATCAAATCAAACTTCACGTTGGAGTACGGACTGCGAATGGCCTATCTGCCGCAGAACTTTGAACGAAAAGGCCTCGGTGTATTGTTTGATCCAAATGCATACGATCCGAACCAGGGGCTTTTCATTGGCGGTGACCGGACCAGACCCAATGGTTACAAGCTAGCTTCCAGAGGCGAGATTCCCAAAGGGGTATTGGACAACCCACCGGTCGCCTGGATGCCTCGTTTGAACTTTGCGTGGGACATCGGCGGCAAGGGCGATCTGGTTATTCGAGCCGGCGCGGGCCTATTCTACAATCGCGTGCAGGGCAACTATGACTACTATTCGAGCGGTCAAATGCCCAATACCTATAGCGCGACAGTTGACACGCCATGGGCATCGCCGACTGGACTTACCTTCAGCGATCTGAAGAATTTTGATCCCTTCTCAGCCATCGCAAATGTCAACGTCACTTCTCGAGATATCAGCTCGAACGATCTTCCTAGGATCGCGAACATGAGTTTGACGATCGAGAAGAAACTGCCTGGTCAAAATCTCTTCACGGTTGCATACGTCGGGACGGAGGGGCGACACCTGCCGCAACAGCGTTCGATAAACATCATTCCCCTTGGAGGGCTGAACAGCGGGGGGGTGATAAACGGTGCGGATCTCTCCGATCCAATCGTGCGAGCCGCTCTTGACGCAAGCGTATTGAAGCAGTTCAGACCTTACCAGGCCTACAATACCGTGGGCGTCTACCAGTTCACCGGCACCTCGAGCTACCATTCTCTCCAGGCTACATTGAGCCATCAGTCAGGGAAGAACCTCCAGTACTTTGCAACCTATACGTTCGCCAAAGCTCTGGGAACGGTTTCAACCAATGAGACCGATGGAGCGGCATGGGCCGATCCGATCGATACCAGAGGGAGAAGCTGGGGAATTCTGCCGTTTGACCGCACCCACGTTTTTAACCTCTCGTACAACTACAACCTTCCGAAGCTTGCGCGTGGCGCAATCGATAATGCGTTTATGCGACAAGTTCTCGACGGGTGGCAGATGTCTGGGATTACAACGTGGCAGAGCGGTACGCCGATTCGCTTGAGGTTTAGCGGTGATCTGTCCGGAGGCGCCCAGGCTCAGGCGTGGTATGGCACCGATGCATTTGTCAGCAACGGGCAGAGCGCCGGTGCAATCACGCCGGTCTACTTGGGCGATCCCAGGCTAAGCAGTTCGGCTCTGGGGGGCAAGGTTCTGGACATCAGCAAGCTTACGATTCCGACGTTCGGCAACACTGGGCCTGCTCAACCTCCGTTCTACATACGGACGCCCACCCGGAGTAATTTCGATATTTCGTTCTTCAAGAACTTCGCGATCACCGAAACTCAGAAGATCCAGTTCCGATCTGGCTTCTTTAACATCTTCAACCAGGCATATCCGACGCGGATAGATGTTGCCAATCCGAGCGCGAGCGACATCAACCTTCAACTCAACACTGTCTGCAACAGGACAGTGGACTCTGCGCCGAATGGCCTGGCTGGTGGAACAAGGACTGGCTTCTGTGATCCGACCGGCGGATTCAGCTTCACGCAGGACACGCTGGATAACTTCGGCAAGATCACAAACAAGCACGGTCACCGCATAGTCGAGTTTGCGTTTAAGTACTATTTCTAACGCAAATCGGTGAAGCGGTGGCATCGGCTCGGCGCGAGGGTGGGAAGTCCACCCCCGCGCCGCTTTCTTTTGGTTCTGAAGGAATCTCACCGGAAGGACGCAGCCCCAGGGTGCGCGTCACGATCTTGCGCGAACCGGTTTGGACACCCAGCCCACGCAGTGGGTGGTAAGCGTGAGCCCAGGGCAAGTCCGCGCAGCCCTGGGTAAAGGCGCCCCGGGTAGCGTGAGCCCACGCAGTGGGCGACAGAAGACTATCAGCGCACGCCGAGGCGACGAAGCCGCTGCCGCCACTGCGTGGGCTCTCGGTTACCTTCGCACGCTTAACCCAGGGCTGCGCAGACTTGCCCGCGGCTACACGCTACCACCCACTGCGTGGGTTGAAGTGTCCAAATCGGTTCGCCCAAAAACATGATGCGCACCCGCGGACCAATACCGGTTGTTCGGCGAAGCAAGTTTCTTTACACTAATGTTGATTTGTTCGCCGTCTCCGGATGAAATCCGAATGAGCACAAACCGGGGGCGCAATTCCGGTGGTCCGAGAGGGCGCTTCTCATGACAGTCAAGGCTCTTCACGCAATCGCGGTCCTGGGTTTGATGTTGGTATTCTCGGGAATTGTGTCCGCTCAGGAGTTCCCGATATCAACCGACAGGAGAAATGGCGACACAAATAATGCTGTAATCGAGGGCCGAGTTGCGCTTCCTACCGGATTCGCGGCTGAGCGTTACGTTAAGATCACCGTACGAAACTCTGTAAGCGTCCTCTATAGAATCTATACCAACAAACATGGGGAGTTCCGATTCCACGATCTGAGCGAGGGCATATACTACGTACAGGCGGAAGTCGAAGGCGCCAATTTCGAACCAGCGATAGAAAAAGTAGCTTTGGGCCGAGGCATTGTGTATGAACTGACGCTCAACTTGCGGGAAAAGAACGAACCGGATATCCGCGGTCCGGGCGGCAGGATAATATCCGCCGCGGAGTTGCGCCAGAGGGTGCCGGCCTCGGCGCGGAGAGAGTATGAAGTTGCCTTGAAGCGGGTTGCCAAGGGTGACGTTGCGCAGGCCGCCGCACACTTCGAGCAAGCGCTCACCATCTATCCGGAGTTTCTCGCCGCGCGCAACGACCTCGGGGCGCAGTATCTCAAACTAAAGCGGATTGATGAGGCGGAAGCGCATTTTCGCAATGTGCTTGAGAGAGATCCTAAGAACCTGTATGCAACCTTCAACCTCGGACTCGGTCGAATTGAGCGACGGGATTATGTTGGCGCGATATCCCAGTTACAACTTGCCGTAGCTATGGACAGCGCGTGGCCTACGGCGCACTTGTGGCTTGGCTTCGCTATGCTGGAAATGGGTGAGTTGCAGTCCGCCGAACGAGAGCTAAACAAGGCCCTGGTTATGGGTGGGGCAGATTGTGTAGCAGCGCACTACCATCTGGCGCGCATTTATCTGACGCGAGGAGATGTCCAGGAGGCGTCCCGAGCGATTAAGGCCTATCTCGAAGAGTCGCCGCGCGGCGAATACGTGAAGGAAGCCAGAGAGATGGCAAAGAAACTCGGTCTCGACGTAAAGTCCCGCAAGTAACGACCTCGTTGAGATCAGGGCTCTATCCTGAACGGAGCTGAGCGGCTGACGCTTGTGCGGCTATCGCTCACCGTTACTTTTAGCTCGTAAGACCCGGGCTGAAAGCTATCCAACGGCAAGGCGCCGGCATACTTAATGCGCCCTTGATCATCCGCTGGAGGAAGTTGAGCAGATGTTTGGGCGATGCCGCGTTTGTTCTGTACAATCTCGGTCACAAGCTTTAACGGTTCCCCACCTCCCTTAGCGGGCCACGCCGTAAGGAAATACGCAAGTTGTTTTGTCGCCGACTTGAGGATCGGCTCCCCGAGATTTGGGTATACGACGAGCTCGCCAAAGTAAAAGGGCTGATCTTTCTTTTGTTCTTCAGGCGTGATGCGCTCGGCGCGGCTGAGCACTACCACACTGCTTAGCCTGAGGGTGGTTTCATCGACCCGTGGAATCTCCAGAACGGTCTTGCGAACGTCGGCCTTGTGCTGCGACGCATCGTAAGCGATGAACTCCACCGCATAATGTCCGGGAGGCAGTTGAACTTCGCGGTAGAAGAGCACGTCGCCCTTCTTTGCGGCCTGGAGTTTCTCTATCGGTCCATTCAGGGGATAGTGCTGGCTGAGTTTCTGGACAATCTGGTTGGATTGATCCCTGACCAAAGCAATGATCGAGAAATCGGCGTTGTATGTCTTCTTATCGTTTGCTGTTGCAAACGTAAACGCGGAGATCGGCGCTTCCCCAAGGATCACCGCAAGACCCGGTCGTCCGGTAGCGGGAAAGTCCAGCGATGCCGCCCTCAGAGAAAAAGCATTCGAGCCGGAGCGGGTATTATGAGACGCGGCGAGCGCCGGAGCTTCGTAGTCGAGCATCGGAAACTGTCCGATCGATTCAACCGCGTAGTAGCCTTTGCGAGTTTGTGCTTCCAGATTCTGACGACTGAGCTTTACGGCGATATGCCGGAACTGACCGTTGTAGTCATCGTTTTTAGGGACATAAGTCAGCACATAATACGCGCGCATATCATCGTCAATACGGCGCAGACCAGCTTTCAGATCGTTTGTGTCATGAATGAGGAAGCCGCCGGTTTCATCAGCGAGCTCGCCTAGACCACTGCGAGGATCAAGCCGCAGTAGATCTTCGTTGCGTTCGAGAGCCTTGGTGTAAGGTGCCGATTGAATACTGTCGCTACCCTTGGCGGTTTGTTGCATGCGCCGGTTGGCGAGAGAGTTGATCTCGCGAGCTGCCTCCGCCGTTCCGCTCTCGATTCGCAATCCTGCGGCATCGATAGCATAGATGCTGACATTCGCGCGATTGGCTGCATTGATCACCGAGGGAAACTTGGTCTGCACCGACTGAGGAAGGGCAAGTCCTTCGGAAAAGAATATTATCGTTTTCCGCCCGGGTAGATTACGCATGGGTGTTATGACCGCAAGCAGGCTGTTGATGGTGGCAAAGCCTTGTTGGTCTCGTTCCAGCGCCTCGAAGTTCTCGATCATGCGTGATTCCATTTCAATGAGTGTCTGCTGGATCGCAGCCGCTCCAATCGCCGCGCCCGCCGCCGATGCGCCGGCGCTGTCACGAGCCCCGCCAGCTGCGGATGCCGCGGACTCTCCCGAGGTCATCTCCTGGCTCAGCGCAGTGCTTTTGTCGGACAGGTCACGGACTTTTCCGGCGCCGGATGCGTAGGTAGAGGTGGCAGTGGAAGTGGCGCGTTCTACGGCTTGTCTGATGAGCTCTGAATTGTCCGTATATGGCTGGATGGTTCGAAGCGCTTGATCTATTGCAAATACGCCGGTAAAGCCACCTCCGGTGATGCCTTCTTCGGCGTATGCCAGCCCAGCCCTGCGCGCCAGAGCACGTGCGTCGGGCGAGAGCCGATCAAATACCAGTGCAATCACACCGGCATCGGAAGCATCTCGCGATGGCGCGACGCGAGCGGGTTTTTCTTTTCCGTTTGCGACGGTTGGTGTGCTATTTGCGCCCGCCGGCTCTCGAAGCACAAAGCGAAATCCCGCGATCTGCTGGCGAACTCCGTCTTCATAAACCTCAAAATCTCCAGCGGTAAGATCTCTCACCGGACGGCCCTTCTTATCCCTGACAACGATATCCAGAGATACCTCGTTCGCTCGAATTCGAACGATAGGCTCGTCTCGCTGCTTCTGTGGTGCGGTTTGGCTGTTGACCGAATTGAAAGAAGAGAAAACCAAAACGGTCACGAGAACTAAACTCAGACGGATTCTCATTGTCTGATCTCCTTCCGGATAAGGGATGTGCAAACAGTATAGGGAGCCGAGATATCAAGCGCCAGCCCGCCCCGCATTGAGGCGTGAGCGATCCTTTAGAATGCTGCCTCCGGTAGGGCATCGCTATGGGGTTTGAGTTACAGATCGCTGGGCGTGCAAAGAAAACCGGGACCGAATGCGTGGCGCATGCGCTAATCATCAGGACACGACGATCCTTGGACGCTCCGATCGATCTGCGCTATACTCTGCGGAGACTTCAGACAAATCCGGAAGCAGTAAATGACGAGTCGAGACCCACGGACTTACAAGCTGGGCGCAATAGTTGCGTTTCTGACCCTTTTGATCCTCCCTGCGCACACCGTCCAGGCGGTAGCTCAGGCGAGGCCAACCGAAGTCGATCGTGCATTCGAGAGTGCGACCCGTTTGCACGAAGCCGGAGACATAGAAGGAGCGGTCCGCGGGTATCTGGCGATTCTGGCGTCCCACCCGGAAAGAGTTGATGTGCGTTCAAATCTGGGCGCGGCTTACTCGCGGCTGGGGCGCTATGAAGACGCGATTGAGCAATACAAACAAGCGTTGGCAAGTGATCGCGGCAATGAGACAATTCGGCGAAATCTCGCCCTGGCCTACTACAAGGCATCTCTGTTTGCCGAGGCTGCCGGTGAGTTGGATCAATTCATTAAAGCGGCTCCGGAGACACTCGCCGGACGAAAAGAAGCGGTCTTGCTGTTGGCGGACTGTCTACTACGACTCGGCGAATACAAAAGAGTCATTGAACTGTTATCGCCCCTGGAAGCAAGCGAGCCTGATAACCGGACGATTGCTTTCGTTCTCGGTAACGCTCTTGTTGGCGACGGCCAGGTGCAGAGGGGACAGGTCCTGATCGATCGGGTGTTTAGAGGAGAAGACTCCGCTGAAGGCCATTTGTTGATCGGGTCGATTCTGCTATTGGCGGATGATGGGCAGACTGCAATAAAGGAGCTCGAACGCGCGATTCAGTTGAATCCCAAATTACCCACCTTGCGCGCGTGGTACGGGCGCGCGTTGATGCGCATGGGCGACACCGACAAAGCCAAGATCGCGTTCAGAGACGAGTTGTCGGATAATCCGAACGACTACGACGCAAACCTTTTTCTTGGCATGTTGCTAAGGCAGGACAGGTCCCTTGATGAGGCCTTCGCCTGTCTGTCCCGAGCGGCTCAACTGCGCCCACGCGATTCGTATGCCCGGTATCACCTTGGCGCACTCTACGCGACAATGGGAAAACCGGGCGATGCCAGGGTGCTGCTCGAGGGCGTGGTAAAGGAATATCCTGATTTTGTCGAAGCGCGAGTGCTCCTTGCTTCGGTGTACTATCGCCTCAACCGTAAAACGGACGGCGACCGTGAGCGAGACGCGGTTGAGAAATTAAATGCCGAGGAGCAATCCAAACAGCCGGGGGCAAAGGATCGAGATGCCCGGGTCGGCACGGGAAAGCCGCCCGGGAACCCGGAAGAGCACAATCCGCATCCACGATAGGGGCATGACTCATTGATCGTGTCTAGGCTCAATATTCGGCTCTGGACTCTGGCGGCAGTAGGAATGCTGTTCGCCGGCGCGGTCGTCTGTGCGCAAACCCCGGGTCGGTCGAGAGCCAGGAAAGCGCCTGCCACGCCGAAGAAATCGCAGTCGTCTGCCGAGTTTGATCAAGCCGTCAAACTTGCTGATGAAGCGCGTGCCGCAGGCAGACTGAGCGAAGCTCTTGACCTCTATGCTAAGGCCTTGCGAATTCGCGCTGAATGGCCAGAGGGCTGGTGGAACGTTGCGACGATACTCTATGACGGCGATCGATATCCGGAAGCACGCGACGCGTTTCGCAATCTTGTCGCGCTTGACCCCAAGAACGGGAGGGCCTGGGGGATGCTGGGTCTGTGCGAATTCCAGACCCGGGAATTTGATCGGGCAGTGGTTTCGCTTCAGCGGGGTCGCTCGCTGGGGCTGGGCGACAATAAGGAGATCGAGTCTGTAGTCCGCTATCATACAGCCCTGCTCTATATTCGCTTTGAGTTCTTTGAAATAGCCTATGATATTCTGAGCGAGTTCATACAGGTCGGCAATGAAAGCCCGAAAGTCATGGAGGCCTTTGGCCTGGCAATGCTCAGAATGCCGTTCCTCGCAAGTGAAATCCCAACGGATAAGCGTGAAGAAGTGGTCATAGCAGGACGCGCGGGATTCTACATGGCGGCGCGGCGACTGGAGGAAGCTCGAACAGCATTCGATACGCTCCTGTCGCGATACCCCGATGCGCCCAATGTTCACTATGCGCACGGGGTGTTTCTGTTGAATCAAGATGCAGACGCGGCAATAACGGAGTTTCGCCGAGAGTTGGAGATATCACCCTTGCACCAGCCGTCCATGGTGCAGCTCGCCTTCGAGTACCTGAAGCGTGACGAACTTGACACTGCGCTGCCGTTTGCTGAAAAGGCCGTGCAACTCAACCCAAAAATGTTTCCGGCCCGGAATGTGCTCGGCCGTATCCTGCTGGACCTCGGACAGATAGATCGAGCGATCAAAGAGCTTGAAGAAGGCGCGCGTCTTGCGCCCACAAGCCCCGAAATGCACTTCGCGCTAGCGCGGGCTTATACGAGGGTCGGCCGGAAAGCAGACGCCAATCGCGAACGCGAGCTGTTCAAGCGCCTTCAGGACGAATTCGAGGCTCGACGCACCCGCCGTTCACTTGACCAGCCGGATGACAACCAACCAAAGGCAAAGCCGTGACTGTGGTGCGGCGCTCGTCCGGCAAGGAAGGTTAAGATGACCAATCGATGTGTCAATAAGAACGCGCTGAGTTGGGTGGTTGTGGCTGCGTATCTTCTGATGCTCAGCGCCGGATCCTGGGCATCATCGATTGTCCTCCCACAGACGAATCCGACTCAGAGGTGGCGCCCCAGAAGGATTCCGGTGGGTGCGGAACTGGTTGGCGATGGAGTTTGTGCTAAATGCCATAGCGAGAAAACGTCCTCGCACCTCAAGACGGGAATGTCGATGGCGATGGAGCCTATCGCTGAATCCAGGGTGCTGACCGCAAATCCGGTAATGACCTTTCGCACCGGGAATTATGTTTACGAGGTCAAGCGCAAGGACAAGCAGAGCATTTACTCGGTCACTGATGGGACGGAAACGATCTCGCTGCCGATTCTCTATGCCCTCGGAGAGGGAAAGGCCGGACAAACCTATGTTCTCCAGTACGAGGGTGGGCTGTATGAAAGTCTGGTGAGCTACTACAACGAGATCAAAGGGTTGGATTTTACGATCGGCGCTGCGCGCACCGTTCCGCCTTCGCTAAAGGCAGCGCTTGGCAGGAGGCTCTCTGATAATGAGATCTCCAACTGTTTTAGTTGTCATTCTACGGGTGGCGTAAGCGGGGGCCAAATTCACTTTGACAAGATTACTCCTGGAATCCGCTGTGAAGCGTGTCATGGCCCTGGAGGACAACACGCCGCGGCAGGTAAGGCGGGGGAACCAAACGCGAATCTGATTTTCAACCCCGGCCGCCTTGGAGGTGACGAGTTGTCGCAGGACTTTTGCGGTGCCTGTCATCGCGGCAACAATGAGTATAGTTTGCTCAAGGGCATGGAGATCAACAACGTCCGATTTCAGCCTTACCGCATTTTTCACAGCAAGTGTTATTCTGACGACCGGCGGATAAGTTGCACCGCGTGCCACAATCCTCACGAGCCCCTCAAGCAGGACAGTAAATTCTATGATGCAAAGTGCACCGCGTGCCATTCGTTGAAGACAAAATCGAGCGGAGTGGCGGCGCCGGCGGGGAATCAGGACTTGTCAGCGGCCTGCCCGATTAGCACCAAGGACTGCGTTTCCTGTCATATGCCCAAGATAGGGCCTGAGGCGGCGCATTTCAAATTTACTGACCATTACATTCGCATTGTTAAGCCCAGAGACGCATACCCAAACTGAGGTTGTGCGTTCGGGGATCGCAATTGGAGAGTTCCGGATCATGCGAAATCTTTTCCCGGTTATTGTCCTGGCGGCTGCGGTCGTCATCAGCCCGCATGCCTCGCGAGGCCAGACGGCGTCCAAACCCGTCGCGGCGGTAGCTTTCACCGAGATACCTTCTAGTGCGAGTAAGATCACCTGGGTGCACGACAACGGGCGCTCGGAGGCTCATCATTTGCCCGAAACGTGCGGGGGAGGCGGGCTCTTCTTTGACTACGATAACGACGGGTGGATGGACATTTATCTTGTCAACAGCGGCCCGTCTGACTTTTACTCTCCGAAGACACCTATCAGAAACGCTCTGTATCGCAACAACCACGACGGGACGTTTTCAGATGTCACCGAGAAAGCGGGAGTCGCGTGCGGCAAGATGGGTAATTTTGGGATGGGCGCCGCGGCAGCCGATTACGATGGCGACGGCCACGTTGACCTCTACGTCACCAACTACGGCCACAATGTTCTGTTTCATAATAACGGCGATGGCACTTTCACCGACGTAACCGATAAGGCGGGTGTGGCCGCGCCAAACTGGTCGACTTGCGCAACGTGGTTCGATTACGATAACGACGGTAAGCTTGACCTGTTCGTTTCCAGCTTCGTCCAGTACAGCGCCGCGGGAACAATCTTCTGTGGCGACAATCGAGCCGGACGCCGCTACTACTGCGTGCCTCGGGTGTTCAAACCGCGAGCCAGCTTCCTGTTCCATAACGACGGCGGCGGCAAGTTCACCGACGTCAGTAAGGAATCAGGGATCGCCGAGTCGCTTGGCAAGTCATTCGGCGCGGTGGCAACCGACATCAACAACGATGGCTTGATGGACTTGTTTGTCGCAAATGACACGGTCGCCAACTTTTTGTTTCTGAACAAAGGCAAAGGTAAGTTCGAAGAGATTGGCCTGCCCTCCGGTGTTGCCTATAGCGATGCCGGTAGTCCACGCTCCGGCATGGGTGTAGACGCCGCCGACTACGACGGCGATGGTTTGCAGGATCTGTTCGTGGCCAACATAGACCAGGAGCTCTTTAGTCTCTATCAGAATCAAAAGGACCTGACGTTTATCGACAAGCCGGGTGAGATTGGCCAAGCCACCCGTCTGCTCAGCGGTTGGGGCTTGAAGTTCTTCGACTATGACAACGATGGCGATCCCGATCTTATCCTGTGCAACGGGCACCCGGACGACATGGTCGAAATTCAATCGCTCCGAGTGAAATACAAAGAGCCTTTGCTGCTGTTTGAAAACGTAAACGGCAAGTACAAAAACGTGAGCGAAAATTCCGGCGCGGCCTTCAGCGAGGATTTCCCCTCGCGCGGCCTCGCGGTGGGTGATTACGACAACGATGGCGATCTGGATGTGCTTATCATAAACAACGGCGCAGCGCCGGTGCTTCTCAAAAATGAAGGTGGAAACCGCAATAACTGGCTTGGGGTGCAGCTGGTGGCTACGCGGAGCAACCCGGGTGCGGTCGGCGCGATTATCAGTTGGGAGGCCGGAGGTGCGAAGCGAAAGCGCCTCAAAACCAGCGGCGGCAGCTATCTCGCCTCGCATGACCCGCGCGAAATCCTGGGAGTAGGAAAGGCCACGAAAATCGACAGCCTCGAGATCAAATGGCCCAGCGGACAAGTGGATAAGATAACGAATCCGCCAATTAACAAGTACATCAAAGTTATTGAGGGCGGTGGAAAATGATTTGAGCGCGCTCAAAGGGGCAATCTTTCGATTGTCGAACTCCGGTGATAGGGTTGGTCGCCAATCAGTGCAGTCTCGAATGCATCCCGACAAACCTCGCACACACATCACAACCGGCCTGAGCGGTGTTCTTCAGCGATATAGTCACACGCGCGAGCAGTCAATGCCATCATCGTTAGCGTTGGATTCTGATTCCCGCTCGATACGTAGCAGGCGCCGTCGGTCACAAAGAGATTTTTCACATCGTGGGATTGATTGAATCTGTTGAGAACGGATTTCTTTGGATCGTTTCCCATCCGAGCCGTGCCTACCTCGTGAATAAGGATGCCTGGTATTGACGTTGGCCCATGATTTATTTGAATGTTCTTCGCGCCTGCGGCGCTCAGCATCTCCGCGGCTGTGTCTCCCATGTCTTTAACCATGTCTCGCTCGTTATCGCCAAAGGCCGCCTCTATGTGAAGCACCGGTATCCCCCAGGCATCCTTTACGTCTTTGTTGAGGCGAACATGATTTTCGCGCCGGGCGAGGCACTCGCCAAAGCCGCCAAGCCCGATGCCCCAGGGGTGATAGTCTCGTACTGCCTTTTTCAGAGCCGAGCCGAAGCCGCCAATTCCTTTCGCATGCTCCCACAGTGATTGTCCAGCTCCGCCCTGAAAGCCGTAGCCGCGGATGAATCGCCCCTGCTTTGTCGTAAGGTTGCGAAAACGGGCAATGTAGATACCATTCGCGCGCCCGTCCTGTTCGAGGTGTTTCGAATCAAGCATTGGCAGGCTGCCACTTGCGCCGCCTCCACCGACGTGATCCATCAGGTAATGGCCAAGAACCCCGGAGCTATTAGCGATGCCGTTGGGATAGGTCGATGAAGTTGAATTAAGCATTATTCGGGTTGACTCCAGGGTCCCGGCGCACAGCATAACTATCTTGCCAAAGACTTCGCGGTGATTGCGAGTGACGCCATCTACGTAGTGCACGCCATTGGCCTTACCGTTCTTCTTATCGACAACTATGTGGCTCACGACCGCGTTAGTGATCAGCGACATTCGCCCCGTGCGGGCTGCCGCGGGAAGCGTCGACGCAGGACTGCTGTAATAAGACTTGGTTGTGCATCCGCGGTCACAATGGCCGCACCAATGGCAAGCGGATCTCGCGTCGAGGGTGCCCTGATGAATCGGCTTGGTCAGTATCGCGCACCGGCCGATGATGACGCGGCGGTGCGAATCGCCGAGCTTATCGACGGCAGTTTTCAGCACCATCTCGCCACAGGTCAGGCTCATAGGCGGTAGAAACTTGCTATCGGGAAGCTGCGGCAGGTTTTCGTAGGAGCCGCTTATGCCAATGAACTCTTCAACCTTGTCGTAGTAGGGAGCAATCTCCTCGTAACTGATCGGCCAGTCATCGCCGTAGCCGTCGTGAGTCGCGGCTTTGAAGTCGTAATTGGAGAGCCTGTAAGTTTGACGCCCCCACGGAATTGAGCGACCCCCGACCTGGCGCGAGCGAATCCATAAAAACGGTTTGCCCGACGGCGTAGTGTAGGGATTCTCTATATCGTTTACAAAGAATTGCCGGCCATACTCATTACACGCGTAACACTTGCTCTGGATTGGCTGCGTCCGCTCCATATCGGACCGATCACCGAAACCGCGAAACTTTAACTCATAGGGCCAGGTGTGCTCGGTGTAGTCCTTTAGAGGGTCGAGCTTGCGGCCGGCTTCGAGGACTGCGACTTTGAAGCCTTTTTGCGTTAGCTCCTTGGCTGCCCACCCGCCCGTAGCCCCCGAACCCACGATGATCGCATCATAAACTTCCTGCCTGGCCATAGGTCCCCTTCTTGAGCTAACAGTCTCTTACAAACCCATTACCCAGCGCATCGCGCCCAGGAGATGCTGTTGGAATCTTTTATCCTGCCAGACCTCCGGTCTATGACCCAACGCCGTATAGAACACTCGCCCTTTGCCATAAGTGCGCGACCACGCGATCGCGAAATCCTTATCCGTGCGATGCACTGCGGGCTTGTTGAGGTCTACTGAATCTGGGTCCAGGCTCAATAGTACGTGTACCCTACTGCGGGAGAAATCCCTGAACTGATAAATCTCATCGGTAATCTTGAACTTTTTTTCGAGATGACGAGTTGCGGGATGACGCTGGTCTTCGACATTGATGGTAACCTCCTGGTGCCACGGGTGCTGATCGAAATATCCGCCGATCAATTGCCATACTCCGGCCACTTGTAAAAAGTATCGGTTGCACTGTGAATGCCGACGAATCCTTTGCCCGCCCGGATAAAGTCGAGGAACGCGGCTTTTTGCGCGTCCGAAATCGGCAGTTCTCCGGTCGTGTAGAATACCACCGCGTCATAGGGCTTGAGTCCATCACGACTGAGCACGGAACAGTCTTGCGTTGGAGTCACTTCGAATTCGCCCGAGTCGCTCGCCGATCTGTTTGAGTATCTGCTCCGAAAGCGGCAACACGTCGTGCTTAAACCCGGCCGAATGTGTCAGATAAAGCACCTTGTGCTTCGCGATGTTTGCGTTGGTTCACCGGCTATTTCCGGCTTGTACGTGCTGGCCCCGCTACGGTTCGGCACGAGTGTGATCGCTATCGCGATTGCGACGATAATCGGAATAATGTTCATCGCACCCGATTTGCCAGCGTGCTGAAATTGGTTTCACGACAGAACGCTTCTGATATCAGAGTTTCTGGGCATGGTGTGTGCTCAACTTTATTCCAGCGAAAAGAAAAGTCAAGCTGGAAAACTCACTGTCGAGTCTGGACCGTCGTGGGCGCGCGTCAGTCTGGACCTGTCACGCCCTGGACTTCAGTCTGGCCCTTGACTTCAAACGGGAGAATAAGTACCTTCGCGGGCTATGAAGAGGAAAGTAAATGTCGCGATGATTGGTCACCGCTTCATGGGCAAAGCGCACAGCAATGCCTGGAGGCAAGTTAGCAGGTTTTTTGATGTTCCGGTCGATCCGGTCATGAAAGTGATTTGTGGACGCGACGAGGCGGAGGTCAAGATTGCCGCCGACAAATACGGCTGGCTGGAGCATTCGACTTCCTGGCAACAAGTCATCGAGCGCAAAGACATTGACGTAATTGACATCTGCACGCCGGGCGACACGCATATGCCAATCGCGGTTGCCGCGGCGGAGGCCGGAAAAGTTATCTTTTGTGAAAAACCGCTGGCCAACACTCTTCCCGAAGCAGAGCGTATGCTTGAAGCGGTCCGCGCCAACCAGAGCATCCATATGCTCTGTCACAACTATCGGCGCGCTCCCGCGGTGATGCTCGCGAAACAACTGATTGATGAAGGCCGGATCGGCAAGCTTTATCATTATCGCGGCAGCTATTTGCAGGATTGGATTGTAGATCCTGACTTTCCGCGAGTGTGGCGGCTGGAAAAAGCCAGGGCCGGTTCGGGTGCGCTCGGCGATCTTGTATCTCACACCGCGGATCTTTCGCGCATGCTCGTTGGCGAAATCGCAGAGGTCGCGGGACTGCTCAACACCTTTATCAAAGAGCGCCCTCTACCGGACTCTGATAAAAAGGCTCCGGTCGACGTAGACGACGCTGCGATCTCTCTTGTTAAGTTTGAAAACGGAGCAATCGGGACTATCGAGGCATCACGCTTCGCCCTCGGACACAAGAATCACCTGCGATTTGAGATCAACGGCAGCAAGGGAAGTCTCGCCTTTGATCTCGAGCGACTCAACGAACTTGAGCTCTACATCGAAGAGGGTCCGAACAGCGGCTTCAAAACTATCCTGGTTACCGATTCGAGTCATCCTTACATTGATTCGTGGTGGCCGCCCGGACACATCATCGGATACGAGCACACATTTATTCATACTGTGTACGATCTGCTGAGGGCAATTGATAAGCAGGAAATCCCGGTCCCCAACTTTGAGGACGGTGTGCGCAATCAGCGGGTGCTCGATGCGATAGAACGAGCGTCTTCATCAGGCAAGTGGGAAACAGCATGACGATTGCGGATTGAGCGCAATCTCCAATCCGCGATCAAGAGCGGTACGCTTCACGGCCGATTCCCTGAACGGGAATGTCCTGAGCGGGGAGCACCTCGCGCTGCAAGGCGTACATGCAAGCAGCCGCCTCGTCTATCTTGCGAGTGAACGCGATTGAACCCTTCAGAATCGGCTTGAGCCGCTCCCTGTCCTGAATTCTAGCAGGTGGGTATTCGTGCTCTACCACCAAGTGAGTGTTGGCGACGTCCAGTTTGAGCAACTCGCGGGCGGCAAGCTGGTGATCGAGCCAGTCAACCGTTCGATTTTGCAGATACGCGAGCGGATCGTGATGGGCCGTCCCAGGCAATTCGTGCTCGGCTATTACTGTCTGCTTCAGCCACGCATTCGCCTGATCCGATGGTCGATCAGAAGGCTTGCCATCAATCCAGTCGCCGCGTTGAACGGTCTGACCGCCGTATCCCCAGGCGGAGACTCCTTTCGCGTCGATGACCTGCCCTTTGACGTGAAAGCCGCCGATCAGGAAGTTGTAGCCAGTGTCTTTTAAGTACTGAAAGATTGATCGAGTGTCCTGGCCCATCAATATCGCGTGTGAAGGGTCGTAGTGAATTCGCAGTTGATCCCCCACTCCATGCCTCTCGCAGATTTTATGCAGAGCTATCCAGGTGCCGGGTGTATAGGCAATGTTGTTATGATAGTTGTCGCCGGTTGTCCATCCGGGCATCGGACATTGCTCAACGCGGTAAGTCAACCCTCGCGATCTCGCTTCCTTCAGCAGCGGAATAAGACTCTCCTCAAAATCAATGAGGTTTTGGTCCATACTCAGATTCTGATTTCTTCCGACAAAGCCACAGACGGCTTCGGTGCCCAACAAAACCGCGGCGTCGAATACCCGAAGCATGAGTCATGCTTCTTCTTTCTTACGATGGGATCCTGGTGAAGCATGTTGTCAAAATAGGCGAGGTCAGACAATCCGATAGAATGCTCCTTTAAGGCAGCGAGCACCCTTTTTGCCCGGACCTGATTGAAGGGCTGTCGTAAGTCGAGCGTGTTGGCTACGGGATCGATCAACGCTTCGGCAGGAATATCACTTTCGGTTGGATGAAGGGCTGCTGAGAGCTGGATGTTGTCGACGCCAATCTCGCCTGCAAACGCCACCCAGTCTTCGACAGCCCGATCCGGATCGCTATCGCGCAATTCCCGAGTTGTCAGCTCCTGGAGGGCCGCCGTGAGCACCCCGATCTTCATGAATCGCGGCTCGAATTCCGTGATGGCCATAACTATCGCATCCTTGTCAAACCGTCGTCCCCGGTGTGTTCAGCCGGCGAAGATGCGGTTAAGCTCGGTGATTGCGGCAGCGGACACCTTCTGGTCCACCTCCTCGCCGTACAGGGCATCAACCACGTCGCAATAAAGTCCGTGCAGCGTGATGGCCGCGTCATCGAGCGGCTCGAGGCGCACGTTGAGTTGAACTGTTGTTAAATCCGCAGCCACTCCGAGCGCTCCCGCATCGAGCGGCTCGAAATGAAAATAAAGCACGCCGCAATACGAAGTTCGGCCGGTATTTTCCGTTACTGGCAGCGAACCTACTTCCTGAGCGTGATCGCGAGGCGGGGCTCCGGTGGCGCTCATCTGGCGGCGAATCGGCCCTCTGCCGATGCCACCCTGTGTGTTTGCGAGTGTCGCCCGCACTGACTTGAGCGTGTGAGAGCGACCTCGCGCACCGGTCAGCGTGAGCGGTCCGGTCAATTGCAGACGGTTGTTGATAGCCTCCGCATGCGACGGTGCATATGAGAACCTGTAATCTGTGCCGCCGGCCGAGAGGGTGCCGACGAAGGCTCGTTGTTCGGGCCACGCGGCCACCGAGTATAGCCGTCGGGGGTTTGTCTTTCCGCTCCGGGCCGGGCGCGGTTGTTTTGATTTTGCTTTTGCCTGGTTAGAAAACATAACTAGAGGTTTCCGCGTTTGTATTCGTCCACGATATATTCGCTGGCGCGCATTGTGAGAGCAAGAATTGTCAGCGTCGGATTCTGGCAGGCGCTGGACACAAAGGCAGCACCGTCAGTGACGAATATATTCTTCGCATCCCAACACTGATTGAACTTGTTGAGCACCGCGGTCTTGGGATCATTGCCCATGCGTGCTGTGCACAACTCGTGAATGATGCGACCCGGCGCAGTGAGTTCGCCACCTTTCCAGGTTATCTCGGCGCCGGCCTCCCGCAATATCTCTTCGCTGGCTTCGGCGGCATCCTTCGCCATCTCGCGCTCGTTGTCCGAGTGCTGAATGTGAATCTTCAGCGCAGGTATCCCCCACGCATCGACGACGCCGTTTGGGTCTATCTCAACACGGTTCTCAAACCTCGACAGCATCTCAGCGCGGGTGGTCATCCAAACCGGCGCGGTGTAGTAGTGGCGCACCCGTTTCTTGAACTCCGAGCCAAAGCCCGGCGCGTGCCAGGCATCTTTCGCAACACCAGGGAACGCGTACGTCGCGGACCCGCACTCGAATCCGTAACCGCGAACAAAGCGTTGCTGTCGAGTCTCTTTGTTGATGTTGCGAAATCTGGGGATATAAAGCCCGGATGCTTTGCCGTCCTCATTAACCGGGTCCCGACCCGCCAGCACATTAAACATCCCGCCGGCGCCGATTCCGCCCCAGTGGTCTACAAGATAATGACCAAGAACGCCCGACGAATTGCCCAATCCGTTTGGATGTTGTCGCGATTTGGAGTTAAGCAGTATCCGCGTTGACTCGAGGGTAGAGGCAGCGACGACGATGAGTTTACCAAAGGCTTCCTGCTCCTGGTAGGTGACTCGATCAACAAACGCCACGCCCTTGGCCTTGCCGGTGTTTGTGTCCACGATCAGGTGACGCACAACCGAGTTGGGTCTGAGCGTCATTCGCCCGGTCGCTTCCGCAATCGGCAATGTTGAAACGAGAGAGTTAAACATCGCGCCAACATCGCAGCCATCGCCGCAGTTGCCGCAGTAGTGGCACTTGTGCCGGCGCTTCATCCATGGCTTGGGCGGAGCCGTGAGCATTGCGACCCGCGAGCTGATTCCGCGCCGCCCGGTCTTTGCAGCGCCTTTTCGCAGCAGTTGTTCACCGCAGGTCAGCGGCATCGGCGGCATGAATTTGCCATCGGGCAGATGTGGTATTCCATCATGGTCGCCGCTCACCCCTATGAACTCTTCCGCGCGGTCATAGTAAGGAGCTATTTCTGCGTAGCTGATGGGCCAGTCATCACCGAATCCGTCCCGGCTTGCTGCTTTGAAGTCCAGGTCAGAGAGACGCCACGAGAACCGGCCCCAGTGCAGAGTCTTTCCACCGACGATGCGAGCGCGCACCCACATTAACGGTTTTCCCGGATCGGTCGTGTAAGGATGCTCGGTGTCTTTAACGTAAAAGTGGCGGCTGAATTCGCCTGCCGTGTCCTGCATCCATTGGTCGTGGTTTTTCCAACCGGGAGCGCCGAAACCGCGATACATCGATTGATAAGGCCACTGATGCGAGTTCATATCACGTTCGGGAATCACCGGCGGGCCCGCTTCCAGCACGAGCACTTCCAGGCCGCGCTCGGTTAGTTCCTTCGCAGCCATTCCGCCCGAGGCGCCCGAACCGATGATAATCGCGTCATAGATTTTCTGTCTGGCCAACGCAGCCTCCCATAAGTACAATGACAACTCGACACTGCTAACGCGGCGAAACTCGGCTCGCCCACAGCTTAAATCCTGTAAAGACCGGCGAAACCGTACCACAGCAAATGGCGCGGATCAAGTTAGGGAGAATGCCTTGAACGGCTCTCTTGCCACAGTATGCGCGGCGGTAATTTCGTTCTTTGCGTTCACGTTGCCCGTTGGCGGGCTGGTTGCGCGCCGCCCCTCAGTTGAGCCTGAACCAAGTCCACCTCGACCGACAAGGATTCGTCGGGGCATCAATGCCAGTCACTGGTTTGCGCAGGTTTCCAACAGAGTAGGCTACACGAAATCTCACTTCGATACGCAGATGACTGCCGAGGACATCGCGCTCATCAAGTCGATGGGGTTCGATCATATTCGCTTTGGTCTGGACCCTGCGCCGATGTTCAACGCGGAAGCCCCGGAAAACTTACCCACTCAATACCTCGGTTATGTGGATCACTCACTGGACATGATTTTGGCTCGCGATCTGGCAGTCATCGTGGATATTCATCCTTCTGATGATTTCAAAAAGAAGCTGTCGGATGACAAGCACGTCGAAGCATTTGGAAGGTTCTGGCGAGCATTGGCGAAACACCTGTCCGTGCGCGACCCTGAGCGAGTGTTCCTGGAAGTGATCAACGAGCCGGTGATCGAAGATGGGTATCGGTGGATGGGAATACAGGCCAAACTTATCGCGGCGATTCGGGAGGGCGCGCCTCGACACACAATCATAGCGACCGCGCACCGATGGTCCAGCCCGAATGAATTCCTGTTCCTTGAACCGGTTGCCGATCCAAACGTGATCTACAATTTTCATTTCTACGAGCCCCACCTGTTCACGCATCAAGGCGCTACCTGGGGATCGGCACTCTGGCGATACTTGAAGTTGGTTCCCTACCCATCGAGCCCCGGAGCGGTAGCCGCCATCCTGCCCACGATTGGCAACCAGGAAGCTCGCGCGGCTTTGGTGAAGTACGGCGAGGAGCGATGGGAGTCTGCTCGAATTGAAGGAGAGATTGCGAGGATTGCTGCGTGGGCGAAGAGACACAAGGCAAATGTAACCTGCAATGAATTTGGCGTGTACCGCAAGGTTGTCTCGCCCGGCGATCGCGCCGCCTGGATTCGCGATGTGCGAACCGCCTTGGAGAAATACGGAATTGGATGGACAATGTGGGACTACAAAGCGGGCTTCGACGTTGTGAATAAGATAGAGGGGAAAGTTGTTCCGGACCCGGTAACTCTGTCTGCCCTGGGTCTGAAGCCGGTTTCCTGAGAATACTTTTGAGAGATTAACCACCAGGAGAAAACTGATGCGCGTTTACCGGAGACTGGTTCCCATCGCGGTTGGGATTGCCCTGATGTGCGTGAGCCTGAGCTATGTGGCGCGGGCTGGCCAGCAACGCCGCAATCCGACTCGCCGGTCACGCAGCTCAGTCCAACAGCAACGAAGCGAATTCGCGCTCAAGGATCGAGACCGCGTGGTGTTTTATGGTGATAGCATCACCGAGCAGCGTCTTTACACTACGTACGTCGAGCACTTCGTGCTTACTCACTATCCCCGCCGCCGAATCACATTCGTCAATACTGGATGGGGCGGCGATAAAGTGAGTAGCAATGACTGCAAGCCCTGCGCCGGGGTCGGCGGCCTTGCTCGTCTAAAGCGCGACGTAATCGATCATCGGCCGACTGTGGTCACGCTGCTCTTCGGAATGAACGACGGCCAGTACCGCGATTTCGACCCGGCCATAGCCAAGGTCTACGAAGATGGACTTACCGCAATCATTCGAGAGGTAAAAGCAAAGACCGGCGCTCGCATCTATGTCATGACGCCGACCGTTTACGACGGATCGCGCCACACATCCTGGTCCCATACGGATCGGTACAACGAGGTGCTGGATCGGTATAGCGAGACTGTGAAGGCTATCGCTCAGCGCGAGGGATTGCCCGTAATAGATCTGCACACCGTTACAACAGAAGCACTGCTGGGGGCAAAGAAGGGTGATGCGGCGTACACCTTTGCTCCTGACGGAGTGCATCCCCAGGAAGACGGCCAGTTGCTGATGGCCACTGAAATATTGCGCGCGTGGGGAGCGCCACTCGGCGGCTCACAGTTGAGTAGGAAAGTGAGGCTGGGGCATGACCGAACGGTGAGAATGAATGTCTCCGCTCCACTGCCGTGGCCGGCGCCTCTTCCTTCCGAAGAACTGCGGAGAGTCGCAGCGTCGATTATGGAAATCGGGCAAGTAAATTTACACCTTACAGGTCTGCCTTCTGGCGACTACAAAATCTCAATCGACGGGAAAGATGCCGGCAACTTCACAAACGAGGCGCTGAGCGCCGGTATCCCGCTCGGCCTTCTTTCTGAAAAGGCGACCGACGAGAGTCGCGTCCTGGCTGATCTGATCCGGAAGCGTGCCGATCTCTTCTTCATGCGCTGGCGCCAGATTGAAGTGGCTTTTGCGCGGGACTACCAAACCACAGCCAGGGCCGTGTCGTCGCTCGACTTGCTGATCGCTGAGATGCAGGAGCGGACCCGAATGCTTGGTGCGCTGCATTCGTACCAAATCGTCGTTTCTCGGACTAACTAAAACCATGCAATTGTTTCACATTCAGGGAGAATAAAGGATCAAGATGAAGAGACGCGAAGCTATTGTTGGAATAGGCGCCGCATCAGTCGGCGCGTTGCTCTTTCGGGGAATTGGCGGGGTCACAAGCGCAGCGCAACGGGTTGTCAAGAATGGCCGCTTGAAACAGTCTGTCTCGTGGTGGCCTTATCAGAAGTATTTCAAGCTCCAGGAGTTCTGCAAAGCGATCGCCGATATGGGATTGCCTGCTATCGATCTTCTCGAGGAAAAAGACTGGGACACCGCGCGCAGCAATGGTTTGGTTTGCTCGATGGGCTATCCTTCAGAAGGGGCAAAGATACCGGACGGATTGAACAACAAGGCGAATCACGATGTGATAGTGCGGGGACTGGAGAAGACCTTTCCGGCCGCCGAGAAGGCGGGAGTGCCCAATCTGATTGCATTCTTCGGCAACAGGAGAGGTATGAACGACGCCGAGGCGCTGGAGAACTGTGTGATCGGATTAAACAGAATCAGGAAGCCCGCGGAGGATCACGGAGTGACCGTTTGCGTCGAGTTGTTAAACAGTAAGGTCGATCACAAGGACTATCAGGGCGATCGCTCCGCCTTCGGATTGCAGGTAATAAAAGCTGTTGGGTCGCCGCGGGTGAAACTGCTTTATGACATTTATCATATGCAGATCATGGAAGGCGATATTATTCGCACCATCCGCGAGAGTCACGAGCACATAGCCCACTATCACACTGGCGGAGTACCGGGCCGTCACGAGCTTGATGCGACACAGGAATTGAACTGGGCCGCCGTTTGTAAAGCCATCGCGGATACGGGATTCAAGGGCTATGTGGCTCACGAGTTCGTTCCGACCCACGACCCGCTTACGTCGCTGCGGGAAGCGATTGCATTGTGCGATGTCTAACCTGGCGTGCGAACCTGGATTGGTTTTGAATGAAATCGGTGTTCATCACACCAACCGTCGTCATTCTCGGTCGCTTTATTGAAGGACACAGGAGATCAATACATGAATACCGTCTGGACGGCCGTTAGACAGGGCTGGAGAGCAGTTCTCTTGATCGTCTTATTGGCGTCCGGCTTTTCGGCGGTGCCGGCGACGCCCGGCCATAAGGCGGAAAGTGCAGAACCATTCAAAGCGGAATTGGTAATTCGCGCCGACCAGCCAAAGAGCACGATCAATCGAAACATCTATGGGCACTTTGCCGAACACTTAGGGCGGTGCATCTACGACGGCATATGGGTCGGTGAGGGCTCACCGATCCCAAACACACACGGGATTCGCAACGACATCGTGGCGGCTTTGAAGAACTTGAATATTCCTGTTTTGCGCTGGCCGGGCGGGTGCTTCGCCGATGAGTACCATTGGCGCGACGGGATTGGCCCGCGAGACCAACGCCCGAGACGAATCAACACCACCTGGGGCGGGGTCATCGAGACCAACGCTTTTGGCACCCACGAGTTCCTGGACCTGTGCGAGTTGATTGGAGCGGACGCATACATTGGGGGCAATGTCGGGAGCGGGTCGCCGCAGGAAATGATGGATTGGGTCGAATACATGACCTCAGACACCCATTCCGCGCTGGCCGATCTCCGCCGGCGGAACGGACGCGATAAGCCCTGGAAGATTCCGTACTTTGGGGTGGGTAATGAGAGCTGGGGCTGCGGTGGAAACATGCGGCCAGAGTACTACGCCGACGAATACCGGCGTTTTTCCAACTTCATAAAGAGCTATTCGGGCAACCGTATCCAGAGGATCGCCAGCGGAGCAAACGACAATGACTACGACTGGACAGAGGTGCTCATGTCGAAAGCCGCTCACCAGTTTCAGGGGTTCTCGCTCCACTCTTACACATTGGCCACGGGTAATTGGCAGCACAAAGGCTCGGCCATTCGCTTTGGTGAAGATGAGTGGCATTCGACGCTCAGCCGAACGCTTCGCATGGAAGAGCTGATCCAGAAACACAGCGCGATTATGGACAAATACGATCCACAGAAGCGCGTCGGGCTGATGGTAGATGAGTGGGGCACCTGGTATGACTCTGAGCCGGGCAAAGATATGGGGATGCTGTATCAGCAAAACAGCATCCGCGACGCGGTTGTAGCGGGTATCAACCTGAACATCTTCAACCAGCACGCTGACCGGGTACAGATGGCGAACATTGCGCAAACCGTCAACGTGTTACAGTCGATGGTCCTGACCGATAAAGAAAGGATGATCCTCACTCCGACGTATCATGTCTTTGAGATGTATAAGGTCCACCAGAACGGCACGCTGATACCCGTCGAGCTGACGGCGCCGGAATACAAGTTTGGCCAGGCGGCCGTTCCTTCTCTGCACGCGTCGGCCTCGCGTGACAAGTCCGGCACGATTCATGTCTCAATAGTAAATCTGGACCCAAACCGCTCGGCGCAGGTCTCAATGAGCATTGCAGGCGCAACGGCCCGCAACATCACCGGCCGGGTGTTGACGGCTCCGGCGATGAACACAACCAACACGTTCGAACAGCCCGATGCGGTAAGGCCTCTGCCGTTCACCGGAATTAAGGTAGAAGGTGATCGGATACTGTTGAGCTTACCCGCGAAATCAGTGGTTGTGTTGAGCTCAGATTAGCGGCAGGGTGAAACTGGTTCAAACTCGTTGTGGTTCGGTTGACGTTTGCACTTTCACAACTCATCGGTACGGGTCGCCGTCTCTAAATTCGTTTAGGGCAGCTTGAACGTCAAACGGCTGCCGCTCATCGCTCTATCGCCTACGGCGTGAGTTCGCTGGTATTCGTCCACGAGACTCAGGAAGTCAGTCCACATTCGCTGCTCGTCAACATCGGTGATCCAGACAATGGTCTGATCCGTCTTGACTCGCTCGAAAGTCAAGTCGTCACGGAGTCTGGGCCGCGGAAGCGTATGCTGGGTGGTCATTCCCAATACGTATGCGAGAGTAATGTCATCCCAAATCACCCACGGCTTGGAAAAATCATTCACCCTAAGGGGCTTAACGTAGCGAAAATACCACGCTTGATATTCCTCCCAGAGCCAGGCGCCGATTGCCCCGCGCTTCTCCAGCATTTCGCGCGCCTGATCAAAGGTCAGTGAAAGGCTGCCGCGGCAAACTTTGCCGGGTCCAACTACCAGCGGCACGTTTGAGTCGAGGATTGCCTGCGCCGCGTGCACGTCGTTGGCGATGTTGAACTCGTTGCCGTCCTGTTCATCGGTAAACCCCATTTGAATGATGCGCACACGATTGACGATCCCCGGATCGGTGAGGATCGCCGACGCTACGTCCGTGCCCGCGCCGATCATCAGCACCGTCAGAGGATTGTCTTTTGAAAACCGCCGCGAAGTCTCAATGAGAAAGTCAACGGCCGGGCTCGAGCGCGGAGTCCTGGCGTTCTCCAGGGGAAGACTTCCCCCCTCGATGAGCGGCGGATGCGTTCTCATCCCCAAACGGTTTTCGACTACGTCGGTGAGGATGCGGTAAGAGGTGTGTCCGGCGGGGGCGGTAATTGACGGGGCTTGCGCCGACATGATGCCAAGTACGTCGAACCTCGGCTGAAGCAGCAGGTAGGTGATGGCCCATTGATCGTCGATCTCGTTGCCGACATCGGTGGATAGGACCACTGGCGTCCTGGAGCCCGGACTCTGGGCGCCAGATACCACGCCTGTGGAAACTATGGAAATCATGGCGAAATAAATCAGGCATCGTAACAATCGCATGTTGCTCCTTCATCGTCCGCAGGGCTGCCATCTATCTGACGCTCGAGTGAGCACGAGCAGGCAGCAACACTCTCTGGTAGTCCTTTCCCGCAGCGGGCAATGACCCGAAGGACAACCGATAAGCATGTGTGCGGCGTTGCAATTCACACGCGTCGCAGTATAATCCGACCGTCGATTCGGAAATGTGAATCCGTATCACAATTCCTCCTGAGCGTTTGGCTGAGACCGGCAAACTGACTGAGCCTGTCATCGCAGTCACCTAAGGAACAATGAGTAAGAGACTAGAAGGCTACACAGCGCTGGTTACCGGCGCAAGTAGAGGGGTGGGGAAGGGCATCGCACTTGAACTGGCGCGCGCGGGCTGCCGGGTGGCGGTCAACTATCACTCCGATGCAGCCCCAGCGGAGGAAACAGTCGCGGAGATTGAGAAGCTTGGCGTCGAGGTGTTTTCTGTTCGGGCGGATGTGGCTTCGAGCGACCACGTAAAGGAAATGTTCGAGGTTGTGCTGGATCGTTTTGATCAACTTGACATCATGGTGAACAATGCGGGCGTACAGATGTGGAAACCCCTGCTGGAGTTGAGCGAGTCAGATTGGGATCGGGTCATCGACACGAATCTGAAGGGCACCTTTCTTTGCACTCAGCTGGCTGCGAAACATATGAAAGAGCATGGCGGCGGCGCGATTGTAAATATCGGCTCTGGTTGTAACAAGGTTCCTTTCCCGCATCTCGTTTCCTACACGGCGAGCAAAGGCGGCATTGAGATGTTCACCAAAGTTGCTGCGATAGAGTTAGGGCGCTATGGCATTCGCGTGAACTGTGTGGCACCGGGGGCCATAGAAATCGAACGAACCAGGCTGGAGGACGCAGATTATGCGGCCACCTGGGGCGAGATCACTCCTCTTGGTCGGGTTGGCGCTCCGGCGGACGTCGGTGCTGTCGTCGTTTTCCTTGTGAGTAAAGATGCATCCTTTATCAGCGGACAGACTATCTGGGTGGATGGCGCGCTCTTTACTCAACCTCCCTGGCCGTATGAACCGCGCGAAGATAAGTAGCGGGTTGACCTGGTAGATCGGAGATAGCATGAGTGCGGAGAAACGACTGATCGGGGTCCTGATCACACTCGCTTTCGTTTTTGGTGCGGCCATACTTGATTCGTTTGTCCTCGGGAGTGAACGCACGGGGCAATCGCGAGCCGGCGCCGCCAAAGACTGGCCAATATACGGCGGGGGACCGGGGAGCACCCGCTACTCGAGCCTGCATCAAATCAACCGTCAAAACGTCAAGAATCTTAAGGTCGCCTGGACCTTCGATTCAGGGGATGCCTACCCCGGCTCGGAAATGCAATGCAACCCACTCGTGGTGAAGGGCGTGCTGTACGCGACGACGCCAAAGGTAAATGTCATCGCCCTGAACGCGGCGACTGGCAAGCTGCTCTGGCGATTCGATCCTCATCAAGGCCAGAAGGTTCTCGGGAAGATGCGTAATCGAGGTGTCACTTATTGGTCGGATGGAAAACAGGAGCGCATTTTCGTCGCCGTGCACCAGTACCTCTACTGTCTGGACGCGAAGAGCGGGAAACCGGTCGACGCCTTTGGTGCTTTTGGAAGGATTGACCTTCGAGAAAACCTGCGGCCCGGGGAGAAGGAAATGGTTTCATTGACTACCCCGGGGATCGTCTACAAAGACCTGCTCATCGTGGGAAGCATAACCAGCGAGACCTTGCCTACGCCACCCGGAGATATCCGTGCTTATGAGGTGAGGACCGGTAAACTGCGCTGGTCCTTTCACACGATTCCGCGTCCGGGCGAATTCGGTTACCAGACTTGGCCCAGGGAGGCTTGGGAGTATACGGGGAGCGCAAATAACTGGATGGGCATGGCTCTGGATGTAAAACGCGGTCTGGTATTTGTTCCCACCGGCTCGGCTGCATACGATTTCAACGGCGCCAACCGGACCGGCGACAATCTTTTCGCCAATTGCCTGATTGCGTTGAGGGCGGAAACCGGCGAGCGGGTCTGGCATTTTCAAGCCGTGCGTCACGACATCTGGGATCGTGATTTTCCTTCTCCGCCAGCTCTCGTCACAGTGAAGCGTGACGGCCGCAAAGTCGATGCCGTAGCCCAAACCACTAAGTCGGGACATATCTATTTGTTCGAGCGCGAGACTGGCAAGCCGCTCTTCCCGATTGAATATCGAAACTACCCGGCATCCGACATTGAGGGAGAAGTGACCAGCGAGACCCAGCCCTTACCGCTCAAACCGAAGCCCTTTGCCCGCCAGCAATTGACTGCCGATATCATCACCAACCGCACTCCCGAGGCGCACAATGCAGTGCTGGAGCGTTTTAGGAAGTTGCGCAGTGCGGGCCAGTTCATCCCCGGGAGTCGCGTGGGGACGATCATCTTTCCCGGCTACGACGGCGGCGCCGAATGGGGCGGTTCGGCCTTCGATCCTGAGACAGGACTTCTGTTCGTGAACTCGAATGAGATGGCCTGGATTCTCACCATGGTCGAATCGCCGCACGCTTCCGGATACGTGAGCGGAAAGGAACTCTACACCAGGGAATGTGCGAGCTGTCACGGGGCGGACCTGAGCGGAGCACCTCCAGAATTCCCGTCGCTTCGCCGCATAGATAATCGATACACCGCGTCGGAACTCATGACGCTCGTTGTTCAGGGTAGCGGGAGGATGCCGTCGTTCGCTCGACTGGGGAGTGACGGCGTTAAAGCCGTTCTGGACTACGTAACAAAGGGTGAGGAGAAGGATGTCGTCGCCAAGAGACAATCCTCTATGGAGATGAAATACCTGAGCGACGGCTACAAGAAATTCCTGGATCCGGACGGATATCCCGCAATCCAGCCTCCCTGGGGAACGCTGAACGCAATTGATCTGAATACGGGAGAGTACGCCTGGAAGATACCTTTAGGTGAATACCCGGAGTTGGCCGCCAAGGGAATGACCAACACCGGAAGCGAAAACTACGGGGGCCCCGTAGTCACTGCCGGAGGTCTGATCTTCATCGGAGCGACTTGCTATGACAAGAAGTTTCGCGCCTTCGACAAAGGAACGGGAAGACTCCTATGGGAGGCAACCTTGCCCGCCGCCGGCAACGCTACGCCCGCGACGTACGAAGTCAACGGGAGGCAGTTTGTCGTGATTGCGGCCGGGGGTGGCAAATCCAGGGATCCTTCGGGCGGCAGTTATGTCGCCTTCGCTCTCCCGCATCGACCCAATCGTTGACACCTCACGCTCGAGGCCGACCTCGACCCTGATAAGAGGCACGCGACACACGAGATTGCCAGTCCACAATAGCAGGCTTGAAGTGCTGCCTTACGATCATAGGTGGCCCGCGGCCTTCGAGGCGGAGGCCATACGGCTGCGATACGCGCTTGGGGCCCTCGCCTCGCGCGTCGATCATAACGGCTCGACTTCGGTTCCCGGGCTCTCCGCCAAACCGATCATCGACATTCAGGTGTCGGTCGCGGCGCTGCAGCCGATCGCAGCGTACGGCGATCGGCTTCGAACCACCGGATACTTGCACGTTCCACATCCCGACGACTCGTTCTGTCCGTTTTTCTATCGACCGCGCCAGTGGCCCCATAGCCACCACGTTCACGTCGTCGAAGCCGGCGGCGCTGAAGAACGGAGGACATTGGCATTTCGAGACTACCTCCGCGACCACCCTGCCGCGGCTCGTGAATACGAACACCTCAAGAAGGAGCTGGCCGCGCAATTCGCTGCGACCGGCCAGGCGTCTCGTGAAGCGTACGCCAGTGCAAAGACGGAATTCATCGAGCGGATTGTTGCGATCGCGTTAGACGACGGCTATCCACGCGAGCTTCTTTAGGGCCGTTCTGTCACATCGGAGGCAACGCCTGATCGGGTGTTGCAACCTCTGTCTCACCCATCAGGGGAATTTACAGTGCATTTGAGAAGAATTAGACTGCCGACCAGTCTAAAGATGCGCCGGGGGCCACAGGTTCAATAGCATTTGCCGATTCCGTTAGGATCGGACCCGATCCGTTAGGATCGGAGTCCTCACAGCTGTGCACCTGTGCACGGTGGCAACAGCCACACCCGGCGCGCCAGTAAGACTCAACTACTTCTTTGCACCGTCTTGTGCTGCCCTCATTGACCGGTCGGTTAGTTCAACGTTCGATGATACTCCCGACTTGAAGGGTGGCGCGGGCCAGGATTCGAAATGGACGAACTCGACCATCTCGGCACAGAGTATGCTGCGCTGCTTGTCGAACCAGGATACCGTCCAGCTCCTACGACAGAAGGTGACTCAGATGTGCGCGAATTTGATCTTGCTGACGGCCTTCGTGGTATTGAAGGGGTGAAGCGCCACCGATCCGTGGTTGCCGATCCGGCGGGCCGAATTTGGGTTTCCCTGAATCATGGTCTTTCCGTCGTTGATCCGGCCAGGCTGAAAGGCGATTCGGTCCCCGCGATGGTTCACATCGAGGCCATCTCGGCGGACGGAAGTCCGGTTGAGCTGCAACAGCTCGCTCGCATTCCGACTTCGCGCCAAAGGATCACCTTCATCTTTGCTGGGCTCAGTCTTTCGGTTCCCGAACGCGTGAGATTCCGATACCGGCTCGACGGGTTTGATCGCGACTGGAGCGATCCGGTCACAGCGCACGAGGCTATCTACACAAACCTCAGTCCGGGCTCGTACAGCTTCCGGGTGAAAGCCAGCAATAGTGATGGCATCTGGAATAGCGCTGAAGCCCTGATTGTTGTCGAGATCGAGCCGTCGTTCTGGCAGACATGGTGGTTTCGGCTTTCCGGTGTGCTGGTCTGCGTATTTGCAGTATTGGCGCTCTATCGTTTCCGTCTGGCCCAGGCATCAAGGCGGCTTAATGTTCTCTATGAAGAGCACTCTCGAGCGAAGAGCATCGAAGTGGAAGTGGAATATGTGGCCAGGCATTTGCGCATTCTCGTTCGCGATGACGGTTGCGGTATTGACCCAGTAGTCGTGCGTTCGGGACGCGAAGGGCATTGGGGACTATCGGGCATGCGAGAACGTTCGGAGAGAATCGGCGGCCGGCTTAGGGTATGGAGCCGCGACGGAATGGGGACCGAGATTGAGTTGTCTGTGCCGAGTGATATTGCCTTCCGGTTTCCGTCTTCGGATCGTCCGCGGAGGTGGTTTTATAGCTTGTCTCGACGACGGGCGCCGAGCGACGGCGACGAGGTTGCTGATAGAGAGGCAAATGAGCGATGAACACGCTCGTGTCTCCAGCGTCGATGATTCCCGCTGCGATTCGCCGGTCTTGACAGCCTGAAGTTGTCAACCCAGGGACAATACCACGAAAGTGGTACAGAAAGATTCCTACCAATAGGGATTCGGTTTTTGGTTGTTACCGTTATTCTACCCACAAGAGAACCAGGTTTGAATCCAGGAATTGAGAACTTAGCCGGAACTAATGTCGCATGGAAACCCGCTCTCCTGCTGGGCATCTTGTGCACGCTGCTCGGCGGTTGTGGCGGGGGCCAGCTCAACGCCGGACCGATTGTCGAATTCACGAAAGTTCCTCCGGCAGACGAGGGCGGTCCTGAGAAGCTTGATCTGATCGAGGGGCGCGTCATTGGCGCTCCGCCTGGGGGGCAAGTCGTATTGTACGCGCGAAGCGGAGGATGGTTTGTGCAACCGTTCGCTAACGCAGCCCTCACGCAAATTCAATCCGATTCAAGATGGAGGAGCTCAACCCACCTCGGCACAGAGTACGCCGCCCTGCTTGTTGATCCGGGATACCAGCCTCCATCCTCGATCGCCGAGCTGCCGGGCGTCGGCGAAGGGGTGATTGCAGTATCTATTACAAAAGGCGAACCGGTCTTCTGGCACAGATGGTGGTTCCTGATGTTATGTGTACTAGCCTGCATGTCTGTGCTGCTGGCCTTCTATAGCTACCGTCTCCGCGAGCGGACCAGAGTGTTGAGTCTTCGCTTTGAGGAAAGACTAGCGGAGCGGGCCCAAATCGCGCAGGAACTACACGATACGCTCTTGCAGGGTGTCATCAGTGCCTCTATGCAACTCCATGTTGCAGTCGATCGATTGCCCGAAGATCTGCCGGCGAAGCCATCGCTGACCCATGTCCTCCAGGTCATGGGTCAGGTTCTCGAAGAGGGGCGTAGCGAGCTTCACCGTCTTCGTCCGTCTGTGAGTAGTGGCGTGCTTGATGTCGAAGAGGCGTTTTACCACGTACAGCACGAATTCGATAAACAGGAGCAAATCGATTTTAGAGTGACTGTTGAAGGCCGCCCCTGTCCGGTGCACCCGATTATTCGCGATCAGGTCTACCGGATCGGCCGCGAAGCGCTAGTCAACGCCTTCCGCTATCGCGGGCAAAGAGCATCGAAGTCGAAGTGAAGTACAGCACCAGGTATTTGCGCGTCGTCTTCCGCGATGACGGTGGCGGGGTTGCTCCGCCGGTGCTACGCTCGGGACACAGCGTTCACGGCGGCTCGGACATGCGCGAGCGGGCAGAGAGAATTGGTGCGCGGCTGAAAGTGCGAAGCCGCGCCGCAGCCGGAACCGAAATCGAATTGACGATCCCGGGCCATGTTGCCTTCCAGGGCAGCGCCGCCAGAGGGCCTTCGGGGTGGTTCGATTCATTGTATTCGCGAATTGCCGGGCCGGAGACTACAGAAACCGACAAGGAGTAGAGTAAATGGACGACCAAGCGCCCATCCGCGTTTTCAGCGTCGATGATCACCCCCTGCTCCGCGAGGGGATTGCCACGATCATCAACAATCAACCGGGCATGTTGCTGGTAGCTCAGGCATCTACCGGCACCGAGGCAATTCAAAAGTTTCAGGAATACCAGCCCGATGTGACGCTCCTCGATCTCAGGCTTCCCGATATGAGCGGCATCGATGTCCTGATTGCCATCCGGTCGGAGTTCCCTGAAGCCCGTGTTGTCATGCTTACAACATTCGAGGGGGATGTAGATATTCGACGAGCACTCGAGGCGGGCGCCCGCGGTTATATGCTCAAGAACATGCCGCCCAGGGAACTGGTCGAGGTGATCCGGCAGGTTCACGCGGGAAAGAAGCGGATTCCCGCGGTGGTTGCAGCGCATCTCGCGGACAACTTCGGCGACGATGCCCTCACCGAACGTGAGATAGACGTCCTCCGGCATATCGCTGGTGGAAATCGAAATCGGGATATTGCCGGGCGGCTGTTCATCTCGGAAGAGACCGTCAAGGTTCATGTCAAACACATAATGGAGAAGTTGGGCGTCAGTGATCGCACGCAGCCGGTTGCGATAGCTGTCCGTCGCGGCATTATCCAATTGTGATCGACAGTTCACTCCCGATTGGGCCACGAAAGGATAACGACTTCATGACTGTCTACTTACTCGCACTGCTGATCGGGGTCATCGCCGGGTTGCGTGCAATGACCGCACCATCGCTGGTGAGTTGGGCCACATAAGGAAGTTGAGGATTTCTCTGCGGAATTGAGCGCTCTCATGACTCATCACTGGCCGGGCAACGTTCGCGAACTGGAGCACGTGATCGAACGCGCGGCAGTGTTCGCAACCGGAAGAACCGTCAGCGCTCAGGATATTCGCATATTGGGTCTTGCCCGAGCGCCGGAAGAGCAGTCTCTTCAACAGGCAAAGGCGCGCGTGGTAGAGCGCTTCGAAAAGGCATACATACAGGGGCTGCTGACGGGCGGACATCTGCCGGTTTTCCCGAACTCGATTGTGCCTCCGGAGAACCGATGACGCGGAACTCGGCTGCCGCGATGCTCAGGGCTGCAATTCCCAGGAAACGCCGGCGATCACATTTGATGTCTTTGGACAATTAGGATGGGAAAACGCGGATAAGAGGAAACGTTATGGCGATCTTTCATACAAATGTGGTTGTCCTTGAGCCGGTTGCATTGGATAGGACAAAGCAGATCACCTACACACTCACGAACCGCGGGAGTAGCACGCCGGATCTCCAGAAGACGGTGGAGCGCGACGCCGACTTCGTCGACCAGACCGGGGCAGCCGAGGATCGCGCTGTCGTCCGCGCCATTCAGTGTGGCCTTGGCAGCGGCGCGAACAGCGTCTTCACCTTCGGACTATTTGAGAGCGCGATTGTTCATTTTCATCGCTCACTCGATGCAGTGCTCGAACAGGACACGACGCCCCGGGCAGTATCGGTCGATGAGCGCAACCGCTGAGATAGGGCACTTACTGCTACAGCCCAAAGCCGAGACGGCTTGCCGTTGACAGACGCAGTGGCGTTACATCGAATCGCGCTCTTCTACGAGACCCACAACTGCTTGAATCATTGCAGAGCATTTCACCGGTGCCTTACTAGTCCGCGCGATCCGACCTCAGCCTCAAGGTGCAAGGGATGAAGAAGAAATGCTTCTTGCGTTCGATGGGCTTCCTTCTATATGCCTTGACACGTATATGCCCTGTGGGGTACACTCGGGTAATGGAATCTGTGTTCGAAATCATTGCCGAGCCGAACCGCCGCGCGATACTGGGTCTCCTGGTCTCGTCAGAACAGTCGGTTGGAGACATCGAGCGTCAACTAAGTATGACGCAGCCTACCGTGTCAAAGCACCTGCGTGTGTTGCGCGAGGCCGGTTTCGTGGAGTCAACGGTGGACGCACAGCGGCGTGTCTACCGGCTGATTCCCGAACCACTTCAGGAGGTGGACGCCTGGCTGGCTCCGTTCCGTCGATTCTGGTCCGCTCGCGTGGATGCTCTCGAACGCCACCTCGACCGCATTGATCAATCAAGACCAGCGAAAAAGAAGACAAGGAGAAGAACATGACCGATCGCGAGCAGTACACACCTGGTCCGGCCAGTGGGGCGCGGGTACGAAAGGACGGAGAGAAGTGGACGCTCATACTTGTCAGAGAACTGCGCCACTCGCCCGAAAAGGTCTGGCAGGCGCTTACCGACCCAGCGCATCTACGGGAGTGGGCGCCCTTCGACGCCGATGCGAGCCTGGGTATGGTTGGAGCCACGGTGAAACTCACTACTGTCGGAGCGCCCGTGCCGCAGGTTTCCGAAACAACAGTGACGCAGCCGACGCTCCCAGGCTGCTTGAGTACAAGTGGGGTGGCTTTGATATGAGGTGGGAACTCGAAGCCTTTGGTGGCGGCACGCGCCTGACGCTGTGGACCAACATCGGTCGCCGCTTCATATCAATGGGTGCTGCGGGGTGGCACATTTGTCTCGATGTTCTGGATCACCTTCTCAGCGGAACGCCCATCGGCCGCATCGTTGGCCCAGAGGCGATGAAGTTCGGCGGCTGGCAGCGGCTCAACGCGGAGTACGCAGAGCAATTCGGTGTTGAAACGCCCAACTGGCCGTCTCAGGCGGCTCGAGAGTCGTGAATCGAGCTGAATAAAGCCCGTAGGGGCTCTCAGTTCGGCGACATCGGCGTGCTGTGGTGCGCGCGAGAACAACCTCATGTCTTATGGAGGAAGATTTATCATGAAAGATGCCACCAAACGTTCGATTGTGCGCAGTATTCACCTTATCTTAGGCATTCCGATACTCGGGTATATTTATAGTCCGTTTGAAGAAATTCCAAACTATGCCCCTGCTGTTCGGTTTGTCTTTCTTCCCGCAATTGTCCTTTCGGGGCTTTGGATGTGGAAAGGCCATGTCGTTCGCCGACTTTTTTCGAAGAGATCGGCCTAGACAAGACGCTGCAGCGAACCGCCGCAGGCATGGCCCTTCGTTTGCGCACGGGGCTGGCGTTAGATGTTCTTGACGCCTGGCTCTACATCCTTACAGGTATAAACCGCTTTTCACTGCGGCACAGGGTTATCAGGCGGCAAGAGAAGCGGAGCGCATTGGACATGGGTTTCTGACCTACGCGTTGGTTGATGATGGTCTCAAGACGAAATCCCGTAAGAAGATATGCTCAGTAACTGGACTTAGCTTTCGTATTTATTGGGAGGGTTTCATTCAGCCAGCCAATTGGAGAATACCCAGGCCAACCTATTGCAACGTCCTTCATTCTGAGCTATGCTCGCTGCCGTCTTTAATACAAAGTTAGTACGTATTCTCATATAGATCACAAAAGGCTCTTCAGAGGTTAGGCGTAGAAGAGGGAATATGTCCTCGCCGGTGTCTGCAAGCTTAGTCTTTATCCTTCTGAGTCTCGCTGCTAGTCAACCTTCAGCGCCAGCGCAAAGTGCTGACGGCACTCGGGGGCTAAGGCCTCGTGAGTATGCTAAGCAATTGCACCAGAAGATCGCCGGGGGCAGACCCCTTTCAAACCGTCTTCATAAGAAGTTAGTGAGTGGTTATGTTCCGGCTGCCGAGGACAACTCTACAATAGCGGAAGGCGTAGATGTTGGAGTCACATTCTGGCGGTTACGTGAAATGAGGAAAGCGGATGATCCTGCGGCTGTTGAAGCGACAAGAATTGTTAAGCGGATTAACGGTAAGCCGATCGAGTTTGACAAAGCGACAGCCGTACGTGCGCACTCCACGACAACGTGGTCTGATGGGGAAAAGTTTAGATTGAGTATTGAGGTGCCCTTCGAGTGCTTCGTCTACATACTTGACCAGGAGCGATATGCCGATGGAACTCTCAGCGATCCGTATCTCGTCTTTCCTGCTAAAAAGGATCTCCCCCGAAACGCGAAGGCCATATCCGGAAAGCTGGTCTATTTCCCCAACCAACGAGACTGTTTTGAAATCTCCAGTCTTGCCGAATCCGGCCGGGCAAAGGTCGCGGAAGTCTTTGCGATACTGCTCAGCCCAACGATGATCGAGGAGTTACCCCCTCTACCGGACGAGGCGGAGAATCGAAGGGTGGATCCAGGCCTCTTTGAGCGCCTGCAGAGTGTCTTGCGTGCGCGTACCTGGAGGTTCGAGAATATCGGAGCCTTGGGTACAAGCATCACCGGCGTTGAAAAGAAAGCGGGCACGGCGGATGCCGAAGTGTTGACCGGCGACGACCCGGAACCACAAACCGTCTATCACGTGGCCCGACAGCACGGCGATTCATTACTAATCACAGTTCCCGTGAAAATCAAGAACTAGCTGTAGCTCGACATCGATGTGGCCCTATGGCCGAACAGAAGAACAACATTGACTGGGCCGAGCCCTCGTCTTCGGAGGTAAAGTCGGCAAACCTCTCCGACGGATCGCAGGCAAAGAACCAGGACAGCACCATCACGCTACCCCTTAGCGAACCACCTTCTCGCCCGCTGTCCGCAACTCTGATAGACAATCGATTCCAAATTATCAACGAGATCGGGCGAGGCGGGATTGGAGTCGCCTATCTCGCGCATGACGAGTGCAATCAAAACAGCCCAGTCGTGATCAAGGCATTGCTGGAGCAACCCGACCCTAAGGAGAAGCAATGGGTCGAACGCCATTTCCGTGAAGAAGTGAAAGCGTTGGGCAGGATAAATCATCCGGGAATCGTCAAACTAGTAACTTCCGGGGAAATGCCTGACGGCAGGCCCTACATAGCAATGGAGTTCGTCGAAGGGTGCACGTTGCGGTCTCACATCGAACCCGAGGTGGGCCTTGGCGAGCCGCTACGCGTGGCAAACTTCATTCGCAAGCTTGGCCAGGCGATAAGCGCAGCTCATGACGCGGGCGTCTGTCATCGGGATCTCAAACCGGAGAATATTATGCTCTGCGCTTCACGGTCCGGTGACGAAACAGAAGAGCAGATCAAGGTAATAGACTTCGGCATCTCTATCGTCAAAGACTCTCTGGATGAGAAGACGCGATCGACAATGCCGGCTGGCAGCATTCGTTATATGGCGCCGGAACAGCTTACTGGGAAGGCTACCAGGCTCAGCGATATTTATGCGATGGGACTGATCGCTTACGAGGTCACCACAGGGCGGCTGCCTTTTAACCCGGATGAAGGTTCTCCTATCCGGGCTGCCCAGCGTCTGCTTGAGATGCAGGCTGCGGGTGTTCGAGTAAAGCCGAGGGACCTGAGGCCATCTATCCCCTATTCAGCGGACGAGGCTATCTTGAAGGCCCTGAGCTACAACCCCGCAAAGAGATTTCAACGCGCCGATGAGTTTGGTGAGCAAATGGCTCGGGCGCTCACGCAAACCGATGAGACGGATCCGGGTGAGCAGGCTGAGCGCGACTCTTTACGTGCGGTCGAGATGGCGTATGTCCTCTCCATGAACATTGCCGGCTACTCGATATTGCCTATGGATCTTCAGACGCGATGCCTGAAGGATCTCCAGGAGCTCGTATGCGAAACGAATGCGTTTCGCAAGGCGATGTCAACGGATCGCTTGGTCAGTCTTCAAACGGGTGACGGGATGGCACTGGCCTTCTTCGGTGATCCCATCGCTCCGGTACAATGCGCCATACAGGCCTCGCTCGCACTGAAACAGTATCCGCACATCGGGCTGCGAATGGGAATCAACGCTGGGCCCGTTTACCGGATTGACGACATCAATGCCAATCGGAACATCGCCGGCGGCGGACTCAACTTGGCGAAGCAAATTATGGATTGTGGGGATAGCGGGCACATTCTGCTGTCCCAGAGCACCGCGGACGTGATTTCGCAGTTCAGCGAATGGAAGACGCACGTCGCCGACTTTGGTGTCCACCCGGTAAAGGACGATACGTTGGTTCACCTCTTCAATCTCTGCACTGGCGAAGCCGGCAACCCGGATATCCCTTCGAAATTGCAGTCTGCAACGGCGCCGGCCCAATCAGATCGGGAGCCATCTTCAGAGTCGCCCAATGCGGGAAAGCAGCCGCACGCAACATCGCGGAGGCTTCTCGCTGTTATTGCCGTGTTCGGGTTGGTGGCGGTGCTTGCTGGCTTCGGCTTGTGGTACAGCCGTGTACACAAAGCCAGCGGAGAAGACGCGCACGAGCCCAGCCAGCGAGTTCGCAGCTTGAGCTACTGGGGGGTCCTTCAGCCGTATCGCAACAAGAGACCGTTCGGCGAACCGCTGACACTGGCCGGGGGCATTGGCGGCGAGACTTATTTCAACACCGGTGATGGTATTCGGTTCTTCGTGACTAGTGAGGATGACGGTCATTTGTATCTGATAAACGAGGAAGAGGACGGAAGGTACAATATTCTGTTCCCCTCGCCAGAGGGCAATGGCAAGTCATCCGAGGTCAAAGCGAACGCCACCATTGCTACGTCAGAGTGTAATTTCGATGCCAGGACTGAAATTGAGAAGGTATGGATAGTGTGGTCGGTCCAATCGATCGACGAACTGGAGGAATCTGTACGCCTGTGGGGAAATGTGAGGGATCAGGGTGAAATCAAGGAACCACGCACGGCCGATTCGATCAGCAAGCTGCTTAAAGAGAGGCCGGCTGGGAAAGTCCAGGCGGAACCGGGTCCAGCCAACGAGCGGATGATTCTGCGCGGCCCGGGAGATGTGCTTGTTTATCAACTCAAGCTGATTCACCGATAGCGGGCCCACAGAAAACGAAGGTATTTCAATGCGAAAGAATCACACTCCTGCATCCGCCCCTTTCGACTTGCCAGCCATCGTCGTGCGAAGTTGCATTCGAGCCCTGAGCATCATGAACCGGATTGCCTTATTGGCGGGCGTCGCCTTGCTGATAGGCCTGTTGACTGCCGCCGCCGCGATCGGCCAGTCCACCCAAACACCGACCAGCGAAACGAAGCATATTGACGTTCGAAAGCTGGAGGTTGGCAAGCCGATCGAACGCGAGTTGAGGGGCGGCGAGGAGCACCTCTACGAGATCGCGATCGAATCCGGATATTACCTGGATGCGGTTGTCGAGCAGCGCGGGATTGATGTAGAGGTGACGGTGATAGCTCCCGACGGCAGACAGTTAATGGTTGTTGACAGCCCTAATGGGACTCAAGGGCCGGAGCCTGTCAAGTTGATAGCAGACGCTACAGGCAACTACAGGTTGAACGTAAGATCATTAGAGAAGAACGTGCCTGCAGGCCGCTACGAGATTAAGGTGTCGGAATTGCGCGTTGCCACAGACAGAGACATTCAGCTCGCAGAGGCCGACGGGTTGAATAAAGAAGTGGAGAGACTAGCTGTATCTGGAAAATACGATGCTGCTATGCCTCTATGCGAGCAGCAGCTTGCAATAAGAGAGAAGTTGTTAGGACCGGAGCATCTTGATGTTGCTGAATCACTCAACAATCTTGCGTATCTATACAGCGCCAAGGGCGAGTACGCGAAAGCAGAGCCGCTCTACCAACGCTCGCTCGCTATAGCTGAGAAGATAATAGGACCAGATCATCCTAATGTCGCCACTTCGCTCAGCAATCTTGCGTTTCTGTACCATAGCAACGGCGAGTATGCAAAAGCAGAGCCTCTATACCAGCGTGCGCTTGCAATATATGAAAAGGAATTTGGACCAGATCATCCTGACGTTACTAATACACTCAACAATCTTGCGGCTCTATACTACCGTGAGGGCGAGTACTCCAAAGCAGAGCCGCTCTACCAGCGGTCGCTCGCCACAAGAGAGAAGGCATTTGGACGAGATCACCCCGCTGTTGCTGAATCACTCAACAATCTAGCGCTTCTATACAGGGATAAGAGCGATTATGCGAAAGCAGAGGCGCTTTTTCAGCGGTCGCTCTCGATAAGAGAGAAGGCGTTTGGGCCGGATCATGCTAATGTTGCCACTGTACTCAACAATCTTGCGGGTTTGTATAAGGATAAAGGCGAGTATGCGAAAGCAGAGCCGCTCTACGAGCGCGCACTCTCAATAAATGAAAAGGCATTTGGGCCAGATAATACCACTGTTGCCACTTCTCTGAACAATCTTGCGCTTCTGTACCAGGACAAGAGTGACTATGCGAAAGCGGAGCCGTACCTTCGGCGGTCGCTCGCAATATATGAGAAGGCATTTGGGCCAGATCATCCCGACATTGCGATATCAATCAACAATCTTGCGTATCTATACCAAATCAAGGGCGACTATGTGAAAGCAGAGCCGCTCTTCCAACGCTCGCTCGCACTATATGAAAAGGCATTAGGGCCCGAACATGCTGACGTTGCCCGATCACTCAACAACATCGCGGGTTTGTACGCGGAAAGGGGCGAGTATGCGAAAGCAGAGCCTCTTTACCAGCGTGCGATAGCAATATATGAAAAGGCATTTGGACCAGATCATCCTGATCTTGCCTCTGTGTTCAACAACCTTGCGGCCGTATACCGGGATATGGACGACTATGTGAGAGCAGAGCTGCTCTTCCAACGCTCGCTCGCAGTACATGAAAAGGCATTAGGGCCCGAACATGCTGACGTTGCCCGATCACTAAACAACATTGCGGCCCTATACTTTGCAAGGGGCGAGTATGCGAAAGCAGAGCCTCTTTACCAGCGTGCGCTAGGCATAAGAGAGAAAGTGTTAGGAGCAGAGCATGTCGATGTTGCTGAATCACTTCAGGGTCTTGGGAATCTAGACACCTACAAAGGCGAGTATGCGAAAGCGGAGCTCCTACATCTACGGTCGCTCTCAATCAGGGAGAAGGCGTTTGGACCGGATCATCCTTACGTTGCTAGTTCACTCAACAGTTTTGCGAATCTATACACTGCTCAGAGCAATTCAGCAAAAGCACTATCTTTCCGTACCAGAGCGGTAGCTGTAACTGAGAGAAACATCGCATCGAACATTGTGACCGGTTCGGAACGACGGAAGCTTGCCTATCTCGCCCTCGCTTCAGGTGAGACCAATGCTGTCATCTCGCTCAATACTCTCTCATTGCCAAAATCTCTCGACGCAACAAGGCTGGCGCTTTTCGCTATCATCAGCCGCAAAGGACGCGCGCTTGATGCGATGACCGATTCGATTGCAATCCTTCGCCGCCGTGCATCCGCCGATGACCGCAATCTCCTTGACCGGCTTGCCAACGCTCGCTCACAGCTTGCAATCGAGACCCTCAGAGGCCCCCGCAGAGAAGGAATCGAGCAACACAAAGCCAATATCAAATCTCTGGAAGATGAAGTCGAAAATGTCGAGAACAAAGTCAGCGAGCGGAGCCTTGAATTCCGCGCTCAATTCACACCGATCAACCTTGAAAACGTCCAAAAGGCTGTGCCTCCGCGCTCGGCTCTGGTCGAGTTCGCCTCATACCGCCCGTTTAACGCCAAAGCTGTGAAAAGAGAAGAACGCTACGGCAAGCCGCGATATGTTGCTTATGTCCTTCGCAATGCGGGCGATCCGTCGTGGGTCGAACTCGGCGATGCAAAGGAAATTGACGACAAGATAGATGATTTCCGCAAGGCTCTGCGCAACAAACGAAGCCGGGACGTGAAACGCCATTGCTAGAGAACTGGATTCTCAGGTTATGCAACCTGTTCGAAAGCTGTTGGGAAAGAACACTCGGGTCTTTCTCTCACCCGACGGCGCGCTGAATCTCATCCCTTTCGCCGCGCTCGTCGACGAGCACAACCAGTATCTGGTCAGGCGATACTCGTTCACCTATCTCTCAAGCGGGCGCGATCTTCTTCGCTTGCGAACCAAGGTTCAAAGTAAAACGGCCAAGTTGGTCGTTGCCGATCCTGACTTTGGCGAAAAGAAGTCCGGAGCATCCGGCCCGACCAATGGCGACGAATTGATGAATTATACTTCAACCCGTTAAAAGCCACGGAGGAAGAGGCGCGTGAATTGAAGCGACTATTCCCTGATGCAACAGTGTTGACAAGAGGACAAGCTACAGAAGCAGCAATAAAGGCTGCGGATCGGCCGGCAATCCTCCACATTGCAACGCACGGATTCTTCCTCGATGAGCTCGCTCACGTTCAATCGGCTGATGACAAGCAACAGACCCGCATCGTAAGAATCAAACGCGTCGGCGCAAATTCAAACTCTGAGAACGACTCTGCGAAGCTGATCAATCCCTTGCTGCGTTCGGGGTTGGGCCTTGCCGGCGCCAATACCGGCAGCAGCAAAGACGGCAACGATGGAATTCTGACTGCGCTTGAAGCGGCGGGGCTTGATCTGTGGGGAACTAAACTGGTCGTGCTGTCTGCCTGCGACACCGGCGTCGGAAAAGTGGTAAGCGGTGACGGCGTCTACGGCCTGAGGAGAGCTCTGGTGCTTGCCGGTTCTGAGAGCCAGATGATCAGCTTGTGGCCGGTCTCGGACAGGGGCACCCGCGACCTGATGATCGACTATTACGAGCGGCTGCGCGCTGGAGCAGGGAGAAGCGAAGCGCTCCGCCAGGCACAACTCAAAATGCTTCGCGATCCCGGCAAGCGACATCCATTCTATTGGGCGAGCTTCATTCAGTCGGGCGAGTGGGCTAACCTCGATGGAAAACGGTAAAGCGCCCGCCGGCCCGGATGCCGTAGACCGGGGGCATTGACCTGAAGTAGCTAATCATGCGGCGGAAGATTCTGCAGGACTCAGGTAAAGGCCGGTGACTCGGTTGAGTCGACCTCGAGTTCCCGAAAGTTACCCAAACCGACTCCAACCAGGCGATAGAGCTGCTGCGGGCTCAGAGCTACTCGCTCTCGCAGCGACAGCGCTATGTTAGTTAATTCCTCGCAGGAAGAAGGGGGAGAAGGCGGCGTGTGGCTTCGGGTGAGACTTCGGAACTCGCTTGTCCTCAATTTAAGAACCACGGTACGTGCGACTCGAGACTCCTTGCGCGAAATAGACCAGACGCTCTGCGCGAGACGGCGGATCACTGGCTCGGTTTGGGACAATGGTATGTCTCGCTCAAAGGTGTTCTCGGCGGATATCGATTGCGTCGGTCTGTGTGAAACGACGCTGCTATCGTCAACGCCACGAGAAAGTTCGTACAGACGCACTCCATAGCGGCCAAATTGGTTTTCGAGTGTTGTCAGATCCAGATTCTGCAACTGACTTACTGTTCTTATTCCGAGCCGTCGAAGTTTCTCTTCGGTCACCGTGCCTACGCCCGGCAAGCGTCCAACGGACAGCGGCGGTAGAAACGTGGCCACGTTTTCCGGTGTGATGACGAAGAGTCCATCAGGTTTGCGCCAGTCCGAAGCTATTTTCGCAAGGAACTTACTTGGCGCCACACCGGCCGATGCGGTCAGATGTAGCTCGTCCCTGATTTGCTTACGAATGGCGATCGCCACGCGCGTCGCTGTCGGCAAACCCGCCTTGTTCTCAGAGACATCGAGATAAGCCTCATCCAGCGACACTGGTTCAATCAGATCTGTATACTGTGCGAAGATCTCCCTCGACGCCCGCGAGGCTGCCTGGTAACGGGGAAAATCTGGCGGGACGATGACCGCTTTGGGGCACAATCTTTTTGCGCGGCCCAGAGGCATTGCCGAGCGCACTCCGAAGGGCCTTGCTTCATATGACGCGGCACAGACGACGGAACGATTTCCCTGCCAGGCGACAATGACAGGTTTACCGCGCAGTTGGACATCATCCCGCTGTTCGACGGAAGCGTAGAACGCGTCCATATCGATGTGTACGATCTTACGCATCGCCATCTTGCGATTGTCAAACTTTGTGGCTCAACCGTCAGTATCGAGGTAGGCCGCACCAGCCACGACGCCGAGTCTATCATTTTCGATTCTTTTCGACAACTTTCGGTAAGCTCGTGGGCGATGCTACGCTGACACTGACCGATTTGCGTGGCTTTAGTGGCTCGCACCGCCACAGGCACATCGGCAACTCCAGGTTGGACGGGAAAGATACACAGAATCTTGCATCGGTGATTGGATGTAAGAGATTTCAGCGGTGAAAATTGAATCCGTCGCTGGCTCGACTTCAATTTGTCGATCGCCAATCTGACGGACAAGCACTAAATTGAAAATCTGGAACTTCTTCGAGCTTCCAGGAATCCTTATCAAAGCTCGTGTAGGACCTCTGATAAGAACCAGGTTCGGCGCTCAGTCTCGTCAAGCCCTTCAGGGTGATCTTACGCATTATTTGTTGCCGAGGGCTGCAAGTTTCTTCTTGAGCCTTGCGCTCTCATTCGCATTCGTCGAAAGCGACACTGCTCTCTGGAATGCAGACCGTGCCTGATCGATCTTGCCCCAGCCTTGGTATAGATCGCCGAGGTGCTCCTGAATATCGGAAACGTTGGGTAGCTGTCGGGCTGCTTCGAGCAACGGCTGCTCACCCTCGGCGTATTTTCCAAGCTTGTAGTAAGCAAAGCCGAGGCTATCGAGATAAGCGGGGTCGCCGGGAGCTGACTGAACAGCGCGCTGAATCAGTTTCAAAGCTTCTTCGAGCCGCTCACCTCGCTCGAGCATCGCATATGCAATGTTGTTCAACACAAGCGGGTTGTTGGGCTCGAGCTCAATCGCTTTACGATCTTCCTTCTCGGCTTCTGCGCTCTTACCTTGTCGCGACAACGCTGCCGACAAAGCGAGATGCCCATTCGTGTTTCTGGGTGATGCTTCAACAACGCCTCGGAGCAGGGTTTCGGCCTCGGCATCCTTCCGCTGCTTCGATAGAACCGACGCAAGCCTCATGCGAACCTCAACTGAACCACCGGTAATCCGAATTAGCCCTCGATATGCGTTTTCGGCTTCCGTTAATTGTCCCAGGCCAGCATAGTTATCTCCCAACGAAATGGTTAAAGCTTCATCGTTTGGAAGCATGGCGAGTCCGGTTTTGATTACGTCTATAGCCTCCCGATAGCGGCCCGACTCGAAATAGCAGCGCGCAACGTGGCAGTAAGCATCGAGCATTCGAGGCTCGATCTCAATAGCCTTCCTGCCAGCCTGAATTGCCTCATCATATCGGCGAAGACTCTTTAATGTCTGTGCCATTTCAGTGTATGCCACTTCGGGACGCGAGTAAGGGGGCTCCACCTCCACCGACTGCCGGTATTCGACAAGCGCTTCATCAAGCCGCTGAAGGTTTGCGTATGCTATGCCGAGGCTGAAGTGGGCCGACGCGTAATCCGGCTGAAGTCGAATTGCTTCTTTCAACTGCGCTACGGCTTCGTCATAACGACGCAGGTTGTTGAGAATCCAACCCAGCACTGTCCGCGCTCTGGCGTCTTCGGGACTCAGTTCCACCAGGTGTTTTTGTATTTCAAGCGCCTCGTTAAGACGTCCTCGCTGAATGAACGCTCGACTGAGCCCATCGTGTAGCGCAACAGAATTCGGAATGGTTGACAACGCGTTCTCGTACCCAAGGATTTCTTCTTCGTATCGCTTCAGCTCGTTATACACAGTTCCAAGAAGCAAGTGCGCGCGCTCAGAGTCGGGACTTAGTTGTATAGCCTGCTTCAGGGGGTCGATTGCGTCGTCATATCGCATCGCCCGCAAGTATGCTTCGCCGAGACGCAGATGTGCGTTGGCAGATCCCGGTTGAGCTTCCACCGCCTCCTTCGCCTGTTTGATTGTCTGTTCATCAACCTGGCGTTGGGATAGCCGATCCGGATTCTGTCCATTTCCGTTGAGCGATAAGAGGCAAAAGCAAAGTCCGAGTGCCACAGCCCTCAGGTGTGCGACAAGGCAGAGTCTCACTTTCATCTGTTCTCCTCCAGAACAACGTGACGTGAAGGAAACGCTTTGTTGTGAGCGTATTGCTTCTTCGATCTCCCGACATCTTATAGCAGGCAACACGGACTGCGTCGAACGGTCAACGACGTTCTCGCGACATAACGGTCTAGCGTTCTCAGCGGACACGCTCGCGTGCTACGTCCAGTCCGTCAACTTTGGATTTGACCGTTCGAGCGTCGACAGGCGCGACCGGCAAGGAACTGCTGCGCACTGTTGAAATCGCTTTGAAGGCTTGGCCGCAGTGAAAAGCTGTCCGACAATAGGAACGGCAGGATCCCAGAGGATTTACACGCGTCACATACTAGAGGAGAAACAGAATGACGAAACGGATGGACCTTGGCGGCAACTTTACGCTCCCCGCCACCTCGATGACACTGAACCGCATGGGCTATGGCGCGATGCAACTTGCTGGTCCGGGGTATGGGGACTGCCGCGTGATGTTGACGTAGCGATTGCTGTTCTGCGAGACGCGGTTACGGCCGATGTCAATCATATCGATACCAGCGACTATTACGGTCCGCATGTGACCAATCAGATCATTAAGCGGGCACTTCATCCCTATCCGGATGACCTGGTGATCGTCACCAAGGTGGGCGCTCGCCGCGGTGAAGACAAGTCCTGGATTCATGCGCTTCGTCTCAAGAGCTGATTGATGGCGCACATGACAACCTCAGAAATCTCGGGCTAAACAAGCTCGACATCGTCAATCTCCGGGTTGGCGGCGCTATGGGACCTTCGGAGGGATCCATTGAAGAGCCGTTGACGTGCTAGCGGAACTCAAACGGCAAGGACTGATTCGTCATGTCGGCTTGAGTAACATCAGCCCCGAGCAGTTGGCTGAGGCTCAGAGAATTACCGAGATAGTCTGCGTGCAGAACCTATACAACGTGGCACACCGGAGGATGATGACTTCATCGATGACCTCGCAAGGCAAGGGATAGCGTATGTGCCGTTCTTTCCACTTGGAGGGTTCAATCCGCTACAGTCGTCGAAGCTCGAAGCAGCAGCAGCGTCACTGCAGGCCACGCCGATGCAGGTTGCGCTTGCATGGCTTCTGCAGCGCTCATCCAATATCCTGCTGATCCCCGGCACGTGTTCAGTCGAGCATCTTCGGAGAATCTCAAGGCTGCGACGCTACAACTTCCTTCCGAAATGATCGCCGACCTTGACTCCATCGGTAGAGGACCCTGGCCTGTGATAACGCGTCTTAAGAATCTGACAGCCGCGATGGACACGGCAACTCTACGAAACGAAGATGCAACTGGCGAGCAAGCGCAGCGAGTTTCTCGATAAAGCAACGCAGGAAACCAGGATTCACAATGTTGGGCAAAGTAGAGGCTTCCATCGGCAATGTCTAAAATAAGAGGTCTACGCTGGTGGATGATCGGGCTGATTGTGCTCGGCTCGATCATTGAGAGGACAAGATGATCATTGCGAAATTCTTTCGTGCAGCAACACTGGTATTAATGATCGCGGTCGCGCTTCTGGCGGCCCAGGTGAAAACCGAGGTGCCTCCGGTGGTGCCCGGTGCAAAGCCGGTTCAGGTAGAGCGGATAAAGATTCACGGGACGGCTCTTGAAGGCAACTTGGAGGGAAATGCGGTTGCCCGGGACGTACTCGTGTTTCTGCCGCCGAGTTACGCCAAAGAGAAGTCCCGGCACTACCCGGTCGTCTATGCACTGCACGGTTATTCCATCGGCGCCGAGCAGTGGAGCCAGGAAATCCACGTCCCCCAAACGTTAGAAGGTGCTTTCGCACTAGGCGCGAAAGAAATGATCGTCGTGCTGCCCGATTCCAAAACCCTGCACAACGGTTCAATGTATTCGAGTTCAGTCACGACCGGAGATTTCGAGAAGTTCATTTCCCACGATGTGGTCTCCTATATTGACGCGCATTACCGGACGATTCCCAACCGCCTGGCCCGCGGGCTGGTTGGCCACTCGATGGGAGGTTACGGCGCGACGCGCATCGGTATGAAGCACGCGGACGTGTTTGGCAGCCTCTACATCATGAGTCCCTGTTGTTTATCTCCACGGCCTGCCGGGCCAGGGAACGCAGACGTCGACAAGGCACTGGAAGCGGTGAAGACGCCCGAGGATTCGGCCAAGCTTCCGTTTGGTGCTCGTGCCCAGCTCGCCAGCGGTGCGGCCTGGTCGCCCGATCCGAAGAACCCTCCGCTGTATCTTGACCTGCCCAGGAAGGCCGGCGAACCGCAACCCGACGTCCTGGCGAAATGGGCAGCGAACGCGCCGCTGAACTTCATAGACCAATATATTGGAGACCTACGCCAATACCGCGCAATCTCGATGGATGTGGGGGACAAGGATGGATTGCGCACCGATACAGGCAAGCTCCACGATGTGCTCGACAAGTATGGTATTGCCAACAGCTTTGAAGTCTATCAAGGCACGCATACCAGCGCGGTGGCAGTCCGCTTTCAGAACTACGTGATGCCATTTTTCAGCAAGAATCTATGTACCGGCAAGGACTGTAAGTAATGCCACTCAGATGGTATTGTTCTGTCTTGCAGTGCTACTGGCTTCCGTCACGCGAGCAATCGAATATGGAGCGGTAGGGCGAATCGAAGAGCAGCATTGCTTAGTCGATCACCGCTTTCAGGTTTTAGCGGCTTTGACGTTCCCAGCCGTGGCTGGAAGGGGGGCCAATAAGTGACGGCTCTTAGATCGTAGCATTTGGGGACGCGCGCTGAATTCTTAGGGGAGCGCTTGCTCAAGCAACTGACAATCGATTGGAGGATTGCACAGTGAAGATCTATCGAGTAAAAAACGGAGTAATCATTCAGCATGCGACCGGTGCTTACTCACTCGAGACTGACTGGGACGAGCTAATCAACCGGGAAGATCTTGCCCGGTACTTGCGCGATGTGCTGGATACTTCCGGCTTGCCTTTAGTGGACGGCGAGTTTCGGCGTTGGGATTCTGCCGCCGATTGTCAGCCAGGAGGTCTGGGCGGCGGGCGTCACTTATTACCGAAGCCGCACAGCGCGCATCGAGGAGTCGCAGACGGCAGGCGGAGGGGACTTCTATGACCGCGTCTATGCGGCGGAGCGCCCTGAACTCTTCTTCAAGGCGACCGCGCACCGCGTCGCCGGCCCCGGCGAGGCGGTGCGCATCCGTCGTGATTCACACTGGAACGTGCCAGAACCGGAACTAGCGCTCGTGGTCTCGCGCGGCGGAAAAATTGTCGGCTACACCGTCGGCAACGACATGAGTTCGCGCGACATCGAGGGCGCGAACCCGCTCTACCTCCCGCAGGCCAAGGTTTATGACCGGAGTTGCGCGCTCGGTCCCTGTATCCTCGTCGCGGAAGAGATGCTCCCAGCCGCGACCGAAATCAAGCTGCGCATCGAGCGCGCCAGCGAAACAGTCTTCGCGGGTGAGACGTCGCTCGCGCAGCTCAAGCGCACGCCAGAGTCGCTCGTCGAATTTCTCTTCCGCGACAACTCGTTCCCACAAGGCTGTTTCCTTCTAACGGGCACGGGCATCGTTCCGCCCGACGATTTTACTTTGCAGCCGGGGGACGAGATCAGCATCACCATCGAACCCATCGGCACGCTCGTCAACATCGTCGAATAGTCGTCGCGCGGGCAGGAGTTCCAAAATATGTCTGAGCTACACGGCAGAAGCATCATCGCAGGCGAGGCGGTCGGAGGCGGCGGGAAATTGTTCCGCGCCTTCAACCCGTTCGAGGGGCGTGAGTTCGGGCGGGACTTTTATGAGGCGATGCCCGGTGAGATCGACCGCGCTATGGTCGCGGCTGCGGAAGCCTCTCCCGAGTACCACGGGAGAAGCGCCGAGGAGGTCGCGGGCTTTCTCGAAAGTATCGCGCTGAAGATCGAGGCGCTCGGCGACGAGTTGACCGAGCGGGCGCACCAGGAGACGGCCCTGCCGGCGGAGCGGCTGACGGGCGAGCGAGCGCGGACGGTCAACCAGTTGCGTATGTTCGCCGCCGTCGCGCGCGAAGGCTCCTGGGTCGAGGCCTCAATAGACCACGCGGAGCCGGGGCGGAAGCCCATCCCAAAACCCGACCTGCGCCGGATGCTCGTCCCTCTGGGGCCCGTGGCCGTCTTCGGCGCGAGCAACTTCCCGCTCGCCTTTTCGGTGGCGGGCGGCGACACTGCGTCGGCGCTCGCCGCCGGCTGCCCCGTCGTGGTTAAGGGACACCCGGCGCATCCTGGTACGTCGGAGTTGGTGGCTCGCGCCATCAACAGCGCGGTCGCGGAAGCGGGGCTGCCCGCGGGTGTCTTCTCGCTGATTCAGGGCGCGAGCCCTTCGGTGAGTCTCGCGGTCGTCGAGCACCCAGCCACGAAAGCCGTCGGGTTCACGGGCTCACTGCGCGCCGGTCGCGCGCTCTTCGACGCGGCAGTGCGCCGGCCAGAGCCGATTCCGGTTTACGCCGAGATGGGCAGTGTCAACCCGGTCTTCGTCCTGCCGGGCGCGCTCGGCCTGCGTGCGGAGGAATTTGCCGAAGCCTTGAAGCAGTCCGTGACGCTCGGGGTAGGCCAGTTCTGCACCTCCCCCGGCCTCGTGATCGCGATTCGCGGAGAGATGCTGGAGAGGTTCCTTGCCAAGGCCGACGAACTCTTCGCCGGGGCCCCGCCGGGCACGATGCTGCACGCCGGCATACTGAAAACGTACGAGGAAGGTGTGGACAGGCGCGGGCAACTCGGCTCGCTCAAGGCGAGCCGCCCGGCGGCCAAACCCGACGAGTCACGCACGCAGGCTTCGGCCTACCTCTTTTCGACGGACGCCGCGGTCTTCCTCGAACACAAGGAACTCGGCGAAGAGATCTTCGGCCCGACGACCCTGGTTGTCGCCTGCGAGACGAAAGGCCGGTTGCGACAGGTAGCGGAAAACCTGGAGGGCGCCTTGACGGCGACGATTCACGGCACGCCCGACGACCTGCGCGAGTTCGCATGGCTCGTCCCCCTGTTGGAGAACAAGGCCGGTCGGCTCATCTTCAACGGATTTCCGACAGGCGTCGAAGTGTGCGCCTCGATGCAGCACGGCGGGCCTTACCCGGCGACCACGGATGCGCGCTCGACCTCGGTGGGCACGGCGGCGATCAAGCGTTTCGCGCGCCCCGTCTGCTACCAGAACTTTCCCCAGGAAGCGCTGCCGGTCGAACTCCGTGACGAGAATGAGCGCGGGATCTGGCGGCTCGTCAATGAGCGTTGGTCAAAGACATAGAGAGGAGAAGAAAGATGCGACTGGTCAAAATACTGATGTTGCTATTACACATTCATCATTGATGGCGCGGAAGTGAGCGACACAGGCAGCCAATCCTTTTTTGGAGGCGGGAAGTACGCCAGCGCCGTAGAGGTTCCAGAGCCAAGCTCGACCTATTATTCGATTCAAGATGTTCCGCACGGCCAGGTGCGTGAGGTTTGGTACCACTCGAAAGTGACAGGCAGTTGGCGGCACGCACTGGTCTATCTGCCTGCGAATTACGATATGCAGACCAAGGTGCGCTACCCCGTGCTTTACTTGCAGCACGGCGGCGGTGAAGATGAAACGGGATGGATTCGACAAGGTCGTGCGAACTTCATTCTGGATAATCTGCTCGCCGAAGGAAAGTGCAAACCCATGATCGTCGTGATGGCCTATGGCTACGCCCGGCGTGCCGGCCAGGTTCCGCCCGATTTGACCGGCAAGCCCTTTGGCTCTCCCGAGATGTTGAAGGCGATGCAGGAAATGATGTTAGTGTTTGAAGATGATGTCACACAGGCGCTGATTCCTTTCATGGATAAGGCCTACCGAACGATTCCTGATCGCGATCATCGAGCGATGGCGGGCCTGTCAATGGGAGGGATGCAGACGTTCCAGATCACTCTGAATCATCTCGATCTCTTTTCCTACATCGGCGGATTAAGTGGAGCGGGCGGGATGCTCGTGCTTGGGGATCGGAAACTTGATCCCAGGACGGATTACAACGGAGCGTTCGCAGACCCGGCGGCATTCGCCAAAAAAGTGCACTTGCTCTGGCTGGGCGTCGGAACGGTGGAGCCTGAGCGAATGCGCGCGGGAATTCAGAGACTTCATACCTCGCTGATGGAGGCCAGGATTCAACACGTCTTTTACGAATCGCCGGGTACAGATCACGAGTGGCAGACCTGGCGGCGCGATCTGAAAGACTTCGCTCCAAGACTCTTCCAATAGACCACTCAAGAAAGAACCGCGGCATTGCGCCGGAAGACTAGAACTGAAAGGAATGGCTTGTCATGCGTGCACTGTTTGTCTGTTTCGCGCTGATCACTGTGACTCTCACTGCGCCCTTCGCAGCCGCCCAAAAGGTTGAATTGTCGGTTGACGCGTCCAAGGCCGGAGCGAAGATCGACCGCAACATCTTCGGCCAGTTCGCCGAGCATCTCGGCCATGGCGCTTATGAGGGCATCTGGGTCGGCCCGGATTCCCCGATTCCGAATACTCGAGGCATCCGCAACGATGTCGTCGCCGCGCTGAAGACGATCAAGGTGCCAAACGTTCGCTGGCCAGGCGGCTGCTTCGCCGACGAATACCACTGGCGCAAGGGCGTCGGCCCTCAGCGGCCAGAGACGCTCAATCCCAACTGGGGCGGCGTCATCGAGCCGAACACTTTCGGGACGCACGAGTTCATGGACTTCCTCGACCAGATCAATGCCGAAGCGTACCTCTCGGTCAATGTCGGCTCCGGCACGCCGCAAGAAGCTGCCGAATGGCTGGAGTATTTGACCACCGCACAGCCGACGACGCTTGCGAAGGAGCGCGCCGCCAACGGCCATCCCGCTCCTTACAAGATCGCCTATCCTCGGCATCGGCAATGAAAGCTGGGACTGCGGCGGCAACATGACGGCCGACTACTATCTGAGCCAGCTCAAGATCTACAGCCGCTTCGTCAGGAACTTCAATCCGGCGCAGCAGGACAAGCAGCAGATGCTCAAGATCGCCGTCGGTCCGGGCGGCGGCGAGCCGCGCTTCATCCGAATGGACTGAAGCCGTCATGAAGGCCTGGCAGAATCACCAGTGGAGTTGGGACATCAACGGCCTTTCGCTGCACTCACTACACGGTCGTGCGGTGGCCGCCTGCGTTTAAGTCCGTGGGTTTGACGAGGCCGATACAGCCAGATTCTGAAGTCGACATTGGAGATGGAAGGTCTGATTAGCAAGCATTCGGCGATCATGGACAAGTATGATCCGCAGAAGAAGGTCGCCCTTGTCGTTGATGAATGGGGCGCGTGGTACGCGCCGCTGCCCGGCAGTAATCCAGGTTTCCTGGTCCAGCAGAACAGCCAGCGTGACGCCATTCTGGCCGCGCTTAACCTCAACATCTTCGCCCGTCATGCCGACCGCGTGCGGATGGCCAACATCGCGCAGATGATCAACGTCCTGCAGGCGATGATTCTGACCGACAAAGAAAAGATGGTGCTGACGCCGACCTACTATGTCTTACAAAATGTACGTGCCGTTTCAGGATGCCACCTTCGTGCCGGTTAGTTTCAACGCCGGCGCCTACACTCACGGCGACATCACGCTTGCCGCGCGTGGACGCCATCGCTGCTAAAGACAAGCCGGCAAGCTGTGGCTGGCGGTCACCAACGTCGATCCAAATCAACCGCTGGAAATCGAGGTCAACCTGACCGGCATCACGCGCTAAATCGGCAGCCGGCGAAACGCTGACCGCGCCCAAAGTTGATAGCGTGAACAGCTTCGAGGCGCCAAACACAGTCGTGCCGAAGCCCGTTTCAGCAAAGGTTCAAGGCGGCAAGCTGGCATTGAAACTGGAACCCAAATCGGTGACCGTGATCTCTGTCGAGCAATGATGCAAGACTGAGCGTGAAGACGCTGGAACGACAAGGAGCTTTGACTGCGAGAACACTTCTCTCCCGACGTAGAATATTGATCAAAAAGAGATACTAAATATTTTGATGCTAGTCCATGCCACTTTCTGATCATCAGCATCAAGCCCGGCTTGTCGATAGTTCTTCAGTTTGACATTTACCTCAAGTCTTATTTTCAAGCGTATCATCTGAGGTGATTTCCTACTCGTTGACTCGTACGGCTTACTCCGTTTGCTTCCACTCTTTGACCGGGTATTCCCGGGCGGCCTCGGTTGAATAGCGTGGTAAATATTGAAACGGAACTTGTTCTGGAGAGTATTGTATTATTACAAATTATGTAATAACATCGATTTCTATAGAATAAGGAGACGGCGTGACAGGCAGGCAGCTGAAAACTGAACGAGAAAAAAAGGTTGGACTCAGGAAACGGTGGCTGCCCTGCTGGGGGTGTCTCAATCGTACCTATCCCAGCTTGAAAAAGGAAACCGACGGATGACTGAGAGACTGGTTCACGTAGCAGCGGAGCTGTATGAGATGTCGCCCGTTCTGCTACCGTTGCGGTCATCCCCAGACACTGTTCAAGGTAGTAACTCAGATCGTCTCGCGGAGGAGTTGGCGGCCATAGGATATCCTGGGTTCTCTTACGTTAGAGAATCTCTACCACCGAGGAACCCTGCTGAAGTACTTGTCTCGGCATTACAGTCAAATGACTTAGATAGCCGACTAACCGAAGCCTTGCCCTGGGTGGTGTTGACATTTCCAGACTTGGATTGGCAATGGTTAGTTAACGCTGCAAAGCTTGGAGACTTGCAGAACAGGCTTGGGTTTGTGACGACTGTTGCTCGTAGACTTGCAGAAAGGGAGGGCGACCACAATAAGGCTGCACTCTTGCAGGAAAAGGAAGATCTATTAGAGCGATCTCGCCTCGCTCGTCAGGACACCTTGTGCCACGATTCACTAACTCCATCAGAGAGGCGTTGGCTCTTGGAGAATCGACCTAACGAAGCGAGACATTGGGGACTCCTACAGATCTTTCCCCGGAGCATCTGAACTATGCCGCTTGATCAGATCCCGGAACCGTGGAAGAGCTTTCTATTTGAAGTCGACGCCCAACTCGAAGATCGCGTCACTTTGATTTGTCTTGGTGGCTTTGTTCTCACAATGCTGTATGATCTGGCGCGACCCACGTCGGATATCGACGTGATTGAAATCACCCGCAACTCCAAATGGAAACTCTTGGCCGAACTAGCCGGGAAGAATTCTCAACTCCACAAAAAGTATGGCGTCTATCTAGACCCGGTCGCCGTCGCGCAATACCCTGAGGATTTTGAATCTAGGTTGGGCGAGATGTTTCCGGGCGCATTTCATCAACTTCTACTCTTTGCTCTCGACCCTTATGACCTTGTTCTTTCCAAGTTAGACCGAAACTCACAAAAGGATCGAGACGATGTTAAGTACCTCGCTCAGTTTTTGAGATTGGATTTGCAGCTACTGAAGCTGCGCTTTGAACAGGAATTCGAACCAAACTTTGTAGGGAACACGGGTACAGTTAGCAGAACACTGCAGCTGTGGATCGAAATGATAGAAGAGGTGCGCAGCTCTTCGTCTTGAGCATTCCCGCTCTTTTGCCTGATTGGTGGCCATATTGTTCAAGAGCTCTTGAGCAATCTCTGATTAATGCGCTTCAGCCCCTCGCCAGCAACCTCCGAAGTCTCGCAGCTTCTGAATCGAGCCCGGTCTTTTTGCAACGCATAGATCGCGTCCCAAACAAGCCTCTCTAGTCTCTGGATTTGCGCCTCTCTTTGCGCCGCGGCTGCATCGTGTCCTGCGCCCACTGCCTTAGAATCGCTAGGCGTCTCCGCTTTAGTCCTCGAGACCCCAACTTTAGAGCTTGGCTCGAGAGGCAAGTTGGGGCCATTGACTTCGAACATGCCGCCATCTACACTGAACCAAGCGGAAAGCAAGACACGAGCCTGTAGAGAAAGGAAGACTATGGCTCGTAAAATCAGTTACCAACGAGGTTCAGTAGAAATGCGAAACGGGAGATGGACACTGCGCTATCGGGTGCGGGATCCATTGTACCCAAACGGCTGGAAATCTGTCCGCCAGTTTCTCGAAGGCTGCAAGGCTGAGAAGGAAGCTCGTAAGAAAGGCGACGAGATTCTGGCGGAAATAAACAGACAGGACAGCAGCTCCGAAGTCACAAATGTTCCCACCGTTGCAGAGTTTGCCCGAAGCTTGTGGATGGAATACTTGACGAGAAGAGAAGTTAAGCCGTCAACCATCTATAGCTATGAGTCCATGCTCAAGAAGCACATCCTTCCTGAACTCGGCGATAAAAGGATCGATCAAATCACCCCAATAGACATGACGAGATTCTTCGTCACGGCGAACGGGGGACGCGCCTCGAAGTACTCGCTCAATCTCTACTCTCTGCTGCGTGCTTTGTTCGAAGTCGCCGTCCATTACGATTTGATTGAGACAAACCCTCTTCGCCGAAAGCTTCACCGGCCGAAGTCCGTTCGAAAGGTGAAGCCGGCGTTGTCGGCCGAGCAGATGGCGGAGGTACTGAGCAAGGTACCCGATGAACATCGAGCCTTGTTTACCTGTGCCGCTTTAACGGGCCTTCGGTGTGGGGAGCTATTGGCGCTGCGATGGTGCAATGTCGACTTCGCGTTGAGGAGGCTATCGATCACCCACAATCTCTGGAGGAATCAGTTGGTGACTCCTAAGACTGAAGGTAGTGCAGCATCGATGCACCTTCCTGACGCGTTGGCCGATGTTCTTCTCGATCATCTGTCCGGCTCTGCCTGGACGGAACCTGATGACTTTGTATTCTGTCGATCTGACGGGAGTCCGATGGATCCGAACTACCTTCGGAAGAAGGTGCTATACCCCGCGCTTAGGGCTGCAGGAATCGAGCCCGGCGCGAGGAGTCACGGGTTCCATCTGTTCCGGCACTCGGCAGGAAGCATCATTCACTCGATGACTGGCGACATCAAACTCGCCCAGGAGCAGCTGCGTCGCACACAGATGAGCACAACATCGGACACCTACGTCCACGTTGAGTGCAAGGTATCCGAGAGGGCCTCCGAGGCGTTGGCGAAGGCTATCGCTCCGACTTGAGGCCTAACTGTGCCCAACGCGACGGAGCTGATTCAGTGAGTGGATTTGGGGAAATGTGTAACCCAAATGGAAAGGCCACCTTACGGTGGCCGATGTGGTTGCGGGGGCGGGATTTGAACCCGCGACCTTTGGGTTATGAGCCCAACGAGCTACCAGACTGCTCCACCCCGCGCAAGTGTTCGAAGATCTATTCTCAGCAGTCCTAGTCGAGTAACATCCAAAACGAGGTCAACCCGACCAGGACATCAACCCAAATAAGATCAACCCAAATAAGATCAATTCGAAGCGTCAGTATAGACCGCGCTTGATCGGGGCGTCAAGTTTGCCATCTGGACACTGTTTGCCATACGCACCACTCTTGTTTCCCCCGACCCCGCGTCCTTTGCGCTTGGTGACGCTTGTGGCTGGTCCTGCGAAACCTTGATTACTACGTCACCCGAACGAATGAAACCAAACCTCTGCCTGGCGAACAACTCGATCACCTTCGAGTCAGTCCGCAGTTGCTTGACGTCCCGCTCCAGCTTCTCAACCTTGATCGTTAGCTCCTCGAGTTTCTCTCCCGCCGCCTCATGCCTCACCTGCGCAGCAACCAACTCCGCGCGAGCCCGCGAATAAATTGACACGCATATAGCTGCGGCTGCGAGAACTATCGCAAAGATTATTGCGTCTACGAGACGGCGGGCCCGAACCTTTCGCTTTGCCAGCGGGCTAACCCTTGCGGCTGCGCCAACCCTCTCGACTCTATCATCCCAAAATGTATTTGCGACCTGACTCAAGTAGCACCTCCAATTCTTGCTCGTCAGAAAGCTTCAGTGTAAATGCACACCGGCGGCTCGAGCCCAGATCGACGTCTCAGACTCCAAGCGCCGTCTTCCAGAATGAACTTCGCTCCATCAACTCGATTCCCGACGCGAGACGTTGCCTACGAGACTCATCCCCGCCTCCAGCAAGTCTTCCAGCCAATACATTCTGCAACTCAGGTGTCAACGGGATGCCTATTCTCTCACTCATGATCGCGCCAACCACCGAATACGCCTGGTCGAGTCCTTCCCACCCGAGCGACACTTTGCGGTTGGCGACCATCCCGGCGATCCTCGTCGATATCGCCTGCGCCACCCGACGCACGGCCGCGAACGTGAAATCATCGGCGGTAATTGCGCGCCACGTGGAAGTTCGGAACTCTATCATTCTGTGAATTACAAGCGGTCCGTGAGGAGACCAGGCGAAGAATCCTGCGAACGACGGGGCGTCGAAAGCCCAAGTGCGGGGTGGCATCTTGTAGCAGGCGGAAATGTACCACCTTTCGCAGATGAGCGCAAGAATTTTCTTTGCTCGGCTTTAAGATTGTTTTGCTGAGATGCAACATCAACAGGTTGAGGGCCAATACCGCAAGTCCGACCCTGGAATCTGGACGAAATCGAGACGTATTCGGTTGATTATCGCCGCTTGTTCTAAGAAGTGAATTGGCGGGAGTGGGCCCGCGAGCGTGGGCAGTTTGGGACACCTCTCACTAGGTGAGCATGACACTGGTGCCAGTGGAGCGCGGTCGGCGCCTCACCGTCTGTAGTCTGAGGTATCAGGAACCGCGCGCAGTCCGGAGATTGCCGTATCCGGGACCCATTCTCTCAACAGGCAGTTTGCGCAAGAATCTGAAATCGACTCGGGTACCCGGTCAACCCTCATCGGGTTAGCGTTGCAGCCCGGGGTTCGACCGACTATTCTTTGTAACTATCCGACTGGGTGCCGGCTTGAATGTCAACGGGCCTGCAATAAGTTTCAAACAAAAATGAGAATCGGAGGTCACGCGCTTGCCTGAATCTGTTAGCTCGATAGTAGCCTATCTGAAGGACGAAGTAGGGAAGGCCATCGTTGGCCAGGATGAAGTAGTGGAACAGGTCCTGATCGCGCTGTTGACCGAAGGCCACGCGTTGATCGAAGGGGTGCCCGGAACGGCCAAGACTCTATTGGTCAAGGTGCTGTCATTGGCTATCGGGGCGCACTTCGGCCGCATTCAGTTCACACCGGATCTGATGCCCGCGGACGTCACCGGAACGAATATTTTTAACATGGCAACGTCGACTTTTACCCTACGACACGGTCCGGTTTTTACCGACCTGTTGCTGGCAGACGAGATCAATCGCACCCCGCCAAAGACCCAGGCCGCGCTGCTTGAAGCGATGGAAGAGCGCCAGGTGACTATCGATGGAGAGCCGCACAAGCTCTCACCACTGTTCACCGTTCTCGCGACCCAAAACCCGATCGAGTACGAGGGAACATATCCACTCCCTGAAGCTCAACTGGATCGTTTCATGTTGAAGATCATAGTCGACTACCCGAGCGAGGATCAGGAGCTGCGAGTGGTTGCAAACTGGAATGCCGGATTTAACGCGCGCCGCCTTGAAGACGTAGACATACGCCCGATCCCCGACGCCGCCGCTGTGCTCAACTGTCGCTCAGAGGTTCGGGGTGTGACGGTTGAGGAAGGTGTTCAGCGATACATCGTTTCAATTATTCGCGGGACCAGGAGCGCCGTGAATGTTTCGTGGGGTGCGAGTCCGCGTGCGGCGGTCGCATTGCTGTTGTGCTCAAAAGCACTGGCAGCCATTCGAGGGCGCAGCTTTGTTACGCCCGACGATGTGAAAGAGATCGCGAAACCGGTGCTCCGCCATCGCATAGTGCTCCGCTCTGAAGCTGAGATTGAGGGTACCTCGCCCGATCAGGTTCTCGATGAGGTGATCGCGAGCATTGACGTTCCGAGGTGAGAGAAGAGAAGGGGAGAAGGGGAGAAAGGGAGAAAGGGAGAAAGGGAGAATCGGAGCAGAGAGCACGAGTGAGGGTCGCTTCAGCTTCTCATCTTCGATTCTTGGGTTGCAATTTGTGATTTGTCACTTATGATTCCGTGATTTGGGATTCTGTGATTTACCCTTCTTTCATTTCCCCGGTCCGACGATCCGGTCAAAAGTAAATAGAAAATAGCAATTAGAAAACGGCAAATCAAAGATAAAGGATGAGAAGCCGACTGGTGGCTTTCTCCCTTTCTCCCCTTCTCTCAGATCTTCGGCTTCGTTGCACTAACGATTAGCACCTCACCAGGGAATCTCATCCGGCCGGCCTCGTAAAAGGCCCGACCTGCGGCTTCGACCTCGCCAGCCATTCGCGCGGCTTGCTCCGGCGACAGCGTAGCCACCTTTGCTCTTAAGGTGTCGCTGAGCTCAGCACGTACCTCCCAAAACTGTTTCGGTGTTAACGGTGCCTCGAGAGTGAAGTTGAGAAGGCGTTCGGTCACTTCAGTCGCGCCCGCCTGTCGGATCAGATCGGCGAGCTTGCCGCGATCAGCGAAACGAAACGCGCCCGGCGCATCCGGGTTCTCGGGCGGAGACTCAACGTAACGCGACAGAATGTTCGCCACGACGTGGAAGAAGGGATTCTCAGCTCTCGCGCTCCACACCGCCAAAGCTACGCGGCCGGCCGGCTTCGCGACGCGCAACATTTCCCTGATCGCCGCCATCGGGTCGGGAAACAACATGACTCCGAGTCTGCAAACAACCACATCGAACGTATTGGTCAGGAAAGGCAAAGCCTCCCCTGCACACTGAGTGAACTCAATATTTGTTAGCCGTAGATGGCGGGCCTGGCTCCGAGAGGTGGCAACCATTTCTCCTACGTAATCCGTGAAAAAGACTGAAGTGGAACCACCCAGCGCTTCGGCAATTGGGATCGATGGTTCTCCCACGCCACCAGCGACATCGAGTACACGGTCGCCTTCCGCAATTTTGGCGGCATTGATGATCGCGCTGCTGATGGGTGCGAACATCGCCTGTACAGTGCCGGCATGCTTCGCCCAGTAGGGCGCCGACTCTCGCCATTCTTGCTGTACGTCCTTGGTGTGTTCCGAAGACATCGTTAACGCTTTGACTCCCATCTTGGCATTTGAGCCTGGATTTCAATATTGATATCAAACCATAGTATCCGCCGGCCACGCAAAACGGAGCACCTGATCAAAGGTATACCGGAGTGAGGTCTGGTCAAGGAGCGAAGCAGGTGACTTGAAGCGAGAGCGGTGAAATCAGGATCACCCTGTGCTTGCCCTGTCTTTGGGCTGCTGTTGATCCGGTTCAAGGTGCCGAGTCGTGTGTTCAGTGACGCTTGGTCGCGCTATTGTATCGCTGATCTCATGAGGTGAGAGCGCGTCTGTGCGGAGCCCAGCGGGAGGAATCTCGATCTGTTGCGCGGCGCGCGACGTGCCGATCGCGGTGACGATGTCGGCAATGCCTTTGCCTAACAACAGGAATGCTGGAATGAGGAGCCATATTATTCCCAGGTCGGAAGCGCTTCCAGTCAAGAAAACCGCGGCTACGATTGCCAGGAAAGCGAAGCCCACTGAAGTCCGTCGGATGCCTCGGGCCAGGCTTGGCTCTCGTCGTCGCTTTATCGCGCTCCTTATCGCTCCCTCAACATTGTCCGAAGGAGTTTCAGGTAAGCGCCCGCTCAACGCTTGCGGAATCAGGCTAAGATTTGCCCCGCAAGAGCGGCAGAATCTAGCGCTATCGATATTCTGAGTTGCGCATCGCGGGCAATACATAATTTGATAGTTGAGTCTCGAAACGTGGACGAACTCCGCGCCCTTGAAGAATAGAATCATTAAAGTCGGATTTCAATGCGTCGCCAATCTCGCGAAGGTTTGACGGCTAAGAGACTATCATTTAGTGGGTGTCTGTATCTCGATATCGGTATGGGTCTGTCGTGGGATCGAGTTGCCGGGTCGTTTGTTCGGTAACGCTGGGCGGCGGGAGGAATGAATCGTTTTGAGGCGGTAGTTCTCCCGTCCGGGCAACGGGGGGCATTGCTGTTTGACTCGGGCCATGGGTGAGGTTCGGGCCGTACTTTGCGCTGAGTATGTCGGCGACGCCTTTGCCCAGCAGCGTAAAAGCGGGGATCAGCATCCAGAACCACCACATGCGGCCTGAAGGTACGAAAAGGAAACAAGCAAAGGAGACCAACAGAAAACTAACTCCGGTGAATGCTTTGGTGATGCCACTTGCGATCGTGGCGGGATCGTCGCGTTCGAGATCGCGGCCGCGGTGTCGCCGTCTTCCTGAAGGCGCTTCGGGCAGACGTCCGGTTAGAGCCTGAGGTACGAGGCTCAAGTTGCTTCCGCAGGAGCGGCAGAACTTTGTGTCTTCAGCGTTTTGCGTCGCGCACTTAGGGCAGTACATCGAGTCACCTCATTTCGTTTCCCGAAGCATAGTCTCTTTGCGGGACACATTTCAATGTGAAGGCGTGGTTCGACTCGAATCGCCGACACTCAATAATGACTCGGGAGTCTCACCTCAGGTTGAACCCAACGCTAAGTTTCAACCAATAGGGGGCAGGCTCGCCGTTTCGCGTTGCAGGCGAGAACTTGAGTTTGCGGGCCACGTCAATTGCGTGTTCATCGAGGCCGTATCCCAGACCGCGAAGCACAAGCGCTGAATCAACGTCTCCGGTCTCAGTGATAAGAAGACCCATCAAGACGGTTCCCTGGATCTTGAGCGCGCGAGCTTCCTCGGTGTATCTGGGTTGCGCAGAATTGAGGAGGAATGGTCGCACGATTCCAGGCGTCTTCTGACCTGCTTCAAGAACCGCGAGTTGCTTGAGCTGCCCGACAACCTCGCGCGTCTGTTCTATCTGCGCCCTCAGCGTAGCCGATTCTTCGCTGGTGCTATCCGGCGCGAAGCGGAGCGCGGTTTCAAGGGATGTGATTGCCGCGTCGAAGTCACTCTTCTCAAGATCGATCTCGGCAAGCAAACGATAAGCAGGAACGAGAGGGGTACCTTGATTCATCGCGATGTTGACTTCTTCGCGTGCCTTCTCAAGTTTGCCGGCTTCTCTCAGACACTGTGCAAGGAGGAAGTGAGCGTCCGGGAAGAACGGTTGAGTTTCGATTGCCTTGGTGAGAGAGTCGATTGCCAGTGACCGCGCACCTTCATGCCGATAAACCTGTGCGGCAACGAGATTGGCTTCGGCTGAATCGGGCTTAAGCGCCAACGCGTGTCTGATCCCGCTTTGAGCGCGGCCCCACTCGGCGTTCTCTATTGCCTTCCTGGCTCGTTCGACAAACTGTTCCGCGGTCTCTTGTTGCCGGCAAACTGCTGCGTTTGAGAGAGGGAAGAGAAGCGAACCCGCGATGACACCCACAATAACAAGTTTCGAGACTCGACGGCTTTTCATTGCTAGCCCTCGCTTTGGAACGATAACGCAAGCTCCGTCATCGATCCCTTGATCCAAGCCCTCACCTCAGATTGAACTCTATTACAACGTGATACCAGTAGGTTACTGGCTTGCCCTCTCGGGTCGCGGGCGAGAATCGAAGCGTCTGAACCGCCTTTGATGCTTCACCGTTCATACCGTACCCAAGGCCCGAGAGAACGAGCACGGACGCTACCTCACCATTCTCATCGACTATGATGCCCATATTAACTTTGCCCTCGATCCCTCGGTTGCGCGCCTCTGCTGTGTAGACGGGCTTCGGAAGGTTTAGCTGCCTGGGCTTCACATATGATGGGTCGTTCCGGTGCGATTTGAACTCCACGTTGTTGGTTAGCGCGGCTATTCGCTGCCGGAGCATATCTGCACTGTCGTCATTGGGGTCGCTGAGGGCCAGAGCCTTTTCGTAGCATTCCAACGCAGGCTCATAGCCACTTTGGATCAGGTATAAGTCGCCGCTCAGGACATGGGCATCCCGGATACTCGCGCTCTGGCTGATGGCGAGATCTATCTCCTGACGGGCTCGTGGTAGATCTTGCGATTCGAAGAGCAATTGCGCGAACAGGTAATGTGCATCCGGATAGGTCGGCTGTAATTTGATCGCCGTCTGTACGCTCTTGATTGCATCCTTCGGTTTACCCTGCTGTTTGTAGACAAACGCCAGGCACAGATTCGCCGCCGGCGACTGCTTGTCTAGCAAGAGCGCGACCTTTAGTTCCTTCTTGGCGTCGTCATAGCGTTCCGCCTGAATCGCCTCACGAGCCTTCTGGACGCGCTGTTCAGCGGTCAGGTTATCTTGCCGAACGGGGGGTGGAATGGAGCGACCTGCGTCGCTAGTCGCACAAAGAGGTGAAACGAGGAGACACGAGGCGAGGCTCGCCAGGCGCCATGCTTTCCTGAATCCGACTTGGCTCTCCAAGCGTAGCTCCACTTCAATTCGGTCCGACAAAAACAAGCTCCACTCTGCGGTTCGAGGCGCGCGCCGCCGGGGTCCTTCTAGTCGAGATCGGAACAGTGGCGCCACGCGATTCGACTCTGAAACTACTCCTCGACACGCCGAGCGCGGCCACATAGTCGGCAACGGATTGGGCGCGGCCCAACGCAAAACCCTCGGCGTTCGCGCGGGGGTCGCAATGGCCTTCGATGGTGAACACCGCATCAGGATGCGCGGCGATGAGGTTTGCAAGCGAGTCCATCTTCGACTTTGCTTTCAGTTGCAGAGCCGTTTGGTTGGGCACAAAGAAAGAATCGGAAAGGGTAGCGATGAACCCGCTCCCGCTGGGTTTCACGGATGCGATACCGCCCACACCCGCCTGCAGTGCTGCGAAGTCTCTACGTCGAGCCTCTGCCTGCTGTTTCTCGCGTTCGGCTCGTTCCATCGTCTCGACTCGCGACGCTGTCTCGTTCAGCTTTGCAGAGTAGGACTGGTTTTGCGTCTGCAGATCGGATATGCGGCCTCGGGCGTCATTGAGGTCCTGGTTCAAGCGATCGACCTGCAAACGAAGCCTCTCGTTTTCAGACTTCAGCGACCGATTCTCGGCGCGCGAGTCGGCGGCTTCGCGCATCACGCGATCGAGTTGATCGCTCGCGTTTACGCGGGCAATCTCGGAAGCTTTTAGACGCGCTTCGGTATCTGACAACTGCGAGGTGAGGTCGGTGGCGCTTTCAGTCGCGCGGCGCACCTCCGCATCGCGCCTGGAGATCTCTGCCCGGCGCTCGGCCGCCAGGGCGCGTTCTTCGGCGATGTCGCGCGTTCGGACGGCCATCGTTATAGCCTCACGAGCAATGAGACCAATGTCATGAACCTTAGCCCCGCGACGAAAAGCCGCTTCGGCTTGATTGAGCGAGTTTACTGCTTGATTGAAGTCGGCGGGATCGTGGCGCTCGCCGTCGGCCAGGCGTGCTATCTGCACGGCGCGTCTGGCCTGCAGGAGTTCCATCGGCGTTTTGTTGTAGTCTCTCTCGGCCAGCCCGGGCACAGACGTGTCGGTGTAGTACCTCCCCGAGTCACCTGTGAAATAAATCTCCGACGCCTGCACCTGAACGTTTTTTGATGTTGGCGCCAGGTTTTCCAGCACGACCATTTTCGAAGGCAACTTAACCAGATAGTGAGGCTCGGCGGTTACGATCATCGCAAATGTTTGCTGGGGCGTGGCCGCCTTCAGACGGGCGCTGCTCCCCGAGAGGCGAAACTCGCCGAGATTGTCGACCTGACCGGCGGGTGTGATTGCCCATAGCACGTAGGTGGTAAAGTCCGCGCCGTAGTTGAAGGCCGGATTCATGTTTTCGATTGTGATATCTATCTCGCTCTCATTTCGCTTGCGCCACCGCTCGACTGTAGCTTCGCCGCGGGCGGTTGGCCGCAGCGTGGTGCCGGCCAACGTCACCTTGACGGGGTCCTTCAGGTAGGTAATCGCAATAGTTCGACGGCGAACATCACCGCCGGATTGGCCGAAAGCGAGCGAGCCGAGAGCCATGGCGGCCAGCAGTACACTTATGGAAATCGTCGGAGACCTTTTCATACCCATCGATCCTCTTTTCGTCAGAACTAACAGGATCCGCCTGGGGCTGATGACGAATGCACCCTGTTGTTGCCTTGCTTAAACGCCGGTAGCATCGTGAGGTTTCAGAAGGGAGATTCTAGCAAGCGGGTGTTGATGCCGACAAGCAGGGGGTCATCGGGACGAAATGTTCAGCTAGTTGGAGAGCACCTGGCTCATAGTGGAACTCAGCTCATCGAATCTGATCGGTTTGAATATCACTTCACTCACAAGATCGCGGTTGCTGTCGACCGCTTCGGGCGGTACTGCGTGGCCGGTTATCAACACTACCTTGGTGGCGGGCCACCGGCGATGCACCTCACTGGCTACGGCCCACCCGTCCATTTCGGGCATTGATAGATCGGTGAACACCAGATCGAAGTGGTCGCGCTCGAGTTTCGCCAGAGCTTCGTGACCGCTTTCGGCGTGATCGGTGTGGTGTCCGGCAATATTCAGCATCCCGACGAGCGCTTCGCGCACGCGCTTGTCGTCGTCGATCACCAGCACACTTACAGGCCTCACGCCAGCTCGTGAGATCCCGTTGTTCCTTAGCTCAGCTTTCGGGCCGACCGGCAGGTTAATTATGAACGTGGTGCCCTTTCCGAGACTGCTTTGCGCGTCGATACGGCCCCCGTGGCGTTCGATAATACTGTGACAGACTGCGAGTCCGAGGCCTGTGCCCATTACTCCCTTTGTAGTAAAGAAGGGCTCAAAGATATGATCGCGGACGTCGCTGTTCATTCCGATCCCGCTGTCAGTAATGTTCGTTTGCACGAAGCCGCCTTTTGCCTTGGTGGCGATTGTCAGCCGTCCGCCTTGCGGCATTGCGTCGAGTGCATTGAGGACGATATTGACGAACACCTCACGCAGCTCGGAGCCAGACCCTCGCACCCGGGGAACCTCTTGCAGATCCAGCTCGACGTCGTATTGAAGACCGCGCGCGAGAGCTTCGTCGTACCACCTGGCACGTGTAAGAGTTGTCGAGTCCTGGATTACCAGGTTGATGTCAACGACCTCGGTAACCGATTCGGTCTGCTGCGCGCCGAACGATTGAATCCGCTTTACTGTTTGAGCGCCGTCGAGCGCTGCGTGCTCGATGATATCCATCCGCTTGGCAATCGTTTCATCATGGCAGTCACGCTTGATGAGTTGCGCGTGTCCGAGTATCGCCGCCAGAATGTTGTTGAAGTTATGCGCGACGCCGGAAGCGAGTTGACCCAGGGCGCGGAGCTTATCGGCCTGTGCAGCTCGCTCGCTGGCCAGACGCTCCTCGGTGACATCGCGGGCTATGGATAAGACGCTACTCACGCGACCCTCGTCGTAAATGGGGGTGTAGGTAATCAGGAGCACGCGAGTCTCGCCGGTCTTCCGGGTCACGTTCATTTCGAAGGTTTGGGCCTCGCCCGCCAGCGCCCGCGAGAAGCGCTCGGTTGCGAGTTTTTTCTGGTCGCCGATGACGAACAGCCTGTAATCGCCGCCTTCAAGCTCCTGGCGGGTATAGCCGCTGAGTGCTATCAGCTGCTCGTTGAACCAAATTAGCCTGCCCTCGGGCGAAAACGCGAGTATTGAATCGTTAGCGTGCTCGATCAGCTTTACCAGAAAGCTGCGTTGCTCGCGCGCAACTGCTTCGGCGGCTCGCAGCTCTGATAGGTCCCTGACGATGCAAACCGCACCGCGCGGCCTTTCGCTGTGGTCGGTGCTGTCGACGCCCGGAGAATGCTCATTAGAGCCGTTGGCGAGTGGAGAGATGGTAACCAGCACCGGACGCGAGAGCCGTCCCGGCACGAGCTCAAATGTCTCGGGCCTTCCTGACTCGATCACCTGTGCGACACGGCATGTTTCGCCTTCGACGCCTTGAAGGAGGCTGCAACACCGGCGCCCGATCAACTGACGGATGCTAGAGCCTTCAAACGCGGCTGCCGCTTCGTTGACGCGTCTCAGGACGCCGTTTTGGTCGAAGATGAAAATCCCATCGCTGAGCGCGTCGAAGGTGGCTTCCCATTGAAGCTTGCCGTGCGAAACCAGCTCGAAGAGTTCCGCGCGTTCGAGCGCAATAACCACCTGGCCCGCGGCGGCGCGCAAAACTTCAACTTCATCGGCGGTCCATCTTCGCGGGCGCGCCTTCATTATCGCGGTGATTACCAACCGAGTCTCGTTGCTGCAGGCAAGCCGCACCGACATGAATGATCGCGTACCTGCCGCGCGCAGAATCTTCTTTAGAGGACCATCAAGCCGGAGATCGTTCTCAGTGTCATTGCACCGTATGACTCCGTTTTCCGCGAGCTCGGAAAACCTGTCGACATCTTCAGATCGATAGGTCCTCTCGGGTTTGAACGCCTGGCCTGCGGTGTACTCGCATTCAGCGGTCCACAGGTTGGTAGCTTCGTTGAACCTCGTGACAACGATCCGGTCTGATGCAAGGTGCTCGGCCAGTTCGCGGCTCACGATTGGAAATATCTCATCCGAGCGATTTGATTGGTTGACTCCGTGGATGATGTGGCTGATCAGGGACTCGCGCTCGGCTGCCTGCTTGGTCTCCTGAAACAGGTTGCTATGGCTGACCGCGACCTCGACCTGTGCGGCGACCATCTCTACAAGCGCTATTTCGCTTGCGGTCCACTTGCGTACGTGGTCGGTTTGGTTGATCGAGAGTCCGCCCCAACACTCACCGTTTACAAAGATCGGACATACAACCTGCGATAGGTTCATGGGGCTTGATCTTCCAAACATTGACCGTGGAAGCGAGATCTGGATAGGCGTCGGCGAATCCCCGTACGTCGTCTATGATGAGTGTGCGTCGAGTCTCGAGCAAATAGTTTGTTATGTAGTCATCGGATGATGAGTGCACGTGACTCACGGATAAGCCCGGGTCGCTCAGGTGTTCGGCTAGAACCTCGCTCTGGTCACCCGCCAACTTGCGGAAGTATGTGCGATTCGCCCCAAGCGCGCGGCCAACTTCCTGGACGGCCACTCGAAGAGTCTCGTTTAGATCCAGCGAGCGGCGGATGGATGCGACAATCTGATTTGCAAGGGAGGCGCGCTGGGCTGATTCGCGCACTTCGCGGTATAGCTCGGCCTGTCGTATGGCAACCGCGGCCTGATCGGCGACGGATTTGACGAGGTCGGCTTCCCATCGAGTCCATTTGTGCGGTTGGTCGCAGTGATGAAGGCTCAAAATGCCGATCGGCTTCCCGTCGACGCGAATGGCCGTTGTCAATATCGCTTTCACGCTGCCTTCTTCGAGGCGGGAACGCAAAGGCGCGAAGCGCGGGTCGCTTGCAGGATCGCCGACTGCCATGGGATTGTCGTGCGAGAGAACCGACTGCAGGAAGGGATTGTTTGCCGTTTGAATTTCCTGCAACACGGAGGATCGGTCAGCGCAGCACTTCGCAACGTACTCGTGGTTGACCGCCACCATCTCCGGCAACGGGCTAGGGAAAAGCGCCATCCTGCACCGGCACACTGAGAGCGCTACGCCCAGTTCATCGACTATAGCCCGCAGCACAGCGTCTGAATCAAGCGAGCTGTGAATGGCTGAGCTGATCTTGCTGATGAGCGCGTCGCGGCGCGCCGCGTCTTGAGCCTCGCGATACAACTCGGCCTGATAGAGAGCCACTGCGGTTTGTTCTGTCACAAGTTCCAGGAGCTTGATCTCATCTGCTGATAGTACTCGGGGGTTGTCCAACTGCTCGAGCGCGATCGCGGCCGCGGTATGTCCGTTGTAGGTGATAGGGGCGAGAGCCATCGCCCGCACGCCGATCCGCACCGACCTGACACGCACGATAGGGTCGCTCTGACCGGTGTCTGGTATGTCCACTATCCGGCCTGAGAACAATTGAGCTAACAGCGGGCTTCCTTCCAGGTCAAGGTCCGTGCCGAGGAGGCTCGGCACCAGCGCATTCGATCGGTATTCGGCCCGAGCAGTGAACGGGTAATCCCTGTTCAAAGCGTCACCGCCGTGCTTGTAGACTACGACGCGCGTCACTCTTAGGGCAGCGCCGATGCCGTCGACCGCAACCTTAAGAATCTCATCCACGCCGACGGAGCTCCTGATGGCGGTGAGCAGCCGATTTGTGAGCGCTTCGCGGTCGGCCGCGCCACGCGCTCTCTCCTGTGACCGGAAATGATGGATCGTGAGGCTGAGCGTAGAGGCCGCAGCCTGGGCGAGGTGCTTTTCCTGAGTAGAAAATCGCCGTCTACCACCCTTGTAAAGAACAAGTGTCCCGGTGGTTGCCGAATCGATCACAAGCGGTACGATGAGGATTGACCTTATTCCTGATTCTTTCGCCCGGTTCGCAGCAGGCGCCAGCCGCCGGCTAACGCGCGAGTCCTCTCTGGCGTCGGGTATTTCGATGATTCGGACCTGCGACCCAAGGTCCTTTGTAATATCGATGTCAAGCTGCCGGAGCTTCTCCCTTTGGACCGGGCCTATTCCGCTTGCGCAATAGTCTCCCGCCAGCCTCATGTTCCTTTCGGAGTGAAGAAGAACGGCGGTACGCTCCAATTCGAGGCTACGGCCGATATCGTCGGCGGCGCAACGGAGGGCTATGTTGAGATCGGCCGATGCCTGCGCGAGGGCCGCGATCTGGTCAATGAGTGCGCAGCCGTGCCCTCGATCTTCCCGCGTCGGAAATAATCGTTTTGTAAAAGAGAGTGTGGTCATCTACTCCATTCGCCGGCCAAGCGGTCTCCCGACATCGTTAGAGCGGAATAGCGGATGTCGACGCCGGATTTGGCGTCCTTAACAACCAACGCCGGCTCGATTGAAAGCTGGCGGATCTCGCGCCAGCCATCGAGGGGCACGGCCGTGAACGCATCAACCACCAGCGGATCGAAATGCGCACCCGAACATCGAATCAACTCTTCCGCCGCGTCGTCAAACGAGCGCGCGGCGCGGTAAGGCCTGTCCGAAGTCATCGCGTCAACGGCGTCGGCAACTGCGAATATGCGAGCTCCGAGACATATGTGATCGCCCTCCATCCTGTTGGGATATCCACTGCCGTTGTAGCGCTCGTGGTGCTGGGACACGATTTCGGAAGCTCCTTCCAGGAAATCTATGCCCTGTATGATCTGCGCGCCGTACTCGACATGCCGGCGCATATAGATCCACTCTTCTTCCGTCAGCGCGCCCCGCTTTAGCAGGATCCCGTCGGGCACTCCTATCTTCCCGATGTCGTGAAGCAAAGCGCCGTTTTCGAGAGTAATGAGCTGGCGATCGTTCAGACCGATGTGCTTTCCCAAACGCAGGCAGTAAGAAACAACACGCTCGGAGTGTCCTTTGGTCTCGACATCGCGCGCTTCAAGCGCAGCTGCGAGCGCGCGGAGTGTAGCGCGATAGTTCAAATACAGTTTCTCTAGAGTCGAGTTGAGATTCGCGTTTGCGACGGTCAACTCGTCGGTCCGCAGGCCGACAAGATGCTCCAGATGGTGCTCGTATTGCTGGTTTGCCTTCAGCAGCCAGTGGTGCCGAAGGCCGCGCGCGACGGCGGTTTCAACATCGGAAAGGTTGAACGGCTTTGTGATGTAATCGAATGCTCCGCGGCGCAGGGCTTCAATCGCGTTCTGAATGTTGAGATTACCCGAGATGAGTATTACAACGGTGTCGCGCGAGAGCCTCACGATCTCTGCCAGTAACTCGAGCCCGCTCATTCCCGGCATCATTATGTCAGACAAGACCAGGTCGTAAGTCTCTTCCCTCAGGTATTCCATGGCCTCGGCAGCGCTGGTGGCGGTCTTACAGTCATGCGCGTTGCTCAGCAGCGAGTGGAGAACCGAAAGAACGTTGGGTTCATCGTCGATGATGAGGATCTTGGCACATTGATTCTTAGCCAGGGTAAGGGTCGTCCGGGTGAGTCCGGTCATAAGCGTAGACCTGAGTTTGTCAGTGTGCTCGCTTCCGCGACACTTCCTGCACTGTCCCGGAGACTGGAGAGTCGGTTTACTAAGTTCGGAGTCCTAGCTCTCTAGGTGCCGAGACAAGAGGCGCCAGAGTCTCAACTCCTCCTCGACGAGTAAGCGCACTTCATCGAGAGCGCCTGAGTAGAATCCCGAAAGGGCACACCCACATTGGCCCAATTGGATTTCCATTGAAGGGGACGCGAACGATATTAATACACAGAACGGTGATGCGCAACACTTTTTTCTACAAGGTTTGACGGGCGCACGCTATTGCGATTCGGCGTAGTCGAGTTTGAAGTAGACGCTGGCGTCTCCGACGACAAGGAGGAATTTGCGCCCGCCGCTCTCAACGTGGGTGACGCCCTCCGGCTTCATCTTCGAGTCGAGATCCATCTCCTTGCGAAGTGCAGACTCCGGGCCGGATTGTCCTACGGCGCCGCTCCATTGCCACAGGGTGCTCTCAGCCTTTTCGTGATGCTCCGGCGCCCCGGCGATGATAAGGAATGCGTTCGCCTCGGGGTCGTACTGAATATCGCGGATTCCCAACCCGTCCATCTTCAACGACAACGCGTTGGGTTCGGCAAGTTGGAGATTATCCACTGAAAAAGGTCCCGCGGGATTTCGCAGCTTTATGGCCACTATCAATGCGCTTTCGTCTTTGGCCAGGGGCGAGCGCAGACCGAGCAGCCAACGCCCACGCTTAAAGTCCCACGCGATCCCTTCAATGTTGAGACCGCCGTCGCTGCTTTTCTCGGGAATGTCCTTCAGCTCAGGGACGTTGGCTAAAAGGAAGCCGCGCAAACCCGCTAGAACTTCCGCCTTCTGGACGCTTTGCTTGGCCGCATCAAAGGTGAATCTGACAAGGGCATTTTGGTCCCCGGCGGTTGGTCGAGACTGTGACCCGATAACATAGAAGTAGCTTCCGTCTGACGTGATTCCTTCCGGATCATCGACCGTCACACCAAGCGGAACCGGCTTCAATGGACCAACCTGGCGTCCCGCTTCGTCAACCTGCATCCAAAGCACTTCGCCAGATCTGCCGTCGTCCACAATAAGGACGCCATTGCTTCCGGGAACATATACGGCGCCCGAGGCTTCAAAGGTGCCACCCTCGAAGGGCGTGCCGGCCCCAGGAAGCGAGAGCTTTACTTTCGCCTTGCCCTTTCCGCTGGTTTCGATGACCGCCGGCTTGTCCGAGCTCGATCGCATAGAGTTGACATAAAGAGCAAGCATTACCGCCAACACGACTCCCAGAACTTGAGCCACAATCCGGCTCAGCCCGCTGATATAGGCGGCCCTCATCCGCTCGTCGCCTTTCTTCTTCTTTTTCTTCTTTTTCTTTCCAGAGGTTTCATCTTCAACAGGATCAGCCGCGGCAATGGCATCGGCGATCCGTTGCACTGGTACTGGATTGGCAGGTGGCTGGATTTCTAAAAGCGCAGCGGCCTGAGGCGGTTTGGCTTCCGGAGAACTCCCTCCGGCGTTTTCTCTTCCTCCCGTATCCGGACTGCCGCCCTCGGGAGCGACGACACCGGCGCGTCTTCTAACCTCTTCGAGAGCTTCGCCGGACAGCACCGCTGTGCGGTTTGCCGCGGTCTCGGCTGGATTCCGGAATGTGAGCACTGTCTGCCCCAATTGAATCTTGTCGCCGTGTCTGAGGGTATGCGCCTGCGAACCGAGGCGCTCACTGTTGACATAGGTCCCGTTCCGGCTTCCCAGATCGACTATCGAAATCCCGTCGTTGCGGGCGATCACGATCGCGTGGGTGTTGCTAACCGTCGGATCGGTCAGCGTAATGTGGTTGTGTGAGGATTTTCCGATTTCTACTTCGTGTTTATCGATCAAAAATTCGAGGGTTTCGCCCGACGGCAGCACGCCGATGAGTCTGGGTCCGTAGTGCCGGTCCACTTGTTCTCGTATCTGCGTGGCAATTGCAAGGTGAATGTTCAGGGGCGAACCGATCTCACGCCGGAGTCGTTCGACAGTTTCAACATCGGTCGCATCGGAGATCGCGAGTGTTATTCCCTTCGCTCCTTTTGAAACCGCGAATACTTGATGCTCGCGGGCTAGTTTGGCCGGAAACTCAGCCACTACGGCCTCATCGATCGGCGTGGTGCTCAGGTCGATACTCGGGATCTGAAACGTCCTGCTCATCAGGTCGCGAAGATCCGCCTCGCTTGCTATATGCCCTTCTATCAGGATGCGATAAAGCCGCCGGCCTTTGGAATCGGCGCGAACGCGATCCACGTCGGATTTGGTGGCGAGACCGGCGGCCACGACGGCGAGGGCTAGAGATCCTTCCGTCAACGCCGGAGGCACAGCGGGGCTGGAGGCTTCCGCGACGGCGCCTGCATCGATCGCTACTGTTTCGCTATGTTCGCTCAGCAGGAAGGTCAGCTTCGTGAGCCCGATTCCAATTACGTCACCGTGACTGAGTTGACGAGGCCCTTCGACTCGATCGCCGTTTACAAAGGTGCCGTTGCGGCTGCCGATGTCGTTGATCGTATAAACAGCGCCTTCCAGGCGAACCGTTGCGTGAGCCGTTGAGACTGCGGGATCGGCGATAACTATGTCGTTCCGCGGTCCCTTTCCAATCTGCGTTTCAGAGCTGGCCAGTTCGCGATCGAAAACGTCACCGGTCGGAAGCAATATCTTCAGCCTCGCGGTTGGTGGCGTAACGTTGGAGGGCTCGACTTTGCTATCGAAAGCGTTTACGTCGAGGACGACGGTACGCTGAGGTATATTGGGCGCCGGCGGCGGAACTTCCGGCGAAGCCTTGGCGCCAGCCGCGTCATCCACAGGCGGATCACCGACTCCCGATGGTGCGACTTCCTGGTTCAGCGATGCGTAATAATCGTTCAACTCGTGGCCGCATCGGTAGCAGAAGCGCTGGCCTTCGCGAGCAACAGGAGATTTGCACTTGGGGCATTCAAACGTCATATGAGCGTGTCTTACATTCCCGGAACGAAGCAAGCGCATTGAGGATACTGCGTTCTTTGAAACGATTCCTGGCCGTTAACCCTAGATTCCACGCCGATTTCACGAGGCCAAGGCCTGTGTGCGCGAAGTATGATAGCCTCTTGCAAAATCAAAAGCAAGAAACCACTTTTCGACTAAATCCTGGCGTCAAGCAGCCGGCGACCGTCTCAAGCAAGCGCAAAAGTTTAGCTAAACACGTGAACTATCTGATGCAAACACCGTCAGGTATCACAGATGCCCGGCTTGACGAAGTGGGACATGCCAAATAAGGTTCAACGACGAATGAATATCAATGAATACGCCGAGATGTACAAGCTGGAGACCTTCTACTGGTGGTTTGTCGCACGGCGGCGACTGCTCGAATCGCTGGTTAAGGAGATAGCGGGCGAGTTCGCGCGCCCCAGAATGCTCGACGTCGGCTGCGGGACCGGCATCAATTTCTCGGTGTTGGCCAAGTACGGCGACACTTTTAGCAGCGATGCATCGGAAGAGGCCCTCAACTTCAGCAAAGGGCGGGGGATTGATGGCCTCGTGAGATCACATATCGAAGCCCTTCCGTTTTCACAATCCACCTTCGACGTTGTCACCGCTCTGGATGTGTTAGAGCACATCGACGACGACCTTTGCGGGCTTGACGAGTTGCTGCGGGTAACCAGGGAAGGCGGGGTCCTGGTGATGACCGTACCGGCATACGGGTTTCTTTGGAGCGAACACGACGAAGCGTTGCATCATCGCCGACGCTACGCCGCCTCTGAGTTGCGCAATAAGCTAACCAACGCGGGGTTCGTGGTGGAGCGAATCACCTACTACATAACGTTCCTGTTTTTCCCCATCCTGTTAATGCGATTCGCACAGAGCGTGTCTAAGAAGTCGATCCGCGCAAAGACCTCGCACGTGATCCTGCCGGGCTGGCTCAACTCGCTTCTTATCGCTATTCTCGGGTTCGAGCGCATGCTCCTTCGATGGATCAATCTTCCGTTTGGGGTTTCGATTGTGTGCCTCGCTCGCAAGCCTTCATAGGGCAGTTCCGAGGCATGGCTCCCCCATCAAGAAGGCAAACCCGTCTAGCAAAATTTCTGACAAACCCGGGCATCAGAAGCGGACGGACTCGCCCCAACGCTGGGCGGCCGAGTCATCTGAGCCATCTCTCCGATACCCATCCTTCCTTCAGAACGTGTGGACCTTCAAGTATCCGCACCCTGGTTTGGCCGGCAGCGGTCTGAAGCACTTTCACGCGAGTGTTATTGTCTATGGTCAGCACCCTCCCTGACTCCGTGAGCGCATCCAACGCGGTCTGGTCCCTGCCTGCGAGCGCAGTCATCATTTCGCCGGAGGCCTTCTCGTCGATCGCTACCAGGACGGAGTCGCGACCCGCAAGATACAACTGCGCGTCGGAGCCAACGCCGACCGAGCCGCCCGCGTCAGTCGGGCCGTTACTTCCGCTCGGTTGGGTTCCCCCTTTTCCCTGGCTGCCGGGGTCAGGGCGCCTGATGGCAATTACTGCGATCATTGTGATGACAATAACAACCAGGACTACCGCCCCGAGACGTCTCAACTGGGGAGTATTCATCGACGCTCGGCTCGAAACGACACTGGCGACGGACTGCCCCTCGATCGGGATAGGATCCACTGACGATTGTCCATCGGTTGGGCTTTTCACGCGGCGCGCCTTTAGTCCGTCCACGACCGCCAAGCCGAGTAATACCAACAGACCGGTAGCAGAGAGCACGGCGCCTGCAATACGTGGTGGTGTGTTTTCAAAGGAAGCCTGCACGGTATGAACGCCGCCGGGCACAGCTACCTGCTGAACCCCATCCTTATCGCTCAACATCGGAACCACCTGGCCGTCTATGCGAGCCGTCCAACCGGGAAAGTTGTAGGTCTTCATCCGCACTACACTTGGCTGGTCAACTCGGACCGCAACCTCGCGGAAGGTTGGCAGCCATTTCAGAATGCTGCTGGTTCCTCCTCCAGGGGTGATAACCACCGCGGGCGTGTCGGCGATCTCCTTTGGACGAGTCGAGTCCTTCGGAGTGAAACCCGCATCTACAAAGCTTTCAGGACGTTGCTGGGTTGGATTTGAAAGCGCGCCCGAGATTATCCCATGCGCTGTGAGCCACAAATTCAAAGAGACTACGACGACAAGCGAGAGTCCGAACGCGAGCTTCTTCGTTGCGCTTACGCCTCGCTGCGTTCGCAAGACATCGATCGAGGCGGCGAGCAGGAGAGACGTAAACATGCAGGATATTGCCAGCCAGCGAAAAGGAGGAACGGCGATCTGAATCTTTGGGATCAACCTGGATAGAGATATTGAAAATGACGTGGACATAAAGGGCGTCAATACCCCTAACATTATCCATATGCCCGTTTGCGATCTGGATACGGCGGCCCTGGGGTCTTCGGTGTGGGCGGACCGCAGGTCGGAAGGTGAGATCCGGGATTTGGTTAGAACCACCAGGATTGTCAGAGTGACGATGAGCAGCAATGCGTTGCAATTAAATACTTCCTGGATGTGCGTGTAGAAGGCGTCCCCGAGCGGCACCATGGTTATGTATGTCTTGTGATAGGGGAACAGCTCGCTCGCCCATTCGTAGATGTATTTTCCTTCGATCGCCGCCGGAACCCAGTAAATCGCGCTGACCAACAGACTGATCGCTATCCCGCCTGCTATTCGCAAAGCGATCTGAACGTTTCGATCCCTCAGAGCCCAGACAACTCCATAGAAAGCGAGAACGTAAGTGAACAAGTAGCCGACGGGGAGGTGGCTCATCAGGTATACGCCGTGACACAAACCGACAGCCGCGTAGTATCGCAAGCGCCCTTCGCTCCCGAGTCTGAACGCAAAGTACAGGATCACCGGCAGCATTGCGAATCCGACGAACTCGGGGATGGCGCCACGCCAATACAGATCCAACTGATGATAGGGGAGCAGAGCGTACGCGACTGCGGCGATTGCGCTTGACGCCCTGCTGTAGAAGATTCGCGATAGCGCGTAAAACGCGAAGAAGGAGCCGGCAAGACCCAGCACACTCAGGACAAAGAGGGTGATCCCCCAGTCATTGACCACGGCATTGATCAATGAGGTTAGATAGAAGATACCGGGCGGGTAGAAATTTGCGGTCGCTGTTCCATATCCCAAATTGAAGTCTGGGGTCCAACGCGGATAAAGGACTCCCGACCTGAGGACCTTGTCGAACTGCTCCATCATCGGTATGAAATTCAGCAGGTCGTGCGTGGTAATGTACCCCCAAACCCGATGACCGTCCGGCGTTCTCGTCGCGCGCGACAGATAGAACGGCGCGACGATGACCGTGCTCAGCAACAGCACGACGACAACCACCAACGCCCTGATTGAACTTGTGCGCCGCTCCAATCCACTTAGGGCACCATTGCGAACCAGGCTGCTCATTTCGAGCGTACCTCCAATCTCACAACAAAACGGAAGAGTCTCTATTTGGGGGTTTCTTGAACGTCAAGAACGATCGCCTCCAGCAGCAGTTGAAACCCCAATACCAGCGGCAAGAGGGCGAGCATTATCGTCCCGGTGGGTGTTGCGATTCCGCTGATGGCAGTCTTTACCCAAAGGTATGCCCCAAACAGCGCGCCCCAAGAGAAGAGAATCAGCCCGAGGAATAAGAACAGTGCTATTGGTGAAAAATCTCTCAGAACATACTTTTGATAAACGCGATGGAAGAATCTGCGCACCAGGAGCAGCGGAAACGTAGTGCCGACTTTGAGAAGATTGATATCGGACTCTTCCTTGCCGTAGCGTGCCGGGATCGCGACGTCCTTTACGCGAAACCTGAAGAAATTTAGATGAACCAGCATGTCGTTCTCGAAGAAATAACGCTTGTGAAGGACATTGAGGTCGAGCACTTGCAACGCTGTGGCACTGATCACCGTGTAGCCGTTCTGGGGATCAAAGACATGCCAGTAGCCGGAAGCCAGCTTGGTCAAGAATGTGAGCAGGATGTTGCCAAAGATTCTATGCTTTGGCATGGCGCCCAATGACTCACTGGCGAGGAACCGGTTGCCTTTTGCGTAGTCATAGCCCTGTTCTATGATCGCATCCAGGAGCGGCGTCAAATACGCAGGATCCATTTGACCGTCTCCATCCATCTTGGCAACTATGTCGCTCTCAAGCTCCAATGCCCTTTGATAACCGATCACCATCGCGCCGCCTACGCCCTGATTATGAGGGGTTGTCAAAAGAATCAGCCGGGGATCTCCAGAAGCAGCGGCTGCGTCAACGGTTCCATCCTCACTGCAATCGTCGACGACGATGATGTGGTCGACAAAGTCTGGCATCGTAATTACAACCTGCCCGATATGCCCCCCCTCGTTGTATCCTGGTAAGACCGCGGTGACGACTCTTTCTTTATACATGACGTTTTCTGCAGATGGATACGAATTCGTTGTATTTGAACAGGTGACCGAACAGACGCGGAAACGGGTAGGAATACTGTCTTACATGGATCAAACCGGCCTGTGTAGCGATGGCTCTCAGTTTCACGAAGTCAACGAATTGAACGTGTGTCGGGTCCGAGCGGTAACCAAATTCCTGGGGACAGATGAGAATAACTCGTCCTCCGGGTTTCAATACTGAAAGATGAGCATTCAAAAGGCTCACCGCTTCTCCGTCCCTCAGATGCTCGGCAACGTGCGATAACAATATCGAGTCAAAGCGGTCCGGGTTGTTGAACTGCGATTCCTGAAACTCAGCGGGAGTAAACGCCCGAAGTCCCCGCGATTTCGCAATGTCTACGGAATGTGGATTGTGATCGATGCCAGCGCCGTTTCCCATGAGGTTGATCAGGTTCCTCCCCAGGCCGCAACCGATATCGAGCGTGAAACCAAGGTTCAAGCGGCGAAGATGCCACCGGTAAGGAGCCTGGGCGTCAAATATCCGCTTCCACCACGGCGACTCCTTCATCAACAACAGATTTGTATAGCCGCTATCTTGCGTGCTGATGCTTTCGCTCGGTTCGCCGGTTTCCGATTCAGTACTCAAAGCATCTCCAAGCCAGGGTTCGCATTTTTTCTGGCTGATTGCCGGAGTGTCCGTGCCGAGAAAACCCGGAGTTGACATAATGAACGATATTCTACGCGACCGCTACCACCAGATCAGCATCATGGCCAGCCCCCTCAACAAGAAGAAAGGGGGGTTGAATACAAAACGCGCGATCGTTCCCACGACGCCTTTGGATGCCTGTTCGAATTCCACTCTGGAGGTCGTGTGGCGCAATAACTCCCGGTCGGGCACGCACCTCAGCGCCTGGGTCGCGTTGCGTTTGTGCCGGATTGCTTGCCAGTTGTTGATGACCCAGGCGTAAGCGCGCAGCTTGTTCACAAAGTTCGCTCGGTCGCTGTAGATCACAAAGCCCCATGTCATCAATTCGGCCAGCAGTTGCGCAGGAAGAAGCACCACCAGGCTTGGCCATTTGAGACACTTTACAAGCATCAGATAACGGTTGCGCTCCTGATAGAAAACCTTTAGAGGCGTCATCCGCAGTGTGTAGTGATGAAGCACAACGCTATCCGGCGCATATAAGCAACGCCAGCCTGAGAGCCTGGCACGCCAGGAGAGATCGGTATCCTCCATATACAGAAAGGTGTCTTCGTCAAAACCTCTCAACGCTTGGAATAGTTCGTAGCGGATGGCAAAGGCGGCTCCGGAAACGGCGTCCACTTCTTCCTTCTCACCGAAAGCCTCGCGCGGTTGGCGGAGGCCGCGGCACATAGCAAGACCGGTGAAGTGAACCGTGTTCCCACACGTGTTTATCAGTTCGGGTTCGTCAGCCAGCAGTATCTTGGAAGTCGTAAGCCCGACCCGGGGGTCAGAGTCGAACGGCGCAATCAATGCTTCCAGCCAGCCGTGTCGGACCACCGTATCGGGATTGAGAAACACCAGGAACTTGCCGTGCGCCCTCCAGGCGGCCAGGTTGTTGCCCCCGCCAAAACCCAGGTTGGTTCCAGAACGAATCAGCCTTACAGTCGCAAAATTCTCCTCAATCCGGTCGGCGATGCCGTCGGATGAATTGTTGTCCAACACGATCACCTCGCAATCCGGTTTCGAGGAGCGCAGAACCGACTCAAGACAGCGCAACAACTTCTCCTTCGCATTGTAGTTTACGATGATGATACTGGCGCGTAGCGAGCGGCTGGCGGCTTCGGCCGTTGAGTGAGGTGCTGGTTCCACGCTTTTGTCGGTGACTCCGGTTCAGTTGGTCCCTGAGCCTGGGTTTGCCAAGAGGAATCGATTGTTGCTGAACGGATCTATCTCCATGTGCACGCCGTCGTGGACCAGGATATCTGCGATCACTTCCGCAGTGACAGGCGCGAGCAGTATCCCGTTTCTAAAGTGACCCGTCGCGAGCACGAGGTTATCGATGCCGCTAGGCCCAATGACTGGGAGATGGTCGATCGTATCGGGCCGGAGACCCGACCACGTCTCCACTATTTCACACTCTCCGAGCGAGGGTACCAATTCCACGGCGGCGCTCAACAGGTGTTTAACCGCCGCAACGGTGACTCCTTTTTGAAAACCAACCTGCTCGACCGTTGCGCCGATCAAGATGCGGCCGTCGCGTCGCGGAACAACATAAGCCTTGCTTGAGTGGAGCACCCGGGTGATTGGACAGGTCCTGCCCCTCACCGCGATCATCTGACCGCGAACCGGAGTAACCTTGACGTTAAGCCCGAGAGGTTCGAGCAATCGGCTGGACCAGGCACCGCCGGCTACTACGACGCAGCCTGCGCTAACAGTCCGGGCGCCGCACGCCACGCCGGTGACCGAGCCGTGCTCGGTTGCCAGTGCCGTGACTTCAGCCCCTTCGATCACCTCGACCCCGGCGCGGTGCATCGCAATCTCCAGCGCGTCCATTACGCGGCGATTCTCGATTTGATGTTCCCGGGGAAGAAAAATGGCTCTGGTAGCCGAATCCGTGACAGACGGCTCGATCTTGCGGAGGTCGTCCGCCGAGACGTGTTCAAGCGAGAGTCCCGCTTCGAGTTGCCACGCGGCCCACCTGAGCTTTTCTTCCTCGTCCTCGCCTTGTACCAGGACGAACAGCGTGCCTTCATCCTTGTACTCGACGTCGATATCCGATGCTGCGCTGAGTTCTTCAGCGAAGCTCCGATACATCGCGCGGCTGCGCAGACACAGATCGAAGAAGGGCCCGGGGGTTTGCGATTCGCCCTGGGGCGACAACATCCCGGCGGCCGCCCGGGAAGCTTCGCACCCGACTCGTCCGCGCTCCAGGACCGTCACTTTCAGGCCGGCTTGAGCCAGCTTCCAGGCGATCGAGCATCCGATGACCCCGCCGCCGACGATGATTACGTCTCTTGCCATCGAACGGTATCCTAGCATCGAGCCCACGGACGCGGCGAGGTTCCATAGCGTCGCCACCGACATTGAGCTCAGCGCAACGCGACACCTGAGCAACGCTGTTCGAACATCCGGTTTACAAGTCGGGCGATCTCTTCCGTCGCAGCCTCGGGCGTTTTGGCCCGATGATGAATCCCACAAACCGCGGTTGTGCAGGAGTGGTCAAAGTTCGGATCCCAGATTGATCGGCCCGCTTTGTCTCGACCATACGACAAATATGCGGACGTCGTATCGATCCCGGTGCCCGGTCTTTCTCCGATCAGATGCACTATCAGATCGACATCCAGTAAAAGGCCAATATGGTAACCAGCGCGGACGCGTCCATTCTCGATTACCAGGCCGATGCCCCCGACGTCGTGACCCGCTTGGATGAGCAGCCCCCGCAGGGGTGGAATGACAAACCGGAGGCTTTCATTGAGAGCGTTGGCGTTGAGGCCATCCGAGATCACAATCTGAACGCGGGGCCGGCTCACCGGGTACAGCGCTCTTATCCGAGCCGCGTCTTGTTCGCAGATCGCTTCTCCAGCAGGAGGGTGCGCGAGATAGTCTTCGCGATCGGTTGCTTTTGTCCGCACTCGAAGGCGCCGCGGGCACACATCCCTGAGGACTGCTTCATCGAGCTTTGCGTAGAGCGCGTGGCGAGCGTGGGTATAGATAGCGTCGATTCGGCTTAAGCCTTCAGGGCTGGATTCTGCCTGCTCGGGGCCCAGGTCAAATCCGCGTTCCGCAAGAATCGAGATCTTTCTGGCGCCCTCCTCTCGCAGAGCGTCAAAGGTCCGGGTGTCTCCGGTCGCTTTTTGATGGATGGCGTAGAGCGATTCGGCGCCACGTCCGGCAACCTCGCCCGACTGGTTCATCACGCCGAGTTCGATCAGTCTCTTGCTCATGGCCGATGAGATCTGCTTGGCGGTGCGGCGGCGAAGACCCGGATGTTCCCTGAACGAAGTCGTAAGGTAGCCAAGCATCGGATCCGCATTTCCTGCAACAGCCATCAGATAGGCTGGCGCGGCTCGGTCCACGATCTGCTCGGTGAGTTGCTGCAATTCCTGTGGATCGATCCCCATGTGGAACGTGGCGCAGACATCGAGTCCCATAGTGATCCCGTGGAGCTTTGCCATCATTGTGTCTTCGAGACACGCGCGAAGAAGCTGATCGCCAGTCCTGAAGACCTCGGGCCCGATGAATCCGGCAACGTCGTTCACGATCATCCAGGCGCCGGTGCTCCGGTGCAAATATCGGGCTACGCCGTATGCGCGAGCTTCCAGGGTTACCATATCGATGCCTTGCGCGGCCTGATTGGTCACCGCTGAACCCTGACCCGTCTCAAAATATAGACCGTCAAACCCACGCGCGAGATCGAGGAGCCCTTCGACATCAAGCCCAACCATTCCCCTGATCGCTCTTGAAGTGCCCGCCAGGCTTTGAAAACCCACATCGACGCGGGTTCGCGCACGAGCGCTTGTTTGTTTCACGATGTCCGACAGCACGCAGTATCGCGTGGGCAGATCCAGTCGCTCGACCACACCGGCCAGCAGATTTTCAAGACGCACGATTGTGTCGAGGTCATCGCTTGCCGGATTGAGGCCAATCAGCACATCGCCGCAGCCATAGGTCAGTCCTTCGAGGATCGAGAACAGGATTTCTTCCGAATCATCACCGGGACTGTTTGGTTGAATTCGAGACCCGAAGTGCGCACGGCCGCCAATCGCGATTCCGTCTCCCGGGAGCGGATTGGACAGGCCTCGCGATACCGCGGCGAGCTCGGCATTAGTCATTAGCTTTGCAAGTGCCGCGATCACTTCACTCGCGAGACCGTGGCGATAGCGCTGCGCCCAGGCAGCAACATCAGGAGTAAGGAGAATCTGCTTGAGTTCACCCAAAGTCAGATGAGCAATCTCGTCCAGCAAAGCAGCATCAAGAGAGATGTGAAGCGTTTCGGTGATCTGATCGCCGACTAGTACGGCGTTGGATATTTCCTCTACGCGCAGTGAGGCGAGTTCTTCGCGAGCTTCTGCGCGCATTTGGTCGTCGCTGGTACCGCCAACGGAGAGATCGCCCTCTTTGAAGTCGTTGGCCAGGGCGAACGTTCGTGACAGTTCGTTTGGATTCATGACGGCACCACGAAGACAGCAAACAAATCGCCGAGGCCGCGCGGATGCGCGGAGGAGGGCATCAAATCTTCGTACCCAGGGTTTCCGCGGTCTGTGATGTTGCCGACCACGAGGGTCCGGCGAAGTGATGTCGCTCTCTGAGCACATACCACAACACGAGCAAGACAGTGACGGCGGCGATCGATTTCCCGGCACGCCCGTTGTCGGGAAGGCTGAGAATCACGCTGATAAACACCACCCAGAGAATGGCGATCAGGTTGATCATCGAGCTATATCGGCCCAGGTTCCAGGGCCCCCGCTCGCCATCGCCGTTCGTGAGTCTTGCTCTCAGAGCCAGGAAAACCGGAATCGTGTACGAGAAGTAAAGCCCGATGACGCTGATCGAGGTAACCACGGAATAGGCGCCACTATAAACAGCGGCTATGAATGCCACCGTTACGCACAGCCAGATGGCCGCCGCAGGCGTACGGTGTTTCTTGCTGACTTGCTTCCACAGCCTGGAAGCGGGCATCCCGTTGTCGCGCGAGAAAGCAAAAACCACTCGCGAACACCAGGTCACCGCCGACAATCCGCAAAACCACATTGCCATCGCCACCAGCGCGGAAAACAATGCGCCAGCCCGCTCACCCAACGCGGTTTGCAGAATTGTTATCACAGCCGGCACGTCGTTGCCGCTCGCGTCCTTTGCGTTGAGCACCGCGGGCATATCCTTGATCGCCAGCGTCAATGCGATGAGCAGCAGATAACCGGCGACGCTCGATACGACGACTGCCATTACCATACCCCACGGCACGCGGCGGCGCGGGTCAACGGTCTCCTCGGATACGCTCGCCGATGCGTCGTACCCGGTGAAGGTCCATTGCGCTTGCAGCAGGCCGACGATGAACGCCCACCAGTAGGGCGAGCCTTGCGGGTTGTTGGTGACCGCGGTGAAGAAGAAGCTGGCGGGCTGCTTTGGTGCAAAGATAAACAGGGCCGTGACGATCGCAATCACGCCAAGGATGTGAACCGTGACGCTGAAGTCGTTGAGCAGCGCGACAAGCCGAATGCCAAAGTGGTTGATCATTGCGTGGGACGCAAGGATGCCGGCGTAGATCAGCAGCAGATTCCGCGGCGTCGCATCGAAACCAAGAAGCGGCGTGAGGAACTGAGCGCAGCCGTAGTCGATGCCTGCCAGGACCGTAATGTTGCCGACTATGTTGAACCACGCGGTAAACCATCCCCAACCCTTGCCGCCCAGCCTGGATGACCAGTGATACATCGCTCCCGCGGTGGGTAGGGTGGACGCCAGCTCAGCCATGCTCATCGCGACGGCAAGTGTGAACACCGTAACCAGTGGCCATCCGAAAGCCATCTCCGCCGGACCGCCCATCGTCAACCCGTGGCCGTAGAGAGTCACCGCACCGGTGAGTATCGAGATGATCGAAAACGAGATCGCGAAATTCGAAAAGCCTCCCATCGTGCGGAAGAGCTCCTGTGCGTAGCCGAGCTTGCCAAGCTCTTGCGAGTCTTGAAGGGGGTTGTGGGGTTTGCCATCGAGGAGTTTGTTCATGCTAGACTTGCGGCGACATTCTACCATTTGCTGCTCGATTCGCTAGGATCTGGAAGGTTGATTCGACTGAAAGCTGGGTGTCGTGCCGTGCTTTGCGCCTGGTCCTATGAACGCTCGCAATATGAAATCCTCGGTTGCAGCTCCTTGTGCTATCATCTCTTACGACTAGCGCATGTTCTTGGCCGGTCGACTATTAGTTGAGGAATCATGTCGGTCCAACTTCTGAAGCACTATTTTAGCGTCGACGAGTACTACCGGATGGCTCAGGCGGGTGTCTTTTCTGAAGACTACCGAGTTGAGCTGATCGAAGGCGAGGTTGTGGAGATGAGTCCAATCGGCAAACACCACGCGGCATGTGTGAGACGGCTCGATAGGATTCTGCATCGGAACATTGGTGAGCTAGCGATCGTGAGCGTGCAGGCGCCTATTAGCATCAATGATTTCTCGGAGCCACAGCCCGACGTAGCTTTGTTGAAACCTCGCGTCGATTTCTATTCCAATTCACACCCGACCCCGCAGGACGTGCTGGTTATCATAGAAGTTGCCGATACGTCCGTGGAGTACGACCGCAACGTGAAGATCCCGCTTTATGCGCGTGCGGGAATTCCTGAGGCATGGTTGATCATTCTTCCGAAGGACTTCATTGAAGTTCATAGTGAGCCGAAGAATGGGAAGTACCAAAAGGTCCGGCGACTAAAGCGTGGTAAGAAACTGACATCCGCGACGATCCACGGGCTTACGCTCAGCGTCGACGACATACTCGGTTGAATTCCCACTGCCCACCAAGAGTTCAAGGGTCATGCTCGGCATTTCATTGTTTTGGTGAATGTAATCCGGCTGCCGGTGTCCATATTGGGGGCCCCGTCCGCGCAAGCACGCTTGACGATCCGCTTCATCATCGCGAGGTCTTTCTCCAGCGAGCAGAGAATCGCGAACGGTTCTCAAAGGGTACCGTAAGCGATCACCAATTTGATGTATACCTTGGCGGACCTTCGAGCCTCCAATCTGCGTATGTCCTTTTGCTGCCCAAGACAGACCGCGCAGGAGAACCAATCATTCGTGGCCTCAACGACAAGATCGAGCTTCAATTCACGATCTCCGATAAGAAGATCGTTCTGGAGTATAAGGTAAGAGAGATGGTCAGCCGACTTGAGGACCTATGATGTTCCACTCTCCTTCTATCGTCCCAAACCAGGGCACATTGACGGATAGCTCACGCGAGCATTAACATCGAACACTTGTTCGAAGTGTCTGCTTTGAGCCTGCGCTATGCCTGTTGAGCAACAATCACGATACGATCAGAAGCTGGTCCACGTACTCAAGACCTCAGCCGCTGTGTTTGCGGATAAGGGTTACCACTCAACCAGCATGCGTGATATTTCGCGTGCTACAAAGATGAGCCTCTCGGGTCTATACTACTATTTCAGAAGCAAAGAAGAGCTGCTCTTTCTCATTCAGGATTATTGCTTTAGTACGGTGATCGGCGATTGCCGCAGGCTGCTCGAGGGCGTCGACGACCCGGTCTTGCGGTTGAAACTCCTTATCGAGAATCACCTGAATTATTTCGTCAACAATATGAATGAGATGAAGGTGTTGTCGCACGAGGCAAACTCGATAAGCCGCGAGATGTTTCGAAAGGTCAACACCAAGAAACGCCAATACGTCGATCTGGTGATGGATCTGCTTGGAGAGATAGCTCACCGGAATCGAGTCGACGCGGTCGATATTCGCGTGGCGACGTTCTCGCTATTCGGAATGATGAACTGGATTTACAACTGGTACGACCCACGCAAGGATGTTGATGTAACCGGCTTATCGAACAATATGACCCGCCTCTTCCTGAGCGGCTTTCTCGGGGACAAAACGTTGGACGCCAAAACTCTCGACGCGGGTCGCGAATCGCACCTCGATCGCCCGGTGTCAATCTGGCAACAATGAAGGAAACAAAAAATGACTAGAGAAGCGATGGAGAACAAGCTGGTCAACTACAGCGTCAAGGATGGTGTTGGGATCATCGAGCTGCACGACCCGCCTGCCAACACCTATACGTATGAAATGATGCGAGACCTGGATGACGCGATTCTCGAAGCAAGGCTCGATGAGGACGTTCACGTCATCGTTATCCGCGGCGCCGGCGACAAGTTCTTCTGCGCCGGGGCTAACATCAAAATGCTGCTCTCTGCGACCTCGCAGTTTCGTTATTTTTTCAGCTTGCACGGCAACGAAACTCTCATGCGGATGGAAAACACCGTAAAGCTCGTCATTGCCGCGATCAACGGACACGCGGTTGGTGGCGGCCTGGAGATTGCGCTCGCTTGCGATGTGCGCATCGCGAAGAAGGGGCCGGGGATGCTTGGACTCCCCGAGATCAATCTGGGTCTGTTGCCTGGAATGGGAGGCACACAGCGACTGCCGAGGATTGTCGGCAAGGCAAAAGGACTCGAACTCCTTGCTACCGGCCGGACGATATCGGTCGAAGAGGCGCTCGAGATCGGGCTCGTGAATCACGTGTTTGAAGACGAGAACTTTTTTGAGAAAGTGCTGGAATACGCGCAACAGTTTGTTCCGCCCGCGAAGGCCAGCAAGGCTGTGGGCCTGATCAAGAGATCCGTGCAAACAGGGCTGGAGGTGCCGCTGGCTGAGGCACTGGCGCTCGAGCGCGAGCTATTGCAGCAGCTATTTGAAAGCGAGGACGCCCAGGAAGGCCTCGATGCCTACGCGAAGAAACGGCAGGCGAAGTTTAAGGGGAGATAGTCAGTAGTCCGTAGTCCGTGGTCCGTAGCACAGACTCCGAATCGAGGGACTACTGACCACGGACTACGGGCCACGGACTAAATCAGGAGGAATCAATGGCGAAGATGTTTATAGCAGGAGAATCTGTTGACGCGATAAGCGGTGAGACTTATGAGGTGCGCAACCCGGCGAACGGGGATGTGGTTGATACGGCGCCGAAAGGAAACGCGGACGATGCGCGCCGGGCGGTAGACGCCGCGGAGGCCGCCTTTGATGAGTGGTCGCACGTGTCCGCCGAAGACCGGGGCAAGCTCTTGTTCAAAGCTGCAGACCTTGTCGTAGGCGAACGAAAGACCCTCGCGGAGCTGCTTTGTCGAGAACAGGGCAAACCGTTTCAGGAAGCGAGCGGCGAGCTCGAGCACTTCGATCACGGGCTGCACTTCTATGCCGGACTCGCTTCAAAGGTTCGCGGAGCGCACGTCCCGCTCCCGGCGAAGAACGCCTACGGGATGGTGGTGCAGAAACCGCTTGGAGTGTGCGGCGCGATCGTTCCCTGGAACTTTCCGCTGACGCTGATGGGCACGAAAGTCGGGCCTGCGCTTGCGGCGGGGAACACGGTCGTTGTGAAGCCAGCTTCGTCGACTCCGTTGACGACAATTCGCATCATCGAGTTGATGAATCAGGCGGGAATTCCGAAAGGCGTGCTAAACGTCATCACCGGTCCGGGCAGCGTGGTCGGCGAAGAGCTGCTCGTGAACCCCAAAGTTCGACGCATTGCGTTCACCGGAGAATCGGCGACCGGCAAGCATGTAGCGTCGGTGGCCTGCGGTGACTTTAAGCGCGTGACGCTCGAGCTTGGCGGCTCCGACCCGATGATTGTTTGCGATGACGCGGATATCGCGAAGGCGATCACCGGCGCGATGGTCGGACGTTTCTGGAACGCGGGCCAGGCGTGTCTTGCGGTAAAGCGACTTTATCTCTTCGACAAGGTCTTCGACGAATTCGTCAAGGGCCTGGTAAGCAAAGTGTCGAGGTACGAGGTCGGCGACGGGATGACGAGAGCCGAGAAGCCTAAGATTCGAATGGGTCCGCTTCATACCGCCGCACAGCGAGACGAGATTGAGTCCCAAGTCAGGGATGCTATCGATCGCGGTGCGAAGGTGTTATTGGGCGGCGCGCGTCCCGAGGGCGCGCAGTATGAGAAAGGATATTATTATCTGCCCACGATTCTGGTGGATGTCCCCGATGATGCGCGAGTTGTGACGGAAGAATCCTTTGGACCGGTTCTGCCGATCTTCCGTGTGAACAGCCTCGACGAAGCGATCGATAAAGCGAACGGCTCGATCTACGGGCTGGGTTCTTCGATATGGACCAAGAACCTGGACAACATCGAAACGGCGATTGACAGGATTCAAGCCGGCAACGTATGGGTAAACTCGTTGCATTACGGATACGACGAGCTGCCGTTTGGTGGGGTGAAAGCCAGCGGCTTCGGCCGCGAGCACGGACCGGAAGCGCTCGACTATTATCTCGAGCCGAAAGGCGTGGTGATAACGCGCTAAGAATAAGACCACTTTCCTGGTGGTCAGTGAGACGAACCAAGCTTCACCTGGGGAAAGCGAGGTAGACAATATGAGTACAACGACTCGATGGACTTCTGCGGATCTCGAGCGGATGGCGAACGACGGCAATCGCTACGAGATAATCGACGGAGAATTGTATATGTCGACCCAGCCCCACTTCTATCACCAGTTCGTTTGCAGCAAGTTTGTTTCGCAACTTGATCGATGGAATGAAGAGGCGCGGCTTGGTGAGATAGCAATCGCTCCGGGTCTCATCTTTGCGGAGGATGACGATGTTGCGCCGGACATAGTCTGGATAAGCAAGGCACGACTAGCGGCTGCGCTTCAGTCGGATGGACACCTGCACTCTGCGCCCGAGCTGGTGGTCGAAGTTTTGTCGCCGGGCAGCGTGAATGAGCGGCGTGACCGAGTGGCAAAGCTCAACCTCTATTCTCGCCGCGGTGTTAGCGAGTACTGGATCGCAAGTTGGCAGACACGCACGATCGATGTCTATCGACGAGACGGGCCTGCGCTCAACCTTGTCGGAACGCTCGGTGAAACCGATACGCTTGAGTCGCCGGTGCTTGTAGGATTTTCCTGTCCGGTGTCGGCAATATTTGCGCGCATCCCGATCGGTGAATAGCAGTGTAGTCTGGGAGAGAGTTGATGATGCGTGCTGCGTGGCTTGCTCTACCGTCGTTGATCCAAGTTCCCGTCCTGGCTGGAGCGATCGTGCTCGTCCCGAGTTTCGGTCCATTGCGTGAGGTCACCAGACAACAGGAGCCATCTGCAAGCTACCGCGTGTCCAGAGTGACTGTTGAAGGCGCAAGCGAGTTCCGACCGGACCAGGTCGTAAGGCTATCCAAATTGAAAACTGGACAGGTCTTGAACGGACCCGCAATCGCGCGGGCACGAGCGGCTATCCTGAGAGCTTATGCTAATCGCGGGCGCATCCAAGCAAGAGTGCAAATCCAACAGGAGCTCAAGCCGCCTGGCCCGGCAGCACAGCAGGGAGTTGTTGCTGTAAGAATCGAGATCACTGAAGGAGCCGTCTTTCTTTTGCGCAGGCTTGAATTCATAGGCAATGCAACGACGAGAGACACGATAGTGCGTCGAAGAGTGTTGCAACAGGAAGGCGAACCATACAGCCAGGAGCTAATGGAGAAGAGTGTGGCTCGCCTGAATGATCTGGGACGTTTTGAGATTCTGACGATGGCAGATATTGAAATGCGCGTTGACGAGAAAGAGCACTTCGTGGATTTGGTAGTCCATCTTAAGGAAATCAATCGCAGTCAAACTCGGAGATAAGTCATGGCACAAATGCTGATCGGTGGCGAGTGGGTAGGCTCGCGCAGCGGCAACTCAATCGAAGTTCTCAATCCGGCGACGGGTGAACCGGTCGACACCGCTCCGCGCGGGACCGCCGCGGACGCGCGCGAAGCGATCGACGCTGCCCATCAGGCGTTTGTCGTCTGGAGCGAATGGACCCAGGCGAAACGCGCGGATGTGTTGCGCCGGACCGTCGATCTGGTGCGGCTTCATGAAAAAGAACTAGCGACGTTGTTGACCAAAGAGCAAGGCAAGCCTCTGCGCGAAGCTATGCTCGAGATCCGCCGCTACGCTCACACCCTTGAATATTACGCCGGCCTCGGGAAGAACATACGGGGCGGATACATTCCGCAAATAGATGAGAACAAGTACGGGTTGATCATAAAGCGCCCTCTCGGCGTTGTTGGCGCTATCGTACCGTGGAATTTTCCTGTGTCGCTGATGGGAAACAAGATCGGTCCGGCATTGCTTGCCGGCAACACAATGGTAATAAAGCCCGCCGAGACGACTCCTCTGACCGATCTTCGAGTCGTGGGGCTGTTTCTGGAGGCAGGGTTGCCAAAAGGCGCGCTCAACGTCGTCACCGGGCAAGGCTCGGTTGTCGGCGAGGAGATCGTCACGAATCCAAAGGTGCGCAAAATCGGCTTCACCGGTTCGACTGAAGTGGGTCGCCGGGTGATGGCTTCGGCCGCGCAGGGGATCAAGCGGGTGACATTGGAGCTCGGCGGATCAGATCCGATGATCGTTTGCGATGATGCTGACATCGACGAAGCGGTGAAGGCCGCGGCGACCGGGCGGTTCTTCAACTGCGGGCAAGCCTGTCTGGCGATCAAGCGGCTCTACCTGTTTGATTCGATCGCAGATGGTTTCACCGAAAAGCTGGTCGCGCGCGCCAAAAAGCTGCGCGTGGGTAACGGAATGGCCGAAGGAACGATGATTGGGCCGCTTCATTCGGCGAGCCAACGCGACGAAGTCGAAGCTCAGGTTCAGGACGCGGTCGATCGCGGCGCCCGAGTGCTCGCGGGCGGCGACCGTTTGCAAGGCGGCGACTACGATCGGCGGATACTTCTATGCGCCGACGCTTCTTGCCGATGTGCCGGATGATGCGCGAGTAGCGACCGAAGAGGTTTTCGGACCAGCCCTTCCGATCTTCAGGGTGAAGAGTCTCGATGAAGCGATCGAGAAGGCCAACGATTCAATCTTTGGCCTGGGCTCCTCTATCTGGACGAATGATTTGAATCGGGCGACGCGGGCGGCCGAGCGAATAGAAGCGGGGTACACCTGGATCAACTCGCCGCAGGTGATCTATGACGAACTCCCCTTTGGCGGTTTCAAACAGAGCGGCCTCGGCAAGGAGCACGGTACCGAGGCGCTCGATTACTACACTGAGACAAAATCAGTAGTAGTCGCGACGAAGTAGCGATTGCCGTACCTGCGGACCTTTGCGTCTTTGCGAGTCCTTTGCGATCTTTGCGCTAAAGTAGTGCGTTTCTGAACCCGTCTCGCTTGAAGGTACTTACGCACGGCGAACCCGTTTTCGAAGGCGAATAGCGACAGGTGATCTTCCAGTTCATGCCGGAAATCGAAACGACCAGACTGCTCCTTCGGATGTTCACTGACGATGACCTGGATGATCTGTCGCGTATCTACGCCGATGCCGATGTGATGCGATACCTTTCGGGTCATCCGCTCACAAGAGAAGAGACCGCGGGCTGGCTCAGGTACTTCCTTGCCGGTTGGGAGGACTACGGATTCGGTTGGTGGGCGGTGGTCCTGAAAGAGAGCGGGGAATTGATCGGGCACTGCGGCCTGCAGTTCATCCACGTGACTCCCGAAGTCGAAGTCACCTACGGGCTCGCCAGGGAATACTGGCGAAAGGGCTTGGCTTCGGAGGCTGCACGAGCAGGTCTTTGGTTCGCATTTACGGATTTGAAACTCGATCGCGTTTACGCACTTGCCGACCCCGGAAACATTCGCTCGCACCGGGTGATGGAGCGCGCAGGCATGCGCTACGACAAGACTGCGTACTACATGGATGATATGTACGAAGGTGATCTGCTCTACTATGTGATGTCGCGTCATGAATACCGAGCGGACGAATCGCCATATTGCCTGCGGCCAGCCTCGGGCGACGACACGCGAATACAGTTCAGCAAGGCACTTGAAGAGCGCAAGCGCGAATGGCAAAACGCCAGCGCAAAGTAGTATTCACCTGAAGAGCTCGGATTGACCGCGGAGAACGCCGAGGCGGGCATGGAAACCCGGAATTCCTCTCTCCGCGGTTGGACCGGAAACAGAGAGGACATATGGCATTTGAAAATGTACTGATCGAGAAGCGAGGGCGGATCGCGATCGTGACCGTGAATCGCCCCGATAAACTAAACGCGCTGAACATCGCGACGCGCAAGGAAATCCTTGTCGCGTTCGAGCAACTCAAAGGCGACGACGACGTTCGAGTGGTGATCATCACCGGCGCCGGCGAGAAATCTTTCATCGCTGGCGCTGACATAAACGAGTTTGCGGGCATGACCGCAATCAAACAGCGCGACGTGATGAAGAGCGGACGGGCATTTGACTCGGTCGAGGATTTTCCCAAGCCGGTCATCGCCATGATAAACGGCTTCGCACTAGGCGGCGGGTGTGAGCTTGCGATGTCGTGCGACATTCGGGTCGCGTCGACGAAGGCCAGGCTAGGTCAGCCTGAAATCAAGCTCGGCATCATCCCCGGTGGAGGTGGCACTCAACGAATGACCCGGCTGATCGGGGAAGCGAAGGCGATGGAACTGATCCTGACCGGCGATATGATCTCCGCCGAAGAGGCCAAGCAGCTAGGGTTGGTCAATCATGTCTATGAGCCCGAAGAGCTTGAAGCGAAAACGATGGAGCTCGCAAACAGAATCGCGGATCTCAGTCCGGTGGCGCTTGCGATGGCGAAGGCTTCTGTGAAGAACGCATCCAGGATGAATCTCCGCGAGGGGCTGGATTCAGAGATCGATCTATTCGCGCTGTGCTTTTCGAGCGAGGACAAGGAAGAAGGCGTACGGGCGTTCATTGAAAAGCGCAAACCCGAATTCAAAGGTAAATGAGCGAAAGAGCATGGAGTTCAGGCTTTAGCCTGTTTTTGTTTTATGATTCTTTCGATGAGAGAGCAGGCTCAAAGACAGGCTAAAGCCTGAACTGCATGCCCTTATGCATACTCAGTAGATGTCCCATTTCTTGCCGTAGTCAAGCAGCGGATATTCTTGCCATAGTCGCAGTGCCTCTTCGCGCCCGATATTTTCGATGAATTCAGCAGCGCTTGACCACGGCCAGTCCAGCCATTTCTCGACATAACCATGGTGCACCGGATTGTTATGCACATAATTCAGACTGGCAAAGAAATGGCGATCCGATCGGATGTAGCGGTCAAACGCGTTGTACCAGCAGTGACGCCCCCGTTTTTGATCCTGCCCGTTCCATGTGAACGACGACCGTCCGTGGAACTTCCCAAGCATCTTGAGGACTGCCTTGATCTGCCCAGTCCGCACCAGGACGTGATAGTGATTGGGTAGAATGCACCACGCATAGATATGCGCACCAATCGCACGGAGGGCCTCCAATAGGCCTTCCTCACAATCAGACATTCGCTCAGGTGAGAGGCCAACAATCGGAAGATGGTCGTAGCAAGCTGCCGTTACCAGATAAGAGATCTCCCCTAAGACTTCCAGGTGTGGCGGCGAATGCCAGGGCAGATGCTTGCGACGGCGATCATCGACCATTCGCATTCGGTCTTCGGCTGTCATTTGTCGATAGTTGTACATCGATCCGAAGCACCAAGATCAATAAATGAGTTCAGGCTTTAGCCTGTTTTTGTTTTATGATTCTTTCGATCAGAGAGCAGGCTCAAAGACAGGCTAAAGCCTGAACTCCATGCCCTTTTGGTTACTCCTCTGGTTTCTGCTCGGGGGCTTGTTTCTTCAAGTCCCCCTTCAGATGCGAGTCGTACCAATCGATGATTCGCTTGTGATAGTCCTTTACCTCTTCGATCGTCGTAGTCGGCATGCCGTGACCGCCGTTTGTGTAGCTCACCCACTCAACCTCTTTGTTGAGCCGCCGAAGCGCATAGTACATCTCCATCAACTGACGAGGCGGAACGTTGTGATCCTGTTCTCCACACATCAGCAGTAGCGGCGTCTTGATCCGATCCGCGAACATCACCGCGGAATGCTGGATGTACTTCTGAGGCTGCTGCCATAGCGTTGCGCCGAGGCGGTCCTGACTCTTCTCGGGCGCGTGGATATTTCGCACGCCAAGCCGGGGGCTGTCCGTATAGAAGCTCACCATGTTGACCTTGCCAGAGATGTTTATCGCTGCTTTGAATCGATGGGTCTGCGTGATCAAGAGATTGGTAGCGTATCCGCCGTAGCTTGTGCCCTGCACGCCGAGGCGCTCGGGATCGGCGACGCCCATCTCGATCAGCTTATTCGCAGCCGAGGTCACCCCTTTCATCCAGGCTTCGCCCGGAAACCCGATCTCCAGATTCACCGAAGGCTGCATCACCGCGTATCCGTTTGAGGTTAGAATGTTCAGTGTGCCGTTGAAGGTATCATCGAAGAACTGTTCGTAGATGTTGAACACCGTCGGGTACTTCTTGCCGGCTTCGTAATCCACGGGATAGTAGAGAACGCCGTACTCCTTGTTCCCATCGACGTCCAGATAGGAGACGAGCTCGGTCTTGCTCAGGCGCTTGCCTTTTAGCTGAGGATTCGAGTCGGTCAGCCGGCGCACATGCTTGAAATCAACATCGGCCGCGTAGAGGTCTGCCGGGTGGTTGCCCTCCGCGGAACTGAACACGAACGTGCGGCCGTCCCTCGAGAGGCGGAACCCGGAGTAAAGGCGCGAGTCTTTGAAAATGTCTTCGAGCTTCTTAGCTCTCACATCGTAGCGAACAAGCCCGCGTTCCCACTTCGTTCGCGAGGCATAACTCAGGTAGACGTTGTCGGCATTCGGACTCCAATCCACCACCTGGTAGCGCGGCGATTCTTTGTCTTCATCGGAGACCTTTACGATCATCTCCTTCGCACCCGAAGAGCCGTCGATCAGCCAGAGCCCTTCCTTGTTGGAGGCTATCAGCTGATCGCCCTCTGGGCTCAAACGAACGACGCTGAATTTCTCTTTGTCTTTCTTCTCCTTATCAGCATCGTCGTTTGATTTGTCGGAACCCATTTCCGGCTTTTCCTTTTCAGCATCAGGTTTCTTGCCGGTCAGCTGGCGCGCTTCCTTGTCATCGACCGACGCGATGAAGATCTTCCCGTCTTTTGCGTATGCGTAACGTCTATGGTCTCGCGACCACTGCACGTTGATTCCTTTGGTAGATTTGATCAGGGTGCGCCGCTCGCCGCCTGCCGTCGGCATCAAATGAATCTGGTTCTCTGTGCCGCCGATCACGTCGTAATCTGTCTTTTTTGTTATGTCCTCAGAGTAGGTGAAAAAGGAGCCATCCTCGGCGAGATCGTAGGAGCCGAGCTTCTGCTCGGGTAATAGCTCGCGGGTCTGACCGCTTTTTACGTCGTAGGCCGCGAGCGAACGAAGAGCCGACATCCTTCTTACATCATCCCACGCGAGAAACGGCTCTTTGCTCGAATGAACTACAACGGGACCCGCGGTTTCGTACTGGAATTTGTCGGCGGCTTTCTTTCGCCACGCTTCTCCTCGGAGGGCCAGCAGAAGCCGAGAGCCGTCGGCTAACCATTCAAGCCCGCCGTTCTCGGCGGCCTGCTTGCCGGCGGGCAGATTCATATTGACGAACTTTCCTGTGGCTCGCTCCCAAATTGTGGGTTCGAAGACATCGCCCTTCAGAACGAACAGCGCGAGGCGGTTGGCGTCAGGCGACCAGCTCAGGCCACGGACCTGCCGTTTGCTTTGAAACAGCTTTTGCGCCTTTGTGGTTTGAGTATCGATGATCCAGACGTCAACCAGCGACGGCGCGATGTAGGTCGGATCACCAAAGCGGTGATTGTCGATTCCGATTCGATCACGGAGCGAGCCTGTCGTCACTGCGATCCAGCGCCCATCGTCGCTCAGATCCGCAATGTTGACGTTCGCGACGTCGAGAAGGTCATCAACCGTGAAAGCTGTGTTTGCAGACTGCGCGCTCAGGTACTGGGGAAGAGTCGTCAGCATCAACACAACGGCGATAGCAAGCGACGTGATTCTTCGACGATTGATTGATTGGCGCATAAGTGTTTTCTCCAAGGTGAGCCAGCGGCTGAGCCTGAATTCCACTGAGGCAGAGGTAATCTACTACCGGCCTGTTTGGTGGTCAAACATGGTCTGCGCTCCCACGTAGCTTCTCAGCAGCTGGTTTATTCGATATATTAGCCCCGCCATTTACTGAGTCTCAGTTATGTTGACATTATCAGAGAGGGAGAACCGCGACATGTGCTCACGCCTTCGCGTGCTATTGGTCATCGCACCGATTCTTACAATCGCGGTGTTGGCTTGTGTTCAGCCTCGAGCCTCAGCGGCCGCGGACATACCCACGCCTCAGCAATTCCTGGGGTTCCGAGTCGGCGAGGACAAGAAGCTCGCTCGCTGGGAGAAGATCGTCGAATACATGCGAGTGATCGCCAACGGCTCCGAGCGAGTACGCTTACGCGAGCTTGGCAGGACCACTAACAACAATCCGTTCATCCTTCTCGAAATCAGCTCAGCAGACACAATCAGAAATCTCGATCACTTCAAACAGCTCGAACGAAGGCTTTACTTCCAGGGCGGAACTCCAACCGATACCGAACGTGACGAAGTATTTCATTCGGGCAAAGCTGTCGTGTTTGTGTCTTGTAACATTCATTCGACCGAGATAGGTTCGTCGCAGATGGTCCTCGAGCTGGTGCATCGTCTCGCTACCGAAGACTCGCCGCTTGTTAAGAAAGTTCTGGACAACGTGATCTTTCTGCTGGTGCCGAGCCTGAATCCGGACGGGCAAATCATTGTTACTGACTGGTACAACAAGAACGTCGGCACAGAATACGAAGCCAGCCCTCTCCCGTGGCTCTACCATCCATACATCGGGCACGACAACAATCGCGATATGTACATGTTCACGCAGAAGGAGAGTCAGTTGACGGCCCGGCTGTTGTGGCACGACTGGTTTCCTTCGGTATGGTTGGATGAGCATCAGATGGGTAGCCAGGGCGCGCGGATCTTCGTAATGCCGGCAACGGATCCGATCAATCAAAACGTGCATCCGCTCATCTATCGCTGGAACGGGATTCTGGGGCAAGCGCAAGCCGCTGCGCTTGAAGCCGCGGGCAAAGAGGGAATCATCTACAACTCGACGTACACCAACTACTGGGAGGGAGCAATGGCCTGGAGCGGTTGGTGGCACAACCAGGTCGGCCTTTTGACCGAGGTAGCCAGCGCGCGCATCGCCAGTCCTATCGAACAGCGCAGGGCCCAACCCGGGCGCGCCGCGCCAGCTCCCGAAGAGGATTTTCAAGGTCAGCAACGCCGCCAGATGGAGAACCCAAACGAGCCGTTGCCCCCGCCGCGGGACATCACTCCTCGCACCGAGTATCCGCGTCCGTGGATGGGAGGGAAATGGACTCTGCGAGATATCGTCGACTACGAACTGATCGCCACGATGGCATTGCTCGAGACAGCCGCCGATCATCGCGAACAGTTGTTGCGTCAAATCTATGAGGTCAACCGGGCAACAGTGGAAGGCGGAGCAAAGGGCGATCCGGCCGCGATCATCATTCCCGTCAATAAGCAGCACGATCCAAACGAGGCATTTCACCTTGTCGAGCGCTTGCAGATGGCAGGCGTCGAGGTCTCGCGCGCCGATGCCGATTTCGAATCGGACGGAAAGAACTACCCTGCGGGCACGTTCGTCATTCCGATGAATCAGGTCTTCGCGCGCTACGCAAAGGACATGCTCGAAAAGCAAACCTATCCGGAGGTGCGTCGCTCGCCGAACTCGCCGCCGGAACCGCCTTATGATGTGACCGCGTGGTCGCTTGGGATGCAGATGGGCGTTGAAACCGTGTTCGCGAAAAAGCCTCTGGCGGGCACTGGAAAGTTATCCAGGTTGGACGCGGCTCCGAAGCCCGCCGGCGAGGTGCGAGGCGACGACGACAGGTTCAGCTTCGACTATACCGGCGCGGACTCGGCGGCGGCCATCAATCGACTATTGAAGGCCGGCGTTGAAACTGACATCCTTCGTCTAACGGCTAACGAGAATCCTCGAGTATCAGGAGCGGGCGCACCTCGTGAATTGCTACAGACGCTTGCCCGCGATTTCGGTCTGGTCATTCGAACCGCGTCCGGGCCCGGCAGCAAACGGGGCAGGGCAGCGACTCGCTCGGAAAAACCAGCCAAACGGCGTGACAAGCCGGAGGCACAACCCGACAAGGTGCTGCCGCTTTCAAGCATACGGTTGCGTTCAGCTCGCACTGGACTCTATCAATCGTGGACCTCGAACATGGATGAAGGCTGGACCCGCTGGGTACTCGAACAGTACGAGTTTCCGTACACGACGATTCACAACGCGGACATCAAAGCGGGCAAACTCCTGGAGAAGTTCGATGTGATCGTCATGCCCGATCAGCAACCGCGCGACATTCTTACCGGCAACAACTTCAAGACGATTCGTGAGGAATATCGCGGAGGGATAGGCGATGAAGGCGTCGAAGCGCTGCGCGAGTTCGTACGATCGGGAGGAACATTGGTAGCAATGGGCGCGAGTTGTGATTTGCTGATCGACAAGTTCCCGATCCCGGTGCGCAACCTCAAGCGAGGTCTGACTCGCGACCAACATTTTGCACCGGGCACGATCGTGCGAATACAAGTCGACAACACACACACCCTCGGGCTCGGGATGCCTTCGGAAACGTATGGCTTCTACAACAACAGCCCGTTCTTTGAGCTGGTTGAGGGATTCTCGTCGCAGAGGGCGTCAGTGGTTGCACGCTATCCAAACTCAGACGTGGTCGCCTCAGGCTGGTTGAAAGGTGAGGACTGGATGTCTGGCCGCGGAGCTGTTGTTTCGATCGAGATGAATCCCGGCCGCATCGTTTTATTCGGTTTGCGCCCCCAGCATCGGGCGCAGACTCACGCAACGTTTCCGCTGTTGTTTAATGCGCTGTACCTTGCGGGCGCACGAACGCAATAACGCGGATCATAGACGAAGCCGCACCTACACCTTGATCACCTCAGTCGGCGCCAGTTTGCCAGCCGCATCGATCCCATACGCATATGCCTCTTTCAGATCAGTCTGACCGCTGTCGGTATAAACAAGCAGACGCTGCCCGTTCGTTCGAACCTTGACGATGCCAAAAGCAGCGCGGCTGAAGCCGAAGAAAGGGTTGTGAGCTTTCTGGTCCAGCTCGGCGACACCATCCTTAACGACGCATACCCCATCTTTGAGCTTGTGAAACTCCGGACGCGTCAAGCCCTCGAGTTTGAAGAACGCCACGAGTTCCGTGATGAATACCAGCGGCTCCTCGACCCGAGAGTACTTACCTAGCGCGCCCACAAGCGTAGCGCGCGGATGGATGAACTCCTTGCGCGCGCTCTCGTCGCCGGACGAGACAACCGAAATGACCGGCGAAACGGCTTGCATGAACGCGGCCGAGAAATCCGCCGAGCCATGATGGGGCACTTTGAAGACTTCAGCCTGGAGGCTTATGTCACCACGATTGTGAGCCCGAGTCAGCGTGCGCGCCGCTTCGTCGTTCAAGTCACCCGTAAACAAGAAGTTGAAGTTGCCATAGGTCAGCCGAAAGACTATCGAGTGACCGTTGATAGTGTGCGAGGCCGATTTGCCTTTGAATCCTCCGATCTCCAGATCGAGCGACTCGTGACCAATGCGTGGACCTTTGGGCGGGTTGCCGAGAAACTTCAGCCCTTCGACGTTTCCGATTTGGGTCGGTATCGGGCCCAGGACCTGAACCTGGATCCCTTCATCGGCGAGGAAGTCGAACGCGTCGTCGTCGCCGAATTGGAGCCGGCGAAACTCTATTGGGCCGCGCTTCTTAAAGGCGGTTAGAGCTTGCTTCCATTTTCCAAAGGGCTGATTCATCTGCTCGTCCGGGACCTTCAACAAATCGGTTTCTAGACCGGTGATGATCACGACGTCCTTGCCTGTATCTGGGTCCTTTGCGGTCTTTGTGTCGCCGAGCATTGCCGTCTCCGGAACAGTCACGCCCGCGATCTTTGACGGTCTTTTCACAAGGCCGTTGTGATAGACACGCTTGGGGTGAACAAATAACCGTTTGGATTTGGTAGCGTTTGTCTCGGAGCGAAAGATCTCGGTCAGACCCAGGAAGTGGTCTGCGTCGCCGTGGGTGACAAGTATGCATTCAATCTCTTTGGGCTTTGCGTCGCTCGTCCCGGAAAATCTTGCGGCCAGGTAGCGCGCGAACATGACGTTGTCGCCGCCATCGATCAGGACGACCTTACCCTTTGGAGTTTCGATGACCGAGCCGTCCCCTTGTTGCACGTCGACGAAGTTGAATTTCAGCACTCGATCGTCTTTGCGGGCTACTACGATATCCGAAGGCTTGACCGGTTTGGAAGGCACGATGAAGCCCGATGTTGGGACCGGCTTAAAGCCTTCGTCGGTCTTTTCGAACCTTGTAGTGCGGATCTCGACGTGTTCCGCCGCAATGTTGAGCACCTCAACCGCATCGCCCCAGGCGAGCATACGAACAAACTTTCCCTTCTTTGGCGCGTCGAGAACCGTCGCCAGATCAACGTTGATCGCGTGTTTCGCTGGCATTGCCTTATCTCCTTTCTCAGTCAGGAACTCTGACCGCCGGCGAGCACGGCCTTTGTCAATATTGTTAATGACCTCAAACCTGGATCGAACGCAACCGCTGCTCTTGATGGGTTGTTGGATCCATTACAACTAAGGGCCGCGAGTGTATGCTTAGTCGCGGAAAATGTCAACGAGGCGAGGCTTTCGGTGAGGCTTTCGGGACTGGTTGTTTTAGGGTCTTTTCAGGTCGCTCCAATGGTCTTGGGGCCAGAGCACGCGAGACGGATATGAGATAGATTGCCTATGACGCGTGGAGAGGGGATCCGGCCCTCACAACTCCTCAGTCCGACGATCTTCTATTCCAAGGGTTAGGGGACAACGAGTGTTGGGAGTGGTCTCTGGCGATTGCTGTGCTGGGCTTTGTCTCGGGGCATCAGGGGCCCACTTCATAGGTCGCGCATGTCGAAGGCGTCTCCCACACGCGAACCTTATAAACGTTCACTCGCTGGTCGCTGATTTCTTCGGAGACTTTGTGGAGGATGAAGCCTGCAAGGTGTTCGCTCGAAGGGTTCATCTCGATATCGAAGGGCTTTAATTCATTGAGGTTTTGATGATCCAGATACTTCATGACGCGGCGCGTCGCGGCTTTGAGTTCTTTAAAGTCAACAAGCATGCCGATGTGGTCGAGCTGTTCACCGCGGACGTACACTTCCACCTTCCAGTTGTGGCCGTGCATGTTCTCGCACTTGCCGCGATAACCGCGAAGCGCGTGAGCGGCTGAGAATTCTTCCTCGATCATCACTTCGTACATCTGTCGTCCTCGTACGTTCGGTGCCTGGTATCTCTCTGGTGGTTAAAGGCTACAAATACGAAGAAGGCTTTGTCAATTGCGAAGGAAGTCCGTAGTCCGTAGCAACCAACGACACTGACCTCTTCGAACAATCGTCTGGTGACCACTGGCTACGGACTACGGACTATGGACTACGCCGGTTGTCTGCTTGTGAGCCGGTCATGTATCATTGTGGGCTTGTGGCGGGCTCGATAGGCTTGCCAATGGGGAGGCATTCACGGTGAAACACAAGATCACTCTCATACCCGGTGACGGCATAGGCCCCGAAGTCACCGGCGCTACCATTTCGGTGCTGAGAGCTACAGGCTTTGAAGCGGAATGGGAGACATTTGTTGTTGGGGCGGAAGCGTTGTCACGGTTTGGCGATCCATTGCCGCAGGATCTGATCGACTCGATAAAACGGAATAAGACCGCACTAAAGGGACCGGTTGCGACTCCGATAGGAACGGGATTTGTGAGCTCGAACGTTCGCCTGCGAAAGGCCCTTGACCTCTTCGCCAATCTCCGCCCGATCAAATCCCTCAAGGGCGTGCCCAGCCGCTACGAGGACGTAGATCTGGTTGTCGTGCGCGAAAACACCGAAGATCTGTACTCCGGTCTTGAGCACGAAGTTGTTCCCGGAGTAGTGGAGAGTCTGAAGATCATCACCGACAAGGCCTCTCGCCGGATAGCAAAGTTTGCCTTTGAGTATGCCCGGCTTGAAGGGCGCAAGAGAATCACCGCCGTGCACAAGGCAAACATCATGAAGTTGTCCGACGGTCTTTTCCTCCGTTGCTTCCGCGAAGTCGCGGAGGATTATCCGGAGATCAAGGCCGACGACCTGATCGTTGATAACACCTGCATGCAACTTGTGATAAACCCAAACCAGTTTGACATGTTGCTGCTCGAGAATCTTTATGGTGATATCGTCTCTGATCTGTGCGCCGGGCTGATCGGTGGGCTCGGGGTTGCGCCCGGCGCGAACCTCGGTGAGGAGATAGCAGTGTTCGAAGCGGTGCACGGCGCCGCTCCAACGATCGCCGGTCGCGGCATTGCCAATCCAACGGCCTTGCTGCTTAGCGCAGTGCTGATGCTGAAGCATCTGGAGGAGCGTGAACGGGCGATGCGGATTCAGACCGCTCTTGAGAAGGTGTTGGCCGAGGGCAACGCTTTGACCCGGGATCTGGGCGGCCAGGCGACGACGCTCGATTTCACGGAAGCGGTGATCAAAGCACTTTAGCGCTATCAGATCCGACATCTCTCGTTCGCACAACCGAGTGTTGGTTCCCATCCCAATGCGTGCAATGTAGCAGGAAGTTATCGGACAACATCAAATGAAGATCACAGCCAGCCGCCGCACCAGCCTCGGGGAGATCAGCGAAGACGTATTGATCGTGCCGGTGTTTGAGGGTGAGAACCCCCGCGATTCTGAGAATGCTCCGGCGCTATCGGCGCTTGATCATCTCACGCGCGGCGCGGTCGCCGCTGTGTTCGATGACGGCGAGATGACGGGGAAGCGCGATCGGATCGTACTTCTTCACACCGGCGGACAGTTTTCGACAAAACGAGTCCTGTTATGTGGAGCCGGCAGCGCGGATAGAATCGACTCAATCGGCCTCGGCAGGCTGGCGGGCACTGCCATTCGGACTCTGATCAAGGGCGGAGGAATTCGCTCGGCGGCGTTTCTTGTCACGCGCAAGCTTGAGTGCGCAAGGTTTGTGCAGGCGATAGTGGAAGGCGCCTTGATCGGCCAGGTGAGCGGACACCTGTACCGAGTGAAGGAAGATCCCTCCGCAGAGATTGAGACTCTCGATTTGGTGAGCGAATTGCCGGACCCGCCTGACTTCGAGCAGGCCATAAGATTTGGGACTACGATGGCTGAAGCCACCAACTTCGCTCGAATGCTCGGTTATGAACCTTCAAACGTAATGACCCCAAGCGAGCTTGCCATTCGAGCCGGGGATATGTCCGAACGAGAGGGGCTCGAGTTCAAAGCGCTCGGCGAGGACGAGATGAAGGAGCTCGGCATGGGGGCATTGCTTTCGGTATCGCGAGGAAGCCAGGAACCCGCGCGTCTTATCATTATGAGCTATGAGCCGGAAGAGTCCGGCGATGCCAGCCCTTCCAACGAGTTGATCGCCCTGGTAGGAAAGGGGATCACTTTCGATTCGGGAGGGATCTCGATAAAACCCGCCGCAAAGATGGAAGAGATGAAATACGACATGTGCGGCGGGGCTGCGGTAATCGGGGCCATGCAAGTGATTGCGCGGCTCCGACCAAGGGTTCGGGTTATCGGGCTCGTTCCCGCATCCGAGAATCTGCCGTCTGGTCGTGCAGTCAAACCGGGTGATGTGGTTCGAAGTCTGAGCGGGAAGACGGTCGAGGTAGCTAACACCGACGCCGAAGGACGACTGGTCCTGGCCGATGCGATTACCTATGCGATCACCCGCGGGGCGACTTGTATCGTCGATGCCGCTACGCTGACCGGCGCATGCGTGATTGCTCTGGGCGAAACACGCGCGGCTGCGATGGGCACCGACCAGGGGTTAATCGACGATCTGGTCAGGGCAGGGGATCAGTGCGGCGAACGGCTTTGGCCGATGCCCCTCGACAAAGAGTACGGAGAGATCATTCGCAGCGAGATCGCCGATGTCAGGAACATCGGGAATCGAACGGCTGGCTCGATTACCGCCGGGTACTTCCTGAAACACTTTGCCGGTTCGACGCCGTGGGCTCACCTGGATATCGCAGGGACCGCGTGGACCGATACCGAAAAGCCGTATATCGCGAAGGGTGCGACCGGCTTCGGCGTCAGGTTGTTGGCGAACTTCGTGCTGAATCGAGCGGCGGCGAGCTAAGCACGCTCATTGGTGAAAGGGACTTGGAGAGCACAATGACGAAAGAGGCGATTAATAAAGAAGTAGTTATTCTAGGTTCGGGGCCGGCGGGGTTGACGGCCGCGATATATGCCGCTCGGGCGAACCTCAAGCCCCTGGTGGTTGAGGGTCCTCAGCCGGGTGGCCAGTTGATGATCACAACCGATGTCGAGAACTATCCCGGTTTCGCAAACGGAATAATGGGTCCGGTGCTCATGGACGAGTTCCGCGGGCAGGCCAAGCGTTTCGGAACAGAGTTCATTGTAACCTGGGTGATCAGGGCAGACTTGAGCCAGCGACCCTTTGTCGTCGAAACCGAAGAACATACTATCAAAGCTGAAACATTGATCATCGCCACAGGCGCTTCAGCAAAGTGGCTTGGTATTCCGGGTGAGGCTCCGATGCCCCACGGCCTTGGCGGCAACGGCGTTTCGGCTTGCGCGACCTGTGACGGGTTCTTCTTCAGGGACAAGCCTCTGGTGGTGGTGGGCGGCGGTGACACCGCCATGGAAGAGGCGACATTTCTTACGAAGTTTGCAACCGGCGTCACGGTCGTTCATCGCCGGGAAGCCTTGCGTGCTTCAAAAATCATGCAGGACAAGGCGTTTAAGAACGAGAAGATCAATTTTATCTGGGACAGTGGCGTGGAAGAGATCCTCGGCACTCGCGAGACCGGCGTAACCGGCGTGCGATTGAAGAACCTGAAGACCGGCGACGTGCGGGTGTTACCCACAGGGGGAGTGTTTGTCGCGATTGGGCACAAGCCCAACACTGATCTATTCAAAGGTCAGCTTGATATGGACGAAGTCGGATATATCAAGACCGGGGATCGTTCGACCGCCACAAATATCCCTGGCGTGTTTGCGTGCGGTGATGCCCAGGACGCGGTCTACCGTCAGGCAGTCACTGCAGCCGGAACGGGTTGTATGGCTGCGATTGACGCCGAGAGGTTTCTCGACGATCACCCGATTGATGCAAAAGTCGAAAACAAAGAGCCGGAACTCGCCACCCAGTAACGACGCGGCATTACCATGGTCACCAGTCTCTCAACATCCTCCCCAACAGAAACGGCTTCTAAGGCCCGCCTTGGGATTGGCCCTCAGATCGCCGCATTCATCGAAGTCTTGCTGGTTGGTCTATGGCTGGGGTCGATGATGTTCTTCAGCTTCGCCGTCGCTCCCAGCGCGTTCGCCGTGCTCCCAACACGCGAGATGGCCGGTGTGATAGTAACGAGCACTATCGGCAAGATCGAAGTGCTCGGGCTAGTCATCGGTCCCCTGTTGATCCTGATGCAGGTTGCCCTCTGGCGATCAAGTCCCTCCCGCCCCACAATCAAGACATTGAAAGCAGCGTTATTGTTAATAATGATTGCGGCAGCGGGTCTTTCGCGTTTCTGGATCTCACCGGTGATGGTGTCGTTGCGGGCTCGGATGGGCGGCCACATTGACGACGTATCGGTGACCGATCCGCTACGGATTCAGTTCAATGATCTGCATCAGTATTCCGTCGGCCTGATGAGCGCCGCGATTATTTCCGGGCTCGTCGTCTTGTTTCTCACCGTTCGATCCTGGCTAAAGCGATAGACGGGTCACGCTTCAAATTCAGAACGCATCCTGAACGAGCCGTTGGATTCTGCGCGCGCGTGCAGGCCCCCTGCCTTGACGATTATCAACGCGAACTATAATCTCGCCTGAACTCGTGGAGACATCAACACAGAAAACCGACATGTCGCAGTGCCGGAGGTCGCGAGCGAACGGCGCTTCCGCGAAGCCTTGGACTGATCAGCGCAATTGCGGTGTTGATCGGCTCGACCATTGGCACCGGAATCTTTCGTTCACCTGCCGGAATAGCCGGAAGAGTTCCAGATGAAGGATTGTACCTGCTGCTCTGGGCGCTCGGCGGATTCTTCTCTCTATGCGGCGCCTTAACTCTAGCCGAGCTTGCGGGAGCGTTGCCTCACACCGGCGGTGTGTTTGTGTACCTGCGCGAAGGATTTGGACGCTTGCCGGCGTTTCTGTTTGGTTGGTCGGAGTTGACCATCATCCGCGCTTCAGCACTCGGAGCAGTCGCCACCGTGTTTGCCGAGTACTTCCTGCGGTTGCTCGGCAAGGAGAGTCCCGCTGGCGTGCATTACGTGGCCGCGGGCGCGATTCTTCTCGTAGCCATCTTCAACATTCTTGGCATAAGGTTGGGTGCGCTGGTTCAGAATCTGACGACCGGAGCGAAGTACGGCGCGCTGGTGATCCTGGTGCTGGCGGCGTTCCTGATTGGAGGAAACAATCCAGCTCCCGCCTCGACACGAGCGGCCGAAGTACCGAACGAGACGTCGCTGGTGATGTTTGGTTTGGCGTTCATCTCCTTGTTGTGGGTCTACGACGGGTGGGCTGATGTGACGTTCCTGAGCGGAGAGGTCAAGCGCCCCGAGCGCAACCTGCCGCTTACGATCATCGGAGGAACGCTCGCGGTAATCGCAATCTACCTTCTGGCAAACTTTGCCTATTTGCACCTGCTCGATGTAAGACAGATCGCCGGTTCGAAGCTGGTCGCCGCGGATACTGCGTATCGAATTGTGGGCGAAACGGGCGTGAGGCTGGTATCGATCGCGGTGATGATTTCCGCGTTTGGAACTCTGAACGGTTCGATGATGACCGGTCCGCGAATCTTCTTTGCGATGGCCGACGACGGATTGTTTTTTAAGAAGATTGCTTCTGTGCATCCGCGGTTCAAGACACCCTACGTTGCGATCTCGCTCGCCGCGGCACTCGCCATCCTGTTTGTGATGGTCAGGTCATTCGAGCAGTTAGCCGATGCGTTCGTGTTAGCGATATGGCCTTTCTACGCCGCCGCGGCCGCGGCTGTTTACGCGCTGCGACGTAAGCGCCCCGATCTTCCTCGAGCGTATCGAACGTGGGGCTATCCGGTGACGCCGATTCTGTTCATCCTCGCGGTAATCCTGCTAATTGGCAACGCCCTGGTCGAAGATCTCGGTCACGGTCTGCGGGACAACTTCAGCTACTACCGTGCATTGTTCACCGGAAACGCACTGCCGTATGAGTCGAGCGGAGCGCTGCTCGTCTTCGCGATCGTGCTTGCGGGCATACCGGCCTACTTCATCTGGAACGCTACCCACGCGAAGCGAAGCTAGAACCCTAACGCCCCTCAGAGTTAGAATGCGTGCCATGGTTCAGACCACTCGGGCCAAACCCAAGACCAAAGTTCGCAAAAAGATCCGCCCTGGATGGTGGAAGTGGGCGAAGATCACGATCCTGGTGATACTGGGTCTCTCGATTCTCTATCAGGGATGGATCGTCTTCAGCATCTTTCGATATCGAAGTACCAATCCGTCGTCTACGGCAATGATGGATCAGCGCGCCTCTGAAGCGCGGGCTCAAGGCGAAGAGGTCAAGCGGGTACAGACCTGGGTGGCGTATGACAAGATCTCGCGCAACCTGACGCGCGCGGTGCTGGCGGGAGAAGACTCGCGGTTTTTTGATCACGCGGGGTTTGATTGGGAGGAGATGCGCAAGGCGCTCGAAGAAGATTGGAACGAAGGGCGGTTCAAAAGGGGCGCTTCGACAATCACTCAGCAGCTGGCGAAGAACCTCTTTCTGTCCACGTCAAAGAACCCCCTGCGCAAGCTCCACGAAGCGGTGATCACCAAAGAGATGGAATGGATCCTGGGCAAGCGCCGCATACTGGAGATCTATTTGAATGTCATTGAGTGGGGCGACGGTGTTTATGGAGCAGAAGCAGCGGCGCGTGCTTACTTCAACACATCGGCGGCTGCTGTGAGCTCCGATCAGGCGGCGTTTCTTTCGGCAATCATCCCAGGCCCCAACGGGGCGTTCAATCCGTCGACGCATCGACGCCGGGTCGAGCGGCGCAAGAACCTGATCGCGAGGCTGATGCGTCACGTCGTCGTCCCCAGGGATCTGGACTAAAGAATGATCGCATCGGCTTCAATCTCAACCAGCATATCCGGATCAATCAACCGGCTGACCTCGACCATACTCGTCGCGGGTCTAATATCGCGAAAGACCTCGCCGTGTGCCCGCCCGATCCTCTCCCATTCGCCGATGTCTGTAACATAAATTCGCGTTCGCACGACGTCCTTGAAGCTGGCTCCAGCGGCCCGAAGCGCGGTTTCTATGTTCTTGAGAGCCTGGACCGCTTGAGCGTAGGAATTGCCCTTGCCGACTATATTGCCGGCTGGGTCCGTTGCCGTCGTGCCGGACACGTGGACCGAGGCGCCGACGCGAACCGCGCGCGAATATCCGACTAACGGCTCCCATCGAGTGCCGCTTGCGATGTTTGTTCTTTGCATGACGACCTCTCCGAGTTTAGACGAACAGACAAGTAATCAAAGGGTGACAGATAGTATGGCAGGATCACAGGTTGGGATTGGTGCCTTGCTCTTGGCGTCCCTTGCGGTTCTTTGCGTCTTTGCGCGGAGAATTCTCATCGCAAAGGCGCAAAGGACCGCAAAGAACGCAAAAGAGCAGGCAACCTCCCCAACCTGTGATTCTGTTTTAAATAGCCGGTTCCTCACATAGCTATCATCACGAATACTTCACCCACCCGGCACCTTCCCGGCCAAAATGAAACAGATTTGGGTGAATGATCTCCGCCAGAATCTCGAGCGACTCAACCAGCCTCGGTCCCGGGCGGTTGAAGTATTGATTGCCATCCGCCACAAACACCCGCCCGCCCGCGACTGCTCTTAGGGTCTTCCAATCCTGTTTGTTGCTGAGCAAGTGCATCTCCTCGAGCGTGCGGGCGATGTCGAATCCGCACGGCGATACAAAAAGGACGTCGGGGTTTTTGGTCACCAGTTGGTCCCATGTCATCCAGGGCGAGTGTTTGCCCGCTTCGCCAAAGAGATTAACACCGCCTGCCATCGCCACGAGTTCGGGCATCCAGTTGCCGCCGGCCATCAGCGGTTCGATCCATTCGATGTAAGCGACAGTAGGGTTTGCGTCGACCCAGTGAGTGCGCTGAACGATATCGTCCATTCGGCCTTGCATCTCGTCGGTCAGTTGCTCGGCCCGCCCCCCCGCCCCGAGAGCATCGCCTACTCGAAGAATGTCAGCCCAAACGTCATCCAGTGAATTTGGTTCCAGAGATACGATCACCGGGTTTGAACTGGTCAGCTCGCAGACCGCAAGCTCGACATCTTTCAAGCTGACTGCGCAAACATCGCATTGTGATTGGGTGATGATGTGAGTGGGCTTCAACTCGTCAAGCATTCGGGAGTCGACGCGGTAAACACTCAGCGCGTCTTCAACTATGGACTTCACCCGCTGATCGATCTCTAGGCTGGAGCCTTCAACTTTGAACTTCGGGCTGGTGAGTTGGGGAAGCAGCTTGACTGAAAGGGGATAGTCACACTCGTGCGAGCGTCCGACCAACTGATCTTCAAAGCCGAGCGCGCAAACGATCTCAGTCGCGCTGGCTATGAGTGACACGATGCGATGATTTGCTGTCATAGATTGTGAGTCGGACAATGATAGTGCCGTTGCTGGCAAAAGTCGTTGGTTCACAGCAGTTCTTGCAGGCAACCTTCTCTTTCTTGCCCAGGAGAGTCTTCAGAGTCATGGGTGTCGGTCAACTCCGATCAACAGGCGGCACCGCGATGACATCAGTTTTGAGGTCTGCCAGGGTCGCCCGCAGTCCAGAGAGATTTGCCGGGCCCGCGACAATGGCGAGATCGATATCCCGGCTAAGCTCGGCCGCGCCGTACAACACGCAGGCCTGGCGGCCCATCAACAGAGCGCGGACTCGGTGTTTCTCGATCGAAGAAAGGACTTTGTGTAGGGGTTCGGGGTCAAGTGAGCCCCCTAGCGAAAGGTACACTTCCCAGAGCTTGGCCGATTCCCGCCAACGCGCGATAGGCGTCATCGAGTACCCCTCTTCCCATTCCTCACCGACTAGTTCTTCAGCGGAGATCCTCTTCATGGACTAACTCTTCGAGTAGATCTCGGCGCCGGCCTGCTTGAATTCCGCGGCCTTTTCCTTCAAGCCGCTTTCAAGCGCAACCACCTCGTTGACATTATGTTGTGCTGCGTATTCCCTGACCTCCTGGGTTATCTTCATCGAGCAGAAGTGCGGGCCGCACATCGAGCAGAAGTGAGCGAGTTTGGCGCCTTCCTGCGGCAACGTCTCATCGTGATACTGCTGTGCAAGCTCCGGATCGAGAGCCAGATTGAACTGATCCTCCCATCGAAACTCGAATCGAGCCTTTGACAGAGCGTTATCCCAGTACTGCGCGCCGGGATGCCCCTTTGCCAGATCCGCAGCGTGCGCCGCGATCTTGTAAGCTATCACGCCGTCTTTGACGTCCTGCCGGTCGGGCAAACCCAGGTGCTCTTTCGGAGTGACGTAGCACAGCATCGCCGTACCGAACCATCCGATCATCGCTGCGCCTATCGCCGAGGTGATGTGATCGTAGCCCGGCGCGACATCGGTCACCAGCGGACCAAGCGTGTAAAACGGAGCCTCGCTGCACACTTCCATCTGTCGGTCGACGTTTTCCTTGATCAGATGCATCGGCACGTGACCTGGTCCTTCGATCATCACCTGACAATCCATGTCCCGGGCGATCGTCGTCAACTCGCCCAGCGTATCAAGCTCCGCGAATTGAGCCTCGTCGTTCGCATCCGCGATCGAGCCCGGACGCAGGCCGTCACCGAGGCTGAACGAAACATCGTAAGCGCGCATGATCTCGCAGATCTCCCGGAAACGCGTGTACAGGAAGCTCTCCTGGTGATGTGCGAGACACCATTTCGCCATAATCGATCCACCTCGCGAGACAATACCCGTCGTGCGTCTTGCGGTCATTGGGATGTAACGCAGCAACACTCCGGCGTGGATGGTGAAGTAGTCGATGCCCTGCTCGGCTTGTTCGATCAGGGTGTCGCGGTAGGTCTCCCAGGTCAGATCTTCGGCCTTGCCGTTTACTTTCTCGAGCGCTTGATAGATTGGCACTGTTCCGATCGGCACCGGCGCGTTGCGAATGATCCACTCGCGAGTCGTGTGGATATTGCGTCCGGTTGAAAGATCCATCACCGTGTCCGAGCCCCACTTGATCGACCAGCGCATCTTCTCGACTTCCTCTTCTATCGATGAAGCAACCGCCGAATTACCAATGTTTGCATTTATCTTTACGAGGAAGTTGCGCCCGATGACCATCGGCTCGCTTTCAGGATGGTTGATGTTCGCCGGGATGATAGCGCGGCCGCGAGCCACCTCATCGCGAACAAACTCGGGCGTGATGTGCGAAGGGAGCTTGGCGCCAAACGACCGACCGGCGTGTTGAAAGTCGAGTGAGCTTCGATCACCGGTCTTTGAGGATTCGAAAGCTCGCGCGCGGCCCATGTTCTCGCGAATCGCGATGAACTCCATTTCCGGGGTGATCATGCCGCGTCTGGCGTAGTGCATCTGCGTGACCGCGCACCCTGGCTTGGCGCGAAGCGGGCGACGGCGCGCTCCCGGGAACGGATCGAGGCGGCCTTTGTCCTTCACAAGCGCAAATTCACGAGCGCCTTCCGTCAGGTAACCGTCATCCTGTGGCAGAATCTCGCGCCCGTCGTACTCCTCGACGTCGCCACGGGCAATGATCCACTCGCGGCGCAGGGCAGGGAGGCCGTCGTGGACGCTGGACGACACATTGGCGTCGCCCCACGGTCCACTCGGGTCGTAGATGCGAACCGGCGGGTTCTGTTCAACCGAGTCGTTCGTGCCACGGGTCACGTTCAAATGGACCTCGCGCATCGGAACGCGAATGTCCGGCCGGCTGCCCTCGACATAGATCCGGGATGAGCTTGGAAACTGAAATGTACTTTCGGCGTGTGGCTCTGGATTCTTTGAAGTTGTCATGTTTTCTCCCTTCGACGGCATTATCCGTATCAGGTTCAAGGGGTCTCCCGAGCGGGACTCTCAGCCTCGTAACGAAGCTCCCCCGGAAAAGTGATTGGTGAAGCGTGATGCGTGACCGGATGGTATCACGCATCAATGCCAGCTTAGCAATCAAGCGAATAAATCATCAACCGGCATCGTCCAACCGGGCAACGCGGGTTCAGCATCGGCAACTTCGGCGCGCCGAAACAGTCTTGGATTAGCAGGATCGTCAGCCCGGTAGCATTTGACGACCTGATTCTTGAGAACATCGACGTCCCAGACTACGAGCGTTCCGGCGGCAAAGTAGTCCGCACGCTTACTAGCAATCTTATCTTCAGCCTTGCGACCGTAGTCCCCTTCGCTTCTAACTTCGACTGCGAAGATCGGCGCGCCGTCCAGAAACTTACCTCCAGCTCTAGGTCCGATGTAGAAAGCGGCATCAGGGCTGAACGATCCGCGGTTAGGCAGGCTGACGATGAATCCAACGTTGTCGCCGTATGCACGCCCCAACTTTGTTCGTCGCGCGTATTCGCGCAGGCTCACAACTATCTCTAAGGAAGCACTCCCGGGCAAATCTCCTGTGGGGCTCATAAGTACGAGTTCTCCATCCACAATCTCGGCCTTACCGTCCTCGTGAACATGGTAAAGGTCTTCAATTGTTGCTTCAGTTCTTGTGCTCATACTGACCTTGTTGTGAGCGCCCCAGGATGCTCAAAACTGGAAATCGTGGGTTACGTGTCGACGCCGGGATTATACCGCAACCCAGGGACGAGTTGCAGCGTACTTTGAACGCGTTAGCAGGGATCAGTGTGATTCGGGAGCTTCATGTCCGCCGAGCGCCCGATACAGTGGCTTCGCGATCATCACGATCGCGATTGTCACGAGGGCGCCCGCCACAACATCAACCACGTAATGGTAGCGCAAGTACACTGTCGACATGATGACCCCGATACCCAATGGCAAAAGCCACCAAAACACTTTCCGATGAAAGCTGCGTGCATAGATGAGCACGAGCAGCGTAATTTCAGTGTGACCGCTTGGGAAACAGTCGCGGGTAATGCCTTCGGCGCGGTCCAGCATCCCACGGACCGGCTGAAACAACCAGACTCCCGTCAGTGGAATTGTCTGGGCCTCTACTATCGAAGGTAAGAAGCGCGGCCCGATGGCGGGTACTGCGATGTACCCAACGTATGACAGATAGAACCCCAGCACAACTATGAATACCCAGAAGTGGAACGTCTCAAACGAACGGTTTCGCCACAAAACGATCCCGAGAATGATCGGCAGTAGATAATAGCTCGAATATGTAAGCTGTAGGATTTCCGTTACAGGACGGGAGGTAAACCGCTCGATCCAAACCGTCGGATGTACGCCGAGCAAACGCTGATCGATGTGTGCCAGCGTCTCGTCAAAATCGCGCGGGTGTATCAGCGGTATGAGATAGCTCAGTTCTTTGTAGGTGATCGGGATCAACGCCACTGGATACCAGCCACGGATGACAGAAGGGGAGAGGGAGAAGGGAGAGGGAGAAGGGGAGAAAGGGAGAAGGGGAGAGGGGGAGAAAGGGAGAAGGGGAGAGGGGGAGATTTTTGGCGATCAATATGACCAGCCCCGCAAGGATCGCGTGTCCGACGAAGAACGCCCACCACCACGGGATCCTGTAGCTGAAGACCAGGATCAATACCGTAATGACTGCCAGGTAGGCTACGGCGACTTTGTCAGCGGGCTCAAACCGCTTGCCTTGTTGCCTGGACTGATAGGCGCTATTCAACTCCCCATCTCCCTTTCTCCCCCTCTCCCCTTCTCCCTTCTCCCTTTCTCCCCCTCTCCCTTTCTCCCCCTCTCCCCTTCTCCCTTTCTCCCCGGCGCTTCACAGCCAACCCTCTGTCTTGTACCAGGCGATAGTCTCGCGCAGCCCATCCTCGAGTTCAATTTGCGGATGGTATCCAAGCTCGCTCTTCGCTCGTTCGATCGAACATGTCCAACCGGACTGCGAGATGTCAGTGACCTTGTCGCGGTTGATGACCGGGGCTTTACCCATCAGGGCGGCCGCGCCTTCGGCTGCGAGCGCGACACCATATGCGACGGCCTTCGGGATTGTAATGGTCCGCAGCCGTTTTCTCATCAGGGCTGCCATTAGATCGGCCACCGCACGCATTGAATAGTTGTCTTCACTCGACACGAAATAGGTCCGGCCTATCGCGGAGTCGCTCTCACCCGCGCGAATAATTCCGTCCACGAGATCGCGTGCGTGAACGAGACTCACTCGCTTGTCGTGCCGTCCAATCATCGGGAACATTCCGCCCTTTACCGCCTTAAAAAATTCAAATATGCCGTAGTCGCGCGGGCCATAGACTGCGGGTGGTCTGATGATGGTAACCGGCAGCAGATCGGAGACGGCGTGCACTGCTTCCTCTGCCATGCAGCTTGCTCCGACCGTAGGGAGTGATCGGTCCAGGCATAGTGTCTTCGTCGACCGGGACGCCGTCCTGAGCCGGACCTACTGCGGCGAGCGAGCTAATGTAAACGAACCTCTTAATGCGATCGCGACGCTTTACTGCTTCAGCTAGTAGCGCTTCGGTCCCCCTGTGATTCACGGTGAAGTAATCCTTCGCGCGGCGCGCGAAGGTCGTGCCCGCCACGTGATAGATCACATCGACATCGGAGAGCGCTTCATCCCAATCAGTCGAATCATCCAAGCCGCCGTACGCTAAGTCGATCTGCGGATCCTTTACATATCGCAGATTGCTGGACCGTCGTACGAGACAACGGACCGAACGGCCTTGTTCCAGGAGGTTGTCCACAAGGTGGCTGCCTACGAATCCGGTAGCCCCGGTTACCAGGGCGGTTGCGTGACTGCTTGAATTCCTCATGCGTTTGATGGTTCCTTTTGCTGAACGGCCGCGAGGGATGATATCAGAAAAGGTTCGGTCATTCGATTCGGACCCGTGAGATTGGAGCCATCTGAGGCAACAGAATAAGACCTTGCGGGAGGATTCAGGTTAATTATCGCATCGGTGTTGACCCGATTCTTATGCGAGCGTAGGATTTCACTGCCTCAACACTTTATCTGAGATTCCTTGGGGAGGTTTCCATGCCCCAATCAAGATTGTTTCTTCCTGGTTCAGATTCTGCTTCTTGGCATGTCGACAGGCGCGGATGCGTCAATTGCAGTCCCGTTTGGAACCTGCTGGCGAAAATGCAGTCCCTGCGCACGCTGCGAGGTCCAGCCGCAGTCATAGCGGTTCTCGCGCCGACGAGGGCCGGCAGAATCATTTGCGTGCAGACAACGGGATGAAGGAGGAAGACGCATGGACCGCGGAGAGCACAGTAGACTCGCCTTGCTTTCTGGGATAGTCGCCGGGTTAGCGGTGCTGTTGGTTGCCGATAGCCGATCAATCCGAACGGCTTCCGGTTCAACGGATGAAGTTAGCGTAAGACAGTCGAACAAGCCTGCGGTCGAGTACCAGTCGCTTCTGAACATGCGGTACTACGATGCCGATGGAGGGTTTCTTGTCGACGATCTGCAGATGGTGTTTCCGCCCGCAGGGAATGAGAAATTAACTTTCGTGATCCGGCGGAGGACCGGCGAAGAAGTCGCCAGAGTTCCGCTGCGCAGCGAGCGCCTTCGAACATTCGAAGCGTTTCGCGTTTTGCGGCCCGCTGGAGTACCGGGTGTAGTTCGTGTTGGAGAGTCGGGGGATTTCGTGATGGCGGTCAATCTCGGCGATCAGGCGATTACGACGTTACCATTCAGTCTGAAAGAAGAGAAGAGCTCGGATGCCTACAACCCAAAGAAGACGTTCGTACGCGAGGGACCGTGGCGCGAGATGGCTTACTTTTCCGCGCCGCTCGATAAGCCGGATGCTCCGATAAAGTTCAACTGGTGGGTCAGCTTGCGCGAGTTGCCAAAGGGAGTCAGCCGCCCGTTGTGCACGATCCACCTGCTTCAAGGCGGTCAGGAAATTGCCGCAACCAGGTCGCCGGTGGTGCCAAGCTACGTGGACTGGCAGTTCTTCAAGAATGAGTTGGTCCAATCGAAAGGTCCGGCCGTGCAATGGCTGACGCTCGCGTCGCTTTCCAGGAAGGATGGAGAGCTTACAATCGTCATCAAAGTCAACGGACAGCCGGTCAAGTCGTACAGTGGCCGCATAAGAGCCGGCCATCCTGAGCTACTGGCACGAAATCAGATGGACGTGGAGCCTCATACAGACTTCATATCTAGTCGGTTGATTGACGTGTCCCGAGACGGCGGCTGCGAGTATTGCATGCTTGATCTATTCTGGGTCAAAGCTCGTGAGCGATAGTCGGGATTCGTTGCCACCGCCGGATGAGGCATTCTGTTCCCTGTAACGCACGCGCTGCCCGTCGCTGTCTCTACCTTTGGGCGTGGGGTCGATTGGATCGGTTGTTCTGTCGTTCTTTCTCACGGGCTACTCGGAGCAGGGAGCGGGGAGCAGGGAGCGGGGAGCGGGGAGCAGGGAGCGGGGAGCGGGGAGCAGGGAGCGGGGAGCGGGGAGCAGGGAGCGGGGAGTGGGAGCAGGGAGCGGGGAGTGGGAGCAGGGAGCAGGGAGCGGGGAGCAGGGAGTGGGAGCAGGGAGCGGGGAGTGGGAGCAGGGAGTTCGCTCTTCCTGCATTGCGATTGAATGAATCTCAGCGCGACTCTCCCTGCTCCCCGCTCCCTGCTCCCTGCTCCCTGCTCCCTGCTCCCCGCTCCCTGCTCCCACTCCCTGCTTTTCCTTGAAGATTTGTTCGATATACTCTTGCCAAGTTGCCCGGAAAAGTAGAAAATTGCGGCGCAGTGGCCGGTTCGGTCCAAAGATAGCGCCCCCGTTGACGATCGCGACCGAGCTGTTCACATTTTGGAAAAGCCTCGACGGCGTCTAGCTCTGACACTTTGCATGTTGAGCGACGCGGTGATTCGGAACAAAGAGTGTTGAGGCATGTCTGTTGTTTAGGGTTTCCAGGAGCAAAGAACTACTCTCGAAGCGAGGCCTCGTGCGCGATTATTTAGCGCACATGCAGGGTGGCCGCGAAGGGCATACCGGCTGAAATAACCCGGCGCAAGGGTAATCCAGGATCGGCGCCGACTTTCTCAGGAGGAATCGTGAACTCTATTCTCCGCTCAACGAGTTTTCGAGTATTTCGAAAAGGCCTTCTTCTGTTTGGGATGGTTTTTTTCGTGGCATTAGTTCCTTCCTTGATCGGTAGACCGCTTGAAGGGGTTACCGGAGAGCCCGCGATAGCAGATGTCGGACGGGCAGGGTACGCCAACGCAACCCTGGCTAGAGTCAACGCTCCATCGGCGGCACCATTGCAGTCGGGCGGCACCTTCGAGATCAAGCCGTCGGTTATCGCCGGTGGTGGGGGCACGAGCACGAACGGGACTATGCAGCTGGATGGCACGATCGGCCAGAGTGTCCTTGGTGCATCAAGCGGCGGCACGTTTTCGGTCCTGGGTGGATTTTGGCAAGCTGCGCAGCAACAGCCACAGGCGAACGTCACGATATCCGGCACGATATTATTCTGCGCTGCCGGGAGTCCTCCGGGAGCCGCAAACACAACGCTCAATTTGACAGGAGACACCGTTACCAGTACCTCGACGGGCGGCGCGCCCTCGACCGGAGCCTATTCATTCACTAATCTAGTTCCTGGATCATACGTTGTTACACCTACCAAGACCGGGGCTGTAAACGGTATCAATGCAAACGATGCAACCCGGGTTTTGCAACACATAGCGGCCACCGTTCTCCTGAACACCTGTCAGCAGCGCGCCGCGGACACCAGCGAGAATGGTGTTATCAATGCCAACGACGTCACCAGAATATTGAACTTTGTCGCATCGAATCCCCCGTTGGCCACCGACCATACGGGTGAGTGGCGATTCTGCCGGACCGGTTTCGGATTTCCCGCACCGTGCGCCTCGAGCACAACTTACGTGAGCATTGTCGCGGACCAAACCAGTCAAGACTATTCGGCATTCCTGTTGGGAGAGGTGTCGGGCAACTGGTCGCCGGCGGGTCCGGAGACCAAGATAACCTCCGCCCCGGTTAGTGCGCCGAGCCGGCAGATTGTAACAACAAGTACTGAGAGCCCGACTCTTACCGAGCCAATCACGGTGACACTGCCTACTGCATCGGTGTTGGCAACAACGAACTTCACCTTGCCTATTACCATAGGCGACACTACGCCGTCGGGAGGGAAGCAGGTTACCGGCTTCAATCTCAGGTTTACTTACAACCCCGCGGTGGTAGGTCTTCAGGCAACCCCCTTTTCAAATGCAGGTACGCTAAGCAGCGGGATGTTGATAGTACCAAATGCCACGACGCCGGGCGTCCTGATTTTGGCTGGTTCGCAAGCCGCGGCGATCACCGGTTCGGGAGTACTGGTGAATATCAATTTCACCAGAGTCGGGGGCCAGGGAACATCAAGCGCGCTCACCTGGCAATTGGCGGAGTTGGATGATGGGCCGAACGACGGGACCGTTAACTCGAACCCGGTCAACGGAAACCTCATTTTGGGACCAACAGCGGTTAGACTCTCATCATGTGACGCGATTGGCTATGACGCTGGTGTCTATTTGAATTGGAAGACAGGATTCGAGACGGACAACCTCGGGTTCAATATTTACCGCGAGATTGCCGGAAAGCGCACAAAGGTCAATCCGGACGTGATCGCTGGTTCCGCGTTGATGGTAGGCACCTCGCTTCAGGCAGGCCAGGCGTACGGGTGGTGGGACAAGACCGGTGCCAGTGAGCAGGCGGGCTCAACCTATTGGGTGGAAGAAATTGACTTGAATGGAATACGCACGATGCATGGGCCTTTTGGGGTGCGTCACCTCGGAGGCCGGCCACCCAGGGAGAGCCAAGCCGAGCTGCTCAGTCAGGTTGGCCGCAGCGAAAGGGCTGTCCGTCAGCTCCCGTTGACCTACGAACTAAGCCGGGTTGATTCTGCTCACCCCAACGTCTCTACTCTGTCGGCGGCTGGGAAGCTGTCGGCGATGCCCGCGCTAAAGATGACGGTCCGGGAGGAAGGCTGGTATCGAGTAACTCGGCCGGAGTTGATCAGCGCAGGGTATGACACGAATATCGATCCGCGAAACCTGCAACTCTATCTGGACGGCGTCGAGCAGCCGATGCGGGTGGCAGGCGAGCAAGATGGCCGGCTGGACGCAATAGAGTTCTTCGGATCCGGTCAGGATACCGCCTCAACCGATGCCCACGTCTACTGGCTTGTAAGCGGTGATGGCCCCGGAAGTCGAATCGGACTCGTAAAGGGTGAAGCTAAATCTGGTGGTGTAAAGAGCTTCCCATATACCGTTGAGCGCAGAGACCGAACGGTGTACTTCTCCAGCCTACGGAATGGAGATGCTGACAATTTCTTTGGCCAGGTCGTCACCTCAACCCCAGTTGACCAAGTAGTAACTCTACGGCATCTGGACTCCACTTCGTCAGATCAATCCGAAATTGAAGTGGCTCTCCAGGGCGTAACCGATCAAGGCGCCGCTCACTCCGTAAGCGTTCTGGTAAACGGAGCGCAGGTGGGTAAGCTGGTGTTTAGCGGCCAGAGCCACAAATCTCAGAAGTTCTCGATTAGTCGGGAATTGCTGAAGGAGGGTGACAATATTGTCACGTTTGCCGCCGAAACCGCCGGCGCCGATGTGAGCCTCGTCGACTACATCCGGGTGACTTATCCTCATTCGTACGCGGCCGATCACGACTCGCTGAGAATGACCGTCGCATCCGGATCCCAAACCATCGAGGGCTTTAGCGATGGTACCGTACGAGTCTTCGACATAACTAATCCTTCCGCCCCAGTGGAGCTCGCCGGCAAGATCGCTTATCAAGGCGGCAGCTATTTGGCGTCACTCGAGATGGCGAGTCAGGGAACGCGAACGCTCCTTGCGCTCACTGATAGTCGGATCAAGACTCCTGCGTCAATCGCTTTGAACGAGGCGTCAAAATGGAAGGGCAAGAAGAACAAGGCTGATCTGCTGATCATCACCAGAAGCGAGTTTTTCTCTGCGCTTGAGCCGCTCAAAGCGTTGCGCGAGAGCCAGGGAATGCGCGTTCAAATGGTGGATGTCTCGGATATCTATGATGAGTTCAGCGACGGCGAGAAAACACCCCAGGCCGTCAAAGACTTCTTATCCAATGCGGCGTCGATCTGGAAGCGGGGGCCCCAGTTTGTGCTGTTTGCCGGGCATGCCAGTCTCGATCCTCGAAACCATCTCGGGTTCGGCGATAGCGATCTGGTCCCGACAAAGCTGATAGACACCGGATTGATGGAGACCGCTTCGGATGATTGGTTCGTAGACTTCAACAACGACGGGCTGCCGGAGCTCGCGGTTGGGCGCTTGCCTTTCCGCACTCAAAACGAAGCCACGACGATGGTGTCGAAGATCTTGTCCTATGAGAATTCCCGTCCGGCGACCGAAGCGCTTCTGGTCGCGGACGCCAACGACGGCTTCGACTTCGAGTCTGCGAGCGGGCAGGTTCGCGATATTCTGCCAACCAGCCTGAAGATCAATCGAATCGATAGGGGCCGCCTCGATGCCGCTTCGGCTAAGACGGCACTTATTGACGCGATCAATCGTGGCCAGAAGATCGTCAACTACATGGGTCACGGCAGCGTGAATCAATGGAAGGGCGATTTGTTAACGAATGACGACGCTGGAGCGATGATCAACGGCGATCATTTGTCGCTGTTTGTTATGATGACTTGCCTCAATGGCTACTTCCAGGATGCCTCTCTGGACAGCCTTGCCGAGTCGCTGTTGAAGGCTGAACGTGGAGGGGCGGTTGCCGTCTGGGCGTCCTCGGGCATGACCGGTGCCGACGAACAGGCGTACATCAATCAGGAGCTATACAGATTGTTGTTCGCGGCAGGCGTCGGGAAGGATCAAACACCCACGTTGGGTGAGGCTGTGATGCGGGCCAAGGCCGCGACTCTCGATCCGGACGTTCGAAGGACGTGGCTACTGCTCGGCGATCCCTCGATGAGGATCAAGTAGGCAGGAAATCCGGGCGGAGTGCAAGGTCTTCTTACACTCCGCCCAATCCTCTATCAACCGGACTAAGTGACAGCCCGTTATCTGCTACTGTGAACCCTGGCACGCTGCTAAAAAGGGTTTCGTAGTCCCGCCTTAAGACGGAATCTCAAAGAGCGAAGCGCGGAACTGCTCCGTTTCTGATGGTCTCAAAGACAATTCCCCGTCAGGATTCCGCCTGAAGGCGGGACTACGAACCCCCTTTTTCAGCAGCCTGCCAGGGATCACCCCCTTACCTTTGGGCGGCGTGTCGATCAAGGTAATCAAGCAGCACGTTTGACATAACCTTCACCCCTACAATCAGGCTCTCCTCGTCTACATCGAATTCCGCGGTGTGCCATGCGGGCATTAGACCCTTTGATTTGTTGGCGACACCCAGAAAGTAAAAGAAACCGGGGACGACCTTCTGATAGTAGGAGAAATCCTCGGCCGGCATGAACGGTTTGAGCAGGATGACGTTTGCGTCTCCAACCAGATGCCTGATAGTCGGCAGCGTTTCGTCTACCAGGCGGGGTTCGTTGTATGTAACCGGATTCGAGTCGTCAAACGACAGGTCAAACTTTGCGTCGTAAACAGAGGTCACGCCGGCAAGAGTCTGCCGCATCAACTCCTTGGCGCGCGACCGAATGTCTTCGCTCAGCGTTCGCATCGTGCCCTCCATTTTTACTTCGTCAGCGATGATATTGTTGCGAACACCCCCGTTGATCATACCGATAGAGATCACCAGCGGTTCGAGCGGATCGGTGCGCCGGCTGCGAATTGTCTGAAGCGCAGTGACGCACTCGGCTGCCACAACGACCGCATCGATGCCCCCTTGCGGAACCGCGCCGTGAGATTTCTTGCCATGGATCGTTATTGTGAACCGGTCCGAGGAAGCCATCGCCGGGCCTGACTGGTACCCGATCTGACCCACTTCGAACCCCGCGGTATGCAGGCCAAAAATAGCCTGGGGGCGGGGGTTCTCGAGCGCACCTTCCTTGACCATCAAACTCGCGCCGCCTTGCTCGCCCTGAGGCGCGCCTTCTTCGGCAGGTTGGAAGATGAACTTGATCGAGCCCGCGATCTGATCCCGCATCTTGCTAAGCACTTCAGCGACGCCAAGCTCGACGGTTGTGTGTACATCGTGGCCGCAGGCGTGCTTGACCCCGGGGTTCAGCGACTTGTAGGGAACATCGATGGTCTCCTGAATCGGGAGGGCATCCATATCGGCTCGGACCGCGACCACCGGGCCGGGCTTCGAGCCTTTGAGCAGAGCGACGACTCCATACTTGGCGACCCCTGTCCTGACCTCATCGAGCCCGAGAGCGCGGAGTTTTTCTGCGACTATTCGAGAGGTGCGCTCCTCCCGGTTGGACAGCTCGGGGTGCATGTGGAAATCGCGGCGCTGCTCAATGAGTTTCGCACGCAGAGCCTCCGTCGCCTGAGCGATTTGTTGCTCGCGAGATGCTGCTGCACCGCCGAGTCCGAGCGGGTTGCTGGCAAAAGCAGTAGTGGCCGAGAGCAGAATCATACATGAGACTAAGTTCTTTGAAGTCACCCGTCGCTCCCCTTAATTTACTAGTTGTTGATTGAAGGCGCACTTAGAATAGGCCCGAGATCGGCGACCGTCAAGCAAAGGGATTCGGGCTAGCGCGTCAACAAATTAGTGACGCCGTAGACGTTGACGCATTAGGTCGCGCGTGGTGTAATTCTCGCGCTCGCTCGTTTATCTGTTTGATCTGAAAGCGCCTCGATCTCCATGCTAACGAAACTCCAGGTACGAAGATTTAAGATATTCACAGACGTGGAGGTAGAACTCGGGAGTCCCGTCGTGCTGATCGGTCCCAATAATTCTGGGAAGACGGCTGCCCTTCAAGCGCTTGCTCTTTGGGATATAGGTGTCAAGCGATGGAATGAGAAACGAAAGGGAAGACCCGCGGCCGGGAAGCGTCCTGGAGTCACAATCAACCGAAGAGATTTGATCGCAGTCCCTGTACCAGAAGCCAAACTCCTCTGGCACGACCTCCATGTTCGCGACGTTCAGAGAGAGAACGGGAAGCAGCAAACTAACAACATCATGGTAGATATCGTCGTTGAAGGAGTGAGCGAAACAGGGGTGTGGAGGTGCGGGCTGGAGTTCGATTACGCAAACAAGGAATCGATTTACTGCCGACCTCTCAGACTGACAGAAGAAAAGGATTCAAGCCGCATGCCGGTTCCAGACGAGGTCGGGGGGGTAAACGTCGCCTTCTTACCGCCAATGTCAGGGCTGGCAGCAAACGAAACACGTCTGGATACCGGGGCGATCAACGTGCGACTCGGAGAGGGTCGTACCGCGGAAGTGCTGAGAAATCTTTGCTATCAGATTCTAAATAGCGAGCAGGGGAATGGACGCTGGCTCAACCTTTGCAGTCAGATCGAGGCTCTCTTTGGCGTGAAGCTGGATGAACCTAAGTACATTCAGGAGCGAGGCGAGATCGAGATGACGTATCGCAACCGCTCCGGCGTTCGGCTCGACCTCTCATCCTCAGGGCGGGGCCTTCAACAGACCCTCTTGCTCTTAGCATATTTGGCGGCCAATCCAAATTCCCTCCTTCTACTGGACGAACCGGACGCGCACCTTGAGATTCTGCGGCAGCGTCAGATATATCGAGTCTTAACCGACTCTGCACGCGACCAGGGGAGTCAGATTATTGCCGCCAGCCATTCTGAAGTCATTCTCAACGAAGCAGCCGATCGCGATGTCGTGATTGCTTTCGTCGGCAAGCCACACAGAATCGACGACCGTGGGAGTCAACTACTGAAGTCGCTCAAGGAGATCGGGTTCGATCAGTTCTATCAGGCGGAGCAGACGGGCTGGGTGCTGTACGTCGAGGGAGCGACGGATCTCTACATTCTCCAGGCCTTTGCACAACGCCTCAAGCATCCTGTCGAGAAATACCTAGAAAAACCATTTGTCCAGTACGTTATGAACCAGCCTTGCAAGGCCAGGGACCACTTCCGTGGTCTCCGCGAGGCCTGCCCCTCTCTGCTTGGAGTTGCTTTGTTTGACAGGCTCGCTTCAACCCTGCAGCCGACCCTGGAACTTCGAGAGTGCATGTGGACAAAGCGGGAGATCGAAAACTACCTGTGTCAGCCAGAGACACTAGAGGCATACGCCGGTGTTTTGGACGAAACTCGACTTGGCGGTCCACTCTTCGCGTTAGGGGCGAGAGGGCAAGCGGCGATGAGGGAATGCATCCAGGATCTAGTACCCCGTGCGGCCCAACGTGATCGAGACGATCCCTGGTGGAGCGAGACGAAAGCAACCGATCAGTTTCTCGACAGGCTGTTCCAGTCTTTCTTCAAGGTCATGCAACTCCCCAATCTCATGCGAAAGACCGATTACCATGTACTGGTGCGCTATGTTCCCGACGATCAAATTGCACCGGAGATTTCAACTGTGCTTGACATGGTGCTGGAAGTCGCTGAACGAGCAAAACCGGTCACGGAGTGAAGGAGATAGACTCATGAGAAGACCTACGGTACTCGCACTCATTCTCCTCTTGTTTTGGTTCACTGGAGCGCTCGCGCAACAAAAGCGAGCCATGACTTTTGAAGACGTAATGGCCCTGAAGAGCGTTTCGGATGCGCAGGTGTCTCCTGATGGCAAGTTTGTTGCCTACGTCGTCAGTTCAGCTGACATGAAAGAGAATGCGAACGACGCCGATGTCTGGCTGGTCTCGACGTCGGGCGGCGAGCCAGTGCGATTGACAACCAGCAAGAAGAATGACAATCAGCCGCGATGGTCACCCGACGGCAAGCACATCGCTTTCGTCTCCGCGAGAGAAGAGAAGCCTCAGATTTTTCTGATCTCGCCGTTTGGGGGTGAGGCCGAGAAACTCACCGACTCGAAATCCGGAGTTCAATCGTTTCAATGGTCGCCCGATGGCAACCGCATCGCATATGTTGCGCCGCAGGTGCCCACTCCCGACGAACAGAAAAGGCTCAAAGACAAAGACGATGCACAAGTTGTCGACAAGGACATCAAGCTAGCTCGTATCTGGATCATCGATGTAACGACAAAGAAGTCGACCGAGGTGGTCAATGGCGATTACAACGCCAGTGATCCGCAGTGGTCGCCGGACGGTCGCTGGCTGGCGTTTGTAACAAATCCAACGCCCAAAGCCGATGATGGGGTGTTGTCGGATGTTTGGGTGATCGACGTGACAAACGCGGCGAGCGCCGACGTGGTTGCCCTCAGGAAGAAGCTGGAGGAACTGCCCGAGACGCTTGCGGGTCTTCAAACGAAGTATGGTCCCAACTATTTTCGAATCATGGAGGTTCAGGGCCAGATTGTTGCTACCCAGAGGGAAGTCGCGCAGAAGAGTGGGCTTCGAAAGATTACCGACAACGATGGTCCGGACACGGCGCCTCGCTGGGCTCCCAATGGAAAGCAGATTGCCTACCTGAGCCGCGATTTGAAAGCGGCCCAGGTTGGGCAAACTCACCTGATGGTGATCGCCCTGGATGGAGGAGCCCCGCGCGGGATCGCTCCGAGGTTCGAGTATCAGGCTGGGACGCCGAAGTGGGCGGCAGACGGACAGACTATCTACTTCAATGCATCCGTCCGAACCACTTCACAGTTGTTCTCGGTGCCGGCGGGCGGCGGTGATCCGAAACAGCTTTCGAACATCAAGGGAGTGATCGGCCAAACCAGCTTTTCGCGAGATGGTTCGGTCTCGGCTTTCACAATGTCGGACACCCTGCGTACGGATGATGTCTACGTTTCCAGGACTCTTCCAATCGCAGAGCCCGTCAAGCTCACTGATCACAATCCACAATTGCGGGAGTTCGGGCTCGGCAACAGCGAGGTGATCTCCTGGAAGAGCAAAGACGGAATGGAAATCGAGGGCATTGTGATCTACCCCGTCGGCTATCAACCGGGCAAGCGCTACCCCACGATCGCGCTTATACACGGCGGGCCGTCGGGAGTTTGGACACAGAGCTTCCCGAATTCCTGGGGGAACTTCGGCCAGGTGTGGGCAGCCGAGGGGTGGGTTGCCTTCTATCCGAATGTGCGGGGTTCGTCTGCGTATGGCGAGAAGTTTCTGTCCTCGAACGTTGGTGATTGGGGCGGTGGAGACTACCAGGACATCCAGACCGGACTCGACAATCTGATCGCAAAAGGGATCGCCGATCCGGACAGGCTTGGGCAAGCGGGATGGAGCTACGGCGGATACATGACCGCGTGGACGCTCACGCAGACAAACCGATTCAAAGCGGTGATGGTCGGCGCCGGGTTGACTGACATGTTTTCGATGTATTCGACAAATGACTTGCAGCGTCTGTTAGAGGGATATTTCGGGGGTCAACCGTGGGACGATATAGAGGCCTATCGCCGGGCCTCAGCGATGACATTCATAAAGCAGGCCAAGACGCCGACGCTGATCCTTCACGGCGGGGCGGACACCCGCGTGCCGCCGAGCCAGGCCCAGGAGTTGTACATGGGGCTTCGAAAGAATGGTGTCCCGGTCGAGATGGTGTTGTTTCCACGAGAGCCCCACGGGCTGCAAGAGCCACGTCATCGATTGGACAAGATGCGCCGCGAGTACGCATGGTTCTCGAAATACGTGCTCGGAGTCGAGGTCGCCGAACCCAGACCGGCGAAGCAGGAGAAGCCAGAGGACAAGCCGTCACAGAATCAGTAGCTCATCCGGGGCCAGGGAAGTTTGTAGTTCGACCGTTGAGGGATGCTAGTAACAAGGTGTAGACGACCTGTTTACTCCGCCAGTTCTCGCACCGCGGCTTCGAGGGCTTTTGTGATCTCCTGGCGGCTTCCCTCTAGTGTTCGCGGAGCGCCGATCCTGATTTCACAAAAAAACGGCACCGGTATGAACTCCCCTTTTGGCAGGCTCCTTCCCATGTTCACCAGGTACGCAGGGACCACGGGAACGCCGGGCATCTTCTCGATCAGATGCGCGACTCCCGAACGAAATTCGCCCATCGCCTCGCCCGACCCGCGCGTTCCTTCTGGAAAAATAATGAGCGAGTCGCCGGCTTCAATCGCCTCGCGCATCCTGCGCAACGGGTTGTTTTCAGATGTGATGTGTTTTCTCGCAATTGGCAGGATGTTGAAGAGCGTCTTGGTGAGCTGCGAGACAAACTTGTTGCGCTCGAAGTAGTCGGCCGCGGCTACCGGCCGGATGCGACGAAGCCGGCTGAGCGGGAATAGACTGAGCAACGAGAGCGTGTCCAGATGGCTCGAGTGATTGGCAATGAGAACAAAAGGTTCAGAAGTCACCAGATGTTCGCGGCCGCGCACCCGGAGCCCAATAAACAGCGCCATAAACGGCTTGATCGCCAGCACAAACACTATCATTTGAGCGACGTTCCCCAGTGTTAACCGCTGCGACTTCGTCGTCTGGTTAGCAGGTGCCTCGCTCGCCGGTTCCGATCCGCCCATCTCCAAATGCGTCTCTCCTGTTGGTTCACTCGCTGTAGAAGTACCGAACATAGTGGAAAAAAATAGGCGCCGCGTAGCAAAGCGAATCGACCCGATCCAACATCCCGCCGTGACCCGGTATGACGCTTCCGAAATCCTTTACACCGAAGTCTCGTTTGACCGCGCTCATCACCGCGCCTCCGAAGAAACCCGCTACAGTAATCAACAGCGACACCAGCAATGTCTCTCCAATTGAGAAGGGGGTCAGGAACCGAATCGCAAGGCTCAACAACATTGCTGTGGCAATGCCGCCAAGGAAACCTTCCCACGTCTTATTAGGGCTGACAGCCGGAATGATCTTGTGTCGCCCCCAGGTCTTCCCCCAGATGTATTGCAGAACGTCGCTCATTTCAACGACGAAGACCAGGAAGAGAACCAGCGTGCGGCCATTCGCACGAGTGTCTCCGATCGTCGGTAGGGTGAGTAGATAGGCCATGTGACTCAAGCCAAACACGAAAATCATCAGCCCCCACTGTATCTGCGAAGCCGATTCCACAAAACCCTTTGTATCTTTCGATAGCACCATGCGCACGGGCAACGATAAGAGCATATATACCGGGATGAAGATGATGAACATCCCGTACCACGGCGGATTGAGACCGATCCAGATATATTGAACCGGCACGGCCAGAAAGGTGAGGACCAATGCATGGTGATCGGCAGGGCGAGTCTTGAGCAGCGTGACGTATTCCTTCATCGCCCAAAAGCTCATCAGCGCGAAGAAGACAAGCGATATACGATTGCTCACCACTATCGCACCGAAAAACACTGCCGCCATAATCCACCACGCTCGGACGCGGGCTGAGAGTTCAGAGAGGTCCCTTTCGGGCCGCCTGCGCCGCAGTAAAGCAACTGCCACGGTTGCTATGACAAGCACAGCCAGCACGACAAATCCCATCTGCGTCACTGGTGAGAGGTTTCTTATCAAGGTCAGCATGTCGAGGTCAGTCAGTCATCATTACTTAACGGCGATGGAGCCCAACTCCTTGAGCGCTTGTGAGACTCGGTTCAGACAAGTTACCGCCGTCAGCACCGCCGCGCCGGCGAAAACCCACGGCCATGCTTTGATGACCGTGGGGACCAGGAACGTCAAGAGCCCCAAAGCGCCAACGACGAATGCGCGATCGCTCTTACCCATCGGTCCTTCGTAATGGCGGCTCGCTCCGAGCGCGCGCCCCAGTACTCCTGAGAACTCGGTAAGGATCGCGCCGATCGAGAATGCGATGATGGACCATTGTGCCGGTTCGGAGACAAACGCCAGAGGCAAATAAAGACCGAGGTCTGAGATTGCGTCGCCCAACTCGTTGAGCACAGCTCCGAATTGAGTCGACATACCGAGCTCGCGGGCCATCATCCCGTCGATCGCATTGAGCGCCATTCGAACAAACAGCCATGCCGGCAACAGGAGCAATAGCACCGTTCGGGATTTGGCGAATGAGACGGCTGCGCCTACGGCGATCGATCCGACGATTGCGACCAGTGTGACCGCATTCGGAGTCAGACCAAGATCGGCGATCCGGCGCATGAGCGGTCTCAGCAATGCCTGGAATTTTGGTTTTAGGTCGTAAACAGACGGCATAGTCGGGAAGTAAGCTGCAACGACACAAACAGTGGGGAGCTCGCGCCGCGACATTGTACCACGACGCATGCCGTTTGCCCTCACCCGTTGCTCTTAGGTAATTGCCCTCGCCTCGGCGCTTTGCCTTTTGCACGACGGCTTCTTATAATCTCACTCGCTGCCGGAAGTGAGTACAACGAGTCCATTGCAATGAGTGCAAAATCGACGTTCGAATCGAGCGGAGGGTTAATGCTGGTTCCAAAGGTTCAACTGATACCGTCGCCCGAGCAGGTAACGGACCTGCTCCGTGAAACAGGGGCGTTACGCGAAGGTCACTTCGAGTTTCCGTCGGGGCTCCACTGCAGTCACTACTTTCAGATGCCGCTGGCGATGAGGTACCACGGCAACGCGCGGGTTTTGAACGTCGCCCTGTCGAGGCTTCTTCGCCGCGAGCCTGAAGTGCTCGCATCGCTCCCCAACTGCGCAATTGTAGCGCCCGCGGCGGGCGGCATTTCCGTGGCATTTGGAGTGCGCGAAGCGCTCAACGCGGATCAGATATTCTGGGCGGAGAAGGACGAGAACCGATACTACTTCCGCCAGTATTTGGATGCGCAAGGCCTGAAGTGCATACTCGTCGACGACGTGGTACGGTCCGGCAAGGTGATCGCCTACATGATTGAATTGATTCGAAGCGCGGGCGCGGAGGTGGTCGCGATCGGCTCTCTGGTGCATTTCAAGGATGCGCATTTTAGCTCCCCGGACGTACCTTACTATTCGCTCCTCGAGGTGAACTCTCGGTTTTATCCGCAGGCGGAGTGCCCGTTGTGTAAGACCGATATTCCGCTGGAAAAGGTTTGGGCTTAGAATCGGCGCTGACGACAGGTGGCAAAGGACAAACACATGACAACACTTCGAAAAGCGGACCGGATTGGCCGTGTGGTGTACGCGGCCGTAGTTCTGATTTTCTTGCTGGCAATCCCCGGCGTCTCGATAGCGCACACGCCTTCACCCTCGCGTCAAACCCGGTCTGCGCAAGGCGCGCAACACAGTCTGGCGTTAGCCGGAAGACCGGCCGAAGCCGCTGAGACGCAGGATGCAGCTATCACGGATAAGTGGACGACCGTTTTTGGCGCGAAGATTCACTATCTCGAAGCCGGCAGCGGTCCGGTTGTGATTCTGCTTCACGGCCTCGGTGGGAGCGTCGCGAACTGGGCGCCGACGATTGCGCCGCTCGCGCAGAAGTATCGGGTGATCGTGCCCGATCAGATCGGCTTTGGCAAATCGGACAAGCCGATGCTGAACTATCGCGTTGCGACGCTCGTCGACTTTCTCGATGGTTTCTACAAGCAGGTCGGGGTTGAGAAGGCCACGTTGGTTGGAAACTCGCTGGGCGGGTTTACGGCGGCGGCTTTTGCGATCGCACACCCGGAGAAGGTCGACAAGCTGGTGCTTGTGGATGCGGCGGGATTCGCAGTCAGCGGTGACCTGGATCCAAAAGTACTCAACGGCCTGAACCCCTCGACGCGACAACAGGTGAAGGATCTCATCTCGCTGGTGTTCTACAACAACGCGCAGTTCAGCAGCGATATGGCGATTGACGCGTTTCTGGCGAGCCGAGTGACCGCGGGTGACCAGTATACGGTTCAGCGATTCATAGACTCGATTGCTCACGGCGAAGACGTGCTCGATGGGAAGCTCGGTGCGATCAAGAATCCGACGCTGATCATTTGGGGTAGAGAAGACGGGCTCACGCAGCTTGCGATGGGGCAGCGGTTCAACAAAGAGATCGCGGGATCACACCTGTTGATCATTGAAAAGTGCGGCCACGTCCCTCAGTTGGAAAAGGCCGCGGAGTTCAACGCCGGACTGATGAAGTTCCTGGCTGGAGCAGAAGCCGCTAGCAGGTAGAGGGTGTGTTGCCGTGGCGGCTCTCGGATCACCGTTAGCGTCGCTACTAGGGAGACCGCTTTGGAAGCAAGATCGTCCGCTCGATCTCGAAGACCTTCTGATCAAATCTCCCTTCGAACAAATCCAGGCCAGCCGCCAGCAATGCCGCGGGCCTTTCGTTTTTTACGCCTACTAGTTTGAATCGCACTACCCCAGATCGATCCTCGCGCTCGTGCTTATCGATCACTCGCGAGGCCGCGTACAACGTGTCGCCCCCGAGCACAGGATTCGGATGGCTGCCTTTGTCGTAACCGATCTCCCACAATGCATTCGCGGTCGTGTCGCGGCTCGCAAGCGACGCCGTCCACGCGAACACCAGGCCGCCTTCGACTACGCGCGTCTTAGTGAAGCTTCGTTCGCGGCAATAGACTTCATCGAAATGCAGCGGATGACTGTTCCGAGTGAGGATCGTCAACTGCATGTGCTCGCTCTCGCCGACGGTGTGGCCGATGCTATGAAGAATCACATCGCCTTCCTCGAAGTCTTCGAACGATCCTCGCGGCCGTCCCAACCATAGCGGCGTCTCGATCTCGCCCCCAAGTTCGTGTGGAATAGACTTGAGCCTGCCTTCGCTAGCCGTCTCCGAGATTGGGGAATCGCGGCCCGACAAGGTTGTGTCACCGGCACGATCCGGATGCGCTCGGCCTTCGAGCTTGCCGGTTGGAATCAGAGCCTTGCGCTCGAACGTCACCAGGACCACGCCGTGCTCATCGACTCCAGTAGTTCGGAGATGGACCACGCCGCGATCGGGCTTTGAGTCGGACACTCGCACACCGAGGATTCTCGAATAGACTGACAGCGTGTCGCCCGCATAGGCGGCGTTGGGAAACTTCAAATCGATGTAAGCGAGATGCGCGATGGCTTGTTCAGAAACATCGTGCACGGTGAAGCTCAGGGCGAGGTTCAACATCACCAGCGGATGGACGACGCGATCTTTGAAGCCAAGATCTCTGGCAAAACGCCGGCTGGAGTAGAGCGGGTTCGGGTCGAGAAACGAGGCCGCAAACATTGCGAGCATCCCGTCGTCGATGGTGACTTCCCAGGGATGATGGTAGACATCGCCGACCCGGAAGTCATCAAGCAACCGGCCGTACTTCGGTTCAGAGGTTCTGGACTTTGATGTTTCCATACCTGGTCCTAAACGTTCGGTGCCGGGATCGGCACGGACACGGTACGCCGTGCTCTACCGAGCCTTGGCCGCTAGACGGCGCTGTTTAGCAGATTACATGCGAGTCGATGACTCGGACCCTTCCTCGGGTCACGCTCCTATTTCTTGAGTTTCGTGAGGTCCGCAACCGATTGCCTGATCAATTGCTTTAGAGTAGTCACATCTACATCCTCGAGCCTCTTGATGTATAGGCATGATTTTCCGATCTTGTGCTTTCCGAGCTTCTTCAGCAACGACGGGTAACGTTCGAGCCCCCGCATTATGTATAGCGTCAGGTCTTGTTTGCGTGGCGAGAAGCCCACGAGAAACCACTCGAGCTCGCGCCCGCTCTCGTATTTGTAATTGTAGCTGCCAAATCCAACGATACTCGGTCCCCACATTGCAGGCTCGGATTTGGTCTCGGTCTTCATGATTTCCAGGAGGCGGAAGCAGTCCTTTCGCCGCTGCTCATCTGGGACTTTGTTCAGGAACTTCTCGACACTCGCGGTGTTCTTTTTGGTTTTTAGTTCGGCCATTCTATTTTGCTCACTTTCAGTCGGTCGCGTTTTTCGAAGGTGGTCGGCATTCTTGCTAGTTCTGAATGGGCGATTAAACCAAACCCATTTCCTTCGCCAAAGCCGCATCGATGCGCCCCATCGCATAAGCCTTCTTCAGCGTGTTGCGGTTTAGACGATCCGTTGCGCGGTCGGCCATCTTGCCGTCGATCATCGTAGCTCCGCGGCCGGCAGCCTCCGCGTCAAGAAACAGTTGTGCTTCCTCTACAGCGCGTTCGATTTCGTCATCCGGAGTCTGGAAAATCTCGACGGCCATCGCGGTCTGATCCGGTATGCCGGTCCATTTGCCAGCGAATCCGAAATCCCGCGCCAGCAGCGCATCGCTGCGGAACTCATCCATCGCGGCTCGGCGTTCCTCGTCGCTCTTGTCGCGAGTCGGGTAGTTGGTCGTCATCTCGGCGATCGCCGGAATCCCTACCGAAGCCGCGGCCTTCACGATTCGCCCGCGGGCTTGCGCGATCAACGGATGATCTGCGCGGTAACTCGTGGCCCCCATCCCCAGGCTAGCCCAGTAGTCGTAGGAGCCAAAGATCAACCCGGCCAGGCGCGTGGATGAGCGCGCGATCTCAAAAACGTTCTCTTCGGCCGAAGCCGACTCGATCAATGGTTCGATTCTGATGCGTCCCGGCGGCAGGTCGAACGCTGTTTCCAGCGCCGTGAGCGTTTCGTCTAACAAGCGAACCTCATCGGGGTCTTCAATCTTCGGATAGATCAAGCCGTCGAGCTTCGAACCGGCAGCCTCGACGATGACCGCGATGTCGGAGTGCGCAGGATCGAGTTCCAGCCCGCGTGGGCGGAAAAAGCGCAACCGGGTTCCCCAATCCAGCTCGTTGAATGCGCAAATCACGTTGGCGCGACCCTGCTGGAGCAGTTCGGCGTTGTCACGCGGGATCGAGTCTTCAAGATCGAGCATAACCAGATTGGCTTTTGATTTGGTGACCGCACTCTCGACATACTTCCACACCGTGGCTGGCGTCGTGAGATGAGCCATTTGCAGAAGGTACTTCGGCTCGAGCTCGAGTAGTTGGCTTTGGTACTTGTTCAATAGTCGGGTGTTCCGTTCCATCGCGGAACACATTATGTCGCTTGCGTTGTTATTTACCATTTCGTCTCGTAATCAGGATGGTGGCCTCACAAAAGAACCCGCGATGTCCGACAAACTTCAGTTTGTCGCGGGTCCCTGAACAGTCAAAGCTGGCGATGTCCGACAAACTTCAGTTTGTCGTCAGAGTTTTGACATTTTCCCCGATGGGGATCCTGTCCTCCAGCCCAGGGTTGCTGTACTCGGCTACCCTGGGAAGGACGACGGCGAGTTCCCCAACCCCAACGGGGTTGCGGCTCGGTGTCGAGACCCCGTGAACTCAATAAAAGAGAACGAATCAAGACAAACCTCATACCGATTGGGTAGGCTGGGAAGCTTGGCCGCAACCCCGTTGGGGTTGGGTAGCTCGCGCGCCGTCTTTCCCAGGGTAGCCGAGTACAGCAACCCTGGGCTGGAGGACAGTATCCCCTTCGGGGAAAATGTCCAAACTCAAGTCGACAAACTGAAGTTTGTCGGGTCCCTGAACAGTCAAAGCTGGCGATGTCCGACAGACTTCACTTTGTCGCGGGTCCCTGAACAGTCAAAGCTGGCGATGTCCGACAAACTTCACTTTGTCGCGGGTCCCTGAACAGTCAAAGCTGGCGCGGAGGCGATAAACTGAAGTTTGTCGGACTTCAAAACAAAGTGCCCTGAACAGCGATGGGCTCTTTAATTGGCACGTGTTCTTCAAGCCACGTCCCCAGAGACGACGGCGAATCGTCAAATGTATCGGGGAAGGGAATCGCGCCCCGCTTGATCAACAACCGGTTGCCGGCGGGTACGTTGGGTCCTTCGACAACGAACACCGGAACCCAGCCGGACTTTAGCACTTCTTCGGCGCCCGCCCATGTGCCACCCTTCTCTGCGTCGCTGGCGATTACCAGCCCGAAATCCGAAAGCGCATAGATCAGCTTGTTGCGGGCCATCGCCATACCTACGTTGAAGCTCGCGTGCGGGGAGTAAGGCGTCGCAAGCACCAGATGTCCTTCTTCGATTGCCACCCGAGCATCCGCGGCTCGAATGCCTTTTTCGAGGCTATCCGCGAGCAAGCCGGCAGCGCTTCCGCCTGCCCCGAGTGCCGCGCCCATAGCCGTCTTGTCTACGCCCCGCGCGCCGCCCGAGTAGACCACCAGCTTTGATTCGGCGCACGCGTTGCCGATCAACTCGGTCAGAGCGAAGCCGCGCTGATCGATGTTACGCGAGCCAACTACAGCGAGCCCGCGACGGTTCAACAATCGTGCGTCGCCTGCGCCGTATAGAATCAGCGGCGCTGCAGACTTCAATCGTTCGGTGAACCGCGGCGGGTAGTGTTCGTCGAATCGCGTGATGACCCATATGCCGAGTTCGTCGAGCCGGGCGATCTCCTCCTCCATCGCGGAGCTTCGGTCGAGCAACCAGTCGAGCCGCGCGGCTTGGTCATCGTCTGTCTGAAGAGTTGATTTGATTTTCGCGGCGCTTGAGCCTGGCAGATCCGCTAAGTTGAATGAGTGGACGGTTAGCCTTTCTTCAAGGCGGTTCCATTCTCGCGCGCTGAGCGGTTTCGCCTCGGGGTCGTCGGGCAGACCGAGGTGTGAACAGAGAAGAAACAGTGCATATGAATCGTTGCTGAGTTTCATGATCAGGTCTTGCGCGCCGTCGCGCGAGCCAGCGTAAACGGATGAACCACGCCGCTGCCTTTCTTTCTTATCAGCCACCCTGCGAGTGTCAACGTCCAACCTGAATCGACTATGTCGTCGATCAACAGCACCGGGCCCGCCGGCACTCGTTCGATCGTACTGAGCGTGCCGGCAACGTTGCGCGCTTGCATCGAGCTGTTGGCCATCAACTTTTGTTCGGGCGCATCGTTCGTTCGGACCAACGCAGCAACCAACGGGATGCCAAGCGAACGAGCCAACCGCGACGCAAAATCATACACCAGCCCCGGATGGCGTCGCGAGGGTATCGCGGTGACCCATTCAGGAAACGGTTCGGGCTGCCATCGCTCGCGAACCAACAGCGCGGATGCGTCGACCAACCTGTCATCGAATTCGTCGCGTTCATATTTGCCTTCGCGGACGAGCCGGCCCCACCCAGCGTCGCCGTAGTAACAAAGCGAGCGGCCCGGTGCGTTTCGCAGTTCAGCCGGGATGACCGAGTTCTCCGAGAGAATCATATCCTGAGGCCAGCGCTTCTTTGGTTCCAGCACGATGTCGACCCGTCCGAGAAAATCGGCGGCTTGCGTGACGAGTTCGGCGGACGGCCTCGCGCGAAAGCCTTTGCCCTGGCAGTTGGCGCAGACGCCGCAAGGCTTCGCGCCGGGATCGTCCAATGCGCGAGCGAGGAATTCCATCAAACAGCCGGGGTGCGCCACGTACTTCTGCATCTCGCCAAGCTCGGTCCTCCGCAAAGCAGTAATGCGATTTGTTCGCTCAATGTCCGGCTGCCACTTGTTTGCGGTGCGAGAGTACCGGACCTTTTTGTCGAACTTCATCTCGATCGCGCCGTCGATCTCCAACAGCTTTAGTGCCCGGTCGGCCATCGAGCGCGAGACGTTGACCCGGGCTAACAGCTCGTTGATCGAAAGGCCCTCGCCGGCGCCGACGGCATTGAGGATCGAGGTCATCGTCTCGGGAGACGGAAAGGCGCTCTGAATAAAGTATTCCTGAATGTCATCGTCTTCGCTTCCGCTCAGCAGGATTCCGTAAGCGCGATCGACTGCGCGTCCAGCCCTCCCCACCTGTTGATAGTAGGCGACTACGGACCCTGGCCGCTGAAAGTGAATGACAAACGCGAGATCCGGTTTGTCGAATCCCATCCCGAGCGCGACCGTGGCAACCAGCGCTTTGACTTGATTGCCGAGCAAAGCTTTTTCCAGGGCTTCGCGATCCATTTTTGGCACGCCTGTTCCCGTTTGCGCTACTGATGGGTCGTTGCCGGCGTGATAGGCTTCGGCGCTGATGCCTTGCAACTTGAGCCAGGCGGTGACGCGTTCGACATCGGCGACGGTCAAGCAATAAATCACACCGCTTCCCTTGAATTTCGGGATGTTCTCGGCGAGCCACGCGAGCCGCTCTGCTTGTGTTGCGATGACTACGTTCTGAAGCCTGAGAGAGGCGCGTGTGAGCGGGCCTCGCAACACGACCAGTTCGGGCCCGAGCTGCTGCTGAACGTCCGCCACAACGCGATCGTTGGCGGTGGCAGTGGTTCCAAGCACCGGCATTCCGGCGGGCAGGCTCTCCATCACTCGAATGATCCGCCGGTAGTCTGGCCTGAAATCGTGTCCCCAATCCGATATGCAGTGAACCTCATCGACTACAAAGAGACCGGCGCGGCCGGACACGCCGGGGAGCACCGAGCGCATGAACCGATCATTGCCAAGACGTTCAGGCGAGATCAATAGAATGTCGCACGAGTCCGCGGCGAGCGCGGCTTCGGCGGCATCCCATTCTGCGCGGTTTGCGGAGTTGATAGTGAATGCGTGGATCCCGATGCGCGAGGCGGCCTCGATTTGATTGCGCATCAGAGACAGAAGCGGGCTGACCAGAATCGTTGGCCCGGCGCCCTGCTCGCGCAGGAGTTTTGTCGAGAGAAAGTAAACAAGGCTCTTGCCCCAGCCGGTGCGTTGGACTACAAGAACTCGCCGGCGGCGTGTGACGATTGCGTTGATGGCTTGCCATTGGCCTTCGCGAAACTGAGCCTGCGGTCCGAGCATCCGGCGCAGTAGTTCTTGTGCTTTCCCGAGGAGGTCGCGGGTTGTCATTTTGGGGCTTCCTCGCGTGAATGATTTCTCGCCCGCGCTACCCCAGCCTCACGCAACGTTCAGGATTCCGCCTGAAGGCGGGACTACGAAACATTTTCAGCAGCCGTCTAGGGTAAGTCCTCCACCAAGCCGGCCCATCGGTCCCGATTCGCCCAATACGGGCACTCGGGGCAAGCCTGGCCACCCGGATAGTCGATCCCTTCTTCGTGAGGGCAACCTAATATCCTGGGAATTGAGGCGACCGAGACTGCTTTGTGTTCCTTTATGAATTCAAGTATCTGGTCCGTTATCTCTAGGTCCAATCGAGCATCAGTCTCCTTGACATACCACCGGCGCAACGGATCAGGTTCGCCATTGTCAGCGTTGATGATGCCCACCGCGACCTTGGTTGCTTTCGAACTATTTGGACCGTAATAGGCTACAGTAGCGACAGGATATCCGCGAAAGCCCTTCCGGGCTTTGTTGAGTAGTTTGTTTGTTACTCGACGTTTGAGCTTCACCAGATGATCCTTATTACACAAAAGTTCGCAGGTGCTCGGACGTCTGTCAACCGCTACTGGCCAAGAATCTCTCTCAACAGCAGATCCGCTCCGTAGAGCTTATTCATCGCCTCGATGATTGCCGCGCTGTGAACGCCGACCGCCCGGCCGCCTTCAGCTTCCTCAACGTACCAGTAGCGGTTCGGCAGCTTCTGAATATTGCTGTCGAAATTCAAACCAACGATCTCGCCGTTGCGATTGATCACCGGGCTGCCGGAATTTCCGCCGATCGTGTCCGCGGTGTAAACGAAGTTCAGCGGAGTATCAGGTCCAGCTTCGTCTTTGCCCTCGCGGATAGCGCTTCGGCAAATCGTAAGGCGGCTTCTCGTCAAAGCTGCGCGCGCGGTCGTACAACCCGAAGAACGTCGTCTTGTATGGCACCAGCGTCGTGTCTTCCTCGTATCCGAGCACCCTGCCGTAACTTATGCGCAGGTTGAAATTCGCATCGGGCGGCAGAGATTCTTGCCGTAAACCGCAAACCGCGCTTTCGCGATCTTCTGCCCGCGCTCGCTTCGACTGCCACGATCTGTCGCTTCGTTCCATGCGCGCAGCTCACGGATGATGGGCTCGATGCGCCGCGCGAGCAGATCATCGGATCGTCGGATCTGGCGATCGCCTCGGCACCGCCATCGAACAGGTCTTTACCGAAATGCTACGTTGCCAAGTTGTGTCGCGTCGACTGCCGCCTTGCAACCGCCGCCGGAGTCGGCCGCCAAGCGCGGCGCGACAAATGGGTCGTTCGGACCAAGGGTCTTCAGTCCTTCTTCCAGCCACGCCGCCAGGACCGCTTCTTCCATCTCCGGATAGATCGGCGCGGGGACATCAGGCGAATGTAAATGATTCGAGTTTCGAATCGCGGAACTCATCGTAGCGCTGATTGTTCGGCTTTTGGATCTCTTCGGAGTAACGCACGAGCGTGATGCGATTTGTCCCAAGCGCGACGGCGCGAGGTTCGAGAATGCGATCCGGCCGCCATTCGCGGGAGGCTCGCGATAAGCGGATCGATCTGTTCCCAGGCATCGCCGTACTACTTCTGCACATCCGGGTTTTCGAGCCACCTCGTCGCGCAACGCTTTCTCGTCCGCTTCTTTCCTTGCCATCATCCGCGGATTCATCAGGCCTTCCTGCTGCCCGACGAGTCGCTTGATCGAATTTTCAGCGAACGAATTCCGCCGCCTGCCTGGCGGGCTTCCTCGGCGCTCGTCGTTCGCGTAGCGGGCCAGTGCGTCGCGCCGGGATGTCCAGACCTGCTTCTGAAGCGGATTGCCGGTGTCGCGCTGATACTGAATCTGCGCGACGGTCAGCAGCCGGCGGTCGATCCGGGATTGCCCGGAGGCATCACGAATTCGCCGTCGGCTCGCGCCAGTTATGGACCACTTGAAATAATGCGCGGTTTTCGCCGGCTGCCCGTCTCTCGTAAACGCGGAAGAAAGCTACGTCGAGGTCATAACGCGGATAGGTGAAGTTGTCATAATCACCGCCGAAGAACGCGGTCTGCTCCTCCGACCGCAAAGACCAGGCGAATGTCTGTGTATTTCTTGAAACGATACAGCCAGTATTCGCCACCGCTGTAGAGCGAGACCACATCGCACTTCGAAGTCCGGTCTTCTCGGTTGCTTCCTTTTCGATCGTGGCGATATCCGCTTTTCGCTGCTCATTCTCCGAGGCCGCCCGGCTTGACCGGCTGACCGCACGCGCGCGGTCACGTCTTCATAGGAGACCAGAACGTTGATTTCGAGGTCCGGGCACTTGCAGCTCCTCAGCGCGTGTTCGCGCGTAGAAGCCTTCCTTTGTGTAATCTCTCTCTCTATGTCGAGATTTTCTGAAGCTGGCCGCTTGCAACGTGTTGGTTGGTTACTATCAACCCGTTGGGAGAGACGAACGAGCCGGAGCCGCCGTCGTTCAAACGCACTGACGCGAGGCGAAGGTGCTCCATCCAGGCTTCGGTTGGCTCGAAGTTGTAGCGCTCCTTCCATTGCTTGCGCGGCGGATTGTCAAAGGTCCACATGCCCTCGTCGGCGTAAAGGCTGAGCGGCCCGATTGCGACCACCGCTAACACTGTGATCAATATCAGTATTTTCATGGACAGTCTGCGCTACCTCCTCAGGATGCGGTGGCGGTTTCCCGCCTACGAGAGCCCGGCATGCTTCGAAGCGAGCATTATTCCAGCGAGAAACGACTACACGGTAGCCGATGATGAGGATTCGATCAAGGTCGATGACTTGCACTAAAGGTCAATTTGTTTTTGGTGCAGGTCTCTAGGCGCCTACTCCACCGGCCACCGGCCACCGACCACCGAACACAGGCCACCGACCACCGGCCACCGACCACCGACCACCGAACACCGACCACCGACCACCGGCCACCGGCCACCGGCCACCGGCCCCCGCCACCAACCACCGACCACCGGCCCCCGGCCACCGGCCACCGGCCACCGACCACCGAACACCGGCCACCGGCCACCGACCACCGGCCACCAACCACCGACCACCGGCCCCCGGCCACCGGCCCCCTGCACCGGCCCCCTGCCACCAACCACCGGCCACAGGCCACCGGCCACCGAACACCGCACGGCCTTCCGACATTGTGTTGATTCTCCTGGAATGTTTAAGATGTCGGGGAGGAACCCAAATGACCGCAACGAGAGTAGGGATAATGCTCGTGATGACCAGCGCTGCTCTTCTGACGTGGCCTTCTCGCGCCCGGCAGGATACGGAGATGTTTCAGGATCGCACCGTCACGATCGGCACAACGGAGTATCACTTCAGAGTCTTTACGCCAAAGGGTTGGTCCCGAAGAAAGAAATCTCCCGTGATTCTCTTTCTACACGGAGCGGGTGAACGCGGCGACGACAACCTGGTTCAGACAAAAGTCGGGATCGGTCCGGCGATCCTGCGGCAGCAGGAGAGTCTTCCTTTCATCGTCGTCTTGCCGCAGTGCCCAAAGAATCGCTGGTGGACTGAGCCTGAGATGCAGGCGCAGGCGCTCAAGGCCCTGGATCAGACCGTCGAGGAATTCAACGGCGATAAGAGCCGAGTTTACCTTACTGGACTCTCGATGGGTGGCTATGGCTCGTGGGTGATGGCGGAGGGGAACCCTTCGAAGTTCGCGGCAATTGCCGTGGTGTGCGGAGGGGTTCGTCCGCCTCCTCGGATCAATGTTCCCCAGCCCGCCGACGGTCTTGCAGCGTCGGCTGATCCCTACGCAGCCGTTGCCTCCAAGGTTGGCAAGACCCCGGTGTGGGTTTTTCACGGGGGAGCGGACCCCGTCGTTCCCGTCACCGAATCCCGCAAGATGGTTGAGGCGATAAAGTCAGCAGGAGGCAGCGTTCGGTACAACGAGTATGAAGGTGTAGGGCACAACTCGTGGGACAAGGCCTATGCTGAGGCTGAACTGTTCCCGTGGATGCTCACGCAAAAGCTGAAGGCGCCAAAACGATAGAGGCTTTATTCGCGATTGTGGATCACAAGCCGTTCCGAACGCCAAGCGTTCCGGGAGCGAGCCGCGAATTGTCAATCGAAAATCCAAAATCCAAAATCTAAAATCAAAAATCGGAATGGGTTTCTATTCACACTATATCTTCCCGCGACTCGTCGAGTGGTCGCTCGGATGCGGGATTGTGCGGGACCAGCGCCTCGCAACGCTTGCGCCTCTGCGCGGGCAGGTGCTCGAAATCGGATTTGGCACCGGTCTGAACCTGGGTTGTTACCCGCCGCAAGTGACAAGGCTGACTGCGATTGATAGCGAGTCGATGCTGGAAGCCAGGGTCGCCGATCGAATCGCCAGGGCGCGCGTGCCAGTCGAACGGTTGAAGCTCGATGCGGGAGGACGGCTGCCTTTCGAGGACCAGTCATTTGATGGGATAGTCACCACGTTCACGCTGTGCTCGATCGCCGAAGTCGGGACCGCGCTTGCAGAGATTCGGCGGGTGCTGAAACCCGCGGGCGCATATGTGTTTCTTGAGCACGGCCGCAGCGACGACCCGGGAATCGCGAAGCGCCAGGACCGGTTTAACCCAATTACGAAGCTCATTGGCTGCGGGTGCAACATGAATCGACCAATCGACCGGCTGATCAGCGCCGCCGGTCTACATATTGCGACGCTGGATCGATTTGTTAGGCCCGACGCGCCTCAAATTCTGGGCGCTCTGTATCGCGGCGTTGCGAAGAGAAGCGCTGGGTGAGATGGTACTAAATCAAGTTTGATGATCAAAGGAGAAGCAATGGCAAAAGACGTCTTCAAAGGTATCAGTATCGTCGGCACATCGACCGAAAGCTTCAGCGACGCGATTCAGACCGCGGTTGAGCGCGCCAGCCAAACCATCCGCGCGCTTCGATGGTTTGAAGTGCGCGAACAGCGCGGCGCTGTCAGAGATGGCCAGATCGAATACCAGGTGACGCTCGAGGTGTTCTTCAAGCTCCAGCAAGACGACAGCGCGGAGTGAACCGGTTGGCGGCTATTCCGCGCGTGGCGCCTCACTCATCAGGACAAGCGGGTTGTTGTCGGGATCGCGGAAGAAAGCCATCCATAGATCGTGATCCGGCATTCGCGCGACGAACGTGGGTTTCTCCTCAAACCGCACGCCGCGCGATATGAGAATCTCGTACGACCGCTGAATATCCCCGACTCGATAGTAGATGAACGAACTCGGGTGATCGAATTCCGGCTTGTCCGGAGTCGACAGCATGATTCGCACTCCGCCGCAATCGAAAAAGGCCATATGCCCAGCCTCAAAGAGGAACTTCATTCCCAGAGTGTCTCGATAGAACGCGGTTGCGAGTTTGATATCGTTTCATCTTTTCATCTCTGGTTGGTGACGATCAGCCAGGAGCCGCAGTCGCAACGGTAGATGCCAAGCGCGGGTGTGAGTCTCAACTGAGTGCACGCCGGACAGTGAAAAGAGTATACGTATCGGCCCTGCGTATCATCCCAGAAGTGATCCTCCACCAGTACCTCCACCCCGATCTGACGTTTCTGCATTTTCGCATTATAGAACAACAAGCCTGTCGTTCGTAGCCCAGGTTCACGTCATTCATTTTTGCTTTACTTGTCTTTGTGGGAAAATGATGCACCGGTCAAACCAGGCTCCTGGAGGCAGAATGAAGAGAATACATCCTTGGATTCCGCGAGTGGTAGCGACACCTTCCAAATTTGCGATCGCGCTTGTTGTTTTCGTTGGGCTCTCGTGCGCGCAGTCGTCGCCGAAGAGTTCGACTGGTCAGTCATCGCTTAGCCACCACGAAATAAAGTTGGCCGAGCTGCCCGCTCCCGAAGTGCTGACTGGGCCGCGCAATAACTCAAAGGTCATACCAAGACCGGAAGGCGCTGAGCTGAACCTGCCGCCGGGCTTTCAGATAAGCGTCTACGCTGAAGGCGAACTTCAAAACCCGCGATACATGGCGGCTGCGCCAAACGGAGACGTGTTCGTTGCTGAAACTCAGCCGGGCCGGATTACGATACTGCGAGACACGAACGGCGACGGCCGAGTCGATGAGCGATTCGTGTTCGCAACCGGACTCACGCGGCCTTTTGGCATGGCGTTCTGGCGCGAGTATTTCTATGTCGGCAACACGGATGCCGTGGTGCGATTCAAATACAAACCGGGCCAAACCAAAGCTGACGGAGCGCCGGAGAAGATCGCGGAGCTTCCAAGTGGGCGCGGGCATTCGACTCGCAACCTGCTCTTCAACCAGGCCGGGACGAAAATGTATGTAGCGGTTGGCTCGGGGTCCAACGTCGATGCGGGCGAGCCGCCGATGCGCGCGGCGATCTCTGAATTCAACCCTGACGGCACCGGTCACCGCGTTTATGCCAGCGGAACTCGCAATCCTGTCGGTCTGGCGTGGAATCCAACGACAAAGCAGCTCTGGGCGGCGGTGGAAGAGCGCGACCTGATTGGTGATGAGCTGGTTCCCGAATACGTCACCTCGATCAAGGAAGGCGCGTTTTATGGCTGGCCTTACGCATACCTCGGTCAGCACGAGGACCCGCGACGAAAAGGCGAACGCCCCGACCTCGTGGCTAAGGCGATCGTGCCGGATGTTTTGATACAAGCGCATTCAGCCGTCCTGGGAATGGTCTTCTATGAAGGCAAGATGTTTCCGGCTGACTACAAGGGCGACGCGTTCGTTGCGCTGCACGGTTCCTGGAATCGGGCCTTGCGAACCGGCTACAACATCATTCGGATAAAATTCAAGAATGGGAAGCCGGTCGGCGGCTACGACGAGTTCGTTACCGGCTGGATGCTCGGTGAGGACAAACCGGAAGTGTGGGGCCGTCCGGTAGGGCTGCTGGTGTTGAAGGACGGGTCGATGCTGATCACCGATGACGGCGGGAACAAGATCTGGCGGGTGACGTATTCAAAACCAGGGAAATAAGGATACGAAAGGCTCAACGTAAGCAGAATCGCAGTTTGCGTTCCTCTGTTCATCGGCGGTTCGTCTGTAGTGGTACCGAGATCAACCCGCCCAGAGCGTAGGGGCGCCCAGGAAAAGATGCAAAGATCTCATCAGACCTGCATTGCACCCGTGCTCGCACTGCTGCTGTCGGTCGGCGCCGGTGCCCAGAACAAAACGAAAGCCGGCTATGAGTGGCCTGCCTACGGACGTGACGGCGGCGGCTCTCGGTATTCGCCGCTTGCGGAAATCAAACGCGAGAACGTCAAAACCCTCAAAGTCGCGTGGACCTATCGAACTGGTGCAAGCGACGTGAAAGGTCGGGCCGCACGCAACGCGGCGTTTGAGGCAACGCCGATCTTTGTCGACGGGACTCTTTACCTGAGCACTCCTTTCAATCGGGTGATTGCACTCGATCCTTCCAAAGGAACGGAACGCTGGAGCTACGATCCGAAGGTGGATCCGACAAAGGGCTATTCTGAAGTCAGCTCGCGCGGAGTGTCGAGTTGGGCGGATCAAAAGACCAGCAAGCGCCGAATCTACGTCGCGACGATTGATGCTCGGCTCATAGCGCTTGATGCTTCAAATGGACAACCGTGCGCGGACTTCGGTCAGGAGGGACAGGTTGATCTCACCCGAGATGTGCGGCTCGTCGATCGGGGCGACTATCAAGTGACCTCTCCACCCGCGGTCATCGGGGATCTGATCGTTGTGGGTTCGTCGATGGGCGACAACCGCGGCGTCGAGCTCGAGCGAGGAGTCGTGCGAGCGTATGACGCGCGGACCGGCAAGCTTCGGTGGAGTTGGGATCCGATTCCAACGAACGCCGATGATCCCGCGCGAAAGACGTGGCAGGGCGACAGTGCGATCCGCACCGGCGCGGCCAACGCCTGGTCGATCATCTCGGTTGATCCTGCCCGCGGCCTGGTCTTTGTTCCTACCGGCAGCCCAAGCCCGGACTTTTACGGCGGGGAGCGCAAAGGTAATAATGAGTACGCGAATTCGGTGGTCGCGTTGCGCGCCTCAACCGGCAAAGTCGTTTGGCATTTTCAGGTGGTCCATCACGATCTGTGGGACTACGACGTGGCGTCGCAGCCAATGCTCATCACGGTGAAGCGCAACGGCCGTGACATCCCGGCGGTGGCAGTGGGGACAAAGATCGGGCATATCTTTGTGCTTCATCGCGAAACCGGCAAGCCGTTGTTCCCCGTTGAAGAGCGCGCGGTCCCGCAAAGCGACTTACCGGGAGAGCAGGCTTCGCCAACTCAACCTTTTCCAAGGCTTCCGGCAGCGATCGTTCCTCAGAAGCTGACCGAGGAAGATGCCTGGGGTCTCACGCCCGCCGATCGAGACGAGTGCCGTAAGCTTATCAAAGGCGCTCGCTCGGAAGGCTTGTTTACCCCGCCGAGCCTTCAAGGCACGATCGTCTTTCCCGGCAACGTGGGCGGGATGAACTGGAGCGGAATGTCGTATGACGCGAGACGCGGTCTGTTGATCGCAAACACCAATCGCATTGCGACGCTCGTGAAGTTGATCCCCCGCGAGGAGTACAACAAACTTCGATCGTCCGGCGAAGGGAACCGGATGACAGGCGAGTTTGGCAGGCAGACGGGAACTCCCTATGCGATGTACCGCGAGCATTTGCGGGCACCCAGCGGCGCGCCGTGCAATCCGCCGCCGTGGGGCGCGCTGACTGCGGTCGATCTTGCGACTGGCGCTGTGCGCTGGGAAGTGCCGCTTGGGACGATACCCCAGCTCGGGATGTTCCCCAAGTCATCCGAGTGGGGATCGCTCAACCTCGGCGGTTCGGCTGTTACCGCCGGCGGCTTGGTGTTCATAGCAGCGGCGATGGATACTTACCTCCGCGCGTTCGATATCGAGACCGGAAAGGAAGTATGGAAGACCGAGCTGCCCGCAAGTGCGCAGGCGGCCCCAATGACCTATGAGGCTGGCGGCAAGCAATATCTGGTGATCTGCGCCGGCGGTCACGGAAAGCTGGGAACGAAGATGGGCGACTACGTCGTCGCTTTCGCGTTGCCTTAGGCGGCCCCCAGGGAGTTTTGTGTTCTGCGAACGGCGGTTCTTGCAGCCTCAGTGTGAAGGATCCACCAACTCCGTTGGTGGGATTCAGGGAACGGGCTTGCTGGTCCTATGTAGGCTGAGTATGAACGATCCACCAACTCCGTTGGTGGGATTCAGGGAACGGGCTTGCTGGTCCTATGTAGGCTGAGTATGAACGATCCACCAACTCCGTTGGTGGGATTCAGGGAACGGGCTTGCTGGTCCTATGTAGGCTGAGTATGAACGATCCACCAACTCCGTTGGTGGGATTCAGGGAACGGGCTTGCTGGTCCTATGTAGGCTGAGTATGAACGATCCACCAACTCCGTTGGTGGGATTCAGGGAACGGGCTTGCTGGTCCTATGTAGGCTGAGTATGAACGATCCACCAACTCCGTTGGTGGGATTGGGACAAGCGAAGCGGCCCGCTTTGCTAGGTCCTATTGTAGGCTGAGTATGAACGATCCACCAACTCCGTTGGTGGGATTCAGGGAACGGGCTCGACAAGCCCTGTCCTAGTAAGGGTCAGTGAGCACACAAGCCCCGAATGGCACTGTTAATTGTAATTTGCGTCGCCCTACCCATCCTGGCATTGGCCGCTCAAAGAGATGATTTCAAGCGGATGGGTTTAATCGCCGTGGGACTTGAAGGGGCAAAGTACCTGGTCCTGTTCGCAGTGAGCCCGATCAGAAATGAGTTCTTCAACTTCGTCTTCCCTTTCGTGTTCTATGCAGCGATGCTGCCTGAGCTCATTATCGGTAGTGAGCCTGACCCCAGCACCTGGCAATGGGTTGCAAGGTTGTGCGCTGGTATAGTCTGGAACCTTGCCCCGGCGTACGTCATCTCGTTGATGCTACCTGAGACACGAAAAGAGAGCGCGGCGCGTCCATCGTGAAGCTATTCCAACGTTAGAGGGTGTGATCTCAATGAAATCACCGAAAATTGCACTAGTCCTCGCGGTTGTCACCTTTGCTTTTCAGGTGTATGCGCTACCGCAGGGCACAAAGAAAGTGGAAGGGATCATAACCGATCAGAACGGGGCTCCGATTTCCGGGGCCGAGGTGACAATCGTGGGGCAAGCGGCAACCATAACTCGAACGACGGACGCCGAAGGCAGATTCAACTTTGACGCTTCGGGCGACGCTGCGATGCTGACAATTCGCGCTCGCGGGTTCGAAACGGTCAGCCACGTATGGAACGCTGCTGATCAGGATTCGAGTCGTCTCAAGATAACGCTCGCCGCCGAACGGCTATCGGAACAGATGACCGTGACGGCCTCGCGCACCGAGACTCGAGTTAGCGATACCGCCGCAAGCGTCGCGGTGCTCTCCAGCGAGGATTTGTCGACAACCTCCGCGTTGACTCTTGACGATGCGCTGCGGCAGGTCCCGGGATTCTCGTTGCTTCGCCGCTCGGGAAGCCGAACCGCGAATCCCACTTCTCAAGGGGTGTCGTTCCGAGGCGTCGGCCCAAGCGGTGCGAGTCGCGCGGTCGTGCTGGCCGATGGAATTCCGATCAACGATCCGTTCGGTGGTTGGGTGTACTGGGGACGTGTTCCCCGTGAGTCTCTAAGCCGCATCGAAGTGGTTCAGGGTGGAGCGTCCAGTCTCTACGGAACTGATGCGCTTGGCGGAGTCGTAAATTTGATCAGTCGCGATACACGCGAGTCGGCGCTTTCGTTTGAAACGTCTTACGGGAATGAACAGACGCCCGACTTTTCGCTCTTTGCCGGGGGCCGATTGTTTCAGTGGGCCGCCCAGCTTTCGGCTGAGGCTTTTCATACAGATGGCTATGTGCTGGTCGACGAAGCCGAGCGCGGAAAGGTCGATACAAAGGCAGGCGCCGAGCACACAACGGTCGATTTGACCCTCGAGCGGTTGCTTGCTGACAGGGGCCGTGTCTTCCTCCGCGGTTCGCTGTTCGATGAATCTCGCGAGAACGGAACCCCGCTCCAAACCAACAACACCTACATCCGTCAGGTGTCGGTGGGAACCGATCTTCAATCTGCCCGAGCGGGTTCGTTTTCTGGGCGGGCCTTCGCCCTCACCGAGATCTACAACCAGGACTTCACGTCCATCGCGGCGGATCGCAACACCGAGCTCCTCACCCGAAGCCAGCGTGTGCCCGCGCAGCAAGCCGGGGTTCTCACTCAATGGTCGCGCGTGGCGGGTTCACGTCAGACTCTTGTTGCCGGGGTAGACGCGCGCGAGGTGCGCGGCGCGAGCGATGAGCTTGTATTTGTCGCCGGCCGTGTAACCTCATCGATAGGATCGGGTGGCCGCGAGCGCACCGTCGGAGTGTTTGGTCAAGATCTGATTCGAATCACACCTCGATGGCTGCTGACGCTTGGTTTGCGAGGTGATCGCTGGCGCAACTACGACGCCCTGTCGTCATCGCGCCCGCTCCCGGCGCAGAACCCGGTGACCAACATTCGGTTTGCCGATCGAATCGAGACCGCATTTAGCCCCCGCGTGTCGCTGCTACACAAGGTGACTGAGAACATTTCGCTGACCCTGTCCGGCTATCGCGCCTTTCGAGCGCCGACGCTCAACGAATTGTATCGGTCATTTAGAGTGGGCAACGTTCTGACGCAGTCAAACGACAAGCTGCGAGCCGAGCGATTGACGGGGGGCGAGGCCGGGGCGAGCGTCGCGGCGTTTGATAGAAAGCTCAACCTTCGGGGGACCTTTTTCTGGAGCGAGATTATTCGTCCGGTTGCGAATGTTACACTGAGCGCTACTCCGGCGTTGATTACCCGTCAGCGCCAGAACCTCGGTCGGACGCGATCCCGGGGTGTGGAAATGGAGGCCGAGTCTCGCATCACTAACACCGTCACCCTGTCAGGAGGCTATCAGTTCCTCGACGCGACGGTGTTGAGGTTTCCGGCGAATACGGCGCTTGAAGGCTTGCTCATCCCGCAGGTCCCGCGCCACCTCCTGACGTTTCAGGCCCGCTACTCGAATCCCCGTCGTCTGACCGTCTCGATTCAGGGGCGAGCGGGCGGCGAGCAGTTTGACGACGATCAAAACCTGTTCCGGCTAGACCCCTACTTCACCCTTGATGCGTTCGCGTCTCGTTCGCTCGGTCATGGCGTCGAGGTGTTTGGCGCCTTCGAAAACATCACAGGGCAGCGATACGACATCGGGCGCACGCCGATCAGGACGCTCGGACCACCGCTCCTTGCTCGCGTCGGCGTGAGATTCCAAGTGGGTTCCCGTTGACGCCGATACCGAAAGTCGCTGTGTGTCCGTAACCGAATCCTCTCACCTTGCGTTAATTGTTATTGCCGATAGTGTGTCAAATGTATCGAATGGATGAAACCGGCAACGTTGATCTCGCGACCGCCGAGTCGTTCCTTGAAGCGCCGATCGAGGCGACTGATGAATTGCTTGTCGAAGCCGTTCGGGCCGGCAATGATTCGGCGTTCGAGCAGATCTTTGAGAGGCATCGACGCCGCGTTGCCCGCATGGTCGGCCGGTTCTTCAATCGCCCGGAGAAAGTCGAAGAGATTCTTCAAGATGTATTCACAAAGGTTTATTTCGCATTGGGTAGTTATTCTTCGGAACGGGGACCCGGGTTCGCCGCATGGCTCACGCGAGTTGCGATCAACTCGTGCTATGACGAGCTGCGTCGCGCGCGTCGCCGCCCTGAAAGCTCGATCAGCGATATCACCAGCGACGAGGTGATTTGGTTGAATACCCAGATCAGCGCGCAATCGAGCCGGGATGCCGAATCGGCGGTGATCTCGCGGGATCTCGCCAACAAGCTGCTTGCGAGGTTGAGCGTTGAGGACCGGCTGGTGCTGACATTGCTGGACGCCGAAGAATTGAGCGTGGCTGAGATCGCGCCGATTATGGGGTGGAAAGAGTCCAAGGTGAAGGTTCGAGCTCATCGCGCGCGGCATTCTCTACGTCGCGTGCTCGGCGAATTTGTGTGAGAGCAGTCATGACTTCGTGCGGAGGTGCATGGACTTTAGCAGAGGTGCATGGAGTTCAGGCTTTAGCCTGCTTGTTCAACAGAGGTGCATGGAGTTCAGGCTTTAGCCTGCTTGTTCAACCTTCTGCTGTCGAGTCAACAGGCTAAAGCCTGAACTCCATGCACCTCTGCGGAGAAACGAGGAATGCAATGGATCAAACAGAAAGTGAACCACTCGAGCGATTAACTAAGATCGTCACGCGAGCCGGAGGAATAAGCGACGATGAGGCTGAGAGGATTGGCTCGTCACCGTTTCTTCACGCCCGACTTCGCGCCGGAATTGAATCTGAGCGGCGCCGGAGTGCAGGGGAGGGAAGCGGATGGCTCGCGACGCTGATGGTGGCGTCGCGCGCGATCGCGGTGACGACACTGGTGACTATAGTGGCCGTGACGGCGCTCTGGTTTTCGAAGGCAAACGCCCAAAATGTCTCCCCGGTGATCGCAACCGCACCCGATCCGGTTTCGCGGGTTGTAACCGGGGGAACCTGCGCATTATCGACGACCGAAGAATGCGCGATCTCGACGGGAGAAGTGCTGGCCACGTTGTTTGCGGAAAATGAAGGGAAGGAACAAAAATGAATTCTCATCGGAAAGCCTGGGTCGCCTTCGTGATAGTGTTTGCGCTTGGCGGGGTGACCGGAGCATCGCTTGACGGAATCTACCGCTTGCGAGCGAACGCACCTAATCCAGCGGTGACGGTGTCAATCCGTGACACGGACGCTTACTTTGAAACGTTGAAGCGCGAGCTGACGTTGAGCGAGGAGCAGTCGTCGGCTATGCGAACGGTGCTGGATCGGACACGCGATGACTACAAGGCGGTTTGTGCCGATGTGCGCCCGCGTTACGATGTGGTTCGTGAAAGAGCGCGGGGCCAAATGCGAGCCTTGCTGACCCCTGACCAGCAGCCGCGTTTTGACTCGATAGTAACAGCGGAAGATTGCCGCTGCCCCGAGTTGAAGAAGTGAGAGTTAGTCTGATCGACGACGTTTAGATGAATAGAATCCGGGAAGCAAGGTTGGAAGACTTTATTCAGCATTGGTACTGGGATGTGCCATCGCACAAGTTCGCCCGAATGTTGGGTAGGTTCCTCCTCAAGTTTCTTGATCAGTTCCGCGAGGAAGGGCTTTCGCAGAGGACGATCACCTTTTATACAGATACGTCCAGGGACTCAAGGATGTCGGCGGTGGCGAATGAGAAGGCATGCGGTGCCGCGGTTTTGGGGCTGGCTGTTATTCTGTTTGCGGCGTGGATTGGGAATGCCGCGGTTCAGTGGCGCTCTCTCGACTCTCGGCAAGTGCCCCTGGCTTCGGACAGGACCGCCGAACAGGTCTACAAAAACATTCAAGTGCTGAACCGCCTGCCGGCTGCCGAGCTCGATGGCGTGATGGAGTTCATGTCGGCTTCACTGGGCGTGGGCTGTACCTATTGTCACACCGACAAATGGGATAGTGATGAGAAGTCTGCGAAGCTCGCAGCGCGCAAGATGATTGTGATGACCCGGGATCTCAACAAAGAGAGCTTTAGCGGCAACCCCGCGATCACCTGTTACAGTTGCCACCGAGGCCAACATAACACGCAGCCGCAACCGCCTATCGATATTGCCGTGAATCCGTCAACCGATGTCACTTTGCCGGCAGCCAGCTCTGCCAACCTGCCTTCCACCGACGAGGTGGTCGAACGATACACTCGCGCGATCGGTGGCGATGAGGTGCTTGAAAAGATCGAGACACGAGTATCGCGGGGAACCGAGATTACAACCAATCGAACGGCATCCCCGCAGACGCTTCCAATCGAGATCGTTCAAGCGGTGCCAAACAAGCTTCTGATCATCAGAAATAGCCAGCGCGATGTAAGACTCGAGGGCTTTGACGGCTCGAAGGGCTGGACCAGGGACGCGGGCGGCCAAAGCGAGATGGGCGGGAAAGAGCTGGCTGTGATGAAGCGTGAAGCCGACTTCTTCAGGTACTTGAAGATCAAGGAAAGTTACCCCCAGATGAGACTGCTTGCGAAGGAGTTGATCGGCGGTCGCGACGCATATGTCGTGGGTGCGACTTCGCGCGAGGGAGATCGGGAGAGGCTCTACTTTGACGCTCAGAGCGGTTTGCTGGTTCGCAGGTACGTGTCGTTCAAGACTGCCTTTGGGTCTATTCCTGAGGTGACGGACTTCGATGACTATCGCGAGGTCAGCGGTCTGAAGCTGCCGTTTACCATTAAGTGGTCGCGCCCGCCCTTTGGGTTTGTCAGGAGGTTCACCGAGGTCAGACTCAACTCGATCGTAGACGCCGCCAGATTTCAGCCCGGAGCCAGTTAGCTGCGAGCGACGAGAAGAAACAGTTTCGCGCAAAGGCGCAGAAATCCGCAAAGAACGCGGAGATCCGAAGAAAGCAGATCCGCAAAGAGCAAAGGTCCGCAACGCCGCAAGAGTTTTACAACGCCACTTACGCGATCCGGTGTCCTGTAGTACCATCGTCTTCGTTCAATGCAATCCGCTTCCTAGTGAACACCAAATGATATGAATGAAAAATTTTGGGACTCCGTGGCAGACACCTATGAGGCCGAGATCTTCAATACCCTTCGAAGCGATTCCAAGGGTACCATTCGGAGCCATATTCGAAAATTCAGTTCAAAAACGGCCGCTGCCTGCGACTTTGGATGCGGGACAGGGAGGTATCTACCGATCCTGGCAAAGAGATTCAAGCACGTCTATGCGGTTGACTTTTCAAGCAAGCTACTGGACCAGGCACAGCAAGCATGCGGTAATCTGGACAACGTTAGCTTTTTCAAAAGCGACTTGACTAGTCGGCAACTGAAACTGAGCAATGTGAGCTTTGCCCTTAGCATAAATGTTCTTATTATGCCTTCTCGTGAACTGAGACAGCGAATCCTAGCCACCTGCTATCGACAGCTCACTCAAGGAGGATACCTCCTGGTGGTTGTTCCCTCTCTTGAGTCAAAGCTCTATGCGAATTCTCGTTCGTTAGAGTGGAACGATAGATCCAGGGGAAAGCATGAATCACTGATACTGTTGGAGAACAAAGACAAGAAGATTCTGATGGAGAGCGGACTGATAAAGCTGGATGGCGTTCCAACGAAGCACTACCTGGAGGAGGAACTAGTCGTCACATTTAGGACAGTCGGCTTTGACGTCAAATCGATCGTCAAGGTGGAATATCCGTGGACGATCGAGTTCCCAAGGCCGCCAAAATGGATGAAAGATCCCTACCCCTGGGACTGGCTGCTACTCTGTCAAAAGAGCTGAATCAAGCGCCTGAACTTTGTGGCGGGTTTGTTGTTTCGCCCTCCGTGTTTGGAGGCCTCGGACATTCGCATCGGTAAGGATCGGACAGGAGATCAGGCAGTCCACCGGCGCGCTGGGAGGCTTTGGAGCGAATTTGACACCTTGAGCAGGATTGCTTCGAAGGGAATCAAATAGAAGGCTTCCACGTTCCGCGCGCGACTGCGGGGATGAAGGTATCAAGGTCCTTCGGAGGGAACGCGATCACGCGGCCGTGCTCGGCGCTCATGTACGCGGTCATCAACAGCTCGGAAACTTCTAACCCGTCGTAGAAATTCTCTTCAGGCTGTTTCCCCTCAAGAAAGCAATCAACGAAGTAGCGGTTCTCCCCTTCGTAGCCGTAGTCTGATTCTTCATTGGCGGCTACCGGCATCAGGCCCTGTTCCGCGTTCTGTTTCTCGACAAGATCCTCGCCTGCAGCTCCTTTTACCTCGCGGCTGAAGAAAAGCTTCAATCCGCTGTCGAGGGTATTGATCGACATCGAGTACTCCGGCCCCAGCATCTCCATGCTCAATCGCAAACCGGCACCCACGAAACTCCACGAGGTCGTAGCTTCGACGATGATGGGATGGCCCTGCTCATCGACGTAATTGATCGTCGCGCGCGCGAAGTCTTCCGAAGGCCTGTTTGCGTAGTCGACCTCGCTACCCATCATCTGCTTAAGCCGCTCAACATACTCGGGGCGCGACCATTTCAACGAAGCGATCTGCGCCGACACCGCTGTAGGGCGGATACTCGCGCGAGGCTTGCCCGGCTCGGTGAGCATGTAACGCGCTACTTCAACGCTATGGCACATCATGTCGTTTAGCACGCCCCCGCCCTGAAGCTCGCCTTGCCAGAACCACGGCATATGAGGCCCGCTATGCTCTTCGGCCGCCCGCGCGAGATAAGGCCTTCCGGTGAGCGCCGCGCCTCGGGCCCAAATCAGCGCGCGACCGCGCTGGATGGCGGGTGTGAATAACTGGTTTTCGAGATAGCCGTGCAGCAGGCCGCTCTTCTCGACAAGCTCGATCATGCGTTTGGCTTCGCCGACGTTGCGTGCGAGCGGCTTCTCGCAAGCGATCCCGATGAGTTTGCCTTTGCCAGAGGTTATCGCGTTGACTATCGCTTCCATGTTCTCGATGCGCACTTGATTTGGCCCGCACAACCAGATGCAATCGATGCCTGGGTCCGCGATCATATCTTCGATCGAGTTGAACGCTTTCGCGTCACCGACGCGCAAGGATCGCGCAAGCGCCGCTGCTTCTTCGGCGTGCTCATGGTTAGGGCTCCACACGCCGCGAACATCGGCGTGTCGCACGCCTACCCACGACCTAATGTGAAAGCGGGTGTTGAACCCGCTACCGATGAATCCTATTCCGAGTCTCGATGAGTTCATTAGTTCTCACGCCCCGATGATATGAACAACGACGGGAGGGAATGATAGCGGGTGGATATGCTCCGCGCAAAGTGTGCTAGTCCAGAAGATCAATCGAGTCGCCCTGCCTCACCTTGCCTTCTACAAGGACGGCAGCATAAACGCCGGCTTTGCCATCGTGTGCCTGTGCGACCTTCTTGCTAAAGTCCGGGTTCGCTTCTCCGGTATCGGGATCGAGTGTGATCATCTTGCATCGCGGGTCGCGTTCCAAAATCGACACGACCACTTTCGATCCAATTCGCAAAGTTCGCCCAACGAGGGCGTCCTCGCCAAAGCCAGTTGGGGACGCGAGGTCCACATAAATATTCGCCCGGAAGCGCCGTTTGTCCGCCAGGACCCCGATTTCCTCCCCAATTGCCCGAGCGGTCTGCATTGAAAACAAGGACAGCGGGCGACAGTCTGTCAACGCGCGTTCCGAGCTCAACAGCTTGACGTCGTGCCCGTCCCGGACGCCGTCGCAGAGCAAATGAATCAGCGCGGGGTCGTCGATCGCGAGTGTCTCTCCCGATGGTGTCTCGACGTCCACGATCAAGTCCGAACGATCGGCGTACAAGGGGGTGACGCCGGGCCCGAGACTCTCCGCTTCGCTAAGATTGGGCGGCTGGGCCGCCTTGTCGGGATGACGAAAGTGAGGGCGGCAACGCAGCATTTCTTTCTGCTCACGCGCCGTCAAATAGGGGAAGGCCTTGGGACCGGCCGTTCTCTTAAAAGCGAAGAGGCGGTCGCCATACACTCCGGCGAATCCCACGAAGGCTTCATTCAACTCCTCGCCGCGCATGCTCTTGACTGGATAGCGCCAGAGGCTATCAACTTTTCCCACGATGTCATGTTTCATACTGTGAGTCCCCAACCTTCCTCTTGTTGATTCTTACCGGCGACGCCACTAGCGTCGCTGGAACTCCGCGGTTCCCATCAACAATCCGACCAATTGAGCGATACGGCGTTGCTCGGGATTCATAACCGGCGCGACTGCTCGAGCGGGAACTGCTTCAGGTCTCTCAGCATTATTGATTGCCGGACGCGCCGCAGTCGCCGGCGCCGGTTGCTCCGCGAGGCCGGCCCGCACCGCGTGCAGACTCTCGGGCGAGAGCTCGGTGTGAACAATCAGCGCGGAAAGTTGGCTCGTAAGCGCGTCCGGGTTTGTAGCCGCTTCGGTTGTGACCAGGCGCAGTGGATCGTAGATCGTTCCGTTGATCCGATTAGTTGCCAGGGCTACCGCATAGTTGATTCGGTTGAAGAACACTCCGGTGTTAACCCACTTCGAGGAATCCTCGCCGTACCCGGGAGGCGACGCGTACTGATAGAGCGGTTCTCCCATCCTTCGAATCCATTCGTGAAGCGCGGGCGCGCCGTTGGTGTCGCCGTCAAGTGCCCGAATCGCTGACGCGGCCAATTCGAGCGGCGATTTTGTCTTGGATCGGAACACCGCGGGCGAGTTGAACTCCGCAGAGGTCACGATGGCGCGGATGACCTCGCGGATATCGCCGTCGGTTTTGAGAAACACCTGCGCGACCCGCTCAACCAGCGGCGCCGGCGGATCGTCGGATACAAATCGCTGGCACAGCTTCTTCGAGATGAACAGCGCCGTTGACGGATGTTTCGAGAGTATCTCGATCACGCGATAGCCGTCTGTGACACCGCCGCCCGCCGGAATTGCGACCCCGAGCACGACCTTTGCACCCTCATCGTGCATCCAGGGCCGAAACACGAACCCGCCACCCTGGAATGGGCGATCGATGGTCCAACCGGTGAAGCAGCGCGCGACCTCCTGGACATCGTGTTGTGTGTAGCCGCCGTCAACCCCCAGCGTGTGAAGCTCCATCAACTCGCGGGCGTAGTTCTCATTGATGCCCGGCTTGCGCGCGGGTGGTCGCGGCAGTGGCGGCGTTGATTGCGGATTCTGATCGCCTTCTCTCTTCGCCATCATTGCCCCGTTCGGATCGGCGCCCGGCGCAGGCATCACGCCTTCCGGCGGTCTGGGATTGCCGCCAGGAGCCGGTCTCGGAGGTTGCCCGTTTTGGGGGCGAGGCAGTACGGGAGGACGCGGCTGTTTGGCGTCAGGCGAAGATGACAGCCAGTTGTCGAGGAAAAACAACATCGCCGGGCTTTGGGCGGTCGCCAGGAGCAAGTCACGAAACTTGCCGAGCGCGTGCGGGCGAATCGAGTCGCGTTCATACCCGGTCACTAACCACTGCGCAGCTTCCTTCTGCGCGAAAACGTTGAAGTGGTTGTACCAGAAATCAATGAGCACCTCCTGAAGCTGACGATTGCTCGACACTGCGCGGACAATCTTCTGCTGGATAAGCTCGCTGGTGATCTGTTGCGGACGCCCGAAAATCGGCGGTGGGTTCTTCTGGCTCGCGCGCTGTTCCGCGGCCGGGCGCGGAGGATAGAACTGATACAGCTCCGCGGAAGCCATTTGCGGGGTCGGCAAAACCTCCAGTCGCTTCGCGAGGTCTGAATCGTCAATTGTCTCGGAGTGCAATTGTTCTTCGATGAAGCGGTCGATCCCGAGCTCCTTAACACGGGCAATATCTCCGGGGCGCGGACCAAAGGTAATGCGGTTGAGCAGGTGAAGTATCCTCTGATCTTCAGTGAGACGCGCCGCGTGTCCTCTTGTTGCCGCCGGAACCGGTATCAGTCGTTCGGCGGTTGCGAGTTTGACCGTGGCCGGCTGAGTACGAACACGCGGAAGAATATTGATTGCAACGAAGGGCGGTCCGAGCGGCACAAGCTGTCTCAGGTCGACTCCCGCGAGCATGCTCTTTTGATCCACATCGAGCAGCTCGCCGAGCTCTTCTCGAATCGATTTCTCTTCCTGGTCAACCGAGGGCTGAAGCCCGGGCGCGAATGGATTCGCCTGAGCGCGATCGCGAAGCTCCATCAGTTTCGGGGTGTGATTGATCAGGAGCTTTCGAAACGCAGTGAGCTGTGCTTCGTCCAGCTTGAGCCCGTTGCGAATTCGATTTACCAGGGGTTCGAATTCCGGTGTTGTCGATAGAGGAGGCTGCTGTCCGGCGTGAGTCGTGGTAATGAGTGGCGCGATCACAGCTAAAGCGAGGATACTCACAATCCCCGGACGAATAATTGACCCCATATGCGTACTCCTTTGACGTGAAATCTTATATCAAAGCCGGTTTGCGCTCAATCGAAGCCGCCACCTACGACCGGGAATTGCGAGAGCTCTTGCGGATTCTCCGCGGGTGCGCGTCAGATTTTCGCGCATACCCACTCGTCAGAGGTGGGTGTTGATGATGCTGCCTACAACGAAGCGCGCTGACGCTGCATACCCACTTCGTGAGAAGTGGGTACGTGATGTTGTAGCCTGTCGGCCCGAGGCAGTTTCATGCGCCCAATGCAGGCTACAACATCACTGACCCACCTCACGTGGGGAAAAGCCAGACGTTGACGCACATCTTATCTGTTGTAGGCTGCAACATCAAGACCCACCTCTGACGAGGTGGGTATGCGCGAAAAACTGACACGCACTCCGCTCTCCGCCGCGAACTTGTCTCGTGGTGGTTAGCGCATCTATATTCACTGCTCGTTGATTTGCGGAGATTGATTTGACAAACAACACCCTGCTTGCCCTTCAGGATGTGACTGCACGCTACGGCGACGTTCAGGTCCTGTGGGGTGTCACGTTTGCAGTTCGAGAAGGTGAGATAGCCACGCTCGTCGGTGCTAACGGAGCCGGCAAGAGCACCACGTTAAAGACAATCTCAGGTGTAGTTCGCGCTACTGCGGGGCAGATCACGTTTGCCGGCGAACGCATCGATTGCCTGCCCGCACACGAAATTGCCGCCCGCGGCATCGCCCATGTTCCCGAGGGTCGCAGGTTGTTTCCGCTTATGAGCGTCAAAGAGAACCTGGAACTGGGGGCGATCAGAACGGAGGCGCGGCGGCATCGCGCAGCATCGTTTGAACAGATCTTCGCGCTCTTTCCCAGGCTGAAGGAACGTGAACGACAGATGGCAGGGACGCTCTCGGGTGGAGAACAGCAAATGGTGGCGATCGCTCGCGGGCTGATGGCTAGACCCCGCCTGTTGATCCTCGACGAGCCCAGCCTCGGCCTCGCCCCTATTATCGTACGCGAGATGTTCGAGATTATTCAGACGATCAATCGCGAAGGTATCACGGTGCTCCTGGTAGAGCAAAACGTTCAGCAGAGTTTGAAGCTTGCGAATCGGGGCTACGTGCTCGAGAACGGACTGGTGGTCCTTGAAGGCGCGGGCTGCGAACTGCTCAATGACCAGCGCGTCCGCGAAGCCTACCTGGGTGCGTAGGTACTCACTCGTTCTTCCTTATTTTGTAGTCGCCCTTCCGAGCGCCGGGTACAACGTTCCATCCTTCACTCAACTCGAGCGTCCAACCGTCGCCCTCCAGTCTTCGCCGTGCAGGATCGGACGGCGCGGTCACCTGCACTCGCGAGACTCCTGGTCCCCCCAGAATCATCAGCGCGCCTCTCGTGACCTCGAGGATTCCCCACGCATCGCTCACCTGCAACGTCGGATAGATGGTACCAACACCGTCGAGCGATTCGACGTTGTTCGGGTCGAACCCGTACGACATCTTTTCGGTCAACGGCAGAATGAGAATCGCTCCATCAATAAGCCGTGCCCGATACTCGGCTGAACGTGTTTTACGCTTGATGGCGCGCTCGGTTTCGGACACGCTCAACGACTCGCCGCCATACCGGGCAGATCGCTGTTCAGCTTCTAATTCCAGTTTAGCCGGTAGTTTGATCGAGTAGCGTTCCTGGGAGAGCACTCCGAGATCGTCGGAGGGCTTCAGACCCCGGCGCCAGCCCGACCTGGATCTGTCCAAAAGAAAGCCATAGGCGGGCCCGGAGGCATAGGCGAATGAGCGAACGAATGTCTGTTTGCTTTCAGCCGTCTCGAGTTGTTTCGACAGGTACGCAACCGATTCCCGTTCGGTCGAACCGCGCAGCCTGACGCCGGTATATTCGGCAAGTCCCTCGTTCATCTCGAGTCCGCGCTCCGTTGAGTCCGAATCTGGAAAGAGGCTGCGTCGATAACGCCGGAAGATCAGCGCGTCTTCAAGCGCCTTACGGGACTCGGCGCCGCTAGCCTCCAAAGCCCGTCGAAGCGCGCGCCACTCCAGCTGCAGCCAGATCCGCCCATCGCGCGTGTCCAGATGGTTGTTGGACGGATTTGAAGCGGGCAAACCCAAGTCGTCCTGAACCCGATGAAATAGCTCGTGCATCATGAGTCTGGCGCGGGCCTGTGTGTTGGACGGCAGCGGCCAGATCACCATCGTCCACTTTACTCCGGCCCATCGCGTAGCGGTGTTGGCTATGGTCTCTTTTTCCGGAAGCCTGCCGACAAACACGTTTCCTTTCTTGAGGAGGTTGCCCTCTGCATCGGTTTGATTTGCAACGATCATCCGCGTGGCGGGTTCAACAAGAATCATCGGGCCGCACAGTGAAACGCCCCATAGCACGCCGTTGTCCGCACGGCAGATGGCTTGCGCCTCTTGAAAGAACTGCTCGGCGAGCGCCAAATCAATTGACGGTTCCTGGGCCGATGCCGGGACCGGAAGGGATATCAGGCCCAGAAGAAACGAAAAGCAACACAGGCGAAAGAGTTTCATAGTATGCGTGCATTCCTCATTTTTTGCTCGGCTAGTCCGGTGATTCCCCCGCGGCGAGTCTGATCTTGAATCGCAGTTCGTATCGCTTTCCGGAAGGCCTCAGATAATCACCCAGGTCGTAGTTCAATGCCGAGCCAAGCGCTGCAACCCCAGCCCATCTCATTGCGACTGGCCGTCGTTCATCGTTGTTTTGCCTGTCGACGCGATAAACGTCAAAGGTCAGGCTCGCTTGATTCGAAGGGCGGCTCCGTTCGAAGCCATCAATTGTCAGGTTTACCACCAGCGGATTGCTAACTACCTCGGGGTCGGCCCGTTCGTCCGGTTTCAGCGGGATCTCCTGCGCTTCTTCAAGCAGACAATTCTTTGTTCCGCGCGCGATCACTCGGCCGTCCTCGACCAGTGTCGCTTCCACGTCAAAGTTGTGCGGTATCTTGGCTGCGCGAATGCTGATTACTCCACCCTGACTCGGCTCGATCAAGTCTATCGTCAGCGGGCGCGCCATCCCTGATGCGAGACGAACTGGCACGCCGCTCACCGATGGTGTGATTAGTATTTCGAGCCGCGCGCCGTCCCCGCCCGAGCCAAACGGCAACAATACTATCTGCTCGTCAAAGGCCAGCTCCAGGGTCTGATTCTGGGAATCTTCTTCGTAGAGCGGCAGATTTCTCTCGGAATACCCGTAGAGACGGCGCGTGTCCAGTTTTGACCTGAATCTCAACGTTTCGGGTGAAAGCAGATCGGTTAGAAATCTCGCGCTCATCGTGAAACGGCTTGTCTGCAGATTGACGGTAAAATCCGTTCCAGGCGCTCCCTCGACCGTCGCCTCTGAGATCGTGCTGCGTGTCCCGGGGCTCTCCTCGACCGCCGCAATGTGAATTCGTATTCGTTTTGCAGTCTCGGCGGTACGTCCGAGTGAAGTCGATGAAGAACTAATCATCGTCGACCCCAGAAGGAGAAGCACGAGCATCATTCCGGTGCGTGGTTTCATATGAGAGGGTCTCATTGCGTCCGCCTTACTTTGTAGATAACCGCGCGCTCGCCGCGATCAAAGCGTGAGAAGTCGACGGCACCTTGTTCGGGTTGTCTTGTTTGGGCGGGTACGTCGGCCGCTCGCACGTCTGGAGCAGGGGATCGTTGGCCGCGAACGAACAAGACCCACGTGCAGAGTGCCAGTGCCACTACGACAACGAGGACAAATACAGGCGCCGGCAGTGCTATCCTTCGTTGCCACACAGGAACTTGTGTAGGGGCGAGTACGTTCCTCAGGGCGCGCTCCTGCGAAAACGGATCCGTCTGAGGATCAAAAGATCGAATCTGATCTCGCACGCCCAGGAAGTCCTGCGCCATCTGACTGCAGACTCGGCACGCGGTCAGATGCTCTCTCACCTGCTCCGTTGCCGCAGGAGTCAGCTCTCCATCGATCAGGAGAGATACCCTGTCACTGAACTCACAGCTCATGGCAAGCCTCATCACCGTTCGGTCGTTTGCTCGCGCGCGTTGCAGGCTTCGCTCCATTTTGAGCGAAGGGCAAGTCGAGCGCGATGAATGTCGATCTTAACCTTGCCCTGGCTAATTGCCAGGACGCGGGCGATCTCGGCGTAGCTCATCTCGTGCTGCTCGCGCAGCACGAGGGCGGCACGCTGGTGCTCGGGTAACGATTCCAGCAACGCAAGGAGCATTGCCCTTCGCTCGGCCTGTTCGTACTCCTCGCCCGGTGTCAGCTCCAACGGATGCACCATCGTAATGGCTTTGTCGGCGAGCCGGCTCCGGGTTCGCATTTTGTTCAGTTCGTTCAACGCCAGATTCCGAGCGACGCGAAAAACCCAGAAGCGAGCCTCATCAGCCGGCATCCTCGGATTGCCTTTGCGAAAAAGCTGAACAAAAGTCTCCTGGGCGATATCCTGAGCGCTGCCGTTCTCTCGCAACATGCATTCGAGAAATCGGCACAAGTTCGGGTAGAGGTCGTTGAAGACCGCGGTGAACTTTTGGTTGTCCCAGGTCATAAACGTCTCTACGTAGTATAAAACAAGTGTGGACCAGGAAAGTTACAGCCGTTGACGATAGTACTGCCGAGGTGCGAGCCGTTTCTGAGTAACCTGTATTTGCGCAAGTATCAGAGGGCGTGTCTCCGGAGCAGCCGGACCGGTCAGAGGAATCTCCGACAAGATTCTACTGGGGTGATTCGCGCAGAAGTTGGGGCAATTCGCTCATGCAACAGTCTAAGGAGAAGTCGCAATTGATGAAGTGCCTCTGAATTGGTTAGGCATATCTGTTGCTGGAGCCCTCTGGCGTGAAGTGTGTCTACTGGTGAACTGATGATCAACGAATTCGACCTGAGCACTGTCAGTGGGCTTTCGGAGAGCGTTGCTGCTGAGAGGCTCCGAGCGGACGGCTTCAACGAACTTCCGTCTACAAAACAACGTGGCGTGTTTGCGATTGGCCTCGAGGTTGTGCGAGAGCCAATGTTCCTCTTGCTGGTTGCCTGCGGCGCGATCTACCTGATTCTCGGCGACGCTCAAGAGGCGTTGATGCTGCTCGGATTCGTGTTCTTCATTATGGGGATTAGCCTGTATCAAGAACGAAAGACAGAGCGGACACTCGAGGCGCTTAGGGATCTTTCGAGTCCTCGTGCGCTGGTAATTCGAGACGGCCGACAAAAGCGGATCGCCGGCCGCGATGTTGTTCGCGGTGATACGCTCCTTCTCGCCGAGGGCGATCGAATCCCGGCCGATGCGGTTGTCCTCTCGTGCGGTCACTTTATGGCGGATGAGTCGGTGCTCACGGGGGAATCTCTACCGGTAAGGAAGATTGCCGCGGATGGCGAGGTTGAGATAAGCCGGCCGGGCGGCGAGAACCTTCCGTTCGTCTACTCTGGAACGTTGGTGGTTCACGGCCAGGCGGTCGCTAAAGCGCTGGCTACCGGGCCGGGAACCGAGCTGGGCAGGATCGGCAAGGCGCTTCAAAAGCTGGAAACCGAACAGACGCCGCTGCAAAAAGAGACCAACACCCTCGTTCGCAAGCTCGCGGTGCTCGGAGTTCTGCTGTGCGTTGTTGTCGTGGTTGTTTATGGGCTGACGCGCGCGAATTGGTTCGACGGGTTTCTGGCAGGCATCACTTTGGCAATGGCGATCATGCCAAACGAGTTTCCAGTGGTGCTGACGATATTTCTAGCGCTGGGTGCGTGGCGAATTTCGCAGAAGAATGTTCTTACGCGCCGGATGCCGGCAGTTGAGACCCTCGGCTCGGCCACAGTGTTGTGCGTCGACAAGACGGGAACGCTCACGCAGAATCACATGTCCGTAGCAATGCTGTACAACCCCGACGACGTCTACGATGTGCGTACGCGCCCAAACGAGGATTTACCCGAGAACTTTCATGAGCTCTCAGAGTTCGCGATTCTGGCTAGTCATCGCGATCCATTTGACCCGATGGAAAAGGCGCTACGGGAAGTCGGCAATTATTACTTGAGTGGCACCGAGCATTTGCACGATGACTGGGCGCTGGTGCGGGAGTACCCTTTATCCAATGAACTCCTGGCACTGTCATTAGTTTGGCAGTCGCCCGACGGCGAGGAGTATGTCATCGCCGCAAAAGGGGCTCCCGAGGCCATTTTTGATCTGTGTCACTTCGATGAAACGCAACTCGAGCGACATACCGGGCAGGTCGTTGAGCTCGCAAACCAGGGATTACGCGTGTTGGGGGTTGCGAGATCGCGATTCAAGCAAACGGACCTGCCCACGGAGCAGCACGACTTTGACTTTGAGTTTCTTGGGCTGGTTGGGTTAGCCGATCCGATTCGTCCCACTGTTCCCGCCGCGATCATCGAATGTTACGCCGCGGGTATCAGGGTCGTCATGATAACCGGCGATTATCCTGGAACCGCTCAGAACATCGCTAGCCAAATCGGGCTCACTCACAATGACATAATCACCGGGCCCGAGTTGGACGGAATGCCGGATGACGAGCTACAGCGGCGCATCAGATCAGTGAACATCTTTGCGCGGGTTGTGCCGGAGCAGAAGCTGAGACTGGTTCTCGCGCTAAGAGCAAACGGCGAGATTGTTGCGATGACCGGCGACGGAGTCAACGACGCCCCGGCACTGAAGGCCGCTCACATCGGGATCGCGATGGGTGAGCGCGGTACGGACGTCGCCCGCGAGGCCGCATCACTCGTCCTGCTCGACGATGATTTTTCTTCAATTGTGGAAGCCATCAAGCAGGGCCGCAGGATATACGACAATCTCAAGAAGGGCATGGCCTACATTCTTGCCATTCATGTGCCTATTGCGGGGATGACCCTGATACCGGTGCTGCTGAAGTGGCCGCTTGTGCTGCTACCGGTTCACATAGCGTTCCTCCATCTGATCATCGACCCGGCGTGTTCGATCGTCTTTGAAGCGGAACCCGAAGAAGCAACCGTTATGAAGCGGCCGCCGCGCAATCCAAATGAACCTTTGTTTGGAAAGCGCACGTGGTCGGTGAGCTTGTTACAGGGACTCGGAGTTCTGGTGATACTAGTAGCTCTCTACGGGTTCGCTCTCTATCGCGGTCAGCCGGATAGGGAAGCGCGCGCTCTCGCTTTCACGACACTGATCATCGCTAACATTGGTCTGATCTTGATCAATCGATCGTGGGCACACTCGACCCTTTCCACGCTTCGCTCGCCAAACGGGGCGCTCTGGTGGGTGATCGGCGGCGCGGTCGTATTCCTGGGGTTGGTTCTGTACGTGCCGGTGCTGCGCGAGCTGTTTCGATTTGACGATTTACATTTGACCGATCTTGGCGTCTGTCTTCTCGCAGGCACGGCCAGCATATTGTGGTTCGAGGCGTTCAAGATGGTGAGCCAATTACGAGCGAAATCGGCACTGCGTTCATAGCGCGGCGGTACTTTAATGCCCGGGAGGCTTATCGACTTAATTCATAAATTCACAAACTCTCGGCGTAGATGCTGGCGACTCAGACCTGAAACTGAGCAGTGATTTGGCGGGAGTAGGAATAAAGGCGGTAGTCCGCGCAGCTAAGCTCGATCTGCTACGCGGATTGGCTTCGGCGGATGCCCTCGCTGATTCTTGAGCGGTCCACAATCATTTCAGGATGCTCCCGGCAAAAGGTCTCGGTAATATGGCAGTCCCAACAAACGGGAAAATGGGTGGCCAGTACCGCGGGCACTTGTTCGGCGGGAACCTCTCGCCACTCTACGGTGAACCGGTCAGGGCTGAGCAGCGCGGGTTTTCGATCCAGCCACTGAATTTCTCCAAACTGCTTTCCGCAGGAGACGCAGTTCTTGTCCCGATACCAATCAGTCAAAATGTTACGGACCAAACAGCCTTCCGGCGAAAGCTCGACCTGAAGCAGACACTCTTGCCCACAGTCTCCGCGCTCTGGCCAACGCGAGCAGGACTTCAGACGAAGATCCGGGTGGCTGACCGTGGCAGTCAGTGCCGCGTGGGTGGCATCTACTTCGACCGCTGCGGGCTTCTCTGTCTCAGGACAAGTTATGACTCGCTTGCCCAGATACCTTAGGTAGGTTCCAAAAGCGAAAGGAACGATAAAGTACAGGGCAGCGACTGCGAGGACTACTATGACTACGTAAAGTTCGATGGACATGATTCCGCTCCCGGGGTTGATCGAGGAATCCTCCTAAATCCTAAATCCTAAATCCTAAATCGGTTTCGCTCTCCCTGCGTCGCTCTGTCCTTTTCGATCCGCGAGATCGTCGCGCGGAGCCAGTTCTTAAGGCGCTCTTCCGTCCGGGGCTGATTGTCCTTCCACTCCAGCTCGTCAATGGTCTCTCCCATGTCGTTTAGCGGGATGTGATGACAGGGCACGTCCTCAGACCGGGCCTCTGGCGGAACAAAATCAAGGAGCAGACATTCGCTGCACGGGTGCGTTCGTTCTGGGTCACCGAGATTGATGCAGCTCGGAGAGTCTTGAAAGGTCGAAGTCGGCTGCCAGGGTGTTTTGACCGAGCGGCCGTAACCGCCCTTCTCGATGAAGTTGAGTTCCGCTCTTAACACCTCGAGTGTGTCGCGATCATCTTGAGTCATTGCAATCACCTCTCTTTTTGGGTCCGGCAGCTGAACCAACCATAGCTAGTCTTGCTCTGGACGCTCCTGCAGCCCGATCGGGGCTGCAGGAGCTCTGCCTTAGCTGAGCGGCTGTCCAAGAGGCGCGCAGGTTATGGAACCAGATGCGCCTCGGTGGTGCCGGCAAACTGAATCTCGACTATCTCGCTCAAGCCGGACGGATCCAACCGTCGGGTCACGACCCTGAACCGATCTGCTTTTGGACGCTCGATTGGCGTGCAATGGAACGACACGACCAGTTTTCCTTTGGTGTCGTACAGATACGTGCAGGCCTCGCCCTTCGCCATCATGGCCTCGTCGTGTACAACCAGATATTCGCCCTTGAGAACTACGTTCAACAGTTTGACTGTTTGGGTAAACTCGACCGTCGCTCTGTCGTTCTTCTTTGCCTCCGCTCTGGTGTGCGCCGCGAACGCGCCTATGGTGATCATCAAGGCTACCGTCATTGACGCTGCGATAACAAGTCTCTTCATGATTCCCTCCTGTATTATGCCTCTTGGTCTAGTACCTGTACCGGGCCCTTTTTTTATGCCCGCCACTACTACAGGCGATCACGGTTTGATACCGTGTGAACACTATAAAGGCTCCTTTAGCGGAGGGGCTATGACCGGGGTCACCGCTCGTTGTGACGGCTGTCACAGATTTCCCCTAAGAACTGACAGCACTAGTCTTGAGATGCCCCCGCTCTTCCTCAAGAAGGCGGGCTGCAATGTTGATGAAATCACGCTCAGTCACGATTCCAACCAACCGGCCCTGGCTAATCACAGGCAAACAATCAACCTTTTCTCGCCGCATCAGCGCAATCGCGTCGAGGGTCAACGTCTCAGGAACGATCGTCAGGGGGTCTCGCACCATCATCGAGCTGACCGCGAGTGGCACTGTAGCGCCTTCGCTAATTGCGCGGGTGAGAGCGCTCAGGACCTCGAAACAAGTGATCAGTCCAACTAACCGGCCCTGCTCGTCTTCAACAGGGAGGTGCCGAATTTGCTTCCAGTCCATCAGGTTTGCGACCAGGTCAAGAGGCTCGTCCTCGTGAACCGTAAACAGATCCGTGGTCATGAACTCCTCAACACGCTGGTAGCTCTGTTTCGACATCGATGGCTCCGTTATCTGTGCAAGGGACCATTGGTGGACTGGCCGACCCTCTTTCTGCCTCGCTACGATTGCAGCGGTGAGCGAACGCAATGCCTCGTCCTTTGTCCCGGTCTTCTTCATCTCAACCAGCGACTTCAGTTGCCATTGCGATCCCGTCTTCCCCGAACGCACGCGCTTTTCAATCACGCCCAGATATCTATCGATGTCCGAAGAGAGGATGCCGGCTGTCTCCAGTCCGTCGCGCGCTACCGGAAGAAGATACCGGCTGATCAGCTCCCGTACCGGAATGACGTTTCCGTCAATCCAGGTGAACTGCGCATCGAGGCCGAAACGCGCGGCGGCCTGGAAGTTTGATTTGGCGTCATCAAACTCCATCGCTTTCGAAATACATTGATACTCGCGGGAAATGCCACCCATCAGCCCGAAGAAAAAAGCCGCGTTGGCTATCTCGTCGACGACGGTAGGACCCGATGGAAGAGCACGGGTTTCGATTCTAAGATGGGGGTGCCCGTCGGTGACACCATAGCACGGGCGATTCCACCGCCAGACCGTGCCGTTGTAGATCCGCAGCGCCTGCAGTTGCGGCACCAGCCCCCTGCTCAGCATTTCCAACGGGTCTTCATCGAGGGGCGCCCCCAACAGCACCCTGAACCGCGCAATGTCCTCTTTAAAGAGCTCCAGTACCGAGCTGTTTACCCATTTCTGGCCGAAGCTGACGCGAGGGCTGCGTTCCCGCAGTTCATCGCTTGCGTGACGTGTGTCGATGGATTGCTGGAAGAGGGGTACTCGGGTCTCCATCCACAATCGTCTGCCGAATAGCAGCGGTGAGTTGACTGCAGCCGCCAGAACCGGGGCGGTAACCACCTGTGCGACGTTATACAAATTTGCGAATTCGCCGGAGCCGACCTGAAGGTGGATCTGAAAGCTGGTGCAGCAAGCCTCCAGCATCCAGTTATCGTGCTTGAGAATCAACTCGTCAGTACCGTTCACCCTGAATTCGTATGCTCCTCCGCGCTGGCGGGCAAGCGCATTGTTCAGCGCGAAGTAGCGAGGTTTTGGAGTCATGTTGCTGAGGGCAAGATCAGACTTGCGGATCGTAGGAAGAATGCCGGCGAGAACAATCTCAGCTTCGGAGGCGCTCGCCGCGGTTCGCGCTTTTTGCACCAACTCGTCGAGCTGACGTCCCATTGCGGAAAGACAGTCGCCGGTGAACACGAACGGATCCAGATTTATCTCCAGGTTGAATTTCCCAATCTCCGTCGTAAAGTGAGAATCGGCGAGACGGTCCAGAACCTCCAATCCCACAGGAGCGGGTCGACAGGCGGGGTCTACGAGAAAGAGCTCCTGCTCGGCCCCGATCCGCCGTACCCCTGACTCGATCGCGCCGGATGCGATCATCTTCTCGAGCGCGTGAACGTCATTGAGCAAGTGTCTAATGAAATCACGGAGCTCGCACGGCGCGCTCTCGGAGCTGACATCAAGTTCGCCCATGGTCGGGGGTCTCCAGTAGCGAGATAACATGTCGAGCATTGAGCGAAACAGCGGCGGCTGTCAACCGGTCGGGCTATGACAGCGGCCGATAGGATGCCAACATCTTCATATAGTTGGCTCGCTCAAAAGCGGCAGTTTCAACCACATGTTGCTGACTCATGCCGCCAATCATTTGTTTGATAGAAGTGTACTCGTGCTCTTCCATCCAGCGTTCCATTTCATCGAGAATCTCGCTTATGCGATTGATGCCATTCTGCAGGAGTTCGGAGGCCATCATTGTGACCTTGGCCCCGGTCATCAAACCCTTGAGTGCATCCTGGTAGGTGTGCACGCCGCTGGTGATCGCAAAATCCACATCGACGCGACCGTACAGAAGGCCTACCCAGCACATTGGCAGACGCAGCTCATCAGAGTTGCTTAGCACCAGCCGCGAAACTACTTCGAGCTTCTCTATGTCCAGGTCTGGTTGATAGAAGCGGTTGAACAGCACGAGCCCATTGGCGCCGCCGTCGGCTAGCCGCTGCGCCATATTAGCCGTCGAGCTGAAGTACGGGCTCAGTTTCATCGCAACCGGAATTTCTATCGCGTTCTTCACCTCGCGGAGGATATCGGTGTAGATGTATTCGACCTCCGCGCCCATCAGATACGTACTCGTGGGGATGTAATAGACGTTTAACTCCAGGGCGTCTGCGCCGGCTTCTTCGATGCGGCAGGCGTAGTCGATCCAGCCGCCGGTCGACGTTCCGTTGAGGCTCCCGATTATCGGAATTGCCACGGCCTCTTTGGCGCGCCGGATGAGCTCGAGATACTCGTCCGGGCCGACGTTGTAGTTTTGCATCTCGGGGAAATAGTTGAGCGACTCGGCGTAGCTGTCGGTACCGTGGCTGAGATAGTAGTCGAGATAGTAGCTCTCCATGGTGATCTGTTCCTCGAACAGCGAATACATCACCACCGCGGAAGAGCCGGCGTCCTCGAGTCGCCGGATGCTCTCAACGTTGTGTGACAGCGGCGATGACGAAGGCACAATCGGATTCTTTAGAGTCATGCCGAGATACTCGGTTGTCATATCCATTGCAGATTCTCCTGTTGAGTTTGCACTCATCACGCATTCATCTCTGAAAGCTGCTTGTAGTAGTTCCACCGCTCTGTCACGTTTTGCTGGGCCTGCGCGAGGAGGTGCTTCGCGGCGGCCGGATCGCTTTGCTGAAGAATCCGATATCGGCCCTCGGTGTATATGTAATCCTTTAGCTGAATGCTTGGCTCCTTGGAGTCCAGCTGGAACGGGTTCTTGCCCTCCGACGAGAGCCGCGGATCATACCGATAGAGCGGCCAGCAGCCTGAATCCACCGCCAGTTTTTGCTGGTTCATACCCTTCGACATGTCGATGCCATGGGCTATGCAATGGCTGTAGGCGATGATCAGCGACGGGCCTTCGTGGCTTGCGGCTTCAATGAACGTCTTCAACGTGTGAATGTCGTTCGCTCCCATCGCCACCTGCGCTACGTAGACATTCCCGTAGCTCATGGCCATCAAACCGAGGTCCTTCTTTCCAGTGGCCTTGCCACCCGATGCGTACTTGGCAACCGCGCCCATCGGAGTCGCCTTCGAAGATTGCCCCCCGGTGTTTGAATAGACCTCCGTGTCAAGCACCAGCACGTTGACGTTTTGCCCGCTCGCAAGCACGTGATCGAGTCCGCCATAGCCAATGTCGTAGGCCCACCCGTCGCCGCCGAATATCCAAACGCTCTTATTGACCAGCGCGTCGCACACCGTAAGCAGATCGCGGATCTCCGGATCGTGCATATCTCGCAACTTCGCCTTGAGTGCGGCGACGCATTCTCTCTGAATGTTTAAACCTTCGTCGGTCGACTGATCGGTGCCCAGGAGGCACTCGGTAAGCGGTCCGCCCACAATGGGATGCAGCCGTTCAATGAGCTGCCTTGCATAGGCATTTTGCTGATCGAGCGCCATCCGCATTCCCAATCCGAACTCGGCATTGTCCTCAAACAGCGAGTTGCTCCAGGCCGGACCCCGCCCATCGCCGTTTACGGTGTAAGGAGTCGTCGGCAGGTTTCCGCCGTAGATGCTCGAACACCCGGTTGCGTTCGCAATGATCGCGCGGTCGCCGTAAAGCTGAGTGACCAGCTTGATGTATGGCGTCTCGCCGCAGCCCGAGCACGCGCCTGAGAATTCGAACAGCGGCTGGAGCAACTGGACGTTCTTGATGGTGTTGTAACGCAACCCGTCTTGTTTTGGCTTGTCCGGAAGCGTCAGGAAGTAGTCCCAGTTCACACGCTCGGTTTCGCGCAGCGGCTGCTGCAAGTGCATGTTGAGCGCCTTGCGCGACACGTTACTTTTGTCCTTCGCGGGACAGACCTCGACACACAACCGGCAGCCGGTGCAGTCTTCGACGGCAACCTGTATGGTGTAGCTGTGATCGCTCAATTCGCGCCACTTTGCGGGCATCGTCTTGAACCCATCGGGCGCGCTCGCAAACAGAGACGTGTCGGCTACCTTTGCGCGAATGGTCGAATGCGGGCATACCATCACGCATTTGCCGCACTGAATACAAAGGTCGGTCTCCCAGACGGGAACCTCGAGCGCGATGTTGCGCTTTTCCCATTGCGCAGTGCCAACTGGATACGTTCCATCGACAGGGAAGGCGCTCACCGGCAGGCTGTCGCCATGACCGGAAATGATAGGCGCGGTGACGTCCTGCACGAACGTGGGCGCTCGCAACGGAACTATTGGGGAGAGGTCGAACTTGCTCGTTATGGCCGAAGGAACGCTCACCTGGTGCATGTGCTCGATCGCGGCGTCGACCGCCTTGTAGTTCTGATTGACTACGGCCTCGCCGCGATTGCCGTAGGATTTCTTGATCGAGCCTTTTATCTTCTGAATCGCTTCATCGCTCGGCAGCACGCCGCTGATGGCGAAGAAGCACGTCTGCATGATCGTGTTTATCCGAACGCCCATCCCGGTTTGTCGAGCAACATCATAGGCGTTGATCACGTAGAACTTCAGCTTCTTTTCAAGGATTTCTTTTTGTACGGAACTCGGCAGATGGTCCCAGACTTCCTCGGCGGGATACGGGCTGTTGAGCAGGAACGTTGCGCCGGTCTGAGCCACCTCCAGAACATCGTAGCGCTCCAGAAAGTTAAACTGATGCACCGCGATGAAGTTTGCGTGCTGAATCAGGTAGGTGCTGTGTATCGGGCGTGCGCCAAACCGAAGATGCGAGATTGTCACCGCGCCCGCTTTCTTTGAGTCGTACACGAAGTAGCCCTGGGCGTAATTTGGAGTCTCTTCGCCGATGATCTTGATCGAGTTCTTATTGGCGCTGACCGTTCCATCAGACCCCAGCCCCCAAAAAACCGCTCGCACCTGGTCATCGGGTTCGGTGTTGTAGCTCGCATCGTAAGGCAGACTGGTGAGGCTGACATCATCGACTATACCCACCGTAAAGTGGTTTTGCGGAGCGTCCTTTTTTAGTTCGTCGAACACTCCTTTGACCATCGCGGGTGTGAACTCTTTAGACGCCAGACCATACCTGCCGCCCACCACGCGAGGTGTGTGCTCAAGCGGAGACTCACCGCTCATTGTGCTCTCGGCGATCGCGGTGATCACATCCTGATATAGAGGCTCCCCGCAGCCACCGGGTTCCTTTGTACGATCGAGCACCGCGATCTTCTTTACGGTCCGCGGCAACGCCGCCAGCAAATGCTTTGGTGAGAACGGGCGATACAATCTCACTTTGACCAACCCGACTTTCTCGCCGCTCTCGCGAAGCGCCTCCACGGCCTCCTCGGTAGTCTCGCAGCCTGAGCCCATCATCACGATCACGCGCTCTGCATCCATAGCGCCCGTGTAGTCAAACAGGTGATAGCGTCTGCCGACCAATGCGGCGAAAACATCCATTATCTCCTGCACCGTTGATGGAGTTTCCTTGTAGTAGGGATTCACCCGCTCGCGTGACTGAAAGAACACATCGGGATTCTGAGCGGTTCCTCGAATCACCGGGCGATCGGGGGTAAGCGAACGCTCGCGATGTGCGCGCACGAGGTTGCTGTCGATCATCCGGCGAATATCGTCGTCTGAGAGCTTCTCGATCTTCATCACCTCGTGTGAGGTGCGAAATCCGTCGAACACGTGAAGAAATGGAATTCTTGTTCGCAGCGTGCTCGCCTGGGTGATTAACGCGAAGTCCATTACTTCCTGAATCGAGTTGGCAAACATCATTGCCCATCCCGTTGAGCGAGTGGTCATCACGTCGCTGTGGTCGCCGAAAATGGACAGGGCGTGCGTGGCGACCGTGCGAGCTGCGATATGAAAGACGGTGCTGGTGAGCTCGCCGGCGATCTTGAACATGTTCGGGATCATCAACAGCAATCCCTGGCTGGCTGTGAACGTCGTAGTAAGGGCGCCACTCTGAAGCGTGCCGTGGACGGCGCCGGCGGCGCCGCCCTCGGATTGCATCTCACGCACGACCGGAATCATCCCCCAGAGGTTCTTTTCCTTTGACGTAGCCCAGCCGTCGGCGAATTCGCCCATGGGCGATGAAGGAGTGATCGGGTAGATTGCAATGATTTCGTTGGTCTTGAATGCTATATAGGCGGCTGCTTCATTGCCGTCGATGGTAACTTGTTCGCGGTGCATGGAATATCCCCCTGTTCATGAACGGAACAAGTATTAATGAGAATTCCGTGCCGCGATTCCACCGGAGCGCAGGAAGCCATGCTTTTCATGGGCTTGCGATGGATAGCTGGGAAGCAGAAGGGGATGCCTGAGCTGCGAGGCACAGCCTGCGATTCCGGGACGTCAGGCGGCGCCGGCCTCCCGAAGCAGACGGGTTATTTCGGTATTGCACTTTGCGGTGGTTTTCAAGGCTGTCCAGCCGTTCCTGTTTCTAATGCTCGCATCAGCCCCGTGGGCGAGAAGGGTCCTCACAACATCAGCGCGGCCTTTTGACGAGGCCTCCATAAGGGCGGTCCAACCATCGCAATCTTGCGCGTTTACGTTGGCCCCCCGCCTCAGCAACTCGTCGACGGTGTCGATGTGACCTCCGAAGACCGCCTCTATAAGTGAAGTGCGCCCGTTTGTATCGACTGCGTTCACCGCTACGCCGTGATCCAGGAAGATGGTTACCGCGTCAGTCTGGCCGATCATTGCCGCTCGCATCATACCGGCGAGACTATCGTCAGGTTTCCCGTGGAGGTTCGCCAGCGAGGCCTGTACGGCCTCCGTGTGCACTCTTCCGATGACATAAGCCACTTGGATACACCAGTCCTTTCGCCTTGAGCGTTCGACAAATCGAGCGGCCCCGATGCTAAAAGGGCAGCGGCGTGCTAGCCGTGCTGTTACTACTCTCTCTCACGTTGGGGTCGGGACGCTATGACTGATGTCACTCTTCGAAGTGACGGCTGTCACAATATGGAGGGATGGGGTTCGGGGTTCGGGGTTCGGGGTTCAGGGTTCAGGGTTCAGGGTTCAGGGTTCAGGGTTCAGAGTTCAGGGTTCAGAGTTCAGAGTTCAGGGTTCAGAAGTTCCGGGTCCGGGTTCCGGGTTCCGGGTTCCGGGTTCCGAGGATTTTCCATTTTCTATTTTCTATTTTCTATTTTCTATTTCTCATTCTTACATCTTCTCAATGCCAGCCGACGTGCTCGGTCCCAAATGGAAAATGGAAAATGGAAAATGGAAAATATCAAATAGAAAATCCTCTGACCTCTGACCTCCGACCTCTGACCTCTGACCTCTGACCTCTGACCTCTGACCTCTGACCTCTGACCTCTGACCTCTGACCTCTGACCTCCGACCTCTAGCCTCAAGAGCTAACCATTGCTACCAGGGCCGACTTGTTACGGATGATGAGGCTGGAGCCCTTAATGTGGATTATTTGCTTAGTTCTAAAGTCACCCAGCAGCCGGGTTACCGTCTCGCGCGATGCACCGATAATCTGTGCGATCTCTTCGTGTGTAAGCGTCAGTTTAAGGCTAATTCCTTTGTCGGTTTCTTTGCCGGCTTTTGCGCACCACTCAAGCATCAGCTTTGCGAGTTTCTCAGAAGCCGAGTGCGATAGACCCAGCGACCGGACTTGCTCAAACGCGCTATGGTAGTTGTTGCTCAAGTGCTCCGCCACTCGAAGGCAAGCAGTACCGTTTTCCTTAAGGAAACGCAGGAAATCGTCGCGCTTTATGAAATTTACCTGGCAGGGATTCAGTGTCTCCGCGGTTACCATGTAGGGCTTCCCGGAGACGGCCGAGCCAAGCCCAAGTACCTCTCCGCCTTCGGCGATTCTGGTGATGAGAGCCTTGCCATCGCTCGAGCAAGTTGTTAGCTTCACGCGACCGGTGCAAAGCATGAAGACTCCGCGTGGAGATTGGCCCTCTACAAAGAGTACTGCTCCCTTTGGGAAAACTGTTGCGTACTTCAGCACTTCGAATGCCTTCACCAGGTCTGCGTCGAAGTCGCAAAAATAGCCCTCTGATCGAACCTTGCAATTCTGGCAACTGTCGCTGACCTCCAGACCATACGGTGAGTGCATAGCCCCCTCCTTTGCTCGAATCTGCCTGACCCATAAATCTCGCCACCAGGAAAGACAGTTCCCTTACTTGTGATGATCACAGCAACAGGGGTGCCGAAGTGGAAACGCTGGTTTCAGGCTGGATACGTACTTTGCGGAGGTCGAGAATGGGCAATCTTCCCCAAGCGCTGCGGGAAAGACCCCACGCTTAGGCGCGCGCTGACCTCTGGAGATCCGAGGTGCGATTGAAAGCACGAATTGAGAATGCAACCTGACAATTGCAAAACTCAAATTGAACCTGTGGATGTCGGGTTCCTTACCAATCTTCAATTTTCAATTTTCTGTTTCAGCCAGCGATTTCCTTTGACGGGGTCCGGGAGAGTTCAGCGGAGGGCCGAGCTGTCCGGCCCGGCCCCCGCCTTTCTGTCCTCCCGGGCCGCGCTCCCCGCTTGACGCGCGGCACAGGAGTCCAAAATCTCGATGCGCTTCAAGGAACGCGATGGCCTTCAGTGCTGCCGGAGAATTGGATCTCGCGTAGCTCAAACGTGTCGGCCGACACCATCCCGTAGGTGAGCACAATCTGAGTTGCCTTTTCACGCTGAACTGGCTGGCAGTGAAATGACATGACGAGTTTCTCAGGTCTAATCTCCGGCTTGCCTGCCTGGTCCTCACTGTATTCGTAGATGTACAGACAGGGTTCTCCCTTTGCCATCATCGAGTCGTCGTGAACAAAGATGTACTTGCCCTGGAGCGTAGCCTTCTGGACCTTAGTCTTGTCCGGGATATTTGCGACCTCGATGTCTTTACCGGGCGGTGCCGCGCTCGCAAACGAAGCGAGCGAGCTGACGATCACTGCAGTTGCGCCCAGGATCAAGGTTGTTAGCAATAGGCGTCTCATCATCACCTCCTCGGCCACCGCCGGCGGCCCTTCTCGCGATACCCGTGTAAAGCTTGCTTCGCGAGGTTTCGTGTTCAGTGGGTAGTTTAGGGTTAAGGCCGATAAAAAAACTATGACCGCGATCACGGCTCGTGGTGACCCCTGTCACAGGCCCAGTCGGCTCTCTTTAGTTTATTCGCGTCTCGCGATGCCGGGGACATCCGCGTCTGCGTCTTCGGTGTACTGGCGAGCGACTGCCTGAGCGCTGTATCATGCACTCCGATTCACACTTCAAATCAGGAGGGCCTCAATGCTTTTTGGAGCAGCCATGTTTGCAACCGACTACGCGATACGCCCGGACGATCTGGCTCGCGAGCTCGAGCAGCGCGGGTTCGAATCGTTGTGGCTCCCCGAGCACACACACATACCGGCAAACCGCCGCACGCCTTATCCCGCCGGCGGAGACTTACCAAAAGAGTACTGGCACAGCCACGATCCGTTTGTCGCTTTGACGGCGGCGGCGATGGCGACTAAAAGGCTCCGGGTGGCGACGGGTATCTGCCTGATCATCGAGCGTGATCCGATTACCACGGCGAAGGAGATCGCCAGCCTCGACATGCTCTCAGGCGGGCGATTCATTTTCGGCATCGGCGGAGGTTGGAACGCTGAAGAGATGGAGAACCACGGTACCGAGTACAAATCACGCTGGCGGCTGCTTCGTGAGCGGGTGCTGGCGATGAAAGAGATCTGGACAAAGGATGAAGCGGAGTTCCACGGCGAGTTTGTCAACTTCGATAAGCTGTGGTCGTACCCGAAGCCGGTACAAAAGCCTCACCCGCCGATACTGATGGGTGGCGACGGGGCGACCACTTTTGACCGAGTGATCGAGTTCTGCGACGGATGGATGCCGATCGGATATTTCATGGAGAATGTGGCGGAGAAGATCTCGGCATTGCACCAGAGGGCCGAGGTTGCTGGGCGCGATCCGAAGACGATTTCGATAACGATATTCGGGGCCAATCCTGAGGCGGGTGCGCTCGAGGCACTCGAGGCAGCAGGGGTCGAGCGAGCTATTTTCATGCTCCCGCCGGCCGAGGGAGACGTAGTGTTGCCGTTGCTGGACAAGTACGCGGCGCTGATTAAGTAGAGGGGTACTTCCGGTGTTCGGTTAGGTTTTGCGTCGGAGACGTGGATGACGATGAATCGGTGATTCCGGAAGCATCCGGAGAAGCCGGTCTTGAACAGCTCCGGGGTGTTGAGCACGTTGGCGCGGGCCGCTTGCGGCCCGCGCCAACGTGCTCAACGCCTCGCGGCATCACTGGTACTCTCACCAATCCGTGGCAGTCGGTTACCGCTACCTGGATTGGTGCTCAACGCCTCGCGGCATCACTGGTACTCTCACATACGAAATGCGATGCGCCCTGATCTGCTTACGACGCAGTGCTCAACGCCTCGCGGCATCACTGGTACTCTCACGTATTGAAGTCAGCTCAGGAAGTCATACAATCAGGGTGCTCAACGCCTCGCGGCATCACTGGTACTCTCACACGCGTCGCGCGCTCTCCTCCGCGTGAATTTCCTGGTGCTCAACGCCTCGCGGCATCACTGGTACTCTCACACGGCGCTGGTGGGTTCATTCCGTCTGTATTCGCAGTGCTCAACGCCTCGCGGCATCACTGGTACTCTCACCCGAGCAGGCACGCTCCTGCCTGCCACCAGAAAAGTGCTCAACGCCTCGCGGCATCACTGGTACTCTCACTTTGCATGCATTGGTTATTCTATTCCCTGTTTGCTTCGGTGCTCAACGCCTCGCGGCATCACTGGTACTCTCACCTCTCTCGAACGATCTTAGAGAACTCAGGCGGAAAGTGCTCAACGCCTCGCGGCATCACTGGTACTCTCACAATCACGATGAGAGGACATCAGGGTATTTGGTATGGTGCTCAACGCCTCGCGGCATCACTGGTACTCTCACGCAGACAGAGCTGCCGTTATCTTCCCAACAGTGAGTGTGCTCAACGCCTCGCGGCATCACTGGTACTCTCACCAGTAACTCAACATTCATTTTCTATTCAACCTCCCCTTTGTGCTCAACGCCTCGCGGCATCACTGGTACTCTCACCAATCCATTGTAGGAGCCCCTCCACGCTCTCCAAAGTGCTCAACGCCTCGCGGCATCACTGGTACTCTCACGACAAAACTGAATCGCTTTCGCCCATAGCATTGCTTGGAGTGCTCAACGCCTCGCGGCATCACTGGTACTCTCACCAGTAGCAACCAAGTACAATCTCTACACAATTCTAAGTGCTCAACGCCTCGCGGCATCACTGGTACTCTCACTAGCCCCGATGGCTGCGATTACGTTTAGTTTGAGTCTGCTGTGCTCAACGCCTCGCGGCATCACTGGTACTCTCACGCCGGAAACGATCACCAATCAGGAGCTGACCCAGTTGTGCTCAACGCCTCGCGGCATCACTGGTACTCTCACATCGAAGTCGTTGGGAACGTCGAGCTTCCCGGCTTGTGCTCAACGCCTCGCGGCATCACTGGTACTCTCACTTGTTTTCTGGGGAACAGGGACGCCCGAGGGCGTCTTGTGCTCAACGCCTCGCGGCATCACTGGTACTCTCACCGGCAGCGGTAATCGGACATGCTGGAATGTTACAAGAGTGCTCAACGCCTCGCGGCATCACTGGTACTCTCACATAAAGCCTGTGCAAACACCGGGGTGCCAGGTTGGTGATGTGCTCAACGCCTCGCGGCATCACTGGTACTCTCACACCCTTACGGGTTTGTTCCTGCTGTCTGGGTGAAGGTGCTCAACGCCTCGCGGCATCACTGGTACTCTCACGCTTGCCAGAATCCGTAAGAGCGTAGGGCGGGACAGTGCTCAACGCCTCGCGGCATCACTGGTACTCTCACCTGCCACATGGGCGCTTGGCCTGCCGCGTAGGCCGGTGCTCAACGCCTCGCGGCATCACTGGTACTCTCACGGCGCGCCCTTCAGCGGGTTTGTTTGTGCAAGTTTGAGAGGTCAGCAGTCACGTTCCCCTCCGTCGCATTACCAACCTCTGCAAATCTCGTTCTTGGCCGCGTCATGGTCCTCCTCAAACGCCCCCATTTTGTTGGCGCCCGTCGATTAGCAAGCTACCCGCAAACCTCGCGAAGATCCAAGCCGCTTCGATTCAACCGATTGCGCTTCAATCTTCCTGCGCGCCCCCAAACATCGCCACATGCGTGATTCGGTTGTCACGCTATTTGAAACGTCGGTTTCTCCTCCCAGATCCCTTCTCGATTGCGTGCGGTTATCCTTTCAACACATCCTGAGCACAAGCCTATGAACATCAAGGCATCTTCCGCTTCAAGCACGCTCTCCAACTCCCATCGCAATCGCTCTATCTCAACCGGCCCGAGCTGACACCTGAAGATCGAATACTGAAGCGTAGTGCCATATCCCCGCAGAATCTTGTAAGCCTTCCGCCAACGCCTCGGGTCTCGGATGTCATAACAAATCAGATACCACAACGTCGTCTGTCCCACAGGTCACCTCAGTCGCATTCGAGCGAACAACCCCGGCTCGCCGGTCCATTCCTTCTCCAGCAGCCGGGCCTCGAGCTCAACAAGTCGCGAATAGCTCAGCGAGTAGCCCAGAGCCGGATGTCTCCACACGTCTGTTTTGCGTCGTTCATAAACTTCGATGAACTTCTTTCTCCCGTCGTCGGAAAGCCATACTTGTTCGCCCGCGATGCTGAAGTCATCATCCGCCGACCACTGCCTGCGGTTTATCGACGCGACGACTGGCAAGTCCACAAGAGGAACCCGAAACAGCTCCATCAAATCCAACGCCAACGGATGCGCCTGACTTCGAGGCCGGTGATAGAACCCGAATGATGGATCCAGACCGACTACGAGGATCGCCGACATCACATCCTTCAACAGCAGACCGTATCCAAAGCCGATCAGCGCGTTGAACCGGTCGCGCGGCGGGCGCCGACTGCGGCCCCTAGGCCTCATCCGCTCATCTATTGAGTCATCGATAACTCCCGGCAGCGCCGCGAAGTAGTGGACTGCGGCTCGGCCCTCGACCCCTCTGATCTCGTCCGCTCCGGCGGCTCGCTTGAGCGCGGGCATCAGCCTTCTGATTCCTTCGATCGATGCACCGACTCCCGTACTGACGCGGTCGCGATCGCGGCTTGCGCGCAAGAGGAAACGTAGCTGCGAGAGAATCCTCAGCTTCCGCCAACCGTCGCGTGAGCCGCAGACAGACGGCGGTGTCGCGCAGCGCTTCGTATTGGCGGATGCGCTTCTGCACGCCCCCAGAGCCCGAGGAAAACGCGCCGACGTAGCTGCCGCCCTGGGTCACCCAGTGCACAGATACGTCCTTGTCCGCGCACAGCCTCAACGCTTGAGTCGTTATCTGAGCAAAGCCGTGCAGTACAACCTGTCCGACTTCGCGAACCGGATAGCGCTGCTTTGGCTGGTCCTTCGTGGTGACTTCGAGTTGATCGCCTGAACGGCCGACTCTCGCGCCAGGCGTGACGACGTGCAGCGATTGTCGTCGGTCGTCTTCGGGAAAAAGCCTCAACAGCGGCTGCTGCGAGGGTCGATCGGTGCTGAGCGGCACTAATGAGTCTGACTCTGAAACCGCGTCAGGCGGCACGGCCGGACTGATGTCGTCGTCTTCGATCTGCGAGTCAAGCAACTCGTCGACGTCTGAATACTTGCCGGTCTCGGACGATGAACCTTGGGTGGAATCCGCCTTGATCGGTTCTGAAGCCGAATCAGTGAACGCGACTGCGCGGCGCGCTTCTTCAGGCAGACATACTGGCGCAAGCGAGCACTTCACGCAGAGGTTCTCGTTAGTGGTCACGGGCGGGCGCTCGACCCAGGCGCTCAATGCGGAAGCGCGCGCGATTGCGCGAACACGTCTTGTCGGGCGGCCGCGTCTATTGGGACTCGAACGGTGACGTTGTCCTGATGATAGCGGACCCGCGCTTCGGGAATTTGTTGGCCGGTGTGCTCTTCCATGAGCATCGCGTACGCGGCGACTTGAAGCCGGTCGCTTGGCCACGTGGAAGCCACGCCTGACTTAGAGTTTCGGGAGGAATCCGAAGCGTGAGTGCTGGCTGAAGAATCGTCGCTCTCACGCGTGCGAGCAGCGCGCCCACGCTTATGCTCGTAGGGGATGTAGGAACCGTCGCGACGGCGCAGGCAATCTATACGGCCTCGCAGTCCGAGGCTTTCGGACTGGAGATCGAGCGAATGCCACTCGCCTTCTTCTTCGCGAGCGATCTCGACGTGGAGAGTACGCCCTGCATAGACCCGCGCATCAGCGAGCCGGATAAGCTCGACATTTTCGAGATAGAACAGACGCTCACAGTAGGCGAGCGCGTGGAGCGAATGGACGCCAAGTAGATTCATCTGGCCTCCTGGTTATGTGTGCTTAATGTCAAAAGGCTGAATTACTCCATCATCCCTTATCGTCAGCGGATCGAGACTCCACTATGAATCACTCGAATACCTTTCTCAGGTTGGATCGCTAGGCACCCAAGTCCACGTGCTATCAGGAGGCTGGCTGCAAGCCTCAGAGGTCGGCGCGTAAAGATAGCCGGATGTCTTGCTGTTGTCGGTGCGGTTGATGCCGACCGTCAGCCGGCACGAACCCTTACGCGGAGGATCATCCGGCTGCATCCTTGCGTACCAGAGTGTCGGCGGCGGTTCGGCTTTGACATCAATCTGATCAATAAGTAGATTGTTGTCTCCAGCGAACGGCAGGCCGTAGCGCGGCGAATCGAGTTTGCCTTGCAAGCCGTTTCTAACCTGTTCAAGTAGATCGGTCTTTTCAGTCTGTATGCCTATCATTCCATTGTAATCAACAAGAAACTCGCGACGGACAGGTACTATCCAGAACTTTGCGCCGTGCGTTCTACTGCTCAGTCCTTTGCCCGAAGCTCCGACGGGATAGCTGTGGAGTTGTTGGTAGAGCGAAGAAAGCTCGGGATGTGAAATGACGCCGACAGCGATGCGCAACGGCGGCAATCCCTTGCGGACTTCAGTGGTCACACAATTCATCGGCCCCCGCATCTCGATCCCTGCCAGATTTAGAATCAATCCATAAGCCGCCGAGGGCGGCATCACCGGGCTGCTCGCTCGATAAACGCCCGCTTGGAATCCGCGAAACGCTGCAAACGGCGCACGTACATGCAGCCACATCGTTTCCATTGCTTCGCCCTCCTACGCTAGAAATGCGTCTGCCAAGTCTGCCAACAACTTTTGCGGGTTGTCATACAGTTTCACGCCTTCGCCCGAGAGTCTCGCACGCTCTTCCGCCGCCAGCTTCCGGACAATCTCGCCGCCGAGCCAAAACTCACTTCCTGGCAGGTCGTCGTTGTTGATGCGTTTGAGTTCCACGAAATCGCCTTTCTCATCAAATCCATACGTGTCGAAACCGGCAACAAGGCTTCGGGTAAGGCGCGCGATGACACTAGCCGGAGCCATTCGTAATAGCTGCGTGCATGTCCGCCCGCCACTTGATTAAGCTGGCTGAGGGCCTTAAGCAATGCTTTTGTCCATTCCGGCTGCGACTGGCAGTCATGTTGCGAGAGGGCGAAGGGATACTGATACGCCGTGTGAGCGACCTCGCGGTGAATGAGCGCCGACGTGGAGGCATTTTTCCACGGGCTCTTTCCCGCGTTCAGCGGCGATTGGTGGAAGACGGCGTTGAAGCGATAAGGCGTCAACGCGACGGCCATATTCATTCGAAAGGGGCTGTCACGCTTGGCCGGCTTGTTCTTGTTGTCTTTCACAGCTTTCTGGTCTGCCACCATGAAACCAAACAGGAAATCATCGGCGAACTTCTCTGCGTTCGGAAACTCCTTGAATTCAACGGCAAGTTGATCTTCGTTGTGCAACCGTGAGCGATTGCACGGCAGATCACCTTTCTCCAGCATCTCGCGTAGTGCATTGCGCATGGATTCCGGACTGATGATGCTGTACTCCTTGCCGCCTTTGGTCAGCTTTTGCAGCACGGTGCGGTTCTCTTCACTCTCGCCGCGATAGTTCGAACTCGGCGCGGCATAGGTCAGCACAGTTGCGAATAGATTGCGATTCATAGGCTCCTCCATTTCAAGTTCGATCAGTCTTGTGTGGTTGGTTTCTTGGGAATCGGGGTTTGCGCGGCCAGCGCCAGCATCGTCAACGTACGAATCTTCTCGTCGTTTTCAACCAATGCTCTGGTCAACGCTACGAAACGTTGCTCGTTCATGCTTTGGGAGACAGAACAAAGCGTCGAGACGAAGTAATCAACGAAGTCCTGTCCCGTGCGGCTGCGAATGGCGAGGAAGGCTTCACGGGCCAGCTTGGCTTTCACTTCTCGATATTCGCCCTCCTGCTTCGGTTTCCCTTGCACGCTCTTCCAACTCAATTTGTATTTGGAATCGAGTTTGAAGCGCAGATAGTTACTGACGACTCGGTAGATCGACGACTCTTCGCTCGCGTTCTCTGAAAGGGCGAGATCGCTGCTTTCAGCCTCTTCGCCTGGGACATTTGTTTGTTCACTCATCATTTTCACCTCGTTTGCGAAAGACTCCCGTGCGTCACGGCGGAAGTAGCCGTTGCCGATAGTCTGTTCATAAGGAAGTTTGGACATCAAGCTGTCGAACCCTGCGTGCCACTCGCGTTGGTTGACCAGATTCAACAGCCGTTGCCGTCGAAAGATTGGATTCCACAGGCTGCCGCGAAATTGTGCGTACTCATCAATCATCGTAGTATCGCAATCAAGTCGGGCGCTGCCGAGCAATCGGATGTTATTGCCCTGCTTTTCGACGTGGACCACATCAATGCCGAGCACCAAGTCGCTGATTGAAAGCTGACCTGACAGTTCGGTCAGCCGTTCGCGCAAGCGGTTGAGCGTATCCAAGGCACCTTCAATCGCCAAATCAACTACGCAATCCCGTGGGCGATAGCCGAAGCGTTCAGCGCCTCTTTTGCGCATTACGGCCGGCAACTCTTCGCAGAAGAGTTTGAGGTCGGCGACATCCGGCACGGCTATCGCGTAGCCGATGAAATCCAGCTTGTCGTCGTTGTTGACAATTGCGGGAACGTAGATTTGAGCGACGTAAGGCCAGAAGTGCAGCAGGAATTGGAGGCGGGCCCGATCTTTGAACGGGACGTTCTCCGCATTAATGGCCTGCGCGCCGATGAAATAGGTGCTAGGCAAATCCTTGCTGTAATCGGGCGGTTCGAGGAGTTCGGTCCAAACTTTGGCCGCGTCTTCAGGCTTCTTGCCATTTGCGCGATCTTCAAACGGCCCTCGCGTCGCAGGTACACCGCGAAAGATGCTCCAGATCACGTCACGCCAGAGCTTGATCCACAAACCGTTTCGCCCATCCGAAGTCGGGTCGAGGTCAGTCAGGAATCCACCCTTCGGCACGACGACTTCGTAAATATAAGTGGTCTTTTCCTTCGCCTTCTTCGTCCGCGGGTCGATCTCCTCACGAGTCTCAGTCCGGATTGGCGGAATTACTTCTTTGTTCCTGTTCTTCAAAGGCTGTGGTCGTTCCTGCTCTTCTTTTGATGCGGCATAGATTTCATTGAACAACGCCTCAAGCCCTTGCCGATTGAGCCGCAAAGTCAATCCTCGTTGATCGAGCCCAGTGATCTCACAGACCCCATCAGGCTTTTGCATTCGCCTAATGACCAACACCAAACCTGCCAATCCGGCGCGATGCTGCGATGAAGGTAGCTCGGCAAGCTGATAATCGAGAGTCAATTCTTCTGGTGCTTTAATGGTCTTCTTCTTTGTCACGTTTACCTCTGCGTCAAAAAGCCCCTATTCGAGTCATACAGATTGCTGTCGGCAACCCTCAGATACTTCGGGAGCCAGTTTGGACGGGCGTCTTCGGCGAGCAAGAATGCCTTCGGCACGCTGATGATGAATCCGTCATAGGGTTTGTGTTTATCCAAGGCATCTTTCACGTCAGCAAGGTCGCCCGTCAGAACACAGGGCAACGCAAACTCATCCGTGTCGCGGAAGGAACCGGGAGTAGCGAAATAACCTCCCTCGAGAAAGCGCGCGGTGCCGTCGGCCTCGCGTTCATCGAGCGAAAAGAATTCCAGAGCTTCAGCCATCGCCCGCTGGCTGACATCTCCGGTGCCGAGATGTGCCAGGAATGCGGTGGCGTTTTGTATCTCCTCTTTGGTGTAAGGCAAAGCTCTCTCCGGCGAGTAGGTATGCAAAGGGGCGCGAAAACCCAGGCCCTTTGCTAAATGTCTGTTGGCGCGACCAAACCGCTGTACCAAGGATGAGACCGGCGCAACTTCGGAAATCAACACGTCCGCGTCGAGGTCCAAGCTCATCTCGCATACTTGCGTCGTGACTGCGATGACTGGGACATCTTCTTGCTGAAAACCTTTAACGGTTGCAGCGTGTTTCTTCTGCCGATCAACGAGACGGAAGCGGCTGTGATAAGTAATGACCTCGACGCCGAGTTGCTGCTCCAGGCCTTTGGCAATGGCTTGGCAGCGATTCACCGTGTTGACCACCCATAACACGCGATCGCCGTTTCGGAACGCTGCGACGGCACGCTGCAACGCCGCCTGCAAATCGGCAACTGGTTCGAGCCTGTAGCGCGGATGGCTTTCCTGCTTCTGAAAATCTTCATCGTCGGAAGCTTGATAAAGCGTCAGTCCGGCCTTTAGTAATTCGTAGCGGCGAGTCGGAGGCAAGGTTGCCGTAATGCAGAGCACCGGCACGTCGAAGTGTTGAAGAAATGAGATCAACGAATCAAACATCCGCCTGTCGAAGCTGTGAACCTCATCAATGATGATCGCGCTGTCGGCGAGCGCAGGCAGCAGGCACAGTCCAGTGTAACTATGCTCAATGAATCCCAGGAACTGATCAACCGTGGCGCTGAAGTAGCGCTTCGACCATAGACCCAACGCGAAGAGACGCGCGTCGGCTTCGTTCCGATAGATCTTGCCTTTAGTGGCCTCGCTGGGATTGCTGGCAATCGCCTCAAGTTCGTAGCGCGACGTCCCGTGAACGAGGGCACCTTCGTCTTCCGGCGCCCAACCGACGTAATCACGAAACCCTTCGGTCGCTGTTCCGCGCGTCGGGTAGAGAAAGACAACCTTGCCGACCTTTCTTTCTCGCGTCTGCGCTTCGGCCCATTTCCACGCGGCCAGAGTCTTTCCTGCAGCGCACGCCGCAAGCAGCAACACGCGTGATCCTTTCTGGGCAGTGTTCTCCTGAAATTGTCGCAACGAGAAAGTCCCTCTTGTGTTGCGAGCGATCTGCTCCGCGCGTGGTTTTAGAATCGCGGCGGCAATGTCGTCGTTGCTTATCTCAGGCGAGTGTACCCTTTCCTTGATCCACTCGGCGATTGGGTGACCTTCGCGTACGAGACCCGAGGAAACGGAGTCCGCGACAATCACACCAGCCTTTACCGCCAGAAGCAACGCCAATTGTTCCTTGTCTGCGCGTATGTGCCGGCTGAGTTGACGAGCTGCTACAATGCCATCTCGCCAAGCCTGATTCCAAGAAACTTTGCCTGGCCAACTCTCAATTGGCAGTCTCGGCGGATCAGATAAACCAGCCGCGACGCCGATGCGCGCAAGAATAAGATTGACCTCAGGGTGATTCAGATAGAGTTGTAAAGTGCCAGTCTTCTGTGGCTGACACCACTTCCATTCGCCAGTGTCCGAAGCTTTGATGTGATGGGAAAGCACCGCCGCCGTGATTACATCAACGTCGAGCGAGTTGTTCTGCGACAGCCAACGGCGCACGTTGGGCAGACACAGTAGCAAGGCGCTGAGATGTTCGTGCCGCAAGATTTGAGCGAAGAACATCGGTTGGGTGACGGCCCGATAGAAGTCTTCGTTTGCCTTGCCGATGTCATGAAAGAGGGCAGCAACACGCAGGTTTATGAGGAATCGCTCCTGAAGTCCGGGTGTAGTAAGCCGAAAGAACTGGCACCAGTTCTGTCCCCAGCGGCCATCGAGACGGAAAATAAGCTGAGCTGCGCGTTCGGTGTCGAGAAGATGCTGCTCAAGTGTAACGGCTTCTCTACCCGCTCGCCGACTCTTGGCAAGAAGCGTTGCTGGTTGAATTGCTTGGTTCACCTTCAGCCTTTTGATTTCACCGGTTTCGGCGGCTCTCCGATTACTCGATCAGGGGAGATTGGATTGAAGATGCCGCAGCCCATATGCCGTCGTCCGCCAAGCCCACGCTCTTGAAGTAAGATCGAAGCGTCATCGCTCAGCTCGCCGATCGCGAGAGCAAAGCCGACAACCGTATGTTTACCTACCCGCAAGACACGACGTGGCCCGACGGCTGGTTCGCCTTGTATGCCCATTTCGTCGAGCTTACGAAGAACTGCATCAAGAAAAGGTTCGGGCTCCATGAAACTTCTTTATCGTCACACACCGCGCGTACAACGCCGACGACGGATTGAGCAGAAACGTCTGGGGCACGCCTAGCAGCACCGCATAGCCATCTACATCCACCCGTTTTCCCGCAAGCTTCAGCATCAAAGGCAGACGGTCTGGAGGCATGCGCATTCTCAGTCTCGCTCGTTCGTTGATGTGAATTCCGCCGTCGCCTCGCGCTGTGCCAGGCACCGTCTCAACTGCGAGCCAGTCGGCTTGATGCGCCTCAGGAATGAGCTTTGATATAGCCGAGTACATCGCGTAGCCGTGATCGGACGGTAGCGCGGTCCCAATCACTGGGAATCGCAGTTCAATCCAAACCATAAGTCCTGCTCCTCGATCTGCTCAACACGATAGGTTAATGCGAGCGAGAGTTCTTACCTAAAGCTGTCTTTCGCGGAAGACGAGAGGTAACGCTGCATTGCGGATATCTTACCTAGGAGTTCGGTTGCGTTAACCTGCCGCAAGCCTATCGAAGGAGAGCACATGTGTCAATTGCTACACCGCCCGCTATTTGGCTGGTATTCTCGCGCTTCGACTCTAAGAGGTCCGCGCCGACGGTTCACCAAAAGAAGATAACACGGTAAAGGCGGTCACCCGCGCTTCCGGCCAGCACGCCTGGACCCGCCTTTGCGAACAGGTTCCTGAGCCAGACGCAGCTTTTCGGCATCGGCGAGATCCTGGTGTCTGCCTACCGCTTCTTTGTTGATGCTGAGATGTCGAGGTCTTTGGTGTAGCGTGGCTCGGCGTGCTTGATGACAGCGTACCCGCCGACGATGAGGTACCTAACGCCGTCTTCGTTCAAAATGCTCAACAGCTCTTTGAAGTCTCGCTCCACGTAGGTCCTCCCCCTTGATGAGGTGAGCGTCGATGATCATGTCGTGGACCGCTTGAAACAAAGGAAGTGACCCCCGAAGCCACCCGCGATCGGGCTACGCACCGGCTCCCGCAAAGCCTATTTCGAGGCCAATGTGATCAAGATGTGTTTAGTTTCTATACAGATCATCGTGGTGAGCCGCGAAACTCCTTCCACAGACTTTCGATTCGCAGTTTCAGCGCATTGTCTCGAAAGTTGTGGATGTAAGGCGAGAACCTCTTCTTCTTCGTGTTGTACAAATCGAAGACCCCGACGGTTGCGTCTTGTTGCCGGATACATATCCTTGCGAATTGCTCGTTGTAGATTCGATCAAGGCGAGCCTCGATCGCCTCTCATCATCAAGAACTCGATCCATGCTTCTGCCTTCTTGAGAACTTCGCTGACCAGATCGCTTTCGCCTATCGCGAGGTCCCGACCAGGAATTCACGCCCGGCAGAGTCAGCGCTGACAGATTCTCCGCACGCATTCGCCGGCAGATTTACGCCGACAGATCCGGCGCCTGGCGCCCACCGGCAGCAACTCGACGCGAGAGGGCGCCCTGTTTTGCCAGCGCATCTGCCCGGTCGTTCCAGCGATTCCCGGTGTGACTAGCAACCTTGTGCCAGCGAATCTTGATCGGGCATTCCCCTACAAACCGCGCGTACGCCTTTGTCAGCGGCTGATTTGTCTTCCATTGTCCCCTTGCCCATTTCTCAATCCCGAGATAGTCGTAAAAAATCGAGACCTCCGTGACTGAATGCTCCAGGCACCAATTCAACGCCACCTTGACCCCGGCTAACTCGCCGGCTACCTGGCGGGTGCCATCGGTCTCGGAGGCAGCAACAGCGCCGGACAACTCATCAACGGCGCTGCCGTTCTTGAGAATCACCGCGCCGTATCCAGTCGCTCCATCGATGAACGACCCGTCGACATAGATCTCGTACCGGTTCTTTGCCACGAGCGGAATTGTGAATCACAGACTGGGCCCGGTCAATCGGCACTTGCGAGACGCGAACACCCATTGGACTTCGGCGGAGTTTTGTTTTGTTTCTTTGAGGCATCTTCAAGCTGGTCTATTGATGACCGAAAGGTGCCGAAGACAGGCTGAGGAGAACGGCTAGCGTGGTGGTCAGAGCCGCTAAGCGACTTCGCCGGGAATTTGGCGCTTCATTGTGCGCTCGATGATCGACACAACTTCGGCAAGGCTAAAGGGCTTTTTGATATAGTCCGATGCTCCGGCGGCCATCGCGTCGGCGATCGATTGATCGTCGGAGTTTCCGGAAACCACCACGACCGCCGTGCCAGGGCTTCGATTGGCAATGACCCGGCAGAGCGCGAGACCCGACATACCCGGCAGCCCCGTATCAACCAGAGCCATATGAAAAAACCGTGACTCCATCAACGCGATAGCTTCGCCGGCGCTGGCCACGGCTGAACACTGGAACCTGGGACTAAGCACGGTCGTCAGCAGCGAGCGGACGGACGGCTCGTCATCGACAATGAGGATTGAGAGATCGGTATCCTGCATGACATCCAATGGGACGCAGCCTCTCAACAGTGGCGCGCAGCCGCTTGGTTCCTACCTGGTTTTAGAGACAAAGGGACAGAGTCCGGAAACAACCCGCTCCGCTGCAGCTCGGAGTGTGGACATCGCCAACACTCAACAACGCAACGAAAAGACAACCACGTGGCGGTGTCTCGTCGGTAGTCTACTGGATGGCGACAGTTACTGCGATTACCTGCGCCCGTCCGGATGACCAGGTCAACCGGCAGCCGCTACGCGGCCGAGGGTATCCCGGGACCATGCCAACGATTGAAAGAACCAGCTCCGCGGTTACCGCTGCGCCCGAGAACGTAACAACGAACGAATCCTGCAAACACTCAGCCGCTTCGTGATTTTCCAACCCTTTCAAAGCGGCACCGCGGCGCGGCAAACCGTCTTCAGCAAACAGCGTGTAGCATATCCCACTGTGCGCTCAAAAGCAATGTGAATTCCAGATGGTGTGAGAATTATGGGGCCGCGAAGTTACTTCTCGTGCTTAGCCAGTTTCTCGAAGAAATCCATGATCGCCGGAAAGGTTGAAGCCACCACGCTCAGGTGATCGCCGTCAGGAACTTCAAGGTAGTTGACCTTTAAACCGGTCTTCCCGGCTGCTTCCGACATGCTGCGCGAGAGCTGGACCGGAGCGATGCCGTCCCTGGCGCCGTGAACGATCATTGCCGGCATTCCCCTGAGTTTTTCCAGAAGCGCCGTAAGCGCGTCGCCCTGGGCGGGCGGTCCGCCAGAAACCGCGGCGATGGCCGCGAACAGCTTTGGCCTGCTCGACGCTACGAGCCACGCGCTGAATCCGCCCATCGAGTGCCCGGTCAGATAGATCCGCGCGGCATCTATCTTGTAATCTCGGGTCACCGCGTTGATGACTTCAAATACATCATCCTGACTCAGCGCGAAGCGGCTTCTTCCGTTTACGCCAACCAGAATGCACCCGCGCCGGTCAGCTTCGGTTTTGATCACCGCCGGATCGAATAGTCCGCTAAAATAGTAGTGTTCATCACCGAGCGCGCCGTGCAGCATCACAACCAGCGATGTTGCACTCGCGCCGTCATAGCTCCTTGGGACGTACAGCCGATACGGAAAGAGCTTACCGTCGGGTGCTTGATAGGCGCGTTCCAGCTCGCCGCGCTCGCGAGCAAACGGGTTCTGTCCTTTTGAAAGAGCGGTGAGATCGGCTTCGATGCGATCGATCTCCTGGCCGGGATCGAGCTCAACTTCGCCACGGGTCCTGTTCAACTGTGAGAGCCGCTGAAGCTGAAACTCGGGAGTGGCGACCAACGGCGCGACCGCCTTCAACTTTGGGTCGGGAGAATTTCTGATGCCGGCGATGGTCCTGGATAACTGGGTTATGCTGTCGCTGAAGTCACTAATCGCGTAAACCTGTCGTTTTATCTCGGCGATCTCGCGGCCCCCGGATTCGACCAGCGCGACTACCTGGTAGGGGCCGTCAGGCAGCAGGAGCCTGCGCGCGGCGTTGCTGCTGGTTTCCGAGACGTCGAGTTTCTCCGCGATGATTATCGGCTCCTGAACACCCGACGGCAGTGCTGCGGTGCGGTTGCGCCATAGTGACAGAACCGATGGCGCGTCGCCGGGACTGGCGACCACTTCGCCGGCTACGACCGCGAAGGTGACCGTTGGCGGAGAGGGGAAGGCCTTTTCGATGCTCGTTGGGAACATACGGGTGAGCGACACCTGAAGCTCGCTCCGAGGCTCGATGACCAGCCGGTCGGTTTCGACCGTCAGCGACGCGATAAACTTTTGACGCTCATCCCATTTCTTTCCGGTGACCAGCGCCTGCGCTTCGGCGATCACTTCGAGGATGCCGGGAATGTTGCCGTGTTTGAAAGCCTCCTCGGCGCGCTTGCGCAACAATTCGATCCCTGGGAGGTTTTCACCCGCCTGGCGCTTTGCGACGTAAATGCGATTGAAATCTTCGTATCGAGAGAATAGTTCGGATAAGAAGGGGATCTGTTGAGCTGTTGTTAGCGGCTGACTGAGTGTTGCAAACGCGACAATCAATAAAGCAACGAGTGTTTTTCTCATCGGTGAGCGCCCTTCACAGATTGTTTTGATGCAGTGTAGCACAGCGTTCCGATGCTGCAACCGGAAGGCGTTTGGGGAGTGCCGCCCCCAGTCGTCGATAGACCTTGGATCCGATCGATCGGCGGAGCACCCGCCTCGTGGAGAGACTCGAGTCCCGAAACACCCCCAACTTTTCGGCCGGGCCCCCAACTTCATTTTCGGGGTCCCCAACATCAGCTGGTGGATTGTTCATACTCTGCCTACAAAACCCAGGGCGCCCCTTCTCGAATCCGGCCAACTGCGTTGGTGGGTCGTTGATAGTTAGCCTACAAAACTGGCGGGATGGTACTTCATCCCGAATCCCACCAACGCAGTTGGTGGATCGTTGATACTTAGCCTACAAAACTGGCGGGATGGTACTTCATCCCGAATCCCACCAACGCAGTTGGTGGATCGTTGATACTTAGCCTACAAAACTGGCGGGATGGTACTTCATCCCGAATCCCACCAACGCAGTTGGTGGATCGTTGATACTTAGCCTACAAAACTGGCGGGATGGTACTTCATCCCGAATCCCACCAACGCAGTTGGTGGATCGTTGATACTTAGCCTACAAAACTGGCGGGATGGTACTTCATCCCGAATCCCACCAACGCAGTTGGTGGATCGTTGATACTTAGCCTACAAAACTGGCGGGATGGTACTTCATCCCGAATCCCACCAACGCGCGCCATTCGCGGGTTTTGTAGGCAGAGTTTGAACGATCCACCAACTGCGTTGGTGGGATTCTGGAAGAAGCGCCATTCGCGGGTTTGTAGGCAGAGTATGAACGATCCACCAACTGCGTTGGTGGGATTCTGGAAGAAGCGCCATTCGCGGGTTTGTAGGCAGAGTTTGAACGATCCACCAACTGCGTTGGTGGGATTCTGGAAGAAGCGCCATTCGCGGGTTTGTAGGCAGAGTATGAACGATCCACCAACTGCGTTTGTGGGATTCTGGAAGAAGCGCCATTCGCGGGTTTGTAGGCAGAGTATGAACAATCCACCAACTGCGTTGGTGGGATTGGGACGAGAACGGGCAGGCGACTTTACTTGCTCAACACCTTCGACAGGAAGCGCCCGGTGTGCGAGTCCTCACACTCCACGATCGTCGAAGGCGGGCCGACCGCAACGACGTTACCGCCTCCGTCGCCGCCCTCTGGGCCCAGGTCGATGATCCAGTCGGCGCTCTTGATGACGTCAAGATTGTGCTCGATGATGACGATCGAGCCCCCGGCTTCGAGCAATTGCCTGAACGCCGCAAGCAGTTTGTTGATGTCGTCAAAGTGCAGACCGGTCGTCGGCTCGTCAAAGATATACAGCGTTCGTTCGCTGGATCGCCTCGATAAGAAAGATGCCAGCTTTACTCGCTGGGCTTCGCCCCCCGACAGCGTTGTCGCCGACTGCCCGAGTCTCAGGTAGCCAAGGCCTACGTCGTCCATCACCCGCAGTTTCGATGCAATGCGATTCACATTCGAAAAGAACAACAGGGCTTCACGAACAGTCATGTTCAGGGCATCGTGGATCGAACGGCCCTTGTACTTCACGTCCAGGAGGGCAGGCTTAAAGCGCATACCCTTGCACTCTTCGCATACCAGTTCGACATCGGCGAGGAACTGCATTTCCTTTATCTCGACGCCGTTGCCTTCGCAGCGCTCGCAGCGGCCGCCGGGCACGTTAAAACTGAAATGCGACGAATCAAAACCGTGTGCCTGCGCTTCGCGAGTCGAGGCGAAAAGATCGCGGATCGCATCATAGACCTTTATGTAGGTGACCGGGTTCGAACGGGGCGTCCGGCCGATCGGCGATTGATCGACGAGCAACACGTCATCCAGATATTGCCCACCGTCAATCTTCCTAAACGACCCGACGGGACCGGTCCATTCGCCGCGCTGTTTTTTTATTCCGGCGTAAATGATGTCGTGCACGAGAGTCGATTTGCCCGAACCCGAGACGCCGGTGATACACACCATCATACCGAGCGGGATGTCGACGTCGATGCCTTTCAGGTTGTGCTCGCTGGCGCCGCGAATTTCGAGCGAGCGAGGCCCGATCAATCGCCGGTTCTTTGGCGGCTTGATCTCGAGCTCGCCGCGCAGGTACTTAGCTGTGAGTGATTGGCCCCGCTTGATCATCTCCTGGGTTGTGCCCTGGAACACCACCTCGCCTCCGAGTTCGCCCGCGCCCGGACCGATGTCGATGAGCTTATCCGACGAGTGCATCATCTCGGGCTCGTGTTCAACCACCAGCACCGTGTTGCCGATGTCGCGGAGGTTCTTCAGAATTCGAATGAGCTTCTCGTTGTCGCGTGGATGCAGACCGATCGACGGCTCGTCCAGGACATACAAAGCTCCCACCAGTGACGCCCCAAGATTAGTCGCGAGCTGAATGCGCTGAGCCTCGCCACCAGAAAGGGTCGAAGCCAGCCGGTCGAGCGTCAGGTACTGCAATCCAACATCGATCAGGAACTTCAATCGGCTGCGAATCTCGTGGAGCAATCGTCCCGCTATTCCCATTTCCGAAGCGTTAAGAGTCTGGTTGTCGAAGAACCCCGCTGCCTCCGCGGCGCTCATCGCGCTTATTTCAGGGAGCGTCTTTCCGCTGACTCGGACGAGCCTCGCTTCGAGTCTCAGCCGCGACCCGCCGCAATCGGGACAGAGCGTATAACCGCGATACTTCGACAGAAACACCCTCACGTGAAGTTTGTATTTCTTTGTTTCGAGCCAGTGGAAGAAGCCTTTGACTCCGTCGAAGCCGTCCCCCCCCTGCACAATCGTTTTTTGCTGCTCGCGCGACAACTGGCGAAAGGGAACTGATGTCGAGATCCCCTCCTGCTTACAGAAGCGAAGGAGTTCCTTCTGCGCCCATTGGTATTGCGGCTTCATCCATGGCTCGATTGCGCCCGAGGCGAGGCTCAGTTCGCGATTGGGGATTACAAGATTCAGATCCAGCCCGATGGTGTTTCCGAAGCCCTGACAGGTCGGGCAGGCGCCAAAGGGGTTGTTGAAGCTAAACAGTTGTGGCTCTGGCGTTGCGTATCGGAGAGCGCAAGGCTTGCACTCAAACCCTTCCGAGAACTGCAGTAGAGTGGGCGTCTCGCCGGCCGTTTCAATGATCGCCTGTCCGTGACCTTCCTGATAACAGACCTCGATCGAATCCACCAATCTCGTCCTGGTATCGGGTCTGACGATCAATCGATCGACCAATACGAACGTGTCAGTGAAGTCCGCGCCCGTAAAGCTGTCCGGTGTCGCAAGCTCGATCGTTTGGCCGTCCTTGTAGAGCCGCGTAAACCCGCGCTGCATCAGGCTCATCAAGTGCGCATCGATTCGGGTGCGCCCGCTCGCTGTCTGACGCGATCCTCGTTTTTTCTGTTTGCCGCTGCCGTTAGCGCCGGCTGCAGTTTCCTCGATGCCGGTGGATGCCGGGAACAGTACGTAGAAGCGGGTATCTTCACTGAGGTTCAAGACCCGGTCGGCGGCCGATTCGGGCGTGTCGCGTTTTACTTTTTCGCCGCAGTTCGAGCAGAAAGTCTCGCCTATCCGCGCGAACAACAGTCTCAGGTAATCATAGATCTCTGTCTGAGTGGCAACGGTCGACCGGGGGTTTCGAGTGGCATTCTTTTGACGGATCGAAATCGCCGGGCAGATGCCCAGGATCTCGTCGACATCGGGCTTGTCCATTCGCTCGAGGAACTGCCGGGCGTAAGCGGACAGGCTCTCGACATAGCGGCGCTGCCCTTCAGCGTAGATGGTGTCGAAAGCGAGACTCGATTTGCCTGAACCGCTGACGCCGGTGACCACGGTCAGCTTGCCGAGGGGGATATCGACACTGACGTTCTTCAGATTGTGGACGCGCGCGCCTCGGACGCTGATGACTTCTTCGGGCATTGTTCGGTGCTCTCGTGTCTCGTGTGACTCGCATGCGAGCTACCGCGCCCACATGGGAATCCTAAATAGTAGCACCGAGCAAAGGTGAGGATCAATTTGCAAGCGATTTGAATGTCCGACAAACTTCAGTTTGATATCGCCCGTAGGACGACAAACTGAAGTGCGTCGGACAAAGGCACTCTAGTCGTCATACTTGAGCAGCGACGACACCTTGTAGCCCGGAAAGCGGTCGCGGCCTTTTAGAAAGCTTAACTCGACCACAAATGCGAGCCCCGCGACGATTCCGCCGAGCCTTTCGACAAGATCCACAACGGCTCGCGCCGTGCCGCCGGTAGCCAGCAGGTCGTCGGCGATGATGACGCGATTTCCTTCGCCGATAGCGTCCTTGTGAATCTCGAGCGTGTCCGTGCCATACTCCAGGTCGTAAGTTATCGACTCGGTGGCAGCCGGCAACTTGCGCGGTTTGCGAACCGGCACAAACCCTGCCTTCAACCGGTAGGCGAGCGCGGGAGCGAAAATGAACCCGCGCGCCTCCATGCCGATGACCGTGTCTATGTGCGGGTCGTGTATGAGCTCGACCAGCCGATCAATGGTGGTTCGCAGACCGTAGGGATTCTTTAGCAACGTTGTTATGTCGTAAAACTGGATTCCCGGTTTTGGAAAATCCGGTACAGTTCGAATCATTTCTTTAAGGTTATCCACGAAGTCTCTCCAGTTCGGAAGATGTAGTTCTCTGTCGCCGGGCAGCGGTTCAGAGTCCAGGCCTTAGCTTGGTTTTCCAGAGGCTTTGTCTGGTCGAACCGAGCAAGCTAAAACCTGGTCTCTGAACTTCCACCTGAAGGCCGTGTCGCAACGTCAAATTGTCAAAACACAATATCGAATCCGGCGTAGCGCCCGGTGGGTTTCATCTCGGTCTCGTCAACTCGCGTGACGTGCCCGTACGACGGTCCGCGTTCGAGCGTGTTGCGGAACTCCATGATCGAGCTGCGCGAGCCCTCCGCGATTGCCTCGACCGTCCCGTCAGCGAGATTCCGCACCGTCCCGGTGATACAAAGGTCCCTCGCGGCTCGAACGGCGAAATAGCGAAACCCTACTCCCTGAACCCTCCCGCTGATTATGAATCTCCGGGCACGAAGGTTTCCCATGATGGTTCAGCCGAATGATTGAATCCGAAACGCCCTCGCCAGCTTATAGCAGAGAAGATGATAGTCCAACACCTTTGCACTGAACTTGGTGCATAGTCGATTGTCTGATTCAGGGTTTCTTTTCTTCCTGGCGCACTGGACCCGGTACGGCTACATCGCCTTGCGGGCGACACGGCCGTGCCCTTTCATAGCGATCCAGGTCTGTCTTCATTTTCTCTGCCAAATCATGTTTTCCCTGGTGCTCGGCGAGGGCGATCATCTGTCGTTGCCACTCGGCCGCGTCGCTGCACCGACCAAGCTCGGCCAGCGCCATCGCCACTACCACCCCGTGATTGACTGAGCCGGTCGACTTGATAAACGAGTCGCGAGAGCGCCAGCGCTTTCGCCCCATCGCGCAGATCGTACTCCTGGCTGCCAGCAAGCAAGTACGCGAGCGTGATCGCGGTCCGCCCGTTTTGGGGAAAGAGCGCGTTGCCTTTCTCCAGTCTTTCGATGGCCCGGCGGTGCTCCTTTCTGCCTAACAGTAATTCGACCTGTTCCAGCAACGCATCCTCATTGCCGGGATTCGATTCGACGACTCGAGAGTACTCCGCCAATGCTTCTACCTGACGCTTAGTCTTAACCAGTTCGCGCGCTAGCAGGAAACGCGCGCCGTCGTCCTTCGGATTGAGGTCGAGCGCGGATCGCAAGTGAATGATTGCCTGCTCGTGTTGATTCTGTCTTGCACAGAGGAACCCCAGGTTGTAATGCGAGGCCGCGTTCCCGGGATCGATTCGAAGCGCCTGCTGAAACTGCTCGATGGCCGCTTTGATCTCTCCGGTCTGTGCCAGTGCCGATCCCAGATTCACGCGCGCGGGGATGCTATCGGGTTTGGCGGCCACCGCTTTGCGAAACTCATTGGCGGCTTCTGAGAATCTCAGTGCGTCGAAGGCCAGCCGCCCTCGGAGCAAGTGGACGCGCTCCCCGCGTATCAATTCCTGAAGACCGTCGACCAGCGGGTCCGAGACTCGGACTCCAACCGGGCCCTGCCGCTCGATGTGAGCCTGAGCTTTCTGAATATCTCCGAGACCGCGATAGGCCATTGCCAGTGCGTAGTGTATTCGGTTGGCGTCGGGTGCCCCCTGAAGAGCCCGATTGAAATACCCGGCCGCCTCGGCGTAGTGACGAGCGGAAAGCGACACCTGGCCGAGGCCATATAAAGCAGCGGCGCTGTCTGCGCTGATCGCCAGCGCATCCTTGAAACTCTCTCTCGCCTCATCGACTCTGTTCTGTTGCAAGTAGAGATTGCCCAGATTTACCGCCGCAGCCGGGTAGTCCGGTCGCAATTGCCGGACGAGTTTGTAGTAGCGTATGGCGTCGTCGGCCCGAGCTTCTTGCTGACATATACGTCCGAGAAGATGCACCCATCGAAAGTCCTTCGGAACGAGAGTGTGAGCGTTCAAGTAACACTCTTCGGCAGGCGACCCCAGCGAGTAGGCTTGATAAACCTGGCCCAGCAGGCCGTAGGACTCGCCGAGCTTCTCATTTGTCGTCGAGTGATCATCTTTGACCACATTGAAAGAGTCTTGAATCGATGCAAGATGATCGCGCACGTCCGGCTCGAGACGTTCGAGGTCCGGTCGGTGCACCGGTACCAGGCCGGCCCTTGGAGGTGCAATGACCGCGCCGCTCTGTTGCCGGGCGTGATAGTTCCCGGCAAACACCACGAGCGGGATCAGACACATGATTGGTCTGAGAGAGCCCTTTGTGATCAAAGCTGCAATCTCGATGATTCGCCCGGAACTTATCACTTGATCTCCGGAGATCCTTCTTCAGTCAGCGTAATATAGAGATCGACGGGAGGGTTTTTCCACTCATCAACTTTGCCGGAGGGCCAGCGCACCCGAACGGCTGTGATACGATTCGAGTCGCCGAGGCCAAAAAGCACTCTATGATCCTGCGAGGACAAATACCCGCCGTCGGTTCGCACCCGCCGCCGCAGAACGCGTCCTGAGGCCGCGACTAGGTCTATTCTGGCTCCCAGCATATCTCGAGCGAACTTCTTGCCGATGAGCCGCACACCCAACCAGTGATTGCGGTTTCCGACTTGATTCAAAAGGAGTCTGGCGCGCCCGTTATTGTTTGAGATCAATACGTCCGTGTCGCCGTCGTTGTCGATATCGCCAAAGGCGGCGCCGCGGCTGACTTCCAAAAGTTGAAATGATTCTCCTGCTTCCGCGGACGCTTCAATAAAGCTCCCCTTTCCAGTGTTGTGAAAAAGCTGGTTAGGCTGGCCAAGGGGGTAGCGATCTCCGCTCCCAAGCAGCGCTTCCAATGTGCGGACGGCCCCGTTTGCCGACAACAGATCGAGCCAGCCGTCGTTGTCGTAATCGAACCACGCAGTGCCGAACCCGGTGTACCTTCGCGTCTTCAGCCCGAGTCCTGCTTCGAGGGTCCGGTCCTCGAACACACCGCCGCCGAGATTTGCGTAGAGAGTGTTTGTCTCTTCCATCAAATGAGTCAGGAAGATGTCATCATTGCCGTCGCCGTCGAAGTCTCCGGCGTCGACGCCCATCCCGGCTTCCGCCTGGCCGTCGCGATTGAGCGCAGCTCCACCCAACAGAGCTTGATTCTTGAATGTGCCGTTCTTCTGATTGATCCAGAGTTGATTTGGATCGCCGTCATTTGCAACATAGATGTCCGGCCAGTCGTCCCCATTGAAATCGTCGGTCACAACGCCGAGGCCGGCTCCGAAATCCTTTATGATCCCTGAGGAAGCCGTTGCGTCTTCGAAAGTCCCGTCGCCCTTATTATGAAACAGCCTATCCGGTACGGGATGAAAGGCCTTTGGTCCACAGTAGTCTTTCGCGCTGCTATTGGCGTAGCAAGTTGGATTGTTGGCGACTGAAAAATCGACGTAGTTAGCCACGAAAAGATCAAGCCACCCGTCCCTGTCGTAATCGAAAAACGCCGCGCTCGTGCTCCATCGAGCATCGTCGGTGTTTGTCTTTTGCGTTGAATCAATAAATGTCCCGTCGCCCCTGTTGAGAAACATCTGGTTTGAGCCCAAATTACAAACGTATAGATCCATCCAGCCGTCATTGTTAATATCCGCCGCCGCGACTCCCATCCCATATCCGCTTGCGACGATGCCGCTCTTGTCCGTGACATCGACGAACTTCAGGGTTCGGCGCCCGTCTTTGCCGATTACCAGGTCGTTTCGAAATAGCCTTCCGCGTGGCATGCCAGCCGCTCGCCACGGAAAGAGCGTGTCGCCCGGCTTGACGCCCGGCTCGAGCGCCGTTCCCTGAACGAGAAATATGTCCAGGTCGCCGTCACGGTCGTAGTCGAACAGCGCCGCGCCCGATCCTGTGATCTCGGGCAGGTAATACCGCCCGGTCATCCCGTTGTAGTGTTGGAAGTCGAGCCCTACCTGCTTGGATACTTCGTCGAATATCGGCGATCTCGATTCAAGCGTAGTCTTGCTGGCAGCCGACTTCTTTTGATTAGTTGGAAACGGTTGAACGGCGTATTTGGCAGGGGTGACGACGGCTGCACAGAGGAGGATTGATTCAGTCAGAAGCGCGGTGAGCGCAAGCCTCTTGGGGGCCATCCAGCATTCCCCTTTTCGAACGCCGCGACCCGCGCACGCGAATCCCCGTTTTTCCATTCAGCGATCAACCTCTTGTCATGGACCGGTGCGATCGATTCGACGAGTCGCCACGGGCCGAACTAGCGCGGAACTTTAGGCGCAACCACCAGAGAGCTCGGAGTTGGCACTATGTAATCCATCCATCCGATCATCATTTCATCGTATGTAGGATCACCCCAGCGAACCGACTTGGTGGGATCCGGATTGTATTTGTTCTTCGAAGAGTTGTCGAAGTGCGCGGTAACGATGATCCTGGTCCCCTTTGCAACAGCCACCGGGTCTTTGAGCTGATAGAGCGTCTGCCAATTGAAGTTGAACTTTCTTACCCAAAGCAGAATCTCGCGTTTGCCGTCTGGGTAAATCGCTTCGTATTTCATCTCCTTCCCGCGCAGATGCATGTGCGGCATGTAATCAATCAGCTGAGCATCCTGATCGAAAGTATACGATGCAGTCACTGTGTGATCCTCCGCTCCTGCGGGAATCTTGAAAAGATGATTCGGTATTGTGAGGGTCCTAACCTGCTTCTGGGGAGGCTCTTTGGCGAAGATAAGTCCAACGCTGGTGCGGTCCCGTTGAGGCAGGTCGACACCGCCCCGAAAGCGCGAATAGTGCATCTGAAGAACGATGCGTGAGCCGGCCGGGATCTTCTTCGCCATTCCCGGAGGAATACGTCCGGACCTTTTCCCGGAGCATAAGACGTAAGCAGGATGCTGAAAAGGTCCGCGCCTTTTGCGCTCCGACGCTTGATCACCGATCCGCCGTTGGGTGTGCTGGCGCCATCGTCGGTCACTGGCGCATTCATCCTGACCCGCGCCAGTCCGCCTTCCTTATAGAAGATCGACGGCGTGTTCTCTGATTCGCCTTCGGGAGGCCCGGTATTCGCACTGGAAGCCGCCATTGCCTGGGGCGTCAGAACGTGGGCGATGACGTGATGCACAAGCTTCTTATTGCCGGGGCGAACCTCAGCCGCTTGCACCCACGTGTCCTCCTTAAATTCCGCCGGCGCCATGAAATAGACATAGTTGTCGGGGTCGTCCGGTTTGATGGTGTAGTCCTCGGTCATCGACACGATGAGATCGGGCTTGCCTATTTTCCAGCCATCGTCTCGATCGGCGGGCAATGGGTGGAGGTTTGGGTCGCCTTCTTTCGCGCCCTGATCAACCCACGCGACTATGGTATCAACATCCTTCTGGCTCAGGCGGGCATCATTTGTGAAGGTCCCGAAACGGGGATCTGCGTGCCACGGGGGCATCTCGCGGGCGATGACTTTCTCTCTGATCGCGCGCGCCCAGGGCCGCACATCCTTGTATGACAGAACCGAGAACGGAGCCAGGTCGTCGGGCCGGTGACACTCGGAACAGTTCTTGAGAAATATGGGCGCCACATCCGGGTTAAATGTGATCCTCTGACCGGCATGTGAATGGGCAGTCCCTGCGACCTGACAGAGAACGAGAAATATCGCTAACACGGCCGCGAGACTTTGGAGGTCGCCGATCATCCTTTGATTTCTTATATCATCGGCGAGAGAGGTTGTCACGAAGGCTGTCTCAGTCCGTGTGGGAAGGGTTCGTTTTCGCAAGGCTATTACAAGAAATTTGCGCGCCAGCCCTTGGGAGTTTCCTTGACAATGTCAGGTGGTTTTGAAATGATCGGCACCCTAAGGCAAGCCACGTTCTCGATCCAACTTTTGTTGAGACCTGCCCCTGTGGACCTTCAGATTCATTTTGGTGTAACGCGGCAAGCTGGAGATTCGTTAACCAGACAACGCCAGAGGAGGAACCAATAGTGAAGAATCGGAGAATCGTGAATGTTTTATCGTATCTCATGGTGCTTGCAGCGTCTCTCGGCGGCACCGCTCTCGCCCAATCAATCCAAAGGAATGATTCCGTCGCTTCTTTGTCGACTGACCGAACCGAAGTTAGATGGCAGCCAAATGTTGAATACGGGCGTCTGATCCTCACGGTATCACGTCCGGACGGCGAAGTGTTTCGCAAGGAATTTGGTGCAGGTGCTATCGCGTCCTTCAAGCTCGCTGACACCAACGGCTATAACCTTCCGGACGGTCAATATGCCTACGAGTTGCGGGTGATCCCTAATTTCAGCGCTGAGGTTAAAGCCGCGCTGGCGGCGTCTCGGGAGAAGGGTAACAGCGCCGAAGTAATTCAAGAGCTGCAGAGGAGCGGTCAGTTACCAACAAGCGTAGCCGTGCAATCTGGCGCATTCCGCTTGGAGAACGGGACGGCCCTTATTGGCGCTCCGGAGGAGGGCTCGGAACCGCAGGATCGGGCCGTGACCGGAGCAGGAGCGAAAATCAAGAGCAGGAAGGGAGGCGCCGGTCCGGTCACCATACAAGATCAGGTGATCCCTGACGACCTGATCGTTCAATTTTCGCTTTGCGTTGGCATTGATTGTGTCAACAATGAATCGTTCGGGTTCGACACGATCAAGCTCAAAGAAAACAATCTTAGAATCAAGTTTGAGGATACCTCTGTCGGATCATTCCCCAGCAATGACTGGCAGCTGACAGCCAACGACTCGGCTAGCGGGGGAGCGAACAGGTTCTCGATCGAGGACATAACCGGGGGAAAGGTTCCGTTCACGGTTACCGCGGGTGCACCGACGAACTCAGTCTTTGTCAGCAGTGCAGGCCGACTGGGACTGGGCACATCCACGCCAGGCACCGATATACACAAAGTCAGCGGCAACACGCCGACGCTGCGGCTGGACCAGGACGGGTCGTCAGGCTTCACATCGCAGGTTTGGGATGTCGCGGGTAATGAAACGAATTTCTTTATTCGCGATGTGACAAACGCCAGCCATCTTCCATTTAGGATAGTGCCGGGCGCACCGACCAACAGCCTTGTCACGGCCGCCAGCGGGAACGTTGGTCTTGGCACTTTAAACCCCCTAGTCCGTTTGCACGTGGGAACAGGAAATGTAGCGCCGGTCACCGGCGGAGCGTCCCTGCTCGTAGAGAATGGGACAGCCAGTTCCCTGGTGGTAAAGAGCACCTCCGGGGGCGAGTTCTTCCTCTATCAGGACGCCAACAACGGAGTGTTTGGGACCTCCAGCAACCACCCGATCGATATTCGCACAAACAATGCGGGCCGGATCTTTATCACCGAGACCGGGAACATCGGCGTAGGCGGTCTCACGACTCCAACCAACCCGATCCAGCATCTAAACGGCGCGTTTCTAAGCCCAGGCGGAGTCTGGACAGACGCGTCCAGCCGCGCATTAAAGACTGATATCCGTAATCTCGGTCTCGGGGAAGCGCTCGAGGCGCTGCGAGGGTTGAACCCGGTGAAGTTTCAATACAAGCAACAACCCGGTGAAGACTACGTTGGCTTTATCGCTGAGGATGTCCCGGCAGTGGTGGCCACAGCCGACCGGAAGGGTTTGAGCCCCATGGATGTAGTGGGCGTATTAACCAAGATAGTTCAGGAACAGCAAAAGGCGATCGCCGAGCTCAACGAAAAAGTGAACCGTTTGTCGAGCCGGAGAGCGACATCGGTGCGACGCCGCCGACGCCCGTAACTAACGAAGAGCGACACGGCCGGATACTTCTGCGGGTGCGGCTTAGACCGGCGGTGATTCTGGGCCGTGATTCACGATGCTCGTTTCAAACTAAAAGCGGGGGCAATTTGCTCCCGCTTTTAGTTTTAATAGTGGTCGGGGCGATTGGATTCGAACCAACGACCTCTCGGTCCCGAACCGAGCGCTCTACCAGGCTGAGCCACGCCCCGAAATGTCGAAGTCGAATGATAGCCGCCCGGTCTCTCGATTGTCAAAGCGGGAAGCAACCGAATAGTCCGCAGATTGCGCAGATCACACAGATATTAGAATCCCTATCCTATTTCTTCTGAGACATCTGAGACATCTGCGACATCTGTGATCGCGCTCCGAACGCCTGCCGCAATTGGTCGTCCGCTTGTCAAAGCGGGAAGCAACCGAATAGTCCGCAGATTGCGCAGATCACACAGATATTAGAGTCCCTATCCTATTTCTTTCTGAGACATAGAATCTGCGACATCTGCGGATTGCGCTCCGAACGCCTGCCGCAATTGGTCGTCCGCTTGTCAAAACGGGAAGCAACCGAATAGTCCGCAGATTGCGCAGATCACACAGATCTAGAGTCCCTATCCTATTTCTTTCTGAGACATCTGAGACATCTGCGACATCTGCGGATTGCGCTCCGAACGCCTGCCGCAATTGGTCGTCCGCTTGTCAAAGCGGGAAGCAACCGAATAGTCCGCAGATTGCGCAGATCACACAGATCTAGAGTCCCTATCCTATTTCTTTCTGAGACATCTGAGACATCTGCGACATCTGCGGATTGCGCTCCGAACGCCTGCCGCAATTGGTCGTCCGCTTGTCAAAACGGGAAGCAACCGAATAGTCCGCAGATTGCGCAGATCACACAGATCTAGAATCCCTATCCTATTTCTTTCTGAGACATCTGAGACATCTGCGACATCTGCGGATTGCGCTCCGAACGCCTGCCGCAATTGGTCGTCCGCTTGTCAAAACGGGAAGCAACCGAATAGTCCGCAGATTGCGCAGATCACACAGATCTCGACTCCCCATCCTATTTCTTTCTGAGACATCTGCGGATAAATCTTTTATGCTCGCAGTAGTTGGTTACCCTTCCAAGTGATCTCGTTGCGGCGAGGCCGAGTCACGTGGCACTTTCTGTCCCTCAGTCAACATCTCGATAAACTTGCGCGCGGCCCCACTAAAGATTTTCCCTTTGCGATGGATGATACCGATCGGTCGCGCGAAGTTTTCGGTAAAGTTCACCGCGCGCAGTGTTCCGCCCCGGACCTCGTTTTGAACAGTCGCCCTAGGAACGATAGTCAGCCCGAGATCGGCTTCGACCGATTGCTTGACGGTCTCGATATTGTCGAGTTCCATCACGTAGTGGACGGTTAAGCCACGGTCCCGGAGTATCTTGTCGACGGCCTTCCGTGTCGGGATATCCCGCTCAAAGCCGATAAACCGTTGTCCCTCCAAAGCACTTATGTCAATTCGTTTCTTGCCCGCGAGCGCGTGCTCCGGGCTGCATACAAGAACGAGCGGGTCGTTCCCAAACGGGATGATCTCGATTTGTGGGCGCTCCGTTGGATACGCCACAATACCCATATCGATTACGTGGTTGATCACGTCCTCGTACACCTTGTTTGGCCTGCTGTACTCGATGTGGACGTTTACCTGGGGGTATGACTTGATAAAGCGACGGAGTACGGGCGACAGCTCGTGGATGCCAACCGAATAGATCGTCGCCACGCGTACCTGCCCGCTCACAATATTGGCGAGCCCTTTCATCTCTTCGGTGAGCGCATTGAACCGGTCAATAATCTCACGGCATCCCTGGTAAAACGTCATGCCGTCGGCGGTCGGCGCCATCCTGCCGCCACGGCTTCGCTCTACCAGTCTGCGGTTGAACTTATCTTCCAAGGCGCGGATCTGCTGACTGACTGCCGATTGCGAGACGAAATTCTTGGTCGCCGCCTTTGAGAAGCTGCGGGTGTCGATGAGATCGCAGAAGACCTTCAGAGACTCGATATGCATAACCCACCTTATTAGCTGAGTCTAAGCTGCTCAGATCTACTTATAGCATGACTTCAGGCGAGGCAGCTCTTTGAGTTGATGCACTTTAGGCTTTTGAGTTCGGATGAGAAAGCGACAAGACAATGCCACAGCGTCAAACCAGCTGCTCTGCGACACTCTTAACGCTCCAGCACACATCTCAAGTGCAAATGGTGTTGACTCACCCTTCAGACTGCTGGTATTAAGTTCACAACTATGAAGAGCTTTTGAGTCCAACCCGGCCTTTCTCGAAGCCTTGCTACGCGGCCCGCGGGCAGGCGGCGAGTGGAACGACGAACCGGTGAACCGCGGCTGACCCGGTCTCAGCGTCCGTCGTTCTCACTTCTGGTATCAACTCACACATCGAAGGCAAAGCATGCAAGCGAGCAAAGAAGAACTTGTCGAAGCGGAAGTTCCGTTCGAACAGCAAACCGTCGATTCACCAGTCAGGCGTTGGGCGAGGTTTCTACGGGAAGCCATCCTCGGCTCGAAGCAGAATTTCACTGAAGGCTCGATCGGGCGGGCTATCTTTCTGCTAGCGGTGCCGATGGTCCTCGAGATGATGATGGAATCGCTGTTCGGCGTCGTCAACGTCTTTTGGGTCGCACACCTTGGCAAGGAAGCGACGGCAACAGTGGGGATAACCGAATCGCTGCTCACGATGGTATTCGCTGTGGCGATGGGCTTGAGCATGGCGACGACCGCGACGGTTGCCCGCCGCATCGGCGAGAAGGACCCGGAGGGTGCTTCGGTAGCCGCGGTACAGTCGATCATTCTCGGTGTGGTGGCCTCTATACCGGTCGGTGTCGTTGCGATCGCTTTCGCGCCGCAGATGTTCGGCTTGATGGGCGCGTCTGGTGGGGTGATCGCGATGGGTACCGGCTATGCCAGAGTGATACTCGGCGGTAACGTCGTGATCATGCAATTGTTTCTGATCAACGCCGTTTTTCGAGGCGCAGGTGATGCTTCCATCGCCATGCGAGTTCTGTGGATCGCGAACATCATAAACCTCGTTCTGGATCCCTGTCTGATCTTCGGGATCGGTCCGTTTCCAAGACTCGGGGTCACCGGCTCGGCTATCGCGACAACCATCGGAAGAGGCACAGGCGTTCTCTTTCAACTCTGGTTCCTGTTCAGCGGGCGCGGACGCGTCAAGATTGAGTTGGGAGGAGTCCGGCTCAACGTCGTGGTGATGACACGAATGGTGCGTATCTCGCTGGGTGGAATGTTCCAGTTCCTTGTTGCAACCGCGAGCTGGCTCGGGCTTGTTCGCATAGTCGCGGTGTTTGGCGATGCGGCGATCGCGGGCTATACCGTAGCGTTGCGAATTATCATTTTCGCGCTCTTACCGTCGTGGGGGATGAGCAACGCGGCGGCAACGCTGGTGGGCCAGAATCTTGGCGCAGGAAAAGCAGATCGAGCCGAGCGTTCTGTTTGGGTGACCGGCTTTGCCAATATGTGTTTCCTGGGGCTGGTTGCAATTGGGTTCATCACGTTTGCCGAGCAGTTGATCGGCATATTCATTACAGACCCGGCTGTGGTTCCTTACGGTGTGTCGTGCTTGAGGTTCATCAGCTACGGGTACATCTTTTACGCTTACGGAATGGTGATGGTGCAATCATTCAACGGGGCGGGGGACACCAACACTCCGACTATCATCAACCTGTGTTGCTACTGGTTGTTTCAGATTCCGCTGGCATACAGCCTGGCGATTCCGTTTGGGTTTGGGGCGAAGGGCGTGTTCGTCGCGATCACGATATCCGAGTCGTTGCTCGCAGTCGTTGCCGTGGCTGTCTTTCGAAGAGGGAAGTGGAAGACACTCAAGGTATGAATATCTTTGGCGGTCTGCGTGACTTGGCGTCTGGGAGGAACCAGGCTTATGAAAATAACAACCGTTTCAACTCCGAATGCGCCCGCCCCCGGGGGACATTATTCCCAGGCGGTCGCTTACAACGGGCTGGTGTTCGTGGCTGGACAACTAGCGATCGATCCGCAAACCGGGGCCAGGTTCACCGGCTCGATCGAGGAACAAACCGAACGGTGCCTGAAAAACATCGGCGAGATACTAAAGGCTGCCGGCAGCGAGCTGAGCCGAGTCCTGAAGATGACCGTTTACATCTCGGATATCGAGCTGTGGCCGGAGGTCAATGCTGTTTACGCTCGAGTGATGGAGACCATCGCCCGCGCGAGCGGTCGTACCGGTGAAGGAGCTTCACTATGGATTCAAGATCGAGATAGAAACCATCGCGGCGTTGAATGACTAACCCGTTGGTTTTCCATTGTTGATTCTGCTAGCTTCCTCTCGACTTTTGAGTCGAAGACGAGGAGACGATATGCTTCGACACTCTAAGCTCGTGTCTCTGATTGTGGCGATCTTTTGCGTTGCAGGAACCACAGCCGATGCGAGTCAACTGATTGAGTCGAAGATCGAAACAAAACTCTTGCCGGCGCCGGTTGAATTCAACGTTCTGCTTCCCGACGGATACGATGCGGCGAAGGAACCGCTTCCACTCTTGCTCTTTCTTCACGGAGGCGGCGGTGACCGGACCTTTCTCACGCGGATGCGGGGGGCGATCGACGATATGTGGAAGGCGGGTACGTTACCAAAAATGGTTGTTGTTACGCCAAGCGCCGGGCGTTCGTTTTACATGGACTACAAAGACGGGTCGCAGAAATGGGAGTCATTCATTGCCGGACCGTTCCTCGAACACCTGAGACAGACATACAAGATCACCCGTGAGCGCAAAGGAACACTGCTCTTTGGGATCTCGATGGGTGGGCTTGGGGGCCTGCGGCTCGCGTTCAAATACCCCGACAGGTTTGAGGCTGTCGCCGCGCTCGAACCCGGAATTGATCCTGCCCTGAAGTGGAAGGAGGTAAAGCCGCGAAATCGATTCTATCGAAGCGATGAATTGATGCAGACGATCTTTGGCAAGCCTTTCGATGAAGGCTATTGGGAGGCGAATAATCCGGCATCGATTTGCGTCGCGAACGCGAGTAGGATTCGGGCGTCGAAGTTGGGGATCTATGTCGATGTCGGTGACCTGGATGCGTTTAACATCAACGAAGGCACGGAGTTTATTCATCGGATCATGTGGACTTGAAGATCCCGCACGAATATCATCTGGTGAGGGGAGCCGATCACGTCGGGCCGAACGATCCGCCCGCGGACGACAGAGGCGCTGGAGTTCCTGGCTCGTGTGTTGAATCCTCCGCCCGCAGACCCTGAAGCGAATTCACTTCGCGAACGACTCGAGCCCGCTGAAGAGGGCCGCAGAGAAGAAACCTTAGCGATCTTTGCGGATTTTTGCGTCGTTGCGTAAGGAATTCGTTCGCGTAAAGATTGGCAAAGCACGCCACGAGGCTCAGGGAGTCTCCCGATTTGATTTGCATAGGCGATCTGCTGGCCGTATGTGATCGGCAGAGTTCGTTCTCGCTGATCCAGGCGCCGCCCTACTATCACGCCGATCACGATACGACCGATAAGATCAGCCGCGCGGGATTCGACGCATCGGTCGATTTTCAGATGCGGCTGTTGAGGGTGACAGGCGCTGTTCGGGATGTCGCGTAGCGTCTGTTGCGACCTACGTGACCCGGTACGATGATTTGTGGTAAGGTCACCGGCGCGGTTGCTCGCATATTTCCACAAGGAGACCCAATGACAAACTCGAAGAAATCGACCGGCGTATCGAGACGCGAGATGCTCAAGCTTACAGCTGCCGGTGCCGCGGGGCTTACCCTGCTCAAACGGAACTCCGACGCGCGACCGCTTGCAAACGACAGTTTTCTGGATCTGACGGCCGTCGAGCGCATCGCCGATGGCGACGCCACGGTGCACCCGCCGCTGTTGATCGATCTTCAGACTCACGTCTGGTGGCGGGCTGGCGGTGTAGCCAGGATGAATGCACGCGCCGAAGCGTTCCTGAAGGGCATGGCAGGTTATCGAGCTGCGTACACCGGGCATCCGGTGCCGGTCGCCGACATGGGTAGAGTGACTTTCTTCGATGATCTCTTTCTCAAGAGCGAAACTGATATCGCGTTTCTAAACAGTTTCGGCATGAAGGGCGCGTATGACGGGATCGATCTGTTTCCGCCTCGCGAAGCGGCGATGATCCGTTCGATGGCGCCTGCGCGCGAATCAAGGTGCTTGGCTGCGTCGATCCGCCGGACGGGCAATCAGCGGTCGAGTCGCTTATCTATCAATGCGAGACCTTGAAGATCGACGGGTTGAAGCTCTATCCGCCGGGTATGGACACCCGCGGTTCGCACATGGATGACGAGAAGAATACATACCCGCTATATCAAGCGCTGCGCAAGCACGGCGTGAAAAACATCTGTGTTCACAAGGGGCTGCCCGGCGCGTTTATTGAGGAATACTGTCATCCGGGCGATATGATTCGCGCGGCCGCTGACTTTCCCGATCTGAACTTCATCGCGTTTCACAGCGCCTATCCATACGAAGCGGAGCTTGCCGATGGAGCGAAGAAAGCGAAGGTCAAGAATGTGTACGCCGAGCTCGGCGCGCTGGCCGCGGTTATGACGACTGATCCGCCGCGCTTCGCGCAACTGCTGGGCCGGCTGCTGGAAGGGCTTGGCGAGGATCACATTTTCTGGGGAACCGACACTCCGATATTTGGTCCGCCACATTGGGCGATCCAGGCGTTTCAGTCTTACAAGATTCCAGATGAAGTGATCGAGAAGAACAACTATCGGCAGCTCACTGGGGAAGCAAAGGAGAAGATCCTATGCCACAACGCGGCCCGGGTGTTCAACATTGACATCAAAGCGGCCAAGAAGGCTGTTGAAAGCGATCTGTTGTACAAGCTGCGCATGGATGGGAATCCGCTTCCGGTGACGGTGGATACCAGCAAGCTCAAGCGGTAGAGACTCGCCTGGTCGAGGTTGATTGGCGACGATGAAAGTGACACGACGCGAGTTACTATGCGGCGCCGGCAGTCTTGCCGGCGCCGTTTTACTTGGAAGAGCGGCAGGCGCAGCTGATCGAAGGCTATCGCGCAGCAGGAACGCGCCAGGTGTCGGTGAGGCGGGGCCGCTCTCTGGAGCAAATCTGTACGAAGATGTGATCGCCTACTACAACCTCGGTGAACATCGCACGGCCGGCGAAGGCGATCTGCGAACCTCGCAGTGGTTGCTCGAACACCTTCGCAAGGCGGGACTCAAATCCACACTTCAATCGTTCTTGCTTCGCCAGTTTTTTGTTCGCCAGACTCGTCTGACGGTCGGTGATAAGACAATCAGAGCGTTCCCCTTGTGGTTCCCGCGAACGACCGGCGGCGCTCCGATAATTGGAAGTGTGGCGGTGTTCGAGCGAGGCGCAGGACCGGAATCGCAGCAAAACAAGATCGCGCTGCTTAAATTTCCAGCCAGCGCCGGAGCGGCGATTCAGAGGCTTCACTCAGAGATGGTTCTCGGGGCTGCGAAGGCGGGGGCCCTTGCCGCGATTGCGGTGACTGAAGGCGCGACGAAAGAGATCATCGCGCTGAACTCGTCCGTCGGCGCGGAGCCCTGGCCGATCCCGGTTGTGTTGGTGGGCCAGCGCGACGAACCCGCGCTTGATGCGGCGGCGAGTTCGGGCGCGAAGGTTTCGCTGCTGGTCGATGGCGAAGACGACGCTGAAGCCAAAGCGAAGAACGTCATCGCGAGAGTGGATCACGGTAAAGACTTGATCGTGGTTTCGACTCCGCAGAGCGGCTGGTTTCGGTGCGCGGCGAGAGAGGTCCGGGAATCGCGTTGTTCCTGGGGCTCGCTCGATGGGCGAGTCGCCGCCAATCCGGTGCGAGCTTCCTGTTTGTTTCGACCTCGGGTCACGAACTTGGCGGATTGGGGATGCTGTCATTTCTAAAGGAGCTTGCCCCGCCACCGGAGCGCGTGTTGTGTTGGATACATCTCGGGGCGGGGATCGCAGCTTACTCGTGGGGAGAAACGGCGACTGGCCTAAAGCGGCTCGAGGAGCCGGATCCAAACGTATTCTGATGGCGAGCCGCGAACTGGTTCCTGTTCTCAATACCAGTTTTGCTGGTCTGCCGGGGTTAACCCCGACGGTCGACCGCGCAGTTGGTGAGTTCGAACTTTTGCTCAAACCCGGCTATCGAGCCTTTGGAATCGCAGCGGGGCACCGCTTTCACCACACCCCGGCGGATAGCCCTGAAATGACCGGCCCGGAAATATTAGAGCCGGCGGGAGGGCACTGACCGACGGTGGAATCGATCGAGTCACGCTGGGGTTCGAAATGACCGCTTCGAGGTAGTCGATTCTCTCGGCAGTTGTTTCTCTCATAGCTCGTTGCATTGCATAACTGAACCCTGACTCAGGTCTGCGGCCAAAAACCTGTACTCAAACTCAGGAAATTTCTTGACAGGCTAACCCCTTTTGCATACGATAGTAGCGCTCGAATCATGCTAGCTCTGCAGGCGGATAGCAGACCTTAAAAGGAGACAGGCTCGTGATCAAGAAGCTTACCCTCCCCCTTCTCGTCGCCGTTTGTCTGGTCGCGCTCGCGTTCAGCAATTCCAGCAGCGCCAATTCCGGCAACAAAATAGAGGTTACCTTTGCCCGGGATGTTGCGCCGATCCTTTATAAGAACTGTGCGGAATGTCACCGTCCCGGCGAAGCTGCGCCGATGTCGCTTCTTAGCTACAAGGACGCTCGGCCCTGGGCGAAATCCATCAAAGAAAAGGTTGTCACCAAGCAGATGCCTCCCTGGCACGCCGATCCTCATTACGGCGAGTTTTCGAACGACCGCCGGTTGAGCCCGGCTCAAATCGAGACGATCGCCGCGTGGGTAGATCAAGGGGCGAAGGAAGGCGATCCGAAGAACTTGCCTGAGGCGCCGAAGTTCGTCGAAGGATGGATCATAGGCAAGCCGGATATCGTTTTGCAGATGCCCAACGAGTTCACGCTAGAGGCTTCCGGACCGGATGAGTATCAGTACTTCGAGATCCCGACCAACTTCAAAGAAGATGTCTACGTCCAGGCTGCCGAGGCGCGACCGGGCAATCGCCAGATCGTGCATCACATAATCGCGTTTGTTTCGCCTCCATCAAAGGATGGCAAGCAAATGCAGTTTACCAAAGAGCAGATGGAGAAGTATCAGCAGGAAGCCGAAAAGAAATCTATGTTCCGGAGGGAAGGCTTTCTGATGCGGATGAAGCCGGGGATGCCGGTATATGATGACGGCTGCGCGCTTCCCAACGGCGGCAACGGCGATTCGCTGGACACAAAAGCGGAGTCGGGCGGGTTTGATTTGCTGGTGGGATTCGCACCGGGCATGCCTCCGGGGGTGATGGAGCCGGGCACGGTCAAGAAAATTCCCGCGGGGTCGAAGATCCTCTTGCAAATGCACTATTCTAAAGCGACCGGCAAGGTCGAGAAGGATCGCTCTTCTATTGGGTTGATCCTGGCGAAGCAGCCTGCCGACAAGCATGTCTACACTCACGGAATCGCCAATGTCTATTTCCAGATTCCTCCGGGCGCTGACAATCACAAGGTCACTTCTTGCTGGACGGCTAAGGATGACGTCCATCTTGAAACCTTGATGCCGCACATGCATTTGCGCGGGAAGGCGATGAAATTCGAAGCGTTCTACCCGGATGGCCGGTCTGAAGTGCTGATGAACGTTCCGAATTATAGCTTCTCGTGGCAGACGGTTTACTACTTGAAGAAACCGCTCGCTCTTCCGAAGGGAACAAAGATCGTCGTGACTGCGTTGTTCGATAATTCGACGGGGAACAAGTACAATCCGGACCCAAAACAGGCGGTGCGTTTCGGCGATCCCACCTATGACGATATGATGATTGGGTGGATAAGCTACACCGTCGACAAACAGCACCTGCGAGATGAAACAGCGATGAATCGAGCGAGCAAGTAGTGTGCGTTATGTATTTGCAATAGATCAGGCGGCCGGTCTTTGGTGGCGGCGGCAACGATGTTTATCGAGAACACGGCAGGCGGAGCCGGTTCTCTCAGGGAGGACGTAATGAAGAAAGCGATTCTGTTGTCAGTGACAGCGGGCTGCCTTGCAGCGCTGTGTTTTGTTTTAGCACCGGCGACCAGCGCGAGCGGCTCGGCCAACAAGCAAGTGACGTTTAACAAGGACGTCGCTGCGATCCTTTATAACAACTGCGCCGAGTGCCATAAACCCGACGACATCGCCCCGATGTCATTGCTCAACTACAAGGAAGTGAGACCGTGGGCCCGGTCGATCAGGGAGAAGGTCGTCAGCCGGGAGATGCCGCCGTGGAGTCCCGATCCAGCTTATGGTGAATTCATGAACGATCACCGGCTTACCCAAAAAGACATTGACACCATTGTCGCGTGGGTGGATCAGGGCGCAAAGGAAGGTGATGCGAAGGACCTCCCGAAGGCACCGGCATTTGTCAGTGGCGGTTGGGAGATCGGCAAACCGGATGTCGTCCTGCAGATGGCTGAAACACACACCGTCAGACCAAACGATCCGGATAACTACATCAACTATTTCGTTCCGACCAACTTCAAGGAAGATGTCTGGGTTCAGGCGGCCGAGATTCATCCCAGCAACAGACGCGTCGTGCATCACGTTATCGCGTTTATTCAGACCCCGCAGATGATGGCAAAGCGGGTGGAAGACGCCAAGGAAAAGGGTGAAAAGCTTGGCAAGCGCAGCGCCGGCGGTTCCGGGTTGTTCTATCTTGACGGCAATCTGAGACGCGTGCGGATGGACGCGCCGGTGGTGGACAATGCGTGTGAGCAGAAAGCCCCGGGCGGTCGCTCACCCGGCGGCGGCGATGATGGAGCGAACGAGGGTAGCTTGTTGGCGGGTTTCGCACCCGGAACGGGCAATACCGTTTATCCCGCGGGAACCGCTAAGCGGGTTCCGGCAGGGTCGACCCTGATGTTCCAGATGCACTATTCGGCCTTCAGGGGCGCGCTAAAAGAGAACGTGACCGACCAGACCAGCATTGGCCTGATCTTCGCGAAGCAACCACCCGACAAGATGGTGATCACCAGCGCTGCGGTTAATGTGATGTTCAAGATCCCCGCCGGTGACGGTAATCACGAAGTTGTGGCCTGCCAGACAGTCCCCCGGGACATTCAGGTGATCAACTACATGCCGCATATGCACCTTCGAGGGAAGGACATGAAGTATGAAGCGGTCTATCCCGACGGCAAGCGCGAGACGCTACTTTGGGTGCCGAAGTTCAGCTTCAATTGGCAGTCGGTATACTGGTTGAAGCGGCCGGTGACCCTCCCCAAAGGGACGAAGTTGATCGTGACCGCGCACTTCGACAACTCAACGAAGAACAGATACAACCCGGATCCGACAAAGGATATTCGATGGGGCGATCCTACCTACGATGAAATGATGATCGGTTGGATGGACATCACCATCGATAATCCGATGAAGGCGCCCAAACCTGACGCGGCAAGAGCTGGCGGCAAGTAAATCGGGTCCAGAATCGCGGTCTCTAATGCGCCGGTCACGCCAAGACACTTTGCCGTGACCGGCGCCTCGTGTATAAAACCATGTAGTGCAGGCGTCCCGCCTGACTCGGGTTGCAACAAGAGGGGATTCTTCAGGTTAGCGGTAAAGAGCCGGGCGAGGGTGCCCGGACTGACGCTAGCATGCCGCGCTCGTTTGATCGGGGGTACTAGGAGCCTCAGTATGAAGAAAGCGCTTTCACTCCTGTTTGCGGGGACTTTTGTTGCGGCTTGCGGTTTTGGTTTTTCACCGGTCATCAGCGCCAGCGATTCCAGGACGGCAGTGACTTTCACAAAGGACATCGCGCCGATATTCTACAAGCACTGCGCGGATTGCCATCGACCAAACGACATGGCGCCCATGTCGTTGCTCACGTACAAGGACGCCAGGGCATGGGCCCGCTCGATCAAAGAAAAGGTCGTCACCCGCCAGATGCCACCCTGGCATGCTGATCCTCATTTCGGAAAGTTTTCAAACGATCGCGCGCTGACTCAGCAGGACATCGACACAATCTCCGCGTGGGTGGATCAGGGAGCAAAGGAAGGCAAGTCCACGGACCTTCCGCCGGCGCCGAGCTTCCCAACGGATTGGAAGATCGGCAAGCCCGATGTAATCCTTTCGATGCAAGAGGACTACACCCTCGCGGCCACCGGTTCCGACGAATACATCAACTTCACGATGCCGACCAGTTTCAAAGAAAATGTGTGGATTCAAGCGGCCGAGATCCATCCTGGCAATAAGAAGATTGTGCATCACGTCATAGCATTCATCCAGACTCCGGAAATGCTTGCTCAATGGAAGAGCACCGGCGGTCATCCAAACGCGCGATCCATTTTCTACCAGGATGGAACGCTGGTGCGCGCGAAGCTGGATGCGCCGGCCTATGATGACGGCTGCAGCGCGCCAAATGGTGGACTCGCTCGCGGGAGCGGCCAGGAAGGGCTTGGCCTCCCCCTGTGCTTCTACACTCCGGGCAAGGATATGGATGTCTTTCCCCCGGGCACTGCAAAGTCAATCCCCGCCGGCTCGAACATAGTCATACAGGTTCACTATTCCAAAACAACCGGCAAGGTTGAGAAAGACCGCAGCAGCGTAGGACTCTTCTTCGCCAAGGCTCCGCCCGAGAAAGTGCTCACGTCCTTCGGGGTTATCAATCACTACTTCAAGATTCCGCCCGGCGACCCCAACCACGAAGTGACCGCTTGCTACACTTTCAGCCGCGACGTCGAGCTCCTTACCTTCCTTCCGCACATGCATCTGCGCGGCAAGGACATGAAATACGAGGTGATTTATCCGGATGGTAAGCGCGAGACGGTACTCTTCGTTCCGAATTACGATTTCAACTGGCAGACGTTGTACAAGCTCGAGAAACCGCTTGCGCTTCCCAAAGGGACGAAGATGCTCGTCACCGCCCATTACGACAACTCGGCGAAGAACAAATACAACCCAGATCCGACGAAGACGGTGCGATTCGGGGACCCGACCTATGATGAAATGCTGGTCGGATACTTCGACTATGTCTCAACCGCACGCGGTCGCACGGTTGCGAAGATCGACCTTAAGGCTTATGACGATTATGTGGGCGACTACGCGATTGGACCGCAGGTCTTCACGATCAGCAGGGAGGGCGACAAGCTGATGTTTTCCGTGCCGGGTATGGGTACGGTCGAAGCATTCCCGGAATCCGAAACGAAGTTCTTTTTCACGGTCATCGACGCCCAGGTTACTTTTATGAAGAATGAGCGAGGTTACGTGACCGAGCTTCTCTTTGAGGTAAACGGCATGAAGTTGCGCGCGAAGAGAGCAAACAAGACAGCTTCCAATGGCGTGGCCAGGTAGGATAGTGCGGGCTACGACAAACGTCGGTTTGTAGCCGCCGGGTTATCAGCCAAATCAGGATTCGCGACAAACTAAAGTTTGTCGGACTATCTTTCGAAGGAGACAAGAATGAAAAGAACTCTGGGAGCCTCAATCGCCGCTCTGTTCCTGGGCGCGTTAAGCGTGGTGGCGGTAGCCAGCGGGCCCGATGTAAAGAAAGGCGACATTACGTTCGCCAAAGACATCGCGCCGATCTTTAATAGCAATTGCGTCGCTTGTCATCGTCCCGGCGAGATCGCGCCGATGTCGCTGTTGAGCTATAAGGACGCGCGCCCGTGGGCGAAGTCGATCAAAGAGAAGGTTGCGACCGGAGTCATGCCGCCCTGGCACGCTGACCCGCACTACGGCAAATTCGAGAACGACCGCCGGCTGGCTCAGAAGGACGTCGACACCATCGTCGCCTGGGTTGATCAGGGAGCGAAGGAGGGCAATCTTAAGGACCTGCCGCCGGCACCCAGGTTCATCGACGGCTGGAATATCGGCAAACCCGATGTCGTCTTCTACCTTCCGGAGGAATTTACGGTGCCCGCAACCGGCGAGGTCCCGTACAAGTACTTCAAGGTTCCGACCAACTTCAAGCAAGATATGTACATTCAGGCGTCCGAGATCCGTCCGGGTGAGCGGGGCGTCGTTCATCACATAATCGTCTTCGCCCAGGGTCCGAAGAGCCCGCAGCAGTTGATAGTCGGATACGCGCCGGGCGAGCAGCCGGCGGTGATCGGCAAAGGACTCGCGCGCAAGATTCCCGCGGGGTCGGATCTTGTTTTCCAGGTTCACTACACGCCAAACGGAAAAGAAACAAAGGACCGGTCTTACGTTGGGTTCATATTCTCGAAGGAGCCGCCGAAAGCAGAAGTGCTGACGCGTCCGATAATGAACGCGAGGTTCGCTATCCCGCCGGGCGATCCCAACTATCGCGTCGAATCGACCTACACCTTCACCCAGGATTCGCACGTCTACTCGCTGATGCCTCATATGCATGTTCGCGGAAAGGACTTCGAATTCCGCGCTGTGTTCCCCGATGGAACATCGAAGGTGTTGCTGTCGGTTCCGAAGTACGACTTTTCGTGGCAGACTTACTATGTGCTGGCCGAGCCGCTGGCCGCACCGAAAGGAACACGCATAGACTGCCTCGCTCACTTCGACAACTCGGAGAAGAACAAGTACAACCCGGATCCTAAGAAGGAAGTACGTTGGGGCGATCAGACGTGGGAAGAGATGATGATCGGCTGGATGAGCTACACGGTCGACTCGCCTCCGAGCAAAGCGGACACCCTCGGCCAGAACAAGTGAAATCGATTCGGTGTTCCTGATTGGAAGTTTGGTTTGAATCGAAAGGTCGATTCGGTTTGAGCGGTTGGATCGGCCCGATAGATATGAACGAAAAGAACGATACAATGGGAAGGCGAGACAGCGAGGAGCCGCAGGGCTTGCGCGGCTCCTCCTACCGCCGTCGCCTCGCAACGTTGATCACTGTTGCATTCAGTGTTGTACCTTTCGCGTTGCGTTCCGCTGCCGCTCACGAACCCATCACCACCAAAGTCAGGTTCAACAAGGAGGTCGTCCGCGTTCTCCAACGCAGTTGTTTCGGTTGTCACCGCCCGGGCGGAATAGCGATGTCGCTTACCACTTACGACGAAGCACGCCCGTGGGCGAAGGCGATCAAGGAAGAATTGCTCGAAAAACGGATGCCTCTGTGGCACGCGGTTAAGGGCTACGGCGACTTCCGGAACGCGCCTTCGCTCACCCAACGCGACGTCGACATCATAGTCAATTGGGTTGAAGGCGGCGCGCCCAAAGGCGATGAGAGCGACTTGCCTCCGGGCCCTCTCTACTCTACTGACTGGCAGCTGGGCAAACCCGATCTGACCCTCAAACCGGAAAGCGCCTCAAAGATCGCGGCCGACGCCGACGAGTATCGCACTGTTGTGCTTTGGACGAACCAAAAAGAGGATCGATGGCTCAGAGCGATTGATCTACAACCGGGAAATGGGTCAGTCGTTCACAGCGCGGAGTTCTATACCCTGAAGAGCGGTGATTCGTCTGCCACGCCGGGAAAGAACGGGGCGTCATCGACCGATTTGCGTGCCGCCACGGTGCTGGCTACCTGGGTGCCTGGCCAGAAGGAGGTCGCGTTCGAGGACGGTTCTGCGCAGTTGCTTCCCGCGGGCTCCAGGCTCGCGGTCAAGATCCACTATCGCGGAGCGGGTGAGGCGAGCAGCGACTTGAGCACCGTCGGTCTCTACTTCGCAAAGGCCCCGCCACGCAAGCTGCTTCAGGAGATCGCGATCAGCAAACCCGATGCGATCATCCCGGCTGGCGCCAAGCTGTATCCGCTCAAGGCCTCTTTCACAATCGACACAGATACCGAGGCAATAGCGATTCGCCCACGTGTTCACCCGCTTGTGGTATCCCTACAGGCGACCGCATACCGGCCGGATGGCTCGGAAGAAGTGCTGATATGGACTCGCCGGTATCAGTTTGGTTGGGAGCCGACTTACTATCTCCGGAAGTCGGCTGCTCTTCCGAAAGGCACGCGAATCGAGGTGATTGCCTACTTCGACAACTCTGAAGACAATCAGAAGAACCCCAACGATCCTCCTAAAGCGGTACGCTGGTCCGATCTAAGCGACGACCCGCTTTGTGCGATCCTGGTCGCAAACGACCGCACCTCGTCTGGTACAACAAGCAGCCGCTAAATCACTTTCAAAAAGCGCCGTAGCGGGCTAACGTCTGGTCCAACCACCGGGCTTCGACCGTCGTTTACCCGCCTTGATGTGACCGGTGTCACGAGTGCGCGTGACGGGAGTCACGGCGAGCCCTACCAAAAGACCCATATAGTTGATCGCGTGAGGCCAAGGTGGAGGTTCTCGCGACGCGCTTCAACCAGCCCGAAATTCGATTGCAAGAGGGGAACAGAGAGAATGCCGGAAAAAATCAAAGCCGTAGACTTCATGTACTATGTCGCGACTCGCGAGTTCATGGAGCAGTGGGACCGCGCCAAAGAAGGCGAGTTGATTTGCCGTATGGAGCGCGCGATCGGGGGACTGCCCCGATTTGAGTCAATCGAAACAATGCTGGGCAAGATGGATGAGGCGGGCGTCGAAAAGGTCTTTATCACCCAGACCAAGATGTGGTCCTACTGGCGAAAATGGATGTACATGGACACCAAGCTCGAAGACGTGTTGCAGTACACCGAGAAGTACCCGAAGCGCTTCGTTGGACTCGCGGGATACAACCCCTTCCGTATCCGCGAGAGCCTCCGCGAGATCGAGCTGGCCGTTACAAGACACAACTTCAAAGGAGTGTACGTTCACATCTACGGTTTCGATATCCCGCTCAATGACGCGAAAATGTACCCGCTTTACTCAAAATGCGTCGAGCTTGATGTGCCCGTCTCGATGCAGGTGGGTCATGTGCTCGAGGCTATGCCCAGCGAGGGCGCACGCCCGATGTTTCTCGACCGGATCGCCTGCGATTTTCCGGACCTCAAGATGATCGGCGCGCACACTGGATGGCCCTGGGTGGATGAACTGATCTCGGTTTGTTACAAGTGGGAAAACATCTGGTTTGGCGTCGATGCATGGGGCCCAAAGTATCTGTCACCGCAGATCATTCAATTCATCAGCAGCCGGCTGGGTCGCGACCGGTGCATCTGGGGAACCAACGGTCTGCCGTGGAAGGAAAATCTGCAGCAGCTGGACGAACTGGGTTTGAAAGAAGACATCAAGCGCAGACTTATCCGCGACAACGCAATTGAGTTGTTCAAGCTGTGAGTTGCCGCGATCAAACCGGTTTTGGAGGGTAACCAAAGAGATGAAGAGTATGGATTTTACGGATAGATCGGTGATCGTTACAGGTGGTGCGCGGGGAATTGGCCGTGCCGCGGTGAGCGCTTTTGCCGAAGCCGGCGCGGACGTGACGATCGGCGATTTTCGTTTGGATGAAGCAAAGGCGACTGCATTAGAGGTCAGCGAAGCGACGGGCCGGCGGGTCGTTGCGGTTCGCGCAGATGTCACAAGCCTCGATGATGTCGAGGCTCTTCGTGATGAGGCGCTGCGCCTCTTTGGAAAGATCGACGTTCTCGTGAATAGCGCCGGCTGGGATCGGCTGATGCCGTTCGTGAAGACCACTCCCGACATGTGGGATCGAGTCATTGCCATCAACTTCAAAGGCGTGGTTCATACTTGTTACGCGATATTGCCGCACATGTCCGAGCGAAAGCAGGGGGCGATAGTCAACATGAGTTCCGACACCGCGCGCGTGGGCTCGTTCGGTGAGGCAATCTACGCCGCCTCAAAAGCGGCTGTCATAGCCTTTTCCAAGACACTCGCCCGGGAGCACGCCCGCGACAAGATCCGGGTTAACGCCGTCTGTCCGGGGCTGGTCGATACACCGCTCATCGAGGAGATGAAACAGGAGGAGTTCACTCATCGGATACTCGATTCGATAGTGAACTATATTCCGTTCAAGCGCCTGGGCCGCCCCGATGAAATTGCGCCGATGATCCTGTTTCTTGCTTCGGATGCGGCGAGCTATATCACCGGGCAGGCATTTAGCGTGAACGGCGGCTTGAACATGGTTGGCTGAGTGGTGCGCAAGAGTTTCTGTGGCCGTTCTTTGGGATCGGTAGCTCGCATTCATCTAAAAACGACCAAAGGGCGAGCGGGGACGGCCACACATGATCTTCCGAAGAGGCAGCGGGGGCTGAATGAACGTTCGTGTGTTTCATGAGTGGCAAGAGAAACCCCTCGAAGAAGTGCTATACGAGTGTCGTGAGATGCTCGAGGATACGACGTTCCCGACGGTGCGGCGATGGCGCGATGCGGGTGGCAAAGTCGTTGGGCATTTTCAGGTCTACTTTCCCGAAGAGATCGTTCACGCGGCCGGGCTCCTGCCGGTCAAGATTCGAGGCGCACAGGTTGAGGCGATGCAAGCCGACTCGCGCTTCGGCTCCTATCTCTGCTCGATTCTGAAGACCTCACTCGAACTCGCGTTGAGCGGCCGGTTGCAGCTGGAGATGTTCGTGACTCATCCGATTTGCGACGCGGCTCGCAATCTCGGTGCAGTCTGGGGGAGAAACTTTAGCTACCCCTGTCAGATTCTCTACTTGCCGCAGAATGCGAACTCATCTCACGCGGCTACATATCTTCGCGGCGAATACGATCGGCTGAGGCGCGCGGTCGAAGCGATCACCGGGGCCGCGGCCGGCGGTGATCCGAGCGCGCAATCTGAATTCCGGCGTCTCCTCGGAGCGGGTCCTGCCGGCGGCGCGCGGAGCGGCGATGATGCGCTGCGCGAATCGATTGCGATTTACAATCACAACCGCGCGCTGCTGCGTGAGCTGTATGCGATCAAACGGGAAACGCCGTGGTTGATATCGGCTGACGAAGCCTATGCGCTGGTGGCGATCGGCGGCGTGATTCCCCGGGAAGAGCACAACGATCTGTTGGGAGCTGTGCTGCCGATGATTCGCCGGCGAGATCTACGTCCAAAGGACAAGGTGCGCGTGGTGTTCGAAGGCGGGTTCTGCGAACAGCCCCCGCTCGATCTGATTCGAGCGCTCGCCCGCTCCTGCTACGTGGTAGATGACGACTTGCTGATCGGGATGCGATGGATTGTTGAAGACGTACAGCTTGAAGGCGACCCGCTGATGAATCTTGCTCAGGCGTATTTAGAGAAGTCGTCATACAGCCCTGTGCAGCACGACTTGCGAAAGCCGAAAGAGAAGATGCTGCTCGACCGCATCAGGTTCTCAAAAGCGGACGCGGCGATCATTACGGCGGCGAAGATGTGCGAGCCAGGATTGGAAGAGCAAGTCGCCTACACCAGAGCCCTGGACGAAGCGGGCATCCCGTATTTTGTGGGTGAGTTCGAAGAGAATATGACCAGTTTCGACAACATGGAAATTCAGTTGGAGACGTTCGTCGAGAACATTCTGTTTAGCTAAGGCGAGGAGAGAGCGGTGTGGAAAATACCGACGACTTCTGAGGTGCGCGGAGACTCAAGAAATATCCCCAACTGAAGCCGTGGATGTTTTCTAAACGGCGTGACTGCCCTGAAGAGAGCTATGACTGATCTACAGGCAACATCTGAAATAGTTGGGCGGGCAAACAACGACGGCGCAACTTTGTTTCGCGAGTGGTTCGAAGGCCTCACTTCAATTGCCGAGCGCGGTGAAAAAGCTGCCTATGTCTTTGTGATGGGTAGCATGGTGGAACTGCTCCGGGTATTCGATCTGCCGGTTGTCTTTCCGGAGATCAACTCGCTCCAGACCGCCGTCCGCCGTGTAGCCCACGAATACCTCAACGAGGCCGAAGACTATGGTTATTCCCCCGACATCTGCGGTTATGTAAAGGCCGATGTTGCCGTCCAGCTTCGCCGAGGCGCGCATCCCATGGGCCAGATTCCGAGTCCCGCGATTGCCGTCCTCACCAACGCGTGCAACACATACATCAAGTGGGCCGAGATATGGGAACGCATGTATCACGTGCCTGTGTTTACGCTCGACATTCCCGGCACCCGTGCGGCTGGAACGCAAACCTGGCCGGGGGATCGAGACTTCGAAAACGACCGCAGCTACGTAGCGGCCCAGATAAAAGAATTGATCTGCCTCTGCGAGCAAGTTACCGGAAAGCAGTTCGATATCGACAAGCTGCGCGAGGCGATGGCTCATGCCAATACGATGAGCCGGGGGTGGAAGCGCGCACTCGAGCTGAACAAGAATCGGCCGTCTCTTTTCAACGCGGTCACCGACGGCACGATCTATCTGGGTGTTTCAAACGCGTTTCGGGCGACGCCCGAAGGCGCGACCTACTTCGATGACCTGGTCGAGGAGATGGAGTACAAGGCGACGCATGGGATCGGCACGCTGACCGAAGAAAAGTACAGACTGATCTTCGTAGGCGTGCCCTGCTACCCGATCTTTCGGCGGTTCAACGAGTTGTTCAGCGATTGGGGCGGCACATTTGTCAACTCGACGTATCTGTGGTTTGCGGCCGGCGGCGCGAACACCGGATTCGAGTATGATCTCAAACGGCCGCTCGATAGTCTTGCCGAAGGGGTGCTGATCAACGTGCGCGATGCGATGGACAGCATGTTTTTTCAGGACCAGGCGCTGATTCAGATGATTGATCCGTTTCACGTCGACGGCGTCGTCTATCACCCGATCAAGAGTTGCCGCACGGTGTCAACCGGATTGGCGGACAATCGACGGGCGCTGATGGCCTCACGCGACATTGCGAGTTTGTTCATCGAGTCGGACATGATGGATCGGCGTGTCGTCTCTGAAGCGCAGCTCAAGAATCGCGCCGACGCTTTCTTTGAGGGTCTGGCGTCGCGGCGACTGGCCGCCTCACGATAGGGAGGGCGCGCCATTACAGGCCGCCGAAACAGGACAACTCATGGCATATGCAGCGGGTGTGGATGTAGGCTCCACTCAAACCAAGGCAGTCATCATCGACGAATCGCGGCGGATCGTGGGACGCGCGCTGATCGACACCGGCGCCAATGTCATCGCCGCGGCGGAGAAAGCGTTTTGCGAAGCGCTCGCGGACGGAAAGATCCAGGAGCCCGAAGTCGAATACGTGATCGGCACCGGTTACGGGCGGTACCGTGTGACCTTTGGCAACGCGCAGATCACCGAGATCAGTTGCCACGGCCGAGGCGCGGTCCAAATGTTCCCTGGAACGCGGACCGTGGTCGATATGGGAGGACAAGACACCAAGGCGATTCGCGTGAATGCCACCGGCGAGATCGTGGATTTCTGCATGAACGACAAATGCGCCGCTGGCACAGGACGTTTTCTGGGAGCCGCTTCCGCCGCACTGGACATTCCGCTCAGCGAGTTGGGCGGCGTTGCGCTGAAGGCCGAACGGCCGGTGCGCATCAGCACCACCTGCACTGTGTTTGCCGAGTCTGAGGTCTTGTCCTGGCTGGGCAAGGGAAAAAAGATCGAAGACATCCTTGCAGGAGTCCATCACTCGATTGCCGCGCGCTCGATCGGGCTGCTTCGCAGGGTTGGGATCACCGAGGAAGTGACCTTCACAGGAGGCGTAGCCCGTAACATCGGGATGATCGACGCACTTAGTCGCGGTCTGAGTTTGAAGATCAATGTAAGCGAGGACTCACATTTCATGGGAGCACTGGGCGCGGCGCTGTTTGCGCTGGATCATATTATGACAAGCCGTGCGCCGGCGTTGTCGGAGGCTCTGGCATGACATTCACCGCCGGCATCGATGTCGGATCGACTTACACAAAGGCGCTGATCCTGAGCGACGAGATGGAAATCGTCGGCAGGGCAATCAACAACACCGGTTTCAAGCTCGAGGAGATTGCCCGGAGCACATTTGAGGAGGCGTTGAACGAGTCGGGCCTCGAATCGGGCGATGTTTCCTACGTCATCGCAACCGGTTTTGGCCGGCACATGGTCCCGTTCAGCGACGTCGCTGTCACCGATCTGACGGCCAGCGCAAGGGGCGCCAACTTCCTGTTTCCAAACACCAGAACAATTCTGGATGTCGGCGGCCAAACGATGAAGGCCAGTCGATTGGATGCCGCTGCCAGGGTGAAATCGTTTCGCCTGAACGACAAGTGCGCGGCGGGAACGGGAGCATTTATCGAGAAGACCGCGCGTTACATGGGGTTTACGACCGAGGAGATCGGTCCGCTGGTGGTGACTTCAAAAGAGGGAGTACCGATTTCGGGTGTGTGCGCGGTGTTTGCCGAGTCCGAAGTTATCAATCAGCTTTCGCTTGGGGCGGCGCCGGCCGATATCATGCACGGCGCGATTTCGTCACTGGTTGATCGCTCGGTGCAGTTGATGAAGCGTGTGCAGATGGAGCCCGCGTTCACGCTCATCGGAGGCATCTTACGTTTCGAGACAATGTCCCGACTGGTCCGCGATCACCTCAAAGCTGAGGTCAATGTTCCGAGCGGGGATATGGTGCAGTTCACGACGGCGCTTGGCGCGGCGATTCTCGGGCAACAGCGATTGAAGAAGCTGCGCGAGAGCGGCGCAGTGGTTGAGCGGATGCCCCTTCGCGATAGAAGGCGTGAAAGAATGAGCGTTTCGTAGTTCTGCCGTCAGGCGGCGCCCGGCAAATGCACGAGCGAAAGGCCCGCCTGAAGGCGGAACTACGAAACGCTCGTAGACTCGTCAAATCTTTCACACTTTTGATGGAGCAGGGTATTTGACTGACGCGCGGGCGCCGGTCATTCAGAGGTAACAGAAGTGGCAATCGATGAACATTGTGCTCCAAGGAGAATCCTTCAAGCGCTTCCGGTCAGCCCACTTGAAGGCGACGGCTGGAAGCGGCGGTTTATTACTGACGTGGATCGCGCTGCCGAAGCCGTGGAGTTGTATGCGGAGCTTGGCTTTGAAGTGCACGTAGAGCCGGTGCTAGCCATCGAACTCGGTGGCGACTGCCGCGAATGCGCGCTTGTGGCAGCGTGTCAATTCACGACTATCTATACTCGTGCAATTCGGAGTGGACGGAGCCAGTCATAGACTTGTGCAACGTCCGCACGCGACTAAGTGGCCTGATCGCATCGCGATTAATTCGCTAGCAAGATCATGGGTGCGCGATGTTAGGTGACCCTAGGTGTCCCACCATTCTCTCATTCCTGCTCGTTTTAGCGTGGTGAACGGTCGGTCGCAGCGACCAATCTGAAGGCTGAACCCCCCAAACCAGTTGAGAAGATACGGTTGGAAGACTAATATCCTCCCAACGCTTGAGAGAGTGAGGAAGGAGACCTCAATATGAAGGTTCTGCTCGTATATCCGGAATTTCCGGATACCTACTGGAGTTTCAAGCACGCGCTGTCATTTGAAGGTAAGCGATCCGCATTTCCGCCGCTGGGTCTGTTGACTGTTTCGGGTATGCTGCCCGCATCGTGGGAACGCCGGCTCGTGGACATGAATGTGCGGTCGCTGAAGACTGCGGACATTATGTGGGCCGACGTAGTATTCGCCAGCGCCATGCTCGTTCAGAAAGACTCGCTCAAGCAAGTGGTTGCGTTGTGCAACTCCTTAGGTAAGAGGGTGATTGTAGGGGGACCCTACGTCACCACCACCCTCGAGGAGTTGTCCGGCGCGGATCACGTAGTGCTTGGCGAAGCAGAGGAGACGCTGCCGCAGCTTGTTCGTGATCTTGAGCGTGGCGAAGCTAAGCCGGTTTACAACGCGCCTGAAAGACCCCAGCTTGCCCTCACTCCGATACCGGACTTCAAGCTCGCTGATATGAAACGGTATAGCGCTATGTCAGTACAGTATTCGCGCGGGTGCCCTTTTAACTGCGAATTCTGCGATATCATCGAGATCTACGGACGCGTGCCGCGAACCAAGAGCAACGAGCAGATGCTCGCGGAGCTTGATGTTCTGAAAGCATCAGGCTGGCGCGGGACCGTGTTTATCGTCGACGACAATTTTATTGGCAACAAAAAGAACGTCAAGTTACTGCTGCCGTATCTGGCGGAGTGGCAGGAGCGCAACGGCCGTCCATTCACTTTCATCACCGAAGCCAGCGTCAACCTTGCCGACGACAACAAGTTGCTTGACATGATGCGCCAAGCGGGGTTCAACCGCGCATTCCTGGGTATCGAGACTCCGGTCGAGGCAAGCCTGATAGAAGCGCAGAAGGGACAAAACACCCGTCACGATCTGCTCGACTCGGTGAAAAAGATTCAAAGCTACGGTATCGAGGTGATGGCCGGTTTTATCGTCGGCTTTGACAACGATCCGGAAGATATTTTCGAGCGAATGACCCATTTTATTCGCGAGAGCGCGATTCCGCTTGCGATGGTAGGACTGCTGACAGCGCTGCCAAATACCCAACTCTGGAGGAGGCTCAGCGGAGAGGGGCGACTGCTCGGCGAAAGCGCGGGAAACAACACACATTCGGATCTGAACTTTGTTCCTCGAATGGATTCCGTGCGGCTGGTAGAAGGCTATAAGTCAATCCTGCGGTCGATCTACGACACACGCGAATACTACGATCGCGCCCTCGAGTGCTTGAAGCGTGTGTCGCAGCCGGGGCCGAAGTCGCAGCGGCGCAATAGCATTGCTCGTGACGTATCGACGCTGGCGCGCATCATGCTCAGGCTCGGCGTGCGCGACCCGGACCGAATGGAGTTTTGGCGTTTCTTGACCCAAACGCTCGCCCATCATCGCGGCGCATTTGCGGATTCGATGAGGCTGGCGGCGATGGGCTACCATTTTCGCAAGCTGACTGAGACGTATTGCGAATAACGTGGAAGGTAAATAAGGCGGAAGGGAGGTATTTGAATATGAAGGCGATCCTCAAACCAGGTGCTGCGGTTTGTGCCCTACTGCTTGGAGCATCGATCCTGGCGGGCGTCGGTGTTTCGCGACCGCAGACTTCGAAGACGAGCAAACCGCTCGCAAGCGCGGAGCTTGATGTGCCCGGCGTCGTTGCCGAAGTGTTCGAATCCACGCGCCGGGATGGCGTGCTCACGGTGAGGGTTCGGTTCCGCAACACAGGCGCTACGACCGCGTCGTTGACCCTGGCGGTTCAGGGTCAATACGACGACAATCACATCGTCGCCGACAAGATCAGATACCCGGTCATGCGCGACAGCAGCGGCTATGTCGCCGCAACCCCAATGAACCCAGGTGGTGAGCTCAGCGCAAGGATTCCGAAGGGCGGGACGTGGAGTTGGTGGGGAAAGTTCTCCGCGGTGCCGGCCGACGTGAAGACTTACGCGCTCTATCTCAAGGTCGGACCGCCAATCGAGGACATTCCGATAGTGGACAAATAGGTGTTGCGGTTCTATTTCTCCATCGCCTTCATCCTGCTAGGCGCCGCGGTGCTGGTGCGCAGCGGTGATGCGCAGGGAACCGTTGCCGGCTGGAAACCTGAAATACCGAAGACGTGGCAAGATGACGAGATCGCCGCGTTGGAACTACCCCTTGCTCATAACGCGAGTTCACCCAAACATATCTCCGCTGACTACTACTACCAAATTCCGATTCGGCCGATTTACAAGAGCTATCCAATCTACGCGCCGGGGAAAGAGCCGGCTGGGTATCTCGAACGGCTCAAGAGGATGGAGCCGAAATCACGTTCGATGCCTCGATGCTCAGAACTGAGCAAGACTGGATCAATGCTGGAGAGATTGTCTTTGACGCCCCAATTGAGTTCGTATCGTGCGGCTGCTGATTTCAGAGGTCAGAGACAGGGCGTGGTATCAGAAGAACCGGGTTCCGATAACCAGGGACGGCATCTTCCCAAATATGCGATACGTAGTAAGGGCGAAGGGGAAAGTAGAGGTCGGTATTCTCTCCTGCTCGATGTGCCACACTCGAGTGATGCCAGACGGGAGCACGATAAAAGGGGCGCAGGGAAACTTTCCTGATGACCGCACCTTTGGGTACGAATCGCGGTTGGAAGCGGCGCAAGCCAAGGATAAAGACGAAGCGCTAAAGGGACTCAGAGATTTCATGCGTCGAAGTTATGCCGCGCCCTGGCTCGACGATGACCCAAACGCACGGCCGGACTCGATGACGGTTGAACAGATCGCGTCTGTCCTCGAAGCTATCACGCCAGGAGTGTGCGCGAGGCAAGGATCGAGCGCTTTCTTTCCGGTGCATATACCAGACCTGATCGGCGTGAAGGACCGGCGTTATCTCGACTCCAGTGGACTCGTCCGCCATCGGACGACCGCAGACCTGATGAGCTATGCGGCTCTGAATCAAGGTGGCGATGTCCTGTCGCTCTACCGAAGCTTCAGACCTCGCGGGCGAACTCCCGACCCTTCGACCGAGAGCCGCTACAGTGACGAACAGCTTTATTCGCTTGCGCTTTACCTCTATTCTCTCAAGACCGCCAGCCAAACCCCAACCGACTGAACGCTATGGCCGCGCGTGGTAAGAAGATATTTGCGAGGGAAGGTTGCGCCGGATGCCATACGCCACCACTGTACACAAATAACAAGCTGACCCCCTCCGAGGGGTTCAAGATCCCGGAGGAGCATCGCCAGAGATTCGACATATTGGCGATGTCGGTCGGCACTGATCCGCGTCTCACGCAAAAGACCAGGAGTGGCACTGGCTACTACAAAGTGCCTTCGCTGAAAGGCGTATGGTATCGAGGCCCGTTTGGACACGGTGGGTGGGTTGCTACCCTTGAAGATTGGTTTGACGCGCGGCGCTTGCGGGATGACTATGTGCCAACCGGGCTTCAAAGGTTATGGAGTGAGGACTCAAGCGGTTAAGGGGCACGAATACGGGTTGAAGCTTTCGGCTGAAGATAAGAAAGCCCTGATTGCATTTCTAAAGACACTATGAGGGTAAGCGCGTGCCAGCGCGCCCGGCTCGATCTCACCTACTGGAATCCACACCCAACCGGAGGGAATCGACGACTATGACGCGAAGAAAATTCATCAAGACTACTGGAGCCAGCGCACTTGTGACCGCCGGAACCGCGAGCGTTGCGCGCGCAAGCGCTTCTGCCCGTCCAAAAGGCAAGAGGTTGAACAAGAAAGTATCAACGGACCGAGCGCCAAAGCCGGTTGGCCCTTACAGCCAGGCGATAGTCGCCGGCAACACGATCTATGTGGCCGGCCAGGGTCCTTTCGATCCTAAGACTGGAGCTATGCCCGCCTCTTTTGATGAGCAGGTGGTTCAGGTTCTAGAGAACATCAAAGCCATCGTGGAAGCCGCGGGAGCGACGCTTGGGGACGTAGTCAAGGTGAATGTTTACCTTGCCGATCTTGCCAACTTTGCAAGGATGAACGAGGTGTATAAGCGGTATTTCGTCGAAGACTACCCCGCGCGCGCGACCCTCGGCTCACAGTTGCTCCGCGGTATGGGGATCGAAGTCGATTGCATTGCAGTGAAAGGCTGATTGTAAGCGGCCGCAAAATAGATGCGAAGCCCGCTAAGCATGTGCGGCAACGTGCCATTTGCTTCTTTGCCTAAGATCGGCCTCGGAGTGGTATGATTAGAACGGTAAGAGTCGGCGATATCGTAGGGTTCCGGACCTTTACCAGCGTGATTCGCTACGGCGAGGTGGTGGACGTGCTCGCGCGCGGTGAGGGCGGAAAGCCGAGCCGAAGAGATGAAATCAGCGTGCGGCTCAAGCCCGACGGCCAGGTGGTGATGGTTCAACGCTGGCGCCTTGCGGAGCGGTACGATCGAAGGAAGATCTGATGTTTAGCGGAACGACAGAAGGGCAGGTGGGCGTACTAGAGAGTGTGAACCCCTATCGTGCTCTGTTTACGTGCCCGCATCCTGGTTTGAGGCGTGTAGTCTCTCTCGGTGTAGCCGTGCTTGTGGTTGTTATCCTGCTGGCGGCAGGTGACTCGTTCGCGCAGGGCACAAAGAGGGGACCGCGGAAACAGGAACCAACGCTAGCCGACCAGGTTGCAAAAGCCAAGGCCGACGTCGTCGCGGCAGCGAAAGACTACAAGACGAGTCTCGAGGCGCTGCTGGTGCTTCAGGAAAACGATGTAAAGATGGCTTCAGAGACCGTGGAGAAACGAAAGGAACTGCTTGCTCAAGCCGTGATCTCGAAGAGGGAGCTTGAAGAGAGCGAGCGCGCTCTCGCCGGGGCACAGGATAAGGTAGCTGCGACAAAACGGGAGATCGGCGAGTCAGACAACTTGATCGCGGAGGCTTCTGCCGAAGAACAACTGTTAAAGCTTGGGCCCGGAACGTATCAGACTACGGCTGCTCTGATCCGCTACAACGGTACTGCGCACTGGGTGCTGACTGATGCCGCGAAGGTTCAAAGCTTCTTTGCGTTGAGATTCAACCACGCGCTGCCCATCAGTGCTTTCGGACAAACTCGGGTTCACGATCAACTGGGTTTCGATCATCGCAACTCGATCGACGTAGCCGTGAGCCCGGACAGCGCAGAAGGCCAGACGTTGATGGCTTATTTGCGTAACGCAGGCATCCCGTTCATTGCGTTCAGATATGCTGTGCCAGGTTCCGCTACGGGGGCACATATTCATATCGGGTATCCGTCTCACCGAATCGGCAAATAGCGACCAGAGCTTTCCTCTATTCGTTCGGACGCTTGAAGTACATCGCTGTAGGTTCCTCAATAGCAGAGCGAAAGTTGCTACTGTACGGAAGTTGTCCGACCATCTCCCATCCCTGACTTCCGAGCTGAGCGATCGTCGTTGCTAAGGCCGTGTCTCGCGCTCGCTGATACTCGCCGTTGATAGGTGTGCCAACTCTCTCGCCTTGAATCCTAACATCTTCTTTCCGCGAACCTGACTTTTCAAAATAGACTATGGTTGCAGATCCGACGGCAATGCCATTCTCGTTCATGTTGCCAGATCCAGTTATCGCGCAATACACCCACGTCTGTTTGGCAGGAGTCGTTGTCGACGACGTCCTCTGTGCCTGGGCTGACTGCATTTTGCCGATTGAGTATGTGCAGGTCAGTAGAGAAAGAGCGAAAAACGAAACCACAAACCTTCTGCTCATGACAAACCTCCTGTTGGTCTTGGGCTTGCTGGGCGAGGTTGCTCCGGCTCGGCCCTAAAGAACCTGATGACGAGTACTACCTTGCCCCTTCTAACACTTCTTGCAAAGCGTGATCAAGCTTTCGCACTCCAGGAGAGGGTTGGATTTCGGTTGCCGCGCCCAAGCCTTGCACGCCGTCACCGCTCGCTGTAACCTGTCACCGTTCCGTTCGTCGTCAGAATCGAAACACTCTCGCCGTCAGTTCGGCCGCGAGCTCAAACGAAGTTTCGAAAGCAATCATCATGATTCTTGGTACCGAGTGGTTGGTGGATGCTGAGGGTTGTTCGGCTGAAATTCTGCGCAACATCGACGCGGTGCGCGGGGTTTGCGAGGAAGTGATTGCGGATCTTGCCCTGCGTATTGTCGGCGATGCGATGTGGCATCAGTTCCCTCAGCCGGGCGGCGTCACCGGGTTGTACTTGCTCAGTGAGTCACACCTTGCCTGCCATACCTTTCCAGAGACGGGGCTGGCAACCTTCAATCTCTATTGTTGCCGTCCGCGTCCGCCTTTCGCCTGGGATCAGCGGCTACGCACGCTTCTCGACGCGCATCGGGTAACCGTGCGGACGGCTACTCGCGGAGCAGAGGCAAACGCCGATCCCGATCTCCTCGAGTCAAGCGGGAGTAATTCATTCGACTCGAAGCTCTCGCAACTAGCTTCAGCACGCGAGGTGAGAAGCCTGTGAGTGTTGAAGCCTCCTGTCCTGCCTGCGGGGCGGCAATCGTATTCAAAACGGGCTCGTCGGTCGTCACCGTGTGCGAGTTTTGTCATTCGGTGGTCGCTCGTGGAGATCGCAAGCTCGAGGATCTAGGCAAGGTTGCAGATCTGGTTGAAACGGGTTCTCCTCTCGAGCTCGAGTTGCGCGGGGTCTATCAAGGCGTGCCGTTCGAGCTGACCGGCCGCGCGCAACTCGGGCACGAAGCCGGCGGGATGTGGGACGAGTGGTACGCGGCGTTTCAAGACGGACGTTGGGGATGGCTTGCCGAAGCGCAAGGCCGATTCTATCTCACATTCGAACAGTCCCTGGCTGAGCAGACCTTAATCCCTCCGTTCGCGGCTCTTCAGCCGGGCGTGCCGGTCGCGGCGTTGCCGACTTCGGTTCCGTTGACCGTTGCAGAGACGGGTGTAGCCACCCAGCTTGGCGCGAGAGGCGAGATACCCTATCGATTGGAGCCAGGTGCGGAATACGAATACGCGGACCTCTCCGGGCCGAGCGGGATCTTCGCCACGTTCGATTACAGCGAGACTCCACCAAAGGTTTTCGTTGGCCGTGAGGTGACATTAGAGGAGATTGGGCTGGCCACCGCCGCCACGGCTGAACGAGAAGCGCGCCGAGTTGCTGCTACCCAACTGAACTGCACCCAGTGCGGAGGCCCGCTCGAGTTGCGCGCGCCCGATCAGAGTCTTCGAGTGACCTGTCCGAACTGCGGCGCCCTGCTGGATGTCAGTCAAGGTCGGCTTTCGTTCATGCAGGCGCTTCAACCGCCAAAGACTCCGCCGGTCATTCCCATCGGCTCGGTCGGCGATTTCGACGGCGTAAAGCAGATGGTCATCGGCTTTATGGTACGCAGCGTCGAGTTTGAAGGAGTCCGTTACTACTGGGAAGAATTCCTGCTCTACAATTCGCGGATCGGGTTTCGCTGGCTGGTGCGAAGCGATGACAACTGGAGCTATGTGCAAGCAGTGCCACCGGGGGACGTGTCTCACAGTACCGGACGGTTCGGCGGCAAGGGAGATACGGTCGGGTTTCAGGGTGAGAGCTATAAAATCTATCAGGATGCCATCGCACGCGTTGAGTATGTGATAGGAGAGTTCTATTGGAAGGTCGGAGTTGGCGAGCAGACGCGGGCAGTTGACTATGTTCACCCGCCTCGAATGTTGTCGATGGAAGCGTCGCTGCTTCAGATGGGAGTTGAAGAGACCTCCGAACCCGGGCAACAAAGGAAAAAGAAGAAGGTCAAAACCGCGCCGACCGGCGAGATCAACTGGTCGCTTGGGACTTACGTTAAACGCGGACATGTCGAGAAGGCTTTCGGAATAACGGGGCTACCTCGTACATCCAAGATCGCCCCTAATCAACTGTTTCCTCACAAGAAGATTTACAAATACTGGGGCATGATGCTGGCGGCGACGTTCCTGCTGGGGCTTGTTTTTATTGCGACCGGTTCCCGGAGAAAAGTCTTCGATCAGACGTTTGCGTTGCAGCCGGTGGCTAATGCCGAGGGCACGCAGGTGATCTTTAGCGAGCCGTTTCAATTGAAAGCACTGCAGAATATCAGGGTGAGTGCGCGGTCCAACGTCGACAACTCCTGGCTGTACGTCGAGGGAGATTTGATAGACGACGCAACTGGTGACGTTCAATCGTTCTCGATGCCTGTCGAGTACTATCACGGTGTCGAAGACGGCGAATCGTGGAGCGAAGGCAGTCAGTCTCCGAGCACCCACTTGTCTGCAATGTCCGCGGGTCAATACATGCTGAGGATAGAAGCCCAGTGGGAGAAGTGGCAGCAGCCGGCGATGGTCAGCATACGCATCGACCAGGGTGTGCCGCGAGTGTTGCATTTGTTCCTGGCGATGCTGCTTGTTTCGATCATCCCGATCTTCGTGGCGATCAATCATTTCAATTTCGAGAAGCGTCGCTGGGCGGACAGCGACTATAGTCCGTTTGGGAACTAGTAAGGGTTTCTGGTTTCTCGTTTGTGGTTTCTAGTTTCTGTCCTGGGTAGAGGAGAGAGAATGGCCACATTACGAGGGTTTGAGGAAATTAAGGCTTGGAACAAGGCGCGCGAGCTGACTCGCGAGATTTACAAGTGCTCGATGGTTGGCGCGTTCGCCCGGGATTTTGGTCTGCGAGACCAGATACGCCGGGCTGCGGTTTCAGTGATGTCGAACATCGCAGAGGGATTCGAGAGGGGCGGACTGCGGAGTTCGTGCAGTTTCTAGCTGTCTCCAAGGGCTCAGCTGGAGAGGTGGAGTCGCAACTGTACGTTGCTCTTGACCAGGAGTACATCAGTAGGAGCAGTTCTTCTCGCTGAAGGAAAAGGCGGAATCGACGAAGAAGCTGATCGCGGGTTTTATGAGCTTCGCGCGGTCGGGGATAAAAGGCGCAAAGTTTAAGTAGGAGCCCGGGGCTCTTTGAACCGTCTCAACCTGCGAGCCTCGGGTTGGGTCCGTGTTAACGCGCCCAAACCAGAAACTAGAAACCAAAAACTAGAAACCAGAAACCAGAAACCAGAAACCGAGGAAGTTCATGTTGACCAAAGCCTACTTGATCATCGCGGTAATCATCATTGCCGGCTATGGGTTTGTCGCGTTCACCGGAAAGGAATTTGGCGATCCCGAACGGCAGCGAGTGCCCGCCGACGTTCGGCAATCGCCCGGAGGCTATCGCTCGTTCCACTTCTGGCACTCAGGCTACCGAGGAGGAAAATAATGCCCGCATACCTGCTGAAGTTGCTCGACGCCAAGCTGGTTCCCAACGCGGTTTTGTTGGTGCCGATGAACCAGATGGTCGACCTGATTGTTACAACGCTGGTGTTCACATTGATCGGGTTGGTTCTATTTGCGATTGCGTTCTGGATCATTGTGAAAGTCTCGCCGTTCTCGATTCGGAAGGAGATTGAAGACGATCAGAACATCGCTCTGGGGATCGTCATCGCGTCGGTGATAATTGGCATCGCGTTGATCGTCGCCGCCGCGGTCCACGGGTAGTTGATGAACCGCACGCCTGTACTGTTCCTGAACGTGCTGATCATAGCCACGTGCGGGCTGGTATATGAGCTGCTCGCCGGAACGCTTGCCAGCTACGTGCTCGGGGACTCGGTCACTCAATTCTCGCTCATCATCGGAATATATCTTTCCGCTCTCGGCGTCGGCGCGTGGCTCTCGCGGTTCATCGATACCGGACTCGCACGCAAGTTCATCGAGGTCGAGCTGGGCGTCGCGCTGCTCGGCGGGGCGTCTGCGCCACTTTTGTTTTTGAGCTTCGGCCGGCTGAGCTACTTTCACGTCGTTTTGTACGGGGTAGTGTTCGCGATTGGTGTGCTTGTCGGTCTCGAGCTGCCGTTGTTGATGCGAATACTAAAAGACGTGCTCGATTTCAAAGAGCTCGTTTCGCGGGTGCTGACATTTGACTACGTTGGGGCATTGATCGCGTCGCTGTTGTTCCCGCTCTTCCTGGTGCCAAAGCTCGGGCTGGTTCGAACATCGCTGGTGTTTGGACTTCTGAATGCCGGCGTAGGGTTGTGGGCGACCTGGTTTATGCGGCCTCTGATCAAAGAGGAAGTCTCGGCCCTTCGCGCGCGAGCGGTCATAGTGATCGCCCTGTTAGGCATAGGAATAATCAAAGCAAACGCGCTGACGACGTTGTCAGAAGATGAGTTGTTTGCCGATGAGATAATCTATTCGCGTACGACTCAATATCAGCGGATCGTAGTGACTCGAGGTCGCGCGGGGTTTCAGCTTTTCTTGAACGGGCATCTGCAGTTCAGCTCTACCGACGAGTATCGTTACCACGAGGCGTTGGTTCATCCGGCGATGGAGCTTGCGGGGTCGCCGCGCCGGGTGTTGGTGATGGGCGGCGGCGACGGGCTCGCGCTGCGAGAGATCTTGCGCTATCCGTCGGTCGAATCGGTCACGCTCGTCGATCTCGATCCGGCGATGACTCATCTTTCGGAAGCCTTTTCGCCGCTCGGCGAGTTAAACAAGCATTCGTTTTCTGATCCACGGGTTGAGGTGATCAACAAGGATGCGATGATTTGGCTGGAGGAGGCGCGCGGGCCGTTTGACGCCGCGATAGTGGACTTTCCCGATCCGAATACGTTCGCCCTGGGCAAACTCTACACAACGCGTTTTTATCGGCTGCTCAAGTTGAGTCTCGCTCCGAACGCGTCAATATCGGTTCAGTGCACATCGCCGTTGTTCGCGCGGAATTCTTACTGGTGTATTGTGAAGACGATCGAAGCGGCGGGGTTTGCGGTGAGGCCTTATCAAACCGCGGTGCCGTCATTCGGTGTGTGGGGGTTTGCGCTTGCGCGAATAATGCCGTTTGATCCGCCCGCGCGGGCGCCGGATGGTTTGCGGTTCCTGGACGATCAAGCGATGGCGGCGCTGTTCGTTTTGCCGGCGGATCTCGCCGCGGTACCGGTTGATATCAACCGCTTAGACAATCAAGCGCTCGTGCGATACTACGAGTCAGAATGGAAGCGATTTGAGTGAGAAGATTGCCCTCGAGTTGAAATCCGGCGCTCAGAATCAAGGAGGAATCATGTCAATCCGAATCAGTATGGTTGTTTTATGTTTATGCGGGCTCGCGCTTGGGCAGGAGGGCTCACAGGACGCTCGGCAAAGCCAGGGAGATCGTGGAGATGTGTTGGCGCGAACGGGGCATGTCTCAACGATCGCGACCGGCCGGATCGACATCCGATCAGCCGATCAACGCGAGTTTCGCCTTCTCGCGACAAACAAGACATCGACGATGCAAAAAGAGATGAACGAGGCCGCGGACGCGGGATTCCATTTTGAAGGCACAATGGGGGGTGAGACATCTTTTGGTGGCTCGGAAGTCGTCGTTATCATGTCCAGAGATCCTGCCGCCGCCAGGAAACGCTATGAATACAAGCTCCTGCCACCAGCAAGACTTCCACGATGCAGAAGGAGCTTCAGCAAGCGGGCAACGCCGGGTTCGAGTTCAAAGGGCAATCGGTGTACTCGTCAACGTTCGGCGGCAAGGAAGTCGTCGTCATCCTCGAGCGCGACTCGGAAGCCAAACCGATGCAGTGGGAATACAAGCTGCTTGCGACGAAGAAGACTTCGACGATGCAGAAGGAACTGAACGAAGCCGGAGCCGAAGGATTCATCTTTGTCGGCGTGACCGTAGGCGAAACCCTGATTGGCGGAAAAGAGGTCGTTTCGATTCTTCGGAGACCGGCATTGAAATGATCGAGCGGAAGGGCACGGAGTTCAGGCTTTAGCCTGGTGTTCTTAGCTTTCTTCAGAACGCAAGTTACAGTCTGAACGGCCCGCACTTGTGTAGTCTGGTCGGTACCTTTTCACTTCGATTCATATGCAGATGAAAGCCGGATGCAGGCTAAAGCCTGAACTCCATGCGCTTTTTATGATCCGACATAGTTTCACAAGACGCGAAGTGCTCGCGGCGTTCCTGGGAGTGCCAGCCGCGCTCGCTGCCTGCAACTCGCGTCAGGCATCCCCACCATTGCCCGATGGTGAAATCGTTGGCGCATCCGACGGTATCGGACATCGCATTCGAGACGGTTTGAGCGTCACTCCTTCGCAGGATCAGTGGGAGCAAACGAGAGTCGTCATCGTTGGGGGCGGAGTCGCGGGCCTCTCCGCCGCGTGGCAATTGCTCAAAGCCGGCTTCGAAGACTTTGTTGTGATTGAGCTTGAACGCGCCCCGGGTGGGACGGCTCGCAGCGGAACATCGCCCCTCATTTCATATCCCTGGGGCGCGCATTATCTGCCGGCGCCGATGAAAGAGAATAGCGCGCTTGTGTCGCTGCTTGATGAGATCGGAGTGCTCGAAGGCCGAGACGGCGAAGACGAGCCGCTCGTCGCCGAGCAGTTCCTCTGTCGCGATCCGGAGGAGCGAGTGTTCTATCGCGGCCGATGGTATGAAGGTCTCTACCTCCGCGCCGGGGCAAGCGACGAAGACCTCGCGCAGTTCGATGCGTTCAACGCAGAAGTCAGCCGATTGGTTGGCTGGCGTGACGCGCGGGGTCGTCGCGCGTTTGCGATTCCTATAGCAACCGGAACCGACGACACCGAAATCACCGCGCTCGACAAGATGACTATTGCCGAATGGCTTGATCGCCGCGGTTGGCGGTCAGAACGGCTTCGCTGGTTGATTGACTATGCCTGTCGCGACGACTATGGATTGACGATCGATCAAGCCAGCGCGTGGGCAGGTCTGTTTTACTTTTGCTCGCGGGTGATCAAGCCAGGCGCCGAGGCCCGGCCCCTGATGACATGGCCCGAAGGGAACGGCCGGCTTGTATCTCACCTTTACGGCAAGGTCAAATCGAAAGTCAGGCTCGGCGTCGCGGCGGCGGAGATCATCCCAACTGATCCGCACGGGCGAAGCGGCGTAGATGTCGTCGCTGTCGATCACGAAGGCGGAAAGGCGACCGGGTTCCACGCCGATCAAGTGATCTTTGCCGCGCCGCAATTCCTGAGCAGCTACGTGATTCGACCATATCGCGAGAATCCGCCTGCGCACGTTGCGGAGTTTCAATACGGCGCGTGGATGGTGGCGAATCTGTTTTTGAAAGATCGGCCAAATGATCGCGGCTTCCCGCTGGCGTGGGACAACGTCCTCTACGAGAGCCCGGCGCTTGGCTACGTTGTCGCGACCCATCAGCGCGGATTGGATCGCGGCCCTACGGTGTTTACATACTACTATCCGCTTTGCGATGCTGATCCTCGCCAGGCAAGGTCAAGACTGTTGGCTGCGGGTCGGGACGAATGGGCGGACATCGCGTTGACCGATTTGTCTCGAGCACATCAGGAGATAAGATCGCTGACGGAGCGGCTGGATGTGATGCGATGGGGACACGCCATGATAAGACCGCGGCCGGGCTTCTTCTCAGGCGACGCTCGTCGAATCGCGGCGAAGCCCTATCGTGGAATTCACTTCGCGAACACTGACCTGAGCGGAGTCCCGCTGTTCGAAGAGGCGTTTTATCACGGGACGCGCGCCGCTTCTGAGGTGATTCAGGCGCGTCTGTCGTGACTAGATGCGAACAAGGGTTGTGCGTCAATTGATAGAAGCATCTGAGATTCGGTTAGGAGTGACTTCGAGGCCCGGAGGCCAAGAAATCCGATCGCGTGGCGCTCGTAACTCGCCATGGTTATTCTCCGCGCGCACCGACCTGTCTGTCTTTCTCGGCAGCGCGATCGTCTCGCTACTCGCGCTCTGGATCGGTGCGCGCGCGGGAGTCCTCTACGGCGACGCGCCTGATTGGGCGTGGGTTCCAGCGGTTCTGTTGATCGATGTGGCCCACGTTTGGTCGACTAGCTTCCGTGTCTATCTAGACACCGATGAGCTCAAGCGCAGGCCCTGGTTGTATTCGCTTGTTCCGGTGCTCGGGCTCGCGATCGGAATCGCGCTCTACTCCGAAGGTGAGCTTGTCTTCTGGAGAGTGCTTGCTTACCTGGCGGTGTTTCATTTCATCAGACAGCAATACGGTTGGGTTGCGCTCTATCGAGCGCGAGCGGGTGAGCGCGACCCCCTCGGGAAGTGGATCGACGCACTTGCGATCTATGCAGCCACGCTGTACCCGCTGATCTACTGGCACACTCATCTGCCACGCAGGTTCTGGTGGTTTCTGACGAACGACTTCACCGCGATGCCTGCGTTGATCGAGCGCATAGCGGCGCCGATCTACTGGGTCGCGCTTGGTCTCTACGCGTCAAAATCTTTGTATGGTTGGCTTGTAAGGAGGGAAGGGAATCCGGGCAAAGACATCGTTATAGTGACGACCGCGCTCTGCTGGTACATCGGGATCATCGGGTACAACTCGGACTACGCGTTCACGGTGACCAACGTAGTGATTCACGGGGTGCCCTATTTTGCCCTGATCTACTGGTACAGCCGCGCGCGCATGCAGCAAACAAGAGGACGAGGTATCTTTCGGATTTTCTCTCACGGTCCGGCGATCTTTCTGGTGACGCTGTGGGCAATCGCTTATATCGAGGAGATGTTCTGGGATCGCGGCGTCTGGCAAGATCGAAGCTGGCTCTTCGGCTCACCGTGGGAGATTGGCACCCTGAAGCTGGTGCTCGTGCCCCTGCTCGCGCTTCCACAACTAGTACACTATGTCCTTGACGGTTTCATCTGGCGGCGCAAAAACAATCCAGATTTTGCACTCGGTCCGTCAGAGCGGCAATCGTAACCGCGTCCGGTCATTCGTGCCCCCCTATCGTTAACCAAGTATCTTAGGCACAGACAATCATGACAATGAAATCGCCATACGGTACGGAGATGGGACCCGCCCGGGGCAGCTCGCTGCTGCGAATACTTCCGTTCGCCATTCTCCTTGTCGGGGCCCTGCTTCTCGGGCTCAAGTGGAATGACATGCCCGATCGATGGGCGGCGCATTGGGGGATCAATGGTCAGCCGGACCGCTGGGTGACAAAGACGCCGATTGGAGTCTTTCTCCCTGTTGGCGCTGGAGCGCTGCTCTGCTGCTTTCTTGAAACGGTCGCCTGGATCGTCAGGAATACTGCCCGTAGGCGAACGAGGGCTGTCCGTTGAGACTGGAGCCGCGATAGGCGCGCTCACGGCGGATCTTGTTCGTTGGATCGAGACCGCGCTTGCGATCGTGTTTGTATATATCGGCCTGGCTCTACCTTTGTTTCGGCCAGTGAGTTCTCTTCGCATCGTGGGGTTCATGCTTGTTGTGATCGCCGGCGCGATAGTGATTGGAATGATCAGACTCCAGCGTGGTGTGAGTGAGCTGAAACGCGCAGGTCACAAGGGTCTGGAAGGCTATCACGGGGTCATCTACAGGAACCCCGACGATCCGCGACTGTGGGTTCCAAAGCTGGCGGGCGTGGGGTACACCTTGAACTTCGCGCATCCGTGGGCCTGGCCGGTCTTGCTGGCGATATTGTCGATTCCGCTGACAGTGATCCTGATCGTCGCGCTTGGTCGTTTCTAAGAGAAAAGCTCGCCTTGCGAACTCCCTTACCGCCAAACGATAATTAAACCATCCAGAATTGAGGTAACTTGAAATGAGATTGTTAAAAGCATCGCTTCTAGTCTTGAGTATCGTTATGCCACTTACAACACCTGCGCAGAACAAGATATTTCCGTACAAGTACTTTACCGACGATCTGCCAAACGGTTTGCGGGTGATCACTGTGCCGACCGACTACCCGAACCTCGTCGCGCTTTACATTGTCGTCAGCACCGGGTCGCGCAACGAAGTCGAACCGGGGAAATCGGGATTCGCGCATCTGTTCGAGCACCTGATGTTTCGCGGCACCGAGAAGGTCTCGGCGGATGCCTACAACCAGGCGCTCAAGAACGCGGGTGCGGACTCGAACGCCTACACGAGCGACGACCGCACCGTCTATCACACGGTGTTTTCGAAAGAAGACCTCGATCAGATAATGATGCTTGAGGCCGACCGCTTTCAGAATTTGAAGGTGCCGATTGATCTGTTCAAGACCGAAACCCGAGCCGTGCTCGGCGAGTACAACAAAAACGCTTCAAGTCCGATACGCAAGATCGAGGAGGCGCTTCGCGAGACCGCCTTTAAGTCGCACACCTATCAGCACACGACGATGGGCTTTCTCCGCGACGTCGAAAACATGCCGAACATGTACGACTACAGCCTCGAGTTCTTCAAGCGTTACTACCGGCCCGAATACGTGACCATCGTTGTCGTCGGAGACATCAAACACGACGGGGTCCTGCAAATGGTTAACAAGTACTGGGCGGGCTGGAAACGCGGCAACTACACCCCTGAGATCCCGCGCGAGGCGGAGCAAACCGCGCCGCTATCGACCGAGGTCGCCTGGCCCACGCCAACGTTGCCCTGGGTGGCGGTTTCGTTCAAGGGCCCGGCTTATTCGGATACCGAGAAGGACAAGCCTGCGCTTGACCTGATCGGCAGCCTTGGTTTTTCTCAGACCTCGGAGCTTTACCAGAGACTGGTGATCAAGGAGCAGAAGGTTGATACGATCTTCGCCGACTTCGAAGACCATCGCGATCCTTATTTGGTGACGGTTGTGGCTCGCGTCAAAGACCCAAAGGACATCGAGTACACGAAGACCGAGATCATCAAGGCATTTGACTCGTTCAAGACAACGCTCGTTCCCGCGGATAAACTAAGCGCGGTGAAGTCGAATGTGAAATACGGGTTTGCGTTGAGTCTGGATAACTCCGAAGCGATCGCCGCCAACCTTGCTCCGTACATTTCGTTGAAGCGAACGCCTGAAACTTTGAACAAGGTCTACGATCTGTATGCGGCCGTCACGCCGCAGGACATTCAGCAGATGGCTAAGAAGTATTTCGTCGAGTCGAAGCGCACGACGGTCATCCTCGCGCATAAGGAGAAACAGAATGCGAGCAAGTAATCGACTGGCGCTGATCTCGGCTGCGTTGATCCTCGCGGTTGCTGGGCAGGGCATTGGCCTCGCTGGCACCGGAAAGGCTTCTTCAAGCATGGTATCAGTGCTCTTGCCCAACACGTCACCCCTGGTGAGCTTTCGGTTTTTGTTTAACGTCGGTTCAGCATCTGATCCAAAGGGTAAGGAAGGAGTAGCCGCGCTGACGGCCTCGATGATCTCCGATGGCGGCAGCCGCGCGATGAGCTACGAGCAAATCTCGGCGGCGATGTATCCGATGGCGACGGGGTTTGGCTCGCAGGTCGATAAGGAGATGACTGTTTTTGAGGGCACGACCCACCGCGACAATCTTCAGAGATATTATCAGATCGTTTCAGGGATGCTGCTCGATCCGGGTTTTCGCGCAGATGATTTCAATCGCCTTCGCACGGATGCAATCAATTTTCTCAAAGAGAGTCTACGCGGCAACAATGACGAAGAACTCGGCAAGGAAGCACTGTATATTTCAATCTACAAGGGGCACGCGTACGGTCACCAGAACGTGGGGACGGTCGAGTCGCTCGAGAAGCTCACGATCGATGATTTGAAGAAGTTCTATCGGGATAACTATACGCAGGCGAACTTCGTGCTTGGACTCGCTGGCGGGTTTCCAAAGAACTACGAGGAGAAAGTTGAAGCGGATGTTGCCGCCAAACTTGCGGAAGGCACGGCGAACAAGCTGGTGCTTACCCAACCCGAGAAGATCAGCGGTCTCGAGATGGAAGTCATTCAAAAGGACACCCCCGGCACAGCCATATCGTTTGGGTTCCCGATTACGGCGACTCGCTCTGACCCCGACTGGCCGGCGCTTCTGCTGATGCAGTCGTACCTTGGCCAGCATCGATCCAGTAACAGCTATCTGTACAAGCGCCTGCGCGAGATTCGAGGGCTGAACTACGGAGACTATGCGTACATTGAGTACTTTCCGCGCGGGATGTTTCAGTTTGCGCCAGACCCGAACCTCTGCCGGCGGCAGCAGATTTTCCAGGTGTGGATTAGACCGGTCGAGCCGAAAAACGGACTGTTTTCCCTGCGTGCCGGTTTGTACGAGCTGAATAAGCTGGTAAAGAACGGAATGTCCAGGGATGATTTCGAGGAGACTCGGCGGTTTCTAACCAAGAACGTGAATTCTCTGACCAAAACTCAAGATGCGCAGTTGGGCTACGCGCTCGATAGCAAGTACTACGGCATCCCTCCCTTCACCGATTATGTGCGCGATCAGCTTGCCAAGCTCAGCCTGGACGAAGTGAATCAAGCAATCAAAAAATATCTGCAAGCGAACAACGTGAAAATTGTTGTTGTGACGAAGGACGCCGAGGCCTTCAAACAAGCGGCAATGGATGGAAAACCTTCGCCGATCAGCTATACCTCCCCTCCTGCGAAGGAGATTTTGGAAGAGGACAAGATCATCGAGAGCTACAGGTTGAATTTCAACCCCAAAAAGGTTGAGGTTGTACCGGTGGCCCAGGTGTTTCAGAAGTGACATCGGCACGTTGATCGATCCGGCAACCGGCCGGGGATGGTGGGCCCGGCCGGCGATTTGTCGGCTTATCCATCGCAATTCTCTCTGCAGTATTCGTTATTCCTTTTATTCCTTTTCTCGAGAGCCTCTTGCAAAACCCCCGACTTCGGTTGGGGGTAGCCCGCGTACTCGCGGGCGACAGCATGTAGCCCAGGGCGAGTCCGCGAGCCCTGGGGACGCAACGCGCCAAGACAGACGATTTGATTCAAGGCACGAGCCCGCGTACTCGCGGGCGACGGCATGTAGCCCAGGGCGAGTCCGCGAGCCCTGGGGACGCAACGCGCCAAGACAGACGATTTGATTCAAGGCACGAGCCCGCGTACTCGCGGGCGACAGCATGTAGCCCAGGGCGAGTCCGCGAGCCCTGGGATGCAACGCGCCAAGACAGACGATTTGATTCAAGGCACGAGCCCGCGTACTCGCGGGCGACGGCATGTAGCCCAGGGATAGCAGCGCGCACAGCCTATCATCTTGAAATACACACAGAGAAAGCGGACGACGGGAATTACCATCGGAGGCCGTCGCGCGGTAACGGCCCATGCCCTGTCGCCCGCGAGTACGCGGGCTCTGTGGCTGGATTCACGGGGCTCGGAACCCGCGTTGCGTACCCAGGGCTCGCGGACTCGCCCTGGGCTACACGCTGTCGCCCGCGAGTACGCGGGCTCCCCGCTGAAGTTGGGGTTTTGCAAGAGGCTCTCGAGTCTTCCGATTAATGTAACGATTCTCCCCTTTTTGCCAAATATCTGTTTACAAATCAGGCTGGCAATCCGTATAATGCCCCCGAATCTATTGTTACGGTTGTTCCTTTCGCTCCGCGCTCAGGTCCGAGTCAGGTTCTCGCAAAAGTTGAATACTTAAGAGGAGGAGCCTCAATGATGTCAAATCGTGTACCCGCACGCCTGGTCTTTGCGCTCATTTGTTTCCTGCCCCTCGCCAACCCGGCGCTGGCTGGTGATGACTGGAAACCCGTCGATCCCGCCAATCTCGCCAATACCGTGCCGGTCGTAGAAAAGGACGCCGACGCCGAAGCCATTTTCTGGGATGTACACATCGACGACGCCGGCCAGGATCTGGTCTTTTCGCACTATATCCGCATAAAGGTGTTTACCGAACGCGGAAAAGAATCGCAGAGCAGGATCGACATCACGTTCGCTGGGCGGAACAGGATAGTCGACATAGCAGGACGCACCATCAAGCCCGATGGTGCGATAATCGAACTCAAGAAGGACGCGATCTTTGAGCGCACGATCGTCAAAGTCGGAGGGTTCAAGGTCAAAGCAAAGACTTTCGCCATGCCTTCGGTAGAGCCGGGAGTCATCATCGAATATCGTTGGAAAGAGGTGAGGCCAAACACCCTGGCCAACAATGTGCGTCTGCAGTTTCAGCGCGACATACCAGTTCGCTCCGTTAAGTATTATCTCAAACCGGCGCAGATAGACACGGGATATTCGTCGTTGGGGATGTCCTTCAAAACGTTCAACGGCGACGCCTCGCCTCCAGTAAAAGACAAGGACGGCTTTTACACCACCACAATGGTGAACGTGCCCGCGCTTCACGAGGAGCCACGAATGCCGCCGGAAGACCAGGTTAAGATTTGGGTGCTGCTGTTCTACTCTCGTGACAAGCCTCTCCCGCCGCAGCAATACTGGCCCAAGCTTGGCAAAGATCTTTACGAGGCGGTAAAGCCGGGCATGAAAGTCAACGATGACGTCAAGAAAGCCGCCGCGGCCGCGATCGGCGACGCGACCGGTGATGAACAAAAGCTACAGCGGCTATACGAGTTCTGCCGCAACAAGATCAAGAACACCGATAGCGTCGCAGCTGGACTGACCGACGCCGAGAAGGACAAGTTGAAAAAGAACGAGTCGCCGGCCGATACCCTGAAACGGGGAATAGGCGACGGCGGTGATATCGATCAGTTGTTTGCGGCAATGGCGACGGCTGCCGGTTTTGAAGTCCGCGCGGCCGCCCTGAGCGACCGAAGCGACATATTCTTTGACAAGAACTTCACCCACAGCTATTTTCTTCGCGCCATCGATGTGGCCGTCAAAGTGGGGGGTCAATGGCGGTTCTTCGAGCCTGGCACGCCTTACATCCCTTTCGGAATGATTCGCTGGCAACAGGAAGCCATAGCCGCGCTAATCCTGGACCCAAAGGATTCGGCTTTTGTGCAGACGCCGGCGACGCCCGCCGAAAAGACCGTTCAAAAAAGAACCGCCACGCTGAAGCTTGCCGAAGACGGAGCACTCGAGGGTGACGTTCGCATCGAATACACTGGACACCTTGCCGTTGAGAAAAAGCGCGACAACGACGACGACTCGCCGGCGCAGCGGGAGGAAACGCTCCGCGACATGATCAAGACGCGCATGAGCACAGCTGAACTCTCGAATATCAAAATCGAGAACGTGACCGATTCCGACAAGCCCTTCGTTTACGCCTTTCATGTGCGGGTTCCGGGGTATGCTCAGCGCACTGGAAAGCGTTTATTTTTGCAACCGGGTTTTTTTGAGAAGGGAATCGGAGCGACGTTCCCAGCCAGCAGTCGCAAGCTCGCGATCTATTTTCACTATGCCTGGAAAGAAGAAGATGAAGTCACCATAGATCTTCCCGCCGGGTTCGCTCTGGACAACGCCGATGCGCCGGCCCCGCTCAAGGTGCCGGATGTGGCGGACTACAAGGTATGGATGGGGGTGAACTCCAAGGGCGACGCGCTTCAGTACAAGCGCACGTTTAGCTTTAGCGGACTCGTCTTTCCGGCATCGAGTTACGCCCCGCTCAAGCAAGTGTTCGACCTGATTCACGAGGCTGACAATCACACGATAACGCTAAAGCAGGGGGGCACTGCTCAGTAGAGCGCGAGGAACGCAAGCGTCCCGCCTGCCTCTTCCCCGCAAAGTTCCTACAGGCAGAGATGCCTGCGCTCCCGGGGAACGAATCAAGGAGTTCTATGAGGTCAAATCAGGATGCTCTTTCCATCGGTCACTGGGCGCGACGATCAACAGGTCGAAAGGCTCTGCTGATCATCGCTCAGTTCTCAGCACTCACTGCCCTCTCATTTGCGCTGAGTATCAAGAATGTTAGCGCTAGCGCCGGTGACGACGTGCCCGGCTGGTTGCGCGCCGCCGCCGGGGTGACGATTCCCGTATTTCAAAAGGACGTCCCCGCGATTGTGCTCGCGGATGAGTCAACCGTAACCATCGATGAGGACGGTCGAATGACTCGGAGCGACTTTTATGCGGTAAAGGTCCTTACGCGTGATGGCCGCGATGAGGCCGTTGCGCGCGCGGTCTACAACACCGACAGCGAAAAGGTGAAGGAGCTCAGGGCGTGGCTCATAAGTCCCTCCGGCAAGGTGAAGAAGTACGGAAAGGGAGAGGCAGTGGAGTTGGCCCTTGTTGACAACGACGTTTACAACGAAGCCAAGCAGATGATCATAGGCGCGAGCGGGGATGCTGAGATCGGATCGATCTTTGGCTACGAAACTGTGACCGAAGACCGGTCAGTGTTCAGCCAGTTGACCTGGTATTTCCAGGGCGCCCCGCTGCCGATCTTGAGGTCGCGCATCTCGGTGACGCTACCGCGCGGTTGGACTGCGGACGCGTTGACGCTCAATCACGAGAAGATCGAGCCAACAATGAGCGGCAGCACATACGTCTGGGAGCTTCGAGACCTGCCGCCAACGACGTTCGAGCCGCTCAGCCCGCCGCGAACAGCAACAACCCCCTGGCTCGCAATCAATCTGACACCAACGCCGGAAAAGCCCACCACCCGCCGTAGCTTCGCGACCTGGGCGGACGTCTCAAAATGGCTGAGCGAGATCAGCGATTCACAGGCTTCGGTTGACGACGCGCTTGCCAGCAAAGCAAAACAGATCACCGAGGCTTCAAAGACTGAACTGGAAAAGATCGCGGCGGTGGGTCGTTTTGTTCAAGCGGTCAATTACGTCTCGATACAAATAGGGACCGGACGCGGCGGCGGGTATCGGCCGCACGCGGCAACCGAGGTCTTCGCTAAATCCTACGGCGATTGCAAAGACAAAGCGAATCTGATGCGGGCGATGTTGAAAGCCATCGGCATCAAGTCATATCTGGTCAGCATTTATTCGGGCGATCCGAACCACGTCAGGCGGGAGTGGCCCTCGCCGCATCAGTTCAATCACTGCATCATCGCAGTCAAGATCAGTGACGAGACCCAGGCGCTCACGGTTGTCGATCACCCGACGCTTGGCCGGCTTTTGATCTTCGACGCAACCGACGATATTACGCCGGTCGGGGACTTGCCCATCCACGAGCAGGGCAGCTATGCGCTCATCATCGCAGGCGAGGCGGGCGCGCTGCTGAAAATGCCGGTCACGCCGCCCGAAGCGAATATGCTGAACCGCAGCGCCGATGTGCAGCTCAACGCAGACGGTTCGATCACAGCCTCTATGAGTGAACAGTCCATAGGGCAGGCTGCGGTCATGGAGCGAGGACCGTTTAGGGGTCTGACGAAACCCGACTACAACGGGATGATCGAGAAATGGATTGCGCAGGGTGCAACCGGGGTGCGGGTATCCAGGATCGAACCCCACGATGAACCAAACCAGGGCAAATTCTCGCTCTCCGCTGACTTCAGCGCACCTGCTTACGGGCAGCTGATGCAAGGAAAGCTCCTGGTGTTCAGACCGGCGATTGTATCTCGGCGCGAATCGCTCTCGTTGACCGAGGCGGCCCGCAAACACCCGGTGGTGCTCACTCCGCGCGCATATTCCGAGACGACCAAAGTCAAGCTGCCTGGCGGTTTTGAGGTTGATGAGATGCCTGACGCGGTCAAGATGGAAACGGCGTTCGGGAGCTACATTACCAGCTATGTCGTGAACGACGGGCAGCTTCTATTTACGCGCAAGCTGATCGTGCGCGCGGCAACGATTCCAGTGACCGATTATCAGAAGGTGCGCAGCTTTTTTGAGAAGATCCGCGCGGCGGAGCAGGCGCCGGTAGTGCTGGTGAAGAAGTAAGCTGTTGCGCGTCGCCGTCTTAACCCAGGCTCTCGCAAAATGGCGCTCGATGTCGAAGACACCGTGTCCTGGCCGGAGAGATCGTTTAATGCTGTCTCCGGTGCACGATGAAGAGATGGACACTACCAAAGGCCCCTACTTCGTTGTCGGTGTACGCTAGTCCCAATTCGTCAAACAGCGCAGGCATGTTGCGAATCACATCGCCGGACCACGCCCAGAACCTGACGATGCAGGTGCCGATGAGATTCCCATTGGCCGGATTCGTGAAATCGATACAGACCAGTCTCCCGTCGTCGCGCAAGACCCGCATCATCTCGGACACGGCCGCGTGGGCATCTGGGTAGCCCGACACCGCCATCGTGTTGACCACGGTGTCAAAGGATGCGTCCGAAAACGGCAACGCGGCGACATCCGCCAAGGCAAGGTTGACTGGTATATGGTGCGACCGAAGATTTCTGCGTGCGACCCTGGCGAGGGCGGCATTCAAATCGACGCCGACTACCGTCAAATCGGAGGGGAACCGGGTCATCAGATCGCCAGTGCCAAACGACACCTCCAGAACTCGAGGTCCTTGCACATGCGCAACAGCATGGGCGTTCCAGCGGCCCCACGCCGGAATGACCTTTATGAGCAGATCATACAGCCCTGCAAAACGTGAGTAGAAGCGATGAAACCTCGCGGTAAATGTGGCGGGGTCGTCCGGATCCCTGGACCAATGCGGCTCCATCATCGTCTCCCAATATCGGAAAGAGAATCGTAGCTTTTTCGTACGCGCAGGTCCAACCTGGAGCGGTTGCACCGAAGGCACCGCAACCGGTATTTTCGTTTGTGCCCTCGCCGGTGGACCATTCAAGGGGCCACTCGTGTGGAGATGACCACTCATAGTGAAAGATCTATCATCAGTCTATTGGGATAAGTCAGAGTCGTTTAGATCTAAGGCAACCCTGGCGTGTGTTCACTTCGTGATCATTCTTGTTGTGCTCTGGCTGCTGTTCGCCGGCGGCATCGAGCGAGTTGAAAGTTTTTTCGGTGGTGAGAATCACCTCGTATTCGTAGCGAGACGTGCCGCACTAGCGACAGCCGCGTGCCTCTACTTTGCTCGTACTCTGTTAACGTTGTTCGTGTTTCTCCGGCGTCGAATGCCGTGGTCGGAGGTCGGCGTGATTGCCGTGTGGATCGCAATGATTGACCTTGTGTTGGCGTACTTTGGCGGCAGGAATGATGACCCATTTGGCGCCTCGGGGTGGATCGGCGCAGCCTTGATAGTATTCGGATCGGTCCTCAACAGCGGTTCGGAGTGGCAACGCCACTTGTGGAAGATGCGGTCGGAGAACGAGGGGCACCTGATGACGAGCGGGTTCTTTCGATACTCGCGTCATATCAACTACTTCGGCGATGAGGTGCTCTTCTTCGGGTGGGTTTTGATGACCGGCAGGCCAGCGCTGATGGTGATTCCAATGCTGATGCTCTGCGGCTTTGTGTTTGCGAACGTGCCCGCACAGGACCGCTATCTGGCTGAACGCTACGGTGAGGAGTATCGCGCATACGCAAAGCGCACCTCTCGATTGATTCCCTATATTTACTGACGCGAATAAGGAATGTCTGCGCGTCTCTGGGAAATGTGATCCCACAAGCGGACACGAGTGGATTCAAATATTTGAATCTCCGATTGTTACAGCCTCCAGCCTGGTTATTCCCTGAACGGTCCACCGCCGCACAAGTCTCTCATTGGCTGTCACTTGCCGTGCGTGGCGCTCCGTACCGTTGAAGAAATGGTCTGCGACTGGAGGCTCAAGATCCGCCAGCCTGGTCTGGCACGCGGCTTGGCTAAGAAGGCGGCGTAACAACGCTCTAAGAAACCGCCTCTTCGACGGGCGTTACGAAGGGTGTTAGGTGTCAGGCTCTGGGCACACGGCCGAACACCTAACACCCGTTATTCTTTTGGAGACGGACCCTGCTCATATTCGTCGGAACTTTCTCCTTCGATTTCCGCAATACACATCAGGACTCTAGCAGGCTGCTGAAAAAGGGTTTCGTAGTCCCGCATTCAGGCGGAATCTCAAAGAGTAAAGACCCTAAAAAATGCTCCGTTTCTGATGGTCTCAAAGACAATTCCCCGTCAGGATTCCGACTGAAGGCGGGACTACGAAGCCTTTTGAGCAGCCTGCTAGGAGAGCGCTTGGCCCGATTGGAGAGAGATTCAATCGGCAGCGCTGATTGACCAGCGATAGTGGATTAATCTGTTCCTACCACGCTTGGGGATGGCAGGATGAATAAATCGCCATCCCCGTTTTTATACCCGATATCCCCGGTGAGAAACCAATCCCTGATAAAAGACTCGGCGGTTTTGGCAGCGTCCCGATGATACTCGGTGAACAGACCTGGATCAGATCCGTGAACCGCAATGTGTCCAGGTTGTCCGGTGCCCATGACATGACCACGTTGATCGATGATCTCTATCGAGCGGCCAGGTACCCTCCGGCCAAACGAATCAGGCGGCGACGCGAACCATCGCCGGCACTGTCCAGAGATCAAGCCGGTTTCGGGCCCGCCATATATTCCGTCGACGTGCAAATTGTGAACACCGGCGTCGACCTCAGATGTGCTCGTGCGCAGCGACCAGCCGTCCCACCACGCAGGGTAGACTCCTCCAAGCACCGAGTCAGTCGTTGACCAATCATCGCCGGCCCACAGCACGGCCTCGGACTCGTGTTCAACTTCGTTGAACATCTCGAACCCGGCGAGTTGACCGAGGATCGAGCGATGGCTGTGCACTATCCCGACAGTCTTGCCTGTCGACTCGATGTAAAAAATGAAAGCCGCCGAACTCGAATCCGTTTCGACCGCGTCGACCGATGATGACGCTCGACCGACTTCGCTCCAGAAGTCCTTTGCCTTATCGCTTGTGTCGGACGGCCGCAGATCTCGAACAACAAAACGCGATGTCTGATTTGGCAGGCTCGGCGCCCGCGCGTCAACCGAGCCATGCACTGAGGCATCAATTACGGAAGCTTTGACGGCGCTGTCTGCAAGCACGTGCTGCAGGAACGTGGGGTCGGAATTAATAGACAGCGGAACAACGACTGCCCCGATCTTAAGCGTGCCGAGGTGCGCGACGGCCAACGCCGCCGAGGGGCGCAGCAGGACACCGACCGAGTCTCCCTGACCGATGCCCGCTTCGGAAAGCACCTTTGCAAACTTGTCTGAAAGGAAATCGAGACCGCCGAATGTATAGGTGTTGATTCCGCCTTTCTTCACATCGCTGAGAGCGATTCGAGTAACCGCATCGGGATGTCTGCGACAGATTTCAGTAGCGATGTTGAGGCGTTCAGGTAGGTGCCAGCGAAACTCCCGGCAGGCCCGCTCGTAGCTATCAAACCGTTTTAGGTTGGGAGCGGCGTCCATTCTATCTTCCATTTGTTATTTTCTATGGGATTTGTGATTTGCGGCGGTGCCAACTGTCAAATCGAAAGATAGAAAATAGGAAATAGAAAATGGTTCCCGTTCAGTCGGCCGCCTCGCTCGCCGCTCTGACGGGTTCGCCGGCATGGTCTATTACCAGACTTGCGATGCGCTCGCGATGATAGGTTCCGTCCCCGAACATCAGCTCAGAGGCCTTAGAGCGCTTGTAGTAGAAGTGAACATTTTCATCCCAGGTGAAGCCGATGCCACCGTGCACCTGAACCGCCAGGTTGCCGACCTCGCGATATCCATCGCTCGCATAAGCCTTCGCCATGGAGACAGCAAGATGGGCCTGCTCCGGGTTGTTGCTCATCAACCACGCCGCGTAGTAAACCGCCGACCGAGTGCTCTCGGTCAACAGCAGCATGTTGGCGCAGTGGTGCTGTACCGCCTGAAACTGGCCTATTGGTTTGCCAAACTGCTTACGGGTCTTGGCGTACTCGACCGACGCTTCCAGCAGCCATTGCATTCCTCCGGCCATCTCCGCCGACACGGCCAGCGTCGCGACATCGATGGCCCTCTCCAGCGCCGCGCGCGCTTTGCCACCGTCGGCCATCACATCCTCGGTTTTCACCAAAACATCATTGAACTCAACCGCCGAGAGCGAGCGAGTGGCATCGAGCCCGGGCATCGGTTCGATACTCACACCGGGTGCCTTTGAATCCACAAAGGCGAGCACCAGCACCGCCCCGGCTCGGGCCACGGTGATGATGCAGTCTGCTACCGCGGCATCGGTTACGAAGAGCTTCTTTCCGGACAGACTGAAGCCTCCATCCACCGGCGTCGCAGCCATCGCGACCGCGTCGGGACTCCAGTTGGCGCTCTCTTCAAGAAGCGCGACCGTTGCTTTCGTTTTGCCGTCACAGATCGCTTGCAGCCGTGTCGCGCGATACTCCGGCGAACACGCGTTTTCAATCAGCGAACCGGCGAGCGCGACTGTCGAAAGAAACGCACCGGGTATCAGCGCGCGGCCCATCTCTTCAAACGCGACGGCCAACTCGACCATGCTCAACCCGAGCCCGCCGTCTTCCTCGGAGAAGATCAGACCTGTCCAGCCCTGGTCGACCAGAAGTTTCCACACGGCGTCGGAGTAGGGCTCGTTCTTTTCGATCATCTCCCGGACAAGGGCGGGCGGGCACTCCTGCGCGAAGAGTTCACGCGCCGAGCGTTGAAAGAGTTTCTGAGTTTCGTTTAGTTCGAATTCCATTTCTTCTCCTGTGTTTCTTAGCGCTATGCGAACACTCTGCGTCTCTGCACTGAGTATTTCGCGCAACGATGCAAGGTCCGAAGGACGCAAAGAATCAATAACTCTTCGGCAGACCAAGCACAAAGTGACCGATGATGTTCCGCTGTATCTCCGATGTCCCCGCTTCAATCGTATTACCACGAGAACGAAGATAAGCGTGGGCCCACTGGCCGTGATCGATCGCGTAGTCACTTTCCTTCGTCAACTGGCCCCAGGGGCCGAGCATCTCCATCGCTACCTGCTGCATGCGTTGGTTCATCTCGCTCCAGAATATCTTTTGGATCGAGCCCTCGGGTCCGGGCACGCCGGTCTTGGCCATTCGAGTTGTTGTGCGCAGTTGATTGAGCCGGAAGACCTCGATCTCGGTGCAAATCTGCGCAAGCCTCTGGCGAATTATGGGGTCTTCGCTTGCAGGGCGACCGTTGCGAGAAATCTTATGTGACAACTCGATCAATCGTTCGATCTGGCGCTTAAACGTAATCTGAAGACTAGCCCCAAGTGTCCCGCGCTCGAACATCAGCGTTGCAATTGCGATCTGCCACCCGCCGTTAATCTCGCCTACGACGTTTTCAACCGGCACCGACACGTTCTGAAAGGAAACCTCGTTGAACTCGGAATCACCGGTCATCTGCTTAAGCGGCCTGATGGTGATTCCCGGACTGTGCATGTCGATCAGCAAATAGGTGAGCCCCTTGTGCTTTGGCACATCCGGGTTGGTGCGCACGACGGCAAAGCAGTAATCGGCGAAATGGCCGAGGCTCGTCCAGGTCTTCTGCCCATTGACAATGAAATGATCGCCTTCGAGAACGGCTTCTGATCGCAGCGCTGCAAGATCGGAACCGGCGTTTGGCTCAGAGTAGCCTTGGCACCATATTTCATCGCCGGCGAGAATCTTTGCCAGGAAGCGTTTCTTCTGCGCGTCGGTTCCGTAAGCAATGAGCGTCGGACCCAACAACGAGATCCCCAGCAGATTGATCAACGGAGGCGCCGCGGCGCGAGCCATCTCCTCGATGAAGATGGTCTGTTCGATTAGTGAAGCGCCCCGGCCGCCGTACTCTTTGGGCCAGTGGATGCCGACCCATCCGGCCTCGTACATTTTCTTCTGCCAAGCGCGGAGAAACTCGAAGCGCTGCCTGGAGTCTTCATCGTGATGGCCGGACGGGTCCCAGCTTTCCGGGATGTTGGAATCAAGCCATGCTCGAAACTCATCGCGAAAATGCTGCTCGGCTGGAGTGGGGTTGAGATCCATGATTCGTCCTCATTAAGAGTTTATTGAGAGGCCATTCGGGTAGCCCGAATGCGGTCGCTCATTATAACGCGTCCACCGCGATGCACCAACCGACGGGGGCGGAGAAAGCCAAACCGGGTATTGCCCGGTGGAGCCCACTGTGTTTTTGAAGACCGCGAAGTAATGTGATAGATTCTGGAGCCTTGGAGCGCCGATCAGAGTCCAGGCTTCAGCGGAATCGAATCAAGCCGGCGGAAGCCTGGACTCTCAACGACGCTCCCTGGTTTGCGCTCCAGGTTGTTATCCTGAAAGGAAGAAAATGATGCTTAGATCTACAACAGCGCTGTTGCTGCTTACGCTCTCATTAATCGGGTGCAGCCGAGCGCCCCAGTCCAATCAGAACGCAGCAGCTCCCAGGGCCGCCGAGGCCTCGGTTCAAGCAAAAGACAGCGAAGGGAATACGCCTCTACTCAACGCGGTAAACAAGGGTGATACTGACGAGGTGCGGCGGTTGGTCGAAGCCGGGGCTGATGTGAACGCGGCTAACAACGCGGGTGTCACTCCTTTGATGAATGCCGGCGGAATGGGAAACAAAGAAGCCGTCGAGTTGCTCATCAAGAAGGGCGCGAATGTAAACCACCGAACATCGGGTAACTACACCCCGTTGATGCAAGCAGCGCTTGTCGGGAAGACAGAGATCGTCAAGATCCTTCTCGACGCAGGCGCCGACCCTTCCGTCAAAGACACTGGCGGGCGAACCGCGAGCACTTATGCGGAGGAGCAGAAGCACGATGATATTGTTCAACTGATCAAACAGAGAATGCCGTCCCAGGCTTCGGGCAAGAAGTGAAAGACCAGCGAGTCGATGCCTGCACAGTAGCCTTCTTGCCCCCTCTGCTTTTGGAGTTCCAGTTGAAAGGGTAAATAGGCGCCGAAGAGCGTTGAGACGCCGAAGAATTCCGAAGAATAAAGAGCCCGTTGCCCGCTTACGCCGATCATTAATCTTGAAAGGCTTCGCACGGGGTCTTATATTAGCTCGCGTGTTTACCCGGTGAGCCCCCGGGATGGGACCATCATATTTCAGCACTAGCTCAGTTCATTAGCTCCCAACTAAGCAGGCGCCTGGAGCACCATGAAACAAACCGCCACTTTGATGATAACCCTGCTATTGCTCGTCGGATGGGCGCCCGCGCAGAAAAAGGCCGGGCCGCCGACTGATGCGGTTGTCAGCTTTTATCGGGCGCTCAAAGAGAAACGCTATGTTGAGGGCTTTCGGCATTCCGTCTATCGCAGTGCAGTTGAAGGTCTGACGCCCGCCGAACTTCAGGACCTCGAGCCGGACTTTGCGCGTACGATCGCGATTCCGGACAAGATTGAGCCGAGTGGCGAGCAGATCAGCGGTTCGACCGCCACGGTCTCATTGAAATTTGGCGGTTCGGATGAGCCTCAGCAGGTTGTGCTGGTGCGAGCCGGGGGAGAATGGCTGGTCGGCGACAAAGAAACCCTGTCGCTTGTGAATGCCCAGGGACACGCGTTCTTCTTCAATGCTCGAATGCTGGTCAATGAGGGCGAAGCGTACGAAATGCTACAGCGGGTTATTGGCGCTGAGATAATCTACTCACGAAAGTTTGCCGGGAAGAACGCGTCGCTCGAGGAGTTGATCCGACTGGGTGGAGTGCCCAAAGACATCGAAGACGGCGAAGCGAGCGGCTACCATTTCTCGTTGATTGTGAGCGCTGATGGGATGTCATTCGTTGCCGCGGCCGTTCCGACTTCGTACGGCAAGACAGGCAAGACCTCATTTTACGGAGACATCAGCGGCGTGCGCGGCGAAGACTTGAAGGGCCAGCCCGCTACCGGCCGCTCGCCTATCTACCAGCCAAAGTGAGCATCGAGTGGCGGTTTCAAAAAAACCGCGATGCACTGTGTCAAGCTGACTGGAATAACTGGGGAAGGGTTTGTGCTCGATGCGGTGCTGAGTCCGGAAGAGCCACACATCCGAGTTTGCAGGCGCCGCAGAGCTATTCTCACCCCATGTGATCTAGTTTCCCAGGCGCAACATATTCAATCGAAATCCTATAGAAACTGACAATTGAATCTCCGCCTTGCACTCCGTTGGCGAGCTGTTTCGAGACCTTGGCAAAAGGAAAGGCAATGCTTCCTGACTTGAATTTGATACCCCAATCATTTTGCTTGTCGCTCCATACCCATTTCCCTCCCGTTGCCGCTACGACGCATTCTCCAAGGAACGATCCCAGCGTATTGACCAGGCCTTCGGGCACTCCCTTGCTGAGGTCACGTCCCTCCCGCTCCCGCTCCCGCTCAATGAATCCTTCAATCCACTCAACCGAGTCGGCGTTATATCCAAACGTGTGGTCTCGAGTCCGAAATTCCTCGACGACGCAGAAAGCCAGCCGGCGAATCTCGCTGATTCCTTGTTCAACCTCGTGCGTTTCCACGATAGCAGTCCCGATGCTTCAAAACGGCCAGGACTCCAGCGCCCCGCGAAACCGGGCGCGCGCGAGGCACTGAAAGAACCATGCGAAATTGGCTTCGCGCGCTCCGGTTGACGCGATTGTTAGGTGTCTTCCCGGTCAATAAAAAAGTATTTTTTGAACTCTAGAATCAATTCTTCTGTCATACCCTCGATCTCTTCGAGATTTACTCTTCCAATTGAAATAAAGTGACACTGTAATTGATAAGCCAAGTTATCATCGACCCCTAGTAACTCTTTGAAAGCCTCAGCTCTACGCCCATTGGGATCAATCCTTTCGATTTTGCCATCATCTTTCAGAATGTGACCAATATTCTTTAGGGTTGGTATTGAAAGGTCTAGCCCCGTTGCTCCTGAGATTGACGAGATTATGCTGAGATGATTGTTCGTTTTATTTAATTCGTTCTTTAGCTCCTTAAATGCCTCCTGTATCTTCTTGCCCTGGTCGGCAATTTCAGATTCGACAATATAGGTATCCATGTAGTCCATCAAATCCACATAGAAGGTATCGGTGATTCCCTGGTTTATGTCTGGATGGAGATAACTAACTTCAATCTCAAAATTTGATGGAATTTCGCTTTCCCTATCAAAAGCCCCGATGAATGAATTGTAGAAGAAACGGAAAATTCGACCAGGAGGAAAGTATTTTATGCCGCGCTTGAATAGAGTCGGCATCCCTCTGGTTCCACGCCATTTGATCTCTTTTGAAAATACAAAGGTGACATCTTGAGCGGGCACTTTTCCTATGTTAGCCACAACGAGATAAACAAGATTTCCTCTCTTTGCCTCTATATCAATACTAATTAAAGGGGCCAGAGATTTCTGCCGACTTCGTACATCATTAATTTCATAATCTTCCATCGGAACGGATTGGAAATTGAATCTCTTATAATACTTTTTGTCTGGGGCTTGATGCGGAGCGCGAAAGCTTTTTGGTATTTCTACAGCATATATGGACCTGTCGGTTGAGATTGGTATTGGCGCAATGCGAATTCCATCCATCCGAGGTGTAGCATTGCTTGAGATTATCTGCTCTAGCCATTCGCGGGAATATTTTGTGTGATCTACTCCGGCATCCTTTCCAACAGGAAGATTGTTCTTTTCAATTACTCCATAGATGAGGATTCCACCATCGGAATTAGCAAAAGCCGAAACATCTTTCGCAATCTCATGGCGCTTTGATTTATCTATTGCGCGGCTTTCCTTGTAATCGAGATGTATATCTTCTTGAACGTCGTCAGAAATCATCTTATCTATTTCTGCTATCGTTGTAGGTGAGTTTATCATTCAGTCATTCTCCTGTGAGGCACTGGCATTAAGACACCTAACTACTTCTTAAGCGCGACGACCGTCGCCCCCGTCCCGCCCTGGTTGGCGGGCGCCGGATTGAAACGCTCGACGTGTGCGTGACCGGTCAGAAGCTCTGCGACCGCTCTGCGCAGGGCTCCCTTGCCGTGGCCGTGCACTATTCGCACGGCTTCAGCCCCGGCCATAAACGCTTCATCGAGGAACTTGTCGACGCGGTCGGTAGCTTCATCAACCCTTGACCCGATCACGTTGATCTCGGGGGTGAAGCTCGAATCGACATCTACATCCGCGCTCACACCGCGAGGCAAGGCAGCGGTGTGCTTCGATGCGGGAACTGCGGCGGCCGTTAGAAGTTGAAGTTCATCACGCCTCGCGCGAAATCGCAGCGAGCCAACCAATACCGTGTACTCAAGCCCGTTGATTGATTCAACGGTGCCGTCTTGATCTAGCGTCTTTATCTTCACTCGATCCCGTTCGTTTATCTCGGAAAGGTCAAATTGGAAATCAATCGCGGCAGTCGGCTGAACCTCGGCGCTCAGGGCAACTGAAACAACTGGCGCAGCGGGACCCGGCGCGGTCTCGACTTGCTTCCGGAGCCGGACACCGGCGGAGCGGCGGAGCTCGGCTGTGCGAGCATCTGTCTCTTTCTTCAACCGCGCCGCGGTGACGCGGTCGTTGACTGTCCTGAGCAGGCGCTCGCTTTCGGCGCTGAAGTCGCGGATCACTTCAGCAAGCTGGCTCTCGAACGATCTCCTTCGCTCGGACTCGCGCTGCACGAAATCCAGATCGAGCCGCGCGTACTTATCCGCGGTCGCCTGACGCTCGTCTTCAAGGGCGATGCGCAAGGCCTCCTGCTCATCGACGAGCTTCTTGAGCTGTTTCAGGTAGTCGCTCGCCTGAGTGTGGGCGGGGTCCAGCAACGTTGTCGCGTGCTCGATGATTTCACCCGGAAGATTCATTCGACGCGCGATGTCGAGCCCGGCGGACGCACCGGCCACTCCAACGATCAGCCTATAAGTCGGCCTCAGCGTGACCTCGTCGAACTCAACGGAAGCGTTCAGAACGCCTTTGGCCTGCGAAGCCCAGGTCTTCAGAGGGTTGTAGTGGGTCGTCGCAACGGTCGTTGCTCCCACACGGTGAAAGAAGTCCACGATCGCGACGCCGAGGGCCGCGCCTTCGTCGGGGTCCGTACCGGTCCCCACTTCGTCGAGCAGGATCAACGCTGGCGGTGACACGCGCTCGGCCATCTCGGCGATGTTGCGCATGTGTGCGGTGAAAGTTGACAGGTTTGCAGCTATGGATTGTTGATCACCGATGTCGGCCAGCACCTGAGCAAAGACCGGCAGCGATGCGCGGGTGGCGGGGACGTGCAGCCCGCTCTGGGCCATAAGCGCGATTAGACCGACGGTCTTGACCACGACAGTCTTGCCGCCGGCGTTTGGCCCGCTGATGACAATCGTCTGGTGGTCCTCATCCATTTCGAGCGAGATTGGAACGGCGCGTCCGCCCGATTGCTTCAGCGAATGCTCGAGCAAGAGATGACGGGCCTCGTCGAGCACCATCGCTCGCCCCTCGATCATGGTTGGTCGCACGCACTTGAATTCTGCTGAGAGTCTTGCCTTGGCGTGTATGAAGTCGATCTCCGAGAGCGCGTCGGTGACGGCGGCAATCCCGCTGAGGTTCACTCTGAAAGCCTCGGTGATTTCCAGAAGGATCCGATTGATCTCTATCTCTTCTTCTTCTCGCAGCCGGACCATCTCGTTGTTCTGATCGATGATCGTAAGCGGCTCGACAAAGGTCGTCTGTCCGCTCGATGAAAGCCCGTGCATGACTCCGGGGACCTGGCCGCGAGAGTCGGTGCGAACGGGGATCACAAATCGGCCGTTCCGAACGGTGACTATGTCCTCCTGGATGGCCGAGGGGGCGCGCTCGTGCATCAGCGATTCTAGATTGCGATATATTCTGGATCGGCGTTCGTTGAGCTCACGGCGTATGCGTCGCAGAGCGGGGCTCGCGCTGTCGTCAATTTCACCGGTGGGCAGGATCTTCCCGCGCACAAGCGCAAGCATTCTTCGAAGATCCGGGACGCGAGCAGCGATGGCTGATAGTTGAGGATACCGGCTCTTGAGTTCGAGATCGCTGAACTGTTCGCGAACGTCCATGCCGGCGCTGACCAGGCGCTGAAGGGCCAATATCTGCAGCGGCTCCAGGCTGGTTCCAATGACTTGAAGCTCGGCCAGACAATCCTCAGGATCGGATATATCGCTAAGGCCAAAAGCGCCACCGGTCGCGAGATAGCCCGCGCCCTCGGTTGTTCGATCGAGTTCAACGTTTATGTGATTGCGATCAATCGAGGGGATGAGCGCCACGACCCGCTTGCGCCCGAGGGGAGTCTGCACGTGTCGCACCAGGAGGGCAACCATCGACTCGAGATCCAGGGTTCTAAAGGTGCGCTGATCCATGATTGTGTTTGCAGAGTCTTTTGCAAAAAAGGAATCTTACGCTGCGTATCCAAAACCGGTCAACGCACACGGATTTGATAGGCGCATTTGAATGTCCGACAAACTTCAGTTTGTCGGACATTCAAATTAAGTCACCGCCGAACTGTGGGGCCGGTCGCCAACGAGACACCTTACCTTAGTCGGATATCTCGGCGCTCGCCCTATTCTGTGAGGGGTGCGCGTCAGATGTTCGCGCATACCCAACTCGTGAGAGGTGGGTCGGTGATGCTGCAGCCCACAGCAGATCAGCTGTGCGTCAACGTCTTTTTTGTATACCCACTTCGTGAGAAGTGGGTCGTTTGATGTTGCAGCCTACAACAGATCAGATGTGCGTCAACGTCTCGCGTTTCCCACATACCCACCTCGTCACGAAGTGGGTATGCGCGAAAGTCTGACGCACACCCTCTGTCAGCTCCTTCGTTGTGCCTTACAGGCCGTTAACTTATAATGCGCTGCCGACGATGGGTGCCGGTTTATCCGCGCGCTGATGAACCAGACGCCGAGGACAAGAATGACATGGCAGACCAGGGAGTTGGAAAGATCGACGTAAGGCCGGTTCGCACGCCCGGGGACCGGCGCCGATTTGTCGAATTCCCCTACCAACTGTATCGCGGCAACCCGCACTGGATCGCCCCGTTGAGGATCGCTCAAAAAGATGTCCTCAACACAAAGCGTCATCCCTTCTACCAGACGTCGGACGTTGAGATGTTCCTCGCGCGGGGCGACGGACGGATTGTGGGTCGGATCATGGCGATTCTCAATCGTGCGCACAACGAGTTTCATAACGAAAGAGCGGGGTTCTTTGGTTTCTTTGAAGTCGAGGATGACCGGCAGGCAGCAGCCGCGCTTTTCGATGCCGCGCGAGACTGGCTGCGATTGCGAAATGCTGAAGTGGTACGCGGTCCAGTGAATCCATCGACGAATTACGAGTGCGCGATGCTGGTCGATGGCTTCGATCTGGATCCGATGGTTATGATGACCTACAACCCGCCTTACTACGCCGCGTTGCTCGAAGGCTATGGCATGAAGAAGGCCATGGATCTCTATGCATATGACATAGGGGTGCACTATTTCAACCACTCGAATAAGCTGCAGCGAGTCGCCGAGCGACTCAGGAAAAAGAGCAACATTAGCGTTCGAACCGTCAATATGAAGGACTTCAAGAACGAAGTCGGGATAATCCGGAAGGTCTACAACGACGCCTGGAGCAACAACTGGGGATTTGTTCCGATGACCGAAGAGGAGTTCGATCATCTCGCAAAAGATCTAAAGCAGATCGTCGATCCGCGAGTGGTGCTCATCGCCGAGCAGCTTGTTGAGGGAAGCGCGCCTCGGGCGGTGGGATTTCTTCTTGCGGTGCCCGATATTAATTTTGCGCTAAAGAAGATCAACGGGCGCTTGCTGCCGCTAGGGTTGCTAAAGCTGTTGTGGCACTCTCGGAAAATCAAACAAATCCGGGTGATCACGATGGGTGGCATTCTCGAATTCCAAAACCTGGGGCTGGGGTCGATCTTTCTCGATGAGATCTATCGACGGGGGCCAGGCGCCGGGTTCCCGACCGGAGAGATGAGTTGGGTGCTCGAGAACAACGTGATGATGAACCGCGCGGCTGATCTGATTGGGGGCCGTCGTACCAAGACCTACAGGATTTATGAGATGCCGGTCTGATCGCGATTGTCTGACAAACTTCAGTTTGTCGTTAGGGAAAAATCTCTTATGACTCTCAACAAACCGCAAGGCGCCGCGCCGTCCCGTCGCGCTTTCTTGAGCGGGCTGGGAGCTAGCGTTCTCATCCCGCGTCTTTCATCTGTTTCATCGAGCGGCTCGCGCATCATACTCGGCACCGGCAATCACCGCTACGAATGGATAAGCAACTGGGCGAGGCTCCCCGAAGGCATGCGATTTGGCAACACCCACGGGGCTGTTGCGATTGACTCCAAGGGCCGCGTGCTGATGAACACTGACACTGAAAACGCGGTGATCATATTCGATTCGGAAGGCCGGTTCCTCAAGGCGTGGGGAAGTGAGTGGAAAAACGGCTCTCACGGCATGCAGATCCGGATGGAAGGCAGATCGGAGTTCCTTTACCTTACTCATTTCAACCGGCACGAGTTTGCCAAATTGACGCTCGACGGCGAGGTCGTATGGATCAAGGGGTGCCCGCTGGAATCGAATGTCTACCAGAAGGCCGAAGAGTTTAAGCCCACAGGCATAGCCTTTGCACCCAGCGGAGACTTCTATGTGACCGACGGCTACGGAAAGTCTTACGTTCATCAATACAACTCAAAAGCCGAATATGTTCGCACGTTCGGCGCTCCGGGGAGCGAGGCGGGTCAATTGAAACAGCCTCATGGCATCTGGGTCGACACTCGCGCAAAGGTGCCCGCGGTGCTCGTAGCCGATCGGGCGAATCATCGCCTTCAGTTCTTCAGCCTCGACGGAAAGTATTTGGGAATGGTAACTGAAGACTTGCGGCTCCCGAGCAACTTCGACCAGCGTGGAAGCGACATCGCAATAGCCGACCTCGAAGGGCGTGTCACCATAATCGATCGCCACAACAAAGTGATCACGCACCTCGGTGACAATCAGAACCCGGCGCTCAGAGGAAGGAATCCGGTCCCCCCGGAGCAGTGGGTCGAAGGGCAGTTCATCTCTCCTCACTCGGTCCGCTGGGATGCGCAGGGCAATCTGTATGTGGCCGAATGGCTCTCTTCGGGGCGCATAACAAAGTTGAAGCGGGTGACGTAGATGTTAATCATGCGGACCGTTAATCGCCAGTTGAAGTTTTTTGTTTTGCTGCTCAGCGCTGGTTGCGTGCTTGCGGCGGCCCTGTTCGGGTTGCGCCCGGTGGCGGCGCAGTCCAATGATCCAAACGAACTTTTCGAAAAGCGCATTCGGCCGCTGCTGGCAGCCAATTGCGCCAAGTGTCACAACCCGCAGGCGCAAGTGGCGAAGCTTGATCTGACCACGGCGGCAGGCTTTGCCAAAGGCGGGGAGAGCGGGCCGTTGCTTGATCGCGCCAACCCGCAAGACAGCCGGTTGCTCAAGGCCGTCGGCTACACCGAATCGCGGAAGATGCCGCCTACGGGCAAGCTAAAAGACGACGACATCGCGGCGTTGGTCATCTGGGTTGCAGCGGGCGCTCCGTGGCCTAATGCCGAAGCGGTGGCCACCGTCAAGCCAAAGAACTCGACCCGCGAGTTCACTGCCGAAGAGCAAGCCTTCTGGGCCTTTCAACCGCTGGCGGTGTCGGCCGTGCCGGCGGTAGAGAACAAGGCCTGGGTCAAATCACCGGTCGACGCCTTCGTGCTGGCGAAACTGGAGGCGGAGGGACTTAAACCCGCGCCGCCCGCCGACAAGCTCACGTTGTTGCGCCGCGCGAGCTACGACTTGATCGGTCTGCCGCCGAGCGAAAAGGAAATCGATGATTTCCTGGCCGACACTTCACCCGACGCCTTTGCCAAAGTCGTTGATCGTTTGCTGGCGCGTCCGCGTTATGGCGAAAACTGGGGAAGCCACTGGCTGGATGTGGCGCGTTACGCCGATTCGACCGGCAACGACGAAGACCATCGTTATCCACACGCGTGGAAGTACAGAGACTACGTCATCAAGGCCTTCAACGACGATCTGCCATATGACCAGTTCGTGCGCGATCAGATCGCGGGCGATTTGTTGCCTGCGCCGAACGGCAGCGAGATCAACAAACGCGGCATCATCGCCACCGGCTTTCTGGCGTTGGGGGCGAAAGCCATCGCGCAACAAGACAAGATGAAGATGCAGTACGACATGTGGGACGAACAGGTGGATGTCACAACGAAGGCCTTCCTGGGCATGACCGTAGCCTGCGCGCGTTGCCACAATCACAAGTTCGATCCGATTCTGACAAAAGATTACTATTCGCTGATTGGGATGTTCGCCAGCACGCGCAGCTTTACCAACCCCGATTCGCACGTCTCGGTGGTGCTGGAGAAACCGCTTGTTCCCAGCGCCGAATGGCAGCAATATCAGGCGGCCAAGAAAGCCCACGGCGAAAAGCAGAAACGTGTCAGGCTGGCGCTGGATGTAATCAACGATGAAGTGAGCGAGGCGCTGGTTCAGGAGCACAGCCCGCGGTTGGCCGCTTACATGATTGCCGCGCACCGGGTTTATCACGATGGGGAAAAACCCGACGCCGTGGCGCTCCAAGCCAGGCTCGAGCTGGTCCTGTTGCAAAAATGGGTCGACTTACTTAAGCCGGACCCGGAGCAGGTGCGCGGTTATTTGAACGAATGGCACGCCGCACCGCCGGGAAAACTGGCCGACGTAGCTCAGGGTTACCAAACGCGTTTTCTCAAGCGATGGCAGGAATGGGAAGCCACGGTTGCCGGGTGGCGGCCGAAGTATCAGGAGGCGCTCGGCGCCAACAAACCGTTGTCCGATAGACCCAAGTTTGAAGAAGGCGATGACCGTTTTTTTAACGATGTCTGTTTCGGCGGCGGCCCCTTCGGTGTTTCCGACAAGGACAAAGAGACTTTCAACGCCGCGCAATGGGCGACCATCGAAGCATTGCACAAAGAACAAGAGGCATTGAAGATCTCCGCGCCGCCTGAACCGGAACTGGCGTGCGCGATTGAGGAAGAAGAAAAGCCCGCGACGCAACACGTACTGATTCGCGGCGACTACAACAACAAGGGCGAAGAGGCCCCGCGCGCTTTTCCCGCGATCCTTGCTCGTTATGACACCAAGCCACAGTTCACCGGCAGCGGGCGTTTGCAATTTGCTGATTGGCTGACACGGGCTGGAAATCCACTGCCCGCGCGTGTGCTGGTAAATCGGGTGTGGCAATGGCATTTCGGCGAAGGCCTGGTGCGCACGCCCGACAACTTCGGCAAGATGGGCGAGCGGCCCACCCATCCTGAGTTGCTGGATTACCTCGCCGCGCAATTCATCAGGCAGGGCTTTTCGATCAAGGCGCTGCATCGTTTACTGATGCTGTCGAGCGCGTACCAGATGGCGTCGGAAAATCCGGCGGCGCTGGAAGCCGATGCTGACAACCGCTTGTTGTCGCGCTTTAACCGCCGCCGCCTGGCGATTGAAGAGTTGCGCGACGGGTTGCTGGCGATTGACGGCACGCTTGATCTGACGATGGGCGGTTCGTTGCAAACCGGTCGCGGCACTGACGGTGAAACCAGCCAGGGCCGTTTGAGCATCGATCCTGAAAAGCAGAAACGACGCACGGTGTATTTGCCGTTGCGTCGGGCGAATCTGCCGACGTTGCTCAACCTCTTTGATTTTGGCGACGCGACGACAATTAACGGCAAACGCCAGCTGACCAATGTCGCCACCCAGGCGCTCTTCTGGCTCAACAGCGAATTCCTGACCGAGCGCTCAACCGACCTGGCTAAGTTGCTGTTGGCGGACGCCACCAGGAATGATGCGGCACGCCTGGCTTCGGCGTACATGCGCATCTTGAACCGTCCGGCGACTAAAGATGAACTGGCTGCCGGGTTAAAGTACATCAGGGGCTGCCAGCAGAAATTCCGCGGCGAAAAAGCTGCGTTGAAAGCCTGGGAGAGTTATTGCCGGGTGTTGATGGCATCGAACGATTTTATCTATCTGGACTAGCGGTCCGACAAACTGAAGTTTGTCGGACATTGGGTTACACTGTTTTAGATTATGAATCAACTCAAAGACCGTGCCGGGCTCAGCGCCCCTTACAATCGAATTGAAAGACCGTTATCGCGCCGCTCCTGGTTGCGCGCTGCGGGACTCGGGTTCGGCTCGCTGGGTCTGACAGCTCTGCTGGGGGAAGAGAACCGGTTGCTGGCCGCCGCGCAACAGCCCACACTACAGTCCGGCAATCCGCTCGCTCCGCGCCCTCCGCACTTCGCGCCCAAAGCCAAACGCGTGATCTTCCTGTTTATGCACGGCGGCCCGTCTTCGATTGATTCCTTCGACCCCAAAGAACGGCTGGTGCGCGACAACGGCAAACCGCTGCCGATCAAGCGGCCGTTGGCGTTTGCTGACGGCAAGGTCGGCCCGTTGATGAAACCGCTCTGGGATTTCAAACCCGGCGGCCAGAGCGGCATCCCGGTCAGCGACCTGTTGCCCGGTGTGCGTTCGGTCGTGGACGATCTGTGCATGATCCGCTCGATGGTCGGCGAAGGCGTAGATCACGGCGCGGCGCTGTTGCAAACGTTCACCGGCAGTTCCACGTTTGTGCGGCCGAGCATGGGGTCGTGGGTGATATACGGCCTTGGCACCGAAAATCAGAACCTGCCCGGTTTCATCACCATCAAACCGGCGCTCTCTCACGGCGGCGCAAAGAACTGGTGCTTCGGCCTTTCTGCCGGGCTCGTATCAGGGCACGGCGATTGGTAATTCGGGCCTGAAGGTTGAAGAGATCCAGAAAGAGCCGATTGAATACCTGTTGAGCAAACATCTGTCCGGCGATGAGCAGCGCTACGAATTCGAGATGCTGCAGAGCCATCAACCGTCGCCATCAGGAATTGCGCACGCAGGACCCGCAACTCGAAACGCGCATCCAGGCGTTTGAGATGGCCTTCAAAATGCAGTCGCAGGCGCCGGAGGCTTTTGAGGTTGATAAGGAATCCGAAGCCACCAAAAAGCTCTACGGGCTGGATGATCCGCTGACCGCCGATTTCGGCTGGCAGTGTTTGCTGGCGCGGCGTCTGGCCGAACGCAATGTGCGCTACATTCAATGCACGCACAGTTACAAATGGGACCAGCACAGCGATCTGTACAACCTGCACACCAAAAACGCGCGCGAGGTAGACAAGCCGATTACCGGATTGATCAAAGACCTCAAGGCACGCGGTCTGTTAAAGGACACTTTGGTGATCTGGGCCGGTGAATTCGGACGCACGCCGGTCAGCGAGAGCGGTGACGGGCGCGATCACAATCCATACGGCTACACGATCTGGATGGCGGGCGGCGGTGTGAAGCCGGGCTTTGTGTACGGCGCGACCGACGACATCGGCTACCACGCGGTGGAAGATCGCATGCATATCCACGACTTCCACGCGACGGTGCTGCATCTGCTCGGTCTCGATCACGAACGTCTTACGTACCGGTACAGCGGGCGTGACTTCAGGTTGACGGATGTGGCGGGCGTGGTAGCGCAAAAAATCATCGCCTAAACCCTTCCGGTTTTCACCTTTGCGCCTTTGCGGTTCTTAGCGTCTTTGCGCGGAGCCTTTTCTCCTTTCTCGGGCGAAGCCTATTCCCGGATTGGATCAAGATGATGGTTTCCATGAGGCTCAATGAAATATAACGGGCACCAAGACATCAACCACCTACGAATCACGTGGCTACGGTCAAGTCACTCATGGCAATTGACTCTTCTGGTCGCACTTACGCTTCTTATCCCCTCGGGTACCGACATGGCTCAACAAAAGAAATCTTCGTTTGCGGATTTGACGGGACTCTTTGCCGAATGGCGAATGTTTCAGCGACCTGGTCTCATCGACGGCGTTCCGGATTATTCCGCGCGTGCGATCTCCGCTCAGCATCGAGAGTTCGCTGCGTTACAACACCGGCTCGCCGCCATCGACACCGGCGATTGGCCCATCAGCCAGCGAGTTGACTGGCACGTTGTCCGGGCAGAGATGAACGGACTGGATTTCGACCACCGGGTGCTCAGACCGTGGGAAAACAATCCCGGCTTCTATGTGACCGTGTTCTCGGACCGGAGCGATCAACCGGCGCGGGAGGGCCCGCACGCATACGGCGCAGTCGAGATCTGGAGATACACATTCCCCCTAAGCGCCGAACGCGCCACAGAAATGGATGCGGCTCTTCGCACTATCCCAAGACTCCTTGAACAAGCGCGCAAGAATCTCGTCGGTAAGGGTAGAGACCTCTGGATGTACGGAACCAAGGACGTAAGAGGACAAAGCTCCTCGTTGACTCAAATCGCCACGCAGATCGGCAACGGACCGGGGGAACTCAAGTCCGACATTGCGAGAGCAAAGGAAGCCACCGACCGGTTTGTCGAATGGCTGGAAGCGCAGGTTCCTTCAAGAACGGCCCCCTCCGGGATCGGCATCGAGAACTATGACTGGTACCTGAAGAACGTGCAGCTTGTTCCCTATACGTGGCAGCAAGAGATCGCTCTGATGGAGAGTGAGCTGGCGCGAGCATATGCTTTTCTCGCGCTCGAAGAAGAAAAGAACAAAGACCTTCCGCAACCGAATGTGGTTGCAACCGACGAGGAATATGACCGCCGGTTCAACGCGGGTGTCACCGAATACATGTCGTTCCTCAAGGAGCGGGAGATTCTGACAATAAAAGATTACATGGATCCCGCGTTGCGTGCTCAGATCGGCAAGTTCAAACCTGGAGCCCGCGAATTCTTCAGTGAGGTCGATTACCGCGACCCCGAAGTGATGCGCACCCACGGCTATCACTGGTTCGACCTGGCACAGATGGAACATGAGCCGCACGCAGATCCGATCCGCCGAGGCGCATTGCTATACAATATTTTCGACACACGCACCGAGGGACACGCCACCGCCTGGGAAGAGCTGATGATGCAGGCGGGGATGTTCGATGCGAGACCGCGGACACGAGAGTTGATTTATATCCTCATCGCAGAACGGGCGGCGCGAGCGTTAGGCGATCTTCGGATGGTGAGTGGCGAATTCACGCTCGAGCAGGCGGCGGAGTTCACTTCGCGCAACACGCCGCGTGGTTGGCTCAGTCTGAAGGGAAACCTGGTACGATCAGAGCAGCATCTTTACCTGCAGCAACCGGGTTACGGGACGAGCTATCTTGCGGGAAAGAAGCAGATCGAGATGTTGCTGGCCGCGCGCAAGATGCAGCTTGGCGAGAGTTTCCGGCTGAGGCAATTTATGGACTCGTTTAACGCAGCCGGGCTGGTGCCTGCATCGCTGCTTCGGTGGGAACTGACGGGCGAGATGCCTGAGGATGTCAGGCGTATGCTCGCGTCGCACTGAGGAACCCGTTCTGGCTGAGCGTGTTGGTTCCAGCGACGCTCTTGTGCATTCTGAAATACTGATGGATTCGGTCGATTAATTCTTGCTTGGTTGCGACGCGGATTCCTCGAAGCGTGCTCCGGGCCATCTTGCTGAAGAGTGTTTCAATCAGGTTTAGCCAGGAACCATGTTCAGGCATGGACACAAATAGCTATAGCTTTGTAACGACCGGATAAGCTGCGAAGCCTGCGGTGGCCGTGGCGAGATGCGGCCTCGTCAGCTTTCTCCGGTTGTTAGGCGGCGCTACCCTGGCAGGACTCGGTTCCTGTGGAGGCGGGGCCGCGTAGGTTTGCACCAGCGACGCGTCACTTCTTCGGATCGTCACCGCCGGCCCACGTGATGAACAACCAACGGCCGCCTTCCTTCACGAAAACGTCCGTATAGCGCCCCGACACGGTCTCACGTTCCTTCTTGTAGTTCTCGCGTGCGACCGTATAGCGGTACTGCGCGACGGCGATGTTACCCGGAATGGTGAGCGTGATTGGGAAGATCTCCTGCTCGAGGGTGGTGGAGTTGGTGTTGCTGTAGCGGTTCCAGCGCAGGAGGGACTCCTTGTTTTGGGGGCTCGCCTGGTCCGTGTCCCAGTAGCTGATATTTGGATGGACCATCGTGTCCACCCAGCTCATGTCTTTCGCGGCAGACATCTTCCATTGCTGTTGTTCCAGATTCCAAACCTCCTGCTGCTCTGGACTCCAAGTCTGGGCCGATGCCACGCCCGCAAAGGCGGCCAGGACAAAAGAGAGGGACAAGCATCGAACGTACATCGCACACCTCTTGCGTCCGCCGGAAGGGACGCCGTGAAGATCCGTAAAGTTTGAGTACAAATCTGCAGTAGTAGACATAGTTGTAAGCTCCTTTTTGGTTACGAGGTTAGCATAAATGAACTCGGGGATCTTTTAACTTGGTGACCCGCGCGACTCCGGCGTGCGAGTACCTGAGGCAGAGGTTGAGCGGTCCGTTTACTCAACCTGATCCGAAAGGAAGCTTGCTGATTGGCAGCCTTTCCCAGTTCGTGGAATTCGTGCAGCCCAAATCATACCTCTGCGACCCCACCGATACAACCGACCGGCCTAATAGCCCGTTACAGCCCCGATACATACCTGAGGTTGCCTTTTGAAAAACGCTTAGATACTAAGAGACCCGACCCTCAGCGCGAATCGCCCGAGATCAAGAGTTTTGGTGTAAGCTCCATATCGAACGCGACGCAGTGCAGCCGCGCGACGTTCGTGTTGGTGTATAGTCCAGTATTCCAGGAGGCTGCTGAAAAAGTCGAAGAGACACAGGTATTCAAGGCACAATCCCACCAACGCAGTTGGTGGTTCGTTCATACTCGGCCTACACGGGACGATGGGCAGGCTTCCCGAATCCCACCAACGCAGTTGGTGGATCGTTCATACTCGGCCTACACGGGACGATGGGCAGGCTTCCCGAATCCCACCAACGCAGTTGGTGGATCGTTCATACTCGGCCTACACGGGACGATGGGCAGGCATCCCGAATCCCACCAACGCAGTTGGTGGATCGTTGATACTCGGCCTACACGGGACGACGGGCAGGCATCCCGAATCCCACCAACGCAGTTGGTGGATCGTTGATACTCGGCCTACACGGGACGACGGGCAGGCTTCCCGAATCCCACCAACGCAGTTGGTGGATCGTTGATACTCGGCCTACACGGGACGACGGGCAGGCTTCCGGAATCCCACCAACGCAGTTGGTGGATCGTTGATACTCGGCCTACACGGGACGATGGGCAGGCTTCCCGAATCCCACCAACGCAGTTGGTGGATCGTTGATACTCGGCCTACACGGGACGACGGGCAGGCTTCCGGAATCCCACCAACGCAGTTGGTGGATCGTTGATACTCGGCCTACACGGGACGACGGGCAGGCTTCCCGAATCCCACCAACGCAGTTGGTGGATCGTTGATACTCGGCCTACACGGGACGATGGGCAGGCTTCCGGAATCCCACCAACGCAGTTGGTGGATCGTTGATACTCGGCCTACACGGGACGACGGGCAGGCTTCCCGAATCCCACCAACGCAGTTGGTGGATCGTTGATACTCGGCCTAACGGGACGACGGGCAGGCTTCCCGAATCCCACCAACGCAGTTGGTGGATCGTTGATACTCGGCCTACACGGGACGATGGGCAGGCTTCCGGAATCCCACCAACGCAGTTGGTGGATCGTTGATACTCGGCCTACACGGGACGACGGGCAGGCTTCCCGAATCCCACCAACGCAGTTGGTGGATCGTTGATACTCGGCCTACACGGGACGACGGGCAGGCTTCCGGAATCCCACCAACGCAGTTGGTGGATCGTTCATAGTCAGCCTTGCGCTGATCAAAACGGAACGTGAATCCGCGCAGAGAGTTAGGCTGGGTATGAACGATCCACCAACTGCGTTGGTGGGATTCGAGAGCCCGTGGCGGTCGCCCTCCTTAGGCTGAGTGTGAACGAACCACCAACTGCGTTGGTGGGATTCGAGAGCCCGTGGCGGTCGCCCTCCTTAGGCTGAGTGTGAACGAACCACCAACTGCGTTGGTGGGATTCGAGAGCCCGTGGCGGTCGCGCTCCATAGGCTGAGTATGAACCAATCCACCAACTGCGTTGGTGGGATTTGGGACGCGCCTGCGCGAGTCCTGTTGTAGGCTGAGTATGAACGATCCACCAACTGCGTTGGTGGGATTTGGGACGAGCGAACGGTTCCTCTGTAGGCTGGGTTTTGTAGGCTGAGTATGAACGATCCACCAACTGCGTTGGTGGGATTTGGGACGCGCCTGCGCGAGTCCTGTTGTAGGCTGAGTATGAACGATCCACCAACTGCGTTGGTGGGATTTGGGACGAGCGAACGGTTCCTCTGTAGGCTGGGTTTTGTAGGCTGAGTATGAACGATCCACCAACTGCGTTGGTGGGATTCGAGAGCCGGTGGCGGTCGCGCTCAATAGGCTGAGTATGAACGATCCACCAACTGCGTTGGTGGGATGGACTCCCTTGCGCGAGGCCGATTGGGCTTTTTCAGCAGCCTGCTAGAGAGCTTTTAGAAACCCGGACAAGGTCAAACTATGATAGCGGGACGAAAACAACGCATCTATCTCGATTTCAATGCCAGCACCCCGGTAGCGCCAGAAGTGATTGCGGCGATGCAGGGTGTCCTCGAAGAGCCATACGGCAATCCATCGAGCGATCACTGGGCCGGCAAACCGGCGAGAGAAGCGGTCGACAACGCTCGAATCCAGGTTGCCGGGCTTCTGGGTTGCAATCGCGACGAAATCGTATTCACCAGCGGCGGCAGTGAAGCCAACAATCACGCTCTCAAAGGAGTGTTCTTCGCAAGTAACAGGCCCGATGCCCATATCATTACCAACCAGGTGGAGCATCCGGCGGTAATCAATCCCTGCAGGTTCCTCGAACGGCTTGGCGCGACGGTTACATACCTGCCGGTTGATGGCTTTGGACGCGTCGATCCTGACGATGTTCGCCGGGCCCTGCGACCGGGCACCATCCTCATTTCCGTAATGCATGCCAACAACGAAGTCGGCACCATTCAGCCAATCGAAGAGATTGCACAAATCGCTCGGGAGGCCGGTGTTCTCCTGCATAGCGATGCGGCGCAATCGTTGGGCAAGATCGCCTTCTCGGTGTCACGGCTGGGGGTCGACTTGTTATCGATTGCCGGGCACAAGCTGTATGCACCCAAGGGAGTGGGCGCACTTTATGTACGCGAAGGTGTGTCTATTGAGCCGCTGATACACGGCGCAAGCCACGAATCCGGCCGCCGAGCCGGTACAGAAAATGTGCTGTTGGACGTGGCTTTGGGGGCGGCTTGCGAACTGGCGGCCGCGTGGAGAGGCGTAGAAAAGGTTCGAGGTCTTCGCGACCTCTTCTGGGATCTTCTGCAAAACAAGTTTGGAGATCGAGTGGTTCTCAACGGTCATCCGATCGAACGATTGCCCAATACACTAAACGTCAGCTTCGTGTCACAGATCGGAGCGGACATTTTGGGGCGCTTGCCCGGACTGGCCGCGTCCACCGGTTCCGCGTGTCATGCAGGATCGGTGGAGTTATCGCCGGTTTTGCGAGCCATGGGCGTCCCGCCAGAGATCGGAATGGGGGCGATTCGGTTTAGCCTGGGGCGAACAACGATACGGCAAGAGGTTGAAGCTGTGGTCGAGGAGCTTTGAAGTGAGGCGGCTTGCTCGCCCGGCTGATTATCATCATTTCTCAGTGAAACTGGTCTGGCGCTTGGCTGAATCTGTGATAAACCCCCAGATACCATTTGCTAACTATCCGAGGGTTTCTGTTTTTTCCTCGCGGCAAACAGACTCACCGCAGACGCCAATAGATCCAGGCCAAGCCATTTAAGCACTAGTGCCAGCCACGGAATAATACCGGCAAGAAGCAGGACAAGGGTCGATAAACGGCTCCTCAAATAGTCGACGTACTGTATGTACTCCACGGGACTTCCTGAGAGCGGCTGAGGAGGAGAAGAGACACTTAGCCAAACAAATGGCACTACCAACGCCGAGAAACTCAGAACGAAAAGGAGAACGTTCTGCCGGAACGGTGACTTGCTGAAGCGGATCGCTGCCCACATGTCCGAGATCAGCAATAGAGAGAAAAGGCCCCAGCCAACAATGCTCCTCACATGGTGACCAAACCAGGCCCAGAACCAATCTGGGTTTGGGAAGTGCATTATCGCGTAGACGCCCGAGCCAACGATTGCCAGAGACAGTACTACCGCCGCCCCCGCGAGAAAGTATTGCCGTCCGGCCGGTAAACTGGAGAACCATCTCTCGAAAGGTGTCAGCTTTACTTCGCGGACCACCAGGTCGATTGTAGATTGGTTCCAGCTCTCGTACCGAAACGTCCATCTCACAACCTCAAATTCGACCGGTTTCTCTCGTTGCACCATGCTGCCAGCAACGAAAAACCTTAGCCTGGGAATCAGGAAGAGTTCAGGGTGCTCAAGGTTAAGCGTAAAGCTCTTATCCAATCGGTAGCCACTCGTACCGATGGTCTCTGAGACAGGCATAAGTCGCCGGTCAAGCCAGTCCGGCGTCGTAGGGAGCGCATATTCGTGGAATTTGCATATGGCTATCTGCGTGTAGTGCATATATCACAGGCGGGACGGGACTTCAAAGTTGGACTTGAGTTGAAGTGTGAGCTGGGCAAGCGATCGCAGTGAGAGCAGATGAAGAACCTCGCCCTGCATTGATCGGCCCGACAAAACCAGCCCCGAAGTATGGGATTGCACGTATACCGGCGAAAGGTTGCCTTTGCCCTAGCCGGGCACATTGGATGCCGCCATTTCAAAAATGCGAGAGTTCCGTGAGCCGGCTGCTGCAGTTGAGAACAAGGATCTCGAGGCCCTGGAAGCCGAGAGGTCCGAGGCGCTCTTCTAACAAAGAGTCATTTGCGCCCAGCTCTCTTTTGAAATGACACCTCCGGATACTTGTCAGACGGGGCGGCGAGCAGATCGCTGTCTCGGCCGCGCAGATACTTGTCAAAGAACGCCAGGGTGTAGGCAATGACTATTTCGTGACCCCGTCGAGCGTCCAGTTCGTCCGCTCGCGGCGGGAAGAACAACAAGAAATCCGAGAAATGGCCGTGTTGCGTCTTCGCGATTGTGACCTCGAAGCGATCGCCTGTGGAACGATCCAGGAACAAGCGATCCCGCTCCCTGGTCATCTCCGTCAACTCTTTCATAACCGCTGCGTCGGTTGGCTTCGGCGGTTTGTCCTCGCCGCCATGATGCATCAACATCACCGGGCGCTTCGTACCAGTCTGCCACACGTCTCCGAAGAGTTGCCCGTCTTGATCCACGACCGCAATCACCCTGGGATCATCCTTACTCATTTGCACAGCAGTCGCCCCGCCGAACGACCATCCCATCATTCCTATTCGAGAGAGATCAAGGCGTTTGTAAAACAGTTGCCCCGGCGTCCGATCCAATGCCTGAATTTTGTCCAACACATAAGACACATCCGCGGTCCACGTGGGGAACACGTCCTCCTCCAACCACTCCCAGCTTTTCAGCGCGTCACTGCGGAGATTGCCTGTTTCCTTGGGCGCCAGCAGGCTATCGGCTTTAAAGCGGTAACCGTCGGGAAAGAGAACGGTCTCACTAAAGCCGGGATGATCGGCGCTCACTATCACATAACCCTGACTTGCGAGCTGCTCAGCTTCAAAGGTTCCAATAAACCGCGCCGTCCCACCGCCTGGTTGGTAAACAAGGATTGGAAAGCGAGATTTGCGTTTTGCGAACGGTGCGTCGGTAATTGAATTCGTCTTGATGCCTTCGCCCCGCCTGTACACGCTCTTTTCGGGAAACTCGTTCACGTCGCTGACGTAAGGAGCAGGCTCGTTCCCAGGCAATCCCTCCGCGGGATACCACACCCGCACGAGTAAATGACGCCGATCCGCAGGGTCCTTTGTGAAAGGCTCTTCGCGGTTCTGATCGACCCACAAGTATTCGTGCGTCCCGACTGCGAAAGGTCCCGTCGGCCGAGGGAAAGGTGCCGTCGAGGCCGGTTTGTTGTTTTGCGCGGCGGCGTGGAGGAGCAGGGCAAGCACAACCACCAGCCCGGCGGCACCTTGACGCCCGACTACTTGAGTCAGTTGGGTATGATGCATTCTGCTTATCCCCGGGTTCTGAGCTGAAAAGAAGATCCGAACAATGAGAACTCGTGTTAACCGCGGCCGATTATATGGGCGTTGAATGGCGATTGCAATCATCTAACACGCCGCCGCAACTCCAACAATGCAAGCTCTCGGCTTGAGACGACCCCATTTGTATCAATATCCCTTCAAGAATAACCACCGCCGGGTGAGCAATTACGGTTACATCCCGGACCCGAGCTCCTTGCCGTTGACAGACGCTCTGGAGCTGCATAGAATCGCGCTCTTCTCCGAGACCCACAACGGCTTCGAATCATTGAAAAGCATGACGCTCCGTACCCTTGCTACTTTGCGCGATCCGACTTCAACAAGGAGCAAAATGAAAAGACAAGGCCTCTTGCGTTCGATTGGCTTCCTTATGCTGCTAGTCATCGCGAGCCTTACACGCTCCGATACGTTCTCCCAGGGCAATCCCATACTTCGCATCAATCCTGAACTACTGACAAAGGTATGGAGCGCACGCTGGATCGCGGTGCCCAACACATCGCCCTTCGATTACGGTGTCTACCACTTCCGCCGGACCTTTGAGTTGCCGGCAAAGCCGTCATCATTCGTCATTCACGTCAGCGGGGACAACCGATATCAGCTCTTCGTAAACGGGGAACGCATTGTTTGGGGGCCCGCGCGAGGCGATTTGAATCATTGGCGGTATGAAACCGTGGAGATCGCCCCGCACTTAAAGCCAGGCAAGAACGTGCTGGCGGCAGTAGTGTGGAATTTCGGTCAGTATGCGCCCGAAGCACAGGTCACCGATCGCACGGGCTTCCTTCTGCAAGGCGACAGGCCGGCGGAGAGAATCGTGGATACCAGCACCCAGTGGAAATCGACGCGCGACCTCGCCTACCAACCATTGCATTATACCCATGCCCAGATGCGGGGGTACTTCGTAGCAGGACCGGGCGACAAAGTAGATGGCGCGAGTTATCCGTGGGGCTGGGAGCAACCGGACTTTGACGATTCGAACTGGGTACAGGCTGAGACTGATGGGCGTTGGAGCGGCGCACCGCGTGACTCGCGAGATGCACCAAATCGCTGGTTGCTTGTGCCTCGCAACATTCCACTCATGGAGGAAAAGCCTGAACGACTGGCCTCGGTGAGGCAATCAAACGGTGTGAGCGTGCCCCCGGACTTTCCGGCGAAGGCGGCGGCGTTCACGGTTCCTCCAAATACGAAAGCTCGCCTGCTGGTCGATCAATCTCACCTTACGACAGCTTACCCGGAGTTGATCGTGACTGGCGGGAAAGGCGCGGTGATTGAAGTCGGCTATGCTGAATCGCTCTTCGCCGGCGGCTCGAGAGAAAAGGGGAATCGCAACGAAGTCGAAGGTAAGACGTTTGTCGGCTACTACGATGTGTTCATCAGCGACGGCGGGAAACAGCGAATGTATCGTCCGCTGTGGTGGCGCACTTACCGATACGTAGATCTAAAAATCGAAACCAGTGATGAGCCGCTCACGGTCGAGGACTTCCGAGGCATCTATGTCGGTTACCCGTTTCAGTTCAAGGCCAGTTTCGATGCGCAATCCGAGCGGCTCAACAAAATACTGGAAGTGGGATGGCGAACCGCCCGTCTTGACGCACACGAGACGTACCTGGACTGCCCGTATTACGAGCAACTGCAGTATGTCGGCGACTCACGCATTCAGGCCCTCGTCTCGTTTTACAACTCCGGAGATGGCCGGTTGGCGAAGAACTGCATTGCGCAAATTGATGATTCACGCACGGCGGAGGGTGCGACAATGAGCCGAGCGCCCACGCGCCAGCAGCAATACATTCCGCCGTTTTCGTTGTGGTGGGTTGGAATGGTACACGACTACTGGATGTATCAGGACGACGCCGGATTCGTACGAGATATGCTACCGGGTGTGCACGCGGTACTCGGGTTTTTCTCGAGGTACGAGGGGCCTGACGGCTCGCTCAGCCACGTGCCCTGGTGGAACTATGTTGATTGGGCATGGAAAAACAGTGGGGTGCCGCCGATGGATTCCGGCGGCTCCTCTGCCGCGCTCGATTTGCAATTGTTGCTGGCTCTCGATTGGGCAGCAGAGCTCGAAGAATCTTTAGGCTCGAAGTGGCAGGCTTCGGAGTACCGCGCGACTGCTGACAGAGTGCGGGCAACGGTGAAGGAGCGTTACTGGGACTCGTCGCGACAACTCTTCGCCGACACGCCTCTCAAGAAGGAATTTTCGCAGCAGACAAACTCGCTCGCGGTACTGGCTCGCGTCGTCGAAGGCGAGAGCGCTCGTGCCCTTATCAATAAGATCCTTGGCGATTCAACGATCACCCAGTGTACTTATTATTTCCGCCACTACCTGCATTCAGCGGTCAATCAAGTGGGAGAAGGCGACCGCTATCTCGACCTGCTCGGCGAATGGGACAAGATGCTTGCACGTGGTCTGACTACATGGGCGGAGACACCGGAGCCGACTCGCTCCGACTGTCACGCCTGGAGTTCGAGTCCGAATTACGAACTGTTCCGAACGGTACTCGGCATAGACTCGGCAGCGCCGGGCTTCAAGCGTGTTGTGATTCGACCCTTTCTCGGCAAGCTCACGCGGGTCTCTGGCGCTATCCCACACCCTGATGGCGAGGTTGCGGTTAAGCTGGTGCGTGCCGGCGGGAAGCTTGAAGCTGAGGTTAGATTGCCAGCCGGGATAACAGGTGAGTTCATCTGGCAAGGCGCCCGGCATCCGCTGACGTCCGGGGTGAATAAGATTTCTTTGTAAAGACCTGCGCTAATCGCATTGAATGCCGATAATAGGCGAGGGTAGAATTTCCCTTCGCGGCGCGCGCTTACTCTTCGATCAAACAGGCCCTGCGTTGGAGAGAGCCCTGTGGGTCGGAGTCTCCAGGCAAATGACTCTCGTCGTGCATTGGACTACTTTGGCCCTCGAAGGGCCGCTGCTGAGATGGGAGGTTGGTTAATGAAAGGCAGGATCTCAGTTATTGCTCTATGGGCAGCCGTCGCAGTCGCGACGATCCCTACCTACTCACAGACAAAACGTGAAGCGACAATTGAAGTCGGAACAAAGACTCGCTTAGTTCTTCAATCGCGCCTGAGCTCAAAGTTGAATGAAGTCGGAGACACCGTCATCGCTACCCTCGAAGAGGCGATTTACGTCAACGGCCTATTTGTTATGCCGCGTGATGCGGAGTTCCAGGGCCGTGTTACTTCAGTAAAGCCGGCAGGGCGCGGTCAAAAGAGCGCACAGATGGGCATCATTTTCGACAAGGTGCTAACGCCCTGGGGCGAGGAAGCCGTCGCCGTGGAACTTATATCCATAGATGATTGGGATAAGAACGAGAAATTGCGGGCCGACAGTGAAGGCAAAGTGAATGGAGGGCATCAAGGCGAGAAGACGGCAGATAATGTGATACGTGGCAGCCGTGCCGGAGCATTGGGAGCGGGCACCGTCGTAGCTGGCAGGGAAGTCAGCAATGTTAGCGGGGGAACGTTGGCGTCCCACGGCGGAAGTGGGGCTCCGATTGGTGCGGGTACGATCGGTGCGGGAACGATCGGTGCGGGTATGCTCGGTGGATTGCTTCTCACCCGGGGCGGCGAGGTGAAGCTTGCTCCAGGGGCAATCTTACGGATCGCCTTCGTCAAGGCACTGGTTCTGCCGGTGTCACCCGACCCAAGCCGTGTACCGTGATCCCAATGTCTGCCTTGTTTCCTGACTTGTTTCCTGACTCTCACTACGATCTTGCTCTAACGCTTCCGGCTAAACGGGCCGCCGTAAAAGGCCCTAAGCAGGCTGCTGAAAAAGGTTTCGTAGTCCCGCCTTCAGGCGGAATCTCCAAGAGCGAAGGCCCCTGGATTCTCCGTTTCTGATGCTTTCAAAGACAATTCCCCGTCAGGATTCCACCTGAAGGCGAGCTACAGAAGCCTTTTTCAGCGGTCAGGATTCCGCCTGAAGGCGGGACTACGAAGCCTTTTTCAGCGGTCAGGATTCCGCCTTATAGGTACCCCGTGGGCTCAGTAAGTCAATCATCAGCGATAATCATTTGCAACACGGGTGAAAGGGGAGTAGACGAAGAAGTGAAACGACAGGACGCGCAGCGCCACGCTACGAATTAGTCCGCCTATTGCTAGACGATTTCCTTTAGACATTCGAGCGTGACGCTGCGCTTTGGTCCAAAACGAATCACTCAGATGTTGTTTCAAACGATGACTCAACTATAAGGCTTTCGCGGAGCAAAGCCAAGCGCGTCCTGCCGTTGTGATTCCGCAAATGGAGGACCCAAAGAGATGACGACTACTAGTAAAAACGTCGATGAGTTTGCAGCCTATGTCGGCATTGGTACGGGCAGATCAAAAGCACGTGATCAGGTTACAGACAGCTCAATCAACGGATAGTGAGGCAGGTGAAGTCGAACAACGTCCGGAGGCGCTCGCCGAGTGGATCGCGAAGCTGCGCGAAAGATTCAAAGGTGGGAAGATAGCTGTCGCAATAGAGCAGTCCAGAGGCGCAGTTGTATATCACTTAATGCAGTATGAGTTTTTGGAGATCTATCCGATTAACCCGAAGACGCTTGCAAGGTACACAGAAGCGTTTAGGACATGAACAATGCAAGTTCTGATCAGACCGATGCAGACCTGATTGTCGAGCTGGTAAGGGTGCACCGGGATCGATTGCGGCGATGGATGCCCGAGGATAAACAAACCAGGCTGCTGCGAATGCTGGCCGAGAACCGGCGCAGATTGGTGGATACAGTTACAGAGTACACAAACAGGCTGACCAGTCTGCTGAAAAGCTACTATCCGCAGGCTTTCGAGAACTAGCAGGGTGTCTCAATACAAAGATGGCCTGTGATTTTCTATCTACCTGGCCGACCGTTGAACTGCTCAAGACTGCCGACCCTTCCCAGTTGCGAACGTTCTATCGGAAGCACGGCTCAGTTCGTAGAGAGGTGATTGAGAATCGACTCAAGATACTTTTCACAGATCAAGCCACTGACGACGGATGAAGTCATAGTAGAGGCATCGGAGATGATGGCAAGCGCAGTTGTAGGGCGACTGCGTTGCTTGAATGCGGCAATACAGGAATGTGACGGGCGGATCGCTACGAGATATTCGCTGAACATCCTTACAAGCACGTATTCGACAGCTTTCCTGGAGCCGGAAAAGTATTAGCTCCTCGCTTGACTGTGGCGTTGGGAACCGACCTGGATCGCTACAAGTCGGCTTCCGGCATACAGCAGTTTTCTGGCATAGCTCCGGTGACCGAGCAAAGCGTAAAATCCAAGTGGGTGCACAGACGCTACGCCTGTCCAAAGTTCCTCAAGCAGACGTTTCACGAGTACGCCGCGCAGTCGATACACTGGTCGGTCTGGGCAAAGGCCTATTACGATCAGGAGAAGGACTCTGGTAAAGGGCACCATGCGACGATCAGGTCGCTGGCCTTCAAGTGGATTCGAATCATGTATCGGTGTTGGAAGGACGGGCTAGCATACGACGAGCAGATCTACCTGAAGGCCCTGGCTCGCAGAGGCTCACCTTTGGCCACAAAGCTAAAGCCGAATACCGATTCGGAACGGGTCGGGGCTTGACAGACAACCTCAGATGTCTGAAGGCGGGACTACGAAGCCTTTTTCAGCGGTCCTCTAGCGGACTCAAAAGCAATCCCCTGGGCGGGTCCTGTCTGCGCGATTCCGGTCGACGAGCTTTTTCTTGGAGACACGGTGGCACGGAAACCACGCCTCAGAAATCTAAGATCCCGCGTCGGTCGGCTTCATTCTCGCGCGTGCGCTGACTTCGTTGTTGTTGATTCGCGAAGGAGATGCCCCTCCCAAAAACGCGAGCGGTTCGGAGAATGTCAGAGAGTCCAGGGAGTTACTTGCATTCCGAACGGCGGTTCCCGCTGTGTTTGTCATTCGCAACTCTTTACAGTTTGCACAAATTGTATAGAGTCGGGATCGCCCTTGAATGTGGAATCATTGGTTACGCGCGGTGAGCAAGAAAGCGCCGATTGCCGAAAGGTAAAGAGTCTGGCTCTCGCCCAGACTGTTGACGGACGGACCCGCAAGGGACTTTCTCACATCCTCTGAGATGGACTCGTTCTTGAGTGCCGCTCGAGAGCGGCCGCTACGGCGTGAGAGATTATGCGATGATGGCTGATATCTTACCGGCACGGCCTCCCGTGTATCGGAGTTAATAGACATTCGAATGGCTGATATCGACTTAGCCACGAGCCGATTGTTTGTAAAGCGGCTGAAGGGCTCGCTCAGTACTTCCCATCCAATCGAGGGCGATGAACTTCGGGCGATTCGTGCTTGGATCAGAGAGAGATCATTTAAGCGAAGTTAGAAGCGCACTCTCCTTTGTTGTTTCTGTCGAGAGGGCCGCTCACCCGGCAAGCCCTGAACTACTTGGTCTCTCAGATAGGTAAGCGAGCCGGTCTTCCCTTTTAAGACGTTCCCCCATATGCTGCGGCATTCCTGCGGATTCTACTTGGCGAACAAGGGCTTGGATACGCGGCTGATTCAGGATTATCTTGGCCACCGCAATATCGCTCACACCACGCGCTACACGCGAACGGCAGCATCGCGGTTCGAGGGGTTGTGGCGCTGATTGCTAGTCTGTGATTGATCTCGGAAGTAGGTCATTCCCCCGCCAACGCGGTCGGCAACCGCATCCAATTGCTCTGGTGTCTGTTCAATTAGTAGATGATCACGACGAGTAGATGATCACGACGCTGTGCTCAACGCCTTGCGGCATCACTGGTACTTTCACACTGGCGTTCACGGAGCGAACGGTCAACGTGAAAGTGTGCTCAACGCCTTGCGGCATCACTGGTACTTTCACATCCGAGGCAGTTGTTGTGCTCAAATCCAAGTGAGTAGTGCTCAATGTGGGTGCGCAGCGAAAAGCGTAGAAATCTGAGCATGAGCCGCTAGACGGAGGTCAATATCATCGCCGAAGGCGCGTCATCATCGCGGCAGGCGCTTTTCGATGAACAGATCTTTTGATAGTGTGCGGCGCGAGGAGGGAGTAGAAACCCCGGTTGATATGAACAACCGGGGTTTTCCGTTGGCGGCCTCGTTGCTGAGGCAACCACCTCACATTAGCGAGGTGTATGTTGCCATCATCGAACGCTGGCTGTCCAATGCCCGATCATCGAGCCAATGGCAGCCAGCCCTCAAACGGTTTTCCATCCAAGATTTTGCGGGGCCTCGGATTGTCGGATCCTGTTCTTCATCTGTTCTCACTGTGATCGGGGACAACGTTACTGCAGCCTAGTATGTCGGCAGGGCGCGCGGGTTAAGCAGCAGCGAGTTGCTCGCCGCCGACACCAAGACAGCCCCGAAGGCCGACTGGATCATCGCGACCGCCAACGGGCCTACCGGCTGCGCAGGGCAGCGTCAGCCCGAGCCACCACAAAAGAAAACGTGACGGATCATGGTTCTCAAAGCGGAACAACCTCTGTCACTATAGCGCCGCCGTGTAACCAGCACCCAGAGCCAATTAGATCTCGCTGGCTGCGACGCATTTGGCAGGCAGCGTCCGATTTTGGATTGATTATTTGTCATTTCTGTGGGCGAGTTGGCCGCTTTCTGAATCCATTTCATGAGAGTGGGTGAACCATGATCTCTAAAGAACAGATTGCGATCATTCGACGGTTGTATTACGCCGAGCACTGGAAGATAGGGACTATCGCTTCAGAGCTAGTTCTGCATCCGGACACCGTGAAGCGTGCCCTTCAGACCGAGCGATTCAAGTCACGCTCACCGAAACAACTGGTGACTGATCCCTTCCTGGAGTTTATCCAACAGACTCTCAAGCAGTATCCACGGTTGACGGCGACACGGCTGTTCCAGATGGTGCAGGCACGCGGCTACAAAGGGGGCGCCTCGCAGTTGAGACGAGTAGTGAGACAGGTGCGCCCAGTTTCAAGGGAAGCTTTTCTGCGATTGTCAGTATTCCCAGGCGAGCAAGCACAAGCCGACTGGGGTTCGTTCGGAGAAGTTAGAATAGGAAGAGCACGCCGGCGCTTGTCCTGCTTTGTCCTTACGCTCTCTTACAGCCGGGCTATGTGGTTGGAGTTCTTCCTCGATCAGACCCTCGAGAACTTCTTGCTCGGTCACGTCAACGCATTCCATGACTGGGGCGGCGTTTCCAGGACCATCTTGTACGATAACCTCAAGTCGGCAGTCTTGGAACGACTTGGCGATCAGGTGCGCCTTCACCCGCGGCTGCTGGACTTGTGCGGGCATTACCACTTTGCTGCTCGGCCTTGTAATCCCGGGCGCGGCAACGAAAAGGGTCGAGTGGAAAGGACTATCAGCTATGTCCGTCATTCGTTCTTTGCCGCTCGCCCTTTCACAACGCTTGAAGACTTCAACCGTCAGGCACTCGAGTGGCGAGACACGGTTGCACATCAGCGCCCCTGGCCTGGCGACGATTCGCGCACGGTGAACGAGGCGTTCGATGAAGAGAAGATCAGGCTCATCCCACTCCCATCACATCGATTCGAGACTGATCAGGTCAAGACAGTTCGATCTGACAAGACAATCTATGTGCGTTTCGATCAGAACGACTATTCGATCCCGCACGAGATGGTAGGCCAGGCGCTCACTCTGGCTGCGTCGCAGACCACGGTGCGCATCCTGGATGGCATAAACGAACTTGCTCGTCATCGAAGATCCTATGATCGGCATCAGCGCATCGAGGACCCGGCCCACATAGCCGCGCTTGTCGAGCAGAAACGAAAGGCTCTGGGAGCAACCGCCGTCGGCCGACTGGCCCATGCGGTCCCAAACATCGAACAGTTTCTGGAATCGGCATTCGAACGCGGCGAGTCCATTTCCCGGCTGACTGCGCAGTTGATCGGACTGCTGGATGATTACGGAGCAAAGGAGCTGGCAGCGGCCGTTGTGGAAGCGCTCGAGCGCGACACCCCGCGAGCTGCTTCAGTTGCTTTCATCCTGGCGCGACGCCATCGCTCAGCCAACCGCGCTATCTTGCCAGTCGATCTGTCTCGACATCCAGAGCTAGCCGATCTTTCCGTACCAACCCATCAACTGGAGGTCTACGATGAACTCTCGGACGACAGCTCTCAAGACTAACCCGCAGGGCCTATCAGGCGGACGCGATCTGGCGGCTCAGCTTACCAGGATCGGTCTTCGCGCGACTGCAAGCCAACTTGACGACTTCATTGCCCGCGCGACCAAACAGCGACTCTCACCCCGCGCTCTGGTCGAACAGATCGCCCAGACTGAAACCACCGACCGCGCCCAGCGGAGCCTGCAGCGACTGCTCAGCCAGGCGAGGATAGGACGGTTCAAGCCTATAGCTGACTTCGACTGGAACTGGCCTAAGAAGATTGATCGCGAGTTGATTGAACGGGCTATGACTCTGGACTTCATCAATGAAGGACGCAACCTGATTCTGTTAGGCGCAAACGGCCTGGGCAAAACGATGATCGCCAAGAACCTCGCCCATTCGGCAGTCATGGCTGGCCACAGTGTCCTGTTTCGCACTGCCTCGGATCTGCTTGCGGATCTTCAGTGCGACTCACCTCAGTTACGCCGGCGCAAGTTCAGCTACTACGCCCGGCCCCGCTTGTTCTGTATTGATGAAGTAGGCTATCTCTCCTACGATTCCAGCTCCGCCGATCTGCTTTACGAAGTGATCAACCGCCGCTACGAACGCTCATCCTTGTTGATCACAACCAACAGAGCATTCAAAGACTGGAATGATGTCTTCCCAAACGCCACCTGCATAGCCACCCTGCTTGACCGGCTCACTCATCACGCCGACATCACCGTCATTGAAGGCCAGAGCTTTAGAATTCGCGAGAGCGAGTTAGAGTCGGTTGCTCGCAGAAAGAAGGGTCACAAAAAGGACAACAACTCAAAATGACTTCGTCCAGGTTGGAGGTGTCGTGAAGCAAAACGATCGTGGCTATGTGGACAAGCTCTTAGATCTCTATCTCGGGTTGCCCGACACGCCTTCCAGAACCAGCCGCTATGATCGTCAGTTGGCCTTCAATCTCTATCACCAGAATGTGTCGTTGGAGATTGTCGAGGCGGCTTTTCTATTAGGCTCTGCGCGTCGGATCTTTCGTGATCCCAGCTACCCTCCTCTGGGGCCTATTCGTTCGCTGCATTACTTCCTGCCGCTCATCCAAGAGGTCATCGCCACTCATCTACCTGACGATTATCTTCGGTACCTTCGGCATAAACTGGCCAACCACGCTGCCCATACGCCGCCGTTAAGGTGACCTCAAGCTCGGCCGATGCTCATTTTTCTACGTTTTTAGCTGCGCGCCGACACTCAACGCCTTGCGGCATCACTGGTCCTTCACACGGGCTTCCGCAGTCAGCGCCTCGTGGTCATTTGTGTGCTCAACGCCTTGCGGCATCACTGGTCCTTCACCGCCGCGCTTGCGATTATCCGTGCCATTTCAACGTCGTGCTCAACGCCTTGCGGCATCACTGGTACCTTCACGCAGTATACGTGGCCGCCCTGGTAGGCGCATTCAAGTGCTCAACGCCTTGCGGCATCACTGGTACCTTCACCCTTGCGCGGATTGGCGAAACTGCTGGACAGTTAGGGTGCTCAACGCCTTGCGGCATCACTGGTACCTTCACGCGCAGTTTACGGCGGCCAATTCGGAGTATTTGAGGTGCTCAACGCCTTGCGGCATCACTGGTACCTTCACTATTCAGGGTTTACCTTAAGCAGTTCCTTGTTGTGTGCTCAACGCCTTGCGGCATCACTGGTACCTTCACCTGTGATTCGTGCGTTTTTCATCGCTGGTCAACTCCCGAAATTTCCGCAGGCTCGGACCTGACCCTGACTGTACCCTCAAGAAAAAGGAATAGCGACCCAAGTCAACGGAGAATGATTGTGCCGACCATTCGGAAAAGCCTTCACTAGTAATCTGAATGCAGTGCTTGCCTGCGCTCTCAGCTTAAGTTGGGCCGGTGTGTTCTTCATGAATGACCCGTATACGCTGGCATCCGCCCCGCCCGGTTCAGACGTTATCTTGACCGTGCCTGTCTTGGCCGTTGGTTCATCAGTCGTCGGGGTTGCTTTCTTTCCCTTGCCTTCCTTCTCGGGCGATTCTGCAACGATGACTTCGACATTCGCGGCTACGTACTTTCTATCATCAGGAGCTACTGCAATTGCTGCTCCAGTCGCTCCTCGCAGCGCAACCAATACGGCGCGGTAGTTGTCCCTGTGCGCCTGTCGAAGTAGCCCGACCTTCTTGCCGTCTTCCGTGTTGAACTCGATGCCAACGTAATGTAAACGGGCCTTATGGAAGAGACGAAGGGCGCGAGCGGGGCACCAAGGATTCCCAGCAGGATCATGGTTCCTACCCTTCTATGTGCCTCCTGCCCGTAGCTAAGGCCATTATTCTTTTTGGGTCTATCTTGTAAGTCCGGCCGTCCTTAAGATCGAGCTTGATTTCATCGGACGTGACGGTTAGACGATTTCCCCGGTCGTCGGCGTGGACTTTGGTTTGAAGCGTGCCGCCTTGGTAGCGTATGTCCTTGGAAGAATTCCCCTGACCATAAGCGCCAAATGTCACGCTCAGCAAAACAGCGCAAATCTGACATACCATTTTCATAATAGCTTCTTCTATAGAGAGTGGTTTCAGACTTTCCAGCGTTGACGCGAGTGCTTGTTTCGTTAGGAATGAACTTAACCGAGGCCTCGTATATCACAACGAGTCGAGCGACTCAAGCACTATCGGCGGCAGGTAGTGAAATGCAGACTAAAACCGGAAGGAGCAAATAGAAATTAGTTATTCGACGCCTCAGCAGAACCGTTCAGCCTTAGGCTCGATCTGAGTCCCAAGCAATCCTACAATCCTACGACATAATAGTTGCTCCCGGTTGAGAGGATACTCTTTACATTACGGCGGTTGGCAGTCGGCGTTCCTGCAGTGCAAAGTATGGGTTCTATTGCGATGCATTCAGACGACTCATTACAAAATGAGCGTTTTGTAGCGAGTTCGCCTTGCCTTTATCCGAAGGCTATCTAGTTCTTGGAGCAATCTGATCGTGGTTTGAGCAAGCGCCAAGCGCAAAGAGGGCAAAGAACAAAGCGCTAGGGAGTCCGCGCACTCACTACAACACGAAACCCAACGGCGGCGCTGCGATAGTCCGGAGTGCCCCTTGCACGATAGGCGGAGCGGCAGTTGTTGGAATTGAAGTACCACGATCCGCCGCGCAGCGCCCGGTATCTAGTATCGCCTTCCATCTCCCAAGGGCTTCCGTCCGTCGGCAAGCCGCTATAGTTCTCGTCCATTTGTCCATGCACCACTCCCACACATTGCCATGCATATCGTATAACCCAAATGCGTTTGCTACTTCCATAAGGCCCACTGGTGTGGTTTGTCCTCGATAGCTACCTTTTCGGCGCCGACGCGTACGGAAAGTTACCGTTGTAGTTCACAAACTCGGGCGGGATCGTTTCCCCAAACGCGAACGTGGTTGTCGTTCCGGCTGGGCAAGCGTATTCCCACTCGGCTTCTGTCGGGAGCCGATACCTACGGCCCGTAGCCCGCGATAGTCCCCGCGCACAGAACTCAATCGCCTCCTGCCACGACACCTCAATCATGTCGTGAGGATCAGCTTCTAAGACCTTGACGATATCCAGAAACTCGATAATATCTAACCGTCTTTCTCCGCGCTCATACTTAGAAACATAAGATTGTGGTTTCTTTAGGCCAATTGGTGCTGAGAGAGCCCTCTGTCTTCCCGTAGAGCAATAAGAATGGGAAGCAGGAGTCTGTATCGCTTGGTAAAGACCGATTTCGTCACAGCACGAATATAGAACCCGATTCGGGTGAACCCCAAACGGGTTCAAGCGTAGAATCGTCAACCAAAGGGAGAAGCACCATGAACGCGACTATCAAAACTCTTGGAACATTTGCTTTGGTAGGTTCTCTGCTCAGTATCTCTTGTGCCGGGTCTTCTGTATCTTCTCCTGAGTGGAAGGCTTTCCAAAATGGGGGAATTAAGGCTTTTGAAGGAATGATCGACGATATGCACGTTGAGCTTGTATTAAGGGGCAGCCGGCATCCAGCTTCTGAGAACATTATCAAAGTAGACGGATATGAGATCTTAAGAAAGTCTGGTTACGCAGCTCCCGTATCAGGAAATATCAACCTAGAAAATAACAAGTTTGAAATCTATGACTTTTACGGAGGTAATTTATCTCCTGTAGATAAGGATCCTTCGGGTAAATTTGAAGGTGTGCTTACAGCAACCAACAAGCTAGAGGGCAAATGGGTTTCCCATACACAAGCGAACCTACGAAACGGCGTGAGGAGTTTCTCTTCAGTCGAGAAGCCGACTATCAACAACTCAGAGGTCTTGGCTAGATTAAATCAGGCTAAGAAAGATTTCGATAGCCTTGGGGTTACATCGCTACCGAACGAACCCCAACCGCCCGCAAAACCTTCGCCCCCCTCTAGCGGTGGTTCGCTGTCAAACGCTAGCCTGGAAAGAGCTCTCAATAAATGGATTCTCTCTATCGGAAGCACCGGTACCGCGACCGTGATCGGTATACAAGAAAATGCCCAAAACAATACTGCTCGGGCTGATATCAAGTTTATGAATTTTCGTTTCAAGGCACGAGGATATGGCGGAGTAAATCAGGAAGACTTCTCAGGAGGAGGTCTTGTTCATCTAAGCAAATACAATGATGGTCGATGGATTCTCGCAAGCGTTTACACAAATCGGGGTGTGAACAGCAACTGGTGGGAAAACATTGGACAAGTGATTGAATAACTCACCTGGGGATAACTTCCCATTGCCCGAATCCTGCCAGTTTGCCATGCTAAAGATAGCTTTTGGGAGAGATCGCTGTGCACTACCGGCGCAGGTCGACTCCATCCTTCGACACGCTGTTTCATCGTGAATCCAGTGCCAACCCGGTTTGATCTTTCTTACCTTCGTCTTATCTCTTGCGCCGAATGATACATAATGTCCTTTTGTTGCATTCAATTTGGCGTATGATACAGGGGGGGAGATAAATACATATGAAACGAATCGCCATCATCATCTGGCTGGCGCTGTTAGTCTCGCCAGTCTTTGCATTAGTGCCCCCGTTGACGTTAGCCCAATCAAGCACGGCGGCTGACCTGAACAATTTGCAGAGTGAAGCGAGGGACGTTTGTCCGGCGAAGATTGTCAATCTGTGGATTCACAGCATCATTGCGGGCCGAGATGCCTTGCAACAGCCCTATGCTGATATGAAGTTACAGAACAACGATACTCGTGCAATCAAATCCATCGAGTATCAAATCGACTACAATGATCCTTATCGCCGGGTGTTTCTTGCCAGGTATTACTTCCAAGTCGGCGGCGTTCTTGGTGAGAGCGTAGGAGGAGGTCGAAAGTCTCAAGTCAAACCTGGAACAGTTGGTTCATTGCGCGGACCAGTTGGCGGACTATTTAGGCTCAATGAATATATTGGCGATTCAGAGGATAAATCATTAATCGTTAACGTGCTTCATTTCATGGATGGAACGAAGTGGGAGCGCAAAGGATGGAAGGACGAGCCAAATCCAAACCGCTAATCTGCGGCACGCTCTCCCAAGTTTCCAATGCGCGCTTGCTCTTTTTATGGTCATACAAACATTAGGTAAAGATCTGGGGTTCATCTTAAATCTACTTCTCATAAATGTAGTCGTGGGTTTGTCTCTGTACCTTGTCGGGATCGTGGTCGCTTTCTTCGTTGCCTTTCTATTTCGTCGGACAAAGTCCACGTCGCGGTTGAGTGGCTCGCTCAAATGGGCAGCACGGGCCTCTGTGGACTTCTCATTGAGTGGAACCGTGATCTATTGGATCCTCCTGTTGTTCGCGGGAACCTCACAAGTTGCGGCATCCTCTTTGTCTCTAGCCTTCTTGTTGGTTCTGGTAGCGGCAACGAGAAAGTTCAAGTCTAGTCGGACTCACAGGAAAGGGGAGCGCAGTAGGAGTAACGTTTTATGAGTAACGTTTTTATGAAGAAACTACTCAGTTGCTTAGTGTTGGGACTTGCGTTGATGGTGCCTGTCTACGCTCAGACCTGGCATCAAGTTTTAGAAGTGAAAGGTTCCGCAAATAAACAGACTGACCTTTTTGAAATAAAGGGTTCAAAGTGGCGCATCAAGTGGCAGAAGCCAAAACCGGAAGATCGGCTCAGTATTTTTATTTATGACAAGGACGGTCAGCCTGTCGATGTAATTGCCGCCAAAGAATCAACAGCAGATGAAAGCTATGTGCATAAACCTGGAAAATTCTATCTGAGCATCACAGCCACGGATACCTACACCATCAGCATTGAAGACTGGCGCTAATCCCTTTCGGCAGCATTTAGCCCTTCAGGCGCTTGTGGATGACGGCAGCGATGTCTGCCTCAGTCCCGTATGTAGTCAAGTCCAGCCCGGAAGCTCGGACCCCGGCGACCAGCGCCCGGATGACTTCTGTCCTTCTGATCTTCGTTTTCGTCCTGACGCGGATGTCCACACAGAGACGATCCAGGAAGGGGACCTGGTCCGGCGGCAGAATGATCGTCAGTTTGTTTTCGATGGATGACCCCGCTATCCAACCGAAGGGCGCGTGCGAGCCTCGAACGGACACCGTCGCTTCGCATCGAGTGAAGTTACGATCCTTAAGGTTACCAATACTAAAATCGCAATTCCCTGCCGAACTTGTAAGCCTATAGAAGTGTTCACTGAAGTTGAGTAAGGAGGGAGCGCTCTTAGATTATGCAATCATTATCTTGCCATGCTTGTGGCTCAGCTAATGATGGGATAGGCAGGTTTTTCCAAGACAGTAGACTTACCACAAGATACCACATTTTCAAAAACATCGAAAAAAGACGCGCTGAGCTTCGCGAGACGGCCCGCGAGACGGAGGCGAGGTTGACAACATCTGATAACCTTTTGAAAAACATCGAAAAAAGACGCGCCGAGCGCACTACTGGTGGCGATCCTCGAAGCGAAGGCCTCGCCCGACGATCAAGAGGCTCAAGCTAGCAAATGGCAAAGCCTAACCCGAAACAGGCTCCCAGAGTCACCTTCAACCGACCGAGTGAGATTGACGGCTTCGGTAACAACGGACTCGACGACGAGCTCGGCTTTGACATTTCAGTCGTCGAAGGCGCGATCGTGATTAGTCCCCAGCCAGGAGTTGTTCACACCGTTCTGTTTAAGACTGAGGCGCTCATGCTCGCAGCGCTACTTAAGACATTGGCGGAGCGACTCCCCGAGCTGAGCGCGGCTCCTCACGCTCGTAATACTCCCGGATCCAGGGACAATGGATCATCCCCTTCCTCGAGATCCTCAACCCGTCATTGATCCACCTATAGAGCGTCGCCTCCGATATCTTGAGTTGCATACTTACGAACTGCTTCGAGTGCCAGCGGTTACAGGTCGGGGAACAGAGTTCAATCTCTTGTCCCATGATCGCACTCCCCGAAAAGAAAAAGGCTCAACACATATCAGATTCGGCGGAGGGCCGGGCCTGATTTCTTTGTTGAGCCTTTGAACTTCTCTCGCCGTTCTCGATCGAGGATCTAAGACGCGGCGGTTAGGTTGTTAAGAGGTTAAAGCTCGCTCGATGACTGTCACGGTCGCGATTCTATCACGATTTCTTCCGTGAATCCCGCTGTGGAAGATGGTGCATGTCACGATTGAATCCGAGCGCTCGACCCAGGTGGCCGGCGCCGAGTAGCCATTGCTGTCGAAGCATGTCGAAGAATGTTCGCAGCTCCTCGGTGAAGGTATTGATCTTGCCGTCGTGATCGGCGAGCTGCCGGTCGGTTTCAACCGCGTGTTTTTCAAGTGCAACGATTCGCTGCTCGAGTGAGTTTGCGCCGTTTGCCATCTTGGCGCTTGATCTTTAACTTTTGTGAGCGGTGATCGTCACCTCGAAGTGCACCTTAACGTTCCTTGTGGTGAGTTCGTCGCGTCGAAGGTGGGGGCCAAAACTGGGGGGCAAAACGTGCTCAAATACGTCAAACCGCGCTGAGCCTCGCCACGTGAAAACAACAGCTTATCAAACCCATCTCTGCATTGATTTCAGTACGCCGCTTTCACAACGCGAACCCGAGCGCAATCCAGACGAATCGAATGCAACCATCCGCAGCCAAGATACAGGTTCATCTGCAATCTACTCAGGCTCACTATCAAGAATTTCTTTATCATCGCCGACAATCTTGTCGCGCGCGACGAGCGCAGCCGCTGCGAGATCGCCCGTGGTGTTCAGCACGGTCGCGAAGGTGTCGGGGATCGCGTCCACCGCGATCAGGATGCCGATGCCCTCCACCGGCAACCCGATCGCCAGGAACAGCGGCGTCAGCATGATGAACGCGCCGCGCGGGATGCCCGGGCGCCGCGAAGGCGAGGAAGACGGCCGCGAACGCGATCGTGACCAGCTCGCCGCGGTGCAGCGGAACGCCGTAGAACCACCCGACGAACAGCGCCCCGACGGTCCACGACACGGGCGCGGCGATCTTGAACGTGGCCACCGCGAGCGGCAGCACGAACCCGGTCACGCGCGCCGGCAGGGCGAGCTCCTCTCGGCGCTTCCACCAGCGCCGGGAGCGCGGCCACCGACGAGCTGGAGCTGAAGGCGATCAGCTGCGCGGCACGGCCGCGCGCGCGAACCGCCGCATCGGCACCCGGCCGGCGACCGCCACGACCGGGTACAGCAGCAGCGTGACGACAATGCAGGCGAGCGAATACGCCACGATGTAGAAGCCGATCGCGCCGGCCACCGCGCCGCCGGCGCGCGCGGCCAGCGGCAACACCAGGGCGAAGACGCCGATCGGCGCCAGCAGCACGATCCAGCGCACCAGCACCAGCATCGCCTCGCCACCGCGCCGAAGAAGCCGACGAGCGTGTCGCGGGGCCGCGCTCTGGGCTGCGGGCGATCGCCAGCGCGAGGAGCACCGTGAAGACGATCAGCGGGAGCATCGCGCCGTTCGCGGCGGCCGCCACCGGATTGGTGGGCACCAGCGACGTGAGCCACGACGCGAACGTCTGCGTGGGGCCGCCGGCGCAGCTCACCGCGCCGCCTCGGCCGCCCCCGCCGGCAGCGGCGGGCGCGCGCATCGCGGCGGCAGCAGGGCGAAGAGCGCGACCGCGAACGGGACCACCACGACGGCGGTGCCGACGAGCAGGAGCACGAACACGAGCATCGTCCGCCCGCCGAGGCGGCCCATCGCCTTCACGTCCGACGACCGAGGTGATGCCGGAGATGATCAGCGCCACGACCAGCGGGATGACCGTCATGCGGATGGCGTTCACCCACAGGGCGCCGATCGGCGCCACGACGTCCGCGGCGCCAATCAGGCCGGGCTGCCCGAACGCGCCGATCACCACGCCGCCGGCGATGGCGGCACCGAGGGCGACCAGGACGCGCGTGCTCTCCTTCATCGCCGGCGCCTACATCATGAGGTCGCCGCCGTTGATGTCCAGCGACGCACCGGTGATGTAGGCTGCCGCATCCGAGGCGACGAAGCAGATCAGGTCCGCGACCTCGAGGGCCGTGCCGAGCCGCGGCACCGGATAGCCCGCCGCGAGCCGCTCCAGCAGTTCGGGCGACGCGTTCTCGCGCGTCAGTTCGGTGTCGATCATGCCGGGGCAGATGGCGTTGACGGTGATGCCGAACTTCCCGAGCTCCTTGGCGGCCGCGCGGGTGAAGCCGAGGAGGCCGGCCTTCGAGGCGGTGTAATGCGCCCCGCCGAGCGTGCTCACCATCCGGCCGGCGGAGGAGGAGATGTTGACGATGCGCCCGTAGTGCTGCGCCTCCATCACCGGGAGGGCCGCGCGGGTGAGGAGGAACGGCGCGGTGAGGTTCACCTCGAGGGCGTCGCGCCACTCGTCGGGCCGTCAGGTCGCGGGAAGCGCGTGGAGCGCGCAAAGGCGGCGTTGTTGACGAGGATGTCGAGCCGGCCGAAGGCTCGACGTGCGCCGCACGAGGTCCTCCGGGACGCCGGGGGCCGCGACGTCGCCGGGAACGGCGAGCGCCCGCGGGCCTAACGAGTCGGCCAGCGCGGCCCGCTCGGGGTCGCGCACGTTGACCGCCACCGATGCGCCGCGCTTGTGGAAGCGCGCCGCGGCGGCGCGCCCGATACCGCGCCAGGCGCCGGTAATGATGACGACGCGTCCGACGAAATCCCGTGTCATTCCTAGCTCGTGATCGCCTCCGGTTCGGCCGAGGCGTCGTGGATGATGATAACGTTTCCGGCCCTTTCTACTCCACGAGCATACCAATGTCAATCAAGCCCGTTGACTCGGTGAAAACTCAAACGAAATCGGTTCGCGAGGCTCTCGAAAGGAATCTGGCCGAGACCTCTACCTCTGGGACACTTTAAGACTGCGGCATTGAAACATGCGGGCAGGGATGCTAAAAGTACTCGCAAGGAAACAAAACGTCGTGAGCGCTCAAGAAATACTTGCCGAAATACAGAAGCTGCCCCCGGAAGATCGACAGCGATTGCTAAAAGCGTTGCTGCCCGAATTACGCGATCAGGCCGAGGCTCCGCAATTGACGAGCGAAAAGGAAGTCGAGCGGATACTTCTGGCCGAGGGCACTATCAGCAAAATCCCGGCGCTCCTGCCAGACGATGAGGAAGAGACTTACGAGCCAATCGATGTCCCGGGTAAACCGCTCTCGGAAACCATAATCGAGGAACGCCGATCGGCAGCCGAGGCGTTGACTGCTGATGCCGCCGCCCAGCGCGAGCGTGAGTTTGAATTGGAGATGTTGACCGAGGGTTTCTTCGCGCAAATACCCACGTGCACGATGACCGACGAAGAGTTCGACGAATACGAGCCACCTGAGATCGAAGGCGAACCCTTGTCCGAACAGATCATTCGTGAGCGCATCTGAGGCTGGCTCGAGGTGCAAATGGCGGCCTATTTTTTCGACAGCAGCGCGCTCGCCAAGCGCTTCATTAGAGAAACCGGCACGGCTTTCGTGCTGAGTCGCTTGCGGCCTTCGGCCCACCACGCAATCTACGCGGCGCGCCTGACCGAGGTCGAAGTGTGCGCGGCGCTCGCGCGGCGGCATAAAGGACTCAAGCTCGCGGCAGATCAATTTCATAAGTCGGTCAAACGGTTGCGGCGTGATTTCACCGAGCGGCTGGCCGTGACTGCCACCTTGGAAAGCATCGTGATCGAGGCCTTGCGGCTTGCTGAGAGCTACGCCCTGCGCGGTTACGATGCGTTGCAACTGGCTTCCGCTCTGGAAGCAAATCGCCGACGCGTGTCGCATCATCTTTCTCCGCTGACCCTTGTCTCGTCCGATGAAGACCTGAACGAGGCCGCCCAGGCTGAAGGGCTGACCGTCGAAGATCCAAACACCCATTGATGACATCAACCCGGAAGGCTACGTCCCTCGCCCGCTGTGATCTGTGCCGGATATGAATCAGAGCATCTGAAGAAACTTGCGCGTGTGTCTTAGTATTTCGATATCCTCAGGGGAGACTACATCTGGATGGTATTCGAGTGACTCATTACAGAATTGAGCGTTCTGTACGAAGTCTGTGGATTACTCCATCGCAAAAGGCGTTGCGGAATATGAACTAATGGCAATAGATTATTGCCATGCTTAATTGCCCCGCCCGAGTCTCAAACAATGATCGACTCCGCAAAGGTTAGACATGTGATTTGCAATACTACAACTGCAAGATTGCGGTGTCGCTCATCACACTTAAAGCTGAACGGGCTTTCCGTTCGATCAAGGAGGAGTCAATGAACAGAAACCTGAAGAGGTTACTCACCGCTTTCGTGCTCGCTGCTCTACCGTTGGTGTTCACGGATGCAGTCAGAGCTCAGGATAAGCCGAATCCAAACCAGTTCTGGTGGCCTGACCAAATCGACCTCTCGCCACTTCGGCAACACGCCGCCGAGTCCAACCCGATGGGAGAAAAGTTCGATTACGCCAAGGCGTTTGCAAGCCTCGACCTCAATGCCGTCAAGCAGGACATCAAGAAGGTCCTGACGACGTCGCAGGCCATGGTGGCCGGCCGATTACGGGACCTACGGACCGTTCTTCATCCGAATGGCCTGGCACAGCGCAGGCACGTACCGTGTCGCTGACGGGCGCGGCGGCGCAGGCGGCGGTCAACAGCGATTCGAGCCGCTCAACAGTTGGCCGGATAACGCTAACCTCGACAAGGCGCGGCGACTGCTCTGGCCGGTCAAGCAGAAGTACGGTCAGAAGCTCTCCTGGGCCGATCTGATCGTCTTGACCGGAAATGTCTCGCTGGAGTCCATGGGCTTCAAGACCTTCGGCTTTGCTGGTGGGCGCGCAGGACGACTGGGTACCGGACCTGGTCTACTGGGGGCCCGAGAAGAAGTGGCTTGCAGATGAGCGCTACAGCGGCGACCGCAAACTCGCGAATCCGCTGGCCGCTGTGCAGATGGGCCTGATTTACGTGAATCCCGAAGGCCCGAACGGCAACCCGGATCCGCTGGCGGCAGCCAAGGACATCCGCGAGACCTTTGGCCGCATGGCGATGAACGACGAGGAGACGGTTGCGCTTATCGCCGGTGGCCACACCTTCGGCAAGGCGCATGGCGCCCATAATCCGGCCGACTGCGTCGGGCCTGAACCCGCAGCTGCCGGTATTGAGCAGCAGGGATTAGGCTGGAAGAACAATTGCGGCAAGGGAAACGCGGGCGACACGGTCACCAGCGGTCTGGAAGGCGCATGGACCTCCAAGCCGATTGCCTGGACCTCGGAGTACCTCGACTAACCTGTTTGCCTATGATTGGGTACAAACCAAGAGTCCCGCGGGAGCGACGCAGTGGACTCCCGCGAACGGTAAGGCTGCCAACACCGTGCCCGACGCGCACGACGCATCAAAGCGGCATGCGCCGATGATGTTCACGACGGACCTCGCGCTGAAGTTCGACCCGAGCTATCAGAAAATTGCCAAGCGCTTCGCGGAGAACCCGGAGGAATTCCAGACTCGCGTTTGCCAAAGCGTGGTTTAAGCTGACTCACCGCGACCTGGGCCCGCGTTCGCGCTATGTCGGTTCGGAAGTTCCGAAAGAAGACCTGATTTGGCAGGATCCGCTCCCCCGCATCACCTATAGGCAGATTGACACGAAGGATGTGGCGACGCTGAAATCCAGGATCCTCGCATCGGGCCTGACCGTCCCGGAACTGGTCAGGACAGCGTGGGCTTCGGCGGCAACGTTCCGCGGCACCGACATGCGCGGTGGCGCGAACGGCGCGCGCATTCGCCTCGCACCGCAGAAGGATTGGGAAGTCAACAATCCGGCTGAACTGACCAAGGTGCTGGAGCGTCTGGAAGGCATCCAGAAGGACTTCAATAAGGCGGGGGCGGGCGGCAAGCAGGTTTCGCTCGCCGACCTGATCGTTTTGGGTGGCGGCGCCGCCATCGAGCAGGCAGCGAAGGCTGCGGGGTACGACGTGCAGGTTCCATTCACGCCGGGGCGCGCGGACGCGTCGGAAGCGCAGACCGACGTGGCGTCCTTCGCCCCGCTTGAACCGGCCGCGGATGGTTTCCGGAACTACTATCGCAAAGATGAGCGCCTGTCGCCGGCTGAACTGCTGGTGGATCGGGCGAACCTGCTGACGCTCACCGTTCCGGAAATGACCGTTCTGGTCGGCGGTATGCGGACCCTGAATGCCAACACCGGACGGGCTGGACACGGGGTGTTCACCGAGCGGCCCGGCACCTTGAGCAATGACTTCTTCGTGAACCTGCTGGACATGTCTACCAAGTGGAGCAAGTCCTCGGCGTCCGAGGGCATTTATGAAGGAGTCGATCGCGCGACCGGCAAGGTCAAGTGGACCGCGACCCCTGTTGACTTGGTGTTCGGGTCCAACTCCGAGCTGCGCGCGGTGTCAGAGTTCTATGCTGCGGACGACGGAAAGGCGAAGTTCGTGCAGGACTTTGTGAAAGCGTGGGCCAAGGTGATGAACCTCGACCGCTTTGAGCTGCATTGAAGTGAGTATGGCGACAAACTGAAGTTTGCCGGCTAGAGTTTGGACATTTCCCCGAAGGGGATCCGTCCGCCAGCCCAGGGTTGCGGTACTCCGCTACCCTGGGAAAGACGGCGGCGATTTCCCCAACCCCAACGGGGTTGCGGCCGGTCCTCACATCGAAAGAGCATGAACTACGATTCGAGATAAGCTCATCCCGATTGGTACGCGGGGAAGCTTGGCCTCAACCCCGGTGGGGTTGGGGAACTCGCCGTCTTTCCCAGGGTAGCGGAGTACCGCAACCCTGGGCTGGCGGACGGATCCCCTTCGGGGAAATGTCCAAACTCTACACCTCCCTCTGGCCTTAAGGCTTTTGCGAGGACTTATCCAAGAACAGGTAGCGAGCCCGATGTTTATCCATTACGGCGTGTGACTCTACATCCAGTCGCATGACGGTCACAGCGTCTGCTCCGGGGCCCTTGTTGGCGGCTGCCCACGCCGGCAACCCGCGTCCGTTTGGGTCGCCTTTCTTGATAAAGTTCGCAAAATATTCCTGCATGACTTTCGAAACCTTGTAGTCATCGGGTGACCAGGCATAGACATTATTTGTTGAAAGATTTCCCAGGCAGTACTCGATCTCGGCCGAATGCACCGCGCCTGTCGCCGGCGGCGGCGCAGGGGTCGCGGCTTTCTGGTCTCTCACCACCCCACCAGCAAGGCCGGGCGTCGCGTTGCCCATTTCCGATCTCATTGCGGGGCGCGGGCGCGCGTAATAGTAACGGTAGACAGGATTGCCGCCAGTCTTGCTCTGCAGCTCCGCCCACTTCCAGGTGCTGTACCCAATGAACCTGTCGCCGGCCAGATCGGTCGCCGCGCTGATGATCTCCTCCCGAGTGGCACCAGCGTAGAGCTTCAAGGCCTCGTCGGCGTGCGCTCCATATATCGCCCGCACCTCCTTCTCGTAATTCTCCTTCGTCGGTTCCTGCCCCCTCAGGAGGGCGCGCCACGTCATCTCCTCGGAATTCCAACCGATCAGCAGCGGAACGTGTGACTGGCGGCCCGCTGCGTATGTCGTCGCGGGATCTTCCGTCAAAAAGTACCCGTCGATGGCGATAGGGAAGCGCCCGACGCTGGCGAATCCTCCCTTTGTAGCCGGTTCGAAGATGTGCTGGGTGTCCATAGCGCGTAATGCCGCGAGCGAGCCTGCGCCTAACTCAGCGGCGAACTTCGTCCCCGCCTGCTCCGCCTGCGAAAGAGACACGGCGGGCAGCGTCCCAGTAATCCCGCCGCTCTCGCCGATCGCGCCCGCGATCAGATTCTTTGACAGTGGCGAGACCATCAGCGCGCTGACGGAGACAGAACCAGCAGACTCGCCCGCTATCGTCACTCTCTTGGGGTCACCGCCAAAAGCGGCGATATTCTCCTGCACCCAGCGCAAGGCCGCCGCCTGATCCAGTAGTGCATAGTTGCCGGAAGCGTGATGAGGAGATTCCGCCGTCAGTTCGGGATGAGCCATGAATCCAAATACCCCGAGTCGATAGTTGGTGGTGACGGTTACGACGCCTTTTGCCGCCATGCTTTCCCCGTCGTATCGGGGTTCAGACCCGTCACCGGCCACGAATCCGCCGCCGTAGAAGTAAACCAGGACCGGCAGCCGCTCCTTACCAGACTTCTTGCCAGACTGGGCCGGTGTCCACACATTCAGGTAGAGACAGTCTTCGCTCATACCGTTGGAGCGGAATCCCATGTCGCCGAAGATTGGAGCTTGCATACAACGCGGGCCGAACTTTGCCGCCTGCCGCACACCATCCCAGTTTTTGACAGGCTCGGGCTCTTTCCACCGGCGATCCCCGGTGGGTGGTTGTGCAAAGGGAATACCTCTGAATATTCGGACGCCGGATTTCTGCGCGCCGAGGCCTTCGATTACTCCGTTCGAGACCGTGACGCGGTCGGCGCCTGAAGCCCGCGCGGATAGAGCGCCGGCGAGGATGATCGCCACCGCTAGAAGTGTTTTCCCAGGTGATGGTTTCATAGATCCCCTTTCCTTAATTGTTCGGCAAGATAATCGGTTGCCCGCCACGCCATAGCCAATATCGTAAGCGTTGGGTTCTTTTCCGTCGCGGTAGGGAAGGCGCTGCCGTCGACAACAAACAGGTTGTTGACCCGGTGCATCTGATTGAACTTGTTAAGAGCCGATCTCTTCGGATCGTCACCCATTCTACATGTGCCGTGCTCGTGGATCGCAGAACCGTTGCGGTTTGTTCGCCCCCGCTCGAGTTCGAAGATCTCCGCTTTTGCTTCGTGCAGAAGCATCTCGACCGTCTCATACATCTCATTGGCCATCCGGCGCTCATTCTCTCCTATTGAATAGGTTATCTTTGGAAGCGGCACTCCATATTGATCCTGCGGCGTGCCTTCGACCGAGACGTAATTATCGCGGCGAGGCAGGACTTCACCAAAAGGATGAACCTCAATCCACGCAGGGTACCGGCGTTTGATCTCTCTCTTCAAAGCCGAGCCAAAGCCGGGCACGGTCGAGGCATAGTTGCCCGCGCCTCCCTGACAGCCTATCCCCCAAAACTGCACTCCAAAGCCTCGAAGGTAATCTCGTTTCCGCCCGTGATGGTTGAAGCGCGGCATGTAAATGTGCGCGCCTCCGATGCCGTCATCATTGGTGGTTTCCCTTCCGAATAACTCGGGGAGGAAAGCCTTTGCTTCCATACGAACCTGCTCGCAAAGATATTTGCCGATCACATCGGACCCATTGCCGATGCCGTTCGGGTATTTATCGGACTTTGAGTTGAGGAGTATTCGCGTCGAATCTATGCACGACGCTCCGAGCACGACTACCTTCCCGCGCACCTGGTGCTCTTGCTTCGAGTAGCGGTCGAAATACTGTACGCCGCTTGCCTGTCCTTTCTTATCTACGAGTATCCGCGCGGCGACCGCATTGCTTCGCAATTCAAGACGCCCGGTTTTTAGCGCGGGGGTCATCAGGTAATCGGCCGCATTGAAGAAGCTGGACGTGTCGCAACCCCTGCCGCAGTTGCCGCAATAGTGGCATTTTGGAAAGCCGTTGTGATTGCGAGTCAACACCGCGCGGCGCCCACTCACGATGGGGATCCCCAGGCGGGCTGACGCCTTCTTTAGCAACATCTCTCCACATCGAGGATTCGGGGGAGGCATGTGATACTTGCTACCGGGCAAGGCGTCCGAATCGTCATCCCCGCCGTTGACGCCTATCAGTTGGTCCACTTTGTCGTAGTAGGGCGCGATGTCTTTGTAGCTGATGGGCCAGGAAATCTCCCACCCGTCGCGGTCCGCTGCTTTGAAATTGAGATCGGAATATCTGAGACTCACTCTCCCCCAAACGTTTGTCTTGCCGCCCAGTCCCCAGACTCGGGTCAAGTCGAATGGTTTGCCTTCGGGTGTGAAATAAGGTTGTTCCTTTGTGCTGAGGTAGACCTCGGGTGGATGCTCTCCATTGCGGATGCGCTCCCGCCATTCGTAGGGCATGACGTGGGTCCAGAAATTGTTCCGTCGAAACGTTGACCGGCATCAAGCACGAGTACACTCACTCCCTGTCGAGTGAGATTCCAGGCAGCCATCCCGCCTGAAGCGCCCGAACCGATCACTATTACGTCATAAACTTTTGGTTGTTTGATAATCTGCGGCGAGGCCATCATTGTCTCCTCGATCTGTAGCGGCACAAGCCGGTCTCAAGGGTTGTACCGGGTCAGCCAGTCTCGAATCTCTTTGAACACGTCACGGCGTTGTTCGGCCAGCCTCGGAAAATGTGGCGACCCGGGATAGCTGACCATCCGCACCGTCTTCCCCCGCTCCGCCAGCAAGACAAAGAATTCGCGGCCCTGGAGAAATGGAACCCGCAGATCGGATTCTCCGTGGAGGATAAGCAGCGGAGTGGTCACTCTATTGGCGTACATCACTGGGGAGAATCGCAGCAGGGGCGCCGGATCTTTTTCCTGCAAACTCAGATCGTAGTCAACCTGGGCGATGTCGCTGGTGGGAACAAAGCTCAGCCAGTCCGTGATGCCGGCTCCTTCGATGGCAGCTTTGTAGCGATTCGTTTGGGTGACCGTCCAAGCCGTCATGAAACCGCCGGCGCTCCATCCAAAAATCGCGAGACGATTTGGGTCCGCCCAGCCTTGCGCGATCGCAAAATCGGTCGCGCTGTCGACGTCGCTGTACGCACGGTCGCCGAAGTGCTGATAGATCGCCTGGAGAAAATCCGAGCCGTAGCCTGTTGAACCGCGATACTGGGGCTGCAGCACCACGTATCCAGACCCTGCGATGAGCCGAGCGAAGGTGTCGAAGCTGAGCGTATCATTGCTCTCCGGGCCGCCGTGCGGGAGAACAAGAAACGGATATTTCTTGCCTGGCTGATAGTCTCCCGGAAGAGTGAGAATGCCTTCCAGCTTTGTCCCGTCCTTTGCAGTCCAGTTTACGACACGGACCTCACCCAGCCTTACGCCGGTCAACGTGTCTTCTCCTTCGTGTGTTATCCGTTGGAGTTGACCTTGTCGCGCCACCGCCACGTTTGGCGAGTTTGCAGGATCGGTTACGGTGAACGCCAGGACATCGATCGAAGACGTCAACGGCGAAAACGCCGGCGGGGATTGCACGATTCCGCCAGGCAAGCGATAGGCGGGTTCGAGCTTTTCATCGCGGTACGCGTAGATTTCGCTCACCGGTCCTCGGTGCACTTCCGCCCAGACACTGCCGCGTGGACCTCCCCAGACGCCCACGATCGAGCCTTCCAGTTTTGGGGTTCGATCGACCGGCCTGCCGCCTGAAACGGGGACGGTCCAAAAGTGATCGGGCGTGAGCACGTCAGTTGTAGTGCTGGCAAAAGCGAGGGTCTTACCAGCATCGGCCCATGCAATCCCTGCGGTGGCATTGGGGATCTCCGCGACGCGGCGTGCTCCTGTGGCGTCGCATACATAAATGCTCGACCGGAAATCGTGATTGCCGATCTTTGGCGTCTGCGTGACCACCGCGATTCTCGCGCTGTCCGGGGCCCATGCTATATCCGCGACTGACTTGAGTTCCGGGCACCACCAGGCACCCTCTTCTCCGCTCACGCCGGTCACAAAGATGCTCGTGACATCGTTTTCTACGACGCGATGCACTTCGGCCAAGGGATCCCTGGGGCGCGGATCCGCCAACATTGCGAAACGCGTTCCATCCGGGGAGATGACCGCGGCGTGAATGCCGTTGGGCATCGCTATGATTTGAGTGGGCTTGCCCGAGGCAATCGGCACGACGGCCAGCTGCGCTTTTTTCTCGACTTCATAGAGACCGAAAAGAGCGGTGCCATCCTTAAAGAATCCTGCGGGATTGAAAGTTTTTGGAAGATCCAGCTTGCGGCTGTTTTCCCCCGATGGCTCGATCAAGCGCCATTCAATCTTTGACGGGTCTCCTTCTTGTGAAACCACATACAGAATGGTCTTGCCGTCCGGAGAAACGGAGACTGCCCGGGCGCGCCGCAGCGCTGTGTAATCGTCCAGACCAAAGGGATGGGTGTCCGCAGGCAGCGCTGCAGAGACGCCTGCGGCCAGACTGATAATCACACTCAGAGCGAGCGATCCCAGGACTCGAGCGGGAACTAGCGAAAGGTTCATGCGTAGATCATCCGTTTTGTAGATCCAAATCGATAGTCGATCCGAGCAACTGGCTCAGGTAAGGAATACAACCTCGCCTTCCCACCCTGGACACCTGTCTCCAGCGTCGACACGATCGCGGTCCGGGAGGATGCTCAGAAGGTTCCGCTACGTTATCACAGAATGCTCGCGTTATGAATCCGCGCGCGTTTCGTAGTTCCGCCTTCAGGCGGGCCTTTCGTTCGTGCGTGTGCCGGGCCGCCTGAAGGCGGAACTACGAAACTTACAGGCGGGCCTTTCGCTGGTGCGTGTGCCGGTGGCGCCTGAAGGCGGAACTACGAAACTAAAGGCGGGCCTTTCGCTGGTGCGTGTGCCGGGCCGCCTGAAGGCGGAACTACGAAACTTGAACGAACCTACTTCAATCGCATAGTCGGATCACCCAACAACAGCCAGGTCCGTCGCACGTCGATGTCATTAGTCGCAGATTTGGCCTTCGATGTAGCCTCGCCAAGTGTCAGCGACTGACCTTTGACTCCACCACCTGCAAAGATCAGTCGATAGAGCTGCTGATTGATCAACGCCTGCTGTGCCGGCGAGGTTAACCCTGATGAGGACCACACGGCGATCGCTCCCCCGCGATCCGCCTTGATCAGCGCTTCTGCCAGACTCTCAGTCACGGGATCCTGTATGTAGCCGTTCAAACAAGTCATCGTGATAAACAAAGGCAGCCTCTTTCCGTTCGCCAACGCCGGAACATCAGCCGCGGCGAATAGACTCCGCCACACGTTAGTCGAACCGTGCCCCGTGTAGTTTACGATTGACTGTCCAGAGTTGATTGAACTGATCAATCTCTTCTTTGCGGCCGCATCATCAAGTTGGCCTCTGAAGATCTCTTCGACGTTCGTACCGGCCGGAACAAACGAGTGCAGCTGTCGGCTCGCTTGCTCGAAGTCAAAGCCGTCGTTCTTGTCAGCAACGAGCAGGACGGATCTCGGGTGCACCGCGCGCTTGCCGGCACTCGAATCGTAATTCACAATCTTCGAGACCAGCGCCGCTGTTTCGGTTGGCGTGCGAACAGGCAATCGCCCAAAGTACATCTCGGGCAAGCCGCCGTCGTTGAAATCCGCAAACCAATCGTCGCTGGCAGTCTCGAGATAGGTCGTATCTATCAGCTTTGTAGGCACGAGATCGAAATCTCCCGCGCCTAAATAATTCCTCGGATCATAGCTCGCTTCACCCACAAACAGAACGAAGCGTGGCGCCGGCTTCCAGTTTGTGTGGGCGAAGACCAGGAAGTCCCTGATCGCCTGTGGGGACTTCTCTCCGAAGCTGAATTCATCGTAGATGTCCTCAACGTCAACGGTCTCTACCCCAAAGCCTTGCTTTTGTCTTAGCTCAATCAACGGCGCGAGGCTGCCGGCAAGCGATGGATGGGTGATGATCAACAGATCAGCATTTTGCGTGTTGTCTCGCAAGTTAGAGGGCTGGTTCACGGTTATAAAAGCGGGGGATTTGATCTGATCAGCAGTAAACGCGGTGAGAGTTCGCGAACCTTCCGCCATTTGAACCGTCACCGCGAACCCACCGCCCTTGCTTTCTTTGATCCGGCCGTTCAACTCTTGCGGCTCGCCCGGGTTTGTGATGTCCAGGACCCGGATCGACGCATTGGTGAACCCATCGATCGTCTGCGATTGGTGCGCTATCGGACCCGCCTGATCGCTTGCTCCAACGGTCATTCGTAGTGCGTCCTGGTCTGCCGTGTAAGCGTGCTGGTAGGTGACGCGAACGAAGTCAATCAGACTTATGTCCGACGGTCCGGCTTCCGCGGCCAGGGTCACGACGGTGTCGCCTTCTCTGACCAGGCTGCGCGGCACCGAGAATCTCTCAACCGGATGATGCCGGCCGTCAAAGATCATCCTGCCCACCAGCGTTCCATTTAGCGCCAACTTCACCTGATGGTCAGGGCCAGGCCCTGGAAGATCGGTCACCCCTTGCAACGCAACTTCAATTACAATATCTGCCTGTGAAGTCTGATCGAGATGTTGAAGTGTCAGTTGCTGATCGACCGGCTGCGAAGTAATCACCCTCCCAAAGAAGTTTTCGGCGTCGCCGTTCTTCAAGCTTGCGAAATAGATCGTCCGTTCCTTGCGCTCGACGGTGTAAGAGAAGCCGGTGGCGCCGCCTGGCTTGGCTTCGCTCTTTGTGATGTTGATCCGCTTCCCGGGTTGATCGCCGCCCGCGAGCCAGTACGTGTGGGCGTCTGTAGCAGGAATATCTTGCCCGTATGCGTAGAACTCTATCGCGTCGCTTTGATCCAGCGTGCCGTCCTGCTCGCCTGCAACGAGCATTGCTTGCTCTTCGCCAGCAAGGTACAAGTGCAGGTTGCGCGGGTCTGTCTTCGGATCAAGCCCCGCGGCCAACAGTTCCGCTCGCGTGACTCGATACCAGCCTTCTATTTTGATACCCAGTTTGATGGCCGGATTTGCGGCGAGATGCCACTGAGTTTGGAACTGCTTCTGCGATGCCGCGACCGGCGCCGCATTATCCATGGCGATCTGACTGAAGCCCGGGTCGCTCTTGCCGATACGGCTCAGGACCGCCGCCGTGTGCCGCTCTGCGGGAATGCCGGCAATTCTCCTGGGTGTTATTGGCCCGTGCAGGGCCGACTTTCCGTCGATATCAATATCTTCAAGCCAGTACTGCGCGTTCTGCTTGTATTTGGCTAGAGGGTCCCACCATGAATATGCATTGCCCGCAGTCAAGGTCGTGTTGTTGCCTGCAATCAAAGCAGAACCCGCGACTATCTCCGCGGTGATCCGAGTCCGCTGTCTGTTTTGCTCTCGATAGACCTGGAACCCTAGATTCTCCACTTCGAATCCAGTCCGCCATTCTATGAGCACTCCGCTATCGTAGGCGGTGGCGACTATCGATTCGAGGCGTATCGCGGTCGGCTGCTCCGGCGCTTCGTAAGCACCCACATCACAGTTCGAGAGGCCATCCCCATCACCGTCAGACGGGCGCGCAACACCGCGTTGGTCTGTTGCGATCGGGGCGCCGCTTATGTCGGTGCAGTCGGTCACCGCATCAATGGCCACGCTACCAGCAAGCAGTGCGTGGGTCTGAGTAGGTCCCCCGTTGTTTTGCAGCGGGCCGAGGTTTAGTTGAGCTGGAGTGGCCTGGGTGAAACCGGGACAGGAGCCGTCACTTGAGAAATTAACGCCCAAACCGATGATCGACCCCACTGAACTGCTGAAACAATCCCCATTCACGTTATTGGCCACAATGCTGTTTTTCACTGTCATCGGACCGGTCGCATTGTATAGACCGCCAGCGCTTCCGAACTGATTAACCGCGGCGGAATTACCGACGATGGTGCAGCTCGAGATCTTGGCGGAGTCCCCGCTATTGCGGATCGCGCCACCCTGGAAAGGGGAGGCCGAGTTGCCCGAGATCGTGCTGTTATCGACTTTGAGGGTACTGTGATCGGAGCTCAGGATGCCGCCGCCCTGGCCAGCGCGATTAGTCGAGATGGTGCAGCCCGCGACCTCCAGCGCACTGGATGAGCTCGAGCTTATGCCACCTCCGTCTCTAGCGGAGTTATCCGAGATCGTGGTGTCAGTGACTGTCAGAGTGCTGGCGAGGTGATTGTCAATCCCACCGCCGCGGCCCGACGGGCTCGTGACAGTGTTACCTGAGATGGTGCCGCCGGTGACAATCATTTGAGAACCGTCATTCAGGATTCCACCGCCATTGAAGATGGCAGTGTTGTTAGAAATAGTGCTGTTCCTAATTTCTGCGAAGCTAAACCCATTCGCGAGCCCGCCACCCACGAGAGCAGCGTTGCCTTTGACGTTGCAATTCACGAGTGTTGTCGAGCCGGTGTCGTTGAATATGCCTCCGCCTCCCTGAGAGGCAGAGTTGCCACCGATTGTCACATCGGTAGCTGTCAACGTGAGCGATTCGTTGAATATGCCGCCGCCCTGAAAGGCCGAGTTATTCGATAAGGTGCACCTTTGGAGATCTAACCTACCGCGTGTGAGGATGCCGCCTCCGTTTATTCCGTTGACGAAGCCATCGCTGATCGTCAGATCGGACATCGTAACGTTGACAGCGAGGTTGATTTCGAATACACGAGATGCGTTGTTGCCGCTTGCAGCGAGTGAACCTTCCCCCGGCCCCGTCAAAATAAGATCATCTGAAATTGTCAACTGTCCGGAAGTCAGGATGATCGTGCCGCTGAGGCCGGGGGTGAAGCCAATCGTATCCTCTCCGGGGCTGGCATTTGCGTCGAGTATCGCCTGTCTTAGTGAACCCGGTCCGTTGTCGTTCAGGTTCGTTACGATGAAGCCGCCACCGACCCGCGGCATGCGTGCCGACAATCCAACGACTGCACCCGAAACAGTCAACACCAGCGCGAATATCATTGCTCGCTTACTGTCCACGGAGGGCTTCATCGGATATCTCCTACCTTCATTTCGACACCACGGCCTTTTTAGAGAGGAGCATTCGTGGCTCTCGAGCGAATACTCACGGAGAGTAATTTTTTCCAGCACAGGCGGCCTCGCGCCCGGGAAGAGTGCGGATGATAGCACGGGTTGCCGTACTCACCAATCATAGTACGTTGCAAGCGTTTGACGGTCGCAGTGGTTGATGGGGTCAGACGACTTGTGATACTGATCAGCGAATCGCTGGACCGCGCGACGCTTGAGCCAGTGATGAGGCAATAACCATGATCTACAAAAATAGAATCTCACGACGCTCGTTTCTCGCGCTTGCATCCGCTGTTCCCCTGATTCCGGCTGCAATCAAAGACAAGCGCATTCCCGTCGGCCTCGAGCTCTATTCGGTGCGAGACCAGCTAAAGGAGGATTTGCCGGGGACACTCCGCGAGGTCGCAGGGATTGGCTACGAGTGCGTCGAGTTTTTTGCTCCTTACTTTGACTGGACCCTGGATTACGCCAAAGAGGTGAAGAGGCTGCTCGATGATCTCAACCTTCGTTGTTTCTCGACACATAACAGCGCAAGCTCATTTGCATCCGAGAACATCGGTCATGCCATTGAACTCAATAAGATCATCGGGAGCAAGTTCATCGTCATGGCAAGCGCCGGAACGGTCGCGGGACTTGATGGCTGGAAAACGGTTGCTGAGACCCTGAACCGCGCTGCCGAGAGATTCAAACCGCTTGGTCTTCGGGCAGGCTTTCATAACCATCAAACGGAATTCACGCCCGTCGAGGGCCGGCGCCCGATCGAGGTACTTGCGGCGAACACCACCAAAGACATCGTGCTTCAACTCGATGTCGGTACCTGCCTGCACGCAGGCGCCGATCCTGTCGCATGGATCAACGCGAACCCCGGTCGCATTGTCTCGATGCACTGCAAGGACTGGTCTCCTGAGCCGGGCAGGGGATATGGGGTTCTGTTCGGAGAGGGCGCAGTGCCGTGGAAGAGAATTTTCCAGGCCGCCGAAAAGACCGGAGGTATTCAATACTACTTGATCGAGCAGGAGGGAAGCGCCTTCCCACCAATAGAAACCGCAAAGCGCTGTCTTGCCTCGTTTCAGCGATTGCACGGATCTTGAGCAGCGCTCTCCACCGGATGGTCACGTCACCTTATGGGTAACCAGAACGAGAATCTATTTAGCTTCAGACAGGGGCTTAGATGAAAAGAGTGGCAACCTATGCAATCAGTATCGCGTTCGCGGGCGTGGCGACCATGACTCTGACTCATATTCCGTCTCTGCGAACGGCTTCGGGAGAATCGGGCTCAGGACCGCAAGCCGTGAGAAGCGGTGGGCAGGAGCCGATGCCGCCGGGTCCGAACCCGAATTCTCAATACCGGCTGGGACCCGACTCGCTTCCGCAGGACGGCGTGCCAAAGGGCGAGATCCGCGGGCCCTACACGCTTCCCAGCAATGCTTATCCCGGCACTCAACACACGTATTGGATTTATGTGCCGGCGCAGTATGACCCGGCGATTCCGGTGGCGCTGATGGTCTATCAGGACGGTCAGGCATTTAAAGATGAAAACGGAGATGTTCGAGCGCAGAACGTGATGGACAATCTGATCTACCGGCGTGAGATTCCGGTGATGATTGGCGTATTCATAAATCCTGGGCGCACACCGGCGCAGCCTGAGCCCACCCCGCAGAACTGGGGTGATAGCACGACTAACCGCCCTACCGAATACAACACGCTGGATGACAAGTATGCGCGGGTGATCACCGAAGAACTGATGCCGGTGCTGTATAAGCAGTACAACATTTCAAAGGATCCCGAGATGCATGGGATCGGTGGCTCGAGTTCCGGCGCGATCGCGGCCTTCACGGTGGCATGGGAGCGTCCAAACGAATTCCGAAAGGTGTTGAGCAACGTTGGCAGTTTTGTGAATCTGCGAGGCGGGCACGTTTATCCCGAACTGGTGCTGGCGAGCAAGAAAAAGCCGATTCGAATTTTCTTGTGCGACGGACGAAACGACAATCGCGGCATGCGAAACGGCGCTTACGACGAGAAACGCGACTGGTTCTATCAGAATGTTCGGCTTATGAAAGCTTTGACGCAAAAGGGATATGATGTGAACTACTCCTGGGGGATGAACCTGCACGGGCAGAAATTTGGTGGGGCGATCATGCCGGAGATGATGCGCTGGTTATGGCGCGATGGACCGGCCTCCACCGATCCGAATGATATGGTGGAGCGGGGATTCCGCCAACCGGCCGCGAGGAAGAATTAGGTAAGAAGGGGTCAGGCTTCACTTTATTGATATTTGAGGGACCGAACCCTTCTCGATCAACCCTTTGCTCATCGCTATGACTGTTTGTCGGAGTACTGGCCTGGTCCCCAGACAATCGACTCCGAAAGACTCATCTAGAGCGGCCGATGAGTACTACATCATTGGCCAGGCTTCCGCGCGAGTAGACCAGTTTGCCGTCGTCGGACAGGCCAAATGAAAGCAGTTGGTTGTGTTTGTAACTTGTGAGCGGTTTTGGCGGGCCGCCGTCGAGCGGCTGCTTCCAGATGTTAAGAGCGCCATCCCGTTTGGCGATGAGCACAATGGCGCTGCCATCGGGAGTCCATCGCATCTCCCTGGCCTGAACGAATGACGACGGCAGGCTGACGACCTTATGAATCTCGCCGTCGGCAAACGACATGATGGAAATTGTCGGCGGCGCCTCCGGAGAAATGCTCGACTCGCTCGAGTTGAGACAGGCCAACCATTTTCCGTCACTGGAAACCGCTACACGCCTGACCGGACGAGAGGTCAGTTGCACCGCCTCGCCGCCATCAATCGGAACCTTCCATAAAGTTGGGTAGGTGATGCTGGCGGATATGTAGATCACCCATTTGCCATGTCCGAACACCGCGGCGTCAACTCGCCTTTGCCAAAGGTCAACTGCCTGGGGTTGCTGCCGTCGAAATCGCATTTCCAGATGTTGACCGGCCCCTGCCGATCAGAAAGAAAGACGATCGTGCGGCCATCAGGCGTAATCGATGGCGCCGAGTAATTTGCGTCGTCAAAGGTTAATTGCCTCTGGTCGCTGCCGTCAGCGTTCATTGTCCACAGATGGCCCTTCTCATTGACATCAAGCGCATAGACGACTTTTCCCGCGGATGTCCAATCGGTCGCTGAAGGTGCCGGCGGCGTCGGTGATTTGCTGAACTTGTTCAGGTTCATCGATGCTGGAGATCCACACAGTCGAAACCAGGTTCTTCTGTACCGTGACCATGGTGCCGGCGTCATCGGTCATGGTCACGCCTTCATAGCTGTTATAGTCATTGCAGGACACCATTGCCCGTCGCCACCAGCTTTACCCAGAGACTCTGACGCCCGCCATCATCGGTCACGTGCGCTACGTACCTGCCGTCGGGGGAGACGGCAGCGTATCTCGTGTCACCATTATTGGTCAGCTTGGCCACCTTCGTGCCAGTGAAGATTCCGGCCGGGCGTTCTTTCCCCGATTGATAGAGCCACGCGCCGATGGCTGACATTATGATGACCGCCGTGGCAAACACCTGAAGGCTGCGCGGGAGCAAGCGTGTTCTACTATCGGCGATGCGGTGGTCCCCAAGTGTCGCGGCTGAATCCGCCACTATGGTTTTTCGCCGGGCCGTAGCCGCAAGTGCGCCGTTCAGGTTCGCGACCTGCGCGCTCTCATCCCCTCGAACCGGCTCTTGAGAGTCATCGTCGTTTGCACTGTGAAATTGTTCTTCCTCGATAGTCACAACCGAGCGCGTGCGTTCCTGGACCATAAGTGTTAGGTCCTCGCTTCTCGACTGAGAGACCTCGGCTCTGAAGCGATAGCCGCGGCGTGGGATCGTTTCGATATAGTTGCGGCGTCCTGCCGCTTCGCCCAACGCCTTGCGGATCATTGAGACGGTCGCTTTCAGATTGCCTTCTTCGACGAAGCTGTTGGCCCACACACGATCCATCATCTCGTCTTTTTCGACGATGCGGCCGTGACTCTCGACAAGCAGCAACAAGACGTCAAAGGCTTTTGGCGTGAGCGGCACCGGGGCGCCCTCACGCAGTAGCACCCGCTCCGCAGTGTCCACGCGGAAGGGTCCGAACTCGTAAACCAGGTTCGATTCGACGCTCATTATTGGTTTTGACAACTTTTTGACTCTTTTTTGACCGTCCTCAGACGACTTCAGATCTGCTCCTAAAGTAACGTTCGCTGCCAGGTGAGGACGAAGAGCGGCGCAGATCAGGATGTCCCGACCTCTTGATGCCGGGCCAATTCTAACGCGACGCGCACTCCCCGAGCAATAGAAAGGTCAATGCCCAGTCGCGCCCGCCACAGCGCCGTATTTGGCATGAGTTAGCGGGCAAGTCGGAGCCTCTGCGCAATGAAATGAATGCCTGAGTACCGGGAGTCAACGTGATTACCAGGAAACGCACGAAGATCACCATCGAGACCGAGCGGCTGCTGATAGTCAGCCGCCACCACGGCGCGATTGACTGGTGCGGTGTCTGCAACCAACGCGTGAGAATGATCTCCGTCGATGAAGCCGCCGCCCTGGCGCGGCTAAGCTCGCGCACGATCTACCGTTGGGTAGAAGCTGAACGGATCCATTTCATAGAAACGACCGATGGTCTGCTGCGCATTTGCTCGAACTCACTAAATCGTTCCATTTAGACTATGAGGAGATGATCATGAGAATTCACACACTCTATCCTTGCTTAATCGGGGCGTTGGTGATGACGTTCATCAGCTTGGCTTACGCACAGGCGCAAACATCAGCTCATACGCCTGGCGCTCAAACCAGCGAGGTCTCACATCGCAGCGGCGAACAGGCGATCAAACCATCAACCGCGGGTGGCGGACCGCAGTCGCCAGTACTTGGCGGCGGCACGCTCGGCCAACTCACGAAGTGGATTGGCTTCGGCGGCAGCAACTCGGTGATCGGTGATTCAATAATCAGCGAAACCAAGTACGGCAACGTCGGCGTCGGAACGACTAATCCGGGATCGAAGCTCACCGTTGTCGGGATGATCGAGACCACACTCGGAGGGGTCAAGTTTCCTGATGGCACCCTCCAGTCGACCGCGGGACTTGCATCCCTGTTTCACGATCCTAGTCTAATGGGCAACGGCACATCGGGCTCGCCACTGGGAATCGCCGCCCAGGGGGTGGGGACAATTCATCTGGCCGATGGTGCGGTCACTGGAGTAAAGATCGCAAGCGGCACGGTCGTCAGAAGCCTTGATGGACTCTTTGATAACGTGAGCCTCGGGGCAGGGTCGAACATCACGATCACGCCCTTAGGCAACACGCTAACGATCGCTGCAAATGGGGTGCTCAACTCCGTCGCTCACGACGCGACGCTTGCAGGCACTGGGGCCGCCGGCTCGCCTCTCGGAATTGCAACTCCATTGTCGCTCAGCGCGTCAGTCTCTAACTCTTTTACCCTCTCGGTTCTCAATACGGCTGAACTTGGAAGTGCCATCCAGGCGCAGTGCGCCGACTCTGCTGGCTACCTTCGCGATGCAATTCAGGCTATTGCAGGCAGCCACACAGGTAACTTTGGCGCTGATGGCGGCAGAGCGGTGTTTGCAATAGGCGGCGCTTCCGAAACAGGCACCGGTGGCCAGGGCGTGTACGCTGGTGGCGGAAACAGTCTCAGTTTTGGCAACGGTGGCGAAGGGATGATAGCTCTCGGTGGCAACGCCCAGCAGGGTGGGGGGGCAGAGGTCTATTGGCCCAAGGTGGCTCGGGGCCCAATGGCAATGGAAAGGCCGGAGATTTCATTGGAGATGTGGACGTGGTTGGCAACCTCTCAAAGGCCGGCGGCTCATTCAAAATCGATCATCCGCTGGATCCGGGTGACAAATACCTCTATCACTCGTTTGTCGAATCACCCGACATGAAGAATATCTATGACGGCGCAATAACCACTGACGATAATGGGGAAGCCGTTGTCACCCTGCCTGACTGGTTTGAGGCGCTGAACCGCGATTTCCGCTATCAACTTACTGTCATCGGACAATTCGCTCAGGCTATCGTCGCCGATAAGATCAAGTACAATCGCTTCACCATCAAAACGAATGCGCCCAACGTCGAAGTATCGTGGCAAGTGACAGGGATTCGCCAGGACGCATGGGCCAACGCGCATCGCATTCCGGTCGAACAGGCCAAGTCAGACGAAGAGCGCGGTCATTACCTTCACCCGGAGCTCTTCAATCAGCCCGAAGAAAAAAGCGTCGAATGGGCGCGCCATCCTGAACTGATGCAACAGATGAAAGAGGCGCGTGAACAGATGAATAAGAACTCCCAACGCCGCAATCAGTAGCCGAAGCGCTTGCTTGACTTGGGGTATTTTCTTGTAGCGCAACCACGAGAGCTGTGTCAGCAGAAATGCGCTATTCAGTGGGAATGACGAGGTCGGCACAAACCAAAGACTCAAAGACCAACGCGAAGAAAGGAGAACCTCAGTCAGGGCTATCTGATCGCGGACTCGGTTCAAACTCTTCAGCCCGGCCACTCGGCTTTCCTCGATCTCAACGGAGCAAATTACCGGCAGCGAAGCGATTCGGTCGGAATTCCAGCCGTGCTTGAGAATATTGGGCAATTTTTGACAGATCGGTGTCGGGCTTGCGATTCTGCGATTCTCCGGCGGCAAACCAGCTGAGGTTATGTGGTGTCCGACGAAGCTTGCGTTGTTCGGCTAAACGACTTGTAGGCCGGACGCCACATAACCTCGAAGACGACCACAAATGGCCGATCTCCTTGTACTTACGATTATGGTATTGACTGTAGGTGGTTAGAACTCGCTGCATGATCGGGCTGAGGGGATCGTCCTGCATCTCGATAAGAAGATGGAGGAGGTTGGGAATTAGGCAATAAGTGTAGAGAAAGAAGGGAAGTTTGGTCTTTTGGCGCTCGGAGTGCCGTGAACTTGAGGTAGTCATAATAGGATCTGAAGATCCTTCGGCGATTATTGCCGCGAGTGATGAACTGATAGAGTCGCCGCCGATTTCTATCCTTGGCTTGCGAGGCATGGTGGAGCAGAGCCTGCTGATACTCGCCTCAAATGTCAATGAAGTGAAGCCTGACCCCTCACGTTGAGGCTCGGTTCTGAGAGTTACTTCCTAAAACGACTAGAGATGAATGGTGGCGTCGGCTTCGTCAATGAGCCGGTCAATGGTTTGCTCCAGATGGTCAAAGTCCGGCTTGACAAGGTACGCCTGCGCGCCGGCATCCAGTCCATTCCTAATATCAGCTTGATAGCCCGCGCCTGAATAGAACATTATCGGCGTGTCTGAGTCAAAGGCTCGAATTTGCTGACATAGCTCAATTCCGTTGCTGCCCTCGGTTATCCAATGATCGAGTATGCACAAGGCGAGCCCACCGGACCTGGCACTTTCCAACGCATCGGACAGCGAAGCGGCGATTACCGCGTCGTAGCCGTACTGGTCAAGCAGGACACTCATCATAACCCTGGTATCCTCATGGTCATCGACGAAGAGAATCCGTTTTCTTGCTTCTGATGTGGTTGCCATTGCTGTCATTTCGACCTCGCAATTTCGAGCCTATGACTTTATACAGGCCGCTTCTAATCGAACGTTTAAGCTTTCTTTGTACCTGCCGAAGCAGTTAGGCCCTGAACACAATACCAATCGGTCTACGGGATCGCTGCGAATGATGTCATCGTTGCCGATGGGTAGACCCATTGGTAGACTGCGGCCACGATACTCGAATCGGGGATTCAATACTGTTCAATACTAGACAAGTGTAAAAATATTGTTTTTAGGGGCAGGGGGTGCGCCGCCAGGCTAGGCAATCGATGCCAGGTAAGCGGTGAGCTTGTCTTCCTTAATAATCAGATGGTGCTCTGTGTTGTATTCAATGAGGTCGAGGTTCCGGAATCGCTGCATGAATACGCTGATACGTGGCCGCGTTGTTCCGATCATGTTCGACAGTTCTTCGTGTGAAATCCTCAGCTCGATCTGCGTACTGCGAGGGCCTTTCTTGCCCAATTGTCGGGCCAGGTGCAACAAGGTCTTCCCTAAGCGTTGTTCGCTATCAACCGTCACCAGATTAGCGATGACTTCCTGTTGGTCTGCTATGCGCACGGCCAGATACTTGACGAAACCTTCAAGCAGCGAGTCAGAGGCCAAACGTTTAAGGAACTTTGCACACGGAACCTTCTTCAATCGCGTCTCTTCCATTGCGATCGCAGTTTCCAGCCGGCCCCCTATCCCCGACAGGCAAAGCTCGCCAAAGACATCTCCTGCAGCGTGGATAGCAAGCAAACATTCTTTGCCTTCAGAAGAGAGCATAAGCAGCTTTACCTCCCCGCTCCTAATGAAGTAGACCATCTCATCTTGCTCTCCAAATGCGTAGACGTTTTCGTGTTTAGCGATCTTAATGGCGCGCGAGTTCCTGACCTCGCGTCGCAACGACTCGCGCATCTGATTTTTGAAGAGATCGATATCTGGATAATCTGGAATCGTGCTTTGCCTCCGTTCTGAGGTCTTAGGAGGTAGTGACTGTTAATTACTCTCGGGCCAACAAAGTATACAATCGCCCGTAAGAGTCTTCAAGACTGGAAGCAACACGCCTCTTTAGCCCGACGCGTGATTGTGAGTGACCAGGCGCACCTCGTATGGCTCGGCTTGCCTGTGCCTGCTGGTTTGTCCACGGCTGGGGCTAATTGATGACCGGAGTGGGAGTAACGCTCGGTGTCCTCATGAGGGAGAAGTCCTTCGTTCAAGAAGAATCCGAGGTCTTCGTCGTTCAATGGTGCCTGGGGGGACGAGGCGAGGCGACGTAGGTGCAACTTCGCGCGGCGAACAAGAGCACTTCGGCGCTCTTGCGATGCACGCCTTTTCAGATTCTTTCGCCTGCGACTTGCTCTCCATTCTCGCCTTACCGGCGTCCGTCAGGGCAGTTCTACGCTCCTTACCCCTTCGTCAAGGTGGTCAATCGGAGCGGAAATGGCGGCTGCCCGTCATTTGCGCAGGGTGTTACCGAGGTCCTTCACGGCATCGCCAACTTTGCGTCTCGCCTTGCCTACTGTCTCTTGGACACCCCCTTTGCTGCGGTCGGCGACGCCGTCGTTTTCCATCCTTCGATTACCCACCGCGTGCCCAATATTCTCTTCTGCTGTGCCTTTTACCTTATTGATCTTGCCGCTAATCTCAGCTTTGTTTGGCAGTCCCATGGTTAAGCGCTCCTTTTCCGTCATTATATGCCGGTCTGACCCGACTTGCCGTCGATCTGATTAGATGCCAGCTGACGGCCCTGTTTTGCGCGCACGGACTTATCCCGTCGCTCGTTTCCGCACCGGCCTCTAGCAAGCTCCTTTGAAGTGGACTGTTCAGGCCCTCCAACGACTGTAGCCGTAACCGCCGCCACCAAAGAGCAGGATCAGCACTACGATAATAATCAGTGTTGTCATGTCACGCACTCCTTTCAGCCTGGGCGCCACACCACCCGACTTAATCTAACTACGAATAAGCTAGCGCAGTTGAAGCACTACGCCTGGCTTATTGATGTTGACATCTATTTCATGCTTTGCAGGTCCGGGCCTGAAGACGCCGGCGAAATAAAGGACGGCCGCCCCCGCGATCAAAACCAATACAACGGCCAAAACGATCAACGCACCGCTGGCGCCTCCACCATCCGAATGAACTTCTATGATTCTATCCACCATTTTTCCACACTCCGCTTGTGTTTTCAGCAGTTACAATACACCTATCTCGAATCCATCACCGTTCAATATAGGACAATTTTGGAAATAGAGTTCCGATCGAAGGGGACTTTTGATGAGGATTAGTCAGTGGGCGAATTGACGATGATGCTGCGACAAACCTTGATGCGCGACAGAAGCCGTATTTCACTACAGGGTCCTCTGAATTGAAAGAAAATAGGTTACGAGCGAAGTAGCGAATTATTGACTGTGAAAATGCGCTATGTTATTTTCCAGCAAGATGATAACGGGCTTTAACACGGATGTTCCGCATGAAGGGCACGTCTATCATGTACAGACCGAGGATGGCGGGGCGGGGAATCCTATTCTCGAGTCGCTGGTCTATATCGGCGGCACCATAGTCGCAAAAAAACTCACTCCTTACCCCGAGCCACTGAACGAGGACCCCAGCCATGAGACCCTTACGTCGTTGCTCAAGCGTCAGCATCAAGTCATCATCGCCGCGATAAAAGCGGGCAGGATAGAGGAGCTCATTCGCCACTCGGTGAAGCAACAAGCCGAGAGCGATGCCCAGGAAACCGAACAGAGCGGTAATGTGACGCCGCCTCTCGATCCTCAGGAACCACAAGGCAATGGCGTTCAGAACGGACAGCCGGAGAGTGTGTACGCGCTGCACGAGGCGCCCCAGAAACAACAGGGCTTGAGCGACGAAGTCGTATTCAGCGCGACGGACGCGAATACGTCATCGAATCCGGTTCGAGCGGAGGTCCGCGCGCCGAGCAGTCCCAGGATCCCCTCTCCGCCGGGGTTTTCGCGCGGCGAAACCGCGGGACTCAACCTCGATCAGGTTCTCGAAGATTATGTAAAGCGAGGTGCGGGTCAGGCGAAGCTGGAGGTAAGAGTGCTTACACCCGAAGTATTCACCGCCGGCCGAGCTATTGGGCTGAAGATTCAGGTAACACACGAAGCCCAACCTGACTTTGATGCAACCGTTACCGTGAAGGTCATCGGTACGGCGTTCAAGCCACAGGTCTTCATCGGGCGCGTCGGCAGGGACGGCGTTGCGAGTTTTAGCCTGACTCTGCCGTCGTTCAGCACGGGAACCGCGGCCATCGTGATCGAGGCGCAGTCCGGCTCCGGCCGCGGCGAACTCAAGAAGCTGATTCGGCGAGCGTAATGCCGCTCGACTAGGGACTCAGTTGACCATCCTCTTAAACGGAAATCAAACCGAGGTAAATGAAGGCTTCGGTATCGACGATCTGATCAAGTCGCTTGGACTGCACACCGAGCGAGTTGCCGTCGAGTTGAACAAGAGGATAGTCAGGCGTGCCGAGTGGGGCTCGACAACAATTTCAGAAGGTGACAAAGTAGAAATCGTGCATTTCGTCGGAGGAGGAGAAGGGAAGAGTGAAGCTTGACGTGTCGAGCGCTCTTGTTTGATCACGCTTCACCAATGACTCATCGGGTATCTTCTTGAAGATCGGACTAAACATGGCAGATTCGCTGACAATTGCAGGACGGGAGTTAAGATCACGCTTGATCCTTGGCTCAGGGAAATATGCGAGCTTCGAGTTGATGGTGAAGGCTCTGGAAGCCTCGGGCACTGATATGGTGACCGTCGCGGTGAGGCGAGTGAACCTGGCTGATCGGACAAAGGAGTCATTTCTAGATCACATCGACCCGAAGAAGTATCACATTCTGCCAAACACCGCCGGGTGTTATTCGGCGGAAGAGGCGATACGCACTGCGATGCTGGCTCGCGAGGCACTCGACAATAACTGGGTCAAGCTGGAGGTTATCGGCGACGAAAGGACGTTGTTCCCGGACAACCAGGGTCTTCTGGAGGCAACTCGCGAGCTTGTAAAAGAGGGTTTTGTTGTATTGCCATACTTCAATGACGATTTGATCGTAGCTCGGAGGCTGATCGAGGCGGGTGCGGCGGCTGTAATGCCGCTTGCGGCGCCTATCGGTTCGGGGCTTGGGATCCAGAATCTAACGAACCTGCGGATCCTGCGCGAACAGATAAACGATGTTCCGCTGATCGTCGACGCCGGAGTTGGGACTGCTTCTGACGCGGCGCTGGCGATGGAGCTTGGGGTCGATGGCGTACTGATGAACACCGGGATAGCGGGCGCCAATGATCCGATAGCGATGGCCGAAGCGATGAACCTCGGAGTGCGCGCCGGCAGGCTGGCGCATCTGGCGGGGCGCATCCCGAGAAAGCTCTACGCTTCAGCGTCGAGTCCGTTGACCGGGGCCATCGAGTGATATTTGAGTATTGAGAGCTACGAAATAGGCGTTCAAATCCGACCTTCAAGTGACAGGCAGTCTTTTCCCACATGCCCTGCGATACATCCTTTGAGGACCAGTGTGTGGCTTCCGGCGCGAAGTTGATCGCCGGTGCGGATGAAGTTGGCCGCGGAGCGTTGGCTGGGCCGGTAGTCGCCGCCGCCTGCATTCTGAACCTAGAGGATCTGCCCGATGGTATTAACGATTCCAAACAGCTGACGAGGCGCCAACGGGAGAGGCTCGCAGAGGAAATCCGGCAGCGCGCAATTGCCTTTTCGATCTTCCGCATCGAGCACGATGAGATCGACCAAATCAACATTCTAAAGGCATCATTGCGCGCCATGGAGTTGGCAATAAAAGCATTGCGACCAATACCCGACTATGCTTTAATAGACGGGAATCAAAGGGTCCCCAACCTTGACTGCCCCCAGTCGACAATAATCAAAGGTGATAGTCTTTCCGTCTCGGTTGCGGCGGCGTCGATTGTAGCAAAAGTAAGCCGCGATCAATGGATGAGAGAGTATGACGAGCAGTATCCCGGTTATGGATTCGCATCGCACGCGGGATACAACACTCGGATTCATCAGGAAGCCATTGCACGGCTCGGCCCGTCGGCTATTCACCGTTTGACCTTTCGCGGCGTCCTCTTTTCGCAGGCGGCCTTTGACTTTGGCGGCCCGGAACAAGAATCGCCCCTGTCGTTGCTTCCAACCTCAGACTAAGGCACCCCGCCCCTTGATTGACCGGAGAAAAGAGTACGGAGGCGTTCGCCTCGGGAGGGGATATGTCACTAAACAAGTCAAAGGCTTTGCGCACCGCTGAGAAATACGTACTGCAGGGAAAGATCCCAGCGGCGATTGATGAATACCGCAAGGTAGTGAGCGCGGACCCCGGTGACCTGACTACTGTCAACACGCTCGGTGACCTCTATGTTCGCGCGGGCCGGATTCAGGACGCCATCTCGAACTTTTCTCGAATTGCCGATAGCTATCGCGAGGGCGGCTTTACTCTTAAGGCCATCGCGATGCTAAAGAAGATATCCAAGCTCGATCCGACGAACGCCGAAACCGCGATGAAGCTTGCGAATCTCTATTCGCAACAAGGCCTGCTGGTTGAAGCCCGACAGCAGTACCTCCAGGTCGCGGATGCCTACGCCCGCGCGGGTCAAACACGCAAGGCGTTGGAAGCCTATCAAAAGATCGCCGATCTCGACCCTTCCAACACATCGGTGCGTATGAAGCTCGGGGAGATCTACTCCCGCGAATCCATGACCGAGCAAGCGCACGAAGCGTTCATAATCGCCGGGGCGGAGTTCCTTCGCAAAGGCGACGGCGAGCAGGCTCTAAACGCCAACCTGAAAGCCATCGTCATCAATCCCGACAGCCGCCAGGCGCTGACCGCGATTGCCACAATCTATACACAGCAGGGTCAAACCGATCGCGCAATCAATCTCCTCTGCGAAGCGTTCGAGAGGAATCCGGGCGACGTCGAACTGCTTACCATACTGGGCCGTACATACCTGTCGGCAGGAATGATGGATGACGCTGAACAAACCTTCCTCAGCCTCGTCGAGCTGGACAAGAACCGATATCACTACCTGCTTGAAGTTGGACGGCGATTCCTGCAGATCGGGGATCTGGATCGAGCAGCCGAGCAGATCGACGGCTGCCTGGAGGTGTTGATCGCCAAGCGTGAAGAGGACAAGGCGATTGATTTTCTACGACGCGTTCTCGACAAGGAAATGAATCACATAGGAGCGCTAAAGCGATTGGCGCAGATATTCCTCCGCATTCGTGAGGATCACAACCTCATCGCGACCCTGAACTCTCTGGTCGAGGCTGCGATGCGCAAAGGGAATGATCCAGAAGCAATCGCCGCTCTCAAAGAACTCGCTCGGCTCGAGCCTGACGAACCACTTCACCTCCAGCGACTCTACAATCTCGGCGTACAGGATATCGTCGAGGCCGACTCGCCGGATGTAGTGCGCGCAACCGGTCCTCTTGATTTCCAGTCAGCAGCCTTCGACGATACGTTCATAATCAGGCAGATCTCAGAAGCCGAGATACTCGCTGGCCACGGACAGGTGTCCCACGCAATCGAAATACTCACCGCGATCCTTGTTTACGCGCCCGAAAACGTCCAGGTCCACATGAAACTCAAAGACGTCTATCTACGCGCGGGGATCATGGACAAGGCGTCTCAAGAATGCATTCACCTCGCGCGCATACACCAGAGCCGCGGTGAAACAGCTCGATCAAGCGACTACCTGGCAGAGGCACATCAGCTCAATCCGTTGATCGATTCCGCGGAGAACTCCGATTCCCCTGAACCGGGTGAATGGCCAAGCGAATCGTCGCCCGACTTCGGCCACGCCGCCCAAGAAGCGATCGGTCAGATGCCAACGAATGGCGATACTCCGGGCTTCGAGATTCGGGATTCGTCCGGCGTCGACTGGAGCCGGTATCAGACCGGTGCCTTGTCCGACAGCGGTTTTGTGACCGTGCCTGAGGGGAGCGGAGTCTCGGGCAACGGCTCGGTTGGTGACGAGGGAGCAGGCCTTCCACATAAGGCACAGGAATCGGACGGCTTCCGCTACAGCGATATGCTTGTCAGCGTCCAGGCCGGGCGCGATGAAGCACCGGCGGCAGACAAGGCCTTCAATTCCGCCAGCCTGTTACCGTCCGATACCATGCCCCGCGTCCTTCGCGACGAGCTTGAAGGAATCGACTTCTACATTGCCCAGGGTTATGTGGAGATCGCTCGCGACACGCTGGACAGATTGCGCGGAGAGAACGGGGATCATCCGGAGATACTGGCGCGGTACATTCGGCTGGACGGAGGCCCGGAATCACCCGCGGAAAATCCGGCGGTGAGGGGATCGAGCGAGCGGCATACTCAGGATCCGCACGAACCGGTATCGGTGGTGAGTTCAATGCCGGGTCCGGCGAGTTCAAGAGGCGATGAGGCGCAGGAGCAAACGCCCATTGCTCAGTTAGAAGTAAGCATTGTCGAGGGCCAGACTGTCTCGCCAAACTACGAGCAAATCGAACCAGTGTTTTCGAAGGCGGACGAGGTCGAGAGCGAGGGCACGCCCTTCCTGATTCAGAAAGAGTCCGGCCCTTTGTATCCGGACCTGCTTGTCCAGTTGAACACCAGCGAGTTGAACAGCCAGGCAATGCTCGATGCCATGCGAGCTTTTGAACACCCGCAAACGGCGAACGCGCCGAACGCTGAGGAGACCGTAAGCGTGGTGGAGTCATCCGGCGTCAAGGAGACTCCGCCGGTGATGGAAGCAGAGGCGCCGCGCACTCCGGGTGCGTGGCCGGTCACGCACGCGCGGGTGGGGACCGCCGATCTGATCGAGTCACTCGTATCAAATATAGATTCTTCCTTTGACTACCTACGTCCGGCAACCGAGGAAACCGTGGTCGCACACGTTGAGGAGTCGATTGTTGGTGAGCTGCCGGAGCACGTCTCGACCGCACCTGAGGAGATGGAACGCGAGTCGGCGCCGCCCGACGCTGCAAGTGTTGAGACGGACGTACCGTCACCCATAGTCAGAACCGCGCGGGATGAACTGCGAGAGATATTCGAAGAACTCAGGGAACAGACCGGTGAGTTAAAGCCGTTGATCGATTTTGAGACGCACTACAGCCTCGGGTTGGCTTACAAAGACATGGACCTGCTGGACGAAGCAATTTCGGAGTTTCAGATGGCGTTTAGGGCAGCGGACCCCGAAGATCTGGAGGGCGACTGCATTCATTGCTGCAACATGCTGGGTGTGTGCTTCAAGCGAAAGGAGATACCCTCCGTAGCGGTAATGTGGTTCGAACGCGGCCTAAACATACCCAATAGAGTCGAGGAGGAGTATCAAGCATTACGGTTTGAAATCGGAGTCTGCTACGAGGAGATGGGCGAGTTCGAGAAGGCCCTTGAGGTGTTCATGCAGGTCTACGGAATCGACGTGAATTATCGCAAGGTGGCGGAAAAGATAAAGGGGTTGCAGGCCGCCAGGGCGTAGCATAGACTCTAGTCTGTGTTCTCCAAATCGCTGGAAGAGCGATTACAAGACACAGGACTGATAAGGTCCGTGCGGCCCATATGTCGGTAAAGCTCACACTCGTCTTCTTCATATTGATCTGTTTCGAGATAGGTATTCTGCTGGTTATCCTGCCGTGGGTCCCGAGTCCCTCCTGGAGCGAGAACTATCTCCTCGTTCTTGCCGCCGACAAGGTTCACTGGTCATGGCTGGCGATTGCGATGAAGAGCGGCTACACGCGCGGCGCGGTCACCGGGCTTGGCGTGTTGAACATACTGCTGGGGGTGTGGGAGATTATCAACTTCAGGAAAACCGCTCGCACCGTTCAGAGTGAGTGGCAAAATGAGGAGACTCATTCAAAATCTCTCGACGCCGTTGGTATACTTGATAACCGACCGCAGGTTGCTGCCACGCCGGGCGAACACCAGGGACCTGGACGTTCTGATTGAGTTCGCCAGCCGCGCACTTTCGGCGGGTGTTGATATGGTGCAGATACGCGAGCGGGATCTGTCCGCTCGCGATGTTTTTGTCGCTACTGCGGCCATCGCAGAATCAGCTCGAAGAACTGGTGCTCGACTCCTGGTCAATGACCGCGCCGACATAGCGGCGTCCGCCGGATGCGGTGTCCATCTTGCAACGCGATCGCTGGCGGTCGGAACGATACGAACGGCATTTGCACCCGACATGCTGGTGGGGGCGTCAACTCACACATTCGAGGAAGCGGAAACGGCTCAACAGGGAGGCGCCGATTTCGTGGTGTACGGACCCGTCTTCGAGACCGGATCCAAGAAAGAATATGGTGATCCGGTTGGACTCGAAGCGCTACACGAGGTCGCGAGCCGTTTGACGATTCCGGTCGTGGCTCTCGGAGGAGTCAACCTCTCCAACTTCCGCGAAGTGCTGCATGCCGGCGCCGCGGGAGTGGCCGGGATTTCGATGTTCACTGAGACGCACGATCTCAGAGCCCTGGTGGCTGCGATCAAGGGGAGCCGGTAGCATAGACTCTAGCGTATGCCAGGCCGCAACCAATCGCCGAACATATTCCATCCGTATGAATCGGCTTCAAATCATGGACAAAACCATCACGCAGCCCGTTGTTTTGACCATAGCCGGGTTTGACCCTTCGGGCGGAGCGGGCGTCCTTGCTGACATCAAGACGTTTTCGGCGTTTGGATGCTACGGCCTGGCCGCGGTTACGAGCTTGACATTCCAAAATACGCGGCAAGTCCTTGGCACACAAAACCAGGACGCAGAAGCCGTTCGGAGACAAATCCTTCCGCTGTTCGATGACTTTGAGATCTCGGCGATCAAAACCGGGATGTTGCCAACTGCCGAAATCATCCGTGAGGTAGCGGGAATGATTAGGGCCAATCATGTTCCTGTCGTCGTAGTCGATCCAGTTTTGAGGAGCACGAGCGGGTTTGAGATGGTCGATGACCTGGCTGTCGAAGCCCTTATCATCGAAATGTTCCCTCTAGCCTCTCTGATCACTCCAAACATCGCCGAAGCGCAGCGGTTGAGTGGGGTCGATATCACGAACCGGCCGGAATTGGAACGGGGCGCGGAGGCCATGATGAAGATGGGCGCTCGCGCTGTGCTGATTACTGGCGGAGACGGAAGCTCGGGGCTGGCGACCGACGTGCTGGTTGATGGACAGGGAACCACGGCCTTCAGCTCCGAGCTAATCAAGTCAAAACAGACGCATGGCACTGGGTGCACCCTGGCGTCCGCGCTCGCGTGTCTGCTGGCGCGAGGGTGCTCACTAAGACAATCGATTCCAATCGCCAAACGATATGTCGCTCAGGCAATACTGGATGCGCCGGACATCGGGGGCGGCAACGGCCCGCTCAACCACTTTCCGCCGACGTTCACGGTTGAGTCTTGAAACCTACCGGGGGAATGTGGAAGAGTCGTCACCGGCCTGGAATATGCTATGAGCCTCAATGGTAATTTGCTATACTCGTCGCCACACCAGGCGGTGGTTCCTCAGAAATCGAATCCGCAACAGGCATCTCGTGGCAGGATACGTTGCCTGAGTGAGAAATCGGAGCGGGCAATTTCCTTTTCATGGCAGGGAATGGATGTGTAATGCGCGCTCGGTGGCTGTTCAACTGACGGTTCACGAGTTACTAAGGCGGTGTCTGCAGCGTCCCCCGGATGAGGACGCATGGCGGGAGTTCGTTCAACGATACCACGGGACCATAAGAGCCAGCGTCGCAAAGACCTTTCGCGCAAGAGCGAGTCAAGAGACTGACCGCCGGGCCCAGTTTCCGGAAGATTCTATCGAAGACCTCGTGCAGGGCGTATACGTTCGGCTGGTAGAGGAGGGCACCCGCGCCCTCCAGCGATTTGAGGGTCAGCACGATAATTCGATTTTCCAATATCTCGGGATCATATCGATGAACGTCGTGCGGGATCATTTTAGAGAAGCAAAGGCTCAGAAGAGACCGAAGATAAGTTTTTCCCTGGACGAGTTGCTCGAGAATGCAGGCGAAGGGGGGATCTTGAAAGAGGTGCTCACCAGCATTGACGGCGAGTCGACTGGAACTGCATCAAATCTCACCATGGACGATCTTGAGGCCGCGCTGAAACGATCGGTCAGCCGGAGACAAGGTGATCGCGATGCGTTGATTTTCAAGCTTCGCTATTTCGACGGATTGACACTGGAGGAGATCAAGAGGACTCTCCGGCTGGATCTCTCCCTCATAGGAATAGGCTCGGTATTGAATCGAATCAACATCAAGCTGAGATCAAAGCTCGCTCGCTTCCGCGGGCGGCGGTAAGCCCGGGGCGGGTAGCCGCGACCATGTCGGAAGGGGATACCCGCGAGCCTCTGATGAAATTTCAGGGAGAGGATCGCTTGGCGCTTCGGACCGTGGGACTTGGGTTCGAGATATCTCGCTCTTCGCCGATGTTTGAGTGAGCCGTTTCAGCCGCCCAATAAACCGATACAGTAGTCACAGCCGCCATACCGATAATGAACAGGGCGATCGGCCACGATACGCCGTAGCGTCTAAGCAATCCCGTAGCTATCAGCGGCGACAGTCCCCCGGCAATTACCGACGATAGCTGATAGCCCAATGACGCACCGCTATACCTGACACGTGTGCCGAACAGCTCCGAAAAGAAACTCGCCTGTGGGCCGTACATGGCGGCGTGCCCCACAGCCAACGCAACCACGATCGCAAGCACCATCAAGCCCGCGCTTGATGATTCAATCAGCCAAAAGAATGGAAAGGCGAACAGCCCGGTGAAGATCGCTCCGAACAGGTAGACCGGCCTGCGTCCCACGCTGTCGGACAGCGCACCAAAAGTTGGGATCGCGAACAACTCGACGATCGCCGCGATCGAGATCGCCGTAAGAACCAGAGAGCTGCTGAACCCGATCCTGGGCTGCGTCGCATAGGTCAGCACGAACACGGTGTAGAGGTAAAACGCGCCGTTTTCCGCGAGCCGCGCCCCCATCGCCTGCACAACGTTCTTTGGGTGATTGCGCACCGCATCCAGGATGGGAAGGCGCGCGCCGGCGCCCGACTCCTTGAGCTTGGCGAAAACCGGCGGTTCGACCACCGCGAGTCTGATGAACAATCCCACAGCCACCAGGGCGATGCTCACGAGGAAGGCGAGGCGCCAACCCCACGATAGGAGCGCTTGCTCCGGGAGCTTGGAAATCTGTCTGAACATCAGAGTCGACAATAACAGTCCTGCCGGGACTCCGATCTGAGGCCAACTCCCGTAGAAGCCTCGCCTGCCAGACGGAGCATGCTCGACGGCCATCAGCACTGCGCCTCCCCACTCCCCGCCGACGCCAAACCCCTGGGCGACCCGAAGCAAGACGAGCAGTATAGGCGCCCAGATCCCGATCTGGTTGTAAGTGGGGAGACAGCCGATCAAGAAGGTCGCAACCCCCATGATCGACAGTGTCAGAATCAGCATGGACTTGCGGCCGATCTTGTCGCCGAAGTGACCGCAGACTATGCCACCAACGGGCCGGGCAGCAAAACCTACGGCATAGGTGCCAAAGGAAGCCAGCGTTCCCGTCAGCGGATCGTAGTTTGGAAAGAAGAGCTTATTGAAGATGAGCGCGCTGGCGGTGCCGTACAGGAAAAAGTCATACCACTCGATGGTAGTCCCGATGAAGCTGGCGAATGCGACTCTTCGAATCGACGCGTTGGTGGAGGATGGCGTTTTCAAATCAAGCGATCCTGCACCGTTTGGAGCAGCTTAGTCAAGTCCGACAAACCTAAGTCCGACGAGCCGTCATCCGATGCGCGCGCTTTGGCCGCCGTCGACCGGCAGCATCACTCCAGTGATAAACCTGGCTTCGTCCGAAGCGAGGAACAATGCGGCGTAGGCGACGTCCCACGCTGTTCCCATCCTCCCGCCAAGCGGAACACTTGCGTCGCGCTGACGAATCAAGTCCTCTTTTGGAATCCCTCGCGATTTCGAGATCCCCTCAATAGCCATCGGCGTGTTCATCAACCCCGGCATTATCACATTCGCGCGGATGTTGTACTTCGCGTTCTCAAGCGCAATCTGATGAGTGAGGGCATTCACGCCCGCCTTCGATGTCTTGTACGCAACTATTCCTGTCGAGCAGATTGCCGCAATCGAAGAAATGTTGATGATCGACCCACTTCGCTGTTCCCTCATCATCGGCAGGACGCTTCTCGAAGACAAGAACATGCCCTTTGAGGTTAACGCTCATGATTCTGTCCCAGGACTCTTCCTTAAGGCTCAGAATCTCGTCGTCCCCTCCACCTATACCAACGTTGTTGTGCAAGACATCTACGCGGCCGTAGGCCTCAACGGCGGCTCGAACAAATGCGGCGCAATCATCTTCGCAAGTGACGTCCGCCTTGACGGGCAAACAGGTCCCGCTCTCCGCCGCAATCAACGTCTGAGTTTCCAGCGCTGATTCGTAGTTGGAATCAACAAGCACCACGCGAGCGCCCTCTCGCGCGAAGAGAATAGCCGTTGCGCGGCCATTGCCCATTGTGTCGCCGGGCGTTTGGCCCGCGCCAACGACAATGGCTACCTTATCCTTGAGTCTCATTTGAAAACCCCGTAAAGCCTTCTTCCAACTGAACACCCACCGAGTTGAGGACCATCGATACGAGCTTGTACTGGCCGGCGGTGAACAGAAAGTCCAAAACCTGCTGGGTATTGTATCGTTCGGTGAGCGCCTTCCAGGCGGCATCGCTGATAAATGTATCGGCGTGCAACTCGTCAACTGCTCGGAGCAGCGTAGCCTCAAAAGGGTCGAGCCCCACCGCGTCGGGACCCTCCGCAATTCGCCTGATGTCATCATCGCTGAGACCGGTCTGTTTGCCGATGGCAACGTGATGTCCCCACTCGTATTCCGCTCGGCAGAGCCAGCCCATACGAAGGATGGCGATTTCGCGCTCGCGGGGTGGAAGCGTGGACTTGCCCAGCACGTGGCCGCCAAACACCAGCCATCGTTTTAGAAGTTGCGGATGCCGAGCGAGTGTGGCGAAGATGTTATAGAGGTGCCCATCACGCTTTAGGCTCTCCAAAAGCTCTTTGGTTTCATCATCCACCTCGGACTGCGTAATCGGTGTAACACGAGGTTGCGATAGATGCATCAGGAAGCTCCTTTCTTGACCGACGTATGCAAGTAGAGAAACCCACCCGTAAACTATCAGGTGTTCTTCCACTCGTTCATCGGTCTGTACAGTCTGTAGATTCGATCACGATCACTCATTGTGACAATCGAAGGACTACTTTCACGAGCACGGGGGCGCCAGGCATTGCATTCAACCGCAAGATCGTTTGAGGAAGCGGATCGCCCTGGGTCAGCATCCTCGAGCCGTCGCTGCCTGCTGACTTTTCCGCTTTCGTGTAGGGAAGGCCTGACCCACCTTCAAGTTCAAATTGCTCGACCCGGCCACCCCAGTCCTTTTCCCATTGGGCAAGCTTGTCAGATGCCACTTTGACCGGTTCCGGACTCGCGGGCAGATCGGCCAACTGCTGAGGCGAGACAACCAGAATCAGTATTTCACCGACGTGCTCCGGGCGGCTGCGGGTCAGAGTAAAGTAAGGCGGGTTGTCTTCCTGTGCGGGAAACTCGATGACTCGCCCGGCGACCACAGCGTTGTTTCCGCCGCGAGTGCGTGTTGTGGGGAAAATCAAGTACGCATCACCAAGAGTGCCGTCGGAGTATTGCTCACGATCAATGACGTAGAGGTATCCGGTGCTCGGAGATTCGATACTGACACGCACGCGCTCGCCTTCCTTGATACGGGTATCGGCTTCGATTCGCTCGGCTGTCCATTCGGCGCTCTTTGCTCCCTGGTGCTCGAGAATCCTGGCGCCTTGACTGTCGGAAGACTGCGCAGACCGCAAGCGCCACAGCGTTACCCCGATAACCGATTCTGACGCTGAAGCGGCTCTGCGAATCTCTGAAGATGATGCTGTGGAGGTCGTCGACCGATAGGTGCGCGGTTGTTTAGGATCGGCCGGTGTTGTGGATGCAGGCCGGCTCTCTTCGATTTTCTTGACGTGCAGCCCGCGTGTTTGGTCTTGCTGCTGGACAAGGGAGCTGCCCGAAACCGCACACGCAGCGAAGACGATTGTCATAAGCTTGAGGCTACCCATGCATTCGCTCATATCAATTCGTTGTTTCTCTCGCGGCGCTTCAGCGAAGTTGTTCCTTCCAGCAGACTGGTGAAAAAAGGTTTCGTAGTCCCGCCTTTAGGCGGAATCTCGAAAAGCCACGACAATAAATGCTCCGTTACTGATGGTCTCAAAGACGATTCGCGTCAGGATTCCGCCTTATAGGCGGGACTACGAAACCTTTTCGGCAGCTTTCTAGGGCTTTGCGACAATCATTGGTTGTGACTCGGCTTCGCGGCGATAGAAGACGCGCGGACGTTGCACGTTTCTCTTGTCTATGTCTTTGATCTTTTCCTCTCCTTCTACGAACGCGACCTCGTGCTTGAGCCCACGCCCCTCCTTCATTTTTTCTTCCTGCATCCGGGGAACGCGCTCGGTCGCGTAGTCCAGCCATTCGCGCAACACTACTTCCCGTCCTTGGGTTCGTCATCGGCGGCAGCGGACTTCAAACCCTCTTCAATCAGAGCGTAGGTCAAATACCCGTGCCCGAGTTGCTCGGCTTCCATCGCTGCCTGATAGCTCTGCGCGGCGGTCAGAATGTACATGCCTTTTTCGTATGCGAGCTGCGCCAGCCCTTTGGAGTTCATCGGTCCGCGACGTTTTTCCTCGGCTTCGAGCGCCTGGCCACTGTTGCAAGCGTCGATCACCATCAGCAAGTGTCCGGCGTCAATGCCTTCGCAAGCCTGCTCAAGGTCCAGATCGGAGACGCTGTGTGAGAGAATCGTTTTCAAACCTGTTTCGTCGAGTTCGGTCCGAGCTCCCGCGTAACCGAGATCGTGAGGAATGAGATAGAACCGCTGATCCTGGGCGGTGCCGTGACCCGCATAGAAGACAACCACAGCATCTTCTGGTTCGGCGGCCCTTATTCGCTCGAGCGCCGCAGGCGCACCCGACGGTGATTTTGCGTCAGCCGATCCAGCCAAACGACGAAACGCATATAGAATGTTCGCCTTGGTTGCATCGCCGTCCAGCAACGTGGTTAGTTCAATCTGCGCGAAACTCCCCAGTTTCTTTTGCTGGGCCTCGACCTCCTGAGCAAACGCTTGCGCATCGGCGCCTGCATACTTGAGGTTGTAGCCGGAGTTCGCGTATTGATTGACACCGATGGCCAAAACGTGAAGGGTCGCGGCCCGCTTTAGAGAATCTGCCCCGTTGATGGCCAGAGCAGCATCAACGCTCTTAACATTGTCCCGATTAAAGGCATACGCCGTAAGTTTGTTTTGACCGGCTACGACGCTGATCGTCGTCTCCAGCGTGGCGTTGGTCATGCCCTTCAAGACGTCTCCTCGCCAAACCTTGACCAGCGATCCGTTGCGGAACAGTCGCACGTCCTGTGCACCAGCGGGTGCTTCGGTCACGGTTACTGTTACCTTCACGATCCTGGTTGCCACAACGCCATTCTGCCCTTCGGCGCTATCGATCTTGAGTCTTGGCTGGCGCCGATCCTTCTGCGAGATATCAACAGCTGCAGCGACCTTCCTCCCCGCGAGGATATCCAGGAGCAGACCGGGACGAAAGTACTCGTTAAAGAAGATCTCAACCGGGGATACATCGTAGATGGCCCGCGAGAACCGCCACAATATCTGGCTCCATCCACCCGGTGACCCATCGAACAAACCATCCGGCGTAACAACAAGCCAGTCATCACCCTTGTTCAGGCTCACCAGGGTTGCAAGTAATACACCAGTCTGCGGGTTCCACAATCGAGAGCTTCCATCGTCACTCCCGGAAACCAGAAAACGACCATCGAGGCTAAAAGTAAGAGCGGTAATTGAACCGCTATGCCCTTTCAACGTGTGCATTTCTTGCCCGGTCGTCAGATCCCAAAGCTTAATCGTGCTGTCTGAACCTCCTGATGCCAGGAAGCGACCGTCTCTGCTTAGCGCAAGGCGGTTGACAATGTTGTTGTGCCCCGAAAGTGTCCTCACCTCGTTCCCCGTTTTTGCATCCCATATCCTGATTGTGAAGATCGAATCGTCAAACGAAAAATTGGAGTCTAAATTTGGGTCCGTCAGCGCACGTTTCATCCCCCAGTCCGCCGACGCCAGTTTTTGAGAGTCTTCGCTCCAGGCCATTGCAGAAACTCCAACGGAGTTAGCGGCTCTAAGAGATTTCAACTCCTGACCGGTCCCAATATCACGGAGCACGATGGGCGCAGCGACTCCGATGGCCGAAGCAAGTGTTCGCCCATCGGGGCTGAAGGACAACGTTGAAAATGAGACAGCCGTGTCTGCTGTAATGTCGTTTATGAATCCACCGCTTATTGGAATCTCTTGCACCTGGTGCCCGTTTCCGACATCGATGATCCGCAGGTTGTTGATGCTCTTACCGGATTTTGCTGTTGGAGGCGTCATGCCAATCGATTCCAGAACGGCCATGCCCGCGCTCAGGTCGCCCTTGCTCATCGCCTCCTGAGCCTTCTTCATCTGTTCCTCCATCTTCTTTGGATCTTTTTTCATTTGCTCCATTATCTTGCTCATATCGGGCATAGCTATTGTTGCCGGCATGTTCGCAGGGGTTTGTGGCGAGGGTTGCTGAGCGGACTGCAAGCCGGATGGATCGCTCTTCTGGCGGTTCTTCTCGATCAACGCGACTGCGGTGCCGTCTCTATTAAAAGCGGCGTTGCCGAGTTCTTTTCCTGGGCCGAGGGTGATGCTCGATACTTCACCGCCGGTGTCCGTCTGCCAGATCTTTGCGAGTGGCCGGGTATCGCTCCCGGCAATCACAAGCTTGCCGTCCGAGCTAAGCAGACCACTACGCTCGACCATCCCGCTTTGTCGAGGGTGTGCATACTCGTCCGGCAGGACAAATTCCCGCTGGACGCCGCCGCTATTCAACTCCCACTTACTTACCGCCTGGTGACCGCCAATCGAAAGCGATTTGCCGTCGGCAGTGAAAGCGAGATCACTTACCGGCATCGCCGCTCCGCTCAATGTCTGTGTCTCCCGACCGGTCGCAACGTCCCAGAGTATTATTCGGTTGTCGCCTCCTGACGACGCAAGTATCTTTCCATCGGCGCTAAAAACCGATGAGAGGATCGGACCCGCGTGTCCAGTCAAGGTATAAAGAGTGTTATTGGACGAAGGATCCAAAACGACAATCTTGTTGTTCTCGGTCACCGCCGAAACCAATCGACGGTCTGGGCTGAATTGAAACTTCCCTGCAAATATTGCGAAAGTAGGGTCGGAAGATGAGCCGCTAATCCTCGGTGTGTTGATGGTCTTTAGTTCGCGGCCACTTGCGATATCCCAGATAACCAGAGATGACTCTTCTCGCAGCGCAATCGAGGCTCCGTCGATCCCGAAGGCAAGGCTGACTTTGGGTTCTTCCCGCAAGCCAAACTGGACCGGAGATGTTGAAATCTTGATGCTCCTTGTCTTTCTGCCGCTGGAGACTTCCCATACCGTAATCTGCCGTGTGTTTGACACGTCGAAGCTCTTCTTGTTTCGCAATGCTTTTGTCGTCTCGGTCAGCGCCGCCACGAGGTTTCCATCGGGGCTAAGCGCAAAGCTATCCTGTGCCACGGCGTCCTCGTGCTCATCAAACGTAAGACTTGTCAGCTGCCGACCGTTTGTGGTGTCCCACAATTTCAGACCGTTGTGTTGAATGGTCGAGCCCGCAAGGATGCGTCCATCATCGCTCATAATCGCTGTCATAAGATCGTTGGAGGTAGTCAATGCCGTGGGGCTCAGCTCGCGGCCGGTTTCAACTTCCCAACGTCGGATTCTTCCATCAGCCAACGCAATCAACGTCTGGCCATCGGCGCTGAATTTGAAGGGCCGCGTCAGGGAGCTGACCCCCATCGAAGCAATCGAGCTGTCCAATTGACGCAACAAGTGCCCGGAAGAAACCTCCCACAGCTTTATCGCGGTCCCGTTGATTCCCATCGACGCCAGCAAACGGCCGTCGCGGTTAAAGCAAATCTGGGTTTGCGGCGATGTTATCCCGGCTTGTAGCACTATCTCCGGGCGGGTTCCCGCGGACTTGACTTGGTTGGTGGCTTCGTTCGCGGTATTTGTTGGGCGCACACCCAAGCCACGGTTGTCCTGTGGACTGGTGCCCCAAACAACTGAGCGGGCGACGGCGACGACATTGGGTAGGCTCAGAAGCACGATTCCGAGCAGACCCAGCGAGCGGATTCCGGCGAGTCGTTTCATTGGACTCTCCTCCCGGTAACGGCAAATAGCTCGATCGAGAATTACGACCCCGGCGGTGTGGGCGCACGAGGATGCAGTTCAAACTCGTGTGGCGGTTCCGCGCCAAGCAGATATCGAACGAAATAATCCCAACGGCGCCGCACCATGTAAGGTTCACTGCCAAACCCGTGAGCGCGGTTCGGTAACAGGATCAAGTCGAAGTCTTTGTTCGCCTTAATCAACTCGTTTACAACAAGAAGCGTGTTGTACGGCGGTACGTTGGTGTCCATGGTGCCGTGTGCGAGCAACAAGTGCCCCTTGAGGTTCTTTGCGATGTTCTGATTGGCTTGATCGTCGTAGTTGGTCGAGCCGTCCGCCTTTTGCTCGAGCAGCCCCTGATAGCGTTCGCCCCAATCGTCCTCGTAACCGCGGTTGTCGTGATTACCGGCTTCGGAAATACCTACCTTGAAGAAATTCGGATAGCGAAACATCGCATCAGCCGCCGCAAATCCGCCGCCTGAATGGCCCCAGATGCCCGCGCGGTCAAGGTCGATCCAGGGATACAGCGCGGCGAGCTGCTTCATCCCGGCTATCTGATCGGGCAGCGTGTTGTCTCCCATATTGCCATAGTATGCGTCGTGGAATTTCTTTGAGCGTGTCGGGTTTCCCGTCCCATCGATCTCGACAACGACAAAACCGAGTTCGGCCAGCGCTTGTGAGTCGCCCCTGGCCGCCGTGAAGGCTCGGCTCCCTACGCTCCCGCCCTGAGGCCCGGGATAAATGTGGTTGATGATTGGATACTTTTTGCGGGGATCGAGATTCGTTGGTTTGAACATCAACCCGTACAAATCGGTTTCGCCGTCACGGGCCTTCACGGTGATCGGAACCGGCGGTTTCCACCCGGCCGCGATAAGACGGGTTATGTCGGCCTTCTCAATCGTTGCCAGCAGCTTCCCATCCATAGCCCGCAGCACTGCCACCGGAGCGACATCAGGCTTCGAGTAACTGTCGACGAAGAAGCGCCCTGACGCCGAGATGCTCACGTCGTGATTGCCACCTTCCGGCGTCAACAGCGCAATATCCTTTCCGTCGAACCCGACTCTGTAGAGGTGAATGAAATAAGGGTCCTGCCCCTTTTCACGGCCGGCACCGAGAAAGTACAGCACTCGATTCTTCTCATCCACCGTGAGCAACTGGGTCACGACCCACTTGCCGCTCGTGATCTGATTCTTAAGCCGGCCCGTCGCGAGATCGTATAGATAGAGATGCCCCCAATTGTCTCTTTCCGAAAACCATATGATTTCGTTCGAGACCGGCAGATACCGCCAATTAACTCGATCGCCGCTCCCGGATTCGTATTGAGTCGGCACTGTCTCTTCGAGTACGTCACGGACTGAGCCCGTCGCAGCTTCTGCGATACGGAGTTGCGCGCGCTTGTGATCGCGCGACACCGAGACGAACGCCAGGTGCGCGGAGTCGGGGCTCCACTCCACGTCTGCCCACTCTCCTTCCGAACAGATAAGATCGTCGCAAAGCGTCGTTCGATGCTGATCGGGTGGTATCGCAAGGCGTACGATCCTCGGAGTATCGAGATCAACGATCACCCGCTGGATGGTCGTGACCACCGCGTCGCCCGGTAGCGGGTACTTCCACGCCTGTAGCTCCGGATGTCCCACTTTGGTGTTAACCAGGTACATCTCGCCGACTCCGCGCTGGTCCTGTTGAAAGGTAGCGATCTTTTTCGAATCCGGAGACCAGAGGATGACCGGCCGGTCGCTCCGCACCCAACCTGCATTGTCTGTTGCGTAGCCAAAATCTTTCACACCGTCTGTTGTTAGTTGCGTCTCTTTGCCGGTCGCGACGTCACGAACCCACAGGTTGAAGCTTCGGATGAAAGCCGCGCGCTTCTTGTCGGGGGACACCACGTCAAGGCCAAGCCCGCGGTCGACTGCCCGGTTGGGGCGCACGAACAGACCCTCATCGTTGCACTTGTTGGCTTGTAGATCGCACTTCCAACGGCGTCCGCTCGCGCCAAAGGAAATCGAGTCGCCGTCTGGTGAGAAGTCAAACTCGGTGAATGGCAGGTGGCGTCCGTCGAAACTCGCGCCCGCGGCGGCAGAGATCGCCGCGGCAACTTTGGTGTGATCGAAGGCCGGCGCACGAGTGCCGCCCGCCGCATCAACCATCACAAACTCGGTCCCTTCCGCCGTAGATTTGCGATACCAAAACCGTTCTCCCGACATCCAGTGTGGGCTGACGCCCGAACCGAACACCAGCGGCGTGGTGTTGTAGGACATGAACTTCTCGGCGCGCGCATAGTCGGCAGCGGTCACCACCCGCGGCGCGTTCTGTTGCGCAAGGGCCGGAACGGCTGCGATGAGGCCCGCGGCTAATAGGATCGCGAGCCGGTGTGGACGAAACTGATGCATGTGTGGTGGCATTCTTGACTCTCCGGAGGCCGCCGCGGATTCAAGCGGCCCAGCCAACCTGACATATCACCTCGTTGTGTAAAGCGCGTGCTTCAACGGCGTCACTTTACGCGCGGGTCCAATTTGACCTTAAACGTCTGAGTATGGGTCTTGCCGTCCACCGTGAGCTTCGCGGTGTACGTGCCGGGAAGCACTCGAACGTCGCCGCCTCGACCGAATCCCCCTCCACCTCCTCCACGACGGCCGCTGCCCGTTGGCGTCGGGCGAAGGTCCCACACCCATCGATGCATTCCTCGCGCGGTAGACAACTGCTCGGGCGGCCTCCTCCAAAAAGCCGGGACGTTTAGCAGATCCGGATTCACTTCGGGAGGACGATCCTCGCTTGAGTAGCGGCGGATTGTCTCGCCGCTTCCGTCGAGGATCTCAAGCGTGACTGGACCCGAAGCGGCCGACTTCAGATAGTAGTCGATCATTGCTCCATAGGGCGGGTTCTCCGCAAGCGGCTCGTCGCGAGGCTTTGGCGTGCCGTATTCGCTGCCCGGCGCCATGTTGATCGCATCCGCCGGTTGGAACAAATAGGCGGCGCTCTTCGCGATTTCGTCGGTCACCTGACGAAGCGGAGTGATATCGTCCAGCACCCAGAACCCTCGACCGTGGGTTGCGACAATCAAGTCGTTTCCATGGATCACCAGATCGCGCATGGAGCAGGGTGGCAGGTTTTGCTGCAACGACTGCCAGTGATCCCCGTCATCAAACGAGACGAACACGCCGAGCTCAGTACCGGCGAACAGCAAACCTCTGCGCTCGGGATCCTCCTTAACCGTTTGCATATAGACGCCTGCTGGAAGACCGTTGGTAATCTTCTGCCATGTCTTGCCGCCATCGCGGGTGCGATAGACATAAGGCTCGTTGTCATCGAGTCGATGACGATCAATCGCGGCGTAGGCTTCGTTGATGTCGAAGTGCGAGGCATCCATCATCACGACCTTGCTCCACGGCGTAAGCTCGGGCGGCGTGACGTTTGACCATGTCTTGCCGTCATCCCTCGTCAAATGGATCAGCCCGTCGTCAGTGCCAACCCAGAGCGTCGCGGCGTGAAGCGGGGAGGGAGCAATTGCGTAGACCACTCCGCGCCGCTTGTCCTTTGGCGCGTCGGCAACCGTGGCCTCGTCGAGGTTGGCCGGTACGCCGGGGTCGTCGCGCGTGAGGTCAGGGCTGATTGTAAGCCAGGTCTCGCCACCGTTTGTCGTTTTGAAGACAAACTGATTGCTGAAATACAGCGCGTGAGGATCGGCACTGGAGAACACAAGCGGCAGCGTCCAGGTGTGACGCGCGGGCACTGTCATGCCGCGTTCGGGCGAGACGTTCCGCGCTTCGCCGGTGACTACGTTCCAGCGGGTCACGACGTCGCCAAACAGGATCTCGGGATGCAACGGATCTGGCGCCGTGGAACCAGCTTCATCACCCGCTCCCACCGGCGTCCAATCGTGCATCGAGATCTCGGCGTGGATGCTCCGTGACGGCACTGCTACCGCGCCGCTGTCCTGCTGCGCTCCGCTCACCCAATAAGGGAACCGGTTGTCGGCTGCTACGTGATAGAGTTCGGCGGTCGGCTGGTTGTACCAGGAACTCCAGGTAGCGGCTCCGTCCTCGCTCACCACCGCTCCCTGATCGCTGGCAAGAATCATCCGATTCGGGTCGTCGGGGTAGATCCAGAGCTGATGATAATCATCGCCACCGGGCGCTCCCTTGATGGGCGTCCAACTCTTGCCGGCATCAGTCGAGCGATACAGCGACGTGTTCCCAACGTAAACGATGTCCGGGTTCTTCGGATCGACGACCGTCTTACAGAAGTACCAGCCGCGCCCCCAGATTCGTGTGTCGCCCGATATCCTGATCCACGTCCCGCCTGCGTCATCCGAGCGATACATCCCGCCGGCCTTCGCGTCGACGATTGCGTAGACCCGATTGCGATTAGTAGGCGCGACGGCGAGCCCAATGTGGCCAAGTCCTTCGGTGGGCACGCCGTTGGTCAGAGCTTGCCAGGTAGAACCGCCGTCGGTTGATTTGAAGATTCCGCTGCCCGGGCCATATGAAGGAGGATAGATGCTCCACGGCGGACGGCGTGTGTTCCATAATGTCGCGTAGATGATCTGCGCGTTCTGCGGATCGAGGGCGAGATCTATCGCGCCGAGATTTTCATTCTTAAACAGGACCTTTTCCCAACTCGCGCCGCCATCGCGCGACCGGTAAACTCCCCGATCCGGATTTGCGCCATACACGTGGCCGAGCGCCGCTACGAACACCGTGTTGGGGTTTTTCGGATCGACGATGACCCGCCCGATCTGTCGGGTGTTGTCGAGACCGATGTGCGACCAGGTCTTTCCAGCGTCCGTCGACTTGTACATTCCGTTACCGTAGGAAATCTGCGACCGCATATCGGCTTCACCCGAACCGACGTACACGATGTTTGGATTTGACGGCGCGACGCCAATAGCTCCAATCGAAGCGATGGGCTGAGAGTCGAAAACCGGAGTCCACGATCGCCCTGAATTGGTGGACTTCCACACGCCTCCGCCGACCGAGCCGAAGTAAAACGTGTTCGGCTGGCCGGGCACGCCGCTCACGCCATTGACTCGCCCACCTCGAAAGGGACCGATCAGTCGCCACCGCAAACCCGAATACAGGCCTGGGTCAAAAGGTTGCTGAGCGTTCGCGGTCGGTACGAGCGCCAAAGCGCCAACGACGACAATAAAGAGGGCCAGCAGGGTTCGTGTTGCTGCGGTAGCGCGCAGGGTATCTGACATGTTGGATTCTCCTTGCTCGGCGAAGCATACACGATAGCGCTGCGATGTGTCCTGCACGCTCGGGTTCTTGAACGTGAGCGTGAAGGCCATTTGACTGATAAATGCATTAGCCCTCACCGACATCCCCGGCTCGCTGGAAAGCAACCACTACTAGGGGCTGCGCTCGCATGAAACGGTTCCTCTCTGGTTACCTGGGCGCTTCTATGATGCGGCGCTCTCTGAGCGCCTCCCTTCAAGTAATCGGATCACAACGGCGAAGACCGCGTAGGCCAAAAGAGCCGTCGCGGCCGCTGCCTTGTCCGAGCTCGGGGGAGGTCCGAAGAAAACGTAGGCTTGGATGGCAAGCATGAAGAGCCCGAATGCCGCTGTTGCCACTCGATTTGCAACTCCGGTCCTGAAGTAAAGCCACATTCCGCCGAAGAGCAACGCCGCCTCCAAACCGAACGCCAACACGGGCAGGTTCCACAGGCCTAGACCCACCTTGCTTGAGTTGTCGTACAGGGGCAAATCTGGCCGGTGAACTATAAAGTCGAGAACCCAGTGAGAGAAGACCGCGCCTGCGACTATTGACGCGGCAGCCCGCTTGCCCAAAGGCATTACGATCCTGTAGATGACAAACGCGCCTGCGGACCAAACTAGCGCCGCAACGAGACTGTGGGTGTAGGGCATGTAATACAGATCGAGCGGATTCGATGCCGTAATGCCGGGAACTATACGCACCTTCTCGACTCCAAGGAGCACCAGCGGGGCCCACACAACATCGAGGAGCTGAACCGCAATAAACAGCACCCACAAAGGAACCGTCGGGGCGATCCTCCTGGCGGCGAAACTAACCCCATAGTGGCCGACAAACACGATTCTCCTCCGTGTGCGTTAGAGACTGTACATCCACGCCCGTTCTCGCATCAATGACGATGAAGGGTTGTGCTTCGTGAGTCTGCGGGCCTGACCATCAGGGCTCGCCTCTGACGAGGTGGGCATGCGCGAATGCAAAAAGACGAGCGTTCCGCTATCCCGCCTTTCCGAGCGCATAGATCGGCAAGGTTGGCTGCTCAGATCCGCCTTCAGGTTCAAGCGTAATCGCGACCGCGTCAAGTGGTGCGACACCCGAAGGGAAGGGAATGACGGAGAAAGCGTGACCGCTTTTATCGGGATTGATCAGTCCCGCGCTGATCTTTGCTGACGGCGTCACGTACCACAACTGAAAAACCTTGCCCTTAGGGATGGGTGGCAGGTCTGCCGTCACCACCCACCGGCTGGCCCCCACATCCCAATATACCTTCGCGGACGAATCCGGGGCAGGTGGTTGACCGGTGAGCGGAATAATTCGCCACTGAGGCGAACTCAGCACCGAGTTGATTTGAGCCAACTCATCGGACAGCGCGCTCTTCTTCGCAAGCTCTTCCTTGAGATCGACGATGCTGCGTATTGTTTCGGAAGCCTGAGCTCGTTCCTGATCCAACGTCTCGCGCAAGGCCTGGCGTTCAGATCTCCAGGCAATGAACGTGTATCCAAGTGCAATCAGGAGCGCAGCGGCAGCGGCCCACGGCAACAGCGAACGGCTGATCCGCGCGCGTGCCGGAGCCGGGGTGCGATGAATGGGTGATGGTTTTTCGGGGAAGGGAATCACGGACGCTGCCGCGGCGGGTGCTTCCGATACTTCCCTCTCGATACGCGCGGTTAGCAGGTCGCGCAAATAGCTGGGAGGCGTTACCGCTGAGGTAGTGATGCCGAGGACACCTACCACCCGGTTAAACTCTTCCAGCTCGGCGGAACACACCAGGCAACCCTCTTGTAGATGCCGGTCAAAGGCCAGGGCCTCGTCTTGCGAGAGCGCACGCAAAGCATATAGCGCTGCAGTCTCCTGGCCTTCTCTGGTTAGGTGATCGTGCTTCAACCTTATGAGCCCCCGGTGATTGATCAAAGTCACAAAGTGTTCGCGTAAGTCAGGGACGCAATGAGCCGCGGCTTCCCCTCGGGTCAGCGTGCTTCCAACACCTCATAGCGTTCCGGCGCTATCAGCAATAGCAGAGTTCCGTTTACGGTATAAGTGCTTTCGTGGATGCTGCCTGCTTCCGCGCGGTGATAATCTCCGGACGAAGATTCTGCCCGGCGACTGTGCAGTCGCCTTCAATGACGAGGAACTGTTCGACCCCAATGTGTTGGTGAACCGGTAACGCGGTCCCCGGCAGCATTCTAACCAGAGAGGTCGCGATACCTGTAGCCGGGTCAGCATAAAGCCTCTTTAATAACACGCCTTCACGAAGCTCCAGCCACTTGCCTTCCGAAGCGAGAATCGACACGAACGGTCCGGCGTCTGTGCGGGCTCCCTCACGCCCGTTTTTTCATCTGCGGAGTGCCCACAGTGGCCAACAACGCGGTTCGCACTCCATCAGGAGGTCGTTCATCGGGTGTGCTGAAAGCCAGCGCATTGACCGTGAGATCGAACGATTTGAGCTCGGTTTTGCAGACATCACAACCACCGGCAAGATGCGCCTCAAACGATTGGGCCTCGTGCTGAGGGAGGGCACCCAACGAATACATCACTGCTGAGTCGATCATCTCGTGATTTGCCGCGCGATCCGTCATAGCTGGCCCTCCATCGTGGGGCGAAGCATGTCTCTGAGCTTCATCATTCCCAGCCGCGTTCGGGTCTTGACCGTTCCGAGCGGCTGACCCAGTCTCAGTGCAATCTCACTGTGGCTCAGGCCCGAGTAGTAAGCCAGCTCGATGACCTCTCGCTGTTCAGCCGACAATTTCTCCAGCGCTGAGCGCACGAGTTGTCGCCGCTCGGAGGTGACCGTATCCGCCTCCGGGCCCGCCGTATTTGAGCTAACCTCGCCAATGGCATCGAGCGATTCTTTGCGCTGATGCTCGTTTTTGCCGGAACGCAGTTTATCAATTCCGCGCGTGCGAGCGATCGTCAACAGCCAGGCCAGTGGCGCGCCGCGCTTGCTGTCATATGTTGATGCCTGTCGCCATACCTGGGTATAGACATCGAGAAGCACTTCTTCGGCGCTCGACCGATCAGTCACGACTCGCAGAACCAGCCCGAATACCAGGCGACTGGTCGAGTCATACAGCGTCGTTAGGGCGGACTGGTCACCACTGGCCACTCTGTTTATGAGCGCGGCCCAGTCCTGATCTCGAGCGTTGAACTCCATTGAGTCTTGGGGTGAACCCAATGCCATACCTCGTTCCAGTCTACGCGGAGCTGAGCGCTAATGGATTCGCGTTAATGCAATTTGCGCTTCTTTCGCGTGACAATCTATCCAGATCCAATGATACAACAAGGCCAAGCGAGGCCAAAAGGTCCTTTGTCCTTTGAAACCAGCGATCGCCTTGACGTGTTCCTAGCAGGCTGCTGAAAAAGGTTTCGTAGTCCCGCCTATAAGGCGGAATCTCGAAAAGCGACGCCCCTAAAATGCTCCGTTTCTGATGGTCTCAAAGACATTCCCAGTCAGAATTCCGCCTAAAGGCGGGACTACGAAACCTTTTTCAGCAGCCTGCTAGGCGGGTTCGGGCACCGGCACGCTGCCCTCTAACTCGATCTCGGCCGGGGCGAATGCTGCCGCGTCCGCGCTCACCAAATAGTATTCGGTGTTTTCGCGCAAGCCGGTCAGAGCGGTTGTTATGTCATCGCCGTGGAGATGCCCATATACGCAAGCGACTGCGCCACACTCGTCAATAAGTTCGGTAAACCCCGATGGTTGGTGCTCGAAGTTGGTCGGGGGATAGTGGAGTGCGACGATCAAAGCATCGAGCTCGGATTCGCGTCCTCGAAGCGACCCGAGTGCCGTGCGCAACCGCCCGACTTCGCGTTGGTAGATCTTCATGTCCACCTCTTCGAAATGTGAGTCGTTGGGACAGACCCACCCGCGCGTGCCCACTACCGCAACACGATTCACAATGATCGAGCTGGCGTGGAGGATATTGATCGAAGGGTGTAGCAGGCGGCTCATCTTTGATCGTGATGTCCACCAGTAGTCGTGGTTACCTTTGATCAGTAGCTTAACGCCGGGCATTTCGCCGATGCGGTCGAGATCAGGAAGAGCTTGGTCCAGCCGCATCGCCCAGCTAGTGTCTCCGGCTATCAAAACCAGATCGTCATTGGAGACGGTTTGCTTCCACGCCTCAAATATTTTCTGATCGTGATCGCGCCAGTGCTCGCCGAAACGATCCATGGTCTTGCCGGTACCGCCGGGGAGGTGCAGATCGCCAATCGCGAATACTCTCATAGAAGTTGAATGATACAGGATTCGGGTGCCGGAAGTTAGAGGTCAGAGGTCAGAGGGGCACGCATAAGAATGGGATCTGAAGATCTTTCGGCGATTATTGCCGCGAGATGACGTGATAGAGTCCGCCGCCGATTTCTATCCATGGCTTCCGAGGCAGGGGGGCTCAGAGTCTACTGATACTCCATCAAATGTCAACGAAGTGAAGCCTGATAATCATCCAGAAGGAACCGTCGGGTGTTGTAGATCGGTGCGATGTTGTTTGAAGGCAAGAATGAGTTTTCTGAGGCATAGGAAAACTCATCCAACCGATGAGCTTGGGATCGAGAGGGCACAACAGGGAAGTCACGCCCTCGCTCATCGTGATGATGAGTCTTCAGTTGGTTATTCCTTGGTGGGTTGCTCTCCAGCCGAGCCCGCCTCCGCTTCACCAACCGACGGTATTCTGCAACAGAGCGGCGGCGCGGGCAATTGAAAGCAGATGATTGATGTTGAATGACGCGCAGATGTGGCGCGTTGAGGGTAGGATTGGTCAGGTAGTTTGGGCCAATTGAAGAATTAAGAGAGAGGATAAATTGAGAAAAGGGGCCAGCCCCGGAGGGCCAGCCCCGATCCGGAGCTTTATCATTTGCCGATGATATTTTAAGCTGCGGAATATGCCGATGATATTTTGCGTTTGAGGTTGAGATCAAGGAGTACAAGTCGAGATTGGGAGAGATGGGAAAGCGGATAGAGTGGTTGAAGTGTGTATGGTGTGGGAAGCAGGGGCGGATGAACAAGCATGGGGAAGCCGGAGAGATATTGTGATGACGAGGTAATAAAAGTATTTCGAGTGAAGTGCAGGAAATGTGGAAAGACGTTCCGAGTGCTGCCGGAGTTCGTGGTCCCATACAAGACCCATGGGGCGAGGGTAGTGGGGAAGGCGGTGGGGATGTGGAAGACGAGGGGGAGCAAACGGGCGGCGGCGCAGGAGGCAGGGGTAGAGCCACGATTGGTGAGGCAATGGGTGAAGTGGTGGCAGATCGTGGAAGCAGGGATACAGGCGATGGCGCAGACCCAGATCGGTTATGAGAGTGGATGGCTTGAGGAAACGCTGACGAGATTTCGATATTGGAAGAGCGCGACACAATGTGAGACGTGACCCGCCCAAGAGGATCTTCTGAAGATCATTCCGTAAAGCAGACCAATCCCAAAAATCGAGAAGCAGAAGCAGAAGAGGTATGTCCAAAGTCGGGATTAGAGCCCCGCAAGCGAGGGATCAGTGTGCGTGAGAAGGGCCTCGGGAAGGTCTGCGAGGGAGGGACCGGACTTGAGAAACCTTCGATTTGGCCGGACTTGAACGACGAGGGGAAAAAAGATCGTGGAACCGACCACCGAAGAGGCCCACTGTTGCTGCCTGTGCGGTTGACGTACCTTGTTGGCCGGGAGGGACGACAAGATGACCGAACGCGAACGGGAAGAAATCGCACTTTTCCGGTATGGCGTGATCAGCGACTTCGTTCAAGGAGAGATGAGTTGGGGGGAGCGCAAAGCGCTACGGGAGTCGAAGGCCCAGCGAGTATGGCAACATCCCGGAGGCGACGGGTGCCGAGTCAGCACGAGCACGATGAAGAAGTGGGTGTCGGCATACCGGCGGGACGGGTTGGATGGGTTGAAACCGAAGACCCGAAAAGACAAAGGACAGCATCGGGCAGCCTCGCCCGAGTTGCAGAAAGTCTTTAGAGAGCTGAGACAGCAGCATCCCGAATGGGGAGTACCTGAGTTGGTTCGGCAAGTGCGCGGCAGCGGGCTGGTGACGGAGGAAGAAGAGTTGAGCCTGTCGACGCTGTACCGGCTGGTGGGAAAATCCACAAGCTCCAAGGTGCCAGGCCTGCGATTTGCGATTCTGACGATTCTTCAATCTCTTGAGTTCCACCTCTCTAATCAACCTCCTGATCTGATTCACAAGGTTCTGCAGTTCGCTTGAGTCTGTCATCCTGCTCTTGGCCGAGTCCAACCTCCTGCTCACTACCGAGCTGTCTGCCCCCATCAACTTGGCAACCGCTGTGTTGCTTGCTCCCTGCTCGTGCGCCACAAATATCATTGCTTCCTTTGCAGTCACAATCGCGCGCCTCTTACTGCGGCTGCAGATCTCCGCTTGCGTCAAGCGAGACGCATTTGCGGCCGCCTCTATAACTCCTTCCAGATTGGGAGTTGAGCGTTTCTTTATCTCAGGTCTAGCACCCCTTGGTATTTCCCCCACTCGTTTCTTCGTCTCATCAACGAAATCCTCTGACCCGAGAATCCTCCCTTCCTCCGCTCCGTAAAATTCCTCTCGGTGGCCACCCTTGATGCCCGCCTTTACAAACAACCCGAAGCGCTCGCGCGCCAGCTTCTTAGTGCCTCCAAAATGTCGTAGAACCGGTTCGATATCGACCATCCCGGGCTCTTCCAATCCGATGTAGGCGAGATGACTGCTGTACGGGTAAGCCTCCGGCGTGCGAACTATCTTCGCTCGCACCGGGTTTAGGTGGATGTACCTTACCAGCTCCGCCAGGTACTGATCACTCTGACACAGTATCCCCTTATACCGGCTTTGAAATAAGTGACCAACCCTTCCATATCTCTTGTTGTAGTATCGACTGTAGCCAGTCAGCAGGCGATGCATCACTCGGCCTATCGCAACCTTCTGACGTTCCATCAGCAAGTGGATGTGATTGGGCATCAAGCAATAAGCGTAAAGGAAGAACCGCAATTTGCCCTTCTGGACCGCCAAAAGGTTGAGCATTTTTTGATAGTCGTTGTTGTCGCCAAAAATATGACTGTCGATTGTTGCCTCGCGTGAGTATGTGATACAGACCACCCTCTACTTCGAGCCTGGGTTTTCGAGCCATAAGCTTCGTCTCCAATCCTGCGATCTCACGGAATCGCAAATCGCAGGCCCGGCACCCAGGTTTCCGGCTCCTTTAAATTGCAATATCGCAAGCCCGGCACCAACCGCACCCTCAACGAATAAATCGCAAACGGGGTCACAACGTCGCCATCATTGCGCTGGCGAGAAAGATGGCCGAGTTGGATTTCGGCCGCAGTAGAAAGCGCGCGGATACTCGGCTCAAATGGCAACAAAGTGATGCGTGACCCCTCCCGACGCTGTTTTTGAGTAGAGTTAACGTCGGTGTAATTTACTCGTAGTAATGTGCGTCACGACGAAAGCTCGCGCAAAGGGATCCCACCGGTAAACCTCTTCGGTATATTGCGTCTTGAACTGCGCCTTACGCCAGATGTGTATTGAGTATCGACCGCTATCTCCCCGTGCAATGTCGACTCGATCACCTTCCAGAAACTCAGTTCTCTCGCCGTCTTCTATGAAGTCCAACGCTTGAAGAGAACAGGAATCTGTAAGAGTCCAAGTGTAAATCACCGAACCGACAGCGCCAATGAAGCAGTATTCATTGACCCCGTCATTATTCACGTCCTCAACCAGCACTTCATGCGGAAGTAGACACTGAAACTTAATTGCTGAATTTGACAAGAGTTCAGCGCCTTTGCTCAGTACTACTCGAATGCCGGGCAGGGCAAGCGTGCGATCTCCAGATGGATCAGCGGTCAATTGACGATTCTCCGCGCGCCAGAGCAGTATTACACGGGCGGTGCAATCCCCAACCTTGATAGTATCAACCCTCACGGGAAACTCAGCGTCAGATAGGTACTGCAACAGGGGCGCTAGCGCGGACGGGGCCAAAACTCTACTCCACGGGTTATCCCTGCGGTCCTTATCGCTCTGTAGAAACTGGTATTCGCCGCGGTCTTTGATAAACGTAGCCGAACGCAGAGTTCCTTGGTGGTCTGCCCACATGATTCTGCCATCTGTCTCCGACCCTGCCCAAGAGAAGATCCGCTCAATATCGTATTCGCCTTTTAACGCTGCGACCACACGCCGTAAGGCACTGTCGTCGTTACCACCTATCGCATTTGAATTCCCCTCTCCGTTCGAAGCCGGAGCCAAATTGCTCGAGCCTGCTCCTGTCACGTTAGTTACACGAGCATTATTCTGTTGAGAACAACAGACGATAGAACTCAAGAGCCCCAGCGCACAAAAAAGGCGAATTCCCTTACGGGTAGACAGCAACCATATCTCCCGGTGCGCCATATTTACTTTTCCACTGCCCGCCTGTTCGCAGACCCTTGAGTTACATTCGCTCTCTCTTGGACGATTCTTCTTTCCGTTCTGTCGCGTCATGTGATCCTTTTCAGACACTTAACAAACTTTCTGAAAACAGGAATTACATTCAAGAAAACCTCATATCGACGACGAGCCAGGTGCCCCAGGTTCTTAACCTTCGTCCCTATCACAAGTGAAGGATATTGGTAGGCGGCGCCCGCCAAGGCTAGGAGTGCGATTGTATCTAGCTCGCGATCACCTGGGTAGTTCCTGCGCACCCGTTTGAATAGGTCTTCCAGGTAGAAAGAACCGATAGCCAGGTTCGACGCAATATCACCAGTAAATACCGGTGAGTTCAAGTTTCCAAGAACGCCGGCGAGAGTAAGACCATGGACGGGATGTTGACGAACGACGTAAGGAGGGGTCAGGCTTCACTTTGTTGCCATTTGAGAAGACCGATTAAATGCCAACGAAGTGAAGCCTGATTCCTGCCGCGAGTGACTGCTGACCTGCGTGCATCGAAGCGCGAGTTCTTTGATGCGGCGCAATCGCGAGTTCTTTGATGCGGCGCAATATCGCAGTCTGATCGGATGTTTGTGCGGACTCAATAAGTCTATCCCACTCGCTGATGAAAGGTTGAATTTGGAAACGATTGAAGACTGTATCCCCGTACCAGTCGATGAAGCGTAAGTAATGGCACGAAGCGTCCTGCGATGGCAGCAGTTGATGAAGAATATCTTTCGGATCTTCGACCTGCTCCAGCCGTTCGCGGTCCTCGCCCTCCAAGACGATACAAAACCCCATATGAACTCCGTGCCCAAGTTACCGGACGTCTTGGTTCCGACCTCTGTTGCCCCTGACCTCTGACCTCTGACTTCCGACCTCTGACCTCTGACTTCCGACCTCTGACTTCTGACTTCCGACCTCTGGTGTCTGACTTACGCTGGAAGCCAGAGGCGGGCTTCACAACCGTGCCCGTTTCGCCTGTTCTCGAGGGTCAGCGTGCCGCCGTGCGCCTCGGCGATCTGCCGGCTCAACACCAGACCGATCCCAGACCCTCCCGGCTTTGTGGTGAAGAACGGTACAAACAGATTGCTTGTATTCGAGAGGCCGGGTCCTTCATCATCGACCCACACTTCGACTCGTTCCCTGGTCCGCCTCCAACCGACTCTCACGCCGCCTCCAGTTTCGAGCGACGCATCAACGGCGTTGCGCAAGAGGTTGATCAACAGCTGCTCGAGTTGATCTCCGTCCGCGCGGATCGTAGTCTCCGGACCCTCGGCCAGCTCGACGTTTATTCGAGTCTCGAGGCTGACGACGCGCTTGACCAGCGCCCCGACGCTCAGAGGTTGGAGTTTTGGCAACGGAAGCCGAGCGAGCCTCGAATACGCTTCCATGAACCGGTTCAGCGAAGCGGCCCTGGATGCGATCACCCCAAGCCCCCGGCGCATATCTTCCTTCCAGTCGGACGGTTGGGTTTCGCGCACAACCAGGCTTTCCAGGCTGCCGGCAATTGACTTGATTGGAGCAAGCGAGTTGTTGAGCTCGTGGCCAAGAACCCGAACCAGCCGCTGCCACGCCTGTCGTTCTTCTTCCCGAAGCGCGCGGCTCAGATCCGATAGCACCAGCAATTGGTGGGGCGCGCCCCGCTCTCGAAAGGTGCTACGATGAACCTCCCATCGACCGGCTCCGCCAGGAAACGATTTCTGAAGTGTGCTCTGGCTCTCGCCGCCGAGGCAGTCTTCGAGACTGAGATCCGTGGCGCTCCTGCCCATCAGCCGCTCAGCAGGTAGAGCCAGCAGTCGCTCACCAGCGCGATTGACCAGTCTGAGTTTTTGATCGCCATCAAATGCGAAGATCGCAACTTCGATCTCGGCCATCACTGTTCTGAGGAGCGCGGTCGCTTCCAACGCGCCCAGCCGCTGTTCTCGTAGGATCTGCCCGAGGAAATTGACCTCCAGCATCGCTTCACCCAGGGCATCGTCGCGAGCAGCGCCGCGAGCGCGAATTGAGAAGTCGCCTTCGCGCAGCGCAGCCAGCAAGTTTGAGAGAGTTTGGAGTGGAAAGACTACGCGCTCTTGAACGGCGTGAGAAAAACCAAACCAGAAACCGGCAATCACAACCGTCAGAGTCCACTGCAGTCGTGCCGGGTAAGGACCGCTCCATAGAAGAATGAGAGCGACGAGCACCGCAGGAAATCCTGCCGCGAGCGCCATCACCAGTATTCGGCGATCGTGTCTGGTGGTAAGGTGCATGCGCGACATCCGGGATGCGCCCTTTGGCGCTGCGGACAGTTTCGAACCGGCTGAGGAGGTGCTCGCGGTGGAAATTTTGTTGGTTGAATCTGCGGTGCTCTGCGGCTCAGAGTCCGCGACGGATTTCGAGATGCCGGCCTCGTCTTCCTTGATTCGGCGCTGATCGCCAACATCGCCGTCCGCTACCGGCCATGGAGAGGTTTCGGTGCTTCCTTCCTTGAGGCTGTTCATAGCCCAAACCGTTGAAGGCGTCGATAGAGCGCGCTTCGGCTGAGTCCAAGCTTCTCCGCCGCACGGCTCACGTTGCCGTCGCACTGCGCGAGCGTTCTCTGAATCAGGAAGCCCTCGACCTCTTCGAGACTCATGTCTTCAAGCCTCCGTGACACCTCGCGGCCCGACTGCAGGCCCAGATCACGCGGCTCTAAAGTAGCTCCCATCGACATTAGCACCGCGCGCTCGATGGCGTGATCCAGCTCTCGCACATTGCCGGGCCAGGCGTGCTTCAACAGCGCCTGCATCGCAGCGGGGTGGAACCCTTCGACGTTCTTGCGGTAGTGGCGTTCGTGCTGTCTGAAGAAAATGCATAGCCAGCAGAGGAATGTCTTCACGGCGGTCGCGAAGCGGCGGCAACAGAATCTCCACTGTATTTAGCCTGAACAGCAAATCCTGGCGAAAACGGCCGGCCGATACTTCTTCGCCAAGGTCGGCGTTGGTTGCGGAGATGATCCTGGCGTTTGCCCGCCGAGTCTTTGAGGAGCCCACCCGTTCAAACTCTCCGGTCTCCAGCACTCGAAGCAGCTTTGGTTGATGCTTTATCGGGAGGTTGGCAATCTCGTCCAAGAACAGCGTGCCTCCCTCGGCCATCTCAAATCGGCCCACGCGATCGGCTTTCGCATCGGTGAATGCGCCCTTTACGTGACCGAACATCTCGCTTTCAAAAACGCCTTCGGAGAGACCACCGACGTTTACAGTGACCATCGGTTTTGCAGCGCGGGTGGACACGATGTGAAGCGTCTGAGCGACGACTCCCTTGCCCGTTCCGTTTTCGCCGCTGATCAGGACATTGGCATCCGAAGCGCCCACGCGTTCGATGATCTGAAGCACGGGTTGCATGGCCGGCGACTCGGCAATGAGCTTTGGTTTACCCTCGTCGCGAAGTATTCGGTTCTCGGCTTCGAGCCGCTGGCCTGTTCTGAGCGCCTGTCCGAGTTCGGCCTGCGTGTGAATAATTGTCAACAGCCGGGCGTTATCCCAGGGCTTTTCGATAAAGTCGCTCGCGCCGCGGCGCATCGCCTCGACGGCAACATCGACGCTGCTCCACGCGGTCATCACAACGACCGGTAGAGTGTTGTCGAGCTTTTGAATTCGGGTTAGCAGATCAAGGCCTTCCTGCCCGGATGTTGTGTCACGCGTGTAGTTGAGGTCCATCAACAAGACGTCAAAGTCTCGTTCCTCGATTGACTTAATGATGTCGGCAGGCCTCTTGACGGTTTCAATATGATAACCGTCGGATTTGAGAAGGAGGCGAAGCGCTTCCAGTACGTCCGCCTGATCGTCGGCGATCAACACTCGAGGTGTAAATGAGTCCTGGGCTTTCATCTATGATGCCTGGCGGTCGTGCTTATATTAACCTCAAGGGTGCGTCGAAAACTAGCCTCGTCACGGGTTGGGGTTGAGTGTCGTATGGGAATCGGCGGTTCGTAATCACGAGTGCCGGTGTGGTTCGTATCGGTTCATAACGGGGACAAGCGTGCTACGGCCTGGTTGGAACACCGGAAAGCAAACCTGGCGTCGCATGGCTCGGTTCTGAGCACAACCTTCAACTTGCTCCCGGGGAGTTACCGGATCGAATTCCGCAAGCTAAAGCTTGTGCTCTGAACCGCGAGCCACGCGACGCCCAGACAGATCGATTGCTAGACCTTCTCGAACCCGCTTTCCTGCATCTCGTGCTCGGCCTTGGGCTCGTGCTCTTCGTCAACGACCCGGCCGTCAAACAGGTGGACCTGGCGATCTGCGTGACGCGCGTACCGAGGGTCGTGAGTGACCATACATACTGTAGCGCCCTGGCCGTGCAGTTCGCGCAGCAGATCCATCACCGCCTCGCCGTTTGTTGAGTCGAGGTTTCCGGTCGGCTCATCCGCAAGCAGAATGAGCGGATCGCCTGCCACCGCGCGGGCGACTGCCACGCGTTGCTGCTGACCGCCCGATAGTTGGCTGGGCAGGTGTTTGGCGCGATGGGCCATGCCCACACGTTCGAGAGCTTCCATCACTCGCTTCTTACGTTCGGCGGATTTGGTGCCCCGGTACGTCAGCGGGAGCTCGACATTTTCGAAGACGTTGAGATCGCCAATCAGATTAAAACTCTGAAAAATGAAACCGATCTCGCGGTTCCGAACACGCGCGCGCTCAGACAGCGGCAGGTCCGAAACGGGTTTGCCGGCAAGCAGGTACGTTCCGTCGGTAGGCGAATCCAGCAAGCCGAGAATGGACAGCAGCGTTGATTTGCCGCAGCCCGAGGGACCGGCTATCGAGATGTATTCGCCCTTCTTAATCTCCATATGGATACCTGAAAGGGCGTGAGTCTCAACCTCGTCGGTGAGAAATACCTTTGTCACACCGTCGAGCCTAAGAAGCGGTTGATCGCTAGCGCTCATGTGGTTTTGTTCCTCCCAAAAATTTAAGTCCAATGTCAGGTTAGACGTATTCGAGGCGAGCTGTCCCACTGGGACGTATCCGAGAGAATCACTACGTCACCCTCTTTAAGACCGTCAAGCACCTCAATTGTAGTAACGGAGCCCCGTCCCAACTTGACCTGTACCTGCTCCGCGCCTGCGCCGTCCGGATCTACCTTGAAGATGCCAACCGTGGCTTGCTCCTGCGCGCGTACCGGACGATTAACATACAAGATGTTCTCGAGCTTCTCCAGCTCTATCGTGCCATCGACGCTCAGGTCGGGCACCGCCCCTTTTGGCAAATCACCTTCAAGCGAGGCGTCGACGGTCCGTGTGCCGTTCTGGACAGAGGGATCTATACGGATCACCCTGCCGGCGATCACTCCATTGCGTGTGTCAACCGACACCGGCTGGCCGAGTTGGATATCCTTTGCCTGCGTTTCGGCAACCTTCAACTCCGCCTTCAGCTTTTTTGGGTTTGCTACCCTGGCCAGTTCCTGGCCCAGAGTAACTTGCTGCCCTACCTGAACCGCTATTGTCTGTAGCTGGCCGTCGATACCCGCGCGGACTTTTAGCGCTTCCATTTGGGTGCGTTTGAGTTGCACGGCGTCCTTGAGCTGTCGCACCTTCTCGTCTTCGGCGGACAGGCGGGCTCTAGCTTCGTCGCGGCTGCCGGCCAGGCGCTTGGTCTCCAACTCGACACGATTTTCGGCGTCCTGCGCAGCGATCTTCGAAAGCTCCACGACCAGCTTTGGCTGTAGATCCTGCTTGAGTAGTGAGTCATTCACTTCGTACTGCATCTTTGCTTTGTTGAAGTCGGACTTCGCCTGGAGCAGGGTCGCCTCTTGATCGAGGATGGTCTTGTCGAGTTGGACCTTTAGAGTGGTGAGATTGGCCTGGGCTCCTCGAAGCTGAGACTCGGCATCGACAAAGGCCTGCTCGATTTCAGGATTGGTCAACTCAAACAAAACCGTCTCGGCTTTTACCTGTGCCCCCGGCTGGACCAGTCTCTTCTCGATGCGTCCCGTGCTGATGGCGGGAACATAGCGAATCTCTTCGGGTACAAGCGTACCCAGACCGCGCACCTGGCGAACCATCATCCCCCTGGCGACCGTTCCCATCCACAAGGTCGGTTTTTCGACGCTAGGAGCCGCGGGCTTCAGACGCGAGACAAAAGCGGTTATGACTCCGAGGACAACCACGAAGGCTACTCCATACAGAATCCTCTTGATGCGGCGTTTCTTGGCTGCAGATTTACGCGGTATGTCCATGCTTCCTCCATGAACCTTTAAGGAAGTTCCGTGCCATCATTGGGTTCCTGCTAACTCATTGTGTGTCTTATCTTAACACGACACCGTATGTGACCGAAAGGAGCAAGCATTTCGCTTCTGGGAACGTCGTGTTCAGAAGCGGACAAACTAAACATAGACTTTACTCGGTTTCTGCCTCTCACTACACAGTCGTCGGACGTGGCATAACGTCAGCGCTGCCTCAGTCGTTCACTACCCAACCATCCCTAAGCTTGATGATTCGATGGCCATAAGATGCGTTCACCTCAGAGTGTGTGACCTGAATAATAGTAGCGCCTGCCTCGTTGAGCTTCCTGAAAAGCTCCATGATTTCTTTGCCCTGGTCCGAATGCAGATTTCCGGTCGGCTCATCCGCGAGGATTATTTTCGGGTTGGCGATGACCGCCCGCGCCACACCCACTAGCTGTTGCTGACCTCCGGATAACTGAGTCGGATACAGATTTCGTTTACCCACTATTTGAAACCGGTCGAGTACATCGCAGACTATGCTTTCGCGCTCGGCTTTTTTGACGTCGCGATACGAAAGCGGTACCTCGAGATTCTCGTAGACCGTCATATGATCGAGCAGATGATAGCTTTGAAACACAAAGCCGATGTTCTTGTTTCTCAGCTCGGCGCGCTCCTTCTTGCCGAGCTTGTGAACCGGCTGCTCAAGGAAAGTGAACTCACCCGTCCAGGCGCTGTCGTGCATGCCAATGATGTGAAGAAGAGTCGACTTGCCGGCGCCCGATGGCCCCATGATCGAGACGAACTCGCCTGGTTTAATATCGACATTTACTCGGCGTAGCACAAAGGTCTTGCCCACACCCGATTCGAAAAACTTCTCAACGTTGCGCATCGCGATCATAGATCAACTCCTATACTCTCAAACCTGGCGTTGGCGGAACGCTGGGCCCGCCCGTGACCTGATGATGATACACGAAACGGTTGGCCGACCAAAGAAACCGCGGCGATTCCAACCACTCATACTAGCCAACTGTTGTGCCACTCGAGGCCGCAGTGACAAACCGACAAATTGCGGTCTTTCTGACCAGAACAGAGCCAATCCGAGGTCATTCACTTTCCGCTCGTGGGAATCAGGCTCCCACAAGCGAACAGGAAGGGAAGGTTGTGGTTTCTAGTTTCTGGTTTGTGGTTTCTAGTTTGCGGTCGCAGTTCCGGTTTGAGGGGGCAGAATCGATAAGGCCACGGACGACGACCAGAAACTAGAAACTAGAAACCAGAAACCACAAACCCCATTGCTGGTTTCTAGTTTCTGGTTTGTGGTTTCTAGTTCGCGGTCGCAGTTCCGGCTTGAGAGGGCAGAATCGATAAGGCCACGGACGACGACCAGAAACTAGAAACCAGAAACCACAAACCACAAACCCCATTGCTCTTTCCCCGCGAGTGCGTGAGAATCTTCGAGCCTGTCGAGGAGGAGGACGGATGAACGAGCACATCTTTCGGGAGTACGACATCAGAGGCGTGGTCGACCGAGATCTCACAGACGAGGTCGTTTACGATCTTGCGCGCGCGATCGGCACATTCTTCCTGGCGCACGGCGCTAAGCGCGCGAGTCTCGGCCGTGACGCGCGAGAAAGCTCTCCGCGCTTCCGCGATCTACTGATCAGAGGGCTGACTGAAACCGGCTGCGACGTCCTGGATGTCGGCATGGTGCCGACCCCCGCGTTGTACTTTACTCTATTCACTGAGGCGGTCGACGCTGGGGTCATGATAACCGGCAGTCACAACCCGGCTGATAACAACGGCTTTAAGGTTTGTCTTGGAAAGAGCACGATCTTCGGTGAGCACATTTCAGAAATCAAACGGATCGCTATTTCAAAAAACTTCGCAATCGGTCAGGGCGAAAGAGACAAACGCGAGGTGGTAGATGCTTACCGCGAATACATTCGATCGAACATCCGAATGGGCCCGCGCAAGCTGCGGGTCGTCGTTGACGCCGGCAATGGAATGGGAGGGTTCATCGGAGCGCCCCTCTACAGGGAGCTGGGCTGCGAAGTGATCGAGCTGTTCTGCGAGCCCGATAGCCGTTTCCCGAATCATCATCCCGATCCAACCGTTGTCGAGAACATGCGGTTTGCGATAGATGCCGTGCGCGAGAATAAAGCGGATCTTGCAATCGCTTTTGACGGGGACGCCGATCGTATTGGCGTTGTGGACGAAGCGGGCCAAATCATATGGGGCGACCAGTTGATGCTCATCTTCGCCCGAACGATTCTGAAAGAGAGCCCGGGTGCGACATTTATCGGCGAGGTTAAGTGCTCTCAAAACCTGTTCGACGACATCAAGCGCCACGGCGGTGATCCGATTATGTGGAAGGTTGGCCACTCATTGATCAAGGCGAAGATGAAAGAGACTCACGCGGCGATGGCCGGCGAGATGAGCGGCCACCTGTTCTTTGCCGATCGGTACTTCGGTTACGACGACGGGATTTACGCTGGGGCGCGATTGCTCGAAATACTGAGCAACATAAGCGGGCCGGTGTCGAGCTTGCTCGCCGATGTCCCGAGGATGTTCAACACCCCGGAGATCCGAGTCGATTGCCCGGACGACAAAAAGTTTGAAGTAGTTCGAATTCTAACCGAAGAGTTCAAGAAGACTCACAACGTAATCGACATCGACGGGGCGCGGATACTGTTCGAGCACGGCTGGGGTTTGGTGCGAGCTTCGAACACGCAGCCGGTGATCGTGATGCGATTCGAGGCGGATAGCGCGGATCGCCTCGAGACGATTCAATCGACCGTCGATTCAGCGGCGAAGCGCCTGATTGCCTCTTGATCGCACCGGCCGAAGCTCTGGTTGAAAACACCGAACATAAGAGGGTGCCTAGAGTTTGGACATTTCCCCGAAGGGGATCTGACCTCCAGCCCAGGGTTGCTGTACTCGGCTACCCTGGGAAAGAGGCGGCGAGTTCCGCAACCCCAACGAGGTTGCGGCCGGGCCTCACGTCGAAAACGCATGAACTCAATAATCGAGAACGATTCGAGACAAACTCATCCCGATCGGGTACGCGGCGAAGGCCTGGCCACAACCCCGTCGGCGTTGCGGAACTCGCTCGCCGTCTTTCCCAGGGTAGCCGAGTACAGCAACCCTGGGCTGGAGGTCAGATCCCCTTCGGGGAAAATGTCCAAACTCTCTAGAGGCCCCCTCTGAAGAGGGTTTTTCGTGAGAGGACGGCGCTTACACCTTACCGCGAGATTCGATTACCGCGAGATTCGAGCTAACCCGAGAACGCCTCGAGATACTTCACGCCCGTCCCGGTGTTGAATAGAACAACTCTCTCTCTCGGATCGACCTCGCCACGAGCGAGCAATTTCTTCAACGCCGGCAGGCAGGCCGCGCCCTCGGGCGCTGCGAAGATCCCTTCGGCCGATCCGATTTCTTTCACCGCCGCAATCAACTCTTCATCGGTCACCGATATCGCGGTGCCGCCGCTTTTGCGTAAGATATCTAACATTATGAAATCTCCGACGGCCTTTGGGACTCTTAAGCCAGATGCAACCGTGTGAGCATCGGGCACATCCGCGCCGGCATTTGCGCCCGCGGCGAAAGCCTTCACAATCGGCGCGCAGCCTTCTGCCTGCACCGTGACCATTCGCGGTCGGCGATTGTCGATCCAGCCCATGCGTTCCATCTCGTCAAACGCCTTCCACATACCGATGAGACCCGTCCCGCCGCCGGTCGGGTAAAGGACGACATCGGGTAGCTCCCAATTGAACTGCTCCGCCAATTCGTAGCCCATGGTCTTTTTGCCTTCGACCCGATAAGGCTCTTTCAAGGTCGAGACATCGAACCAGCCCTCCGCGGACTTTCGTTCGGCGATGATCTTTCCGCAGTCGGTGATCAAGCCGTCGATCAATGTAACGTGTGCGCCCGTTTGCTGGCACTCGATGATGTTGGCTTTGGGAGTATCGTTTGGCATGAAGATGAACGCCGGCATCCCCGCCTTCGCCGCATATGCCGCAAGCGCGCCCGCGGCGTTGCCCGCCGACGGCACCGCGAGTTTCGCAACGCCAAGTTCTTTCGCCATCGAGATCGCAACCGCCATCCCGCGAGCCTTAAATGAACCGGTCGGATTCACGCCTTCGTCTTTGATAAACAGATTGGACACGCCTAACCTTAAGCCAAGGCGCCCAGCCTTCAGCAGCGGCGTCATACCTTCGCCGAGCGTGAGCTTGTTCCGCGGGTCATCGAGGGGCAAGACTTCACGATAACGCCACAAGGAAGGTTCGCGCGTCGCGAGCGAGTCGCGCGTGAGAGTTCGCGCGGCAGCTTCCAGGTCATAGGCGACCATGAGTGGCTTGCCGCACTCGCACAGATTGTAGAGCTTTCTCGGTTCGTATTTTTTGCCGCACGCCGAACAGTAGAGATGAGTGACGTTCATATGACTCCTCTAAGAGGTTAATGATTCGGAATGTTCAGAGGACAAGCTTTAGCTTGCAGGATTCGATCTGGTAAACCCAGCAGCAGGCTAAAGCTTGTACTCTGAACTCCCACTGTGAATTCAGGATGGCTATCCGGTTATCAGACTTCGCAGTATATTGTTCCGACGAAACCGGGGCAACTTGAACGGCCGCGCCGGGCGATGCTAGAGTCAGTGAGATTTCAAGAAAGAAGGGGAAACAATGGCAAATCGAAAAGCAATCATCGAAACAAACAAGGGAACGATCACCGCTGAGATCTATGAGGACAAGACACCGATAACCGCAGCAAACTTTATCGATCTGATCGAGCGCGGGTTTTACAACGGCTTGAAGTTCCATCGTTACGAGCCCGGTTTTGTGATTCAGGGCGGCGATCCACGAGGCAACGGCACTGGAGGATTTGAGGATCCGCAGACCAAACGCGAGCGCAGGATCAAACTCGAGGTCACACCCGAAGTGCAGCACGGGGATGCAGGTGCGCTGGCGATGGCCAGATCGAATGATCCAAACAGCGCGTCCTGCCAGTTCTACATCACGCTTGGCCCGGCTGCCTTTCTGGATATGAATTACGCGGTGTTTGGACGAGTGGTTGACGGTTTGGATGTGGCGAAGCAACTTCGCGCAGGGGACTCGATGACGAAGGTTACTCTAAGCGTGGCGTGAGGCAGTGTCGCGCGAGCGTGGCGGAGTAATCCCTTCAATGCGACTCGAAATACAGGAATCGCGAGCAACAAGCGCAGCTTATAAACTCGCCCGATTTAGCCCGCTGAAGCTTTGCAGTTGCAACGTTCATATGGCATCCAGAGCAGTGCCGTTCCCTGATCGGCGCAAACGCGCCGAACCGGCTTTTGCCATCCAGCCGCGTTCGTAGTCGATCGAGCAATGCCTTCGATTGTGGCTGTTGTTCGAGCAACCGCTCGCAAAGAGCATTCTGTTCAAGCCTCTCAGAAGTCGCGCTCATCTTGGAACCCTCCGTTTCACCGCGCCCTGGTAAGTCCAAGGGTACGGTAGTTCTCAATCGGTTTCCAATATTCAAATATCTGCAACTACCTTCTCCAAAACCGAGACCAGTTTCGTGGCCTGACTATGGACTGATCAGGGCCTTGCTCGCTTAGCTCGTCTCGGCGACCCTATTTCTTCGAGCATACTGCGAACACCGATGAGGTGATTGTTGAAAATATCTCTCGCGACATCCAGCAGCTTGAACAGAGTCTTATCGCTCACCGAGTAATAAACTCTGGAACCTTCTTTCCGGGCTATGACGATGTTTCTGTTGCGAAGGATTGCGAGTTGCTGGGATGCGTTTGCCGCTTCCACCTCGAAGCGCAGGCTAATCTCATTGACTGTCAGCTCTCCGTCTCGAAGCGCATCGAGAATTGATATCCTGAGTGGGTGAGCGAGCGCCTTGAAGAATTCCGATTTGAAGGTGCTCAACTGTCCCATCATAAAACGATCCGTAAATTTACTATCTTAGCACTTGCGATTATGTGCAGATGTTACACGATGGTACCGGAGATGTCAAAAGGGGTGGCCGGGTCTTGCGCTACATCGTTAGTACCACCCGGCCGGTGATCTTTGCGGTGCGCATCTCCTCAAATACTTCATTGACTTGTTCGAGCTTGCGCGTTTCCACCTGGCACTTAACTCTCCCGGCGGCCGCCAACTCCAGCACTTCACGCATATCCTCTCGAGTGCCGGTAGCCGAGGACATTATTCTGATCTCACGCATCATGATCGCCGGAAAGGATAGATCTTCAGCAGGCATCCCCACCACCATCAACGTCCCGCTCGATCTCACTGCATAAAAAGCCATGTCGTACGCTGCCTTTGCCGCCGACGTGACCACTGCTACGTGCGCGCCGCCCATCTTTCGTATCTGCTTCACGACATCCTCATTCGCGGCATTCAGGGTAACATCGGCGCCGAGCCGCTTTGCGAATTCGAGTTTGTCATCGGCGATATCGACGGCGATCACCTGGGCGCCAAAGCATTTCGCGATTTGAACGGCGAGATGGCCAAGGCCGCCGACTCCGAACACCGCCAGACGCTGACGCGGTTTGATGCCTGAACTCTTGATCGCGTGATACACAGTGACGCCTGCACAAAAGAGCGGCGCGGCCTCTTCTGATGACAACGCGTCTGGAACTTTCAATGCGTGAGATGCCTTAGCTTTGATGAACTCGGCGTAGCCGCCGTCCACAGTCGCTCCGGTGATCATCTGCCTGGTGCACAGATTCTCATGGCCTTCCTTGCATAGGTCGCACTCCCCGCAAGTCCAGTGAGTCCAGGCGACGCCGACGCGATCGCCGATTTCGAGGTTGGTCACCAAGTCGCCCTTTTGAACAACCGGGCCGACGACTTCGTGACCCGGAATGAGCGGGCGCTTGATGATCCGGAGCAGGTGTGTCCAGTCGCCTTCGGCCAGGTGCAAATCGGAATGGCACACCCCGCAGGCCTGAACCTTTATCAGAACCTCATCCGGTCCGGGAACTGGTGTCACGGCGTCTTCGATTTGAAGCGGTTGTTTGTATTCTCGAACGATCGCAGCTTTCATTTGTAATCTCCTGAGCGTCGTATGCTACTACTTCATGCGACTAAAGGTGAAGGCGGGATAGTCCGTGGCCAATAGTCCGTAGCCGGACTACGGACTACGCAGCACCTCGTGTAGAATGACTGCGAATGCTGGTGCTTGGAATAGAAAGCTCGTGCGATGAAACCGCGGCAGCGGTGATTGAAGACGGCCGCGTCATACGTTCGAACATTATCGCTTCGCAAATTGCGATTCACGCGCCATACGGCGGGGTGGTCCCTGAACTTGCGTCACGTGAGCATCTCGATCGCATCGCGCCGGTCGTAGTAAGCGCGCTGAGCGAGGCTGGGGTCACGCTGGATAGCATCGACGGCGTTGCCGTAACACAAGGCCCGGGGTTGATCGGATCATTGCTTGTTGGCATCAGCTTCGCTAAGTCGCTCGCGATGGTGGGAGACCAGCCCGTCGTTGGCGTGAATCATATTGAAGGTCATATCTACTCGGTTGTGTTCGAGAATCCCCCGGTCGAGTATCCGGCGGTCGCGTTGATTGTGTCCGGGGGGCACACGACGCTTTTCCTGATGCCGGAAGAGGGTAGCTATGCGGTACTTGGCCGCACGCGAGACGACGCCGCAGGTGAAGCCTATGACAAAGTGGCAAAGCTCCTCGGTTTGGGTTATCCCGGTGGTCCGGTGATTGATCGGCTCGCAAAGTCAGGAGATCCGCGCGCGGTCGAACTGGTTTTTACGCTCCCGAGAACGGACTCACCCAATCTCGATTTCAGCTTCAGCGGCTTGAAGACTGCGGTGCTTCGCTACGTGCGCGAGAATGCGCTTGATCCGGTGGTCTCGGGCGTCGAGCCAGAACAGAGGGTTTTTGACCTTCTTGCGAGCTTTCAGGATAAGGTGATCCGTTATCTGCTGATACGTTTGCGAGCCGGCGTTCGACGGCATAAGCCGCGCACGATCGTCCTCGCCGGAGGCGTCGCGTGTAACAGCGCGCTGAGAGCGGCGGTGGACGCGGAAGAATTCGGTGCGCCCGTCTATTATCCGAGCCCGGTTCTAACGACTGACAATGCGGCTATGATAGCTGCCGCGGGTTATGCGAAACTCGCCCGGGGTGAGAACCACGGGCTTGAATTCACGGCTTCGACATCGATGCGGATCGAGAATGTGTTTTTGAAGGGCTACGAGGTCCCGCCAGGGGCTAGATACAAAGTCTGACAAGATCGCGCGATGAATCGAGACAGATATCTAACTCAAAATGATTGAAGCAGACATCGTTTTCATGAAAAGGGCGCTCGATCTTGCGCGCCGCGGTGCAGGACTCGTGAGCCCGAACCCGATGGTTGGAGCTTTGCTGGTCAAAGGCGGCCGGGTCCTCGGAGAAGGCTTCCACAGATATGACCTGCTAAAGCACGGTGAAACCTACGCGATCGAGATGGCGGGCGGGCAGGCGGGCGGCGCGACGCTTTACTGCAACCTTGAGCCCTGCTGCCATCAGGGGCGAACCCCTCCCTGCACCGACGCGCTGATTGAAGCCGGAATCTCCCGCGCCGTGATCGCAACCAAAGATCCTTTTGCGAAAGTGAACGGACGGGGAATTGAGCAACTGCGTTCCGCCGGGATCGACGTTCAAGTTGGCGTATGCGAAGAGGAAGCTCTTCGGCTGAACGAAGCCTACTTTAAGTTTGTCACCCGCGGTGTGCCCTTCGTTCACGGCGTGATCGAGTATGCGGGTGACCAGCCGTGGACGGTCTCCTGTTGGAAGCCTTCGCGCGAGTTTGTTGCTGCGGTGAGTACATACGACGCGATCGTACTTGGAGCGCGGCCTGATCTAAACAGAGATCTGATTGAGGGCCGGCTAAGCGAGAAGCGTCACAGGCCTCTGGTGGTGGTTGGTACTCCGGATGCCCTGGATCCACAATCTGCGGCGCTGGGCGAGAAAGAAGACCAACGGGCAATCATCATCGAGTTGTCCCCCGAGAGCGAGGTTTCTAACAAGGTAAAAGCGCTTCCAGGGAAAGGGGGCGCGTTCACAAAGGTCGCCCGGTTGACGGCGTCGCCCCTGGCGCAAGAGTTTTGTTCTGTGCTCGAAGCCCTGACTAGACTCAGCGTCACAAGCGTCCTGTTGCTATCTGGTGTGTTCGATCCAAGCGAGCCGCAGAACTTTGAACAGTTCGATAAGCTTAGCCTCGTGGTTCCCGGACCCAAAGTGGCCAATAGCGAGGCGACGCACCTTGCTTTTGACGATCTCGAATTCGATCTTGAACAGGTAAGCGTAGTTGAAGGCAAGGGCTACACTGAGTTCACCGGCTATCCGAGTCTTCGAGGAGTAGCTTGATCAAGGCTAAGAAGGGCCTCGGGCAGAATTTCCTCACCGACCAGTGGGTGGCGCGCCGAATCATCGACGCGGTGTCACCTCGTCCGACAGACATTGTGATTGAGATCGGTCCGGGTACTGGCGCGTTGACCCGGATGCTCGCCGACACAAGCGGCTTTGTCGAAGCCGTCGAGATCGATGCAGTTCTCGCTGACGAGCTTCGGCGCTCAATGACCTGTGCGAACTTGTCTGTTTTGATCGCCGATGCTTTGAGCCTGGATTGGGAGAAGGTCATAACCGAGAGGAAGGCGGTGTTTCATACCTCAGGTCATGCCGATCAGCAAGAGACGCGAGTGCGAGTTGTGGCGAATCTGCCGTACTACATATCCACACCGATAATCGAGAAATTGCTCTCGCTGGGGCACCGCATTTTCGATATGACGCTTATGCTTCAAAAGGAAGTCGCCGATCGGATCACCAGCGGACCCGGCGGAAAAGAGTACGGCGCGCTGTCAGTGATGGTGCAGTACTACTGCACCGCTTCGAAGCTTTTTGACGTTCCGCCGTCTGCGTTCACGCCGGCTCCAAAGGTCCAGTCCGCGGTGATCAGGCTCAGTGTCCGTGAGCGGCCTGCCGTTCAAGTAGCGGACGAAGCTAAATTCTTCAAGCTGGTTCGAGCCTCGTTCGCTCAACGGCGAAAGACGATCTTGAACAACCTGAAGGCGGCTGCACAGGCGTTGGAGTTTGGAGAAGCGCCGGATTCGGCACTGGAAGCCGCTCGCGTGGCGCCAAAACGTCGTGCGGAGACATTGTCGATCGCGGAGTTCGCTGCCTTGTGCAGAGCGTTGTTCGGCGGGTGAATGGAAATGTTCGCTCGACCCACGCGATTATCTTGCTATAATCCCTATTCAAGAAGCGAAACACAAATCTCTCACCGATGGGATCGGCACTTTGACTCTGGCAAATATGGCCCAAGACAAACTCGAAATAATACCTCTCGGCGGCGTCGGAGTGTTCGGGATGAACATGATGGCGATGCGCTACGGCGGGGAAGCGATCATCATCGATGCGGGAATGGGATTTCCCGAGGATGATGCCCCCGGCGTAGACATCGTCATCCCGGATTTCAATTTCATCGAACAGTATCGCGACGAAATTTCAGCGATCGTCCTTACTCACGGACACGAAGATCACATAGGCTCCGTGCCGTTTCTGTTAAAGGAGGTCAACGTCCCGGTCTACGGCACCCATCTGACGCTCGCGCTGGTGGAGAACAAGCTCCAGGAGCACGGGCTGATGAAGACCACTTCGCTGCACGCAGTCGAATCGCGGGATCGCGTCGCACTAGGGAACTTTGAGGTCGAGTGGATTCACGTCACCCACAGTCTCACTTCCTGCACGGCGGTGGCGGTGTCGACTCCTGTGGGCGTGGTCATCCATTCGGGCGATTTCAAGATAGACGAGACGCCGGTAGTTGGGCAGGCAACGGACCTCGAGCGATTGAACGAATACGGCGATCGGGGAGTGCTGGCCCTGTTGGCTGATTCGACCAACGCCGAACGCCCCGGGCGCACTCAGTCTGAACGCGCGGTGACCCCGGCGCTTGAAAAAATATTTAAAGAAGCGCAGGGGCGCATCGTTCTGAGCTGTTTTACGAGCTCGGTTCACAGGATTCAGATCGTGCTGGATCTAGCGCGAGAATACGGGCGGCGAGTCGCGTTGTTGGGCCGAAGCATGTTGCGCAACGTTGAAGTCGCGGACAGTCTTCGCCAGTTGGATATTCCCGACGGGCTCTTCATAAGCCCCGCTGAAGCCCGTCAGATAGACGACGATCAGTTGTTGCTGCTTGCCGCCGGATGTCAGGGCGATCCGATGTCGGCCATGACCAGGCTTGCGACTGATCAGCACAAGAACCTCTCCGTCGGGGAGGGTGACACCGTGGTGCTTTCGGCGCGGCAGATACCGGGCAACGAGCCGGCAATCTCGCGGTTGATTTCCCACTGCTACAAACGTGGCGCGCAGGTGATTGACAGCAGCATCGCGCGAGTTCACGTATCGGGTCATGGCAGCCAGGAAGACTTGAAGATCCTGATAGAGGCGACCAGACCGAAGTTTCTGGTACCGATTCACGGCGAGCATCGCCAGCTGTACCGCCACAGGGACTTTGCGGCCACGCTAGGGGTCGTCGAACCGGAGAACATCATGGCGTTCGAGAACGGCGACGTGCTCGAGCTTGGCGAATCGAGCGCGGAGATCACCGCTACAGAGTTTGTGGGACGCACCTTCATCGATTCGAGCTACGAACACGTCGAGGACATGGTCGTCCGTGATCGGAAGCACCTGGCATACGACGGCATCGTGGTGGCGATCGTCGCGATCAATCCCAAATCAGGAGAGCTGGAATCGGAGCCGGAGTTGGTCACGCGTGGCTTTATTCACGAGGAAGATTCGAGCGAGATGCTTGCTGATCTAAAGCAACTGGTCGAGCAGACGGTAATCACTGCCACTCACGAAGAGCAGATCGACTGCGCGGTGATCAAAGAGAAGATCCGGGTGGCATTAAAACGCTACATTCAGAAGGCAACGGGTCGCCGGCCGATGATTATTCCGGTGGTCGTTGAGGTGTAGTTGTTCAGATTCCTGCTCTAGCCTGGCTGTTGATGCGGAAACGCCTTCGGGTGTTCGCTACCCCTTCTGGTTGTTGCGTCGTGGCTGGGCAGCTACGCTCTTTGGATCGAGCCATACTGGATCGAGGTCACTCAACAAGAGCGTTAGATAAGTCCCATTCCGAGTGACTTCATTGCATAGTAGATCAGAATTAACCCGCCAAGGATAAGCAGAAAGAGCACTCCCAATAGCACAAATACCCAGGCCCAGTCGCTCCAGAACGAACCCCGTTTGCCGGAAGCGTGCTTGTTTAACAGACGGAGATTGCGTGTGTTGACCTTCCACACAAAGTCCGCGGCGTCACCGAGAAAAGGTATGCTGCCGACGAGAAAGTCGGAGGCGATATTGAACACCATTCTCGCGATGATGATCTTCGGCAAGCCGTATCGTACGGACACTAGAACGATGTAGGCCGAAACGATAGCGCCGATCGCGTCTCCGGCGACGGGAAGGAAGAATCCGATGATTGGGTCTAAGCCGAATGTTATCTCGGTGCCTGGGATTCGGATTGCCCTGTCCATCAGCATCGCGATCCGTTCAAGATGCTGGTCGATTGGCGGGCGGGCGAGCGGCTCTGGCGTCTGGTTCATCGCGAATACGAGAGAGCCCTTGTTCGGGTCCTCTCTTGAGCCATCCGCATTTGAGATCTGGTTGCTCCGGTTGTCCATCTCGCTCGTTTTTCTAGGCCGACCGCGAACTGCTAACGCCGGCTACGGGCTTATCTTACCAAGCGGGTCTTTGTTTTGTTAGTGAGAGAATAGGCGTGCGGCGGACAGGACTGAAGGGGTGCGCGGGGCTCGCGCGACTCGCGGTGAACACAGCTCTTCTTTTCGAGTGCGGTTTGCGACCGCCTAATCGATTTCAATAGAGCCGGATTTGGAGACGCTTACGCGTCGAGATTTTGTGGTATTGCTTATGACAATATTGGGCTGCTTGGAACCGGGTGCCAGGTTGCCCGAGCGGGCGAAGATCACTATTGCGTCTTCTGAGATTTCGACTCCGTCCGGGAGTTCTTCAGCTTCCACGCTGTCGAGTCGTCCGTTCCCGTTTCGATCGAGACCGAACTTCTCGTTGTTGGCGTCGAAGATGACGCTCACGCTCGAGCGACGTTCAATTGCCTGCTCGCGCGCGATCTCCAGTTCCTCCGCGATGCCACCAGTCGCGGAGTTGAGCCGATACATCGCGAATCCCATTCTCCCAAGGTGCAACAGCACAGATCCGACGATCAAAATGACCAGAAGGCCGACTATAGCTTCCATCAGCCCCAGGCCCGCCTCGCGGCATCGGCCAGACTTTGATTTTGAAACTACCATAAACGCCTCCGGTCCAGGGATCGCGAAAAGCATCCGGCTCTATGTGAGCAAGTGTGCTGCCACAGAGGGCGCTCGCATAAAGCATTGCAATCTCTAGACTTCGAGAGGCAGTTTGAGGGAGATGCAAGAATTGGCTCAGGAAGTGTAACGTTAGGCTACGCCATGTTACCCCGATTCCTCAGTCAAGGATGGCGCTAAGAGCGGCAGTCGGCAATGAAAAACGGTACCCGAGTTATCGCTCGTCAGGACAGACACATCGCCGCCGTGCCCGACAAGGATCTTTTGAACCAGGGCGAGGCCGATCCCGTAGCCTCGCGACTTGGTTGAGAAGAACGGGATGAACACTCGAGGAAGATCCTCCGGTGATATGCCGGTACCCGTATCTCTAACCGTGACGTGTGCGTAGCGCCGATCCGTTCCTGTGTCGGCCTTCCCGCTGATAACGATGGCCTTATTGGGCGTGTTGGGATCGATAGCTTCGGCGGCGTTACGAAGCAGGTTGCTGAAAGCTCGCTGTAAGAGAGATTCATCACCCGCAAGTTGTGGAAACTCCCCCTCAACCGTCAGCTTGATGGCGTTCCCCTTCAGCGCAGGACTGACTTCACTGACGCTTGACTCGATGATCGAGCGAAGGTTGACCGGGGCCAGATTGAGGTCGTGAGGGCGAGCGAAGTTAAGGAAGTCAGTCACGAGTTTGCTCAACAACCTGACTTCGTTCAACGAAGCGTCAAGCGTGACCCTCCGATCGGCGTCTGATGCGATTCCTACTGCCTGCGCTTCGAGCAGTTGGACATATCCGTGAATCGTAGCCAGCGAGTTTTTGAACTCGTGGGCGAGACCGGCAGCCATCTCCCCGAGGCTTGCCAGATTCTCTTTGAGCTTCATTCGCTCACGAAGGTCGATCACTTCAGTAATATCAGTCATCAAACACAACGCTCCTTCGACGTTCTGTGAGGCATCGCATATGGGAGAGATGCTCAAACCGACCCGCCTCGCGCGTCCCCCCGGAAGCGCAAGGGCAACCTCTTCACGCCGAAAAGTTGTAGCTTTGTCGAGGCATTCGGAAATCATCGATGACATTCGAGGAGAGGAGCGGAAGAAGGCGCGATAGTCAATGATGGGTGACAAGAGCTCACCCGTGTGGATCTGCCTGGATTGCATCGAGCGATCGCTCGACTCACTCACAAATATCTTCATCGCGTGAGCGTTGACAGAGGTGACGATGCCCTTCGAGTCTATTGTGATCAATCCGCTTGGAATGTTGGCGATCAAGCGTTCACTGAATCGCTCGGATCGCTCCGCGCGTCTTCGCTCGAGGTCGTGCAGTTGTGCGAGTTCTCTTTCGTTTGCTTGAAGTTGTTCCACGAGGGCTTGAAATGTTTGAGCAACAAACTCACCCTCGCTGATAGCTGACGAGGCGCGCACCGGGCTCCCCCGCGCTGCTTCGACCATCCGCCGGTATGGTCTGAGCAGCCAGCGGATCAACAGGAAAACGAGTCCGATGCCAGAAACCAGCGTGATTATCTGATAGCTGAACAGGTAGATCAGGACCGGGGATGCGTTGACCGTCCCGGTTCGCGAGAATAGCAAGAGGCTCAGCGCAATTAGAGAAAGAAGCGCCAGAATTAAGACCAGCATCGCCAGGCGAGCTTTGTTTTCTACTGCGCCGAATTTCATAGAAGGGCCAGTGAATAAGACCGGAGAATCGTGTTACCGCGGTCGGTTGTGGAGTTCGCGATTTGGGTGAAGCCGATCCGGGGAAGGATCACAAATCCGCATCGCCCTTGTACTCTCCATCTTCACTTGAAGCCTGCTGTCCCGCTCGATCCGACGCTCTCACGCTCAGAGTATTGTCAGTCAAAAAAGAGAGCTTGCCGGTCCGGTTGTATCTTGCGGGCACGGCATAAACGCGAAAATATGCTCCGATCAGTTCGAGCGAGATCTCGTAACCCGTAGTGTGGGGAACAGTAATTGTCGTGAAGTCAAGCACGCCGGTGCCGATCCGAACGGCGCCATCGATCTGTTCCTTAACAACACACGCAAACTCCCACAGGGTGACAGCAGCATTGTACTCGTTCTGGGTCATCTGCTGCTGCTGCTTGATCTTGAATTGCCTGTAACCGTGCACGCCGAGAACGCCGACGAATACGGTGACGAGGAGCACTAGGACAATCGCCATACTCTCACCATTTGTTTGGCAGCCGAGACGGAAGTTGCAGCCCAAGTGAAGGCAGGGCACCAAAACGGCCGCCTTAGAGCGATTCGTTGGGAGGGGGTTCTCGCGAGCTATCTTATACACAGGAGGACGCCGGAATCAATACGGATCGTCGCGAAAAAACCAATACTCCGAATCTCATCGGCCAATCGCGCGGAGCCCGGCCACTGAGTGCTCCAAGTTCCGAAATGAGCTTGAGCCGTGATAACATTGGAGTGTTGATAAACCTTACCCCGTTTGCGCAGTGGTTTGTGGAGCGCGCAAGACTGGTTGATCTACACTTAGAGGCGGAGCTTAAGGATCATGATGGCTCGCATGCAAGAGCTTCGAGAGCGGCTTCTCGGTGCACCCGGGCCCGTCGAGTCCCTGGTTCGCAACGTAATTGCTTTTGGGTTTTTTGTCCTGCTGTTGCTTGTTGTAGGCGTCGGCTATGGGAGCATACAGAGTCTTGATCGATTGGAGAAGGAGAGCCGTCGGGTTGACGAAACTGAGGAACTCCATTTGCGCATCGTGCTCGATATTTCGGAAACGGCGGGCAAGATAGGGTCCGAGGCGCGGAGCGCCGCGGGGACCCGCTCAAATTGGTTGTTGGAGACGCCGTCAATACTGCGACTCAAGGACCTCAAGAGGGAAATGGACAAAGAGATCGGGGAGGCTCGGAATACGTCGATTGTTGAGAGTGCGGAGTGGCGGCAATTCGAGGAGTCGTACAGCCGCTTCTGGGATGCGATGCCCAGAATTGACACTGCCTCGAACGAATGGCACGACGAGCGCGATAACCTGGACAAGGCGGTCGCAAGGCTCGAGGATCCGGTAGACAGAGAAAGACAGCAAAACAACCTCATAGGCCACCAGATGAGCGTGAGCGCACGCAATCGAATCATGTCCGCAACCGGAGGGGTGCTGGTGGTCGGCATCGTGGTGGCAGGGTTGGCATTCTATGAGATTCGTAGGAATTTGAAGGGACTCGCTGGCGCGTACTCCGCAAGCGCCAAATCGCGAGATTATCTTCAGTCCCTCCTGGACAGCCTGGTGTCAGGGGTGGTGGTTATCGGTCAGGACGGCTCCGTGCAGACGGTCAGCGAGTCTTTCAGAAGACTGCCGGGCGCCGGAGCGGACTTGGAAAGTGGGCAAAGCTACAAATATCTCTTTCGAAACAACCCCTTGATCGAGGCGGCCGTATCGCAGGAACTCGCGACGCCCACGCCAAACAGCCGGTACTATGGCAGAGTCGATGTAGGTGTGAACCTGTTTGATATTTTTACTTCCCCGTTGATAGTCACCGGAGAGCGACACGGGGTGATTTTGGTTTTCGTCGACGTTACCGAGGCCGTTCGTGCGCAGAATGAGTTGCGGCGCAATCATGCCCTGACGGCGGTCGGTCAAATGACCGCTCAGATTGCGCACGAGATAAAGAACCCGCTCGGCAGCATACGCTTCGCCGCGGAGGTTCTAAAACGCCAGGGATCAATCAATCATGCGGATGCCTTGTCAACAATTCAGGTTATCGAGCGCAGCGTCGATCATCTGGCCTCCATCTGTGCGGAGCTATCAGAGTTTGCGCGACCAAAGAAGTTGAACCGCGTCGAGACAAACTTGAACAGCTTGCTGGACGATTTGCTGCCGATGGTCGCCGACAGATTGACTTCGAAGCAGATGCAGGTCGGCAAGCAGTACGATGCGGCAATCCCTACGGGCTACTATGATCGCACGGAGCTAAAGAAGCTTTTTCTGAACCTGATAATTAACGCGGTCGAGGCCAGTGAGCCCGGAAGTTTTATAGAGCTCAGGACTCGACAGGCGGGCGAACAGGATGTGTTGGTCGACATCGTCGATCACGGAGCCGGCATGGATTCCGAGACGCAAAAGCGTCTATTCGAGCCATTTTACACCACAAAGGAGAAGGGAACCGGGTTGGGAATGGCGATATCCAAGCAGATAGCGGAACTTCACGCCGGTGACCTTACTGTCAGTAGCCAGCCTGGTGGAGGCACGACGGCGAGTGTGAGGTTACCTCTCACTAAGTTCGTAGAAGCGGACAACAATATTGGGGCTGTTAATCGTCTTAGCAATTGAACATAGTCCCCAATTACACAGTCCGAAAGTCTGGAGGTCATTCCGATGAAGCCTAAGGAACATCTGCGGCGTACCGTGAGCACCGTTTTTGCAGTGACGATCATGGCCATTTTGAGCTATCCGGCAAGCGCTCAAGAAACACGGCCGCGTTATAACACCCCGCAGTACGCCGAGCAGAGCTGGACCTTGCCGCCGGACACTGTCATCAGCGTGCAGATGAACACCACTCTCAGTTCGCGGACCGCACACGTAGGCGACAAGTTCAATGCCACAGTGACGGTCCCAGTCTATGTGAACGGCCGGACGGTGATACCCGCTGGTTCAATAATCGAAGGTCGGGTCACCCAGGTGACACCCGCTAAGCGTATGAATCGGTCGGGAACCATCGGGATCGATTTCGATGACCTCCTCTTTCCGAACGGCGCCCGAGTGGGTGTTATTGGCAGCCTAACATCCGACGATCCCGACACGCGCCGGCGAATTGATGACGAGAGCCGCGTTTCGGCAGAAGGCAATAAGCGGCCAGCCGTGTTTATTGGCGGCGGTGGCGCCATAGGGGCTGTACTTGGCGGAATTGCCGGCGGAGGCCAGGGCGCAGCAGTCGGTGGAGCCGTTGGTGCGGGCGTTGGTATTGCGGGCGTATTGTTGTCAAAGGGTGAAGAAGCTCAGGTGCCGTCGGGCACTCCCTTTGGCGTCCAGATCAAGCAGGCGCTAGTCATTCGGGAGAGTTTTATATCGGAGGGAGCGCCGGTAGCCGATCGTTCCGGAGATCAACCAGTGGATCGGGTGCCGGATCAGCCGGATAGACGTGATACGGTCGGATCGCAACCCGAGTACCCAGAAAGGCCCATACCGAGCCGTCCTGAGCCCGAGAGCCGGGGTGATGCTGACAGGTCAAGCGCCAGCGCTCCCGATCTGCCTCTATCCTCCCCTGAGATGGTTCGCCGAGCTCAAGCTGCATTGAAGGAACAGGGCTACTACGAAGGCGCGACGGATGGTGTAATGAGTCCACGGACCTCGACCGCTCTGCGGGCGTACCAGCGTGAACACAATCTTCAGGAGACTGGTGATCTGGATCCCCGTACAGCAGAAAAGTTGGGCATTTCCGGCATACCGAGTGTCGAGCGAACGCCTGAACGTCCGCGGGAATCGAGGACAGGCAGCGTGACATCGGATACCGTTATGGCAAATGTGCTGTCGGCTAGCGCTAACCGGACGCAAGAGGGTGCGATCTCAGTTTTGATTACTACACAGGCCAACACCGGCGGTTGGCGCTGGTTTGGCGAGCAAGTTGTCAACGGCGACACGCTCGAAGTCTACGCGAGGGCCGTGAGGCCAACTGGGATGGTCACTCAAGCATTAACACGGGGGAGGATTGAACTAACTGTGGGCGAGGGAGTGGAATACGTTAGACGGGTAGTGGTTCACTCAGCTGGCGGTGACCAGGTGATTGGGTTGGGAGCTCAATCAGACGGACCACCGGAACCGGGCGCCCCATCAGGAAATCCGGGTCCGTCGGCTAGCAGTCTGGAGAGAAAGGCTGAGGAGTTGCTCTCAGAGTATCAGAGGGTCTATGGAGTAAGGATGACCGGCACCGGAGTTGAAGTCGACAACCCCTCTCAGTACCGAGAAGCTGAAATAGAATTGCTGTTCGCGATAGACAGCTTTGCGAATGCGACGCAACTCTATGCGCGGTTGGCAACTTCGCTTCGAGACCGGCAGAGCCTGCGGAGTGCGACCCTTGCGATGGCGCGACAGGCGAGACGCACGGATCGAGTGATTTCAACTACAACGAGCCGCGCAGCTGGGTCGTTGGCCACAAGATGGGATTCGGTACGGCAGGACGTGTTGAGACTTATGCAGGCACACAATATCAGTTCGTCTGAGGTTGAGAACTGATGCTTTGATCGGTGCGCTTGTAGTCTGCACAGTTACTGGAACTTGCGGTGCTGCTTTTGCCGGAGAATGTTCCGGGGCCGCTTGTCAAATGTTTCCGCATCATCGCCGGCGGTGAATATCGTCGCGATCAAGCCTCATTTCCAACGGTATCAATCGCCACGCTCGCGCAGTCTCATATTGCACATGACTGATCTCAAAGAGACGGCTAAACGCGTATTCCTGTCGGCCCTGAGAGCCATCGAGCCTGAGTCGGTAATCAGGCAAAACCTACGTGTCGATGGAGAAACATTGGCCTTTGGAGCGGAGAAGATTCAACTCGACGAGTTCCGAGAAATCGTGTTGATCGGAATGGGCAAGGCGAGTTTGAAAATGGGATCTGCGGTGGAGAAGCTTCTTAGCACTCGTATCAGCCGGGGGATTCTTGTGACCGACCGGCGATCGAGTATAAGCGTGCGGTCCGAGGTTGTGGTGGGAGGGCACCCGTTGCCCGACGCGAACAGCCTCATCGCGGGAGAGAAGATTATCGAATTGGTGCGATCCTGCGGCGGCGATACCCTGATAGTATTCTTAATCTCGGGAGGCGGTTCCGCCCTGGTTGAGATGCCTGTTTCGCGGTCCATTTCGCTCGAAGACCTGAGGGTCACGAATCAGGTTTTGGTCGGATGTGGAGCCCCCATCCGCGAGATAAACCTCATCCGAAAGAGTCTGTCGAGTATCAAAGGCGGGAATCTGGGGCGGCTTGCGAGGAACTCGAAGAGCGTTGGGCTCTATATTTCAGACGTCAATCCAGGGGATTTGTCCTCAATCGCGTCAAACCCACTTTTGCCGGAGAAGACGCGAGGCGAGGAGTGTCTGGATATCGTGAACCGATTCAACCTTGCGGATAGGTTACCTCGCTCAGTCAGGAACGTGATTCGGCATGGGGCCCTTAAGGGCTTATCCGATGAAGGTAGCGATTACGGATCTCGACCGTTTACGGTGCTCTTGCTCGACAATTCAGATGCGGTCGAGGCCGCGGCCGAACATGCAAGGCGGTTGGGCTTCAGGGTCGAAGCCGGCACTGACTTGATTGAGGGCGACTATCGGACCGTCGCGGATCAGCTCGCTAATCATCTCCTCTATCTCAAATCATCATTCCCGAGTGAGAGGGTCTGCGTCGTGTCTGGAGGCGAGGTATCGTGCGCCGTGCGTGCTGATGGTATCGGTGGGCGCAACCAGGAATTCGTGCTATACTCCGCAGCGCTATTGGGTAGCCTGGGCATCGATGGCGGCGCGGCGGTGCTTTCATGTGGCACGGACGGCGTCGACGGGAACAGCAGTGCGGCCGGGGCAGTCGCGGACTCAGAGTCGGTGATCGAGGCAGCGCGGCAGGGGCTAGATGCCTCAATCTTCATAAGCGGCAACGATTCTCATTCGTTTTTCAAAAAAGCTGGCGGCCTGGTAGTAACCGGGCCGACGGGCAACAACGTCAGAGATCTGAGGGTCCTGATGGCTCAATGATGGTGAGTCTTGCTAGGTTCTGTCGAAAACAAACGGAGGACAAAAGATGAAAAGGATCATGCCAGTTGTGGCAGTTCTTGTTCTGTTCGTGTCGGCCTGTGACCACAAACCCGCTCCCGTCGCAACCGCTCAGAAGGATCCAAGGATCGCAGCGGTCGAGGAGAGGGTTGCTAAGACAACGCCAGACGGAATGGTAATCATCGAGAAGGTCAAAGCGATGAAGCCGGAAGTCAATGGACTGGCCTCTACAAAGACGTTGGGTGAGATGGCGGACCATTACGCACTGGAAATGGGGCCAGCCTACAATATTACGCCGATCGGTTGGGAAGCCTCTCAAAAGAAACTGCTGCCTGGCGAAAAAGCAGGTCGGTGGAGAGTCGTCTTTGACTATCAGGACTACCAAAAACTGCTGCTGGCAGCAGAGTGGGAATATAATGCCGACACCAATAAGCTATACCCCTTCGAGAAAGACAATGCGATAGGCTTCTGGAGCGATGAAGTATCGGAACCTCAGGGAAAGAAGGGTAAGAAATAGAGCGATCGGGCCCAGTCGCAAACTGCGTCCCGTTTCAAGCTAATCAACGCTCCACCTTTTTTGGTCGAAAATGAAGCCGGTAGTTCTAATTGTAGACGACGAGCCCGCCGCCCGATTTGGCATGAAGAGGGCGCTTGAGAAGGAAGGCTACAGCATTCTTGAAGCCGACAGCCTTGCACGAGCGGACGAGGCCGTTGAGAGCAGCACTCCCGTTGTCGTTCTTTTGGATGTCAGGCTGGCCTCGGAATCGGGCTTGGATTACTTGCCCGGTCTCGTCTCCAAAGATAACCCACCCGTAGTAATCGTCGTTACGGCTCACGGCTCGGAACGTACAGCCGTCCAGGCTATCAAGCTTGGAGCACACGATTACCTCTCAAAACCTTTCGACGTCGACGAGTTACGTATACTCGTCAAGAATGCAATTGAAACACACTCGTTGAGGGCGGAGAACGCCACGCTGCGGCGCAAACTCGCTGGGACCGGTACGTTTGGGCGGCTGATCGGATCATCTTCGGCCATGGAAAGGGTCTACTCGCTTATAGATAAGGTTGCGCCAACCGACGTAAGCGTCTTGTTAGCAGGGGAGTCCGGCACCGGAAAAGAGATGGTCGCCGGCGAGATTCATTCGAGGAGCCGCAACCCTTCCGGTCCATTCGTCAGCGTGAACTGTGCTGCGATGCCCGGCGAACTTATCGAGTCTGAGTTATTCGGGCACGAGAAGGGAGCGTTCACCGGGGCTTCAGGGAGAAGGGTGGGGAAGTTCGAAGCGGCAGATGGGGGAACGCTTTTCCTCGACGAGATTGGCGATATGAGCCTCTCGACGCAGGCAAAGGTGCTGCGTATCATCGAAGAGAAGACTTTTCAACGGCTTGGGAGCAATGAGACCCTCTCTGCCCAGGCTCGGATCATAAGTGCCACCAACAAATCCCTCGAGAGCGAAGTTGAGTCAGGGAGATTCCGCGAAGATTTGTATTACCGCCTTTGCGTGGTCCGGATAAGTCTGCCATCGCTGAGAGAGAGAAAGTCAGACATCCCTGCTCTCGCTCAGGCATTCTGTGAGAGATTTTCGCTAGCTTACAAGGGCGAGCCTCTAAAAATCTCAAAAGACGTTCTTAAGGTATTACTTGAGTATGATTGGCCCGGCAATGCGCGGCAGCTAAGAAACTGCATCGAAAGAGCCGTGGTTCTTACTGATAGCAAAGAGCTTAGCGTTGAAGCGCTGCCTGAAGAGATACTTTCGAATCCCGGGCAGGGTTCACCCGTCACCCAATCGGGCGAAGGCATCACAGTCTCACAGTCTCTTGACTTCAGGAGTGCCAAGAGGGAGTTTGAGCGCCAGTACGTCGAGTATTCTCTCGACCAGGCAAATGGCAACGTCACCAAAGCGGCGGCAGCGCTCGGTATGCACCGCCAGAGTCTTCAGCACAAACTGAAGGAACTTGGGTTGAGCAAGAGATTTATTCTGGACGACTAGCTGGCGTCCTCTGTTTTCAGAACGGTTTCGCGCGGTTTTTCTTGTGTTCACTTTCACAACTGCTAGTCACCCAAAGAGCTTGAGAATTTTTCGCGTTCACGTCTGTTCACTTTGGAGATCGGTTTGTGCAGCAAGATAGCCTTATCGAAGCGGTTTGACGGTGAAGGCTCGGCAGAACCACTTCGGCGCACCGTGAAGTGAGTAGCAAAAATTGAGCCGGGCGGTGGGGAAACAAACTCGTTGCAGACGACGATGGGCTTCGTCTATATTGGCCCCTATGAGATTCGAAAAGATCTGGGTAGAGCAGTACAGGGCAACGAAAGGAATCAGGAGGCGCTTCGGAGTCGGGAGCGCGCTCGACTACCTCGTTGGCGAGAAGCTGATGATGTTTGCCAAGGAAGCAGAGCGTCACCACGAGTTCGCCAACGAGCTCCCGAGATTCCTCGCTGCCGTCTGGCAGCTGTTCAATCAGTACGAGCTGGCCGGATATGTCGCAAGCCAGAAGCCAGCGGAGCGAAGGCAACTGCGCAAGCTGTTGTTCGTGAAGTGACCGCTACTCCAAATCGGGCAGGTCCGCGCGCGAGATCAGCAGACGTATCGATCGAGCTTGGCCCGGTGTTCTCTCGATGAAACCATTGGCCTCAAGCGTCAGGACCATCTGATGGACAGAAGGTGGGGAGACCTGGAAATACCTTTGCATATCCAGCTCCGACGGCGCCTGCCTGTGGATCTTACCGAAGTAATAGATGAATGCCAGATACTGGCCCTGTTTGCTGGTGTAGCGCCTGTTCATAACGGTACGCGTCATTATAAGCCATCCTAAGCCAGGAACGCATGAATACTCAGAAACGTCGCCTTGTCTGAGCCTGGCTTGCGCGTGCCGGCCCGCGACATCGTTCGAATTGGCTTCAGAATTGGCTTGTACATCTCCTCGGGATCGAATCCAAGCCGCGCAGCGTTAGCCTCCATGATCGCAATCAGTCCGACGAGACCCCGATTACGCTCGCGTTCCGTCTCAAGCTCTTCGCTCAGTTTGCGGATCTGGCCTTTGAAATAGTCCTGCTCGATGGCTGCGCCGGCGATGAGCATGTTTTCCCGTTGCCGCTGCTCGGCCGCATTGATTTCCCGATTGAAGCCGTACTTGTAGAGTGTCGTGGGGCTGACCCTGAGCACCGAAGCAACGTTTCGGACATCCAGCGGCGCCTCCTCAGGCGGATGCAGTTCCGCAATGGCGAGATGTTCTCGCATCCGGCAACGAAGCTCTTCGCGAACATTCGACCTAGCCATAACGCATTGCCTTCAAGGCTGTGACTTCCTGAAACGGCTCTGTCCCTCTGGAAACGGCCGCACTGTGGTTCCGGTTGTTGACGTGAGATCGTCGTCGATTGCCAATGCTTTCTTCACACCCTCAAGGGTCTCCTGGCAATGTCGAATCCAAGGTTCAGCTACCTGGGCGTCGCTAACCGAGTGCGCGTTGGCGGACGCCAGTGCCTGCTCGGTGGCCCGTTGGATCTGAACGAGGTTTCGACGTTCGCTCTCACTGCCCTTGGTGCGGAGGTAGTCCACGCAGCCTCGTACACAGTTGAGATGATAGGGGCAGGGTGTAACTGCGAAATCGTGGAGGCAGAATCCCAAAGCGGTAACATGAACAGCCCGCATCTCGCCCTCCAGAAACTCATCTCTCCTGGTTGAGGGCAGCTCATAATAGATGTCCGCTTTCGGCCCGCTGAGCTCACCCTGTTTAATACCGTCCTTGACCCATTCGAGCCGTTCATCCGCAGTCGCATGGCGGTAAGCGTTGGTGTCACGAGAATCTTCTCGGCCCATCCATCGGGTCTGGAGTTCGGTGGGCAAGCCTCCTTTGTCGGCGATGTAGTTCAGCCAGTGGCGGAACTGATGTGAAGTCATTCTGCAAAACGAACCATCGGGTTCCCGAATGCTGAAGCGCTCGAAGACTGACCTGACTCTCCCTCTCGGGGAGAGAAAGTCCGATATCTGTTGAATGACGAGCGGCTCCACCAGAAGAGGACAAGTCGATCGCTCGGAGTGGAAGAAGAAACGGAATGCAATCAGTAGGGTCTCGGAGAGCGTCTGCTGTGTGCCGTTGCGGCGGTCCACAGTCCAAAGTCGCTTAACCCGCAGCGAGCGTAAGTAAGCTTCGACCTCGTATGCGCGATAGAAGAAGCCACGCTCATTCTGGTGACGCGGAAGCCGATTGGGCGAAATGTTCTGTACACAATCGCGGTTCTTCATCCCAAGTGCACTGAACTACCTCATCGGGCGACATCCGAGCCGCCCAGTGCACACCGGGGAGGGGAACTCGATGGGGCGACTCCTCAAGGACCCGCGCGCGATCTCTGGCCTCGGCGGTGATGGATCGAATCTCCTGAATGGCTTGTCTTGCAAGCTCGGCTCCAGTCGGAGTCAACCAGCGAACCGCGAAGAGTTTCTCGCCACCGCGAGCCTTTTCCTTGTAATAACGCAGCCCGTATCGTGGTTTTCCATCCCGCTCCTCCTCTACTTCGCAGTCCAGCGGCATCGTCAACAACTCGCCAATCCGGAAACCGGCGACCACAAGGATTGCAACCGCCGCCGCGCGTAACCGATCTCTCGGTTCGGTCGCATACTCGCGATAGACGTCGGCGAGTCCTCGCAGGGCGGCATCGGTGGGAAGCCTGTCCCGGCAAGCCTCCTGGCCTTCGATAGTGTTCCGATTGAGGTCCTCCACTCGGGGTGTCTGGGGTACATAGTAGAGCGAGCGGCAAACCCCTCGCGCGGCGAGGAACCGACTGAAAACCAGAGTGCCGACCACGTGCCCAAAGGTGGTGGATACACTCCACTCCAACCTCATCAGGATCTCGGCCTGGCTAAGGTCCTCTTCGTGAAGAGTCTCCCAGCGGAACGCAGTTGCGTCGCCAGTCCGCCGCCTCAGAATCGCTTCCCAGAGCAAGCGAGCGCCATCTACTCTGCGAGCCATATACTTGGCTGAACGCCGCTCCAGAATGATCCAGCTCTTTACGACATCCGCATAGACCGATGGTAGCGGTTGGTCCGTTGTACCGCGCCGTGTGAAGTAAACTCTGCGATTCGATCGCGAAACACTGCGGTCAAATAGGCTGGAGATATCCCAACTCATGTCATCAAACTCCGATTGACTGTGCTGCATGTCGGCGGCGAACTTCTCGCGGCCGGCGACTACAAGCTCTGCGGATCGCTTCACGCGACATGGTCTTTAGGTTGCGCGATTGGTAAGGAACTCATGGCCGACGTTCCTCATGCTGGCCAAGTTGGGCTAGCACCTGGCGAATAGCAATCCGAACCTCATCCAGTTGCGCCAGGATGCGCCGATCGCTTGTTGCCTCTGTCCGCCGAATGAAATGTTCAATCGAATCCAGCATCTGCTGATGCGGCCCGCCGCGAAGTGCAGCGAACGAAGGGCAAAGATAACAGCTCACAGGCGGCAGCAGCCGGCAAAGACCGTCTTTTTCGACATCGCGTCCGCACATGCCAACACCGCCAACGTCGAGAGGAACAATCCCGAGATGAGATGCGATAGCCGGAATCATCTGGTTGGGCATATCCTGAAACGCCGGAACGTCAGGGGAATCGACGATCTTTCCTTGAAACCTCCGTACCAGAGGCGTGAGAGCGGCATCGGTGGCTCTGGCGACGTGATCGGCAATAGAGGAGACGGTTTCGACATACACTCTGACGTTCTGCGTATCCGTGTGGTCGAGTATCTCGGCGATGTGAAACACTGATGCCCCTTCTTCGGCCATATGTGTTGCGATCGAGAACCGGAAACGCCTGGCGTTCATCACCAGCGGCTGCGTGGTTCGCGGAGACATAAGCCGAGCGGCACTAGTGAATCGTCGCAGGGCGGCGTTCACCGCACTCTCAGGCGAACGTGGCGGGAGCCAGTGAAGGAGCGGGTCTTCTGGGGCTCCAGTCTGGAGACGCTCCAGCAGTGTACCGAGTTTGTTACTGATTGGCCGTTGCTTTGTCTCTCGGTGAGCGGTTCGCTTTTTCACACGCGGAACATTGAGTTGATAGCAGGTTGCCGTCTTCGTCTCGTACCGAATCAGATCCTTGTTCTTCAGACGAGCGGTTGCGTTCGGATTATGTCCGAGTTCCAGGTGTAGCATCAGGATCACGCGGTCCCTTTCGCTGCCTATCCCAGTATCGATCGCGTTTCGGATCAACACGAGTTCGTCAGGGGAGAACGGACCTTTGACCGGGTGACGGAATCGGACATGATGCCCCTTGGCATTCCCCACGGCTGTAATCGCCTTCAGGATTCGAAGCGTCTCCCCATTGAAATCGGGATGCTGCCGAGCCACGCCCCAGTCGTAGAATGTGCGCAGACGGGAGAATCGGTTACCCTTTTCCGCGGTATGTTCGAGGCCGTGTGTCAGAAAACTTCGTGCGAGAGCCTCCGTGAGGTCAGTCCAGTTAAACCGCCCGACGACAGCGTTTTTACAGAGCCAGTTCTCAAAGTACATGAACGTCGCAAAGTCGTTATAAATGGTTGAAGACTTCCTCGTGCGCAGCCGGTCTGCGAGATAAAGCCGAGCCAAATATGCCGCCCGGGCACTGAAGGCGCACCCCTCGTTCGTCGTCGGCAGTCGCTCCCAGTTAATCGTGATCAAATTACCTCCGTCACTGCAAACTCGCATCATCCAGAGGTTCGACCACGTTTCGATCAACTGACCGTCTAACGAACGAACCCTCAATGGGAGCGGAGGAAGATCGCTAATGGTGTCGGAGTCTGGGGTCCGTTTTGAGAGCGTCATTCTTAGGAACCCTCAGCATAGAGCCGGTTGTGATAGTTGCGCAGCACTTCACCCGCCTGCCTTGCAATCGCATTCTGGATATAGCGTCGGGGTGACTGCGGGTTGGTCCAGCCGCCCAGGTAAATGAGCTTGTCCGTGCCGTTTGCCTGCTCGGCGAGCACCTCCGCCATTCGTTCGGCCCAGGTGTGCCGGAGACGGTGCCACGACAGCGGTGTGACCCCACTATGCCGCCCGATCGTGTGCATAACGTCATCCGATGCCTTTACTGACAGCGGCAAGCCGGCCCCGGTGACGAACAGATACGGCGTCTTACCGGTCACGCGACCAATGGGCGGCGACGAAGTAAGATAAGCGCGAAACAGCGACAGAAGCGAACGGGAAACCGGAACCACGCGCTCCGCGGTTTTCACAGCAGGCTCCAGTCGCCGGGAGTCATGGGGATCATCCGGCCGCCGCAAGATTCGGAGACCATCGTCGCTGCCGCGTGGTAGAGAGTCCAATCGCAGCTTGAGCAACTCGCCTCGACGCAGCCCGAGTTCCAGGGCGGTCTCAACCATCAACCAGTTTCGCAACTGGGTGTGGCGATAGAAGACTCCCTCTGGGAATACCCAACCTCCGCCGGATTCCTTCGGCACGAGTACTCGTCGTAGCGCTGCGACTTCGGAGTCGCTGAGAGGTTGAATCCGCTGGCACGGTCGTGTTCCTGTTCGTAAAGATCTGAACACCTGCTCCAAGTGGGTGCGATGCAGCGCCAGTTGCTCGAGCGTCAGCGTGCGAACTCCGCCACGGTTGTCGCTGTCCAGAGCCCACTTTAGAAAGTTCTCCGTAACAGAGAGCTGATGATCAAGCACTCCCGGATCCAAACCGACAACGGTTTCATTACCATCGCCTCTCGTCCGGAAGTAGAGAACCATTGATTCGACGTGGCGCGTGGTAAGGGTCTTGCCGCTGGCGAGGTGATCGTCCAGATCAAAACCCGCGACGGCCTCAGCCCAGTCATAGACGCGACTGAGAACTCGCAGATTGTTCTCCAGCGTAGAAGACTGGACTCGGTAACGCCGGTAACGAACGGCCCACCGCGTGGCGATGCGAGCCGGGATCCACGTTGCTCTGTCGACAAGACAGGGAAGGCGTTCACCCGATTCAAGTAATACTTTAAGAACAAAGCGTGGTGACACCCTTCGTGGTTTCTCAGGGGCGTCCAGTTTCGTGGTGGCCATGCGCAGAGTCTAGGCCACCAGTGTTCACGGAATGTGAAGGGGTGATTATGTTTCTGTGAAAATGAACGCGGCGGGCGTGCCAGGCTCCAACATCCGACACCGCAATCTCACGGGACAGGGATGAACGGCCGGTGTTCAGTAGGTGCGGAGCGCGCAAATCGCTTCGGCCTACGGCCTTCGCGATCTGCGCGCTCCGCACCTACTGAACAAAACCTAAAGCTTATTCACTCTAGAAGGATAGTGGGATCATACGACCCCACTACCCTAGCGATAGATATCTGGACACTCCCAGAAACCATACTTTAGAACGGGATGTCGTCTTCTGTGACCGGTGCCGCAGAGGCCTCCTGCTGCGGCCGCGATTTGCCGCTTGGTTCATCACGAACGGTCGCTGGACCATCCTCACCCCTTGGCCCGACAAATTGTAGGTCAGACGCGTTGACATCCAGGCTTGTTCTTGTATTGCCGTCTCGATCCTGATACTCCCGTTGGGTCAATCTTCCTTCGATAAAAACCAGCTTTCCTTTGCTAAGGTATTGGCTGGTAGCTTCTGCTTTTCCGCCCCAGAGGCTCACATTGAACCAGGTGGTTATGTCCTGGTACTCTCCACCTCTGTCTTTTCTCCGCTCGGTTGTGGCAACCGAAAAGTTACATACTGCAGTACCCTGCGGGGTATATCGCAACTCTGCGTCACGACCCAGGTAGCCGACAATAGTTATCCTGTTAAACGAAGCCATACATTTCTCCTCCAATATTTTTGTTTTAGGCGCTAGGGTTTGCCAAAGCTACCCTCGCCCGACCCAGGTCAGAATTGCAAAGCGGAGATGTCACAGGTCAGTTGGGACATCCATTAACTAGCGAATCGATCAGCTTACATCTTGTAATCACTTGCATCGTCGGCAAGGCTCTCTGGCCAATCGTCTTGTTGGGAAGCCGGATCCTCTGTGATTGCAGTGCTGGAGTTCTTAATCACCTCGTCATTGACGTAGATCGGACAGTCGGCACGCAGGGCTAACGCGATTGCATCGCTTGGCCGGGAGTCAACAACCAGGACCTCCCCGGCTTTTGTTAACTCGATAACCGCCAGAAACGTGTTGTCGATCAAATCAGTGATCACCACTCTCCTGACTGCGCCGCCGAATTCCCATATAATATTCTTCAACAGGTCATGAGTCATTGGCCGCTGCGTGGCGAGTTTTTCGATTTCTACCGCAATGGCATTGGCTTCAAACGGACCGACCCAAATCGGCAGCATAGACTCGCCGTTTACGTCTTTCAGTATGATGATCGGGGTGTTGGCGGCCGGATCCATCATCAGCCCTCGAATCTTCATTTCGATTTCCATCGGTGTTCCTCGGCGACCCTCCGCGAAAGACATTTGGTTCACATTCAATCATTCGGTGGCGGGCTGCCAGCCGGCCAGTTGAACGCGGAGCGATTAGACCACATTAGATCGCGAAAGTCTACCGGTAGATTTCAGAGCGATTTTTCTGCCGTAAAACCGGTCAATCCGCCGGCGAGTGCTCGAATCGCCGACAGTCCGCAGTGCCGAAGCTTGACAGTGATCACCGGTGGCATTAGGATGCAGTCGTTTCGACACCGACCGTGCGAAAATGGTAATCGCGATAGCCAACCAGAAAGGTGGAGTAGGGAAGACGACGACGGCAATCAACCTGTCGGCCGCGCTTGCGCGCGTCGGACGGAAGGTTCTACTTGTCGATTTAGATCCCCAGGGCAACAGCTCCCTGACGTTCCTGGCTCACGACGCAATTGCGCTCTCGATATATGAATTGCTCACCGACAATCAGGTTAGCCGCGAGAACGTGATACGGTCAACGGCGCTTCCCGGACTGGACATATTGCCTTCGCGGATAAGTCTCGCTAAGTTTGAGAGTAAGTTGATCGGTGAGTTTGATGCTCCATTCAGGCTCAAGGATCGGATGGACGGATTGACCGATGAATATGAGTACATCATCATCGACACCCCGCCGACGCTGGGTCTTATCACCGTGAATGCTCTGGTAGCTTCGGACTATCTGATCGTACCAATCCAACCGTCGTACTTCGCCTTGGAGGGCACAGACGACCTTCTTGATACCGTTGAGAAGGTCAGGGCGCGGCCCAACCCTAATTTGAAAGTGCTGGGCGTGCTAATCACGCTCCTGGATAAGAGGACTACCCTGGCGAAGGATATTCACGAGCAAATCAGACAGGTTTTTGGTGAGAAAGTGTTTGATACGGTGATCAGCAAATCGGTTCGTCTCGAGGAGAGTCCCGCGTACAAGGAATCTATTTTTACCTTTGCGCCGACTTCAACAGGGGCTATCGAATACGCCAGCTTGTGTGAGGAGGTGATGCGTCGTGTCTAAGAAAGGGTTACCGGAAAACTTCAGGCTTCGCCACGACTCGCATTATGTAGAGCTGTTAACCAGCCGGGGGGGAGGCGCGCCTGTCGGGCGCATGATTCCCATAGACAAGCTGGCACCCAATCCGCTGCAACCCCGCGTTGAGATCGGAGATCTGTCTGAACTTGTTTTGTCGATCCGGGAAAAGGGGGTTTTGGAACCACTTTTGGTTCGTCCGAGCGACGTAGGCGGCAGGTTCATGATCATCAGCGGCGAGCGCCGCTATAGAGCAAGTCTCGAAGTCGGGCTGACCGAAGTTCCATGCATCGAGATGGATGTCGACGATCGGGAAGTTGCCGAGATTTCGCTGATCGAGAACCTGCAGAGGAAGGACCTGACCCCGTTTGAAGAAGCTGACGGGCTGGTCGCGTTGGCAAAGCGCTTTGGCTACAAGCACGATGAGATCGCGAAAAAACTTGGTAAGGCCCGAACATCGGTGACCGAGACCATCTCAATCGCCACTATACCCCCGGATATCAGAGACTTGTGTCGGCGCGCCGACATCTCATCCAAATCCATGCTTCTACAAGTTGCCAGGCAGCCAACCGATGACGAAATGCGCGAGTTTGTTGAAAAGGTCGGCGCATCGGGTCTTACGAGGGATCAGGCTCGTGGCATAAGACATGGAAAATCAGCAAAGATAAGGAATTATTCCTATCAGTATGAGGATCCCGCCAAAGAATGGTCGCTGACGATCGCATTCCGAAGCCCCGAAGCTACAAACGAGGAGGTTAGGGAGGCGCTAGTCCGCAGCCTAGCCGAGATCGATAGAGGTTAAAGTGATTTCTTAGAAATCTCAGTCTTATTTCTTAGCGAGCTCGGCCTTGTATTTCTTCGCCAGCCTTTTAGCAAGCCTGTCTAGCTGGGGTTTGAATGGTTTCAGCAAGCGAACTCTCAGCCCACCTTCCTTTTCTCTCCACTTTTCGAAGTGTCGTTCAACGTAGCTCTTGATCGCGGGCTCCAACTGGGTTTTCTTCACTCCCTTCGATAAGGTCATTTGATAGTGCTGAGCTATCAGCGACAACACAACCTGTGCCAGATTCGAGTTTAGCGCTAGCTTGCTTAGCAGGCGTTTCGGGAACTTCTCTTTGGGCGACAATACGCTCAATGATATTTCGGCCCACGCAGATTGCCCCGCCATCTTCGGATGGTATAGGGCCGGAAGGGTTGCCCGTTGACTTGCTGAGAGTCTGGGCTCCATAATTGTATCCACTACAACGATCTTGGAGAAACCCCTGAGATGCTCTTGCGGAACGACTTCAAGTACCTTCGCGAGCTTCGTATCCAAACCCCTGAGCATCCGCTCTGACAAAACTTCAATTCTTACATTCATAATTTCATCTAGCTTTGTAAGCTCTTTATATTCAATGAGTCAAAGGCCGTTTCCTCGGAAGACGCTTTAAGAATGCCCTCCAACGCCTTGACTCGGTTTTCAAGTCTCCGCACCGTCTTTTGAATATCCGGTAGCTTGGACAGAGCCGCCGATGATCGCAGCCAGTTCTTGTGATCCATCGCTGGGGAACCCGAAACGATCACCCCGGCTTCCACTGAACTGGCAAGACCGGTCTGGGGTGTAACGATGGCCCCGTCTCCAATCTGAAGGTGACCGGCGGCGCCAACCTGTCCCGTTAGCACTACCGCCCTTCCGGTCTTGGTAGAACCGGCTAGGCCGACCTGCGCGCAAATGAGGTTGTCGGTTCCGATCTGGCAACCATGCCCAACGTGCACTTGATTGTCGATCTTGGTGCCCCTGCTTATTCTTGTCTCGCCTAGTGTGGCCCTGTCGATTGTTGTGCACGCTCCGATCTCGACGTCGTCTTCAACAATCACGGTTCCAGCTTGCACTATTTTGTACCATACGCCATCGGATTGCTTTGCATAACCGAAGCCGTCTGAACCGATGACTGCGTTGTTTTGGATAATACAGTTTCGTCCCACGACGACTCTTTCTCTAATGACTGAACCCGAGTGCAAAAAGGTATGATCCCCGATTTGCGCGCTATCCTCGATGGTGCATCTGGATTGTATCCGAACTCCATTCCCCAATACGACGCGTTCGCCAATGTGTGTAAAGGGCCCGATGAAAACATCATCGCCAATTGTCGCAGAGTCTGCAATCCACGCGGTAGGGTGAATTCCCGAGAGAGCTGGAGCTGTAGGAAAGAAAATCTCAATTGCTCGCGCGAATGCTAAATACGGGTTATCGTGACGGAGGAGAGCAAGATTCATCGGAGGACACTCATTCCCCACCAGCAGGGCCGAGGCCCCGGTTTGCCTCGCGTGATTCTGATATTTGGGGTTCGTGAGAAAGCTCAGATCACCCGAACGGGCTCTTTCTAACGTCGACACGCCTAGAATATCGATGGACCCGTCCCCATCCAACTTACAAGAGAGTCTGTCAGCAACCTCTACCAGCTTCACCAGTTATTACCCCCGACGCTCTACGCCGCCTGCCCGGGCTCGCAGCGCGATATCATTACTAAGGCTCTCCCCAAAAGAAAACCAATCAGGAGTCAACGATGGAGCCGATACTGTTTTGGCTTTTCTGTTCGGTTCGAATAGAATATGGCAAACGGATCACTATGACGTCAACCCGATGGATGTTGTTGGGATGTCTTGAGTATGTTACTCGAAGAGCGATTCTTTAGTTACCTGCGTGTCGAACGCGGTCTCTCAGCAAATACGCTCGCAGCCTACAGAACCGATCTCGCAAAGCTCTCGCGGTTTGCTGGAACGTGCGGCAAAGATCTTCTTTCTATGCAGCCGGAGGACCTGGCAGCTTTCCTACGCACCCTGCACAAAAGCGGATTGAACCCGAAATCCATAGCGAGAATCCTGGTGACCGTTCGAGGGCTGTTCAAGTTTCTGATACAAGATGGGCACCTGAAGGTTGACCCCACCTCCAGCCTTGAGACACCAAAGTCCTGGCAGTCACTTCCGCACTTCCTGGCCGCGGATGAGGTTGCGCGGCTTCTTCTCAGCCCGGACCTTTCGACCGATCTGGGTCTGCGAGACAAGGCGATGTTGGAGGTTTTGTATGCCACGGGCCTGCGAGTCACCGAGTTAGTCAGCCTGGCAGCAACCAACCTAAATCTGGATCTTGGTTTCCTAACAGTCTTTGGGAAAGGCGGCAAAGAGCGCGCAGTTCCGCTTGGCACGAGCGCGGTCGAATGGACGCGAAAGTACATCGCCGTTCGCTCCAGACTGCTGGCCTCTGACAAGACTGCGACCGCCTTATTCATCACTGAAAGTGGGCACGCGCTCAGCAGGCAGGCATTCTGGAGGTTGATTGTTCTTTACGGTCAGCGGGCGGGAATCGGTCACATCACACCCCACCTTCTCAGGCACAGTTTTGCCACACATCTACTTGATAACGGTGCGGATCTTCGATCGGTCCAAATGATGTTGGGTCACAGCGATATAAGCACAACGCAGATATATACTCACATCACCAATGAGAGGCTTCGCGAGATCTATCAGAAGTTCCATCCCCGAGCCTGAGGTCGCAGGTCAGGGCAGGGGCGGTCAGATCTCAGTGATGTGGGGGCTGCGTGTAAACATCTCAACCAAATAATCGTGCAGACAGTTATAGAGTTGCCGCTGGAATTCCCATTCGAAACCCCTCGCTTCGATTTCCCGGGGCCTGAGAAGGAGCCGATAGGTTTCATCGTATACACCGCCGACCTTCAACTTGATAGCTACCTCCACCCCCAATGATGAGCTGCATGCATTCCACTCGAACAGGGGATGCGAATACCGCGAGAGTTGCTGGGTCACCCTTTCGAGGTGTTCTCGTTCTTTTGCAGTGGCTTGCTCCGTCATGGGTCGGCTCTCCCTTCACTTTTTGGATTAAATACGATACTGACCGGTTTCGCAAATTCGAGCCACACGGTTCGCTGGAACTGCCGATGTCGGACGCAAGGAGGTATGGTCACCGGCGGTGCCGTCAACTGCAAAACAAACCGACCGAAACTTCCTCACCTGAAGGGAGGGGCAGGGATTCCTTGCCGACTGTCGCAGGGGGACAAAGTTGACAAACGAAATCCCCGGTCCCTAGTATGAATCCGGGTATCAAGGTGTGGAGAAAATCGTAATGGGCGACATAAAGCTGGAATCAATATTGGCCGTTCTGAGGGGAGTGAAGGATCCCGCCCTCAACCGGGATATCATAAGTCTGAACTTTGTACACGATCTTGAGATACACGGTTCCACCGTGAGTCTCAGGCTCGTTCTCAGCACGCCGGCATCCCCGTCCAAGTCAGCGCTTAAGGAAGCGGCTCGACAAGCGATCGGCGGGGTGGCCGGGGTTGAAGCGGTTGAGATCAAGTTGGAATCTGAGATACCAAAAGCCGGACCTGAGCAAGGTAAGCAGTCCGTGCCGGGGGTAGCGAACATTATCGCCGTGAGTTCTGGTAAAGGTGGCGTCGGAAAGTCGACTGTGGCGGTAAATCTCGCTGTTGCGCTCGCCCAGTTCGGGGCTCGGGTGGGTTTGCTCGATACCGACGTCTACGGGCCCAATGTGCCAATCATGATCGGGATCAGCGAAGAGCCTGCTGTTCGCGGTCAGAAGTTACTGCCGCACGAAGCGCATGGGGTCAAGGTCATGTCGCTGGGATTTCTAAACCGGGGAGACAAGCCGGTTGTGTGGCGCGGGCCTATGCTTCATACAGCGGTTCGGCAGTTTCTTTATGATGTGGAGTGGGGCGAACTCGACTATCTGATCGTAGACATGCCACCCGGAACGGGGGACGCCCAACTTAGCCTGGCACAACTTGTGCCCGTGCAAGGCGCGGTCCTTGTCACTACCCCTCAGGAGGTTGCAATGGGGGACGTGCGCAAGGCATACAACATGTTCGAGCAAGTCCACATTCCTGTTCTTGGAATCGTCGAGAATATGAGCTACTTCGTTTGCCCTAACTGCTCGGAGCGGCATGCGATTTTTGGGGAGGGAGGTGGTGAGGAGTTGGCAAAGCGGTTCAACAACCAACTTCTTGGGCAAGTGCCAATCGCGATCAGTATTCGGGAAGGTGGTGATACCGGTGTGCCGATAGTAGTCGGGGCGCCAGATAGCCCTCAGGCTCTCGCCTTCAGACAGATTGCCGACAACGTTGCCACTCAGATCAGCCTTGCTGCCCTAAAGGGCGGGGGACTGCCTATCATAGACATGAGCGACAATCGAGGTGACCGCTTCGCCGTATGATTCGGCGAGCGAAGTTGATAACCTGAGAACAGGTGCTTATAATACGAAGCGGCTGGCTTGGTTTCATCGAAATGCGAGCTTGCGGCTTTACAGTTCCGACTAACTTATTGCGAAAGGGAGTACGCATGGTCACATTAACTGAAACGGCTATGACGGAAGTGAAGAAATTCATAGATGCGGAGAATGCCGGTCCGGAAGCTGGCTTACGTATCCGGGTGGTGCCAGGAGGTTGTAGCGGCTTCTCCTATTCGATGCAGATCGAGGATGGTCCGCGTCCGGGCGACGAGATTCTGAACAACGAAGGTCTCAAGGTCTTTGTCGACACGTTCTCGCGGCAGTACCTCGATGGCGTGCAGGTCGATTACGTGAACTCAGTAATGGGCTCCGGGTTTACATTCAACAATCCGAACTCTACTGGCAGTTGCGGATGCGGTAGTTCGTTCTCGGTTTAACGGGGTCTGTTTCGCCACTGAAGTCGAGTGGTCAAGCGTCGGGCTTCGGCAAACCGGCGAGTGGCTTGATCGCGTCACTCCAGTTCCAGGAAGGCATCTCCTGATTTGGACCTTCGCGGACGGCGGCCGTAGGCGCGGTGTGGAATTAGTTCTCAATCTGCCGACGATCAAGGTGTCGCAATCTCTCTCTCTAGGCTGCTGATTCGCGAACCTCCTTCAGACGAGTCTGGTGATAGGCGATAGTCACATTGCTCACCTAGTTGACACACAAACTGGCGGTGTTTATAGTGGGACGCTCCCAAGCGGGGCGACGCCTGTGTTGGTCTAGGCTCTCAGGGCAAGGCGCTCGCGCCATCGCAAAAAGTGACGACTAAGGAGGACGTATGCTACCAGCTTCCGGGATTGACCTTTCGGTTCTACTGGCTCATATGCAGCCGGGATTCTTCTTCGACGGAGTCTTCAACCCACCTCAAAACAATGATGCCTATGTCCAAATTCTCCTGAGAACGCTGCACTTCCTCGCAGGAATTACTTGGATCGGCCATCTTTATTTCTTTAACCTCGTCAACGGCAATGTGATGAAGGCTCTGGACGGACCGACGAAGGGTAAGGTAATTCCTCAGCTAATGCCCCGAGCCCTTTGGTGGTTCCGGTGGGGGGCACTGATCACAGTACTGGTAGGCTTGATGTACTATGCGATGTACATACTCAAGGCCGATGCAAACAACGCCGGGAGGAATGTATGGGTGGTACTCCTTGTCTGGCTATTGGTTCCGGTCGTCATTTTTGCGATCGAGATGGTTGTCGTAAAGAGAGTGGACAATGGCTGGGTAATTGCGCTGATCGTGACTCTGCTAGTCATTATCATGGCATTGGTGATAATCGCGTGGCTGAAGGCGCAGCTCGCGAGCTACGGTAGCAACAAGTCCTACTCGATTGGTCTTGGGGGTGCGCTAGGCGTTGTGATGTTGTTCAACGTCTGGGCCATCATTTGGCCCAACCAAAAACGCATAATATCCTGGACCGCCGACAATGCTGAAAATGGCACGGCCGTTCCGCCCGAATCGGCGAAACTTGCCCGGGTCGCTTTTTTGGCGTCTCGCGCAAACACGTGGCTGTCTGTTCCGATGCTGTTCCTGATGGGAGCTTCGTCGCATTTCTCGATGCTAGGCGTGTAGCAACATTGTTGCGAACCACGTGTTTGCAAACCTGGGGTCCGAAACCGATTGGCTGGGGACTTCGTCGCACCATCAGTGACGAAGTCCCAAGCCAGATTCTCACCGGGTCGACGGCATCCACCACACGCGGATGACCTACCTGATCGAAACGAAACCGGCAACCATCATGAATTGGCTGTATGATACCGTGCTAAAGAGGATTATCAACTTTAGCGGCTGAACCACTGAATCCATTAGATCAAGTAGGCGCGGCAACTAAAGGGTGAAGACTCGGATATAACGCACGATATGGCGTTTTGGGAGAAACCTTCGAGAAGTTGCTTGAAGGGTCGGCTCAACGACACATCAGATAAAATCTCAGGCCTAGCTCGGTGATGGATAGAAAGCGCTGGAGTGAAAGCGGCCCCAGGGGTGTGGCGGGGAGCAGGTTCGGGCTTGAAGAAGGGAAGATTGGTAATGAGTGAAACTGATGAGCAGACTATTCGGAAATCCCCGCTGGAGAAGCGCCAGCAGGAGATCGGAGCGCGGTTTGATCTGTATGGCGGCTGGGAAATGGCACAATCCTATTCGGATCCATCGAAAGAGCATCTCGCGGTGCGAACAGGCGCTGGGTTAATAGACCTGTCATATTGCGGCTGCATTAAAGTCTGGGGCGGGGAGGCGGTACAGTTCCTCAACGGTCTGGTGAGCAACGATGTGAAAGCGCTTGCGGCGGGAAAGGGGATGCGCGCCGCCTTTTTAACGGGTCACGGCAAGGTTAGGGCACTCTGCCGGGTCCTGAACCTGGGAGAGTCGTTTCTGGTTATCAACGATCCTCAGACGCACGCAAAGGTACTCGCCTATATATCTCCCTTTTCGTTTGCTGGGGACTTTAAGGTCGAAGATGCCTCGGACCAGTTTCGACTCATTTCACTACAAGGTCCTAACTCGCACCTAATCGTGAAGGAGGTCTGTTTTGAACCCGTCCCTCCGCTCGATGAACACGATTGGTTCGAGACCCTAATTGCGGGTCATCGTGCACTGGTTATCCGCGCTTCTCATACCGGCGAGCGTGGGTTCGACATTCTGGTCGCAGGCACGGCGCTAATTGATGTCTGGGATTTCATTCTGCTCAAAGGGCAGTATCACTCGCTGGTCCCGGTTGGTCTACAAGCTTTGGAGTCGTTGAGAATTGAAGCCGCAGTTCCTGTCTACGGGATCGACGTTGATGAAACCAACATGCTGCTTGAGACAGGCCTCGACGACGCCGTCAGCTATAAGAAGGGCTGCTACACCGGGCAGGAGGCGGTAGCGATGGCAACTTTTCGCGGTCACGTTAGTAAGAAACTCTCCGGTCTTGCGTTGGAGATTGATACCGTGCCCAGCCGCGGGGATATCGTAAAGAAGGATGGTAAGGAGATCGGATTCATTACCAGCGCTCTGCGATCCTCAACCACCGGTTCGATTATCGCTTTGGCGTATTTGAAGTATGGGTTCTTTCAAGACGGTAACGATGTTGAGGTCGAGGGTTGCTCCGGAACACTTCCAGCAATAGTGGTGGAATTACCCTTTTATAAGAGAGCTTAAACGGCGATAGCTCCAATCAACACTTTAGCATTATTCAAGTATATCCTTAAGATTGAAACCGGATGAGGCTTCACATGAGGTTGGGATTTTGAGGCCGCCGGGAGTTATGTTGTGAGCAACCCGGGTTCTTAGGAATGAGCGAATCAGCTGCGAAACCAAAGATCGGTCTGATGGGTTCCGCGCGCACCGGGATGAGCGGACCAGAGGTTGAGCGGTTGACGCAGATTGCCCAGCAATTGGGTCAAGCGATAGCCGAACGGGACTGTGTGCTTGTCACCGGCGCTACCTCGGGCTTTCCGGATATCGTTTCTCGCGCAGCGCGTAAGCGCGGGGGCCTGACGATAGGGATCTCTCCGGCCTCCTCGAGAGAGGAACACTGTTCCCGCTACTTACTTCCAGATGACGGGGCGGATGTGATCGTGTACACCGGCTTTGGTCTAAAAGGGCGAAACGTGATAAACGTGCGATCTTCGGATGTGGTAGTAATACTCGGAGGAGGGATGGGCACTCTAAACGAGTTTACAGTCGCGTACGATGAGGGAAAAGTTGTCGGAGTTCTCGTAGGGTCGGGCGGCGCGGCCGACCAGATTAGAGAAATCGCAAAGTTATCAACCGGGCCCGAGGGTACGAGATTAGTGTTTGAATCCACCCCTGAGGCTCTTATCGACGCATGTCTGAAAGCGCTTGCGGAACGGTACTAGATCATCTTCAGGGAAGCGGCCCGGGACCAGGATTCAGGCTGGCTGCTGGGCTGTCGTCGGGGTGCTCCAATAGCGGTTGTCATACGACTTTCGGACTCCGTCGATTCCATCTCTTAGGATTTGGTTTATGCTCGCTTCTCCATCGGCTCCCGATGTTACGGTAATGCGACCGTCGTCCCCGGGCTTTATTGAGACGCCGCCCTTCGGCGTGACCAATTCGATCAGGCCACCCCATACTGATTCATCCAGGACGACCACGAAACCGTCCCCTCCAAAAGCGTAGACCTTGTCGTCGCCGGCCTTGACATAGGATTTGTCGTGCTCGCTCTGGAGCCAGTCAATCAGGCTAGCAAGCTCCAAGAGCAATTTGTTGTATGGGCCTTCAAAATTTGGGGTTGATGCAGTTGTTGTCATGGTGATTTCTTCGAGAGCTACTATTTCGTTCAGACCGGGCGACCGCCCGGCATCAGTGGACGGTTCAGCCGCGCCCCTCCCATCCAATCTGTTTGAGTCGTCCGTTTTCGACGATGACTGGCACAGTGGGGTCTCCCTCCGATATCGACAGCATCTCTTCGCGGAATTTCAGGTTGTCTTGCGCATTGAACTCCTGAAAGGCGATGCCTCGCTCCGTGTAGTACTCTCGGGCTTTTGCGCAATATGGACAACCCGGTTTCGTGTATATCTTTACGTCCAACCTTATCTCTCCCTTAGGGCCATTGGATTTGGTCCCACAGGTCCGTAGTGTAACAAAGCGATCCAGTGCTGCCAAGCGTATTGGTGCTGGAGACAGGCAAACGACTGGGCATTTGATTGCACTGACACAAGGTGGTATGTTTTCGGCCGATCCCAGCAAGTCGCGAGGCCTCATTCATTAGGGAGCAAAGACGGTGGGAATACTATGAAAGAAATAGACGATCCGAAAAAGCAAGCCGCGGAAAGCGCGCTCAAACTGATCCGGGACGGCCAGGTAGTTGGCCTTGGCACTGGCTCAACAGCAAAGTTTGCCATTGAAGGGCTGGGGCTTCTGGTTCGAGCAGGTCTGGCAGTGAGGGGGGTTCCCACCTCGCTTGCGACCGAGCGAATGGCGAGGGAGTGCGGAATACCCCTTGTGGGGCTTAACGAAGCGGGCGCGATTGATATTACATTGGATGGTGCCGACGAGATCGATCCGGATTTCAACATGATCAAGGGTGGAGGCGGCGCGCTCACGCGAGAGAAGCTTGTCGCCCTCGCCTCGACCAAGCGGGTGATACTAGTGGACGAGAGCAAGCTGGTTTCCAAGCTTGGCCAGTCTCGCCTCCTGCCAGTCGAAGTCTTGCCATTTTCGTGGACATTTTCGGCACGTCTGCTGACCGGTCTTGGTTGCGTCGCGAGCCTTCGCCGAGCGAACGAAACCGCGTTCGTTACGGATAATGGGAACCACATACTCGACTGCGCATTTGGGCCGATCGAAGACGCCGCGGCTCTGGAGCAACGAATCAAGCTTCTCCCGGGCGTCATCGAGTGCGGCTTGTTCATAGGAATAGCCGACACACTCGTCGTTGGGTTCGACGACCGCGTCGAAATCCGAGAACGCCCTTCTTGATTTTCTTTGCCTGACCCTGGAACCTCCTGTAGAATCCTCCGCAACCCCCACGTCCTTCTGCCTCTTCTGGAGGTGAGCTTTGAATTGTTTAGATCTAAGAGAAGGGCTCTTTGAGAGCTTTGAAGAGTTGATCGAAATCGATCTCTGTCGCAGCCGCACGATGGTACCCGAGAAAAACAAGCTGCTTCGCTGCTTTCAGTATATCAAGATGGATGCAGTGTCGGCCGGTGACTACTGCTGGAACGGGGAATGCACCAACTGCCAGGTCTCGTATCAGTCAGAGGACGGCAAGGTAAAGGTCGCCCTTGCGTGTCGATTGTATGTTCGGCCTGGGATGGTTATCACGGATCTGAGCGCCAGCTTGAGAAGCGATCTGATCGAATAGGCGAGGGATCATTTCTCACGCGGCTTGAACACAAACCGGTAGATCATGTCGGCCAGAGCGTCGAAGGCACGATCCTTGTCGAACTCGCAACAACCGGTGACGTAGTCTTGAGATACATCGAACACAACACGCTGGACCATAAAGGCAGTTGCTTCAACGTCGATTTCCCAGGTGAGACCGGCCTTATGTGCGAGCGATATCAGTTCGTGTAGTTTCGTGATCGATCGTGACATCACAGCCTTATGGCGTTCAGCGAAATCGGCATCCTTCAGCAGAAGCTCGGATACAACCCGATGAAGTCCCGAGTGTTTTTGCTTGTCGATTATCGTATTTGCTACCGCAAGCCTTATCCTCTGTCTTAAGTCAGAATCGAAAAGGTGTTCCGGGTTGAGTCCGTCGAAAATATTCTTATACAATTCGTCGGCGAGTCGGTCGAAAATGGTCAGCAGAAGTTGGCGCTTGTCCGTGAAGTATACGTAGAACGAACCGACACTCACCCCCGCCTCGGCCGCTATGTCATTCGACGTGGTCTTCTCGTACCCGCGTTCTTGAAATAACTGAATCGCCGCTTGAACAATCTTCTCTTTGGTCTTCTTGCTGCGCGCTTGCTTTGGATTGGCCGGGACTCCCAACACAATTGATTCGTCCATTGACTCCTCCGATAACGTAAGGACAACTTTACTACATTCGTTCGCGGCGAATTATAGCAGTACTTGAGGCTCTGCTCAAAATAGCAAGCATAAACGCGAAGTGAGACTCAAGAAATTCCTATGGAAGCTGAATCCGCGCTCAGCAAGGTCGATCTACACTTATTGGAAGAAATAGTCGTCGAAATGTCGGAAGCTGACGAGCCCTGTGTAAAGCCTGGAGCTTACGCTTACTTTGCTCAGTAAAGGAGGTGTAAGACCCCTTATGTCAACGGCTTACTGCAGCACTCGGAGAGTGCGTTGCGCAGGTTCAAGGGGAGGTGAACTTTCAGGGGACGTCACTGGGTTGTACAGGGTATCTCGCTCAACTGGTATGCGGCCCGCCCCGCGAACCATCTCCTCGATCCCGAGTTTGGTCAACTGGTTCTCATTTCCTTCAGCCAGATATGACTCCATAAGCGATCCCCCCTCATTTATGGTGCCGTCGAGATCATCGGCGCCGAATCGCAAAGCGACCTGCGCAAGATTCCTCCCCAGCATTACCCAGTACGCTTTTATGTGTGCGACATTATCCAGCATTAATCTGGATACAGCGATAGTTTTGAGGCTGTCAATTCCGCTCGGACCCGGGAGGTGCGACAGGTTGGTCCCGCTCGGGTGAAACGCCAGCGGAATGAAACACATGAAACCATCAGTTCGGTCCTGCAATTCTCGCAGTTGCACCAGATGATCGACACGGTCTTCGACAGACTCGATATGTCCGTAGAGCATCGTAGCGTTAGTGTGGATCCCGCGCCGATGAACCTTCTCCGCCAGTTCAATCCATCGTTCCCCCGAGGTCTTATGCGCGCAGATGCGACTCCGAGTCGGATCTCGAAGGATCTCCGCGCCGCCACCCGGACAACTATCCAGACCTGCGGCAATCAGTCCGTCGATCACCTCCTCATCCGTCATCCTGCATATTCGGGTCAAATGATCCAGTTCCACCATGGTAAAAGCCTTTAGGTGCATATCGGGAAAACTTCGTTTTAACTGGCTAAGCAGCGATGAGTAATAGTCGAACTGAAGGCGCGGATGTAAACCGCCCACAATGTGAAGCTCTCGGGCTCCTTCCTGATACGCTTTTCGCGCAATCTCCAGGCACTCCTCAACCGACCACTCATAAGCTTCTGGATGACGGACGCGACGATAAAAGCCGCAGAACGCGCAATCGGAAATGCACACGTTTGTATAATTCATGTGGCGGTTCACGTTGTAATAGGTGAGATCGCCATTCATTCGTTCACGCACCTGATTCGCCAGAGCGCCAATGGCGATCAAATCGTTGCTTTGGAACAATGTAACACCGTCTTCGAATGACAAGCGGTCCTGCTTGTCAACCTTGTCAGCTATTTCCTTGAGTTCTCGCGGCAGGGAAGTCGCGTGCATAAATGCCTCCGTCACTAAGTCACCTAGGATTTTCCGATGGGATTATACAAATAATGCGGGGCGTCACCAAACTTTAGAGGCCGTACAAACAAAAGCGCGCCCTCTCGAGCGCGCACACGACTCACCGCCGCTCGTCGATCAATCGACCCGCGTAGCTACGCGGCGGCGAGGCGATCCCGCTAGATGACTCTCGCTAGAGTTACTCCACCGGGTTAACGATCCCTTTGAGTTCTGTCCTTAACCGGTCGATCTCTTTGATTCGTTCCGAGATGCGCTCGAACAATGAAGCTTGCGCTTTTACTCCTTCCCCGATCAGGAATGCCGCTGCCTCCGATCTGCTCTTGAAAATGCTGGTCTGCACAAGCGCATCGAGGCTCTTCAGCGAGTCATCATTAACGCGTACCATTACGACGTGATCGCGTGCGGCAAGCGCCGAGTCGATGGCCTTGCCTATTGATTCGGTGGCCTTGTTGAATGCCTCACCGGTCTTTTGCGCCACTTCCTTTACTGACGATGCAAGGTCGTCGAAGCCCGATCTCTGTGAGGGTTCATCATTTGGGATGTTGGTGACCATGATATCGTCGTTGTCGGGCGTCTTCTCTTCGATCACGACGTCCCCTGAAGAATTCCGTTCATTTGCCATTTCGGTAACCTCCTTACGTAACTCTCTGTTATTCGATTACGCCCGATTCTCTGTAAAGTTCGACCGAAGGGCAAGTAAATCGTTGCGGTTGGGAACGGCGGTGCAATATGATGAAGAACTTTCGCGGCTGTAAGGACGCGCGCATTGTCGAGCCTTGCGGCCTCTCTTGCATCGGCATTCTCCTCAGCGTTAAGACCAAGAGTACACACGGGACGGTAAGCCATGATGGAAACACGAGGAAAACCAGCGCTGCACTCTGCGATAACGGTGCCGGTAGTAAGAAAGCTACTGCACCGAGGCGCGCGCTCACGACTCGCGCGAATCCTCACAAAAGCCTATCCGGTCGAGGTTGCAAGACTGCTCTCGACCCTGAAGGGGTCTGAGCAGGCTCAGGCGTTCGAGATCCTCCTCGACGAAAGCGATGTGTCGCATGTGGCAAGCGTCATGAGTGAAATGTCTCCGGGCGACAGCCTCTCGCTGTTGGAAGAACTCGAGCCTGCCCAGATCGCGAAGTATCTGAGCGAAATGCCCGCCGACGATGCAACCAGTCTTGCCTCGCGATTGCCTGATCCCCTCGCGGCACAGGTTCTAACTCTAATGAAGGCGGAGCCAGCCGCCGATGTTCGCGAGTTGCTCGAACACGAAGAACGCACCGCAGGTCGCATCATGACCCGCAACTACTTTGCGCTTGATGAGGATGTGACCATAGCGGAAGCAGTGGCTGCTCTCCAGAGACGATCGCAAGAGTTTGAGATGGTCTTCTATGTTTACGTCGTCGACAAAAGGGACCACCTTGTTGGCGTCGTGAGTCTGCGGAAGATGCTGACAACACCGCCCTCGACCCAATTGAAGCGCCTGATGGTTCACGACGTCATCAATGCCCGCACCGGCGATGATCAGGAGAAGGTCGCTCGGCTCGTAGCCGAATACAATCTACTGGCGATTCCGATCACTGATGATCAGGACAAGCTCGTTGGGATCGTGACGGTCGACGATGTGATTGATGTTCTGCAAGAGGAGGCCGAGGAAGACCTACTCGCGTTAGCCGGTGTTTCTACCGAAGAGCGGATAGACACCCGGGCGTCCCGTTCGCTTAGGCTGCGTGCGCCCTGGCTTCTTGTGAATCTTGTAACTGCGTTTCTTGCCTCGTATGTTGTTTCCCGATTCGAGGGCTCGATTAGCCGGTTGCCTGCGCTCGCAACGCTGATGCCGATTGTTGCAGGGATGGGAGGCAACGCGGCCACTCAAACTCTCACAGTGATCATCCGCGGAATGGCTGTCAATGAGCTCGTTGGCCCGGCTCGAGTTGCCCTCAAACAGTCGCTGGTCGGAATGGGTAACGGACTGCTAAACGGATTGCTATGCGCTGCGGTCGTAGCGGCGTTTTACAGGAACTGGTGGCTGGGAGTAATCATCGCCGTTGCAATGATAATTAATATGATTGTAGCGGGCGCTGCAGGCAGTCTGATTCCAATAGCTCTCCGGAGACTGAAAATCGACCCCGCAGTTGCTTCGTCGGTCTTTGTTACAACGTGCACCGATGTGGCCGGTTTTTTTTCCTTCCTCGGCATTGCCACGCTCTTGTTGAACATGAAAATGCTCGTTCCCTGACGACGTGTACCGATCGAGCGACGCGCCGGAAGGGTCGCGCAACACCGGCACCCTTCGGCACGTTTCATCGGCGAGCGTTATCGTGGGTGCGCGTCATTGTGCGAAGCTGTTCACCTTGATTGCGCCGATCCGGGTTTGCAGTTCTTCCAAACGGGCACCCGCCTCTTTCCCCCGCCCTTCGACGGCCGGGATCGCCCGATCAATCGCGGACCTCAGAGCTTCAAACTCCTCACGCAAGCGAGGCTTTCGGCCGAGTGCTGCCTCCACTTCTTTCCGCGCGCTCTGAAGCTGCGAGACGGCGTCATCCCACTTGCCTCGTTTTACTGCGTCTCGCGCCATCGTGATCGCGAGAGATGCTCGCTCGATATTTCCCCTTTGCGTTTGTTGCTGGAGAGGGTTGGCCGGTTTCGTTTGATCCTGCTGATTCGCATTCGCGACATTCGCGTTCTTATCTGCATGCCCATTAGTGCCAGTGCTCTTCGAACAGCCGGCCAAACACACAGCGAGTGTTAAGACGAACAGCAAGGTCGAAACACACCTAAACACCCGTGGCTTCAAGTTGAATCCGATGGACTTCTGTGTCATTTCACGCATCTCCCGGTTGAGGTTCGGCTCGGGTGGCGGTCACAAAAGACGCCGAAACAGATTGAATCCGATGCTGAACTTGCTTGGCGGCAGAGCCTGGTTGCTGGAGTTGTACCGCGCCGTGGTGGTCGTTTGAGTGTTGGAAAACGTCAGAGAGAAAACGTGACGTCCTATTCGCTTCTCGATTCCGAATGCGATTTCGGCTTCGGAGGCGTTCTTGAATCCAACCAGCTGTCCGATCGTCGAATCAAAGTCGGGAGTTATCTGGCCCAGCTTGAACCCAACGCGCGGGGTGTATTCGAAGAGCAGGGAAGTAGTCGGCCGGATGCGGGCGTTGACGCCGAATCCAAATGAGCCCGAATGGCGACCAAGCCTGAGCTTCGAGATCAGCGGTTGAGCAGATAGAAACTGCTTGAACCGATCGCCGCCGTTAGCGTTTATGTGGGCGGCCGGCGAGAAGAACACGTTAACAAATCGGGTCACGCTGCGCCCGATCATAACCTGGAAGTTGTAGGTGTAGCGCTCAGTGAAATTGTAATCGCCCTCAACACTCGAGTACGCTGACAATGCGACTGGAGAACGGCCCGCTTCGTCGAGGAAGTGGTATCCCAGTCCGAGCTCAATTGTTTTGCACAGTCCCGGCTGACAGAGCGGCGAGCGATAGACGTTAGCATACAAGCGTCCAGTTATTCCGTAGGTTACTCCGAATGACGAAACCGAAGAGCTGTCCAGCCCCAACAAGTCCTTGGAGATTCTCGCGATGTGCTCACTCGCGTCCTCCGATTCAAATGGGGTGATCGTCTCTTGAAAACGGTGGGTGAAGTTCATATTCAGGCTGTGACGCCGGACCGCCTTAGGCGTCGGAATGTTTACGATGTGATAGTCGTAGGGTTCATAAGCACTGCTGCTCTCCCGCGTCTTGGTTAAGGTGGGCTGCGCAGGTTCTTGCACGGGTTTTTGGGTGCTCGCGGACACCGACTCGGAGAACTCCTTGACGGTATTGTTCGAGGTATCAATCCTCAATCGCTCTCCTGCTGCCTCGACGATTACTACGCCTGGGGTTGAGGGATCAAACGTCACCTTCATCTTTGAACTCTCGACAGGCGCTCCGGTCACAACCAGCGCGCCGCCCATGTTCGGATAGCCGTCTGCGCCCGAGGTCGAGCAGGAGAACTCAAAGCGACCTTCCTTGTCCGGGGTCAGTTCGATCGCCTCGGTCCTCCTCGCCTCAACCGCAACGTTGATACCGAGTTTCTCTATCACGAACTGGTGGTCCATATCCTCTGAGGTGACCACCAGCCTGATGCGCTCGCCTCTGCCGACAGTGATTGTCTTCGGGCTGCACTCGAATCTGTTCACTGTGACTTTGATCTCACGCGGTTCAGGGTCGGCGACCGGGTTTGCAACGCCAATCGCTGAGAGCAACGAGACTGCCAGAGGCATAGCTATTCCGACGAGGGTGTCTCTCTTTGTTTTCATCTTTGCGAAGCTCCTCGAGCTAATTGGCGTGCGTCTGGACTTCGGAGAGTGCCGCCGAGGCGAGTATAAACCGCGAGTCGGTCGTTTTTCCAACGATTGCCTTGACGCCCTCTCGCGACTTCCGTGCGCTACACGTATAATCCTGGTCCGCAACAAAGTAGAGCCCGTCTTAGGAGAAAAGTCGCATGTCGAAAAGGCGCGCAAACGCGCGACACGACAAACGAGCCGTGAAGCGACAGTCGTCAAGGATTATGATTGCCGGTCTTGGAGCGGCCATCGCTGTTAGCGCTGCCTTTGTCATTCTCGCTTCAATGCGCTCGGGTTCTGAGGATCAATCCGGCGTACCCGCGGTTGACACTCCAGCCGCTACAGTGGGCGAGCAGGCGCGTCGGGTGGCCTATGACGTCGTCAACAGCTACCCGCACGATCCGACCTCCTTTACTCAGGGTTTGCTTTATCACGATGGAGGGTTCTATGAGAGCACAGGTCAGTACGGCAGCTCCAAGCTCCGCCGGCTGGAATTCCCGACCGGAAGAGTGCTGAAGGAGATCAGCCTGCCACCAGAACTCTTTGGCGAAGGACTGGCGCGTGTTGGCAATCGGCTCATCCAAGTCACGTGGAAATCGCATCGTGGATTCGTTTACGACCTGGATACTTTTCGACTCCTGCAGGAATTCAGTTACGACAGCGAGGGATGGGGACTAGCGTACGACGGCAAGTATTTGATCTTGAGTGACGGTAGCAGTGATTTGTTCTATCTCGATCCTGAAACATTCAAGACAGCAAAAAAGCTCCCAGTACGGATGAATGGCCAGCCGATTAGCGAATTGAACGAACTGGAGTTTATAGACGGCGAAATATGGGCAAACGTTTGGCAGACCGACTTGATCCTGCGCATCGACCCGTCAACCGGAGGGGTCACTTCATTTCTCGATCTGAAAGGGATTCTAGCTCCGTCGGACAAGACCGGAGGGGAAGACGTGCTCAACGGCATAGCCTACGACGCCCAGCAAAGGCGCATCTTCGTAACCGGCAAACTTTGGCCGCGCCTCTTTGAAATCAAGCTCAAGTCGTAGATCCCGAGAGTGCGCGGGTTCACGCTTAGCTGTCGCCTCAATACCGCTTACTTGAGTTGATTGGCAAGCTCTTCGACCGAAGTCACCGGTGCGAGGCACATGTGGTTCCTGCACACATACGCGGTAGCCTTAGAGTCGACCCGCGTCTTTCCCAGCAGCAACCTGATTTCGGACGCGGCGGCCTCGTCGTCTGGCCAGCACGCGGCAACAACTTTGTTTGGCAGGAATCTCGAATAAATCTCTTCGCAAAACGATCGGACCTCGTGCGAATCAAGTTTGCCGACGATCGCAATCTCTTTTGGTTCCGACAGGTAGAAGTCCAATCCGCTTAGCATATAGCCGAACGCGCTAGGGTAGCGGACCATCGCCGGGCGCAGTGCCCGCAGGATCGTGACCGAACGCAGCGCATACTCCTGCTCCTGAGTCAGCAACCCGAGTTTCAACAACGTCATCGCCGCGACCGAATTCCCAGACGGAGTTGCGTTGTCAAAATAGTCTTTGGTTCGGGTGATCAGTTCTTCGTGATCCGATGACGTGAAGTAGAAACCGCCGTCTTGCTCATCCCAGAACCTGGCTATCATCGTGTCCGCTAACTCGCGAGCCTGCGTGAAGAATCTCAACTCGAAAGTCGCCTCGTAGACCGAAAGCAACCCTTCGATCACATATGCGTAGTCCTCGAGGTAACCGTTCAGCTTCGCCTGGCCAGCCTTGTAAGTGCGCAGCAACCGCCCGTTCTTCATCAACTGCGTCGTCAGGAACTCGGCGTTGCGAATCGCGATCTCTCGATAGTCGTCGCGACCAAGGATGCTGGCTGCTTCAGCGAACGCCGTCAGCATAAGCCCGTTCCACGCGGCAAGCGTCTTGTCATCGCGTCCCGGTCGCACACGCCGTTCGCGCACATTGAAGAGCTTTCGTTTGCTGGCGTTAATGATCCTGCCTAGTTCCTCGACGCTCTTTCCTTTCTCAGCGGCAAATTCGTCAAGCGAACGAGGAGTGTTGAGAATAGAGTTGCCGTGCTCGAAGTTTCCCTGCTCAGTAACGTCGAAGAATTCGCAGCAGATCGCACCGTCTTCCTCGCCCAACACCGCTACAATCTCGGCCCTGGTCCAAACGTAGAACTTTCCCTCTTCGCCTTCGCTGTCCGCGTCTTCTGACGAATAAAACCCGCCGCTGCGATCTGTCATATCGCGGATGATGTATTCGAGCGTCTCTTCCGCGATGCGCCGGTAAAACGCCTTCCCGGTCTCCTGATACGCGTACAGGTAGATTCGCGTCAGTAGCGCGTTGTCATAGAGCATCTTTTCGAAGTGAGGAACCAACCAGCGAGCGTCGACTGAATACCGAGCGAAACCGCCGCCAAGATGATCATACATCCCGCCTCCGGCCATCTTCTGAAGGGTTGTCTCGACCATATTCAGGGCCTGCGGCGAGTTGGTGCGGCTGTGATGCCGCAACAGGAACATCAACGTCATCGAGGGTGGGAACTTGGGGGCCCCGGCGAACCCGCCGTTCGTTTGATCGAAGGTTCCATTCAGCGCAGAGAAGGCCGCGTTCAACACCTCGGTCGTCAGCATTTCGTTCGTCGCGAGGAATCGATCGCTCTTCTTGAGTTCGGCGGTGATGGCATCGGCGCTTGCGACTATCTCAGGCCTTCGATTCTTGTAAGAGTCGGCGATCGCCGTTAGCACCCTCGGAAAGCCGGCCATACCTCGGCGGTCTTCAGGCGGATAATAAGTGCCGCCGTAAAACGGTTTTAGATCGGGAGTGAGAAACATCGTCATGGGCCAACCGCCGTGACCGGTCATCATCTGAACCGCATTCATGTAGATCGAATCGAGATCAGGCCGCTCTTCACGATCTACTTTTATGCACACAAAGCTTTCGTTCATCAACCGCGCGATATCCTCGTTTTCGAACGACTCATGCTCCATTACGTGGCACCAGTGACACGCGGAGTAGCCGATTGAAAGCAGGATAGGCTTGTCTTCCTGCCGCGATCGCTCGAGGGCCTCAGGTCCCCACGGATACCAATCCACGGGATTGTGCGCGTGTTGCAGGAGGTAGGGACTGGTTTCATTGATTAGTTTGTTTGTGTGCTGTTCGCTTGCCATTTGGATGTCCTCTCCGCTGGTCCGCTTTGATTCTCACTATACTGGGAGGGGAATTGTTTCGCCAGGTGGTGGGTTGGAGGGGACGATACCGGCAGGCATTTGACCAGAATCGGAGCGCGTGGCAGCAGCAAGGATTTCGTCAATGATCGAGGACCGACACGCGGGTTGCCGATCCTCGACCGTGACTCTCAAATAAGTCTTCTTGGTGTCACCGTTATCTCTAGCGTTTGTTCACCGCGGCGGATGGAAAGCTTATGCGGAATCGGTTTTTCGAATGTATCGTGCAGCATAGAGAGATTGAGTTCGGGAGCCGGGCGTCCGTCAACCGCAACGACCACATCGTCCTTTTGAAGGCCGGCCTCCGTTGCTGGAGACTCTTCGAGCAACTCCTCGATGCGAAACGTTTTGTAATCGGCGCCCTCGGCGATAATCTTCAGGCCAGTCGACGCCGGGGCGATCGGATCCTTAAGATTGGCATTGGGCTCGAGGATAATCCGAGCGCGCCCGTAATCCAGCAGGGCCCGGAACTTCGCAAGAATCATAGCGCCGATGTTGCCCTGTAATTCCGAGCTGGCCAGGGCTCCGCTCTTATCTTGTGAAAACAGTGTCAGCGGATTGTCGATCTGGAACTTGCCGATTCTCAAGCCGGCTACCCGGCCAGTGCGGCCGGTTATCGCACCACCAGCGCCACCGGCGCCCATCGCTCGTATCGTCTTTTGTGTGGGCGCGATCAGACTCTCTTGTTGCACGAATGGTGTATGGAGCGCAAGCGCGCCTCCAGACCCGAAATCGAGCACGAACCTGCCCTTTACCGCCGGCCGTCCGGTCAATGCCACTTCGGCGTCGATGACCGGATAGCCACCATGAACAAAAGTGAGCGGGAGAATTTCTCCCGAACCGGAATAGACGAATGTGTTTTTATCGTGCAGCCGCAGCACGCGAGCCAGATAGTCGATCTCTACGACAAACTGCTTGATGAAATCAGCGCCGATTATTCCATCTATGTCGTGTCCAAATCTTGGTTCCAGGCCATCAAGTGGAATTGCCAGCACCACCGGTTGGGGCTTCCCCTCGACCCCTACAACCGTAACTGAGGCGTCTCGAACCATCGAGCCTTTTAGGGTACCGGCGCCGGCCCCGCCGACGTTTACTTCACCTTGCAGAGTCAACCCGAGCGATTTCGCACGCCGTAGATCTACGATTGCGTCTTTGTCGCCGGTGTCCAGGATGAACCACAGCGGACCTGAATTGTTGATTTGAACTCTTATCATCATGTGCTGGGTGACGAGCTCAAATGGAATCACCAGCGGGGCGTCCGCCTTCTGGGCAGCCGGGACCATCCGCGGCGACGCTCCTGCGGCGCAACAGGCGAGAAACAGAATCAAGGCAAGTATTCTTCTACGAATCATCATCGCGTCTCCTCCGATCGCAATTGAGCGCAAACACTCTCAACCATGTCGCCCATCAGGCGCTTCCATGGAGCACACTCTACTGCACTCCTGGTTCTTATGTATTGAACAGGTTTGACATTTTTTGCACCGGACTCTTCGGGAAAGCTATTCTTTTGCGCGTGCAGAGGATCATCTGGAATTGAAAAGGCCAAAAGCAGCCCTAAACTTACCCGGCGTGAGGCCAGTGTGATTCCGAAAGGTTCTTGAGAAATGTGCTTGATCAGCAAAGCCCGCAGCCAGGGCGACGCTGAGAATTGATGCCTTCGTTTCCGTCAGTTGGCGCGAAGCGTATTCAACACGGAGTCGTCGTTGATAATCGCCCACCGTGGATCCGTAGCACCGGCGAAAACTTCGCGCCAGGTGCGCCGGATGGACGCCAACGGACCCGGCGATTTCGTCCAGAGCCAGATTCTCAGAGAACCGATCCTGCAATAGGCTGAGAGCCTGACGAAGCCACGCCGGAGCAGTGGCAGGCGCTCCCAGGGTCAGCCGACCGACTTCGGACAATGCCTCGAGCATCAGGCCCTCGACCGCAAGGAGCGATACCGAGTCGGGTTGTTCGAACTCCCGATAGAGCTTCATGACCAGCCACGTAAGATCTCCCCCCTGTGAGTGCAGCGAACCGTCCAGCAATCCTCCAGCCGTGGCGAGGCGGTCGAGATACGCTGGCGGTATCTCAACTAGAAAGCACCGGGCGCCCCGGTCACTAAACTGGTTAGAGTGCTTTTCACCGGGCGGAGTGAAGATCACGCTACGATGCCGGTACTCGCGCCTCCTCGCTCCATAGAACTCGGTGAGACTACCCTGGAGTATTAGATAGAGAGAAGCAAAGTCGTGAAAATGCCCTGGGATTCGAAAACCGGGCGGGTGAGAGGTCTCAGTGGAATGGAACCCGGCGATCTCTCGCTCGCTAACGTGGTACTCCAGCAGACGCTGGGTTGTTGTTGCATCCGCGTCGATATGCGAACGAGCCAACCCAAGACAGGCATCATCGGTGACAATCATAGGTGCCGACTAAGACTCCCGGATAAACATCGTGCTTGTTGGTATCGGTCCATGTTTTGAACGTCTGGGTTCGCTTTTTGTTTCGGCAAGTCTTCGGGTTGCTTCTTAAGATAAGTCCCATCAAAGCCAGGTAAGAGTCTGCCCGATCAGCCTGTCAGTTTCCTGTGCATGCCACTGCTATCGTACGCGTGGAATTCAGAAACGCCAGATCAGCGATGCTCTCGTTCTGTCCGCTTGCGTTCGGCCGGGTCTAAAGTGTGGGTGGTGTGATCGGTCACGCTGAATGAAGGCTCAGAGAGCATGCGGGCTTGTGATTCAAGTTGACTGGTAGTTAGTTCGTTCTGTTGCGTCTTGAAGGATGCTACCTCATCCCGCCTCGGCCGCAACAACAGCCAGGTGATTACGCTGTCAACTCCAAGGAAGGCGAGAAATACCAAGAGTGAGAACGCAACGATCAGCCCGGTGTTGAAGCCTGCTACTTCCTTCATCACCGCCATCAATCCGATGACCGCTCCGATCCCGACGATCGTGACCGCAGCGAGCGCCCAAACCAGAGATTCTTGCGAAGCCTCCGAACGTTTGATTGTTTCCCGGTTTTTTACATTCACCTCGGCCCCGCAACGATTGCAAAAGCTTAGATTCGAAGAGACCGCCATACCGCAGGATGCACAATACATTCTTCTCACCTCACTGTGGCGATACGATACGGGGAGTCACTGAGTTTGGCAATTGCGTTGTTATCGACGACAATCGTCTTCGCTCATCACTTGACTGAGCGGGGGAGAGCGCTGATGCTGTAATCGGGATGTGGCGAATTCGAACGGGGCGGAATCGGCAGATGTAAAGGTTTCAGCTCGCGCGCATATCTATGGTAGAAACAAATACTTCTCATCCTGTCTTGCTCTACGACGGCCAATGCGGGTTCTGCAACAAGAGTGTTCAGCACATACTCAGACATGACAAGCAAAACACGATGTTCTTTGCAGCCCTGCAAAGCGACTATGGCAAGTCTATACTGACCCGACATCCGGAATTAGATGGCGTAGATTCGCTTGTGTTTGTGAAGCCTCTCGGATTCGCATACCTTGAGGAAGTATCTGTGCGATCCGTTGCGGCGCTGCGGGTTGCGTCGTATCTGGGCGGGCCCTGGAAGCTGGCCCTGGCAGCGTATATCATCCCGCGACCTGTTCGCGATTATCTCTATGACCAGTTCGCAAAAAGACGCTACAGGTGGTTTGGGAAACACGATATTTGTTTGTTGCCGGCCCCGGAAGTGCGCGAGCGATTCCTGGACTAGGCGGCCAGACCACAGGAGCCCTGTTGCGGGTCCTGGCGATTGGATTGATAGTCGCACTCATTTGCGTTTCCTTGAACGAGCAACGAGAACGATCCCGATCAGAAAAAGCGGCAGGGCCACGAAGTAGGTGCCTAAATCGGCCACTCGTTTTAGGTTTAGAATCATTAATACCGCTGAGGCAACCAGAAATATTATTCCCGCAATACGCACGGTGGTTGATGACACAGAATTCACCTTTTTTCGGTCGGCACTAGACGTCAGCGACTTCTACCCTAGGTTGGATCGGCGTGTCAATGTTAAGCCACCCTTGCCGTTTGAGAAGGCTCGAGCTTTGATTGACGACACTTATGTTATCTCTCGGTGAGAAGGCCACTGGTCACACCGTCCGCCGCCGGTTCACAGACCGGGCCCGGCGATATGGGCATCGGCGCTGCTACCACCCACAACGCCGCGAGCGATAAGCCGAGCGCTGCCAATGCAAGTGCTGTCCGCGGGCTTGCCAGCTGGCCGATGACCCCTCCCGCGAGCGCCCCGATTGGCATTGCGGCCATTCCGAGGACGTTTCCGGTCGCGCTCACTCGGCCGAGTAATCGATCCGGCACGATTACCTGGCGGAGGCTCAGATCGTTGACGTATGCGATCGTAAACAACCCATCTCCAATAATCTGCGCCGTAAGAAGAAAAATCGCCGCTCGAAGTGCAGTGCCGTGTGCAAGTGGCACAAGACCCTGAAACGCACCGCCTAGCCCAAATCCCACAACCATAGTTGCTTTCGCGCCGAGTCGCCGCAGCGCGGGCTCCGCGAGCATCGAGCCTGCAAGTGAGCCAATCCCGCCGCAGCCGGCTATTATGCCCGCCAACGTTGGCGAGAGTCCAAGATCGCGCACCGCGAAAAGCATGTACATGGCTCCGAAAACCCCGCCCACAAGCCGAATCGTGGTCGAGCAGCCAACAAGAGCCCGCAACGTACGGTCTCGCCACACGACCCTGAGTCCTTCGATTGCCTCCCGGACAGCGCTCTCACGAAGCTCCTTTGGTTGTGGGCGTGCCTCCTCAGTTCTGATCCAGCCAAGCGAGAGCGCCGAAACGACAAACGTTACCGCGTCAATCAGCATCGCAATCGGCCCGCTCAGAAACTGAACCAGTGCTCCGGCTGCCGCAAAGCCGCCCATTTCCGCCACGGACGTGCTGGCCGTCAGTTTTGAATTGCCTTCGACTAGGTTCTCGCGCCCGACGAGCGTTGGCAGGTATGCCGGGTATGCCGCGTCAAAAAGTGATGTGAAGATCGCGGCTGCCCCGGCCACGATGTAAAGCTGAGCCATCGTAAGCGCTCCTGCAAGCGCCGTCACTGGGATTGAGACTAATAGTGCAGCGCGGGCGAGATCGGCAGCGATCATCACCGGCCGCCGGCGCAGCCGGTCGACCCAGACGCCGGCGAACAACCCGGCAACAAGCACCGGTCCCGCCTGAGCGGCTTGCAGGAATCCCTGCTCGAGCGCACTTGAATTGAGCGCGAGCAGCGCCGTTAGTGGTAGCGCAATTCGCGTCAGCATTGTCCCGAAGATCGAGACTGTCTGCCCGGCCCAGAGCTTCTTGAAGTCGCGATGGTGCCAGAGCCCGGTAAAATGAGATCGCATATATGGTGCCGAGAGGTGCGGCGCACTTATGGTGCGGGAAACCGGCCATCGGACGCCAGAGTTGTTGATACGAATCTATTCGTTTGGGTCTTTCCAAAAAGAGAAATAATCACATCGCTACCAGCGGAGACTTGGCGCTGTGAGGCTTAGGCAAGTTTACGCTGTTTGCCGGAGCGACAGTATTGCGCCGCCATCTTCCTGACCGTGTTCACCCCGCGTACCGTAGCTGGCTGCCCGAGCGCCTTGTTGAAGACAACATTGGATATGGTCGATGCGCTCTGCCTCGTTCGACCCAACCAGTAAATCTCTCGACCGTTCGCGTGCAACTCGTCGACATCGGTTCTCAATGCCAGCAGCGCTTGCTTGGAATGCTGATCCGGCTCCTGACGCAGGAAAACAACGTTGAGCGACACGGCTGCCGCGAGATCGGGTTCCGAGAACGCCTGGTACTCTACGATCTTTACCAGTTCAAGTTCGTTTCGGATAAACGTGACGACTTCATAGCCAAGAGCTTCTCGGAGGGCTTTCTCGATCTTCATCTCAAGGGTCTTCACGCTAGTGGATCCCGATTCAAAGATCACGTTCCCGCTGGCGATAAAAGTCTCAACGTTACGGAAACCGAGTGATTCAAAGATCTGTCGCAGGCGAGCCATCTTGACCACGTGACCGCCAACGTTGATGGCCCTCAGAAACGCAAAATATCGCTTCATGGATTCCTATTGTGCCATACTCAGTTGTCGACTCGTCTGTAGCCGGGCGGTACCTGAAACGAGATGCCGAGGCTCGGATTGTCGGCAACTAACGCGTAGTAGTTATCGTGACCGTACGATATCCTCAGGGGCACACCAAACAACATTACCAGTTCGACCATTCCTGGGTTGCCCTGGAGTCGTCTCCAATAACTCACCGGAAGGCTGCTCCTGATGCTCTCGCCAAGGGCGCGTACTCTGGGCGGCATTAGTTCACTGGACATCCAGAACTCGGCTTCGATATTTCCCCTATTCTTTTTGATGAGCTTGCGAGCTCGCAGCCCCGAAATCGTCTCGGTCTCTTGAGTAAGGTTTAGTTCAACGCCCTCCGGCGGGCCGGAACTCGAGGGAGAAGCGACGATTTCTGCGGCCTTTTGGCGCACGCTGGCCTGCAAATGCGGGTAGCTTTGAACACTATACGTCTTCTCTTTGTTGTTGATCGTGAAAACAGCTTCGTTACCAAAGTAGAAAGAATCCTGGTTGTTGCTGAACTCGAACAGAAGGCTCCGATCATTGACATAAATGGTAGCGATCGTTGATCCCCCGTCCGTTGCAACCAGCTTGATCACCTTGGCCTGTTTCGCAGAAGCGACTCCAGAAGGGGTAGGAGCAAGGAGCGCTATCAGCAGACTGAGCGCGAGTGTCTTAGGTCTCATAGTGTCTCCTCCTTTATCACCGGGGTATGTGTCAAGATGAGGCCCATAATAAATCCCTTCAGCGGATTTGAAAAGTGGCAAGCGGAACGATTTGTTGGAATCGTCTCATTTCGGAAGATGCCGTTCGTCGTGTTATTATTTGGCGCTTCAGCGCTCGGTCCCAGATCAAATCCAACTCCGGGTCTGAAAGAGAAACACTCTGTAGCAAAGGTGCGCAAAATTCAAAGCGTGTTTCAGGCGCGTGAAAAAGAGGAAAGATGATAGAGAGAACAAATCGGCAGTGGAGGCTCGCGGCAAGACCCGTGGGTAGATTCAAGGAAAGCGATTTCGAGTTTGTAAGGCAACCAGTACCCGAGTTGAAGGAGGGAGAGCTTCTGGTTCACAACCAGTATCTCTCACTCGATCCGACAAACCGCGGCTGGGCCAACGAAGTCGACACCTATCTACCCGCCGTCAAGCTCGGCGATGTAATGCGCGGTGGCGCTATTGGGGTGGTCGAGGATTCGCGCAATCCAAACTTCAACGTCGGCGATCACGTTTCAGGATTGCTTGGTTGGCAAAAGTACGCGATTTCCGACGGAACAGGGCTTGGCAAACTGCCCGAGATACCGGGACTCCCGTTGACCGCGCATCTGGGACTGTTCGGCCACATCGGGTTGACGGCCTATTACGGGTTGCTTGATGTCGGTCAACCCAAGGCCGGCGAGACGCTGGTTGTATCGGCGGCCGCCGGAGCCGTGGGTTCGCTTGTCGGCCAAATAGGAAAGATCGTGGGATGCCACGTCGTCGGCATAGCGGGATCTGATGAAAAGTGTCGCTGGTTGACTGAGGAGCTGGGATTCGACGCGGCGATCAACTACAAGAAAGAGAATGTGCTCGAAGCTCTGAAGCGCAAGTGTCCAAACGGCATCGATGTCGACTTCGAAAACGTCGGCGGCGAGATCCTGGATTCGGTGCTTGCGCTGATAAACATTGGAGCGCGAATTTCCTTATGCGGAATGATCTCACAATACAATGCGACAGAGCGAGTGCCCGGTCCGTACAACCTGGTGATGCTCGTCGTGAAGCGCGCACGCATCCAGGGTTTCCTGGTTTCGGACTACATGGGCCGCGCCGAAGAGGCGATGACCGCACTCGGTCGCTGGTTGATGGAGGGAAAGATCAAGTACCGCGTCGATGTCGTCGAGGGTCTGGAGCAAGCGCCGCTCGCAGTGAACAAGCTATTCGACGGTTCAAACCAGGGGAAGCTCGTGATAAAGATTTAGCGGCACCTTCGATTGTTCGCTCACCTGGAAGGCATGCGATCAATCCTTGAATCGCAAATCGCGTTCGTTCGCGGGCTAGGTGGATGTTCGGGGCAAGAAGACGCCCGTTACATCGTAAAGAGTTCGAAGAAACGAGCCCCAAATCACGGCGCTACATTTGCGCCAAAGCTCGACTGAACCGGTCCGCCTTTATTATCCCAGCCAAGCGTCGTACACAGGATGCGACCCTGCCAGTCGGACTCCGAGCGCCCAGTCAACTCCACGCTGATTGTGAAGGTAAGGGCGCCCGACGCGCCCAATCGGTGTGAGAATGGTATTGCCTCAGAGTGACTCGTCCCATTCGCGGAACGGGTGCTGATCAACACTCGCTGCCACAGAGCCGAACGTCCGGCTTGTTCTTGCATGTTGAATGTCAGGTCATAACGAAAACCATCGGAGGTCTTTCTTGATCGCACCCGGATCAGCCTCGCATCAAACCCACCGGAATTGCCCCGCGGTAGAGGGGACATTGGCGGGTTCGAGTCTCGGGGTTTTACCACAGGCTTTGTCGTTGCGGTTGGATCCTGAGCGAGGCGAGCCGTTACGCGCCTCCGCGCGCCGTCATCAGGCTGCACCGGCGAGGGGTTCGCATTGCGTAATCGGTCGACCGATCGCACTCTCTGAAGTTCCGGGGGTTCAGAAGGCGTGAGAGTCTGTTCTTGTTCCTTGTAGTCTCGCGCTTCCTGCGGTGTGGGAACAAAGGGCAAGGACATAGGCGCCGCTTGTGAGTTACTGTCGACCCTGACAGCCCGTGAAGATGATCGCGAAACGAGAGTGGAAATAGCCATAACGCAAAAAAGGGTGAGTGCGATGCCGGTTGTGATCGCGACCACGCGAAAGCCTGGACGCTCCAGCCCGCGTTCATGCGCGTCGGTCAGAGATCCCTGGTAGTCTAACGCGGCGACGCTGCCGGCTGATTCGGCATCGGCCTCGCAAGGCGGGGATGCAAACTCGGTGATCTCCACATCCCGCGCGGATCCCGGTTTGTCGTCGTAGGCGATCCCGCTGCCAGGCACTTCGGTTTTACTTTCTATTTCCGGTCCATTGAACTCAAGCCCGGTGAGAGGTTTCTCTGTTCTGGATTGCTCTCGGTCGAATCGACGACCCGCAATTGTTGGCTGGGAGTCAATCTGTAGTGCGCGAACAGCCGATCTCGGTATTCGATGCTTAGTGAGTTGCACGCCGTGGACGGGGCACGTCGCAAAAGTCAGCGGATATTCGGCCGCACAAGCCGGGCAGTACAACACCACCGCGCCGGCTGTCTCATCATCCGATCCCAGGGTGCACGCGAATTCGCTCTCCGGAGATTTGTTCGCCAGCGCGAGGCTTGAACCGTCATCCGGGCAGAACAAGTAGGTGTTTTCCAAATCGAGCGCGCAGACTGGGCAGGTCTTCATTTCTTCCTCGCAACACAACCTCGTTGAAATATCTATCGCCGTTCGCTTCCACAACAACCGGAACTTCTTACCAGCAGATGCGTTAGCCCTCGACAGGAGTTGCCCGCGGAGAGGGAAAGCGAAAGCCCCAGGTAACTACACCAACACATCGATGTCCGGAGAGACCAATGCAGTAAAGGCATCGGTGTTGAAAAGCTGGCAAACTCGGTCGGTTGTCGGTTATTCTTGGATGGAATGCGAACATACATAAACCTCTCGGGGCGGCCCTTTACGAATCATCGCCTCCTGTGGATCGCTCTTGTCGCGATCTACTTCGTGGCCTTCTGGCTATTTCTGTGGATGACGGCGGAGAAGGGCCGCGTCATTGCCAGGCAAATCGAAGTTACGCAACTGATCAACTCACAGAAAGAGGCGGCCGCGGACGCCGTACACGAACTGGAACGCCGAAAACTGGAACAGCAAAAAACCGTCCTCAACGAGCAGCAGGCCCTGCAACTCGCATCCGCACGCCAGTTGATCCAGCGCAAAGTGTTTTCGTGGAATAAGATGATCGGCGACATCGAGGCCTATATTCCAAAAAATACTCGCATCATGAGCATTAAGGTCGAGGAGATCGCCGATACGGCGGACGAAGTCGCCGCGAGGGTCGAGGTGAAAGCACTCGGCACGACTCCGGATGAACTGACAGCGATGATGAGCAACCTCGAGAAGTCAGGCGGCAGATTCATCGTAGGCGAGACCGGTCAGGAAGCGACGGCAGAGACCGGCGAAACGCCGTTCACGATCAACCTGGTCTATAAGCCTTCGAAGGGTGACTCGCAGTGAGCACACAAGTGCGGGAAAGAGTATCTCGCTCGGGGGTCCGTCAGGTTGGCGCGACGAAGATCCCGTTCGCCCTCAGCCTCGGCGAGTTAATCGCCGTCCTTCTTGCAGCCGCCGTACTTGTATGGGCCGTTACACAGTACTTCTCTTCGCTCAAGCCCGAGGAGGATCGTTTGCGCGCGGTCGAAGCGGAACTTGACGCGCAGCAGCGAAACATCGTCGCTACCGCGAAAACGGGTAGCGAGCCTGAGATCAGCGCTGTCGACCAGGCCAAGATCGCGCTCGAGAGTTTGGACGCGTTCAAGGGCAGCCACTTGAAATCATTTTCATCAGGCCGCATAGCTTTGATAAAAGAGATCAATGCGCTTGCCAAGAAGAACAATGTAACCCTTACAAGCGGCATCGACATGGGCGCAAACCTTGGCGAGGCGGACGCCGAAGGCGGGCAGGCGAGCGACACCAAAAGCACGAGGAGGCTCAAGAAGGAGGAAGACCTTCTAAACGCGTTCCCAAGCGTTCTCTTTCGATTCACCGTATTCGGTCAATACTCGAATATACGATCGCTCATCACTGAACTGGAGGGACAGAAACAGTTTGTCGTGATCAAGTCGGTTAACCTCACCAACCAGGAAGCGCGGACCGCAAGCAGACGATCCCGCGGAGGCGAAGGCGCGTCGGGGATCATGCTAACGATCGAGATGTCGGCATACTTTCAGCCGATGTAGCGAGATGAATGGAGTTTGGACCTTGCGCTCTACTGTCCCCTGACGGAGCTGCAAGGTGAGACTGAACTGGCTGCAGGAAGTAATTGAATGGCAAAACGAAGTTCATCACCGGAAAAGATCAAGCGAATCGCCCTGAGTGGGTTAGGCGTCGTGTTCATGGCAGCCATCATTTACCAATTCTTCTTCAACGGTGCGGCATCCGCACCCAAGCGCAAGCTCCCGTCCAGCGGGCCCGCTGCCGGGTCGCCGGCCACTACGAACACATCCGCGCCCGCGCCTCAGAAGTCGCGGCAGTTGGGCGCTACAGCCCAGCGGGAAGCCATAATGCAGGCGTTGCTATCGGACACGACACCACTCAATTTGAGATTGGCTTCGAGCTCTGTGGGGGCGAGTACTCCGGGCAGCCGGGGAAATATTTTTGCCTACTTCGTTGAGCCTCCGCCGCCACCGCAGCCGCCACCCAAGCCTCCACCGATTCAGCTCATTTCGCTTCAGCCTCAGACGGCCGTGGCCGGAACTCCGCGACCCATCACCCTGCTGGTTACCGGCAACAAGATCCCGGCCGATGCTCAGATGCTCATTGACGGGTCGCCCCGACCCACCAAACGCCTCAACGAGACGCAACTTTCGACCGACATCTCGCCGGGAGACTACTCTTTGGCGCGAGGCATGAACATCGAAGTGAAATCAAAAAGTGACCCGGCTGAGAATTCCAATTCAATTCAGTTTGTTGTGCAGCCGGCGCCCGAGCCCCAGTTTATTTACAAGGGAAGGCTCGGTGCGCTCGGTCAACCGGAGTATAATTACGCCGTGGTCGAGATTAATGCGACAAAGTTGATCCAGCGCGCAAAGGTCGGCGAGACAATTATGGGTATCTGGCGTGTGGACTCGATAACAGCAGACGCCATGGAAGTCACGCTTACACAGTACGACATCAAAAGGCGCGTCCAGCTGCAAGAGAGATCGAAATGAAACTCGTGCGACTTACGACAGTTCAATCTCCGGCCGATTTGCCTCGCACCGGCGAGCAAGGCTGGGCGTTGCTCGGCTTATTGCTTGCGCTTGGCGTAATGAGCATAGTGCTCGCTTCTTCAATCGTGCCAAACGTCCAGATGGCCGTTCAGCGCGACAAAGAAATCGAAATGATATATCGGGGCCAGCAGGTCGCCGAGGGAATCGCTCGATACTATAACGGAGGCGCGTTGCGTGGCATTCAGCTTGTACAGCGCCCGCCCTATGGGTATCTCACCGAACTGGATAAGCTCCGCGACGGCGTCACGATCGGTGTCAATGAGAGAAAGTTTGTCAGACCGTCAGCAATGATAGATCCGTTATCGAGTTCGGAGTGGGAGCCGGTTAGAGCGCGCGATCCCAGGATAATGCCGTTTCTACAGGCATGGGCCGCTCAGACCCTGATTCCAATCCCCACTCAGTATCTTCTCCTTGCCGGACCACCCACCAAGAGCGTGTTTGGTAAGAGCAGTGCGTCGGCACCTGGAACGGATGCAGCCGGCGACACCGGAGCGTCCGGACAGACCCCCCCTGGCGCCAATCCCGCAAGTCCCGGGAATCCGCAGATCGGCAGACCACCAGTGCGGAATCCGGCCGATCTTGACGACGATGATGACGACGACGACGACGACAACGCCGTCATCAACGATCCGCTGGCCCACCTTTTCGAGACGGGCTCACCGGGTCAAAGCAACGCCCCGATCGTCGGCGTCGCGCCAAAAAGAAAAGGTCAGGCAGCGAACGCGTTTTTTGGTCTTGTGAATTATGAAGAATGGGTTTTCATCTTCATCCCCACGACACTTCAACAGGGCGCGGGAGGCCCTCAAGTCCCAAGCCAGCCAGGCAGGCGGCCTCAAATAAGCCAATAAGCCCGCCGCAAATCGGTTTTTAGACAGACACGTTTTGGTTTAGACTCATTCCGCCATCCTGAAAAAAGCGCATTGCGCTCGATGGTGAAGGGACTCTTGTCGAACGGACTCGACATGTCAAACTCCACGAACCCCCAAGACCCCTCTCTAGAAAGCACAGATGCAAATGCCGATCACGGTGATGGAGCAGTGAGCGGTCCTCAGCTTATTAGAGGCGTCGGTCTCGCAAGCGCCACCACGCTGAACATGATCGATATGATCGGCGTTGGCCCGTTCATCACCATCCCGTTGATCGTTGCCGCGATGGGCGGGCCTCAGGCTATGCTCGGATGGATATTCGGCGCGGTACTGGTAATGTGCGACGGTTTGGTCTGGGCGGAGTTGGGGGCGGCGATGCCGCGTTCGGGTGGCTCGTATCGATATCTAAAGGAAATCTATGACCCTGCGAAGCTAGGCCGAATGATTTCGTTTCTTTTCATTTGGCAGCTCACGTTTAGTGCGCCGCTTTCGATTGCTTCCGGCTGTATCGGTTTGTCGCAATATGCCGCGTTTATCTGGCCTGGGCTGCATACGAGCTTCTTCGCGCGAGACCTTCAAGTTCACTTGCCTGTGATCGGATCGCTCGACGCAAGCGTCGCCCTGACGGCGTCGACGCTGGTGGCTATGGGAACTATCGTTGTTGCAGTCTTCCTCCTTTACCGCAAGATAACGGTCATCGGACGGCTCTCCCGCTACCTCTGGGTAGGGGTACTGGTTACGGTCTTGTGGGTGATAGTTGCCGGCGTATCAAACTTTGACAAAACGCGTGCCTTCGACTTTCCGCCCAACGCATTCACACCGTCGTTGGGTTTCTTTCAAGGCCTGGGGCTGGCAATGCTCGTCGCGGTTTACGACTATTGGGGCTACTACAACGTGTGCTTCTTCGGCGGGGAGGTGAAAGACCCGGGCCGGGTGATTCCTCGCGCGATCATATATTCGATATTGGCAGTGGCTGCGATCTACATTGTGATGAACATCAGCATCCTCGGTGTAATTCCGTGGCAGGAGCTGAATGAGACAGCAAAGCCCGAGAACGAAGCAGTGCGCAGCCATATCATCTCGACTCTGATGCAACGACTCTATGGCAATTGGGCCGGCGTGCTTGTGAGCTTGCTGATAATGTGGACGGCGTTTGCATCAGTGTTCTCGCTGATGCTTGGGTACTCGCGCGTGCCTTATGCCGCGGCCGTCGACGGAAACTACTTCAAGTCGTTCGCGCGAGTTCACCCCAGGCACAGATTCCCATATGTCTCTCTTCTTGTGATGGGGCTGGTTGCCGGTGCGTGCTGTCTGCTAAAGCTTAAAGACGTAATCACGGCACTGGTGGTGATCAGAATAGCTGTTCAATTTCTTGCCCAGATAATCGGGGTTGTGGTTCTACGCGTCAGGCGGCCCGATATGCCTCGTCCTTTCAGAATGTGGCTGTACCCCCTTCCATCTGTGATCGCGTTTCTGGGATTTGTTTATGTGCTGGTGATGCGGCCGAAATCTATACAGTCAATCTGGCTGGCGGTCGGTCTGGTGATCATCGGCTCAGTGATCTACCTTGTCAGATCACGGCGGCGACGTGAATGGCCTTTCGACGCGCTCAATGTGGTGCCGGGTAGTGACTCTTGATCAGTCGCGCTTCAATAAGCCGCTGAGCGTCTGTTGATCTCTTGCCTTTTGCGCCCTGAATTCCTGAATCCAGCCCTTGGTAGTTAAGGTCAGTTGAGTTGGCGAGGGGGGCTGAGCAAGTTTTTCACCAGTGTCGTGAATTTGTTTTCGCTTAATCAGTCTTACAGTCATAACAAACCGCCAAACGTAAAGAACAGTCGCTCAACAACCAGCAATCTCGGTGCCACATAATACTGGCGCGATGACCTGGTTGGCGTTAGTCAAGCTGTTATCCCAAAATATCGGCAGGAAAACACCGCCAGGAGCCCGTTTTTCGTAATAACGTCTGATGCGCCAGCGACAATTCCGATGCAGTCAAACCGTGCGCTTAGGCTAAATCGTGTTCGCAAAAGACTCATTCCCCTAGACCAAATGGGGCATACTAGTGATCTCGAGGAAATTCCTGCCTCCAAACGCAGTCTTTAGAATTTGTTTCCTTGATTCTGAGCTAATCGCCGGATACCATACAGGTCAGAGTCTATCGCGACGACCCCGGTAGACGGGCGGTTATGTCCACAAACAGGAATGTGGAGCAGACTCGTAGCGAGTTGCAACTAGCAGCAACCTGCGGTAGGGGACGATAGATCAGGGCACGCGTCCGAACACGCTGCTCTCCCCATCCGCGTGGCACCCTCGAGTGTTTCGATCTGTACCGCCCGCGATGTCCTGAATGAATGCCGGCTGGAGACGGCGACGAAAGCTCCTCGAACTATCTCCAGGCTTGCACAATTGTTCGCGGGCACGAGGCAGCAATACTGACATGAGCCGATCTGCGGAGCTATTTAAATTTCTTACACAACTCCGAATCACTGATCTCATCGATTTCGTGGTGGTGTGGGCGATCATCTATGGTCTTCTGAAGCTTGTACGCGGCACGCGGGCAGTGCAAATGGCAGTGGGGCTGCTCGGCGTAGGTCTACTATACCAGATTTCCGTAATACTGGGACTGGACACGCTTCAGTTCGTGATGCGCAACACATTGCTTTATTTTGGCTTTGCTATCCTCGTGATATTTGCGCCCGAGATACGTTCCGCATTGATGCGGGTGGGGTCGAACCTGGGCCCTTTTCGGTTTGGCCACGCGAAGCCGAGCCATGAAGCGTATGATGATATCGTGCTTGCGGCGATGACGCTGTCGACTCGGAAGGTGGGCGCCCTTATAGTGCTCGAGCGAAACGTAGGGCTCCAAAACTACATCGACACGGGCGTGTCGCTCCGGGCTGCGCTGTCCTACGATCTGTTGGTGACGATCTTTGATCCTCACACGCCACTGCACGATGGCGCCGTGGTTATCCGCAACCATCGAGTGGAAGCAGCGAGTTGCTTTCTTCCCCTTACGCTCAATCCCCGATTGTCAAAGGAGTTGGGTACTCGCCATCGTGCCGCGATCGGTGTCACCGAGGACACGGACGCTGCCGCCGTAGTTGTCAGTGAAGAGACCGGGGTCATCTCTTTCGTTCAGAACGGGGAGATCGATCGTTATCTCAACAGCAGTTCTCTGCGAGAGTTGATCCGCAACGCGCTGGAACCGCAACGACGCCTGGTTCAAGCAGTTCGTCCCGCCCGTCGCGCGCGCCGGAAGGCCGAAGCGGCTGCGGACGCCGCGAGCGAGCAGATCAACGAGACCTTCATCAAGTGAGATCCGGGTGTCATGGATTGGATGAATGATTATCTGAAGGGTTTGAAAGAGTACGCCAGGGACTACGTCCTTGAAAACACCGGTCTAAAGGTGCTGGCCTTGCTGATCACTGGTGTACTCTGGCTGTCGATCGCGTCGCGGCCCGTGAGCCAGGTCGCGCTAAACGGCGCGATCGAATTCATTTTGCCGGAGTCACCCGCTCTGACAGTATCGAAATTCGACACGTTGACCGCGCGCGTGTATCTCGAAGGGCCGCGCGATGCGTTAGATACCCTCCGGGCGGGACAACTGACTGTGACGGCAGATATGTCCGCGGTAGAACCCGGATTTCGAGTGATCCCGCTGAAGGTCGAACCGGTTCGTAACGGCCTCCCGGCAAACGTGAAAGTAACGGAGATCGAGCCTGCCACGATTCGAGTCACAGTCGAACGAACAATTGAAAGAGAACTGACGATCACTCCCAGATGGGAAGGCGAGCCACCTCCGGGCTCAGAAGTCATCGACTGGCAGATCACACCGCCGCAAGTCACAATCGTCGGAGCAGAAAGCCAGATGCGCGAGATCAACGGGGTCTCCACTGAAACAGTCAGACTCACTGACAAGACCGGGACGTTCAGCGAGCAGGTTGCGATCGACATCGGCGCCTCCAACTTGACCCTCAGCGCGGACAGCCCTCGCAAGGTTATGCTCACAGTTAACATCGCTGAAGTTCGTAAGGAGCGGGTCATCGAGGATGTTCCGGTTGCAATCTTCGGGGCATCAGCGCGAGCGAGCGCGGTGCCAAGATTTGTCAAAGTGACTGTGTACGGTGCACGCTCCATACTCGCCGCCATCACTGTTGCCGATATCAACGTTGGGGTCGAGTATGAGCGGAGCTCGCGGATGTTCACTCCCAGAGTTACACTCTCGCCCGCCTTCGCGGACCGCGTCGTCGTCCGGTCAGTCGAGCCTAAGACGGTACAGGTCAGGTGAGGAAACTGCACGGACGGCGCGCGACAAACTCTTGAAGCTGTCGCTGCCTGATATTCGAATCGCAAATCTCAACAAACTGAATATTGTCAGAGACACTAGAGGAGCAATCGTTGATGGCTGGAAGCGCGCGACAGAGACTGTTCGGGACAGACGGGATCAGAGGGATCGCAGGCGTATTCCCGCTCGATGACAAAACAGTGGCGATCATCGGAAGGTCGCTTGCGTTGAACCTTGCAAGTGAAACAGGCCACGCGCCGCGCATCGTCATCGGTCGCGACACGCGGGAATCTGGATCGCAAATAGAGTTGGCACTTGCCCGCGGCGCAATCTCTGCCGGAGCCTCGGTGCAGTCAGCGGGAGTGATCACGACGCCGGGCGTCGCATACATCACACGCACGACACCCTTCGATGCCGGTATCGTGATTTCGGCGTCGCACAATCCTTATCAGGACAACGGTATCAAGGTCTTTGCGCCGTCCGGCAGGAAGCTTGGCGATGAGATGGAAGGCCGGATCGAAGCATCCGTAGCTGGCGCAGTCGATAAACACCTGGAGTTGGATCATCTGCGGGGCGAGACTCATTGGATCAGCGATCAGGTCAAGAGAGAGAAGGAGTACGAGGAGGGCTACGTCAACTATCTCGCGACCGATGTGGGACGAGGTTTGTCCCTCGAGGGTCTAAAACTTGCGGTGGACTGCGCGAACGGAGCAGCCTCAGTTATCGCGCCCCGGTTGTTTGAGCGCCTTGGCGCGAAGGTTGAAGTCCTTTCGGCTCAACCGGACGGGCGAAACATTAACGAGGCGTGTGGTTCCCTTCATCAGGAAGCGCTGCAACGCGTCGTAGTCGAAAGGCGGTTGGATCTGGGAATCGCCTTCGATGGCGACGCCGATCGAGCGTTGTTTGTCGATGCAAGTGGGGACCTCGTCGACGGCGACGCAACGTTGCTGATTTTGGCAGGGTATCTCAAGGAGCGTGGACTGCTCGCCGGCGATTTGGTTGTCGCGACAGTCATGAGCAATCTTGGGTTGGAATTAGCCTTGCGGGAGCGGGGGATTGAACTGATCCGCGCACAAGTGGGCGACCGGTATGTGCTCGAAGAGCTGATGGCCCGCGGCGCGAAGCTCGGAGGAGAACAGTCGGGTCACATAATCTTCCCGGATATTTCGCTTGCCGGGGACGGCATGATCACAGCGATCGAGCTACTTCGCGCAGTGCTGAACTCGGGCCTCTCGCTTGGCCAGCTTGCGACCCGGATGATCCGCTACCCGCAAGTGCTCGTCAACATTCGCGTTCGCAGCAAGCCCTCGCTGGAGACAATTCCCGAGGTGAAGGCTGAGACTGACCGCGTCGAGCGGGAGCTGCAAGGCAAGGGACGGCTGCTGGTTAGATACTCCGGTACTGAGAATCTGGCTCGCGTAATGATCGAGGGCGAGGACGAGAACAAGGTCAGAGAAGAAGCGAACAGAGTCGCCGAGGTAATCAGGGAAGCAATCGGCACGTAGTCGGGAACGCTGTTCAACCTCCCGCCGCTTTTTCTTGACCATGATCGAAGTAGTGAACTAACATCGAACCTGATCGCTACCAGCACCAGCCAGGAGGTAAACATGAGAAGATCATTCTGTTCTTTCGCTCTCTTCGCGTGCATGGTGCTCGGGGCGGTGCCGGTGTTCTCGCAAGCGGCGCGGGAAGCAACAATTGAACCGGAGACAAAGGCTAAGATTATCCTTCAGTCCCGGCTAAGCTCGAAATTGAGCGAGCCAGGCGATCCGATTACGGCGGTGTTGGATGAACCTCTTTACGTAGGTGGCCAGCTCGTACTGCCCCGCGGAACCGAATTCATGGGCCGCGTTACTCAAGTTACCGCCGCCAAGCGCCCTCAGAAGCAGGGGAGTATTGCGATAGCGTTCGAACGAATCGCGCTCTCGTATGGCGAGGAACCGGTAGCGGTCGTCGTCACATCGGTTGACGACTGGGACAAAAACGAGAAGCTGAAAGCCGACAGCGAAGGTAACGTCAAAGGCGGACATCGCGGAGAGAAGACCGCCGAAAACGTTCAACGCGGGGGCGTTATTGGCGGCGCGGGTGCAGGCGTGGTTATCCTTTCGGGTGGCTCCTATGGCGCCGGCGCAGCATCGCTCGGGGGAGGATTGCTCGCAGGCCTTTTTCTTACGAAGGGCGGGGAGGTGGTAGTGAATCCCGGAGCCGTCTTCCGCGTGAAGTTCGTCAAACCGGTAACGCTTCCGGTGGTCCAACAGGGAGGCGGTACCCCGCGCTCAATCCAGCAGGATGACTTGAAGCCGCCACCGTTCGACAGAAAGCCTCCTGACCAGTAGAGACATGTGGCATCGTACAAAGCGACTGATCAATTCCTACCTCGATGATCTGATCCAGCGTGTCAGCAGTCCTGCGGGAGCAGCGCGGGGGGTCACTCGTGCGGAAGTGGCGCGCCTCCACGAACTCGAAGTTCAGACGCGCACTTCGGCCAAGATGCTCGAGAAGGAACTAGCTGAAGTTGGGTTAAAGATATTGGGAGTTGTTGAACGAGAGCGCATTTCCAGAGAGCGGGGCGATGAGGCTTCGGCTTCCGCGGCAGCAGCGCAGATAGTCTCGCTGAGCGCTCAACGCGATCTGATCATGCAGCAGCTCAGCGAAGCAAACTCCGCCGCCGAACGCGCACGGGCTTTGCGCGAGGAGCGCCGCGTTCAAGGCGAAGATCTAGCGAATGAGACTCATCTGACTGCAATGCGCGAGAACCTGTCATCCATCCATTCATCATTCGACAGCAGTGATCCATCGGGGACAATCGATGAGATGCGTGAGCGTCTGCGGCGATCGGGAGCTTCCAGGATCGATAGCCGAGTCGCTGAGGCCGACCGGGTACTTGAAGATGAGCGTGCCCGCGCGCAGGTTGAGGACGCGCTCGCGCGCTACAAGCAAAGCGCCGGTGGTGGGGAATCTCAGACCCAGACTCAAGCAACACCTCCGCAAGCAACTCCGCCGGCGGCCCCGGCCGGCAGCGCTCCGGATTTGATTGCGAACGAGGAGCCCGGTCAAGCAAAGACGCTTGGCCGCACTGATGGCCCCGTCCGACCAATCGACTAAACTCTAAGACTTCGCCATTCGGTTGATCCCGACATCCTCTTTGAGCAAGCTGGTTCGCGGGCTTCGCGCAGCACGTCATTGACCCGAGAGTGATGTGAACCAGGGGACTATCGGCGTTTCAAGGTCGCGCGGCAGATTCCAAAAAAGCCTTCAGCTTTCTTGATCGGGATGGGTGGCGGAGTTTCCTTAGTGCTTTTGCTTCGATCTGGCGGATGCGCTCTCGGGTTACGGCGAAATGCTGACCCACTTCCTCGAGAGTGTGTTCGCTCCCGTTGGGACCAAGCCCAAAACGCATCTTGATGACCTTCTCTTCACGGGGTGTGAGTGATTTCAATACTTCGTCGGTTATTTCACGAAGGTTGGCGGTAATGACCGCATCGGCTGGATTCAGGATCGTCTTGTCTTCGATGAAATCGCCCAGATGCGAGTCTTCTTCCTCACCGATCGGCGTCTCCAGCGAGATTGGCTCCTGAGCGATTTTCAACACCTTGCGCACTTTCGAAACCGGAATATCCATCTTGAGGGCGATCTCCTCGGAGCTGGGCTCGCGGCCGAGTTCCTGTACCAGCGCGCGAGAAGTGCGGATCAGTTTGTTTATAGTTTCGATCATATGCACGGGGATACGAATCGTCCGCGCCTGATCGGCTATCGCCCGGGTGATTGCCTGACGAATCCACCAGGTCGCATAGGTCGAGAACTTGTAACCTCTCCTCCATTCAAACTTGTCGACCGCCTTCATCAAACCGATGTTGCCTTCCTGGATCAGGTCGAGGAACTGCAGACCGCGATTGGTGTATTTCTTAGCGATAGATACCACGAGTCTCAGATTTGCCTCGATCAACTCCTGCTTTGCGACGTTTGCTTCGTATTCACCGGTGCCGATTGCAGCAAGCGAGCGTTCCAGATCGAGAGCCGTTGTGTGCCAGGCCGCCTCTATCTCGGCGAGGCGGCGCTCGGCGTCACGTAGATGACGCCGAAGCTCGCGCTCATCTTCGTTCCACTTCTTCTTCTCCAGCGAACGACGAGCCTTGTCGATATCCGCGCGCGTTTCGCGTGCTCGGTTGACGTTGTCGCGAATCAAGTTGGTGAAGTGATCCTGTTGCTGAAGCACGAGGTCGAGCGCTCGAGCCTGACGGCTCAGCTCCACACGCGCCACTGCAAGCTTGCGCCGCTGCTTCAACAGCCTGGGCGATTTCTTAGGTTCTTCGAGCAGCCGGTCGTAGAGCTTGAGCATTCGGGTGTAGCTCTTCTTTAGTTCGCTCATGGCTTCAAGCGTGGCAACCTGGTACTGCTCGATGCGCTCTTCGGTAACCGGATCCTGCTCGCTAAAAGCAACGACCTCGCGGATGTGCAGCTCGCCGCGCCGTAGCCGCTCTCCAATCTGGAGCATCTCTTCAATGCAGATAGGCGAGCGGGATACCGTCTTGAGCACACGCTGGCGCCCCCGTTCCATACGCCTTGCTATTGAAACTTCGCCTTCTCGGGTGAGCAGCGGGACAACCGCCATTTCGCGGAGATATAGGCGGACTGGGTCATTCGTCTTGTCCAGCAAGCCCGCAGTCAGGTTAACGTCCAGCTCTTCATCGAGCGCGTCTTCGATCTTGGAGTCGCCGTTACTGCCGATCGCGACGGCAGCAGCCTCGATGAACTTCTCGTCTGAATCAGAGATTGAGATTCCTTCAGCACCGATCACCTCGAGAATGGCCTCGATATCGTCGGCGGAATTCATGTCGGGCGGGAGTAGTCGATTTATGTCGTCGTAGGTCAGGTACTCCTTCTCTTTTCCTACTTCGAGAAGTTTCTCCACTTCGTCGGAATATTTGTCGTTGATATCGGACAACTCACGAACTCCTGTGGGGGCGACAATTCACTGAGAGGCTGTAAAAGCCAACTGTGAATTCGTACCCTCATTAAGAAAATCTGTCAAGATACTACGCGAGCAAAAAGACAAATTACATGCCGATTCGAGTTTTGTAATAGTTTCTTAACCTGTCGAACGAAACACAAAGCCACGAAGACGACCCGGAAGACAGGTTCAAGCGCGGCGTATTGGTGCCCGAGTCTTTGAGTGATCTCATCACGTCCATGAGTTACACGGCAGATAGCGCAAGTCGCCGCTTCTGGATTTCTGTCTTTTGCTGATACAGAAGCAGTACCCGTTCGACGTCCTGCTCGCGCTCAGCCTGCCCGATTTCAATTTGAATCGCATCGAGCCTTCGCTCGAGTCGTCTGCGTCGCAGTGAAGAGAGCGCCTCTGTTGCCTTCTTGAACAATGTCTCGAAGTCCTCGCCTCCGGCCCACTCGAGATCGCTCATCATCAACCCCGGCAGGAGTTCGCGCTCCTTCTCCGCATCTAAGCGCTCCATGAGGTTATCGAAGTGAAAGTCAATCGCGTTGCCGTCCATATCAATCACCGCCGCGAAAATGGCTCCGGTGGCTAATTCTGCGTAGTCATCTTCCGTGAGCGCCGAGATAATCGCGCGGCGCACTCCTTCATTTGCCAGCATCAACTCGAGGAGTTGGCGTTCGCCTTTGGTGATCTCTTCCGCGGCCCTCACTCGTTTGCTGTCCATCGACGGCTGCCTGTTTGCCGCGGTGCGCTTTAACTCTTCTCGGACGATGTGTGAGTCAACCTTTAGCCTGTCCGCGATCTGTCCGGCGTAGTCGGCGCGCGCAACCTTGTCGCGCATGCGGGCCAGGTGCGGGAGCATCGCGTTGATCGCTGCGACCTTTCCGGTCGGTCTCGATGTGTCGTGTTCGGCGATCGACGTGTCGATGATGTAGTCGATGTAAGGCTGGGTTGTCTTGAGCAACTCGCGAAACCGATCAACTCCGTGCGCTCGAACAAATGCGTCGGGGTCCTGGTTGGTCGGCATTCGTAGAATGTTTACCTTGAATCCTTCAGCGAGCAGCACGTCGATGGATCTCATCGTCGCAGCCTGGCCCGCGGAGTCGGGATCGAAGTTAACCACAATCTGCGGCTGATCCATATAGCGCCGCAACAACCTGACCTGGTTTTCGGTCAACGCCGTGCCGAGGCTCGCCACAATATTGTGGATGCCTTCTTGAAATGGAATGATGCAGTCGAGATAGCCTTCAACCAGAATTGCAAAACCGAGATTTCGAATCTCATTCTTTGAGTGAGCCAGGCCAAACAGGTTTCGCCCTTTCGTATACACCGTCGTCTCGGGGGAGTTGAGATATTTCGGCTCGCCGTCTCCCATCACTCTTCCGCCGAACGCGATGACGCGGTCCTGCGGGTCGCCGATTGGAAAAATCACGCGTCCGCGAAAGCGATCGTAGACCCCTCCTGAGTCTTTCAGGACCGCCAACCCGCTGGTGTGGATCTCGTCGATCGTAGCGCCTCGTCCTTTGAGATGATTGGTTAGTGCGTCCCAGCTATCGGGCGCATAACCCAGGCGGAAGTGTTTCGCGGTTTCTTCCCTGATCTCTCGCGAGCGCACATAGGCGCGTGCGCCGGCTCCTTCTTCACTCTCGTTCAATTGGCGCTCAAAGAATTCGGCGGCCCATTCGTTGAGCCGCAGAATACTGTCGCGATCGCGCTCGATTTTCTTGTGGTCCTCGTTCTCTTCGACTACCGGGATTGGAATCCCGCTTTTTTGAGCGACTATTCGAACGGCCTCGGGGAAGCCGCATCCTTCAATTCGCATGACGAAATCGAAGATACTGCCGCCTTCGCCGCAGCCAAAGCATTTGAACAGACCTTTTCCCGCATGAACCGTGAAGGATGGAGTCTTCTCTGAGTGAAACGGACAACACGCCAGGTAGTTCGCGCCGCGTTTCTTGAGACTCACGTAGTCAGATACAACTCGAACAATGTCGCCCTGGTTCTTAACGTCGTCGGCAAAGCCACGCGGCAGACGCATCATTTGATCCAATCGTTGAGGAACTTCGAAGGTACGCTAGTTCAACGGAGCTAGGGAATTTCTAGCAGCAAATAAGAATATGGCGCAAGGCGGAATCGGTTTGGAGATGGTTGATCATTGTCAATGACGCCGACCGTACCGTACTGATCTAAACATCGCGGAGCAGGCGTGTTATGCTATCGCCATCTTGGAAGCGCTCGACAATCCAAACATCCAGGTACCCCGAAGGAGGCCATATGACCGACTATGATCGTCAACGACACGACTATTCCCAGAGTGAACCGTGGGCGGCTAGCGGCGGAGTGGGCGCTCGACCGGTCACTGCCGCGGATGCGAGCGTCAGCGACCGCATCGCCTTCATCCGCAAGGTCTATGCGCTTTTTTTTGCAGCGACGCTGTTCGCGATCGGCGGCGTTCTGCTTGGGCTCGCCTTTCCGCCGCTGATGGTTCTCGCGGCTGAGCATCCGATAATCATGTTTATTTTGATGATCGGCGGGGTGATCGGAGCTCAGGCGGTGCGCCACGTGCCGGGCGTCAACCTGGCAGCCCTCTTCGGATTCACGACCTTGACTGGGGTCATAATCTCGCCGGTGCTATACGTGATCGGCAGAACTAACCCTGGGTCAATCCTTCAAGCGGGCGTGATGACGGTGGCGATTTTTGGCGGACTGACGGCATACGTGTTCATCTCGCGCCGGGACTTCAGCTTTCTTAGGGGTATGGTGACCGTGGGACTTGTGGTGGTGATCGGCGCCGGCGTAATCAATATCTTTGTCGGGTCGCTGGGATTGGGTTTTGCGATCTCGGCCGCAGTCCTTCTCCTCTTCTCAGGGTTCGTCTTGTACGACACATCGAACATCATTCGCCGGTATCCGACAAACGAATATGTGGCAGGGGCGTTGTCGTTGTATCTGGATGCGTTCAATATTTTTCTTGCTCTGCTAAGGATATTAAATAGACGATAGCGCGGTTCCCAGGTTCCGTGAATCCCTTGCGAAAGCCGGGATAGAAGCGGGCGGAGTGCGCGCGGGACAACTCGGTGGCCTGCGGCACGTCCGGTTTTGCTGCTCCGCTGCATGCCTGATCGTTCTTTCCGAGCTCAAAATCGCACGGTGACGGTCACCTTGACCGCGAGTGCGCTCCGCGTATAATCATTCGTTTAACAGACTCGGATCTCCGCCGACATGCTGTAATGAAAGACTTCCGCATACTTCTCAGAAACGTCAGACCGTACGCCGGGTTGTTTGCGATAGCCTTCGTTCTGATGGCACTGGTTGGGTTGTTCGAAGCTGGCCGGACTGCGTTGCTGAAGTCGATCATTGACGAGTTGCCGGGAACGTCTAAGGGGCCGACCACGGGCCTCGCCGCGATCGTGGATGCTCGCAATTACCTTCCGCGGGGCGTCGAGGCGTTACCGGTCATCGCGGCTCTGCTTGTGGTTTTTACAATCATTCGAGGCGCGTCGGAGTATCTTTCGAGTGTGTTGATGTGGCGCATCGGCGTAAGTGCGGTGGTTGACCTGCGCCAGAGGCTCTACGATCATATCCTTCAGCAGTCGAGCGAATTCTTCACCGACCACCCGACCAACGAACTGACGACTCACATCATCAGCGACGCCGAGAAGGTGCAGGTTTCGGTCTCCACGCTGTTGGCGGATATGCTTCGCGAAGGGCTGACATTCTTGTCGTTGTTTGCCCTGGTGTTCATGCTCAACTGGAGGCTGACGCTTGCAATACTGATTGTTGGTCCGCTTGTTTCCGTTCTCACTTCCAGGTTTGGAAGAAGGCTTCGAAAGATCGCGCACTCAACGCAGGAAGGCACCGAAGAAGTCCTGGATGTGACCCAGGAGACGATCTCCGGTCATCGGATTGTAAAGGCGTTCGGAATGGAGCGCTTCGAACAGCGACGATTTCTCGACGCGCAACTCAAGCTGGCAAACCATCAGGTGCGCGCGGCGCGAGTCGTCTATCTGTCGTCCCCAATTCTGGAACTGGTCGGCGTGCTGCTCGCCGCGGGATTTGTTCTCTATGCCAAGCGCGAGATAGAAGCGGGGGCAATGACGATCGGTACCTTTGCCGCTTACATCGTCGCCATGCTTGGAATGTATGATCCGCTCCGCAAGCTGTCGAGGATTCAGAACTACTTTCAGCAATCGTTCGCGGCGACCTCGCGAATCTATCGGCTGCTGGAGACTCATACAGAAAAGCGGGATCGTCCCGGGGCGATCGATTTGCCGGCGCTCGGAGACCGAATCGAGTTTGAGAATGTTTCGTTCAAGTATCAGGATTCGAACGACTGGATATTGAAGGACGTCAGCATAGAGGTCCAGCGTGGCGAAGTCGTCGCGCTGGTTGGTTTGTCGGGAGCCGGCAAGTCTACCCTCACGAATTTGCTGATGCGATTTTACGACCCCACGCGTGGTGAGATAAGGATTGACGGTATTAACACCCGGGATGGCAAGCTGGCGAGCCTTCGAGCACAGATTGCGCTTGTAACGCAGGAAGTGATCTTATTCAACGACTCGATCGTCAGCAACATTGCCTACGGCGGTCCGGACATTGATCGCGAGAGGATCGAGGCTGCATCGCGCGCCGCATATGCGCACGACTTTATCATCGAGCGCGGTGGCTACGAAACGCTGATCGGAGAACGAGGGGTGAAATTGTCCGGCGGCGAACGGCAGCGGATTGCGATAGCGCGGGCCATCTTGAAGGATGCGCCAATCCTCGTGCTGGACGAAGCGACCTCAGCGCTCGACACACAGTCCGAGCGGTGGGTTCAACGCGCGCTTGCGAACCTGATGAGGGGCCGAACTACTATCGTGATTGCTCACCGGTTGACTACGATCCACCGTGCGGACAAGATCGTTGTACTCGATCACGGGCGGGTGGCGGACACCGGGACGCACGATGAGTTGATGTCGCGAGGCGGGATTTATCGCGACCTCTATGAGTTGCAGTTTTCGGATGAGCTCGTCGGCCAGGAAGGAGAAACAGTTGGTAGTCCATAGTCAGGTTTGGGTCTTTTCGGTTTCATAGATGTTTCGCGCAAAGATGCGAAGTTTTGCAAGAAGCAAAGAGAACTGGCGACAGATTGCGGACCGCTGACTGCAGAAAACATATGATAAAAAGCATGACCGGATTTGGACAGGGAAGCGCCGAAGGCGACAACTTCCGGGTTCGAGTGGACATACGCTCGGTGAATAACCGGGCGATCGATGTACACACACGGATGCCGCAGGAGCTGTCGAGCCTCGAGGTGACGTTGAAGAAACAGGTTCAAGCGACGGTTAAGCGTGGACGGGTAGACGTCACCGTGTTCGTAGAGCAGTTGAAGCCCGCGACGTTCGAGATCAATCGCCCGCTGGTATCGGGCTACCTTACCGCGCTGTCAGAGCTGAAGCGGGAATTCGGGCTGGAAGGGGATCCGTCGCTGGAACTGATCGCCAAACTCCCGGGTGCTTTGGCGGTATCACAGGATTCCGGGTCGCTTGATGAAAAACTGGTCGCCGGCGCGGTCACCGCCCTGGGCCAGGCTCTTGTTTCGTTGACCGAAATGCGGGTGATTGAGGGTCAGGAGCTTGCGGCCGAACTTACTTCGCGGCTCGACAACATCGAACGTCAGATGCCGACAATAGAGAACGAGGCCGCGCGCCTTCCGGCGGTTTATCGCGAAAAGCTGATGAAACGCCTTCAGGAGTTGGCCGGCGGACAAGTTGATGAAACACGCATCGCGCAGGAAGCGGTGATGCTGGCGGATCGTTCTGACATTAGCGAAGAGATCGCGCGTTTCAAAAGTCACATGGGGCAGATGCGCGATCTGCTTCGAAGCACGGACGAAGCAGGCAAGCGGCTCGATTTCATCTTGCAGGAGATGAACCGCGAAGCCAATACCATCCTGTCGAAGTCGAACGACCTTGCCATAAGCGATGCGGCCATAGTAATCAAGACCGAGGTAGAGAAGCTAAGGGAGCAGGGCCAGAATGTCGAGTGAGAATGCCACGTTCACCGTTGCTCAAGCCGAACGAGGCACTTTGATTGTGGTGTCCGCGCCATCGGGAGCCGGTAAGTCCTCGCTTGCCGGGCGAGTCTTGAAGCGCTTCGGCGATTTGCGTTTCTCAATCTCGTATACCACTCGAGAAGCGAGGGGCTCAGAGCAGCACGGAGTGGATTATTATTTTGTAAGCGAATCTGAGTTTCTCGCTATGCGCGACCGCGACGAGTTCCTGGAATCCGCCGAAGTGCACGGATTCCTTTACGGCACGCACCAGAAGCCAGTCGAGGAGATGCTCGCACGGGGCCTGGACGTTATGCTTGATATCGACGTTCAAGGCGCTGAGGAAGTGCGCCGTCGGGTGCCGGAGGCTATCCTGGTTTTCATACTGCCGCCGTCCTGTAAGGTTCTCGAAGCTCGGCTGCGGGCGAGGAACCTGAATGCACCTGACGACATCGAACGGAGGCTGCGGAATGCTGCGATCGAGGTCCAACTATACGAGCGCTTCCACTATGTGATTCTAAACGAAGATCTTGATCGCGCACTCGCCCAGCTTGAGGCTATAATAGTCGCTGAGCGATGCCGCCCTGATCGGCAGAGAAATCGTATCGAGTCAGTTATTGATACCTTTGGAGGTGAGTCGTTTCATGCCTGAAGCCGACTACGAAATTGATTGGACTACCGAAATCGATAGCAAGTATCGCCTAGTGCTCCTCGCGGCCAAGCGCTGCAAGCAGCTTCAAAGGGGAGCCAGGCCCCGAATATACAGCTCCGCCAAAAAGGCGACCCGCGTCGCTCTTGAAGAGGTCAGGCGCGGGCTTGTGCGGTATCAGCCTCTCGTCAAGCCGCTCAAGATGGGGTAGGCGTCATCTTAGAAGTCCCTCGGTCTGGCGGAGTCTCTGGCTTGCGCGGTTGCATCGGATTGCGCCCGCGGAGCAAGAAACGCCTGGACTCTGAACTCTGCCTGAAGCTGGAACTATGAACTGTTAGGTGAAGCCGATGATTGTCGCGCTGGGTGTTACCGGATGCATAGCGGCCTATAAGGCGGTTGAGGTTCTGCGTGGGCTTCAGAAACGCGGGGCAACCGTCAAGGTCGTAATGACCCGGCACGCAACCGAGTTCGTGGGTCCGCTGACTTTTCAGTCAATCTCGGGTTATCCGGTGATATCTGAAATGTTCACGCAGACCGACGACCCTGAGATCAGGCACATCCAACTGGCTCAGTCTATCGATCTTCTGCTTGTAGCGCCCGCGACGGCAAATATCCTGGCGAAGTTCGCCAACGGTATCGCCGACGATTTCCTTTCTACGCTCTACATTTCAACCACAGCACCGGTGCTGGTTGCGCCCGCGATGAACGTCGAGATGTGGGGGCACTCGGCGACACGTGAGAACGTTCGTCGCCTTCGCGAGCGTGGGGTTCACTTCATCGACCCGGAAGAAGGTTACCTCGCGTGCCGTACGGTGGGCGCCGGTCGTCTTGCTGAGCCAATTGATATCGTTTACCAGGCGTGCGAGGTCATCGGCGTTGCCCAGAGTCCACGGGACCTTCGCGGAGAGCGAGTGTTGATTACCGCCGGACCGACACAGGAAGCCATCGACCCGGTTCGGTTCTTGAGCAACCGCTCCTCGGGCAAGATGGGCTATGCCGTGGCTGAAGCCGCGCTTGCGAGGGGAGCTGAGGTCACCTTGATAACCGGGCCGGTCTCCATCACCGCCCCTGAAGGCGCCCGAGTGATCTCCGTTCGTTCCGCCGCGGAAATGTATGAGTCGGTTAAAGACAATCTCGACGATGCAACGATAGTTGTGATGGCGGCGGCGGTCGCCGACTATCGCCCGGCTACCGTTCACCAGCAAAAAATCAAGAAGAACGGAAACGCGCTTGTGCTGGATCTCGAGCCAACGGATGACATTCTCGCCGCTGTGGCTCATGAGAGCGGCGCTCGTGTTGTGATCGGGTTCGCCGCGGAGACTGAGAACGTCATAAAAAACGCAAGGAAGAAGCTCAAGGACAAGGGGGCGGACTTAATCGTCGCGAACGATGTGTCGGCGACTGACTCGGGCTTCGACGTGGACAACAATCGAATCGCGCTGGTCTCATCGGAAGCGGTGGTCGAACTGCCGCTCCTGTCAAAACGAGAAGCGGCGGTCCGGATCATCGACGCGGCGATGTTGATAAGAAACGCTCGACCTCTCTCCGTGGTTTAGGCCCGCAACAACCGACCGTCAGTGGATTCCAGTCAACGACCGGAGGCTCAATTTGATCTCGATTCGAATTCCCAAACCTGTTTCATTCCTGCTTATCATTCTTGTTGTTTTCGGGTGTCAGGTAGCGCCTGTCGGATTTCACTCGCTGGCGGATACGCGACCCTCCGAAGACCGCGGCGCGATGGCATTGGGGCAGGCGATCAAGCGACTCGGAGTCGTGGGTAGCGTGCTCCACACCGGCGCGCACCCCGATGATGAGGACAGCGGATTGCTGGCCTATCTTGCTCGAGGCCGGCAAGTGCGCACTGCGTACCTCTCGCTCACTCGCGGTGACGGTGGGCAGAACGTGATCGGTCCAGAGTTGTACGAGCCGCTCGGCGTGATTCGAACCGAAGAGCTGCTCGCAGCGCGGCGGCTTGACGGCGCTCAACAGTTTTTCTCACGCGCGTTCGATTTCGGCTTCAGCAAATCACGCACTGAAACTCTTTCCAAATGGGATCGCGAAGCTGTGCTCGCCGACATGGTGCGAGTCATTCGCACGTTTAGGCCGCTGGTCATAGTGTCGGCCTGGAGCGGGACGCCAAATGATGGGCACGGACATCATCAAGCTGCCGGGTTGCTGACGCGAGAAGCCTATCGAGCGGCTGGTGACCCGGCGCGTTTCCGGGAACAAGGCTTGCCGCCCTGGCAGGCCAGGAAGCTATATCTGCGTTCCTTTGACGGCGCGGCAAGCCCGCGGGAGTTCTTGCCGTCGATGGCCACGCTCTCACTAAACACCGGAGAATTCGATCCGTTGCTGGGCTGCAGCTACTACGAGATTGCCGCGCGAGGCCGGAGCCAGCACAGATCTCAGGACCAGGGAACCATCGAAGCGCGTGGCCCGCGTTACTCTAGGCTTCGGTTGATCGACTCAAAGCTCGGGCCGATCAAGAATGAAAAGGACATTTTTGATGACATTGATACACTATTGACTGGCATTGCTGACTACGCCGGAGCGGCAGCTCCGAAGCTCAGAGAACAACTTGCGGAAGTACAGGCGGCGGCGGATGAGGCGAGTGCCAAATACAATCCGCTTGCAGAGGCTGCAATTGCTAGCGTAGTCGCACGAGGCTTGAATAAACTCAGAGAGATTCGTAGCGGTCTTGGGGCCCTTGGCTTGAGTGAGCCTCAGCGCTATGAGATCAACTTCTTACTGGAACAAAAGGAAGCGGACTTCAGCGATGCGCTCTTGAAGTCAGAGGGCGTGGTCGTCGATTGTCTGGCCGACGACGAAGTAGTGACGCCCGGTCAGGCGTTCACGATTAGTTTGAGTGCATACGCAAACTCGGCTGTAAAGGTCGGCGCGTTTGGTCTGCAAACAACAGCCGGGTGGACGGTGGTTCAAAAAGGGAAGGAGAGGGTCACGGAGATTGAAGGCCGCCTGGTGCTGCAAGCTGAGTATAGCGTCACCGCCGGAGCTGACGTGGAGCCGACGCGGCCGTACTGGCTGAACGAAGCTCGCAAGGGTGATATGTTTGCGATCGCGAAACCGGCGAAAGGGACGACGGGCATCGAGCCGGTTTCCCTCCCTGCGGTCGTGGGTTTTGCGGAATTCACCATAAGCGGCTCGCTGGTAAGGACAACCCAGGAAGTCGAAAATCGTTACGCTGACCGCGAGCTTGGTGAGATTAGACACGCGATCAAGGTGGCGCCCGCCGTATCCGTGAATGTCTCGCCCGACATTCTCATTTATCCGAAATCCTCGGTCGCGGTTGAACGTCAGGTGACGGTGTCTGTGACCGACAATCGGAAGGGCGGCGTCCGCGGTTCGCTTAGTCTCCAGAAGCCGGACGGTTGGCTGGCGACGCCTGCCGGCTTCGACTTCGATCTGAAGCGCGAAGGTGAGCGGGCATTGTTCACCTTCGCGGTAAAGGCCCCGGCCGGAGGCGGCGAGACGGCGCGGGAGGTTAGCGCGGTTGCAACTATTGACCAGCGCTCATATCGCGAGGGCTACCAGGTTGTCGCTTATTCTCATATCGAACCGCGATTCGTTTATCACGATGCCAAAGCAGCGGCCGAAGTGATCGACGTGCAAGTGGTGCCGGGTCTGAAGGTCGGCTACATCGAGGGCGCCGGTGACGACTTCGGGGCTGCCCTCGATCGCATCGGCGTCAATGTGAAGACCATAGACGCGAAGGAGCTCGCGTCCGGGGACTTGGGCGTGTATGACGCTATCGTTGCCGGCGTCCGCGTATACGAGGTTCGGCCCGACGTGATCGCCAACAACGCGCGGTTGATGGAATACGTCAACCGCGGAGGCACCTACATTGTTCAGTACAGCAGAGGCAACTTCGAGACGGGCGGCTTTGCGCCCTATCGGACCGGAAGAGACAATGGAACGGACGCTCGCGTTTCGGGGCAGGGGGGCAGATCGGGTGATCGCCCGACACGGATCTTGTTTCTAAGCGAAGATGAGATAGCTTCGGCTCTTTCGAAGTCAGCGACAAAGCCAAAGATCGGGTTCATCGGATCGGCGGGCGACAAGGTGCTGGACGCGCTGCGCAGCGCGGGACTCGACGCGCGAGCGCTCTCGACAAGCGAACTTGCCGGCGATCTGTCACAACTTGACATAATCGTCGTTGGCTCGGACGCATCTTCAAAGCCCGAGTTGAACCAGTACAACTCGCACTTACTCGACTACTCGCGAAGAAAGCTGGTGATAGCGGTTTATTCGCAAGCCCAGTTCATGAACGGCGATTTTCCTTCGTATCCAAAGCCTGAGGCGAGGCCGTTTCGAGTGACCGACGAATTGGCGGCGGTGACAATCCTCGAGCCCAATCATCCCCGCTTCAATTTTCCGAACAAGATCACCGAGCGCGACTTCGACGGCTGGGTGCAGGAACGTGGCGCCTATTTCCTGGGCGACTGGGATTCGCACTTCAAGCCGTTGATGGCGTGTCACGATCCGGGTGAACCAGACTTGCAGGGCGGGGAACTAATCGCCGAATACGGCAAAGGGCTGTACGTTTACACTGCGTACGCGTGGTTCAGGCAATTACCAAAAGGAGTGCCGGGTGCGTATCGGCTGATTGCCAATCTTGTGAGCCTGTCGAAGGCGAAGCCGGCTCAAGGCCATAGGTCGAGATGAACCCATCTGAGCTTCGGAGTTGCGCTTTCGTCACGGTATGGGGTGGTTCTTGTTGCGAGTTTTGTCTTCAACAACCGCTCCGCTTCATCTAAGACGGCATCCCGATGGTTTTGAAGATCGGTGATTATTAGCGGCACGCTAGTGTCTGGAATCACGCCGGTCCCTTCGAAGCTGTTTTCTCGCGGTGATAGGTAGCCGTACTCGCTCACCGCAAGCTCACCACCGCCTCTTACTTTCTTGAACTCCGATATGCCAAGCACACACCCGCAGGTCTGCCGGCCGATTATGCTGGCTCGGCCGTTCTCCTGCATTACCCCGGCGAACAACTCCGACCCGCTCCCCGAGCCCTCGTTCACAAGAATTGCTAACGGACCCTTGTAGACGCGATCATCGTCATCGGTTTTTAGATATATCGCCTTGCCGGAACGCCGTATGAACTTGCCGAAGGAGATATGCGCATCGAAAAAGAAACTTCCGATCCTGACTACTTCGTCCGCCTCGCCCCCGGGGTTGCCCCTAATATCGATTACCACACCTGTTGCATGCTTGAACTGTTCGAGCGCTCTCTTGAACTGTTTTCGAATCGGCGACTTCCAAAGGGTCAGCCTAATGTATCCAAAACCTGATTGCAGCCGGCGCGATGTGACAACCGGCGTATCGGAAACGATGCGCCGAACAAGCGCAACATCGAAGACGGAGGCATCCGATCGCGAGAGGCTCAATCGAAGCGTCGTTCCGGGCTCACCGTCGATGATCATCCGGTACATCCTCAGACGAATTGCGCGATCTGAGGACGTGCCCGCAACCCGCGCCCGCGCTTCAGTCAGGCAATCGGCTACGGGTTTGCTGTCGATCGCCAACACAATCATCCCTGGCTCGACACCGGCGCGTCGGGCATCTGAGTCGGGCTCAACGCTTACGACTACAGTCTTGCCCTCCACGTCGAAAAGCGACAGCCCGGCGCTCACTGCCTGCAATCGTTCGCGCTCTCGACGCTGCTCGGGCGTATGAAATCTGGTGTGTGCATCGCGCAGTTCTCCGACCATCTGTTGAAGAACACCATAAAAATCTTCGTCGCTGTGCGCTTGTTTGACGAGGGGCCGATAGCGTTCGCGGACTCCCTGCCAGTCGACTCCATTGAAGGAGGCGTCGTAGTACTTCTCGTTTATCGTTTCCCAGACCTCCTCGAAGACGTCGACCCGGTCCGCCGGCGACAGAGCATTCAATGATCCACGAGCCGGGATCGTAAGCCCAGGCGCCACGCTGAACGGTAAGACCTGGCCGCTGGTCGAAACAAGACCAAGCGTCAAAAGCACAAGCGTCGCGTGACGGATCAATTGCCGCATACCTGTTGTCACAAACCAGATTCCGCTGCCAACGCCGTCGTGGCGCCTTGCGGGTCTGATGTGGACTATAGCAACGGTGGTTTTGTTATCACAATGATGGAGATGAGCGTTGAGCGGCGGTCAGCCGTTGGGTTGGATTTCAACCTTTAGGTTGCCGTGTCCAACGGGTTGAGGCGTGGACTCTGACCTTGGAGCTGTGCCTTCGACACGGTTGACCATAGTCGAACGACATTGATAACTTTAGAGCCATCAAATTCAGGAAGAGGAGAGGAACTCATCATATGCTTCCGCCATTTCAAAACGAGACATTTGTAGACTTCACAGACGAACACAACGCGGCCGTGATGCGCGAGGCCATCGCAAACGTTGAATCGCGGTTTGGGCGCGAGTATCCGGTGATCATCGGCGGAAAGCGCTACACAACCGGCGATATGCTCGCTTCGGTGAACCCGTCGAACTATGACGAGGTCATCGGGCTTGTCCACAAGGCCACCATCGAGCTTGCTGACAAAGCCATCGAAGCTGCGACCGATGCTTTCCAGGACTGGAAGAATGTCGCGCCTGAGGTTCGAGCGCGCTACCTGCTGAAAATTGCGTCCCTTCTTCGCAAGCATAAGACCGAGATCACTGCGTTGATTGTTTTAGAAGTAGGGAAGTCCTGGCCTGAAGCGGATGGTGACGTTGCCGAGACGATCGACTTTGCCGAGTTTTACGCGCGCGAGATGATCAGGCACAACCGGGAGCAGGAACTGACCCCGCTAGCCGGTGAGCAGAATGAAATGTTTTACATTCCGCTTGGCGTTGGCGTGGTCATCCCGCCCTGGAATTTCCCGCTTGCGCTTCTTGGGGGAATGACGTTGGCGTCTATCGTGACTGGCAATACAGTTGTTCTCAAACCCTCCAGCGAAAGCCCGGTAGTGTCCGCGAGGTTTGTTGAGATTCTGGAAGAAGCGTCACTTCCGCCGGGCGTAGTTAATTTTGTGCCGGGTAGCGGGGCGAAGGTTGGCGACTATCTGGTTGGCAATCCGCGGACACGTTTCATCGCTTTTACCGGCTCGAAGGAGGTGGGGCTTCACATAAACGAGCTTGCGGCGAAGACGGCCGAGGGCCAGTTGTGGATCAAACGGATTGTGTCGGAGATGGGAGGCAGGATACGATCGTGATCGACGAGACTGCCGATCTAGACGCGGCAGTTGATGGAGTCGTCACTTCGGCATTTGGATATTCCGGTCAGAAGTGCTCAGCTTGTTCGCGAGTCGTGGTTGTGGACAAGGTCTATGACGAGGTTGTCGGACGCGTTGCCGATCGAGCCGGCAGGCTGAAGGTCGGGCCTGTCAAGGAACAGGAGAATTGGATGGGCCTGTGTCGAGCAAGAGCGCATACGGTTCGATCTTGAATTATGTCGAGATCGGAAAGGGCGAGGGCAAACTGATGACCGGAGGAGGGCCCCTCGACGAAGGACAGCGCGGATTTTTCATCAAGCCTACCGTGATCGGCGATGTCGATCCGATGGCGCGGGTATCGCAGGAAGAAATCTTCGGTCCGGTGCTTGCAGCGTTCCGGGCGCGCGACTTTGACACGGCGCTCAAGATCGCTAACAACACGCAGTACGGATTGACCGGCGCGCTGTTCAGCCGTGATCGCGCCAGACTCGAGCAGGCGCGCCGGGACTTCCATGTCGGCAACCTGTACTTGAATCGCAAGTGCACAGGTGCACTCGTGGATGTGCACCCGTTCGGCGGATTCAACATGTCTGGCACCGACTCGAAGGGTGGCGGGCGAGATTATCTTCTGCTGTTCCTGCAGGCCAAGTCGGTTTCGGAAAAGTTGTAAGCAGGAGAGCGCAGCCTATCGTTGACTGATCGCCACCGGAGAAGAAGAGCAGGCAAGGGTGCCTGCTCTCGCCGAGCGGAGCGGAGTTGACCACTGTTTCATCGCATCGTTATGTTTAATTCTATGCTGAGAGCAAGTTTTGTCTCGTTAGTCGTTGCAGGCCTACTCGCATCAGCCCAGGCGCAGCAGGCGCCGCAGACGAAGAAGCCTGAACCAGCGATGCCGTCGCAGTCGAGCGCAGGGTTTATTTCTCCTGCCGAAGCGAACGTCCGCATTGCGCCCGACGTCAGGACCTTTGTCGTGATGGCCGCGTTGAATGTTGCGGGCTTCGACTACGAGACCGGCGGTCAGCCGCTCTCCCCGGCGCGGGCTGAACTGAGAAAGGACCTCGCCAAGCTTGATCCGGCTCTGAAACAGAAGCTTGCGGCGTTTTATCAAGCACACAGACGTCAGGGCGTGGATGAAACCGGGGATGCGTCCCGGTATGCCGCGCTGAGCGTAATGATGACCGAACCCCCGGGTTTCACGGTATATCAATCAAGCGACCGAGCTATCCCCGATGACCTCCAGCCTCTTCTTGGTTTTGTTGATCTTGTGCGAGAGTTCTACGTCAGTGGCGGCATTCGGGAGCTCATCCCCAAGTACATGGCCATCGGCGAGTCGTATGCGGCTGCGTATCGTATACCCGTAGGGAACATGATTTACGACGTTCTGAATTACTTCCATACGAGACCCGAGACTGTGATCAATATGCGTCCGCTTGTGGTGACGACGGGGACAATAGAGGGCAAGAAGCAAAAAGAGACGGTGATCACCCGCAGTCGAACCAGACAAGTGTTTGTCATCCCCGACCCTTTGGCACCGCTCGATACTTCGACGGTTCGCGGAGACATCCTGAATCAAAAAGAAGACTTGTTAGCGCGTAAGCTTGGGGACGACTACATTGTTATTGTTGGACCCTCGCGCGCGCCGACTGCCGACTCAGTGCGCCAGGCACTAATACGATTCGTGATTGACCCAATGGTGGAGCGTCACTTGAAGGCAGCGCTCGAGTACAAGGATCAGATTTCGAAGCTGGTCGCTTCGGTGCCCACAGCGGCCAGGCAGTACTCTAACAGCGTTTATCTGGTTATTCGCGAATCGCTGGCGCAGGCGACCGAGGCCAGGCTGCGACGGATTGAAGCGATCGCCACGCGTGGGGCCTACAGCGAGGACGAGGCAGTGTTCGATCTGGCCCAGGCTTATCTGCGCGGCGCCGTGCTCAGCTTTCATTTCTATGATTCGCTAAGCGGTCTGGAAAAGGTGGGCATCGGCATGGAGGACTTCTTCGAACACATGGTTGGGAATGTCAAGTTCGATCGCGAGGCAGGGCGCACAGCGGAATTTGAGGCGGTGGTGGCGCGGGTATCAGCAAGACATTCAAACCCGTCGCGAACAAGCAGCGGCGAAGGCGCGGCTGCGGAAGCCGCAATGGGCGCTATGGCAGCGAGGATCCTGCAGTCAGATGATCTGATCCGGGGGAAACGCTTTAAGGAAGCGGGGTCGATACTCGACGAGGTGCTCGCCGTCGAGCCGAACAACGCCAGGGCGCTATACGGGATGGCGCAAGTGGTGACTCAGACGCCGTCGCCTACTGAACTCGACCCCAAAGCTGACGAAAATGATAAGATTCAGGTGCAGCACGATCGGCTCGAGCGTGCGATCAAGCTCTACCGAAAAGCGATAGATAATGCGTCAAAGGATTCCGAGGGATGGTTGATCCAGTGGAGCCATTTGTTTCTTGGCCGGATATACGACTTCCAGGAGTTCAGACAGGACGCGATCGCCGAGTACGAGACCGCAATCGCGCTGGGAGAAGTTCCAAACGGCGCCTACAAAGAGGCGCTGGAGGGAAAGCGTCGACCGTACGGGCAGCAGTGAACCTGAGGGTTCCGAGTTGAGGTTTTTGGTGTTGGGTTCACACCCGGAACCAGGAGCGGCGCACCCTGAACGCCTACGGCGATTGATCAACTCTTGACGCCTCCCGCCTTGACCGCTATTATCGTCGCCTAATAAGACTAACGAGAAGAGACCGAAAGCCTGCCCTGAATCAGCGAACGATCCTCACAAGACTTTACGAAGGGAAAGGTGAGTATATGTCTGTGAGTTTGGGGGTAAATGGTTCTACCGATGTTCGAGTTGTAGCCGGGGAGAGCCTGGCGCTGCGAATTGCGGCCTACGATCCAAACGGGGTCAGCAAGATCTTCGTTCAGTGTTTTCAGTTCAGTATGGCCAGCTCCAGCAAGACAAAACTGGCGGTAGGCGAAGTGTCGGTTGCCCCAGAAGAGAGCCATACTCAGACCAGCTTCGATGTTAACATCCCAATTCCTGAGAACGCGGCTCTCGGGAAATGGGGCGTGCAATTGATCGAGTTCACAAACCTTCGCGGGTACAAGTCATCCTTCTATAGAGGCCACGGAAAGTTTGACAAGGTGGTCTTCGAAGTGGTCCCGCCCCCCAGTAAAGAAGATGAGCTACTGCGCTTCGATGGGGTCGAGATAGCGGGGCGCGGACGCTGCGCCTGAGGATTGGACTTATTTCCTGTTTTTTTCGCTTGGCGCATTGCCGCTCACCTTTATCGTTGCTCAGGTGGCTTATCGGCGGCAATTAGGAATCGAAAATCGTCTGGCTTATGGGTGTGCCCCGGCTCGCTCTTTGTCGTAGGCCACGAGCAAATCATTGGCAACCTTGATCGGTACGCCGAAGTTGGAACCCCCAAAGCTCTGATTCCCGTCCACGGTGGCGAGTATCGCAGAGTTGATGGCAATTACCCGGCCATCGCGATCGAAGATTGGGCTACCAGATCCCCCTTCGGTCGTCTGAGCGCTGTGCACTATTCGACCCGGAAGTGCGTCGCTGATCGTGCCGGTCGTTGTCAGCGGCCGGATCAACCCGCTCGAAGCCAGCCCGCTCGCCACTTGAATTGCGCTCTGCCCGTGCGTTCGGAGTATTTCACGCTTCTCGGTTTCTTCTATTCGCTGGAGCAATCCGTCAACGCCCGTGGGATAGCCCAATAAGACAACCGGCTCCCCGATGATCGAAATAGGATCTTCACTGCTCATTGGGAACACAGGAAGCGCGGCGTCTCCCTGTTCAAACTTGCACAGCGCGATGTCGTATCGAGGCGAGGTCGCGGCGACCTTCAGATCGAAGGGGGCCTGCCGGGAAGGGAAGAAAGCTTCGAGCGTATCGAGCCTCGGAGCCAAGCCTCCGCCCTGGCGCAAAATGATCTGTGCCATCTGATCGGTTACCCACGGCTGAACCACGTGCTTGTTTGTGGCGATCACACCGCCTTCCTCCACGACAAACCCGGTGCCTGTGTAATCGATTTGGACTGGTGGCCCGGCCCCATCAACGGAAGCCTGCAGGTTTCCGTTCCTGTCGACCGGCATATCGCTGATGCGGTCCGACGTTTCGTAGCGCAGGACGCGCCCGCTGCCACGTTCAACGAACGTATAGCTGCCTGCGATCAAACACACTCCCGGGCTGTACAACTCGGCTATTTTTTGAGTGAACCGCCGCATTTGGTCGCTGACCTCGCGAAGCTTCTCGATCTCCTCCTGCTGTTTGCGGATGAGCTTCTGATCTTGTTCGCGCATGTCCTGAACGCCCGCAATCTGCTCACCGATCCGCTCAGTCTTGTTGGTGTTGCGAATCAATGTAATAAGGCTGAAGAAGAGTACGCCGAGGATCAACAAGGAGATCGCGGAGACCAACGTCAGCCCAATCCTTTTGGCTTTCCGTGGGATCTCAGCCCACAGGCTTGTGGTGAGTTCCTTTACGAATAAGGTAGCGGTTAGCGGGTGAAGCGACTGTCCGGACACTCTGTCGACGTCTGCCGCGTTGCGGCGAACCGGATGCGTAACCGAAAAGTTCTCCGGCATCACCTGAAACAGTACGCTCGCGCTAGTATCGCCGTGCCCAAAATGGATAGTGTCACCGTCGCGCAGCGCGTGGCCAGCGCCCGTTTCATCGCTCCCGGGCTCCTCGCCGTTGATCGTGATCTCAAAAGGGTGCTGACCGAGGTGCGGTACCAGGTGAAACGCGCCGTCGTCGTCGAACACATCCGCAAGCACGCCGTCGGGCAGCGAACCACCGTCTTCGGGCACAAGCGTCAGATCGCACGCGTCCGAAGTGCCAAGGGTTACATGATCTTGAGTGAAAATTCTTGTTTTACCCTTCTCGGTGCCCGAGAGGTAGACAAACATCAACCGGCTCATCGTGTTATTGCGCCTCGCTCGCTGAATGATAGCATTTGTCATTTGAACTTGCAGGGGAAAGTTTTGAAGCCCCCCATGCGAGTTCTTAGTTTGCTCAATGGCCTGTGCAGTTGCCTGGAGCCACCTCAGCCCAACCTCTCCAGGTCGCAGCGCGGTTCCACGAGGATTGTCTTGAATGAGGATAGCCGGACCAGTCCCGGTCTGGAACGCGGCGGTTTTGATACGAATTTCTTTTGAGTGTAGTGAACGGCGGCTTTGCCCTCATGCTTGGCCTGAGAGTAAAAGGCGGCCAGTTCAGCTGCTTCGGTGATGGTCCGGTGAGGCAGGGCTTCACGCAGCGGATTGCGAATGATCGCGTGTGAGCCGGGATAATCTGCGGCGTGAAGCCAGGTGTCGTGTGGCTTGGCGACTCGGAATGTGAGCGCATCATTGTCGCGGTCACTTCTACCAATCACGATCTCATAGCCGTCGCTGGACTTGAACCTGCGCCCAAACGCATAGCCTGCGGCGCCCTTCGCGCGTGGCCCCCTTTCCGTGCGAATCCCCGTGCCGGACCCGAGCAGTTGTTCCGCCGATTTGCTCACCTCGCGGATGCAAGCTACAGTAGGCTCGCGTTCGAGTCTCAACAGAAGCTGCCTCAGAGGATCCAGATTGGCCGAGACTTCCCGCTCCCGCGAAGCGATTGCCGCCAGCGCGCGACGTGCCTTCTGATATCGCTCGAAATAATCGGACGCGGCTTCCTGTAGCCTTGCGCCCTCCGGGATCGCGATCTGCCGTTCAGCTTGATTGGCATCGTAGTAGTCGATCACAGTGACCATCGTCCCCTCTATCCGGGCATCGGCGAGGTTGGCCAACAGCAGGTCGCCGCATTGCTTTAATTCCTCAGGGTGTTCAAATCGCAAGCGGTCTAACTCAATTGCGCCGAGTGCCGACTCACGCCGGTTGATCTCGCGGGTGAGGGTTTGTTTCAATGCCGAATGCTCTGCGCGGAGGGTCAACGCGGGGCCTCGAAGGCCGTAATACCGGTCAGCCGCTTCCGACAGCGATGACAACTGAAAACGCAACATGCCAGCCGCTTGAGCAAGTTCGATGTGCGACAGAAGCAAGTCAGTCCTGGTATTGATCACCACCAGGCCGGTTTGGTCGAGTGGCAATCTTGAATAAAGCAGAGGCACCGGGTCTCGGTGAAACAAATCGAATATCAGTGATCTGAAAGCTCCAGCCGGATTTGTGTCCTTGCAGCGAGCCAGAAACTCGGTTTTCAATTGTGGACCGAACATCGAACCGCCTTCAAAAAACCGCTCGAGTACCTCGGATTGCGGTATCGAATCGTCCAACTGGTTCGTCAAAGGTTCCCCGCCGGGAACCTCGATGGATTTAGTTGGCGGCGCGACTCGCAGAGTGCCGTCCTGCTCAAATAGCTTCCCAATCAAGTCGCCCCGGGCGTCGACGAGGTACGCGTTCGCTGAGCGTCCGGTGAATTCCAGCCGAAGCGAGGTCTGGATTCTGTTGTCACCTGCATCCAGTTTCTCGAAATCGATGTGTACGATACGGTCCTTAGGCTCTTTCCGGATCTTAACGAGCCTTCCGTTAACAACGTGTTTGCGCAGTAGAGACAGGAAAAAGGTCGAGCTGTGTTTGCCCTTAAGAGGTTGTGATGCAACCTCGTGTGAAAGATAGAGAGCCGGGATTGTTCGATCGAGGGAGACCAGCAGTTGGCGGCCTGAGGTTAAACGCAGGTCGATGAGGAGGGTCGAGGATTCCAGGGATACCCGAGCGACATTACGTCCCTGTACTTCTGGCGTTAGTTCCTGGACGAGCGCTGACAGATAGAAGTTATCCACGCAGCAATACTACTTGATGAGGAACTGTGAAGAAATGATCGCGAACACAAGCATTCAGGCGTTTGCCGTGCAACTCTGTGTCAGAAGTCCCGGACCACGACGGTTCTGGAGATGAGATCCTGCCACCCCCGATGCTTGTAATCAAACGCCGCCCAGAGAATCCCGGCCAGAGCGGGTGCCGCCGCGATAAAATACCCAACCGTTCTCAGCAATGCCTGGGACGGGGAGGGTGCTTCAAAAGCCTGCGCATCCACGACTCGAGTGTTAGTCAGCATCATACCGAACGTTCTGCCGCAGAGGCACTGGGTCAACGCAAGATAGAAAAATGCGATCAGCAAGACTATGGCTCCGACCGCAAGCCGCGTCTGTACGATCGAGAAGCTGCCATCGGCGATCATGACAAAGGCCAGGAAAGGTGAGCAGCTTACTGCGACCGCGATCAGATCGAAAACCCCAATGACTGCGTGAGTGATAATTGAGGGACTCTCGTTTCGCAGAAACTCTGCCCCCAGCGCCCTATCGACCTTACGGACCTCGGCTTCCAGATAGTCAAGAGGCTCAATCTCATCGAGGACCAATGTCGGAGCCGCCTCGGCTTTTGCTTCGACAAATATCTCCGAGACGCTCGTTTCGGCGACGACAGATGCATCTACGCGCTCCGGCCTGGTGGTGCGAGATTGAACGACCTCGGGCTGCGGCGTTGGTGCGATCTCAAATGAGGGTTCTACTTCAGGAACGGGGTCCAGGGCCCGTGCGGTGGCCTGGCGATCTACCGCCATCGAAACTGGGTTGCTTGCTTGAATTGACCGCGCGGGTTCGATCTTAGGAAGCGCGGCGCGGCTTGCATTTTCGGTGGCACGCTTCACGCGCGTGAGGGCCGCCTCGACGATGTTAATGCTGGTCCGTCGGCCGGAGGTAGCAACCGCCGCCGCGGGTTGGTTCGACTCGGATCCAGGAGCTTCGCGAACATTTGCATCCCTGTCGTAAGCCCTGCGAACCTCTTCTTGTCTGGCGCTCACAATAATGGAATGAGTGTCCGCATCAAAGGACTTCACCAACTCTTCGACTGGCGATTCTATTGTCGAAGCCGAAGCGTCGCGATTTGCCCTGATCGCCCTGACTTTTTCATTGAGTTCTACTCGCCACGCTGGAAGCGGAGCGGCAGTCGTTTCGGGGCGTTGTGCGACGCGGGTCCTTCTCGGAAACTCCAGGAGTCTTGAATCTGAAGCGGTCCGGCCCCGTCTGGATGTGGAACGATGACAACGTGGACAGCGTGCAGATGCGTTCGGAAACTCATGTCCGCAACCCTGACATTTCATTGTAAAACCACCTCGATGAATGGGGGGCATCCTGGCGAGTTGGCCGATACTACCAGAAACGTAAACCTGCGGTCAACATCAAATGTTGACAACACCTCAAATAGGGATGAAATGGGGCCCTCAAAACGGGGTTGGTACATGGGAGCGCAGACAAACACCTGCCTTTTGCCGTTAACGTCGTCTTGCGTTATGGCGAAACGTCGCAGTGGCAGCGACGCCTGCGCTCCCCGGGATCTATTCCTTTGAACCGGCCTTCTTCGACGATCCGGCCGTTGCTCCCGCTGCCGACTCTTCGGGGACGGTCGCCGGAAGACCGAGAGCTGCTCGCACCTCGCCCTCAATTCGGCTACCCATGTTTTTGTCTGATTTGATCACGTTCTTGGCATTCTCGCGACCCTGTCCGAGTCGCTCTCCCTTGAAGCTGAACCACGCGCCGCTCTTGTCAACGATCTTGTTCTCAACCGCCAGATCCAGCAGATCGCCTTCGTGAGAAATGCCTTCGCCGTACATGATGTCAAACTCGGCTTCTCTAAATGGCGGTGCAACCTTGTTCTTTACGACTTTCACCTTTGTACGGTTGCCGACTGCCGAATCGCCATCCTTGATTGAACTGGTTCGGCGAATCTCAAGCCGCACGGAAGAATAAAACTTGAGCGCGCGGCCACCGCTCGTCGTCTCCGGGCTTCCAAACATCACCCCGATCTTCTCGCGAATCTGGTTGATAAAGATCAAACAGGTATTCGAGCGCGCGACTACGGCGGTAAGCTTTCTGAGCGCCTGAGACATCAGGCGCGCCTGGAGTCCAGGCAGCGAGTCTCCCATCTCGCCCTCCAGTTCGGCGCGAGGCACGAGCGCTGCAACCGAGTCGATTACCAGCACGTCGACTCCTCCGGATCGGATCAGCGCTTCCGCGATTTCGAGAGCTTGTTCTCCCGAGTCCGGCTGCGAAATGAACAAGTCATCGACTATGACTCCCAGTTTCTTGGCGTATTGAGCATCCATCGCGTGCTCAGCGTCGATATAGGCCGCAACACCGCCGGCCTTCTGGGCTTGCGCAACAATGTGAAGGGCGAGCGTCGTTTTGCCGCCCGACTCCGGACCGTAGATTTCTACAATTCGCCCCCGAGGCACACCCCCGATCCCGATCGCGGCATCGAGACTGAGGCACGAAGTGGAGATGGCTGGTACATCCATGACCTTCTTCTCGCCCAGCCGCATTATTGAGCCCTTACCAAACTGCTTCTCTATGCTTGCAATCGCTATGTCTATGGCGCGATTACGCTCGTTTCGATCATCCGTCATTATTGTGGTCCCTTTCTGTCTTGAGGTGCCCAGGTAGGCTCACTATACCACAACCAAAAACCAACTTCCCAAATCAAAATGCCATTCTGCTGAGTGCATTATTGGTGCTTCGAGATCGGGGGTATATCGGAACTTGACCGCTGCTTCGGCCTCCCAGGCAACCCTTTGGCACAATGGTTGCACAAACGCGATGCGCCACAAGTTGTAAAAGGGCCGCCGAGTCGCTTCACCGTGCAGGGAGTGATTCGAAACTTCTTGAAACAAAGCAATCCATCTCGCGTTTGAGCGGTTGGAAGTTGCGGAACCGGATTGGTAAGACGCGAGGTCAGTTTCAGGACGTTATGGACGCGATTGGAACAGAACAGACAAGGGGTGGAGAAAAGAAAATGGCGAGAAACATTCAGCGAAAACAAATAAACAGGAGAATTGAGACAACCACCGTAGGCTGGTCCGAGGTTGACGCCGACGAACTCAAAGAAGTAGTTCGCGACGGATTGGTCGCAATGGACGCCACCGCACGGGCAGAGTTCATCCGAACGTTTGAAGCCGAGATGAGACGTGCCGGTCTCAACATGCGTGGGTACCTGGTACCGCTCGGCATCCCTGGCCGAAGCCCTGACGACCTCACGCCAACCGAGGTTGCTCACATGATAAGGTTCCTTAAACTCAACGTTCCTCAGGCCATGCCCGCTATTGAGAGGGCCCTGGCTCACTACGAGGTTTTTTCAGCCGGGATTGGTGCGAGAGGGCACCGCATAGCGGCATAACCTCGAATCACGTTGGGGTTTGCTCAAGCCCGCCTGTGCTTCTTACAGCCAGGTGGGCTTTTCAGTCTTTTTGGAAGACTGCAAAAGGCGATCGCAGTGATCTTTTGGGCGAGCACCGGGTGCAGATCTGGTCGCTCTTTGTGCAAGGTCGCCCCAGTCTGCGCATAGCTCGCGTGGCTTTTTTGTCAACAAACCGCTCATAACCCATCTCCACACTTCCTAAACCGCTGATGCGTACTGTAGTATTTCCGTTGCGAGCGCAAGAACGAATTGCACTTGTTTCCCCCTTCCGATGCTGCTAACGATGAGAAAGACCCTACTCTCGATCGATCTGATTCTGCTTACCTGGCTCTCTTCTGCTGCCTTTGCGCAACAAGCTACGGAGTCACGAGAGGGAACGCAGACCCCGGCGCTTGCGCGCGTGCAGCAACTGATCTCGCTTATCGATTCCAAAGACGCCAGTGCGGCTGCAAAGCTTAAACAAGCCCTCTCCGACGAGAGCTGGTACGTCAGGGGAGAGGCAGCCAGGGCACTGGGGAGGCTCGGAGAAAAGTCAGCCGGACCTTTGCTGGTCGCCCTGCTGCAAGACCAAAACTGGTTCGTGCGCGACGCGGCCCTCGAGGCGGTCGCATCTCTTGGCGCGCCATCCGGAGACGAGCCGCTACGTGGCTTGACTACGTCATCCGATGCATACGTTCGCGCACGCGCCTTTGGCGTTGCCGCGGCTACCAACAACGCCGCAGCCGGTTCTCTGATTGATGCGCTGACCGACACCGATGCACTCGTTCGGCGCATGGCCGCGACCGCGCTCGGGGAGTTGAAAGAGGCGAAGGCCGTTGACGCCCTCGTCGGTCTGTTAAGAGATGATGAACCCGCGGTTCGAAAAGCCGCGGCGGTAGCGCTGGGGAGAATCGCTGACAAACGGGCCGTAGCCGCCGTATTGGCCACGATTCCAGAAGCAGGTCCGGACCGGTGGGAATACGCGGTCGCGCTTTATCGATTGGGCAATCGCGACTATCTCGCTCCGATAACGGAGGCCCTGCGGAGCGAATACCCCGATGTCCGTCAGGCGGCTCTAAAAACCGTTTTGGAACTCGGCGACAATCGCGCACTGCCGTCGCTGCTATCCCTCGCCGCCAATAACGGACCGTCTGCTGAACGCGACGCGCTCCACATTCGCCTCGAGTTAGCCACGGGGCTCTGGGCATTCGAAGGTGAAGAATCAAGACAAGCCTTGATTGAGATGCTCGGCGACGCGCAGCCCGCCGTCCGTGTGGCGGCGGTTGGCTCGCTTCTGAAAGTTAGTCGACTGGATCCCAAGAGCGATCCTTCTCAGCGATCTCTAATCGCGCTGGTGGGCGCGTTGAAAAAAGAAGGGTCGCTGATCGTGATCGATGCAATCAGTGAAGCGCTCACAGCGTTTGATCGAGCCCGGGTCGCTGACCTGTTGCTCGATGCTCGAAATGACGATGGAAAGTTGGGCCCAAACGTCGTGAAGGCGTTGGCCGGGATCGGTGTCACCCCGGAGAGCCAGTCTGCGCAGTTGAACGCCCTGAACGTGGTGGATCGAGTCCGGGCAGCCGAGCGTCTGGCCCGCCTTGGAGACGCCGCAGCCGTCGATCCGTTGATCGAGGCGCTCACCAGTTCGAAGGAGCTTCAAGTCAGAATCAAGGCGGCTGAAGCGCTCGGCGTACTTCGGGACCGAAGGGCGGTCGACTCCCTGATGACCGCCGCTCACGCGCCCGAGCCCCAGTTCAGGACGGCCGCGGTCACCGCGCTCGGGCTGATTGCTGATCACGTCGCCGCAGAAGCGCTCTTTGTAGCTGCCCGAGATAGTGAATCAAGTGTTCGAGAAGCTGCTGTCCGCTCGCTCTCGGCGCTGGGGATATCGGTGGAGAAGGTCTCGTCTGATCTTTCGAGTTCGAACTGGCAGGTGAGAGCCGCTGCCGTCAGCACGCTTGGGAGACTCGGAGACCCTGGAGCGATGCCCTCGATAATCTCAGCCCTAAAGGACAGTGACAGCAGGGTCCGTTCGGAGGCTGCTCGAACTATGGGTGCGTTCAGCAATGCCAGCGCGATTGATCCTTTGATAAAGGCATTGAGCGATCAGAGTGCCGACGTGCGAGTCGAGGCTACATTCTCGCTCGGGAGAATGAAAGACAGTCGCGCGCTTGTACCGCTCACCTCGCTGCTAACCGATCGGGATCCGCGCGTGAGCCTTGCGGCCGCGGAGTCCTTAGCCCGATTGCAGGATCCGCGCGCTACTCGCGTGCTGATCGATTCGCTGTCGAGTGCCGATTGGCGCGTCCGTTCACGGGCGACGCAGGTGCTTGCACGAGTCTCGAGCGACGGCTCCCTTGACCAGGCGGTGGGGCCTTTGGCAACGGCTCTGGGCGACAAGGACCCGGTTGTACGCTATTACGCGGCAGAGGCATTGACCGGTATTGGTGCGAAGGCGGTTCCCGCACTGATCGATGCGCTGCGAGCGCATCGTGAGAGCGATCGCGATCGAGCCGCGCGTGTGCTGTGGCGCATCGGGGCTCCCTCGGTCGATCCGTTGCTGATTGTCTTACAGGACAGAAACTCAACTCCCGAGATGCGGGCGACGGCGGCGCGGACGCTTGGAATCATTGGCGACAAACGAGCGATAAAAGTGCTTGCGCTCTTACTTAAGGACGAACGTTATTTTGTCCGCCAGCAAGCGGCAATCGCACTAGGGCAAATGGGCGACTCAGCTGTCGGACTTGTGGTGGAGATGGCAGGCTCGTCAACACCCTCGACAAGGGAAGCGGCCATTGAAGCTCTGGGTAGTACCGGCTCTGCTCGCGCGCTCGACAGAGTCATCGAAGCGCTCACTGATTCAAATCCAAACGTCCGATCGGCCGCGGTGCGCGCCCTCGGTGAAAGCTCGAGCGAACGGGCCGTGCCTCACCTGATAGCCGTGCTGCGTGATGAATCAAGCGCGTTTCGAGCGCTGGCGGCTGCGTCGCTTGGGCGGCTGGGGCCGTTGGCGCTGCCGAGTTTAATCCCGGCGCTGAAAGACGCGAGACCCTCAGTACGCCAACTCGCGGCGGCGGCGCTTGGCGATATCGGGTCCAAAGATGCAGTTGGTCCGCTAATCGATCTGGTCACTACCGACCAGTCAGGCGCACGGCCCGAGGCTATCGAAGCGCTCGGCAAGATCGGCGACCCTGTTGCGATCGATCCGATCCTTTCGGTGCTTCGAACCGCATCGGTGGCGGTGAGAAAGCGGGCGATCGACGCGCTTGCCAGGATTCGCGATGCGCGCGTGATCGATGCGTTGACGACAGCCCTTCTGGATCAGAATGAAGAGGTGAGACAATCGGCGGCGGCAGGGCTGGGTGAGATTGGCGACGAGCGGGTCATTACAAAGCTCGAGCGATTGGCCGACAACGATTCGAGCTCCGATGTGCGAGCTACAGCCGCACAGGCTATCGAACGAATTCGGCAAGGTCAGAGGACTGGAGTGCAAAAGCCGGCCAGACAGTGATAGCAATCATCATAGACGCAATTCTGACAAACATATGAAAAGAACACCGTACGCTCCGTCGATTCTCTTAGGGCTGTTGATGCTTACACTCTTTGGATGCAACGCAAAAGAACCCGCTTCTAACACCGCAACAAAAACCTCAAAAGTGGACAACTCAAACACGGCGGACGCGAGTGCCGATCGCAACACGAACTCTTCAACGCAAGCCAACTCACCCTCCACCACGGCGCCGGCCGGAGCGCCTAAACTGCTTGGCACCTATGAATCTCGTGAGGTGCACGATCAGGGCGTCGTTACGTTGATCACTCAGCTCAAGACCCTCTGGATGTTCTCAGCCGACGGAACATATTCGCGCGTGTCGGAAGTCAAGGGCAGGCCTTATCACGCCGATTCGGGGACGTTTCAAATCGAACCGCCGGACAAGCTGGTGCTGAGTATTCAGGTCACCGGCCCAAAAACGAATCGGCATATTCAAAATCCGCCACTCTCAAAGACACATAAGTTCAGCCTATCCCCAGACGGCGAGGAATTGAGATTGACATCAGAGAAAGGGTCGGTGGCAATTTTTGTACGCGTCGGGAAACCGAAGGCGTCGTGAGCAGTGTTGCACTGCTTGGCATTTCCAAAAACCATCACGCATGAGATTGATCGTACACTACGGAAATACGTGATGAGGTCCGCGCCCTCCGCCTATAGGGAGGGCCGTGTTTGTAGACCCCGCGTCGACATTCCCCCGCGCTCCGCCAGACATCTGAGGTGTTTTTGTTGAAGTTGACGGTATACCCACTTCGTGAGAAGTGGGTATGCCGGACTCCTGAGATTCCTGCGCTTTTCCTGTTGCGCTTTTTGAGTCTCGCTGCTCAGTCTCGGCTTGCGCTCTACCTCCTTTGCCTAACCGACTTCTGCTTTTTACTTTTCGCCACTGACCTCTTGCGCTATGATGACCATAAGCTTTTTGAGTCGCCTCATCCGAGGTCAGGCAGTAACCAGGAGCGGAAAGCTCCGCAGCCCGTTTTGTAGTTGGGGGAATTACAATGCGCGCCTATGAAATAAAGGCGGAGCGAGGGCGCGAGGTCACTTTAGAGACGCCCGATTTCCTGGAGCAGGCACGTCAGCTACTCTCCCGCAGTCTGCCGATTGAGCTGCGCATGAGCGGGATGAGCATGCGACCAGCCATCGAGGACGGCGACATCATAACTCTCGAGCCGGTCAACGGCGACCCGATAAAACAGGGCGACGTGGTGCTCTATCACAGCCGTGCTGACACTGCCGTAATTCACCGGGTTATTCGCCTCGAACGGTCGGCAGCCGAGCGTTGCATAGTCACTCGGGGCGATGCGGCCTCGCACAACGACTCCCCGGTCCCGCTCCACAGGATTCTTGGCCGCGTCAAGCGAGTCGAACGCGCGGGCGAACGCATCAGAATGGTCGTTCCAAAACGGACCTTCTCTCAGACTGTCCTTGCCTGGTTACATCGTTTGAAGTTCTGGTAGCCGTGACCGATCTAACCTGGCGGATAGTATGGTCGCTATCTCGGCATTACTCGCCCGCTGACTATCAGCCATATCAAGACAACGCCTAGCGCTATTCGATATGCGACGAATGCATAGGTGGTGTGGCGCTGAAGAAATTTGAGCAGGAACGCAATGGACAGATAACCGGAGATCCCCGAGACCAGCGTTGCCACGACAATCGCAGTCCATCCGGTGTTGATCGAGGCGAGCGCCTTTGGAAGCTCGAGCAGTCCGCTGGCGGCCACCGCCGGAATAGACAACAAGAAGGAGAAGCGCGCCGCCGTTTCTCGAGTCAAGCCCGAAAACAACCCGCCGGTAATAGTGCTCCCAGAGCGGGACGAGCCGGGTATCAGCGCCAGCACCTGAGCGGCCCCAACAACAATCGCGTCAGAGATCCCAAGGTGCTTCATGTCTCTTCGCTGGCTCCCCACAATTTCGGCAACAGTGAGAACCACCGCCAACCCGATCAAGCTAGCGGCTATGATTCGGAGATCCTTCGTGAGCATGCCTTCGATTTGATGTCGGAACAGAAGACCCACGACGCCGACCGGCAAGGTTCCTATGATGATCAGCCAACCGAGCATCGCATATTCGTCCTGTGGTTCATCCCCTCGGCGGCCGGTGATCTTCGCGAGATTCGCTGCGATGAAACCGGTAATAATCTTGATGATGTCAGTCCAGAAGTAGAGTATCACGGCGATCAGAGTGCCTAGTTGAATGACGGCAACAAAAGCGGTCCATTGATCCGGATGTTGAGGATCGATCAGGTTCATCCACTTGCCGGCAAGTGTGAGATGAGCGGTGCTGCTGACGGGTATAAATTCGGTAAGGCCTTGAATGAGACCGAGGATTATTGCTTCGAGAATTGACATTGGCTGACTGTTCCTTGCGTGATGGTCGACGGGCGAGTGATAGTAGCGAGCGCCGCACGCGCCTGTCAACGAAATGCAGCGTTCGACGAAATGTACTGGTTCAAGCATGTCAGAGCTTCGCGTCTTTGCGAGCCTTTGCGGCTTTGCGCGAAACCTGTGTTTCGCGGTTGAGACAATGAAGAACACGAGGATGAAATGAGCGAAAAGGGCAAGCCAGCCGGAGAAGGGAAGCGGGAGTTGAAGATATTCCTGGAGTTCTGGTTGCTAATCGGATTGTTGGCGGGTTTCAACCTATACAACTACTTTCGCGGCGGGAGCAAGATGTTTCTGGTAGTCGGGATCATCTGCTTTGTGGCATTGCTCGGGTGGTCGTTGTTTTATCTCCTTTATGTACGGCGGCGCGCGAGTGATGCGAAGAGTGATGCAAAGTTGACAGTTTTGAGAATGATTGTTTAAGATCACGTTTGATTTCAGCGCTAAAATATCAACGATAGTGGCCAGGTAGCTCAGTTGGTAGAGCAGCGGACTGAAAATCCGCGTGTCGGGGGTTCAACTCCCTCCCTGGCCACCAATATTATCAACGACTTAGGGGCGGTCGCCTTGGGCCGCCCTTTTTGCATTTAACCTATTTTGTGCGAGTCTCTGCGAAATAAGATGTTTTGAACCTCCTTAGGGGCCGCCTTTGACCATGGGCACGATAGACTGTCGCGCTTGAGAACCCGAACCGAGAATCGGATACGACTCGAGGCTGCCTACCTAAGTGGGGAATTTACAGGCCGATTTGAAAGAATTAGACTCGGGAAAGTCTAGTTGCGCCGGGAGCCGCAGGCTCAAGTATTGCCCCCTTTCCGCTAACTTGCGGAGGTTCTTCACAACCTTGAACCTGTGCAACGTGGTTCAACGCCACACCCGGCGCGCCAATCAAACAAATCGCCATAGTTCGTGGAGGTTACCAGTCGGAATCTCGGAACGTAATCATCTCGGTTTTATGGCGGTTCCGTTCGGTTGTTGTGCTATGATCGGCGGACCAGGTTCTTAGCGGGGCAGCCGAACTGTATCTCAGAATCGCCCTGACCGTTCGAGGGAGGCGGACCAGGTATTGAAACCCAGGTGCATGCCTCTTCTGTGACCGCAACTACTGAAAACACCGCTTTGGGTAGAAGCGTCGAACAACAAACGTGCTGCTTGCAAATCAAGATTCAGCCATATAATCCCGTGTTTTGCGCGTATGTGCGGGCGTTCTACAATCAAAAGTGAATTGCTCCAAATCCAGAATCAGAAGCGACAGACTGGCTCTTGACCTCTTGCGGCTGCGTGTCTGATGAGTGGAGAGACTGAGCTATGACTGGCGAAAAGAAAATCGTAATCATCGCCGGGCCGAATGGCGCTGGCAAGACTACGTTTGCTCGCGAGTTCCTGCCGAATGAAGCGGGTTGCCCGGTCTTCGTCAATGCCGACCTCATCGCAGAGGGGCTGTCGCCGTTCTCTCCCGAAGACCGCCTCAATGCGAGCCGGTCGGCTGATGTTAGAAGAAATCAGAAATCACGTACGCCGACACGAAAGCTTTGGCTTTGAAACTACGCTGAGCGGTCTAATGTACGCTCGCTTGATTCCAAAGTGGCGAGAGCTCGGGTTTTCGGGTCAGTTGATTTACTCGAGATTGCCCGACAGCAAGATGGCAGTTGCCCGCGTCGCGGAGCGTATCGCGCAGGGGGGCCACTGCTGTGGCCGAGCCCGTGATTCGATCGTCGCTTTTACGCGGGCTGGCGCAACTTTGAGAAACAATATAAGTTTCTCGTCGATGCGTGGGCACTGTATGATGGTTCTCAACGTCAACCGGTTCTCATCGAGGAGGGTGTGAATGAGTAAGACAAGTATTCTCGCTGAGACCGATCCTGACCTCGCGCAAGCCGGGGCTGCCCTTCGAGCGCGCCGCTCGCAACGCGAGGCGGCTAGCAGATCAGACAAACACTCAGTTCCTTGTGTTCATCGACGGAAAGATCGTAGACCTCCGCAAAGCCGAGCAGGAAGCTGCCGTTGAACCGGCGCAAGTAACGGCGAGGCAGCCTCGCGCGTCACGATGAATGAGCAGCCTCACCGACGAAAACCTGGTCCGGCAGTTCACTCCGAGCGAAGCCACACAAGAACCTTGATGCTGGGACCGTCACAGGCGTCTGAGGACTAAATATCAAATCAGGGGAACGGGATGGAATCCACATCGAGCGCCATTGGGCTCATAGTGATTGTGGTACTCTACATCACTATAGGTGTTTTGTCGGCCGCCGGATCTGTGTACATATCAAAGGCGATTTTTAGCGCAAAGATAGAGCAGATATTTTTCGGATTGTTTCTTATCCCAATCGCCGGGTTCTATTTGGCCTTCACGGCTCACTTTGGAGATAAGGATGCCTGGCAGTTAGAAGCCTCGGCAGTGGCAGTGTTTGCCGTTTTTGGTCTGGTGGGAGTTCGAGTTCCGCTTGCTCTCATAGTCGGATACCTGCTACATGGCCTGTGGGACGGGGTCCACGAGTTCAACGCTCATACTGAGGGCCTTCTGTTTGGACCTGGGCAGACCACACCCGTGCCGCTAGCGTACGGCTTCTTTTGCGCCACATATGATTTTCTGATGGCGGCATATTTCTATACTCGCCGCAGTCAGTGGCGCACCGCGCGTTAACGCCGTCGCCGTAGCTGCAATGAATCGAGAGTTGTGCCGAAACGGGTGTCTCAAACGGAGATCGCGCATTTGATCGAAGAGGTGATGACGTGAGGAGCAGGGCGTTGATAGGGTTCGGAGTCTTTGTCCTGGCGGCATCTTCTCTGGTCTTTGCCCAGGGGCGAAACGCTCAGACCACGATACCCATAGATTTCGACCGGGATGTGCGACCGATCCTATCCGACAACTGTTTCGCATGCCACGGCCCGGACGCGGCGCAGAGAAAGGCGGGGCTTCGATTCGATACGAAAGAAGGCGCCTTTGCCAAAACGGGAGTGATTGTGCCGGGTGACTCTTTGAACAGCCGGTTGATCAAACGCATCACCGCGGCTCAATCCGAAATGCGAATGCCGCCGGCGGCTTCGGAGCGAACGCTGAGCGCCAAACAGATCGATACCCTGAGACGCTGGATGGACGAAGGCGGGAAATGGGAAACGCACTGGGCATATGTGGCTCCAAAAGGGTCGAGCCTCCAAAGGTGGGGAGACCCGAGTGGGTTCACAATGCTATCGATAACTTCATCCTCGCCCGGCTTGAACGCGAGGGGCTGAAGCCCTCGCCCCCCGCAGACAAGATTACTCTGCTTCGTCGCGTCACTCTCGATCTGACCGGGCTGCCGCCCACACCGGCGGAGATCGATTCATTTGTGAAAGACGAATCGCCCGATGCCTACGAGAGGCGCGTCGATCAACTGCTCAGCTCGGTACATTACGGCGAGCGCATGGCGATGCAGTGGCTGGACCTTGCCCGCTATGCCGACACCCACGGCTATCACATCGACAGCCATCGCGATATGTGGCGGTGGCGCGACTGGGTGATCAATGCATTCAATCGCAACCTGCCGTTCGACCAGTTCACGATCGAACAACTTGCCGGCGACTTGCTGCCCGACGCCACTGTCGAACAGAAGATCGCCTCGGGTTTCAACCGCAACCACATGATCAATTTCGAGGGTGGCGCGATCCCGGAAGAGTATCAAGTCGAGTACGTCGTCGATCGCGTCGAGACGACCTCCAACGTCTGGATGGCTACACCATTGGGCTGCGCCCGCTGCCACGATCACAAGTACGACCCGATCACTCAGAAGGAGTTCTATCAATTCTTTGCTTTCTTTAATACGATTTCCGAGGAAGGACTCGACGGCAGAACCGGCAATGCAAAGCCTCTTTTGGCGCTGCCATCTGATCAGCAAATGGCCAAACTCGAAGAACTGACCTCCGCAATAAAGGCCAGGGAGGATGCGTTGTCCGAGAAAGAAGTCAGACCGTTGCAGGAGAAATCGAGAAGACGCTGGTTGGCAAAATCGCCAGTTCGCCCCGAGAGGGTCTCACCGCACACTATGAACTCGATGGCAGCTTCTCGGATGTGTCGGGGCGGTATCAGCACGGTCGAACCGTCAGCGGCGATCCGACATTTGGTTCCGGACGCGTCGGAAAGGCGGTCAGCTTCGACGGCGATTCACAGGTGAGCTTCGGAAACGTGGGAGCGTTCGAGCGCTCAGACCCGTTCACTCTCGCTGTCTGGTTGCGGGGAAGCGGCAACACGCCGATTGCTGCACTCCAGAAGATTGATAGCCCCGAGACCCGCCGCGGCTACGAGTTACTCTTCGATGACCTCGAGCTTATCGGCATTCAACAGCGCGCGGCGCATCTCACAATAAGGCTGATTTCGCATTGGCCCGACAGCGCCATTCAATTAAGAACGACCACGAAGCTCACCCTCGGAGACTGGTATCACATCGCGGTCACCTACGACGGTTCATCCCGGGCCACCGGTTTGCACCTGTACATCAACGGCAGGCTCCAGCAGACCGAAGTCATTCAGGACAATCTCTCAGGCTCCATCAAGACAGATGCCGAGCTGCAGGTCGGAGACAAGGGCCTGGGCAAGCCGTACAGGGGCAGTATCGATGATTTGCGATTGTATGAGCGGGTGTTGGCCGATGTTGAGGTCGAGCAACTTGCGATTCATCTCCCGATTCAGACGATCCTGTCCGGGGTCTCCGGCAAGAGATCCGGAGATGAGAACACTCGAGTCCGCAACTACTACCTCACCTACGCTGCGCCGGTTGCTTTGCAAAAGCTCTATTCAGAGTTGAAGGGCCTGAGGAAGGAGAAGGAGGCGCTCGAAAAGGCGATTCCAACGGTTATGGTCATGTCGGAAATGGAGAAGCCGCGTGAGACCTTTGTTCTTGGCCGCGGCGACTACCGCAACCAGACCGAAAAGGTATCGCCAGGTGTGCCGGCGGTGCTCTCGCCTCTTCCGCAAGGCGCGCCGCTCAACCGCCTCAGTTTGGCCCAGTGGCTGGTTGCACCCACGCATCCTCTGACCGCGCGAGTTGCGGTGAATCGTTACTGGCAGATGCACTTTGGCATCGGCATCGTAAAGACGGCTGAGAACTTCGGTGTCCAGGGCGAGCCGCCGGTCCATCCGGAACTTCTTGACTGGCTCGCCGCGGAGTTCATGCGAAGCGGTTGGAATGTGAAAGCGATGCAGCGGTTGATAGTAACATCGGCAACTTATCGGCAGTCATCAAGAGTCACGCCCACTCTGCTGGAAAATGATCCCGAGAATCGACTGCTTGCCAGGGGGCCCCGATTGCGGCTGCCCGCCGAGACGATTCGTGACAACGCCCTGGCTGTCAGCGGTCTGCTCAATACCGACATAGGCGGTCCGAGCGTCTTTCCCTATCAACCAAAAGGCCTCTGGGACGAGATGGCCTTCGGCGATGGGTTCTCCGCGCAGTCATACACGCCCAGTGCGGGCAAGGACCTCTACCGCCGGAGCATGTATACATTTTGGAAACGCACGGTTCCGCCGCCTCAGCTTACGACGTTCGACGCGCCTGACCGCGAAAAGTGCACCGCTCGACGCACACTGACCAATACTCCGTTGCAGGCGCTTGTGCTGATGAACGACCCGACATACATCGAAGCGGCACGATGTCTGGCGCAGCTGGCTATGATCGAGGGCGGGAGGGGTGTCGGGAGCCGGATCGGCTTTGCTTTTAGACGAGCGACATCGCGCTTGCCCTCGACGAAAGAGATGCAGGTGCTCCGCAATCTGTTTCAGCAGCAACTCGCGCATTATCGAAGCGATAAGAAGGCGGCCTTTGAGTTATTAAATGTGGGCGCATCTAAATGGGATGAGAAGCTCGATGCACCTGAGCTTGCGGCGTGGACGATGGTGGCAAGCGCGATACTGAATCTGGATGAGACGATTACCAGGGAGTAGCAGAGAGTTCTTTAAGAAGAGTGAAAGGCTCCGCGCAAAGACGCAAAGGTCCGCAAAGGCGCAAAGATCCGAAGAGGTAAAATGCAAGACGCAAAGATCTGAAAAGACGCCAAGGCGCAAAGGGAAGACGGGAATAAGTGGTACGGATTACTGACATGGACCTCAAACGAGAACTTGAACTAACTTTAACGCGCCGACAGTTGTTCGGCCTTGCGAGCCGCGGTATCGGGGTGGCCGCTCTCGCTTCGCTGCTCAAGCCATCAGTGTTTGCCGATGCTCAGTCGGGTAGAGACCCCAGGACTGGCGGGCTCACCGGCATTCCGCACTTCGCCCAGAAGGCCAAACGGGTCATCTATCTTCATCAATCAGGCGCGCCATCCCAGATCGATCTGTTTGACTATAAGCCCAAGCTCCAACGCTATCATGCGACCGAGCTGCCCGACTCGGTTCGAATGGGCCAGCGCATAACCGGAATGACTTCGGGGCAGAGCTCGTTTCCGGTTGTAAACTCGCTCTTCAAGTTCAGCCAGCACGGCCAGTCGGGTGCCTGGCTCAGCGAGCTACTGCCTCATACGGCGAAGATCGTCGATGAAATCACGATTATCAGGAGCGTGAACACCGAGGCTATCAACCACGATCCCGCGATCACATTTATCCAGACGGGCAGCCAGCAGCCGGGCCGTCCAAGCCTCGGAGCGTGGGTGAGCTACGGGCTGGGCAGCGAGAACCAGAACCTGCCCTCGTTTGTCGTTCTGCTCTCTGTAGCCAATGCCCTCAACACCGATCAGCCGCTGTTTTCGCGCTTGTGGGGACCCGGGTTCCTGCCGTCGAGCTATCAAGGGGTGCGGTTTCGCGGAAGCGGAGAACCTGTGCTCTATCTCGACGACCCGCCGGGCATCAACAAAACCACTCGCCGCCAGATGCTTGATGCGGTTGTGAAGCTGAATAGAGTGAAAGCGGAGTCCTACGGCGATCCGGAAATTGAAACGCGCATCGCGCAATACGAGATGGCCTATCGCATGCAGGCATCGGTGCCGGACTTGATGGACCTGTCAAAAGAGCCCGCCCACGTCTTTGAGATGTATGGTCCGGATTCGCGCAAACCCGGCACCTTCGCGGCGAATTGTCTACTGGCGAGGCGGCTGGCCGAGCGCAATGTTAGATTCATTCAGCTCTATCATCGCGGTTGGGATCAGCACAACGATCTGCCCCGGGATCTCGCGTTGCAGTGTAAGGGGACGGATCAGGCTTCGGCGGCGTTGATCCTTGACCTGAAGCAACGAGGACTGCTCGACGACACGCTGGTTGTGTGGGGTGGAGAGTTCGGCCGAACAGTTTACTGCCAGGGCAAGCTGACGGAGAACAACTACGGCCGCGATCATCACCCTCGCTGTTTTGCGATGTGGCTCGCGGGTGGCGGCATAAAGCGAGGCGTGACACATGGTGAGACGGATGACTATTCGTACAATGTCGTCAAGGACCCTGTGCACGTGCATGACTTACAGGCAACCATACTCCATTGTCTGGGCATCGACCACAAGCAGCTCACATTCAAGTTCCAGGGCCGGCACTTCAGGCTTACCGACGTGCACGGCGAAGTCGTAACCAGCATACTGGCCTGATCAATGCGCCAGGAGGGTACTATTGAGGGATACCACCGATAGGGAGCCACGTCGGCGTCCTTTCCTTTGGATAACAGTCGCGATAGTAGTTGTAGCCTGTGTCAGCATCCTCGGGCTCGCGTGGCTTGCGAGCCGTTTCCTGCCTCAGCCAAACAACACAACGGTAAATCATTCAGTCGTCGTGGAGAGCGTCCGGAAGGTAGCAAAGCTGGTCTCGAGTGAAACCACCCTGCGCGATGTGATCATCTACGAGGACACCTGGTACGGCTCGACCAAACGATCGCTGGTAGTTGTAACCGGAAAGGTCCTCGCGGGAATCGAGCTTGACCCCGAAAATTCAGTACGGATCGATGAGACGGCCAGGAAGATAACAATCACCCTGCCTCAACCAGGCATTCTCGGAATTGAGATCCTGGAGATGAAAACATACGACGAACAGCGCGGGCTTTGGAATCCTTTTAGTGCTGCCGATCGGGATGCTTTGTTCCAACGGGCACGAGAGCAACTGGAGAAAACAAGCCGCGAGTTGAAAATAACCGAGACCGCCCGCGAGAGCGCGCGAGAACTGTTACAAGGCATGTTTTCTTCAAACGGGTATTCAGTCGACGTCGTGTACAAGTAAGATCGGCTTGATCGAAGGGCAGGGAATTCAGGCGTCAGCCTGGCTTTTGCCTGGCCGAGCAGTAAGACTTAGCGTCTATTTCTGCCAGCTTCGCCCTCTCGCCAAACGGTTGGCAATCGACTCAAACACCCATGGATTAAAGACCAAGCCCAGGTGAGTGCTCTGGACTTCGATATTGGTTGTGGGGTCGTCGTTGATGCACACCCGCCAGTCGACGATGCCGTCGGTCCTGGTGTAGATGGCGGTATGAGGGATCGAGTGCGGACACGGGATCTGTAACGCACTCACGGCATCACAATCGCAATACCCTGTAAAACAGGCAGGCCTGGTTTGATCGCGCCGCGCGCTGCGAATGCGGTTTCGCACGACTTTCGACATCTCCATCACCATCGGATGCGAGCGCATTCCGCGAAATGGCGCGCCTAGAGTAATCACTGATGCGACGATATCCGGTCGCAATGATGCTGCCGACAAAGCCAATACGCCGCCGAGACTATGACCGATCAGATGCACCGTGCCATGCGTGTCATCATAGGCCTTCTGAATGGTCTGCAGCAGAATATCAACCAGCAGGTCGATGCAATCGGCGTTGCGACCGATCTCCGAGACATAAGAGCGGTAGCCGATTCTCTCCAGCCAGCAATGCAGCTCACGCAAGTAGACATCGGTTCCCATAAACCCCGGCACAGTGATGACCGCGGAACCGTCGCCGTGCGGGATGCCAAGGCCGTAGAGTACCGGCGCCGTGTGCAGCGCCAACCAGTCCAGCCCGACAAACGATTCCCGCCAGATGGGTCTCGAGGCCGACTTCTCATCCCGGAAGAATGCGGCCAAATTGGTGGACATAGCAAGGTTCCTTCTTCTTTCGGAAATGGTCTCCTCCGTTGTCAATGAGAGGCAGCTATCGATACCTGCCCTGTGCTGCCTTCATGATCTTCGGTCTTGTTTCCTCTACTCCGGCTGCCTCACGCAACTCGACAAAAGATTCATCTAAGAATGTTTTGAGGCTGTCGACGTCGGGCATCGCCTGGGCGTCCGCGGTCAACCCAAAGTAGAGTTTCTGGTAGTAGCTCAACACTGCGCAGCCGCAACCGACCGAATAGCCGACCGGTACATAGGGATAATAGTCGATCATGCGTTTGCCAAGTGCGTAGAGCGGCGCCTGGGGGCCGGGCACGTTAGTCGCGACGATGTTTACCGGCGGCAGAGGAAAGGTGGCCATCGCTCCAACGCCGGCCTGCACCGGCGCCGGCAAGATGCCGATCAGAGCGGCAAGCATGCTAAAACTCTCGGCGGCGCGGGCGCGCTTCATCGCCTGAGTCTTAGTGTTAATGTCCCGGAAGCGCGCGAGCGGTTCTCGGAGGTCGAGAGGAATTTCCAGGGGTAGCAGCGAGACGAGGTTGCCGAGCGTGCCGCATTGCTCCCCGCGCCGCAGGCTCACCGGTACCATCACTCGCATATTGCGTCCGGAGACTTGCTGCCCATGCAATTCAGCATAACGCGCGACGGCGCCCGCTAGTACGGTTAAGACAACATCGTTCACTGTTCCATTCAGCGCCGCGCGAATGGCGCGCACCTCATCAAACGAGAACCTGCTCCACACCAGCTTCCGCTCTCCGGAACAGGCTCGATTAAAAGGCAACAGCGCCGCCGGCGCAGCGAGCGCTACAAGCAGCTGGCTTAAGCCAGGCATGACACCGGCCGCACGCTGATCAGCCAGCGATTGGGCGAGATTCAAGACTCCGTTCTGAAAATCCATCAAGCGGCTCAAGCCTTCCTGCATGCCACCTAGGACTGAGTCAACTAGCCGCCGCGTGATATCGGGGTGCCGCGCCGGCGGTACCGGTTGAGGCCTTGGAGCCGGTTTCGTATTAGGAGAATCATCGAGAACGATTTTGAGCAAGTCGACGCCTGAGATGCCATCGACCATGCAGTGATGCACTCGCGCGATCATAGCCGTGCGTTTGCCTTCCAGCCCATATACAAGATAAACGTCCCACAGCGGTCTGCTGCGGTCCATCAACCGCGAAAAGATGCGCCCGGCGAGTTCAAGCAGTTCAGCCTCCGAGCCGGGCGAGTCAAGGTTGATCCGAAAAACATGGTTGTTGATATCGAAATCCGGGTCGTACTCCCAGGTTGGGTGACTGAGGTGGAAGGGGTCGGGAGTAACTCTCTGCCGGTAGCGCGGCAGCAGGGGCAACCTGGCATTGAGGTTCTTCAGGAATCTCCTGAACGGTATCTCGCCTTCAAAGATGCTCACACCGCCGATGTGCATCGGCGCTTCCTTCTTCTCGAAATATAGGAAGGTCGCGTCCAACGAACTGAGCCGCGCGCTGAGAGGACTGGGCTGGACAGAAGGCTGTTCGTTCGTCACCGAGGGGCCGGTCGCCGGTTCCTTCGTTGTTGAGTGCCTATGTGTGCTGACCTGTTTCGGAGCGGTTGCCATATTGTGACCACCTTGGTTTGAGATTCGCGATTTCAAGGTCGGTTGCGGCCATACTTGTCGTGACTCGCAACCCACTCTTCGGCGATGACGGCGGTGCCAAGCGACAGTTCGCCGCACAGTATCGTCGCGGCGACGATCTCGGCGAATTTCCGGACTCCACCCAACCCGTAGCAACCGAGCATCTCAAGGCATTCGCGCTGCGTTCCCAAACCGGTACCGCCGCCATACGTTGCGACTATTAGCGACGGGATCGTAATCGAATAGTAGAACTCGCCTTGTTGGGTCAGTTCGGAATGGACTACAGCCGCCGAAGATTCAGCCACGTTTGCGACGTCCTGACCGGTTGCGATAAACATTGCAGCAATCCCGTTCGGCGAGTGGTTACCGTTGTTGTTGACGCCAGCCAGAATGCCTCCGAGGTTGAGGACCTGGCGGGCTCGGTAGATCGCGTCCACGCTCGTGTGCATCATTTCCTGGATCAGGTGCGCGGGAATCCGGGCCTCGGCGGTCACGCGCTTTCCGCGTGTGTGCAGCATGTTGATGCGCGACGATTTCTTGTCGGTGGCTAGGTTCGATTCCAGATAGTAATTCTCGATACCGGAATAGACACTGCGAATCCAGTCGCAGGCGGCCTTAGTGGCTTTTCCGACCATGTTCTGCCCGGCCGCGTCGCCGGTTGTGAAGTTGAAGCGCAGAAACAGGAATCGGCTGGCCGAATATTGCTCGATGTCGCGCAGCTTGCCAATCTGAGTCGTGGCCTCAGCCCGGCGCTTGAGCTCGCGGAAATTCTCCTGAACCCACACCCCGAACTCGCGCGCTTCGCGCGCGCTCGCAAAGACAAAGACAGGCGCGCGCTGCATCGCGTCGTCGCTGATCGTTGTTGTGACGCCGCCCGACTCGCGCAACAATTTCATCCCGCGATTGTAGCTTGCGACCAGCGTCCCTTCGGTGGTTGCGAGGGGGATGTAAAACTCGCCTTGCGCGTATTCACCGTTGACCAACAGCGGCCCAGCAACCCCTATGGGAACCTGGGCGACCCCGATGAAGTGTTCGATGTTGCCGGGGAGCGTTGACGGGTCCAGGGAATACCGCGCCAGATGTTTCAGGTCTTTGCCCGTTTGGTCTTTGAGAAACCCCCGCCGGGCCCCGGCCATTTCGTTTGTGTAATCGTTATCGCGTGACCGCGGTATACGGTGATACATAAGTGTGCGTCCTTTCAAAGAGTCGATAGGGGCCGGTCTCCCCTGCGGCTGCGCGGAACCTTCGGCCTTTGCGCGAAACCGGTTTAGGTGAAAGCCTTGCGCAGATGCAAGATCCCCGCACAGCAACGGGACTGTACGGCCCTCGGTGGGCCGAAGAATGCAGAGTTTAGCGCCAATCCTCACTTCTCTGATGCTATATTTCTTCGGCCCACCCGCACCGATGGTCTCGGTTATGGGCGCTCTACTTCTTCTCAGCCGGTCGAAAGAACGGCAGCTGGGCGGCGAGGTCCAGCCATCGCTTCTGCACTTCGACGTAGTTGGTGACCGCCTGCTGTGCAAACTCCGCCAGCGCCGTCGCCGACGAATTGTCATCCAGGCCGAGATTGTCTCTGCATGGCCTTGAGGGTCATCGCGTTCTGCTCGACCACGAAATCCAACCATTGGGTTCGCGCTTTGACGAACGCCTCGAGGCCTTTACCGGTTACATCCGACGCGGTCCGCCTGACTTCACTGAAGTCAAACTGCGTGCTCTGCATCGAAGCCGCATCGGCCCAACGCCTCTGACCTTCCACAATGCCTTCGACGCCTTGCTTGGCCCAATCGGCCAGCGCGGGTGTTGGGGCAGACTTGTAGAAGTTCACGCCCTCGGCAATCGCCTTCAAGAAAAGCGCGTTCTGCTCCGAGGCGAGATCGATCCAACGCTTCTGGGCGCCGGTCAGGCTCTCCATCATCTCTTCGACCCAGACAGTCGGAGGCAGGGGTTCCGCCACTTTGGCTTTTGCGGCTGCGTGTCCGGCGTGTTCGCCGTCAGGTTTGTGAGGGTGTTTCGCTTTGCTGGCTTTGCTAGACATAACGATTACTCCTTTTCTCAGGGTGATAGAAAGGTTCGGCTCCAACGAGCGAACGCTCATCTGAGCGTTCAGGCAGTTGAAACCCGGATTATTGCGCATCGCGCCTTGCTGCTTCCGCGTCCTGCAACTCTCTTCTGAGCACTTTGCCGATGGCGCTCTTCGGCAAGCTATCGACGAATTCGATAAGGGAGGGCACCTTGTACTTGGCAAGCCGGACACGGCAATACTCGATCAGTTCGTCGGCCTCCGCTGCGACGCCCTCCGTCCGAATGATGAAGGCTTTGACGGCTTCGCCGCGATATGCGCAAGGCACTCCGATCACTGCAACCTCCTTTACCGCCGAGTGCGTGAATAGGACGTCCTCGATCTCATTCGGATACACGTTAAATCCGCTGACGATGATCATGTCTTTCTTGCGCTGAACTATGGTGAAATAGCCATCTTCGTCCATACGCGCGACGTCGCCTGTGTACAGCCATCCGTTGCGAATCGCGGCGGCTGTCTCCTGCGGTCTGTTCCAGTATCCCTTCATCACCTGCGGCCCGCGGAGACACAACTCGCCCACTTCGCCGACGGGCATCTCGCGCTTGCCCGTCTTGAGATCGACGATCTTGCACACGGTGCCGGTGACCGGCAAACCGATGCTCCCCGGTTTGCGTGTGGAGAGGGTCGGAGTCGTGGTTGCAAGCGCTGCCGTCTCCGTCATACCGTATCCCTCATAGAGCACGGCGCCGCTCATCTGCTCGAATTGTTCGAGCACTTCGAGGGGCAACGGCGCCGAGCCGCTGTTGAAACGGCGAACCCGGTCCAGCCCGGCGCGCTTTGCGCCTGGATGATTGAGCAGCGAGATGAACAGCGTCGGCACACCTGGAAAGAAAGTGGGTTGGTAGCGTTCGATGGCCGCGAGCAACAGGTTTACATCAAACTTCGGAACGAGAATCTGCATCGCCCCGCACCACACTCCAAAGATCGCACCGACGACCAGGCCGTAAACGTGAAAGAGCGGAATCACCATCAGGAAGCGCTCGTTGCCTCGCTCGACGAAGTAACTCGACCAGAGACTGCATTGCAAGGTTGCAGCGAAAAGGTTCGCGTGCGTCAGCATGGCCCCTTTGGGCACGCCGGTCGTTCCACCCGTGTACTGCAAGACCGCAACGTCCTCTGTGGGTTCGATCTCAACGCGTGGCAGATCTGCGCTCTCTACCGCGGCAATTAACTCCGAAAGCTCGAGGGTGCCTTTCGGTGGCGGGCCTGCCGGTTGGAAACCAATTGAATACGCCTTCAGGTTGGTGGTGACAATAAATTCGATTTGCGAGTTGGTCTGACTAAGCCGGACAGTTTCGGTCAGTACATCGAGCGTTATGATGGCGCGCATCCCCGAGTCGCAGGCAACCGTTTCGACTTCGCGCGTCGTGTATAGCGGGTTGACGTTTACGACTATTGCACCCAGCCGCAAAATCGCAAAGAGGCTGATCAGGTACTGCGGACAATTCGGCAGCATGATGCCGACGCGATCTCCCTTGCCGATGCCGAGTCCGGCGAGCGCCGTTGCCAGTCGGTCGACCTGTGCTTTGATCTCGACATAGGTCAGTTGTGCGTCTCCGAAGGCGACGGCGGGACGGTCACCGAATTGCAAGGCCGCGAGATCGAGAATTTGACCAATTGGCTGGCGCGGGAAATTGATCTCGCCCGGCACCCAGAAGTCATAGTGTTTGAGCCATGGCTTCTGGGTGTAGCCGTTTCGCGGCGTTGCCTGTCTGGCGCTCATAGAGCCTCAGAAGTTGAAGCGCGCGCCGAATTGCAGTTGACGCGCAGGCGCCGCCGATGTAAATGCGAACGGCATTGTCGACGCGAGCCCTTCGATTCCGTGGGGGTGGCCATCGGTAAGCGGGGTTGCGCCGATGACATTGTTGACGCCGGTGAAGTTGGTGCGGTTGAAGAGATTGAAGGCCTCGAAGGTCACTTCAATGTACTTGCTTTCACTGAAGCTGAGCCGCCGCGCCAGCCGCATGTCGAGGTTGTAGAATGGCGCCCCCTGTCCGACGTTGCGCCCGACGTTGGAATTTGCTATGCAGGGTTGGCCAGCCGCCGTCCGTACGCACGGGCGGTCTCGCGTAGACACGCCGTCGCCGTTGGCGTCGATCCCCAGAACTACATTGAACGGCCGGGCACTGCCGGCGATGAAGATCGGCGACAGCGTCCATTCACTAAACAGACGCGATAGCGTTCCTTCGCCTTTTACCGGGCTCCTTAACATGCTGCTAAAGACAAAGCGATGCCGTTGATCGAAGGCGGACAGGGCACGCTCGGCACGCAGATCCAGCGGGTTCTGCGCCGAGAAATCGCTGTTGAAATCGGTCACTTCGTCAATCGCCTTCGAGTAAGTGTAGTTGGCGTTGATCGCGTAGTTCTGCGAGAAGCGTTTCGTCAGCTGAATCGTCCCGGCGTGATAGAACGAGTTCGCGGTCGACTCGTAGAGATTGTCCTGGAGGCGCAGCGGGTTGATGAAATCGCTGGTCTGGCCGGCGGCAGGGAAGCGGATGAAGGTTGGAGTGCCAGAGAGCGAGCTGATCGGGCCCGATGCCTTGAACTCGTTGATGTCGTGACTGCGCGTCAGATGCGCGCCGCGACTGAACAGGTAACTCACCTCGATGCCGTAGCCGCCGCCGAGGTTGCGCTGAACGGCGAAGCTGGCTTGTTGCGTCGTTGGGTTGCGGTAATTCGGTCCCAGCCCGAAGCGAACTTCGAGCGGGCGGCCCGGTCCCGGCACAAGGCCGAACTGTGCCAGGTCTGCGGCGGTTACCGTGCGATTGCCAATGATGCCCTGCGCCAGCAGCGTTTGGTAGATCTGGATCGACGTCGGCAACCCGAGCGCGTTGGAGGTCGCGGTCGCCAGCACTATGTTGATATCGCCAGGACGCCCCAGCCCGCTCAGTTCGTTGACGACGTTGACGATCTGATTGTCAATCGAGCCGACGAAGATGCCGTACCCGCCGCGAATCGCCATCTTGCCGTCGCGGAACGGATCCCACGAGAACCCAAGACGCGGCTGAATGTTCTTATAGTTGGTCGGCACCGGCTTAGCGTTGTTTTCGACGTAGTAACGCAGGCCATAATTCAACGTGAGATTCGGGCGCAGCTTCCAGGAGTCCTGGCCATAGAAGGACGTGCGATGGCTCCACGACGCGTAGCCCGATTCGCCGAAGCCTTGCTGGTAGACAATCGGCAGGTTGGCGTTGAATGCCTGCAAAGCCGAAATCGGCGTTGTCAGCACGCCGACCAGATTGGCCTGGCCCTGCTGTGTGAGAAACGCTACAAGAGGAGCCTGCACCGCGGATGGTACCAGATTGATGAGCGGGATCGCCGCGCCGAAGTTAAAGCGTCCGCCGAAGTAGGTCTGGGTGTCGGTGACGTTCTGTACCCCTTGATATTGACCACCAAATCGCCAGGTGTGCTCCGAGCGCACCATCGACAGGTTGTCGGCTACCTCATAGCGGCGTTCGTAGGCATAGGCCGGAAGGAAGATTTCGCGCCCGAAGTTACCGAAGCCGTCGATGTTCAGTTCCGGGCCGATCATATCATTCGGAACGACGTCGTAATTGAGATAGCTGAACTGTGTCTTGAATTCGTTTAACGTCGTCGGCGTAAGAAAGTGAGTCTCGGAGAACAACGCGCCGCCGGTGAACGAATCGAAGGTGCGGCCTCGCGACACCGCAGTCAATGCACCTGCCGCCTGATTCTCGGTATGCGACGAGGCGGTGTTGAAGCGCAGGTAACCGCTATCAACGGAGCTGAACGTGTGATCTACGCGTAGCGAGCCAACCATATCGAAGAAGTTGAACGGGAATTGGCCGCTGGCGCTCTCAAACAGATTGATCGTGCTGGATTTTGCCGAGATGGCCGCTTTCAGACCTGCCGCCAGCGGCGCAAAGGCCGGCACCCCGTTCAGGTATGCGAACAACGACTCCTGCCCGCTCGTCAGGTTGAATAGGCTCGGGTCGCTCAACAGATTCACGAACGAGGTCTGCTTTTGGTTCAAGCCTTCAAAAGCAGCGAACAGGAACGTCTTGTCTTTGCGAATCGGCCCGCCGATTGAGCCGCCATACTGCTGGCGACTGAAAGGCGAGATTCCTGTCGGGTTGAAGTCGAAGGCATTGCGCGCGTCGAAGATATTATTTCGGAAATAGCCGAACATGCTGCCGTGCCAATCGTTGGTGCCCGTCTTGGAAACGATATTGACGACCCCGCCGAAGGCGCCGCCGTATTCTGCATTGTAGCTGTTCCGATTGACCTGAAATTCCTGCACGGCTTCCTGGCCGAGGACCTCGCGGGAAGCGCCGGCGTTAGTGTCGGTTGAAGCACCGTCCACCATGATTCGAGTTGCCGCGCCCGTTGTTGCCGCCGAACGAGAGGCCGGATTGCGGCGTCTGCGCGACGCGATAGTCGGTCGAGTCGTTGATTTTTTCGGCGCTGCTGACGCCGGGTGTCAGCATTGCGAAGTCCAGGTAGTTCCGCCGGTTGATCGGCAGACTGCTGATCTGTTTTTCATTGATCACCGATGACTGCTGCGTACGTTCGACCTCGACGATGTCGGCGCCGGCAGTCACGTTGACTTCGGCTTGCACACCGCCGACGCTCAGCGACACCGGAATGTTCGCCGTCTGGCCGACGTTCAGATTAATGTTCGTCAGGTGATGGATAACAAAGCCCCCGGCTTCGACTTTCATGTTATAAGTTCCCGGCTGCAATGAGATAATGACGTAACTGCCGTTCTCGTCTGATTTGACCGTGCGCGTCGTGCCTTTGGTAGCTTCGGTAACCGCAATCGTCGCGCCGGCAACTGAGCCTCCGTTTGGGTCAGTGACCTGTCCCCTGATTTCTGAAGTGGACACGGATGCTTGCGGCAGAACCGCGTCGACCCTGACCACCAGCATCATCATCAAAAGCATTGTAAGCTTTTTCATATTGTGCATCGCGTTCCTCCCTGGCTTCACGAGTCTTTCTTGATATTAGGACGCATAGGCCTGAGCCCTTTAGGCATACCGGTCTCAGAGGGCGTTTTGCGGGCTCGCCCAAAACCCCTAAGCATCTTAAGAAGTCGGACGGGGAAATAACTATGACCGCCATCACGGCTGTTCGTGACGGGGGTCACGGCCGGACGACAACGATGCGCGATACGCTCAAGCTGCGGATGGGGTTTGCGCTGGCTTGGGAATCCATATTTGGATCAAGGGAGACGCAGGCGGAAGGCGAAACACCATGCTCTCTCCTTACTTGTATTGTATTAGTTGCCTACCTGCAACACGGAGAGCAGTGTAGAGTTAATTCATGAAAAGAATCCTGGCAATCTTAGGGATCCTCGCCATCCTCTTTTCGGCCCGCCTGGTGCAGCTGAGCGCATACGCCGCCAACCCAACCTACACCTTCAGCGGCACTGGTAACTGGACCGACCCCGCAAAGTGGGATACTTATCCCGGGACGACTATCCCCGCAAGCGCCAGAGTCGAAATAATGGGTGACTGCAAAATCCCGTTGCTCACTGTCATCACCATCCAAACCGACGCCAGGTTGACCAATAACGCCTCCTCGAAGCTCACCAACTTCGGCACGATAAACAACATCGGTGGCAGGCTGACCAACGTGCCTCTCGGTATGATTGACAACTTCGGTACCCTGACCAACAGCGCCGCGGGAAAGTTGAGCAACGATGGCGGAACGCTTGAAAACAAGAATGGCGGCGTCATTAGCAGCGACGGGATACTCGACAACTTCGGTGTGCTTAACAACAGCGGAGCGGTGACCAGCAACGGCACGCTCTCCCTCTCGGGCGGAACACTGGATAACAGCGCGAGCAACATCGTTGTTGGCAACGGAGCTACAATTGACAGATCGGGGGGAGTATTGTCCGTCGCCCCCAGCTTTCTGGGGACCGTCAATCTCGTTTACAGCGAGCCTCCAATCGCCGCTATAACCACTGGACCAGAGCTGCCCACCTCCACCTCTGCGCTCACGGACCTGACGATCGACAACTCTGCCGGAGTGACCCTCAGCGCCGGCGCTACGGTCAACGGCACGCTGACTCTGACCAATGGCAACCTCACGACCGGACCATCCAATCTGCTGACTATCGCGAGCACCGGCGTGATCGTCCGGACATCAGGCCACATAGTTGGCGGGCTACAAAAGACCGCTGTCCCTCTCGCCTTCACCTTTGAAGTTGGAACCGACAACGGCTACACCCCTCTGAGCGTTGCCAATGCTACCGGTGGAGGAAGCCTCAGCGTAAGAACCGCCGCAACTCCGCAACCGTCCCTCGACCCGACGAAATCCTTGCAAGAGTTTTGGGCTGTGAATCTGGTCAGCGGCTTGCTTACGGCCGATATAACACTCAACTATCTCGAAAGCGATGTGCCGGCGACCAGCAACGAAGGTATCTTCGAGATCATTCGTGTCTCGGGCATCACGATCACCCCATTCCCCAATTCCTGCCCTTCTCCCTGCGTGAACACTGCCAACAACACCGCAATCATCGGCGGGGTGACTACCTTTTCGGACTGGACGGTTGGTGAGCCGGGCCAGCCAACCGCCGTCAATCTAATCTCATTTGCAGCAAGAAGCTTTGACTCGGGCACGTTTATCGAGTGGCAGACAGGCTTTGAGGTAGACAACCTTGGATTCAATATCTATCGGGAAGAGCGCGGCAAGCGCGCGATGGTGAATAGTCAACTACTCGCAGGCTCCGCCCTAAAGGATGGAGCAGCCTTAGCGGCCGGCGAATCGTATGTCTGGTGTGACCCAACGCGAGCGACCAGGGACACGCTCTACTGGCTTGAAGATCTCGATGTCAAGGGGGCGTCTACCTGGCACGGGCCGTTCGTTGCCACCCAAGCCAGCGGCCAACCGCCGTCTCGGAGAGTAGCCGCCGAGATGAGCAACCTCGGGAACCAGCCGTTCGACGAAGGGTCGACAAGAGTTGTGGAAAGGATGGCGCCTGTTTCGGCTCGGTCGGTGATGCCGGCTAGTGCCGCTTCGTTACTGGGTTCGCAAGGCGCGCTGAAAATCACCGTCAGGTCAGAGGGGTGGTATCGAGTTACTCAGCCCGAGCTTGTCGCAGCTGGCTTTAATACCAGGGTCGATCCGCGGTTCTTGCAACTGTTCGCCGGTGGCCGCGAGGCGCCCATGTACGTTTCCACTGCCCAGAGCGGTTTGTTCGACGGCTCATCCGCAATCGAGTTTTATGGCATAGGTTCGGACACGCCTTCCAGTGACGCACGTGTCTACTGGCTCGCTACAACCGGCAAGGAAGGCAAACGGATCGGCCAGTTCAAGACTGCCGGCGCACCTTCGTTCGCACCGAGCTTTACTCAAACCGTCGAACGCAAAGATCGAACGATCTACTTCTCGGCGCTTCGCAACGGTGACACCGAGAACTTCTTTGGCGCGGTCGTCGCGGGCGCGGGCGTCGACCAAACCGTTGATTTGAATCACCTTGCTGAGTCGGACAACGGCAGGTTTGCGACGACTCTCGAGGTGGCTCTTCAGGGCGTCACTGTGACACCGCATCGAGTGCTGATTCAGCTCAATGGATATGGGGTTAGCGAGATCACATTTAGCGGACAGAATCAGGGAGTTAGCAAGATCACCATCAATCACTCGCTGCTACGAGAAGGTGAGAACGTTGTTCGGTTGATACCTCAGAACGGCGCCGGTGACATCAGCCTCGTCGATCACATTCGGATCAGCTATCAACACACGTTCAATGCCGACGATGACGAGCTGAGGTTCGACGCTACTGGCGGCGTCCAGGTCTCGATCGAGGGCTTCTCGTCGCGGTCAATCCGCATCTTTGACGTGACCGACTCTTCCAGCGTGCAAGAGCTGGTCGGTGATGTGAATCAGACTACTAACGGCTTTGCAGTCGCTGTTGCAGCGCGCGAATCGGGCGTCCGCAACCTTATTGCTCTTACAGATGCGAGGGTGAGGAAAGCGGAGTCAGTGCAAGTCGACAAGCCATCAAGCTGGCATCGTCCATCAAACGCAGGCGACTTCATCATCATCGGGGCAAGTGAGTTGTTGACCTCCATCGAACCGCTCAAGGCTGCAAGGCAAGCCGAGGGCTACAAGGTCGTGCTGATTGATGTCGAGGACCTCTATGACGAGTTCAATTTTGGTCACAAGTCTCCGCAAGCAATCAAGGACTTTCTGACCTTTGCCGCATCGAGCTGGAAGGTTGCTCCGAAATTCGTGCTCTTCGCCGGAGATTCGTCGTTTGACGCACGGAACTACCTGGGACTCGGGTACAAGGATTTGGTCCCAACAAAGCTGGTCGACACCAGCTTCCTGGAAACAGCTAGCGATGACTGGTTCGCGGATTTTGACGACGACGGAGTTCCCGAGCTGGCAGTCGGCCGGCTTCCAGTCCGCACCGTCGAGGAGGCCGCGGCGGTAGTATCGAAGATCCTTCGCTACTCGCAATCGAAGTCGTTCGCATCCGTGACGTTGACCTCCGACGTGAACGACGGATTCAATTTCGAGCAGGCAAGCACGGAACTGCGCCCGCTGGTTCCAGCGACCTCTAGGATCGAAGAGATCAAGCGTGGCGACCTTGATGACGACACAGCAAGGGAAAAACTGCTCGACGCAATCGATCGAGGTCAGACGCTTATCAACTATGTGGGACACGGCAGCGCCAATCAGTGGCGGAGTGCTTTGTTGACGTCGGCGGACGCCGGTAAGCTCACCAACTGGGATCGCTTGCCGGTCTTCGTGATGATGACCTGTTTGACCGGTTACTTCCACGATCCGGGCGCTGATTCGCTTGCGGAGTCGTTAATCAGAGCGGAACACGGCGGAGCTGTCGCGGTTTGGGCTTCATCCGGGATGTCGTTTCCAAATCAGCAGGCAATGATCAACCAACAGTTGTATCGGCTGCTTTTCGGCCAATCCAAAGGCTTTGGTAAGGCGTCCAGTCGACTGACGCTGGGCGAGGCAACACAACGAGCCAAGTCGGCTGTGGTGGATCCTGACATTCGGCGGACGTGGATATTGTTTGGTGACCCAACGATGCGATTGAGGTGATCCGAATCGCCGATAGCAGGCTCGCATTCACATGTAAGGAAACCCCACGTGGCTACAGTGAACCAACTTTCTAACTCTGATGAAAGTTTCGGGCAAGGTCTCACCTTCATGGCATTCTCCTCATGTGCCTCAAAAGCACATCAGGAGATCGTAAGGGAGTCTATCCGTCATGAAACTGATTGCAATTAGAACGATCGTTGCGCTCTTTGTTCTGGGGATTGGTATTGGTGTTGCCCAGGCATGGTTTGCTCATGAGGCCGCCCCTGTTCCGCCTGTGTACGATCAGCCGCCATCGGATCAGGTTCGGAATTACACAAACGGCAACTCTACCCTCGAGATGGTTTTTGTGCTTGACACTACAGGCTCGATGGGCGGCTTGCTTGAGGCAGCAAAGCAACGGATCTGGGGCATCGTCAACGAAGTGATGCAATCATCTTCCCATCCGTCTGTTCGTGTTGGGCTGGTAGCCTACCGGGATCGAGGCGATGCCTACGTCACAAAAGTCCTGCCGGTTACGACAGATCTGGATCAGGTCTACTCGACGCTGATGAGCTATCGCGCCGCGGGCGGAGGCGATGGGCCTGAGAACGTGCGCCGCGCACTTGCCGATGGCGTGCGCAACGCGGGGTGGTCGCCGCGCAGACAGGGAATCGCGCAGATTATCTTTCTCGTTGGCGATGCCCCGCCACACGAAGACTATCGAGACGAACCAAGCACCGCGACGACGACTGCAGAAGCCTTAAAGGCTGGAATGATCGTCAATACGATTCAATGCGGCAACCAGCCCGATACGGAAACGGTCTGGCAGGCGATTGCTCAGCATGGCGAAGGGCAATACTTTGCGATTGCGCAGGACGGCGGCGTGGAGGCAATCGCGACTCCATACGACAAGGAACTGTCAGAGCTAGGCACCAAGATCGGGTCAACCTTTATGGCTTACGGCGGTGGAGCCGGCGCCGCGGGTGTTAGCTATCGCGCGGCAGCGGGACGAGCGCAGGCAGACGTTGAAAGCGCTGTCGTTTTTTGCGCACCCGCAGAGGCGAAAGCGGACCGCGCCGTAAACAAAGCGGTGAATGCGGAAGCGTATACGGGCGACTTGCTCACCAGTGTGGAGAACGGCTCGGTCAGGCTCGATTCCGTCAAAGATGAGGATCTGCCTGATGATTTGAGAAAGATGGAGCCTGCGGCGCGGCAGAAAGAGATCGAGAAGCGACTCACCGAGCGCAAGAAGTTGCGGGGAGACATTCTGAGGCTCTCAAAGCTGCGCGACGAGTTCATCGCGGCTGCGCGGAAAAAGCAACCCGGCAAGTCGAACGGATTTGACTCGGCGGTAGCCGTCGCACTCAAGGCGCAATTGAACCGCAAAGGCATCAAGTGATGAGTCTGAACTTATGGCCCCGTTAGCCATGGCTTGCAATCTGAACACGGAGAAAGGTGGGGCAGAAGTCGCTGATTCTGGAGGAAGAGCTGCCCCCGTGCCGTCAGTTCCGGCGTGCGTGACCAGCGGCTGCCTACATCACCGTTATCGGTTGTGCGGGGTCACAACCCATTTCAACGCTCGCTTGCCGGAGATCTTCGGCATCGCTAACACCGCCAGTCTGCAAACCTGCCAGCGTAGGAATCGGCTCGATTGAAGATCGGAGAAGGCGCGCTCTCAAGACATAGTCCGCGCTGCGGCCCGCATTACCTTGCGCTGAGAATATCGCGGCGATGTTAATGCACTCTTCGCTGGCTCTGTCGATCATCGCCGACCTCAGGTAGATGTCCTTTAGCTTTTCGCGCAATTGAAGGTGATCCGGACTGTCTTGCAAACTCTCCCTGAGCAGCGCGATGGCTCGATCGACTTGTCCACACCCGACAAGACATTCGGCTGTGGCGATCTGCTCAACTGTAACGTCCTCGTCCTGGGTTGGGGGCGATCCCGGTTGCGATGAAGGTTCGGCGGAATGTGATGTCTCCGCAGCGCCCCCTGGTTCTGAATCATCGGGTATCGAAATAAGGATCTCCGGCAAGTCGCTTGTAATTTGCCTCTTTGGTTCGGGCAGAACCGGTTGCTCAAGCTCACGCCGGATGAGCGCCAGGGCAGCCTTTGCGAGGCGACTGGAGGGCATTACCTCCAACGCTCGCCGGTTCAGCCTTACCGACGCGGCCTTGTCACCCGCGTGCCAGAAACCCGCTGCTGCCTCAATAAAGGCGTCGTGCGCTCGCTCAGCCTTATTGTCTTGAACGTGCAACTCGCCCAGATTCATGTTGGCTACCGGGTTTGCTGGATCAATCTTGAGCACCTTCTTGAGGATGTACGCCGCGCTGATTGCGGACCCGCTCCGGAGAAAACTCTCGGCGACTCGGAGGAAATGCGCCACCGCATCGTCAATCCGACCGGTCTTGACATAGAGATCGCCGAGCATACTGATGGCAGCGAGGTCGGACGAATCCGCATCGACGATCTTCTGATAGATCGCCATCGCGGATCTAAGTCTTCCCTCCGCGATGTGCTCTCGGGCCTGTCGTAGGCTCTCTGGCTTGGTAAGCTGCACGTTCTCTATCTCAAAACGGCGGATCTCTTGATCGTGGTGTCTATAGAGATCTCCGTACACGAGTTACGGAATCGAGGGCAATCGAGACAAATGGCTCTGGCATGTATCTCTCCAGCGACGAGCGGCCAGATGCGCGCTTTCGAACCGCATACCGAAACTGCCTTATGAACCGAATGCCAAGTGGAATAGATCAAAGGATGTGCCAATTGCCGACAGGAGCCTGTTCAGCCAATAGCTAGAGTGACTAGCGTCGCATGTATAGTAAGCGTTACTTATTGTTCTTTCGGTCAGCGTGACCGATGCATATGAGCATTCCGCCCGTAGTGCCCTACGCCCTTTGATCGTTGGAAGTCGGAGGCGATTGACTCATTCAGGTTGCCCCCTTGACCGGTTGGGTGGGACAACCGGAGTAGGAGCGGCCGGGCAGGAGACTCTCATGCTTCATTACCACGCTGTGCGGCGCCACGTAAGCCCCCGCTCCAATGTCCGAACCATACAGCAGAACCGCGGCGCTTCCTACCGTGGCCCGCTGCCCAATTCGTACATGGTCAATCTTGAGCACTCGATCCTCAAAAGTGTGAGCCTGAAACTGACAGCTTACTGTCGCCCCATCATCAAACTGGAGCATGTCAGGATCAACGACCTGTGAGAACCCGCCGCCCAGTATCACCCCGCGACCAATCTTGACACCCATCGCTCTCAGATACCACGAGAGCAATAAGGTTCCCTCCAATACGGCGAGCGCTCGGCTCGCATAGAATCCCCACGCTACATATAGAAAGTCCCAGCGGCTGCACCAGCAAGACCAGAAAGCGTGTATACCCGGGCGGACTCTTCCCAGCAAACACCACTTGAGTGCAACAACGAGGACACAAAAGAAGGCCGCGAACCCAAGGCTAACAAAGGGTACGACAGCCAGGCGGAATATCGCGGGTGAAACCGCAGTCTCCGCCGCGGCCAGCAGTCTGAACCAAAACGGAAGTACCATCAACGGCACCACCGGGAGGCCGTTGCGCAGCAGTTCCCAAAATACTCGGTCCAGATACCGGATCAGGGACGGTTCGTGGGTCAATGCGCGATTGACTTCGATACCTTCTCCTCGAGGCAGTTCGAAAGGCGGTTGGCCAAACCAGGCGGTTCCCTCGCGATCAATCGCATCATTCGCTACGGTGCAAACGCCGATCAGGATGTTGTCGGGCAACCGCTGCCCGCAGGGCACGACCGAGTGATTTCCCAGAAATGTGTTCTTCCCCAACCGTGTTGGCGACAGCGTAACCGTTCCCTGATGAACCCGGGGTCCGCCAAGATAAATCCCGTCGGCGAAAAAGCTCTCATCGCCAATCTCGATTAACTCCGGAACGACATCGGTGATCGTACTGATCTCGCACCCACGCCCTACGTTCATTCCGGCCAGCCTCAGCCACATGGGCCAGAAAATGGTTCCGCTCAGCCACTGGCCCGCCGACTGAACGACTTCAGTTTTCAACCAGACGCGCACATAGGACAGGCTCCAGCGGCTAACAACGCCCGGGCTAACCCTGCCCATCGCTCTCACTGCTAGAGCTTCGATTGCCACTGTAAGAGGCACGGGAAGGGTGACCATCAGAAAAGCCGCCACTAGCAGTGAAAGACTATGCGACGGGCTGAACAGCCAGCTCAACAGCCGGTCGACGTCTACTCTGTAAAACAGCGCGAGGGCAATGATCGGCACTTCCACCGCGAGCCCGAGACACATCCACAACGCGGACCGTGCCAGAATGAGGGCTACGCCATGCCATAAGGGTGAGACGATCCATTTGCCGCCGTGTAAATGCGGGCGGAGAGGCGCCTTGCCCGCAGGCCTGGCTGGTATGCCGTCCCATTGTTCGCCTCCAGGAATCCGGCAACCGCTCGGTAAGGACGACAGGGCAGTAAGGAATGCATCCGGTTCGAGCACTGTGTTAGAACTTACAGCAGCTCGTATGTCCAGCGTGCTGCCCCGCCCGATTGAGACCGGGCCTACAACAACACTTCCATTGTCGAGATCAACAAGGCGCACGGCGACATCCTGGCTGAGCGTCACATCGTCACCGATCTCGAGCAGATCCCAGCCGCCTTGCTGAAGATTGACTCCCCGGTGAATGTGAACGCGGTTGCCGATCCGAGCCCCAAGAGCGCGCAGCGCCGCGAGCTGAAAGACAGTTCCCTGCAACAGCCGCCACGGAACAATTCGCAAGGCGGTTTGCACCATCCAGTTCCGCACGTAGAAGCTCCCCCAGACCGGCGCTCGCAGCGGACCGTAGCGACCAATGAGAGTCTTCTTGACTAGCACGGCTGCCAACACTGCGATAGGCGTATACGCCACCAAAGCCGCGAATAATAGAAGCGGGCTCAACAGAAGGAACCGGATCAGGCCGAGGCCGCGCATCAACGCGGGCACAGCGTCAAAAGCAGCCCCGTAAGCCGCCAGCGATGCCAGAACGAGACCGATCAGAAGCCAAATGATCTGAACGGTGGTCGCTGGGAGAGGATTTCGAGCCCTGGGTGCCGAGGCAGGCTCGACGTGAAGGTCGACCTCCTCATAGGAGGAAGCCCGTTTGGCAAGCTCCGCCACTGAACGTGCTTCGTAGAGATCTCGGACCGTTATCGAGTCCGTTGTCGGATCGTCTCGCAGCAGTGAGATCAACTCGGCCGCATTGAGCGAATCGCCTGAGAGATCGTGAAAAAAATCATCGTGAACATCAACAACGCCAGGCACCTGGAGAATCTCTTTGAACGCCGCCCCTATTCTTGCCTCCATCGGATTTTGCGGCCCGGTGGGCGATTTGTGCTGATCTCGCCATTGAGAATCGAGACGGGGAAGGTGATTTCGGTTCAGCTTTCCCCCGACGGTTGTCGGAAGCCTGTCCAAAAATGCAAAGCGACTCGGAATCATGTACACCGGCAGAGATTTGCTCAAGATGGCTTTGAGATTGTCGAAGAAGAGAGGGGCTTGGCCATTCTCAGAAACGATGTACGCCACGAGGATCTGTTGCGACCCGTTCTGCTGAAGACGACACGCCGCTTCGCGCACGCCATCGCACTCGACGAGACGCGCTTCTATGGCTTCAAGCTCGACGCGATAACCGCGAATCTTGACCTGCGAATCGATCCGCCCCTCACAGAAAAAACGCCCATCAGGTTGCCGATAAGCAAGATCGCCGGTCCGATAGATCCGCCCCAGCTGGGGATGCAAAGGGAACTTTTCTTCAGTCAACTCCGGCCTGTTGCGATAGCCGCGCGCCAAACCGATGCCGCCCAGACAGAGCTCGCCGCGCTCGCCGTCAGGAACCTGTTTGAGTGACTCATCCAGTATCCAAGCCTGAATACCGCTAACCGGTCGCCCGATCGTGATTGGTTCTGACCCTGTGATTCGCCCGTGGAGCGCGGTTACGGTGCACTCGGTCGGTCCATAGCCGTTCTCAAGCCTGCGGCCGCGGGCCCATCGCTCGGCCACATCGATGGGTAACGCCTCGCCGCCCACATAGATGAACCCAAGATCCGGCAGCGCCGTCTCGGGATGTACACAGCCAGTTGATCGAAGAAGCGTCGGAGGGGGGCAAAACACGGTTAGCCGTTCGCGACGAAGCCAGCCGACCAGATCGGGCCCGAGTCTAGTCGTGTCGTCATCCATAACGACAAGAGTTGCCCCCACCGCGAAGGCAAACCAAATTTCCTCCACCGAGGAATCGTAGGCGGGCGATGAATTCTGGCCGACTCGATCGTCGGTAGACAGATGGAAGTCGTCCAGGTCCGCGCGGACCAGGTTGCAAATCCCGGCGTGTTCAATCATCACCCCCTTTGGACGGCCCGTCGTGCCCGACGTGTAGATCAAGTAGGCAAGGCTGCTCGGTAAGAGCCACTCGGGTTCGGGCGGAGCCGAGATCGCGCTGCCAGCCGGACCGATCAAGTGCGCGACATCGAACACTCGATCAGGTAGAAAGCCTGCGCGCGAGGCCCAGACCAAACCTTCAGCATCAGTCAAAAGTGCAACGGCCTCCGAGTCTTCAAGAATGTCCCGCACTTGCTGATCTGGGAATGCGAAATCGATACAGGTGAAGGCCGCCCCAGCTTTCAGGACCGCCAATTGGCTGGTATAGAGAAGTTCGCTGCGTCGGGGAAGGAGAATCGCCACTACGCATTCTCCGGTTGCGAAGGCGCCGAGGAAACGAGCCAGGGTGTCAGACGCGCATTGGAGCTCTCGATAGGTGATCAGTCGCCGCTCAGGGCGACCGATTCCTGGTGGCACATCAACGGCAGTCCGCTCCGGCCACCGATTTGCGGTTCTTTCAAACACACGATGGAGTAAGTCAGGATCCTTGTCGTGGTTTTTGGAATGGGACATGGGGTTAGTGATAGAGATCACCTTTCTGGTATTACCGCCTAAACTTGATCGGCATCGGTGCAATCGGCTGGTGAGGGCATTTGCTCATATCCACCGATCACCCCAAAGTGATTCCGGGGCTTCCAGAATCATCACGGAGGGTTTCCTGTGTGAGCGAAGCACAGTTTAGCTCAGACGTTACCGCCCACGCCAACGCGGCACGCGCTTATCAAGAAATGCTCCCATTCCTTCCTGAGCATCTTCAGCCTGCGCGTTCAAACTCATCACTTCTTTGGCGTAGGCATAGGCCTTTGGCTGATCCAGATCTATCTGCGCGTAGAAAGCTTGTTTGCCGATCGACACTGTTAGAGGACTGGCATCGGCGATCTGCCGTGCCAGCGCATAACTCTCGTCGCGCAGCCGTGCGGTCGGGACTACGCGGTTCACAAGACCGTACTCCCTTGCGGTATTGGCGTCGATAGCCGTTCCAGTCAACAGCATCTCGAGAGCTCGTTTGCGACCGATCGCACGGGTTAGTGCAACCATAGGCGTGGTGCAAAACAAACCGATCCGTACGCCGGGTGTAGCGAATCGACTCCCCTCCGATACGATCGCGAGATCACAAGTCGCGACCAACTGACAGCCAGCCGCCGTTGCGATCCCCTGGACTTCGGCGATTACCGGTTGGGGGATGGCCTGAATGAGGGTCATCAGCTCCGTGCACACATCGAATACGTGCCGATAGTCACCAACTTGGCGATCCATCAATTCGCTCGAGTCATGGCCTGCCGAGAACGCAGGCCCGTTTGCGGCAAGGATGATCGCTCGGATCTCCGGATTCTGGCTCAGCTCACGAAGGCATTTGATAAGCTCTTCCATCAACGCCAGCGAGAGAGCGTTGCGGCGTTCCGGACGGTTCATCGTGACAATCGCGATGGGCGCATTTGCCTCGACCAAAAGGTATTCAAACGAGTTCATGGGATTCTTCCTCGGGCGATTCGCGCAAGCTCCTCAATGTCCGCCGGCGCCAGCGTATTTTTTCTCGCCCGCCTCAACGCGAATCGCGAGGCGATTCTGAGGCGGGGGAAGGGGACAGGTCGCGAACTTTGTAAACGCGCACGACGGATTGTGAGCCTTGTTGAAATCCACCACTACTTTCCCGTCCGCGCCAGGCGGATCGACGTAGAGGTAACGCCCAGCGCCATAGGTCTCTTTTCCGGTCGTCTTGTCGGCGAATACTATAAACAACTCCGTCGAACCTTTCTCAAACACCGGATCGAGCCGACAGGTCTTTCCGTTTACCGAGAATATCAACGATCCTGGTGATGTCATGTTGTCAATCATCCCGAGCACGTTCGCTATCGGAATGATCTTAGGCGGGTCGTAGGGTTCGAACTTCGCCTCGAGTCTAAGGTTCGGGCTGATTGGGAAGTAGCTGAGTCCTCTAAAGTTGGAACGCGCTGGATGATGCTTGTCTTTAACTCGCAAGCCGAGCCTTTCGCCACGCTTGATGATAAACAGCTTGAGAGAACTGATCATTAGTACCGTCGGTTTGCCATCGGCGTCGGACTGAAGCACTCGAGCGTTCGCGGGCTGACCCTCTATGGTAATGCCAGCTTCGGGTTTGGCCTCCAGCGATACGATCCCCTGGTCGAGCCTCAGTGAGCCGCAAGACTTTGGCGATCTGGTTCGCGGAAGAACAATGTCGTTGGATGGGTCACCGCCAAAGCTGTTTTCCCCTTCTTTGAGCCAGAACAGTCCAACAAGCGTGGTCCAGCCGTCTTCGCCGTTGATCTCCTCGAGCCGTTCGGCTCGCCACTTTTTGATCGCTCTAACGTAGGAAGGGTCGACCCCGGAATGGTGCGGGTTTAGTTGATCGGTTGCGGCGCTTGCCATCATTGAAAGGACAAGAAGAATAGTTATCAGTCCCAGTCTCAGTCTAGCTCTCAGAAACATTAGTTATACGCCCTCGATCCCTGGGTATGTCTCATCTCCACTATCTGCAGACAAATAATACTACACACGAGTTGGCGGAAAAACTCACCGGCGAAATGATTTCCTGACGCGGGTAGCCCCAAGTGACGATTGCGAGGACGAACTGAGAATTGCAGGATTGGACGTCTCGAGCGCTCTTTGCGGCGTGGCGGCTCTTCCACCGGTGCGTGTTTCCTGATCCGCGCACGAAATCGGTCAAGTGATAGGCCGCCGCGTTGCATCAGAGACGGAACTGAAAATCGTTGGTTACTAATTTACTGACTTCCGCATGAACGCCGGCCTATCGAAGTCGAGTTGACCGTCAGAGCGTTCAGGACCGGGCTTCGCGGCGGTCGTCCCGGTTGCACGGAGCATCGCCCCGTTGTGAGCCGATTCAGATGAGGCGGCGCCAGAGGCAAAATTCGTCGCGATCACGGTAATCTTTAGCGCTCCGTTTAGCCGTACATCAATAACCGCGCCGAAAATGATGTGCGCTTCAGGATCCGCCGCGTCGTGAATCAAATTCATGGCCTCGCTGATTTCATACAAGGTGACGTCCGGGCTGCCCGTCACATTCACCAGTAGAGCCTTGGCCCCCTGTATCGAAGCCTCCTCGAGCAAAGGGCTCGATATTGCTCTTTGGACCGCTTCCATCGCACGGTTCTCGCCACACGCCTGCCCGGTCCCCATCAGCGCCACGCCCCTGCCTTCCATTATTGTTCTGACATCGGCGAAGTCTACGTTGATTAGACCAGGGAGAGTGACAATGTCGGAAATTCCTCGAACCGCCTGGCGCAAGACGCCGTCGGCGAGACCGAACGCATCGGTGAAGGGAATTGCCTTTGTGATGGACCTCAGCAGGCGTTCGTTGGGGATTGTTATGACACTATCGACGCAGCCGCGCAGTTCATCGAGGCCCTGGTCTGCCTGGGTCGCCCGGCGATGCCCTTCAAAACCAAAGGGCTTGGTAACAACGGCGATTGTCAGCGCACCCATCTCCGTCGCCAGGCTCCCGATAATCGGCGCGGCACCGGTGCCCGTTCCCCCACCCAGTCCAGCCGTCACAAACACCATGTCCGCACCGTCTAGCGCGTCAACCAGCTTGTCGGTGTCCTCAAGCGCTGCCTGTTTTCCGATCTCGGGATTGCCCCCCGCGCCAAGCCCGCGGGCAATCTCTTCACCGAGCTGGATCTTGACTGAAGCCTGAGAGTCTTTGAGTGCCTGAAGATCGGTGTTTGCTACCAGGAACTCGACGCCTTCCAGACCATCCTCGATCAGCCGGTTGACCGCGTTGCCTCCGGCCCCGCCGACACCGATTACTTTGATCTTGGCACCGTCGCCTCTCTCGAGATCGGCAAAGGTTATGAGCTCGGACCTGATCGCTTCACTGTCATCTGAGACCATTTGGAACCTCCGTCCTTGTGGGCTATTTTCAGCCTTCCAGGCCGAGCCCGCTTCGTCATCGCAGGGTTCAATCGGTTTCTTAGTCCCGAGAAAAACGCAAGGGTGCGTCATTGTGCGCGCGGTGCAAGGAAGCTGTCAAGATTCGCCAATCAAAAGTTTTTTTCCATTTGCACAGAATTTGTGCAACTAGTGCCTTTCCGACAACAGGCCTCAATATATTGTAAACCCTCCCGACGAAGAGGTCGGACCACAAGATACGGTGTAGCCCGCTGCCAACCGGCAGGGCAGCCCGCCCCAGCGCAGTCGCAGTAAACAAAGGTGAACCGACCTATCTGCGTGTCGAGAAATCGTCTATATCCTGTCTAGATTCCGGAGGCTCCCGTATGCTCCTCTCTGTTAAGGTTATGCTTGAGGCTGTTAAGAAGTGCTCGGTTGTGGCGTTTCACTTCAGGGGCGGCTTCGATATTCATAGTAGTACTCTGCGTGTGTGTTATTGTTGTCCGGTGTGGCGGGGTGTTGAACGGTCAGCGATTTGAGTCCGCTGGTTTGAAAAGAGTCTAGCCTATTATGCGACCAGTATTCTCATTCTATCTTGATGCCGCAAAGATCGCTCTGCAGTCTATCTTCTCGCACAAACTCCGGGCCTTTCTAACCCTGATCGGAATAATTATCGGGGTTGCGTCGGTAGTGGTCGTGGGCGCCTCAATCGAGGGCCTAAACACCTACATGGTTGAGACTATTTCAAAGGTTCTCGGAGCGAACCACTTCATGATTGCGCGCATTGCCCATGTCGGAAACATGACCGAAGAAGAATGGGAGAAGATGATGAAGCGCAATAAGAAGCTCGATTGGAATGACCTCGACTGGCTGATCAACAAGTGCACGTCGTGCAGTGAGGTTGGAGCGGAAGCCGGCGCGCGCATAGATCTGAACCATGATGGCCAGGACCTGTTTGGGACCCAGATAGCCGGGGTGACATCCAATTTTGCCGATATCGAAGACAAGACCATCAGCGAGGGCAGGTTCCTGATGGACCACGAGGTCGAGCATTCTTCGCTGGTTTGCGTCATCGGGATGGACGTCAGAGATAAATTCTATACCGGCCTCGATCCTATCGGCCGAACGCTGAGCATAAAAGGGCTGCCGATGACGATAGTCGGGGTCGAAGAGAAGCGCGGAACAATTTTTGGCCAGTCGCTGGACAACAACGTGTACATTCCGCTCACAACATTCGGACGGATATTCGGTCGGCAGCAGAGTCTCAGCCTGCACGGCAAAGCTCACAACCGCGAGACCTTCGAACCTACTATTGAGCAGGCCCACGTCGCGATGAGGAACCGGCACAAGCTAAAGGGACAAGAGGAAGACGATTTCGGCGTCGTAAACACGGAGCAGGCGAACAACCAGATCGACAAAATAACCGGCGCCATAACGGTGGCGGTTATTCCCATAACGTTTATCTCACTCCTGGTGGGCGGGATCGTGGTGATGAACATAATGCTGGTTAGCGTGACCGAGCGGACGTTCGAGATCGGGTTGCGCAAGGCTGTCGGCGCAAAACGCAAACACATTCTTGTCCAGTTTCTGATCGAGTCTTCCGTGCTGTGTGCGCTTGGCGGTGTTCTGGGGTTATTGCTCGCCGCCGGTGTTTCCTCGGTAATCAGAGCGACGACACCCGTGCCTATGGCCATTACGCTTACATATGTACTTCTATCGGTCGGGGTATCCAGCATCATCGGCATGCTGTTTGGAATCTACCCGGCGATGAAAGCCGCGAGGCTTGATCCGATCATCGCTCTGGGTAAGAACTAAGAGGTACATCGGTGAAGCTGAAAACCCTGGTTGCAAGCGAAACTCTATCGATGGCGCTGGACAACATCCGCGCACACAAGTTTCGCAGCTTTCTGACGGTCCTGGGTATTGTCATCGGCGTAACAACGGTAATCGCCATCGCGTCGATTCTCACCGGTCTCCGCGCCAATATCGTCAGTTTTGTCGAGGAATACGGAACCAATAACATCTACGCCTTTCATCTTTCATCCGGCATATCATTTGGTCCTCGTGATCGTTCCGAGAGGACCCGCAAACCGCTCCGGGCTGAAGACGGGGAAGCGATCAAGGCATACGCGTCCGCGGTTGAAGACGTCGCAAATGATGGGTACATCGAGTGGACCTTCGATAGGTCTATTACCTATGGAGGTCAGACCTACAAGCAGGCGAACCTGGAAGGCGTGTCCGCAAATTACGGCGCAGTGACGAATATGTCGCTGCAGGCCGGCCGATTCATTTCGGAGATCGATGATCAGCATCGGCGAGAGGTGATGGTAATCGGGCAGGGGGCCGCCGAAGCGTTGTTCACACAAGGCAGCGACAGCATCGTCGGCAAAGAAGTGATGATGAACGGGAAGCCCTATGAGATCATCGGCGTCCTGGAACCGAGGAAGGGAGGTGTGTTGGGCGAAACGCAGGAGAATTCCGTTCTGATTCCATACCGGACTATGCGCAAGGTTTCTCCGAGAAGCGAGTGGATGTCGCTGGTCATTCGCGCGCGATCTGGCCAACTCAAACAGGCGCTCGACCAGGTCGAGGATATCCTCCGCCGACAGAGATCTGTCCCGTACGCCGAAAAGAACAACTTTGATCTCCAAACCGCCGATCGTTTCATCGAGCAATTCGATAGCATCACGGCAATGGTCGGACTCGTCGCTATAGCGCTCTCGAGTGTGGGTCTTCTGGTTGGCGGCATCGGCGTTATGAACATCATGCTGGTCAGCGTCACGGAACGCACTGCAGAGATCGGGGTGCGAAAAGCCATCGGTGCCAGACGCCGTGATATCACCACTCAGTTCCTGTTCGAGGCGATGACATTGACCTTTCTCGGGGGAGTATTGGGCGTTCTTCTCGCGGTTGGCGTGAGTCAGATAGTTATTCTTATCTTCCCGTCTCTCCCTGCATCAATTCCGCTTTGGGCAGTGATCGCCGGGTTGACAGTCTCGATCGCGATTGGATTGATCTTCGGAGTGTGGCCTGCCAGAAAGGCGGCACGTCTCGATCCCATCGAAGCTCTTCGATATGAATAGCAACAACATTAACGATGGTAGCTTTTAGGATACTAATCCTAATAAAGCACCTGAATAATAGTCCGTGGTTTCCCTGTCATCTCGAATAGGGGATTAGGTTGTAAGTCTGCTGTAAATCGCGGGCAATCTCTCAGGCAAGCTGAGCACATCGTCGATAATCGTGTATCCCACCTCGCCGTACATGTCACGCAGTTGGTCTTCGGATTCGCGATCGATCGTGATGCAAAACGGCGTTATCCCGTCGACGCGGGCCTGTCGCAATGCCATTCTCGTATCCTCGCGAGCATATCGGCTGTCGCCGTAGTCGTGATCGTAAGGTCGACCATCCGAGAGGACGATCATTAGTTTGGTGCGTGCATCCTGCCGTGCCAATCTGGTTGTCGCGTGACGGATCGCAGCGCCGAGCCGTGTGTTGTTCTGATAAGAGATCCCTCCGATGCGCCGTTCCACCTCCGCCGAGTAGTGTTCAGAAAAATCCTTGATCAGGTAGAACTTCACGTTGCGGCGGCCTTCGCTGGTAAAGCCCTGGATCGAGTAAGCGTCACCGACCGCCTCGAGCGCTTCGCTCATAAGAACCAGACCTTCTTTTTCGATGTCGATGATCCGCTGTCCCGGCTGAGTATAAGGATGATTCGGGTATCGACTGATTGTTCGCGCTGTCGAGCTGGACATGTCAAGGAGGAACGACACCGCGACATCGCGCTCGCGTCGGAGTTTGCGGGTGTAAAGGCGGTCGTCGATCAAACCGGTGCTGCGTTTGTCGAGAGCATAGTCGATGACTGCCTGTAGATCGTAGTCCTCACCATCGATCTCTCCGCGGATTCGTTTTAGGTTCTCCGGTCGCATCAGTTGGAACTGATAGCGAATAGATGAGATCACACCGGCGTAGCGGCTGCGAACGAGTTCGACAAAACTGCGTGAGCCGCGAGAACCCCCGCGCTCGATGATCCTGCACCAGCGGGTGCGGTAGTCGGCAAGCTCCCGATCCCACTCATCGTAGTAGAATGCCCGGTCGCCCTTTTCGAGGTCCTGCTCCGGACTCTCAGGTCCTGGGAGACGATTGAAAAGATCCTGGTCGGGGTTGATCTCCTGTTGCTGCCTGCTGTTCCAGGAGCTGAATAGGTCGTCTCTAACGTGGATCTGACGAGTCTGGCCGTCTTGTTCATTATCGAGTTCTGCTGGCGATGAACCATCCCCGGAATCGCTCCCCTGATTGGTGTCCGCGGTTTGGTCGCTCTGAGCATCAGACTGGCTCGGCTGCTCAACAAAGAATTCGTAGACATGACGTGTAGCCATCAACGAATCGCCAACGGTGGCGTTTTCGCGGAAGACATAGTCTGCAAAAATCCTATCGAGTTCTCTAATTACCGTAGGATGAGAGCGGCGCGATTCGGGGCTTGCACCTCCGCAGATCGCGACTTGAAAGAGCAGCTCGAAGGGTAGGAGCTCGGCGGGGATGTCTTCGAGGGCTGGTCGGCGTTCAATAAGACGGGCGCGGACAAAATCAAGGTCGCGCCTTATTCCGCGATAGGCGGTACGAAGCAAAAAGTCTATTCTGCCGTTCTCGATAGTGGTGAAAAGCCGGGTCGCGAGGTCGGGGCTGGGAAACTCGGCGAGCGCGCAAACAAAATCGAGGCCCTCCGTTGGGGGCGCGAGCGAAAGAGGTGCTCCGCCCTTGCGATCACCGCTCAGCCGTTGAAAGGCTGCGCGTATTTCCGCGACGGCAGCAATCGTCTCTGGTGAGTCTCGAACGAACGTGAGGAATTCGATCTGACCGGCACCGTGCGCCGCTAGTACCTTAAACAGTCTGAAGTTCTCCGGCTCGTCTTCAAACTCGGCTACGATCGAGGGCAGATAGATGGTTGTACCATCGCCGATCCTGGCTTCGTCGGGGATCGAACCAAGGGAGGCGACATGTAGTGAACGTCCAGTTAAACCTTCAACGTAGAGTCTTAGGGTATGAGCGACCGAATCAAGCGTAAGTCCGCCCTCGATCTTGAATAACGCATCCTGGCTCGCCTTTGATTCGAGCGAGTAATACGCCTGAATGCGGCGAGAGTTCTCGGTGGCCTTCTCGAGGCCACGCTGCGCCCAGTCTCGAAACTGACCGAGCGACGCGGCGCGGAGGGCGACCGGGCTGGCCTTAAAGCACTCGACCGCGGCAATAGTGCTTTCGCTCTGCAATTTCTTCGACGACCTCCAGAACCGCTGATACCACCTGCGATCGTCGCTGAACACTCAGGCTTGCGGCAAGCTCAGCCACGATATGGGGGCTTTGCTTCATGAAGTGATAGCTTGCGGCGTTCCCCTGTAGCGCGACGCGTCTGGCAAGCCCGGTCCATCGTTCGAAGGAGTCTTTGCCTGCGATTGTAAGGACCCGGCTCGCAGCCTTGAAGTATTGGAGGGCAACGCCTCCGGAGCGGTCCAGATAGGATTCCGTAATATCGAAAAGCCTTTCGACTGAAGCGGGCTCGGCGCCGATTATGACCGATGGAAGCTCGGCGAAAAACTCCGCGGCTGTGCCTCCCGATCTAAAGGCGAATGAGGACGTGAGTGTAAGCGCGCGCTTGATAAGTTTGCTATGTTGCGCATCGGAGTGCGATTCGATCTGAGTAATTACTTGAGGTGCGGTCAAGAACAGATCGTTGCTGTGTTTTACGGAATGGCGGGCCAGTTCGAGACAAATGGTAAGAATCTGGGCAACATCGTCGTGGTCTTTTATGGAACTGATAACCGTCGGCGCGGATCTGAAGCACTCGATAGCGGTGTTTGCTGACAGGGCAGCTTGCTTGTTGACCAGCCGGAGCACTGGTGATCGCATGTCCTCAGGAATCATTCCAAGCACCGCGGCACTGGATTGGAAGAAACCGGCCGCTGCGTCGGTGCTGGTAGCCGAGAGCCGCTTGCCCACCTCGCCCCACACTCGGATGTCGGCGGCGTCGATCAACCGCGAGACCTCGGGTGCTGCCTTAAGCATTTCGACGCCAGCCTTGAGATTCGCGCCGGCCAGCATGATCCCGATATCGGTGGTAAGCAGGACTCGTTCATAGGGCAAGGCGCCGAGCCGCTTAACCAGATTCTCAATTGTCGGCCCGCCGACACCCTTCAAGTGTTTTCTGAGCTGCTTCTTGACCTCTTTTTCGAGTTCCTCCATTTTCGGAATGATAATAGCAAATGAGTGGGGGGAATCAAGAAGTGACGAGTTGCCGGGTGTGAGGTTTTGCGTGCTCGTATGGACTGGCATCGCGTGATGTATGGGAGGCTGTTGGGTTGGCGATGCTTTTGAGTCGCGGCGACGTACGGATGTTTTTTTCGCAGCGTAGAAGTTTTTTGCTTGCACTGGCTGGTGGTTATGGCGTAAAAGATGAATGAAGCATCATTCATTTTTCGAGATCATTCGATGGCAACTGTCAGACGAGCATCACCCCCGCCAAAAAAGGCCAACGGAAAATACGAAGCGATTCTGCGCGCGGCCATAAAAGTATTCGCCGGGAGCGGCTTCTTTAACTCCAAAGTTGCCGATGTCGCGCGCGAGGCCGGTGTCGCCGACGGGACCGTTTACCTATACTTCAAAAATAAGGACGACATCCTCGCTTCAATTTTCAACCAGTACATGGATGATGCGCTTGCCGCCGGAAGAGCGAGACTTGCAGAGATTCACGACCCCATCGAGAAACTGAGCCGTATAGTTCACGCCCACCTCGAAGGGCTTGGCCGCGATCGAAACCTCGCCGTCGTGTTTCAGGTTGAGCTCCGCTCGTCAACTAAATTCATGGAGCAATTCTCGGCCACCAAGGTCACCGAATACCTCGAACTCATCCGCGAAGTCGTCGAAGAGGGTCAACGAAACGGGGTGTTTCGCAAAGGTCTAAACACAAAGGTCGTCGCAAAGGTGTTGTTCGGTGCTCTGGATGAGATGGCCACCAACTGGGTGCTGAGCCACAAGCGCTACAGCCTCATTTCGACTGCTCAGCCGGTGCTTGACGTGTTCTTGAACGGCATTGGGAACAGGCAACCGAGCAAGCAGCGCAAAACCAGCTAGGCGATCGGAGCGAGGATGGGAACGGATCCCAATACACTAAACGAGCTATTCAACTCGGCGGTTGATCGGTACCGCGAGTCTGAGTTCCTGCGCTTCAAAGCTGGAGGGGCATGGCGCTCGCTCTCGTTTGGGGACGTCGGCCAGCGGGTGAGAGAACTCGCATTGGGGCTGCACGACCTGGGCATCACGGCTGGAGATCGAGTCGCGATCTGGTCTGAAAATCGTCCCGAGTGGAACATTGCCGATCTTGCGGCCCTGGCGATAGGCGGCGTCGATGTTCCGATTTACGCTACCCAGTCGCGCTCACAGGTCGAGTACATCCTGGCGGATTCGGCCGCCAGAGCGATTTTCGTTTCTCCTACCTTCGCTGAAGATGCCATTGCGATCAAGTCTCGATTACCCGCGCTCGAGTTTGTCATCTCGCTTGGAGAAATCTCGAGGACAGATGTTGCCGTTGACGATTTGGCCGGCAAGGGACGCGCTCTCTCAAGTGAACAGCCCGGTCTCTATGAGCGCCTGTGGCGAGTCGCTACGTCCGAAGACCTCGCGACGATCCTCTACACATCCGGCTCAACCGGCGATCCAAAAGGCGTGATGTTGACCCACAAGAACCTGACCGCAAACGTCTTGAACAGCGCTCGCTGGCTCGAACTGGGACACAAACGCGAACTGGCGTTGACCTACTTGCCCTTCACACACATATTCGAGCGCGCCGTTTGGTACCTGTATGCATACATAGGCGCGACGGTCGCATATGCGGAGAGCGTTGAGGCGGTCGCGAGAAATCTCGTTGAAGTCCGGCCGACGGCCATGACCAGCGTGCCGCGAATGTTCGAGAAGATCTACGCGAGAATCGTCGAGCGCGGTCTGGCTGCCGGATTCCCAAAGCGGCAGATTTTCTTGTGGGCTCTTGAAGTCGGCAAGCGATGGGCGGTGAAAACAGATAGGCGCGATCGAATAGGGCCGCTGCTCGGCTTGCAGCACAGGATCGCGGATGCCCTGGTTTTCAAGAAGTGGCGGGAAGCGGTCGGCGGGAAAATGAGGATTTTCATTTCAGGCGGCGCACCCCTCGCTCCCGAAATCGGCTATCTGTTTCTCGCGGCGGGTCTACCGATCCTTCAAGGCTACGGGTTAACCGAGACATCACCCTCGGTCTCCTGCAACACCGAAACGCGGAATCGAATCGGCACGGTGGGTCCAATCATCGAAGGGGTCCGCGTGCGCATCGCGAACGACGGGGAGATCCTGGTCAAAGGTGACACGGTGATGAAGGGTTATTACAACCGGCCCGCGGAGAATGAAGAAGCCTTCACCTCCGACGGGTGGTTTCGCACCGGAGACATCGGGCACATCGACGCAGACGATTTTCTTGTCATCACCGATCGCAAGAAAGACCTGATCAAGACCAGCGGAGGAAAATACATCGCGCCGCAAAAGCTCGAGAGTCTCATTAAGTCGAGCCGCTTCGTTTCGCAGGTGGTGGTGGTCGGAAACGCGCGCAAGTTTGCCTCGGCGTTGATAGTGCCAAATATGGAGCTGCTCCGCGGCTATGCTCAGATCAAAGGGATCCAGTACAAGGACGATGGCGACCTGCTGGCGAATCCGCGAATAGTTGATCTGATAAAGCGACAGATCGACAAATACACAGATGACCTTGCGAGGTTTGAGAAAGTGAAAAAAGTGGCGCTGCTCGAGCACGAGTTCACGACAGAGTCCGGGGAGTTGACGCCGACCCTGAAGCCTCGCCGCAGCGTGATTGAGAAAAAGTACGCGAGTGTGATTGACCAATTGTATGAAGAAGCAATGCCGAGCGTGGCTGCAGTTTGAGCCGTCGCAATAAGAACGCGGCCGCGTCTGGTTGTTCAGAAGTAATCATAAGGAGACAGATTGTGAGTCACAGCATCAATAGAGTCGCGGTCCTTGGATCAGGGACGATGGGCGCACAGATCGCCGCTCACTGCGCGAACGCAGGACTCGATGTCCTGCTTCTTGATATCGCGCCAAAGGAGCTGACCAAGCAGGAAGAAGCACGCGGGCTTACGCTTGAGAGCAAGCAGGTAAGGAATCGCATAGTCAACGCCGGGCTGGATGCCGCGAAGAAGATCAAGCCCGCGGCCTTCTTTTCATCGAAGCTGGCCGGTCTGATAACGACCGGGAACCTTGACGACGACCTGGAGAAGGTGTCCGGAGTCGATTGGATTGTCGAAGCAATCGTTGAGAAGCTCGATATCAAACGGGATCTGTTTGCTCGTATTGAAGCCTTTCGTAAACCCGCGACGATTATTAGTTCCAACACTTCCGGCATTCCTATTAAAGCTATGGCCGAGGGTATGTCCGACGGGTTTCGCAAGCATTTTCTTGGAACGCATTTCTTCAATCCGCCTCGTTATCTGAAGCTCCTCGAGGTAATACCCACCGCCGACACTCTCCCTGAAGTCGTGAGTATTATCGCGGACTTCTGTGATCGAAGGCTTGGCAAGGGGATCGTATTCGCCAAGGATACGCCAAACTTTATTGCGAATCGGATTGCTACCTTCAGTTCACTCAACGCGGTCCGGGTAATGGTAGACGGCGGTTACTCTATTGAGGAGGTCGACGCGATTACCGGGCCGATCATCGGGCGGCCCAAGTCGGCTTCGTTCAGGACCACCGACATCGTCGGGTTGGATACCGCGCTTTATGTCGCAGAGAATCTCTATCCCGCGGTGCCAAATGACGAGAGACGCGACGCGCTGGTACCGCCCGATTTCATGCGCGACATGGTTAAGCGCGGTTGGACCGGCAACAAAGCCGGTCAGGGTTTCTACAAGAAGCAGAAAGGCGAAGGCGGTAAGCCCGAGTACGCAGTACTCGACTACAACACGATGGAGTACAAGCCGGCTCAGAAGGTTCGCTTCCCGTCGATTGATGCGGCGAGGGCGAATGACGACACAGCCAGCCGGATTCGTACCCTCGTCTACGGCAAGGATCGTGTTGGCGAGTTCTTGTGGAAGACCGTCAGCGCAAATCTCATTTATGCGGCCAATCGAATTCCTGAAATCGCCGATGACATCGTGAATATCGACAACGCCGTGAAGTGGGGCTTCAACCATGAGTTCGGCACCTTCGAGCTGTGGGACGTGATCGGAGTGGAGAAGTCGGTCGCCCGGATGCGCGAGGACGGGCTCGAAATACCGACGCTGGTTCAGAAACTGCTCGATTCAGGCAAGAACAGCTTCTACGAGCGTCGCGAGGGACGAACCTTCTATTTTGACTTCGCTTCGGCGGACTACAAAGAAGTTCCGGCGAGCCCGGGCGTTCTGATCCTGAAGTCGCTTCAAGAGCAAAGCAAAGTCATCAAGAAGAACGCATCGGCTTCGCTAATCGATATAGGCGACGGCGTTGCCTGTCTCGAGTTTCATTCGAAGATGAACGCGATCGGCGCCGACACCATCTCGATGATGAACTATTCGGTGAAGGAGGTTGGCGAGAATCATGAAGCATTGGTGATCGGCAACCAGGCGGAGAACTTCTCGGTCGGCGCAAACATCATGTTGTTGTTGCTCGGTATCCAGGAAGGTGAATGGGACGAGATCGGGATGTCGGTGCGCCAGTTTCAGAATGCGAATATGAACCTTCGCTATTCGTCGAAGCCGGTCGTGGTTGCGCCGCAGGGAATGGCACTCGGCGGTGGGTGTGAGATCACGGTACACGGCGATAAGGCTCGCGTCGCGGCCGAAACCTACATCGGTCTGGTAGAAGTCGGAGTCGGTTTGATACCGGGGGGCGGCGGCGTTAAAGAGCTGGTCTTGCGCGCGGTCGAAGGAGCGACGCCCGACGAAGACTTGTTTCCAAGAATCAGAAAAGTCTCTGAGACAATTGCGATGGCTCGCGTGTCGACGTCTGCGGTCGAGGCGCGCGAGCTGGGCTTCCTGCGCGACACCGATCCGATCACGATGAACCGAGATCGGTTGATCGAAGATGCAAAGCAAACGGCCCTGGCGATGGTGCGAGAGGGTTACACGCAGCCGCATCAGCGGACGGATATTCCGGTGCTGGGTGAATCGGCGCTTGCTACGATCAAGCTTGCAGTCCACATGATGGTAAGGGGCGGATTCATCAGCGAGTACGACGCCCATGTAGCGAAGAAGCTCGCGTACATCATCACCGGCGGTGATCTATCGCATAAGACACTCGTGTCTGAGCAGTACTTGCTGGATCTCGAGCGCGAGGCTTTTGTGTCTTTGTGCGGCGAGAAGAAGACTCAAGAGCGTATTCAGCATATGTTGAAGACCGGCAAACCGCTGAGGAACTAAGAATCGGCAGGACAACCGCTATGGTCAAACACAAGCAGTACAAAGCATCCGCGGCAAAGCAGTCTATCTCGACCGAAGAAGGTTTGGATGTCGCAAGCAAGGTGGTCAAGAAGGCCCAAGAGAATAAGATAGACTGCGCCTTGTGCGGCGGTCTTGCGATGCATGTGTACGGCTTCACGCGGGCGACAGTCGATGTGGACTTCATCGCTGCGGAGAGATTGCCGCTGGCAGCGAGCAGGAAGTTGCATATGGGTGGCGAAGCCTATCAACTAAAGTCAGGTGAGAAGGACATAGAGGTTGATTGGATCATTCGAGCCGACGACAGGAAGGAAGTGTACGAGGCGGCGTTGGCCGGAGCTACGTCAACGGAAGATGGACTGCCGATCATAACGACTGAGTGGATGGTCATCCTGAAGTACTTGGCTGGGCGAGGTAAGGATCAAATCGATCTGCTCTGGTTACTCAGAGAAGAAGGGTTGGTTGATCGCGAGCTGGTTAGGCGACACATCAGTGGCCTGTTTGGACGATATTCTTTCTGGCCGCTAGCGGATATGGACAACTTGTTCCTTGAGGCTGATGTGATGAAGGCGCGAGACCAAAATGGAGAATAGCGATTCTGTCTCCAGGATCAGAGCGAAGTTAAGCCGGGTGAGGCTGCGAGAGCATATGTTTATTGCTCAGCCCTGAACTCCACGAAGGTGGCTTTGGCCGGGTAAGCCCTTCTTGATACGCGAGGGTCAGCGCACGGTCGGCTATGGAGTCGTGAGACGGGCTTTGCCTATTACCGCGCCTTTCCTGCTTCATCCAAGCGAGGCTGTAAAAGCGAAGAGCGGTTCTGCTAAGATGACAGTCGTGAAAACGGTATTGAGCTCGCGCCTGCAAGGTGTGGCAGGAACGCGGGTCCCTCGAGGCGAATGAACGGGTTTGAGGATTCACGATGGAGAAAACCATGAAAGAAGCAGTGATAGTTACATCTTTACGAACCGCGGTCGGCAAGGCGCCGCGCGGCACACTCAAAGACACCAGGCCCGACGACATGGCCGGAACCGTCATAAAAGCGGCCGTCGAGCGCACTCCTGGGTCTCGAACCCGCGATGATTGAAGATGTCATCCTCGGGTGCGCGATGCCTGAAGCAGAGCAGGGGATGAACGTGGCTCGCCAGGCTTCATGGCTCGCAGGCATTCCCAAAGAAGCGTCAGCGGTGACGATCAATCGCTTCTGCTCATCCGGGCTTCAGGCGATCGCATTTGCCGCAGAGCGCATAATGGCCGGCTGGGCCGATTGCATTGTCGCCGGCGGGACTGAATCAATGAGCTTGATTCCGATGGGCGGTCACAAGATCGTCCCCAATCCGACACTTGTTGAGAACCACCCCGATTTCTATCTGAACATGGGGCTCACCGCCGAGAACCTTGCGCGAAAGTATTCGATCTCGCGCGAGGAGGCGGACGAATTCTCGTATCGCAGTCATCAGAAGGCAATAGCCGCGATCCACGGGGGCAAGTTCAAAGATGAAGTCGTGCCGCTGACCGTGAGAACCGTCGGGCTCGACGGTAAGGGAAAGCGAGTCGTAAAGGAAACAACCTTTGACACTGATGAAGGCCCGCGTGCGGACACTTCGATCGAGGCGCTCGGAAAACTCAGACCCGCGTTTCATGCCGGGGCACGGTGACTGCGGGCAACTCGTCGCAGATGTCGGACGGAGCGGCAGCCGCGGTGGTGATGTCAGCCGACCGGGCTCGTGAAATCGGAGCCACGCCGATTGCACGCTTGATCTCGTACGCGACTGCCGGCGTTGATCCGGACTACATGGGGATCGGGCCAGTGGCTGCGATACCCAAAGCGCTAAAGATCGCGGGCCTGACACTTGATCAAATCGACTTGATCGAGTTGAACGAAGCATTCGCGGCTCAAGCTCTCTCGGTTGTGAAAGAGCTGGGCATCAACCAGGACAAGTTGAACGTGAACGGAGGCGCGGTTGCGATGGGCCATCCGCTCGGCTGCACCGGAGCGAAGCTTACGGCTACGATTCTGCACGAGATGCAGCGACGGAACGCTCGCTACGGGATGGTGACGATGTGTGTCGGAGGCGGTATGGGCGCTGCCGGCATCTATGAATTGATGTGAAATGGAAGGCTATTTTAAGAACAACGCTAAGGCGCATGGAGTTCAGGCTTCGGCCTGGCTTTAGAACGCGATTCGATGCACAACCAGGCTAAAGCCTGAATTCCATGTTCTTGTGCCAAGGAGACCAACGTTATGACAAGCGCGGTAGAAACAAAGAAAGTGATCAAAGGTGGGAGCTTCATTCTCGAAGACCACGACGCCTCGGACGTATTCACACCCGACGATCTCAGCGACGAGCACTTGATGATCGCGCAGACAGCGCGCGAGTTCACCGAGAAGGAGATCATCCCGCTCGACGCCGAGATCGAGTCCAAAGACTATGAGCTTACAAGAGCCTTGCTCAGAAAAGCAGGCGAGCTTGGGCTGCTGTCGATCGACATCCCCGAAAAATACGGCGGCGCCGGGCTCGATCTTCTCAGCTCGCTCGTCGCCTCCGAGGCCATGTCGGGTCAGGCTTCGTTCTCGGGGTCGCTCGGAGCACACACAACTATAGGCACGCTGCCAATTGTTTACTTCGGCACCGAAGAGCAAAAAAAGCAGTATCTCCCAAGGCTCGCGACTGCCGAGATGCTTGGGGCGTACGCGCTGACTGAATCGGGGTCGGGATCGGATGCCCTCGGAGCGAAGACCAAAGCGGTGCTCTCCGAAGACGGAAAGCATTACGTGCTCAACGGGCAGAAGATGTGGATCACCAATGCGGGCTTCGCGGACTTATTCATCGTGTTCGCCAAAGTCGATGGCGAAAAGTTCACGGCATTCATCGTCGAGCGTACTTTTCCTGGTGTTTCAATTGCGCCGGAGGAGCACAAGATGGGTCTGCAGGGCTCATCCACCTGCGCGGTGAACCTGGAAGACGCGCAAGTGCCGGTAGAAAACGTGCTCGGCGAGATAGGGAAGGGGCACAAGATCGCTTTCAACATCTTGAACCTCGGCCGCCTCAAGCTCGGCGTCAGCACGATCTCAGGTTCGAAGCGGCTCACGACGATCGCGACCGACTACGCGAAGCAGCGATATCAGTTCGGCGTTCCGATCTCTTCGTTCGGGTTGATCAAACACAAGCTGGCAGAGATGGCGATTCGCACCTATGTTGCCGATTGTATGACCTATCGCACGGTTGGGATGATCGAGGACGCGCTTGCGATGATCGATCGGGACGTTCCCGCGCAGATGCTCAAGGCGATCGAGGACTATGCAGTCGAGTGCTCGATCATCAAGGTCATCGGAAGCGAAACGCTTGATTATGTTTCGGACGAGGCGGTGCAGGTTTTCGGTGGCAACGGCTACTCGAAGGATTATCCGGTCGAGCGTGCTTATCGCGATTCGCGGATCAGCCGGATCTATGAAGGCACGAACGAGATCAACAGGCTGATCATCTCCGGCCAGCTGCTGCGGCGGGCGATCAAGGGCGAGCTCGCGCTTTTCCCCGCTGCAAAGAAGCTGATGGACGAAATGCTGTCACCGTCTGCTCCCGAGGAGCCGGCGGAAGGTGTGTTCTCGCAGGAGAGAGTCGCGCTCGGTAATGCAAAGAAGGCGGCTGTGGCGGTGCTGGGTTCAGCGGCTCAGAAGTACCGCGACAAGGTTTCCGAGCAGCAAGAGGTGCTTGCGGCGGCGAGCGACATCATTATGGAGATCTATGGGATGGAGAGTGTTATTCTCCGGACCGAGAAATTCATTTCGGGCCGAGGCGAGGAGTCTTGCGCGAATCATATCGACGCGACTCGCACCTTTGTGAGCGATTCAATATCCCGGGTCGAGCATCACGCGAAGGTCGCGCTCGCGGCTATGTCGGAAGGCGATGAGCTACGAACGATGTTGGCTGTGCTTCGTCGTTACATGAAGTACACGCCGATCAACACTGTTGCCGCGCGGCGGCGAATCGCGGACTCGATGATTGAAGCAGGAAAGTACAATCTGTAATAGGGGATGGGCGACGGGGGTTGGGGGCTGGCCCAACCCCAACCCCCAAGCCCCCAACCTCCAATGAAGATCCACAGAATCAGCGTACCCACGCCTTTTTATGTGGGGCCCGTCAACGTTTACCTGATTGACGAAGATCCTCTGACGCTGATTGACGCCGGGCCGCGTGACCAGGGCTCGCTTGAGGCATTGAGGGCCGGACTCGCGAGACTCGGATACAAGCTCTCAGACCTCAAACGAATAATAATCTCGCACGCACACGCTGATCATTATGGGCTAGCCCGTGTAATAGTCGAAGAGTCCGGCGCGACTGCTTACATACACGAGTGGGACGCGCCCGCGGTCGCCGCGAAAACTGACTATCGAGAGTATAGAAATCTCCTGACTGCGGCTGGTGTTCCACGCGAGGCAATCGATCGGATGGAAGCAGGTTATGAGAAGTTCAAGGGTTTTGCTTATCCGCTCGATCACGTCGAGACGCTAAAAGATAACGACGAGATCCTGTTCGAACACGAGAGCCTGAGCGTAGTTCATACGCCCGGTCACACGCCCGGTTCCATCTGTCTGGTTCGAACGAGCAATCGGCTTGTGTTCGCTTCGGACACGGTGTTGAAGACGATCACGCCGAATCCAGTGCTCAGCCCCGATCCGATCAACGCGAAGCGTAGATTCCAATCGCTCGGCGAGTATCTCGTGTCGCTTGCTCGCATACGCGGGCTGGCGCCAACAGTATTAAAGGGCGGCCACGGCGACGACGTAACCGACTACGACGAGCACTTTCATCGAATGTATCGATTTACAAACGCTCGGCAGGCGAAGCTTCTTGCGTTGCTCCCGAAGAATGGAGCTACCGCGTGGGCGGCTTCGAAGATGCTGTTTCCGGATGCCGGAGGCTATCACCGCTTTCTGGCGCTTTCGGAGACGGTGGCGCATCTCGATTACGCGGTTGCCGAGAATAAGCTGTTGATCGAAAGAAAAGGAGACCACGAAATCTATCAACTGCCGTAACCCCTCTGCAGGATTCGTATGCTTGTCGCCGAAGTCGATGAGCGTCGACCTCTTACAACCGGCATCCGGGCCGCGTGTGATTGATCCAGCCAAAGCGGTGGAATATAATTGCTGACTCATGGCGGGCGATCCCACGCAATTCAACCTATGTGATTACTTTCTCAGCGCAGAGCGGCTTCATCAGATCGGAAATCGCACCGCAATCGAGTTTCGCGATCGCCGGATCACCTACAATGAACTAAACCGCGAGGTCGAGCTATGGGCGAGTGAACTCCTTGGCCGAGGCGTCGTTCCGTTCGACCGAGTAGCTCTTTTGCTGTACGACTCACCATCGTTGATCGCTTGTTTTCTGGCGGCCGTTTCGGTCGGAGCGGTCTGTGTTCCGATTAACACATTTCTCCCTGCGAACGACATCGAGTTCATAGTTTCTGACTCCGGGTCTCGATTGCTGATCGTCGAAAGTGAACTCGAAGAGAAAGTGACATCGAGTGCCGGCGCCGATGGTAGCCGTACGATCCTGAAGGTCGACACGCGAACGCGATCGACCAACGAGGTTGCCAATGATGGCTCGAACCGGCACACGAAGGCCCCAACCTTCGCGATACACCCGCCTTCCTGCTTTACACCTCGGGCAGCACCGGGAAGCCGAAGGGTGTTCTTCATCATCATGGCTCGATACCGTTCACGGTCGAAAGCTATGGGGCAGAGACATTGCGTCTTACAAGTGAAGATCGAGTCTTCTCATCGTCACGGATTGTTCTTTGCGTATGGGCTCGGAAACAGCTTGTCTTTTCCATTGGCTGCGGGCGCTACGGTCATTCTTGACGCCGAGAGAATAAACGCGGAACGACTGGCGAGCGTCGTCACAGAAAAAGCACCTACCGTTTTCTTTGGAGTACCAGCGGTCTACTTATCTCTTCTCGACTACAGATTGGGCGGAGGGCAGATTGATTTCTCGGGGGTGCGATTGTGCGTTTCAGCTGGTGAAGCCTTGCCGGCACAGATTTTCGAAGACTGGCAGCGCGAGTTCGGACGCGCGATCCTTGATGGGATTGGTTCGACGGAGATGCTCCATATTTTCATTTCGAACAGTAGAAGGGAAGGCGCGCGCGGGATCGAGTGGTACGGTGGTTAAGGGCTACCTGTGCTCGGCTTGTCGATGACAAGGGACATCGAGGTAGCTCGAACGAGCCTCGGCAATCTGTTGGTGCGGGGCGGAAGCGCGACACTGGGTTACTGGAACCTACCGGAACTCTGCGAACAAACGATCAAGGATGGCTGGGTCCGCACCGGAGATGTGTATCGCCGAGACGAGGCTGGCTACTATTTTCACATTGGCAGATCCGATGACTGCTTCAAGGTGCGGGGGCTCTGGGTCTCTCCGATCGAAGTTGAGTCTGTGCTGATTGCACACGAGGGCGGTATCGGAAGCCTCGGTGGTTTCCAGCATCGATGAGAGCGGGTTGGCAACCGTACGGGCTTATGTGGTCATCCGACAGGGTGAGCGTAGCGAGGCGCTCAAAGAAGAGGTACTCAGATTCGCAGGGTCGCGGCTTCCGCAATACAAGGTGCCCTCCCAGATCGAGTTCATCGACGAGATGCCTCGAACATCGACGGGAAAGGTTCAGAGGTACAAGTTAAGAGAGGAGAGCCGGCGATCGTGACGCGGAGGATTCGGATGATCAAGAGGCAGGGAATTGCGACGGCTTTCACGATTGGGATAGTTGCTGCGGCGATGTGCGGGGCCGCTTTTGCGCAACAGGGGTGGGCACCGCTACAAACGATCAAGACCGCGGGCGCCGATACCACAATAAGTTCGGTATATTACGACGGCGATGACATCTGGGTGGTGGGTGCCCACGGTTTGGTCGCGAGTTCGCATGACGATGGACAAACGTTTCAGGAGACAACCCAGGGGGTCGATGCGGGTCTCAACGATGTCAACATTCGAAAAGACAGAATTTGCATCGTAGGCGACGCGGGAACAATCCTGAGAAGCACTGACAGCGGCCGTAGCTTTGTCAAGATTCTCCGTTCGACTCGACTGGCTGGAGCAACCGGCACTGATCCGGATCTGTATTCCGTCCAATTTGCTGACGACAATCATGTTTACATTGTCGGGGATCGAGGGCTGATCCTGAATTCAACCGACGGAGGCGCATCGTGGCGTGAGCAGCAGAGCGGCGCCGACGCACAGCTTTTTCATCTCAGCTTTCGAGGCGATCGCGGTTGGGTGATTGGCACCGGTGGCACGGTTCTGCACACTGACAACGCAGGGCGGAACTGGTATCCGCAACGGTCAGGGGTGAACGAGGATCTGAACAGAGTGTATATGATCACCGATCGCATCGGCCTTATTACCGGAGACAACGGGATCCTGCTGCGAACCGAAAACGCAGGCGCGACATGGGAACGGGTCGCGTTGAATGTTCCGGAGGCACTCTTCGGCATGAGTTTCATCGACAACAAGACTGGTTGGGTGGTCGGCTACAAGGGGCGCATAATCCGTACCTACGACGGCGGCCGAAACTGGGTGGAACAGAGCAGCAACACCAGCGCGGATCTCTTTTCTGTTTCTTTCCACAAGAACCGTGGCTACGCAATTGGGCGCGATGGGCTGATGATGAGGTACTACGAGAAGAGATAGATAGGCCTGAAACCAAACTGTCGCGGATAAACTAGCAGCGGGCCGACTCCCAAAAGCGGCCCGTTGTCGCATTTGCAGAATACAACTCACGAACCCCACGTCGCTCGCTTCACAGGCTAACGAAACCGCAAAACAGCCTATCACTCCTTTGATCACTGCTTGCTGCACAAAACCATAACATTTCAACTGCGTCACCTTGGTATACAACAAACTGAAATTATACTGGAAAGATAGTTGTTGACTGGTTCATTGTTTTTTGATATTTTCGGACCTCACTGAGCACAGATGGGTAAGTGATTGAAATAGGGGCGGTCCAGTTAGATGGTCAGCCTCCAACATCGGCCCCCGGTGGACGGGGATTTAGTGGTTCCCGATGGCAGGTCACCCAGACCGACGAAGTTGAATCGGGGCAAGGCGCACAATGTTCCAACCTCTATTTGTTAGATCTTTGACGCCCGACGAGCGCAAAGGGCTCGACGACTACTCAAAGTCTGTGAACAAAGAAGAGGGAATCAGGGCTCGTGTCATCCTGGCGTCAGCCGAACGAAGGACGGCCATTGAGATAAGTCAGTCCCTGGGGTCGCATCCTTCCAATATCAAGAAGTGGATTCGGAAGTTCAACGCGCAGGGTCTTGAGGGAATATCTGCAAAGAAGAGAGGTCCGCAAGGTGGACCCCGGCCGAAGTTTACAACCGCTCAAATCGAGGCAATGCTGAGTCTTGCGAATACGCAACCAAGTGTGGCCGGATACGGCTTTAAGGAATGGACTCCACAGAAGCTCGCAAATGCGGCCAAGGAGCGGGGTATCGTAGATCGAATAAGCCACGTGACGGTTAGGCAGATGCTGAAGCGGCACGAGAGCGGGAATGGAGCCGGTTCGGAAGCTGCCGCCTCCGTTGCGCGCGAGGAGACTGACCGATCCTGGTCCGAAACCAGCGAGTTTCAGTTGGGTGAAGCTGCGTTGGGACGGTCGCGTTATGAGGAGGCGGCGGACCACTTCCAGGCTGTGCTGATCAGGAGCGGCGCCACACCCGAAGAGGAAGCAGTGACCCGCTCGCTCTTGAGCAAAGCGCTCGAGGAGCTGAGCAAATACGACGAGGCATACAGAGTCATTGAGAAGTACGATGATTCTCGTCAGGTCGCGGGGTTATCTGCGCGGACCCGGGCCCGCGTTAAGCTCCGACTGGGATGGGTCAACAGCTTTTTGCGAAACAACCCCAAGGCAATCGCCGGTTTGAATGAGGCAAAGAGACTCTTCCTTGAACTCGCCGATGACCTCGGCATGAGCGAGGCTCATTACGCGCTTGGACGAACTTATATTGAGATAAACGAATTCAGGATCGCGAGGGACCACCTGGTCGCCGCCGCGAGCTTTCAGAAAACTGCGCTCGACCGCGAGCTTCTTGCTCAGATCTATCGCCGGCTGGGGATGGTCGATTTCAGCGAGGGTGCATTCGCGAGCTCCAAGGAAAACTACCTGAAAGCTCTCGACCTGGCTGAGGGTTCCACAAATACGAATTTGATCGGCGGGGTTCTGCTTGATCTCGGCACAATTCTCATTCATGGGTTTCCGGGTGAGAATGAAGAATCGGCCAGATATCTGGAGCGAGGTATAGAGTATCTGGAGCGTGGCGGGCACAAGGACTATCTGGCTCTCGCGTACAACAATCTTGGCGACAATCTGCGCCATTCGGGTTCATGGGATGAGGCGATCGAGAATTTACATAAAGCGATAAGCGTCTCACGACAGTTCGCCAAGCCAAGCCACGAGGCCACAGGCCGAATCACGCTTGCTGAAGTGCTCTCCGCCAGGGGCGAGTACTCCGAGGCTGAAGAACACCTGAAGACGAGTCTCGATCTGATAGGGGCCATCGGAGACAAATGGCTCGAGAGCAATGCGCTAAGGATTCTGGCGATTGTTCATCGTGGTACGGGAAGAGTCGATCTGGCGCTCAAGACTCTGCGGGACACTATGCAGCTTTCGACCTCTATCGGAGATCTGCACGGGGTTACTCTGGCAATGGTTGGACTTGCCGAGTTCCATGTCTCGATGGGCGGTTACGAGCAGGCTGGTGAGTATCTCGAATTGGCACAAGGCAGGTTGAAGGAGGAAATGTATTTGCCGGTGTCGGGGTTGATCCAGAGATTGACGGGTCAGCTTGAAGCCGGGTCAGGAAGGCTTGCGGAAGCCAAGCAGCATATCGCACAGAGCATTTCGATTTTTACAACGACCGAGATCCCGTACGAGTTGGCCAGAAGCTACTACGAAATGGGCCTGCTGCTTGGAAAAGCGCACGATCCGAAGGGCGCGGACGCAAATCTCCTGCAAGCGCAGGCGATTTTTGAAAGGCTGCGTGCCGAGCCGGATTTAGAGTTGACAAAACGAGCTCTGGCGGCGGACGCAAAGGCCGAGGAGGCTCCGCAGGTTTGGCGAGTCTCACCGCCCAACGACGTTTTGCTGATGCAGAGGCTGATCGAAGCGTCGGCATCGCGCGAGCTTCTAGAACAGGAACTTGCAGCGGTAATTTATGAGAATCTTAACGTAGGTGCAGTAGTAATCTGCCGCGTGCAGAACACTGGGGCTGTAGAACCGCTGGCCGCTCTGGGCATGAGTCGCACTGAATCCGAAAAGCTTTGCGCGACATTGGATGCTTCGACCGAAGAGAGCATCAGCCCGCGTAGTCGATGGGTATCTTATTAGACTTGGCGACAATGTGAATCCCCCGGTAGTCGTGTATATACGCGCTCCCGGTTCGCTGGACGTCGGAAGACTGCAGCCGCTGTTGAGACAGGCGGAACTTGGGCTTGAGACGTGTTCGCTTCGCGTAGCAGCTCGTGGAGGCACCACAAGAAGCCTGGGACAGCGTATCCAGACCATAATGCCGGGATTTATCGTGGCCAGCCCCTCGATGTTTGACGTCATCGATAAGATCTACAAAATCAGAACAAGCGATGTGACGGTGCTGATAACCGGCGAATCGGGGACCGGAAAGGAACTCGTGGCCAGGCACATTCATAATCAGTCCGCAAGGCCGCGCGCTATCTTCCTGCCTTTCAATTGCACCGCCGCACCGAAGGAGATCATCGACAGTCAGCTCTTTGGCCACAGACGTGGTGCGTTTACCGGAGCGACAACCAACTATCCGGGAATCATCAAGGCTGCCGACGGCGGCACGTTTTCCTCGACGAAATTGGGGATCTCTTGTTGGAGGTACAGCCAAAACTGATGCGCTTTCTGCAAGAAGGTGAAATACAACCTCTCGGCGAAACGAAGCCGCTTCGAGTAGATGTTCGGATCCTCGCGGCGACTAACACCGATCTCGAGCGGGCAGTTGAAGACGGGCGTTTCCGAGAGGATCTATTTCACAGGCTTAATATCATACGGATCCATGTTCCGCCTCTTCGTGAGCGCCGGGAGGAAATACCAGTTTTGGCTGCGCATTTTTAGAACACTTTTCGTCGCGGAGCGGGCAAGCAGCCGCTGACGATGACTCAGGAGGCGATCGACGCGCTCACCGAGCATGACTGGCCGGGGAACGTTCGGCAGCTAAGAAACGAAATAGAAAGGGTTGTGGCATATGCGGTTGACGGGGCACGCATATCCACTGAAGACCTTTCACCCGAGGTAATTCACCCGCGGAGAACACCGGGTTCCGACCGTTCGCGATGGGGCGCCGAACGGACTCAATCTGCGATGGGCCGGTTTGATGCTCGAGCGGATGGAAACGGTTTCAGGGGTGAACCCGTTGCGGGAACCCGTCAAAAACTCAAGGAGGCGACGGCAGTGCTCGAGCGGCAGTTGATCGCAGAGTCGTTGATTCGGAACAAGAATAATCTCTCACGCACAGCCATTGACCTTGGACTCTCCCGGCGTGGGTTGAGGCTCAAGCTTGCCCAGTTAGGCATACAGAGGGAGGCCCGCGCGTGAGCCTCCTCTTGAGATGACCGCGATGTGGCGGGGCGCGCAAACCATTGGGAATGCTCAGAAAACGCTTGACACATAGGGGCTTTTGAAAATATCATCGCAGTTCTGATTGGTCGGCATGTGGCGGCAACCGCGTCACCCCCTGGCGTGCGGCGCTTGAATATTGCGGAATGGTAATTGGTCTGAGTCGTAGGTAGGCTTGAGCGGCAAACACGCAGCCCAGCAGGAATGAAGCTCACAAACTGCCTTTGCCAGCTCGTGAGGCAGATTCTGCTGCAAGAGTGAGGAAGAAGATGAACACACGTGGATTCTTCAGCAAAATGCGACGTATGCGAGTTGTCATTGTCTTATTCGCGCTTCTGCTCGCCTACGGTGCAGTGAGCTTCTCACCGCGCGCGGAGACAACATTGCCAACGTATTCGATCGGGGTGGGTGGCGTCACCGGGACCACCAACAACACAGCCCTTGCCTACGGTCGATTCTTATTGGTAGCTCCGTTTTGGCCAACCAAGGGAGTATCCGCCGATGGAGAGTTGGATCTTGCACAACTCGATAACTCATTCCTTTATGTCATTGACGCGAAGAAACCAAACAGCAAGCCGTTGTCAAAAGAACTCACATCGTGGGACTCAAAGATTGGTTCGGCTAAGACCATCTACTTCCCGACGAGAGTATTATTCGATTCGCAAAGCAATAACGTCTACGTAAGGGGCACGAGGTTCGAAGAGAGAAACGGGGAAATACAACCGGTTGATGTAATCGCGTACCTGCACCTAAACCTCGACGACAACGGAAAGCCGGTGTTCGATACCAATGTGGTGCCGATTGACATTCAGGGCGTGTCGAGCCAGTTCACCGGTGAGGCGCCGCTTGATTTTGGGTTAGGTATCAATGGCCAGTTGATGGTGTTCACCAACGGGGCCTCGGTTTTCTCGTACAACCTCAATCTAGGGTATCTGTACGGGGTTGGAATCGTTCCCGAGAGTGAGTACAGTCAGGATGACAGCATCTCCTTCCTTGATGTTGACTCCGCTTCGAATGTAGTAACCGTTTGTTGGAATCGCAAGGTTGAAGGCAAGGACGGAGTTGCGAGTCTGTCCTCCGAGATCTCATTTTACAGATTGGGAGATGATGGCACCTTCAACATCCTGAAGCGAGTCTACGCGGATCAACTGCCCGAAGGTTCAGCTCTAACTAGAGGCAGCAATGTCGCGATTGTTTCCGACTCGGATTCTGAGCTCGCCCTGTTCGCAACCAACGATGGGTCGGTGTGTTCCGTCGATATTCGGAGCGACGGAGTTCAGGCGACCGTCAAGCGGTTGTACAATTTTCCGGAATTGGCACGCTCATCCGACTCGGACACGAGCCCGCTCGTACTGCAATATGACTTGGCTAAGAGAACAATTGGGATCGTGAAACCAGGTTTTACGACCGAGATCTCTCGGCCAAGTAATGGGAAGAAAGGCCGGATCTCTCGTCCATCCAACATACACATCAATTCCGAAACACTGTTCCAGTGTTCGCGATGGCCAAGCTGGGTAAGAAGAATAAGGTTGTGTCTGCCAGCGTAGTCAGTGAAGCATTTAAGGACCAGGGCGGGCTGTCGAACTTTGTAAACGGTGAGAACTCGCAGTGGCTAATCGCAACCTATTTCGGGACTCTGTACGCCATCGATGTCGCAAGCGACCAACCAGAGTCAACTCTGACCTTACTTGGACAGGTGGGCTCGCAGGTGGAACGGATTGATTACTATCCGGACCGCTCTAGCGTTGTGGCGATAAACTCGTTTACGCTCCAGAATGGTGGAATGGGAGTCGAGACGCCGGGATCGCTTGTTGTCGGGAAGATGTCAGATCTCAATGATCAGCACAGCGGTATTCTACAGGCGCTTTTGCCAACCGCCTCAGCGCTCCGGCAGACCCAGGACTTCCATCCGGAGACCGTGCAATATCAGACGGTAAGGCAACGTACTTAGCGCGTGACAAGTCTCAATTCGCGCACGCAGTTCCCGCTAAAGGTTTGGGGAGGGCCGTTTCTGGTCCTCCCTTTTAGCTCTAGCGCCTGCCGGCTGTGCGGAGCTTGGCACGACTAGCGAATCTGCTATAGTCGCTACACGTTTCATGCCAACCAGGGTAAACAACGCGCAGCCGGATCGTGCCTTTTCCCAACTCTGACGAGTGCCATTGCCGGTGCGCGCCTTGATACGCTGTCCCGATCGGTCCTCGATGCGATCCCCGACGGTATAAGCGTTCACTTGCCCTCCGGCGAAATAACGTGGGTAAATAGCGCCCTTTGGAAAATATATGGTAGGACGCTTTCTGAGCTGAAGGGCTTAAACTGTGGCCAGGTCTTTCATGGAGAGGGCCTGAGTTGCCCGCACGAGCAAGTATTGGCGTCGGGAGATGCCGTGCAGTTGGTTGATGAGGTGCGCGTGGGCGGCAAAATCTTTTCCGTTAGGGTTGAACCTCTTTTCGATGGAGAAGGCGAGCCTTGTGGCTTCATGAGGTTGACGCACGATGTGACAGGTGAACGCAGCGTGTACCACCAACTACTGATGAGCGAGCAGCTTGCCGCCCTGGGCCAATTATTTTCAAGCGTTGCGCATGACGTTGGAACCCCGCTTAATGTCATTTCGGGATATGCGGAGTTCTTATTGATGCGAACGAAGCCCGAGGACCGGGGCTACAAGGAGTTATCCTCAATACGTGATCAAACAACGCGAATCGCTGCAATGTTCCGGCAGGTGCTTGATGTCTCCCGGCCCCCACTGGGCTTACTCGATGCAATAGACCTCCAGTCACTGCTGGCGGAGTCGCTGGCGTTGATCGACCACCAACTTCGACGGACGGGCTTGACCGCGAGCGTCACTTGCAGAATGAAGAAACCGCTGATATATGGAGAGGCATCCCAACTCAGGCTGGCGGTTTTCAACGTGCTGTTGAATGCCGGTCAAAGCATCGGAGCCGGGGGCAGTTTTCAAGTGGTCATTGACGAGGCGGCGAACAAGCCCGGGTTCGTTGGCCTTGCGCTACTGGGAATCGAGGCGGGTGGAACCGCCCACGATTTCTCGACGTCCTTTGCAATTCTCCTCGGCGCGCATAGCGACACCGGGCGAGTGGGCATCGGCCTACACCTTGCCAGGAGAATCCTGGTGGACGCAGGAGCAGTAGTGCTAGCCGCGGGTGGTGAGCATGGTCTGGGGCTAATGATCTACCTGCCGGTAAATGGGGGGAGCCGACCTGGCGTTTATTGATACCTGGAATCATGAGAACTATTAGCCAGCGAATCTTGATTGTCGAAGACGAAGCTCCAATGTGCGAGCTTCTCACGACGTTCTTCACAGAGAAGGGGTATGATCTGGACACCGCACCGGATGGCGAACATGCCTTTGTGCGTCTCGAGGAGCGGGACTACGCACTGGTGATTACCGACATCAAGCTGCCCGGGCATGAGCGGTCTCGAGTTGCTGGCCAGGATTCGAGTTGATTGGCCCGAAGTAGTGGTGGTTATCATGACCGCCTTCAGTTCCATTTCTTCCGCCGTTGAAGCCATGAAGCTTGGCGCTGAAGACTATATTGGAAAACCCTTTCAGCTTGATGAACTCGCAATCACCGTCGAGAAGGCGCTGGAACGGCGCAGCCTGCGCCGCGAAGTCAAGGAGCTTCGGGCCGAAGTTAGAGGTCGCTACAACTTCTCGAATATCGTCGGCCGCAGCAAACCCATGCAACAGCTTTTTGAGGTCATAAAGCGAATAGCCGCGCGCCGCGATGCCTCCGCCTTGATAAGTGGGTCCACCGGAACCGGAAAGGAACTGGTGGCGCGTGCGATTCACTACAACTCGGATCGCCGAGATGCGCCAGTTCATGCCAATAAACTGTTCAGCGATCCCAGACACCCTGCTTGAGTCCGAGTTGTTCGGCTATCAAAAGGGATCGTTTACCGGCGCGAACGAAACGAGAAGGGGGCTGATTGAGGAAGCGCAGGGTGGTACTGTGTTTCTGGATGAGATCAATACGCTCTCGCAAAGCCTTCAGGTGAAGCTGTTGCGCGTATTACAGGAGCGTATCGTAAGAAGGGTTGGTGGCCGTGAGAATCTGCCGATCGACGTAAGACTTGTGTCGGCCAGCAACCAGGATCTCGAAGAAGCGGCAAAACACGGTGAGTTCAGACAAGATCTGTTCTACCGTCTGAACGTCGTACCGGTCCGACTGCCTGACTTGAAGGACCGCCGGGAAGATATTCCTCTTCTGGTATTCCACTTCCTGCAGAAATTCGCGCAGCAGAATGGCGAGCCGCAGCGCAGGTTTTCGAACGATGCAATGCGGGTTCTGATGACACATTCCTGGCCAGGCAACGTCAGAGAACTTGAGAATGCCGCAGAGCACGCGCTTACAATGGGAAAAGGAGAGATTCTCATGCCTGAAGACCTGCCCGTCAGCGTGACGGCGCCTGAACGGGATATCGTCCAGGAAGCAACACTTGATGAGGTTACCCTTGCCGAACTCGAACGCCGTTACATCCTCCGCATTTTTGAGAAGATGAGCCGTCATCAGATCAAGACGTCAAGAGTGCTGGGAATCGACCGCCGCACACTATATCGCCGCCTCCGCCAGTATCGACACGAGGGGTCCCACCGCGACCAAAAGGAAAACATCGACGAATTGACCAGTGAGAATACAGATCAGGCCATGGCCCAGTAACTTTCGGGATCGAACTCAATCTATGGAAAAGAAGACAGCTAAAGATGTCACCTACACGTAAGGAAGCGGAACGTCAGCCTACCGCACCCAACACACATCCTTCGCGGTGCTTGAAACCTCGCTCGAAGGGCTACGGGATCGGCGGAGGTTATGAGAAGCCCTATCGTGAACGACCTCGACCAGGGGACGACCGGAGCGAATCCTACGGACCGGTCCCTCATTCGGGTTATTACGGAGCAGGAGCAGGAACCGAGCGCTTTGAGCGGGGCCAGGCGGGCTTCAAAAATGAACTCAGTTGGTATAGCGCGCAATATGGTGAGAATACAAGTGGGCGATCCAAGGAGCCAATCTAAGGTCCTGGTCCTGTTTGGTTTTGGATCGAACCAAGCTGGAGTTGTTACTTACGACCCGCGAGGAATTTTGAGGCTTGCTGCTGGTCCTTTGTGTAAGCCGAGGTGCGTTCTATGCGCCACCCATTACCCTCTTTCGTCAAAATGAACCCGAGAAACTCACGCTGAGGGTTTCCGCTGGAGCTCGCGAAATTATAGGTTACCGTGGCACTGGTGTAAGCTTTGTCCGGAAACGCGGGATCGGTGAAGAACGAATCGAGGGTGAGATCCGTGATGCCCTGATTCTTCATGTATTCCTGGATCAGCTTTTTAGCTTGTGTCTTATTGGTTGAGCACGCGGTTGTTGAAACGAACGTACCCAGGCACAGCAGCAAAGTAAGAACAAAAATGCGATTCAGAGTCTTCCATTGATCATAGGCATCTTTTTACCCTACGCTGGGTCTTTTTTTCAAGCAGCGTACCCAGTACCTTCCATTGCATAGTTTGGACGGAGGTGACTTGTGGGGCTTTATATTCGACAGCTCCTGGCAGGCCGCGATTTTGCCGCCGCAGATTACTTTGCCTCGCAGATGGCCAACTTCGTCTATCTGGTCGGAGATGACGAACAAAGGGTCTGCATGGCCGTCGATCCAGCCTGGGACATACCAGGCATCATCGCGCTGGCTGACCACGAAGGCATGCGGCTGACTGGAGCGTTGGTTACGCACTATCATCCGGACCATGTGGGCGGAAATATTTTCGGCCACGACATTGCCGGACTTGCGGAATTTGTGTCGATTCACCCGGTCAAGGTCCACGTCAATGAGGTCGAGAGTGAGGGCGTCAAACAGGTCACCGGGCTCTCCGAGAGCGATCTTGCAAAGCACCGTGGCGGCGATGAGATCCTTATCGGGAATGTCAAAGTGAGCCTACTACATACTCCCGGACACACACCTGGCAGCCAGTGCTTCCTCGCGGAGGGGGCGCTTGTATCAGGCGACACACTCTTCGTTGGCGGATGCGGCCGGGTCGACCTCCCGGGCAGCAACCCGGACGCGATGTACTATTCGCTGACGCAGGTTCTGGCTAAGCTCCCCGTCGACACAGTGCTGTTTCCCGGGCACAACTACGCAGCGAAGCCCGTGAGCACAATAGGGGATGAGAAGGAGCAGAACCGCTATTTGAAGATCAGGAGTCTGGAGGACTGGAGAACGTCTGATGGGCTAGCTAACGATGGCAGCCCCAGGAAGCCTTATCGATCGTCATCCAGAAGGGTTAGTAGAACATCGTGTCCGCCAGAATTGTATTGACTGCATCGCCGCATTAGGCATAATAAAGGCCGTCTGAGGAACATTTCCGCTAGTTGCTCCCACCAGTTGTCTTCGTGTTTGGTTTCAAATGCAGTAGAAGCTCCGCTCGGAAGATGAGATCCGCTGCGGCCTTAAGCCGCTGCCCCTTTTTTCAACCCGTTGACCCAAAATCCGGCTGTGGCCGGGCCAGTGCATGTTCGTTCAAGCCTTCGCTGGTAGGTCGCTCCTCTTTTCCGGCTCAAACAGCGCGAAAAGAAAAGAAGGGTAAAGCCCGATGGACTCAACTGAAGAACGGCTCGTACCGGAGCGCCGTGGCCTCGATGCGCTCTCTACTTTAGGCAAACTTGGTCTAGGGATTCTGAGCGTCAGACTGGTAGCAGTCGCAGTTGCGCTCATTTGTCTGTGCGGTGTCGCAGGCTTCGTCGCTACGTATTTGAGCTTTGAGAGCTCCTCTACTGAACCGAGTGCTCTAATCTATCGCGCTGCCTCGGTTAACACGGCAACAGCCGCCATCCTCTCCTTCGTTAGTCTGTGTGTGGCTGGTATTGCTATTCGGAGCAGCATCACGGCCAGATTGGAGGCGTTTACACGGGCCACACAGGCGGCGTCTATAGGCGACCTGGATGCGCGCATTGGTGCGGCACAGGGCCCCGTTTTGGAAGGCCTGGCCCGAAGTTTTAATTCAATGATGGACCGGATGAGCGAAACAGCGCGAAGCGAGGCGGCGCAAAAGCAATCATTGCTCGTGATTATCAAGGCGGTCGAAGCCTCTGGAGACGCAATCGCCGTTGCAGACTCCAGTCGCGAACGCACCTATTACAACAAAAAGTTTACAGAGCTGTTTGGCTCTGAATTCGATGAGGTCACCCATGAAAGATCTCGCCTTTACGTCGATCCGAAGGTTGCGGGGGAGGTCTCCCGGGCGGTAGCCAATGGCGACTCGTGGTCGGGCGAAGTCGAGATGCGCGCGAAGAGCGGCAAGATAATACCGGTAGCGTTGCGAGCCGATGCGATAAAGGATGATGGCGGGCAAGTAACTGGCCGCATCGAGATTCACACGGATATCACCCAGCGCAAACGTGCGGACCTGCTCCAGTCGGCTCTTTATCGTGTGGCTGAAATGACGAATGCTACCGACGATATTCAAGCGATCTTCAGTGCAGTCCACCGCATCGTCGCAGAATTGATGTACGCCGGAAACTTCTTCATAGCGCTCTACGATCCCGCGACTGAGACGGTAGAGCTTTCCCTATTTCGTTGATGAGTCCGACGAGCCGCCAGCGGCGCGAAGGCTAAAGCGGGGTATGACTGAGTACGTGCTTCGTACCGGTAAACCGCTTCTTGCACCGCGCGACACACTGCGAGCGATGATAGATCTCAAGGAGATTGAGGTTATAGGTACCCTTCCTGTCGACTGGCTGGGCATCCCCCTGAGAGTTGGTGACGCTACGGTAGGAGTGCTTGCGGTTCAGAGCTATACGCAAAGCACGAGATATACTGAAGCCGATCAACATGTGTTGACCTTTGTTTCGCAACATATCGCGAACGCGCTCAATCGGAAACGCGACGAGGACGCACTGAGGCAAAGCGAAGAGAAATACCGGACGATCCTGGAAAGCATCGAAGACGGCTACTACGAAGTTGACCTAAAAGGCAACCTGACTTTCTTCAATGAACCGGTAGCCAAGATGCTGGGCTATTCACCCGAGGAGTTGATCGGTATGAACAACCGGCAATTCATGGATCCTGATGTCGCAAAACTGGTCTATCAGGAGTTCAGTCAGGTAGCTCGCACCGGAGAAGCGAGCCGCGGCTTCGCATATCAGATCAATGCCAAGGATGGAACCAAGAGAATCGTTGAGTCATCAGTGTCGCTAAAGCGAGATGTGTCCGGCAAGCCGGCGGGGTTTCGGGGTGTCAAGCGCGACATTACCGAAAGACGACTGGCCGAAGAAACCTTCGAGCAACACCTTAAGGAATTCCTGGCGATGGTCTCGTCCGTCTCCGACGGCGATCTGACAAAGCGGGGCAGTGAAACCGACGACACTCTTGGAAGCGTCGCTCAGTCGGTGAACAAAATGCTTGACCATTTCAGCAAGATGCTGACTGAGGTTAAGCAGATTGGGCTATCGGTTTCTTCCAGTGCCACGGAAATTCTCGCTGCGGCCGAACAGATTGCGGTCGGGTCTCAGCGACAGGCAGATGAAATAACCAACACGTCGAGTGCGGTCGAAGAAATGGCTGCGTCAATGAACCAGGTCTCGAGGAACGCTGAGGCATCGGCCGATGCGGCGCGCCGCGCGCTCGAGATGGCTGAGCACGGAGACAAATCCGTCCGCGACACCTCTGAGGCGATGTCCCGGATCGATTCCGCCGTGCAACAAACGTCCGAGAAGATGCGGTTGCTTGGGATTCGCAGTTCGGAGATATCCGAGATCATCGATCTGATTAACGATATCGCCTCTCAGACGAATCTGCTCGCCTTGAATGCCGCAATTGAAGCAGCGCACGCTGGAGAGGCTGGCCTGGGGTTTAGTGTGGTGGCGGACGAAATCAGAAAACTGGCAGAGAGATCGGCGCGCGCGACCAGAGACGTCGGAAACCTCATCAAGTCAATTCAGACAGAGACCTCGGAAGCGCTTACGGCGATGGAAGCGGGGATGAAGGAGGTGCACGGGGGGAGTCACCTCGCCACCCAGGCCAGCAACACTCTCCGAGAAATCTCAGAGGCGGTGCGTCAATCGTCGGAACTGATCGAGGAAATCTCGGCCGCATCGGAAGAACAAGCCCGTGTGACCAGCAACGTGGCCGGCGCCATGCAAACCATCTCCAGCATCACGCTCGAAACGTCTGCCGGGGCGCACGAAACCGCGCAGACCATCGAGGGTATGGTGGGACTGGCAGACCGACTGAACAGATCAATCTCGCAGTTCAAGGTGAAGGATGACTACGTACACCCGTTCTCGTACGACTTGCCGAGCACGCGAGGCGACCTGAGCCATCAGGCGCGCTATCCACACGGCGACTGAGCCAAGATGGATCCTGGATCGAGGGAACCGGGGGGAAACAGTTTTGACGGAACGACGACAACTGGTGATCTTCAAAGTCGGAACTGAAGAATTCGCGGTCGACATCATGCTCACGAAAGAGGTGGTGTTGATGCGGGAGATCACGCCCGTTCCCGAAACCGAGAACTATGTAGAAGGTGTTATGAATCTGAGAGGAACCCTGGTTCCGGTACTCGACTTTCGAAGGCGACTGCGCGGTTCCGGCACGGCCGCATCGACGGCCCAACGAATCATAGTAGCGAATCTCGACGGAAGGACTACGGGTTTAATCGTAGATGGAGCCTCAGAGGTGATCAGGGTAAGCGACGACATGATCGAGCGTGTTCCCCATCTCATATCGGAGATTGGCGGCGGATACATCGAAGGCGTGGTCAACGCCAACGGTCGGTTCATAGCGCTCATCGATCTAAGGAAGGTCCTTTCAGGGGAGATTGTGAGTGAATTGGATGAAGTTATGAGGCTCGTCTCCAGGCAAAAAGAGACGATGATGTCTGGATTGGCGGTCTAGCATGAATTATTCATCGCACCTACTGACATACGGTTCCAGCGGCCAGTCGGGATCGGGCCAACTCGGGGAGAATATTCTGTCTGAAAGCGAGTTCCGGCTGTTCAGGGAGCTCATCTACGAAGAGTGCGGGATAAGCCTGGGCATCGAAAAGCGAGCGTTCCTCGAATCCAGGCTGAGACGCCGGATGGATCTACTGGGGATGAAGAACGGCTACGACTACTACTGCATCATCAAGACCCCGGACGGCAGATCACAGGAGTTACCCACGCTGCTCGATTCTCTGATGATCTGCGAGACTTCGTTCTTCAGGAACCAGCCTCAGTTTGACCTGCTGAGAGAGGTGGTATTGCCGGATATCGTCGGAAGGAAAGTGAAAGCTGGAACGAGGCTTCTGCGCGTGTGGAGTGCCGGTTGCTCGACTGGACAAGAGCCCTACAGCGCGGTGATGACGTTGCTTGATGCGTTGCCGGATCTCGATTCCTGGACTATTCGTGTTTTCGCGTCGGACCTGTCGTTCACCGCTCTTGAACGCGCGCAATGCGGCTTATATCGCGCCGACCAATTAAAGGGCGTCGATACACCGAGGGTCGCACGATACTTCAGCCAGGAGGGCGGGCACTACCTGATGAGCGAGAACGTAAGAAAGCGCGTGATATTCGACTATCACAATCTGAAGCACGACAACGGACTGCGAGGCCTCGATATCGTGTTTTGCCGAAATGTGATGATCTACTTCGATACCGAAGAGCAGCGCAAACTTGTGAGTAGATTTGCAAATTGTCTGGTGCCGGGTGGGTTTCTGTTTCTCGGCCACGCCGAAAGTCTCCAGGGCCTGTCGACAAGGTTTGGAATGTTGCATCGCAACAAGGGTATCGCATACCGCCTCGATGGATAGCAGAGGAATGTGTTCGAGATGGATGACCTGACGAGAGCAGAACTTGAGCAGTTGTTGGAGGTGTTCCGTGACCAATCTCTCCAGATTCTTGAGGAGATGGTTGCCGATCTACTTGCGCTCGAGTCCGGCCGTGCCGACTCTGAAGCTATGACCCGTCTGCGCAGGGGGGCTCATACGATCAAGGGCGACTCGGCGTGTGTCGATCTTGATGGCGTGACTCAGGTTGCTCACAAAATTGAGGACGTGTTCGACGCGGTGCTCCGCGGACAGCTCACGTTTGATCGTCGCTCGGTAGATCTGATCTTCAAGAGCCTTGATTCCATAAGAACAGCGATCGGCGGCACAGAGGTAAACGATGTTCCGGCCGAGGCCGTAAGCGAACTGATTGACGCGTTAGCCGCGATTGAGAAGACCGGGAAACCCGCCGGATCCGCAAATATGGTGAGCGCGCCCGAGGCCGAATTCCTTCAACTGGCAGAGGCCCCGCTTCAACGCGAAGGCGAACCGCCTGGCAGGCAACGCCGGGGGTTCGTACGGGTTGAGGCAGAGAAGATAGACACTCTGTTGAACCTGGCGGGCGAGATGGTGATCGCGCGCTCTGTGATGAGTCAGCTAGGACCCGAACTCGAGCTGGCGATTCCGCGGAATGAGATGGTTGACCGGTTCAGCGAGGCAAGCAACCAAATGGGTAAGTTGCTTGCGGAGCTGCAGAAGAGCGTGCTCAAAATGCGAATGGTCGCCATCGATCACGTGTTCCGCAGGTTTGCCAGGCCAATGCGCGAGCTGGCGGCAGAGCGTGGAAAGGAAGTTCAGCTCCAGATAAGCGGGGGTGAGACAGAGCTTGATCGGGCTTTGGTCGATATTGTCTATGAACCGTTGCTGCACCTCCTCCGCAATGCAGTAGACCACGGTCTCGAGACGATGGAGGATAGGCGAAATGCGGGCAAGCCGGTGGCAGGTCAAATCACTATGCGCGCTTATCACGAGGGCAACCAGGTGGTGGTCGAAGTCAGCGATGACGGGCGGGGAATAGATCCGGCGGTTGTAAGGCGGAAGGCCGTTGCCGTCGGAGCGATAACCAAACAGGACGCCGAACGGATGACCGACGAGGATGCGGTCGAGTTGATCTTTCTGCAGGGACTATCCACCGCGAGTGAACTTACACAGCTTTCCGGACGGGGCATTGGAGCCGCCGCTGTGAAGGCGGCCATCGAGCAGTTGCGCGGGACCGTCGCTGTAAAGAGCGAACTCGGCATCGGGACCTGCTTCACCCTGCGAATGCCGCTCACCCTCGCGATTATCAAGGCCCTGCTGTTCACCGCTGCCGGACAGCTTTTTGCGTTGCCGCTGCTCGCAGTTAGCGAGATCGCACGAGCGGAAGGTGGCGACATCGTCCATCTGGACGGCACCGAAAACTATCGGTTGAGGGACCGCTTTATCTCGTTAGTGCGGCCGGGCGTCGTGCTTTCGTTTGACCGGCGCAGAGGAGGCAGCGGGGCGGGACTCAGGAGTGAGTCAAAACACTTCTTCGTCGTTGTTCTCACAACCGGTGACAAGAAGTACGGGGTCGTTGCGGATGAGCTGCTGGGCGAACAGGAACTGGTCATTAAGCCGCTCGACAGCCGTTGGGTGCAGAACGACGCCCTGGCGGGCGCCGCGGTCTTGGGCGACGGCCGCGTGGTCCTGATAATGGACGCGGAGATGGTGTTTCGTAAGGCAATCAAATACGAACGGGCGAGAGGAAATCGCAGAGAACCCTATGCCGTCTGAGAAGACCAAAATTCGAGTTCTGGTGGTAGACGATTCTGCGCTGATGCGCAAACTCATCTCGAACCTGCTGGCAAAGGACCCTGAGCTCGAGGTGATTGCCACCGCAATTGACGGCCGCTTCGCGTTGAGCAAGGTCGAGCAACTGAAGCCCGATGTCGTTACGCTGGACGTCGATATGCCACGAATGGATGGATTGACCGCCCTCGCCGAAATGGTTTCGAGGTATCGCACGCCGGTCGTCATGCTCAGCTCGCTTACGACGCGAGGTGCAGCATTGACGATGCAGGCACTGGAAGTGGGTGCTTGCGACTTCGTGTGCAAGCCTTCAGGCACGGCAAGGCTGCCGGAGATGGCCGACGAGCTTGTGTCCAAGATAAAGGCTGCGGCACGAACAAACGTGCTGGCTTTGAGTCGCGCTTCTCAATCGGGAACGCCGGTCTGCAAGAAGGATTCGGGCACAAGCCAGGGCAGAGGGCAGGGAAGAGTCATAGCGATCGGCGCATCATCGGGCGGGCCTCATGCTCTACGGCATTTGCTGCCCCGAATACCGGCGGACCTCGATGCTGGCATCGTCGTCGTGCAGCACATGCCTGAAAGCTTCACCGCGATGCTTGCGCACTGGCTCAACGAGATTTGTGAGCTTGAGGTGAAAGAAGCCGAACCCGGTGACCTGGCGCTTCCGGGTAAGGTGCTGATAGCACCTGGCAGCCTGCATATGAAGGTCAGGAAGACGCCAGTTGGATGTGAGGTTCTGCTCGAGGGAGGCGCACTCGTCAACGGTCATAAGCCGTCAGTCGATGTGCTGTTCGGTTCCGTCGCAAGGGAGTACGGACCGCTTGCCACCGGAATCCTCATGACCGGCATGGGTAGCGACGGAGCGCAAGGGCTCGGAGAAATTATGGGAGCTGGAGGACACACACTCGCGCAGGACAAGGAAAGTTGCGCGGTTTACGGGATGCCCAGAATCGCGGTACAGAAAGGATACGCAAACAAAATCGTGCCGCTTGGCGAGATGGCTCCATATCTGTTGTTCAAGGTTGGACGGCTTGCAGAATTGGAGGAGAGTAATGTTGGACGCTAACAAAGAAGCATCAATCGTGAAGACGCCACTCACCTGTTTGATCGTGGACGACTCAGCATTTATGCGCTTTCATCTCAGGCGAATGATGAACTCCTTCGACAACGTAATCGCGAGCGAAGCCGCGAATGGAAACGAGGCCTTAAGAGAGTACGGCCGACTCAGACCAGACATTGTACTGATGGATATCGTCATGCCCGGCCTCGAGGGCGTCGAGACGGTGAAGAGGATATGCAGCGAAGACCCCAAGGCCAGGGTCATCATGATCAGCTCGGTGAGTTATAAAGAAAAGGTCGCTGAGGCGATGTCCGCAGGGGCAAAGTGTTTCATTCCAAAGCCGGTCACCACCGAAGAGCTGCGAAGGGCAATCCAGAGTGTCCTGTCTCCAATCACAGGCAATCAGATTATGGGAGTGATATGCGGCTAGACTTTGTAAAGGTGTTCGTCGACTCGACGGCAGTGCTTTTCAGGGAGTTGATCGGACCACCTGTAGATGTCCCGTCAATAAGCATGAAGCCAAGCCCGGTCGCCGGCAGGGAAGTTATGGCGATCATCGGTCTGGCGGGCGAAGCGCATGGACGGGTGATCTTCGACATGGATATGTTTACCGCGGTCCAACTCGCCGGACACATGCTCGGAGAACCATCGCCTGGCATGACGCCGCTGGTTCGAAGTTCAATAGCCGAGCTGGCTTCGATGGCGATCGGACGGGCCATCTCGAGGATCAACGACGGTGGTACGCGGGTCAGGATGAGCCCGCCCACAGTGATAACCGGGGCAAATCTCGTCAGCTACGATCAATGCTTCGAGACCCTGGTGGCTCCGATCGCCACCGCCTACGGTGAAGTACGAGTCAACATCACCATTCAGGATCTGGATTGAAGGGAGAACCGAGATGCAACAAGAGCCGGCGGATATATTGAATCTCTTCAAGAAGAGTGAAGAACTGGTTGAAATGCTCAGGCAGGGAAGGGCGTTCACCGAAGAGTTAATGTGTGAAAACGAGCGCCTGCGGTACCGAGTCGTGCAGTTGGAAGCGGAAAACCTAAACCCGACCCAGGAGATCACGACTGAGCTTGAGAGGCTGCGAGTCGAGAACGGTCAAATGGCCCAGAGGCTTGAATTCCTCAATAGCAAGTTCCAGCAGGTTGAAGCTGAAAACAAAGACTTCGCTCAAAGATATGTTGAGGTGGAAGAGCAGAACGAGAGCCTCGCGAATCTTTATGTTGCCAGCCATCGGCTACACTCGACACTTGACTCATCAGAGGTTGTGGAGTGCATAAAGGAGATCCTCCTAAACATGGTCGGTTCTGAGGACTTCGGACTCTTTGTCGTGGACGATGAAACCGGTGAGCTTGTCCGGTCCGGGTACGAGGGAGAGGCCGCTGGTCAGAAAGATAAGGAGCGTATTGTTCTCGGAGAGGGACCGGAGGGCATTGTAGCACTGGCTGGTGAGCCCTTCTTCAGCGAGACCGCCGATGCGCGGCCTTGTGCCTGTGTACCCCTTATGATCAAAGAGCGAGTCGTTGGGTTGATAGCAATTTATTCTCTGCTGTCGCATAAGAGCGGCCTTTCGATGCTTGACCATAAGCTGCTCGAACTTTTGGCTGGACATGCTGCCAGTGCGCTGATCAGCTCGAAACTCTACTCGATGGCCGATCGAAAGCTCCGCACCATCGAGGGATTCATGAATTTGTTGCGGGTGACCGAAGGAGGCGCAAATGTCTAATAAGTCTCTGCTGGTGGTTGACGATTCGGCGACGATGCGGCAGCTCCTCTGTATGACCCTTGCGAGGGTTGATGGTATTACACAGGCGAACATTACCGAGGCTTCAGATGGCAGAGATGCATTGGAAAAAGTCATCAGCGGGAGCTTTGATCTTGTGCTTACCGATATCCGCATGCCGAGGATGGACGGACTGGAGTTTATTCGAACGGTGCGGACTGAGCTGAATGACCAGACGTTGCCGATCATAATCGTCAGCACAAAGGGCGCCGATGAAGACGTCCAGTTGGGTATGGATCTTGGTGCCAGCGGCTATCTCTCAAAGCCGGTATCAATGGTTCGATTGAGAGAGATGGTGACGACTTTCCTGGGCTGAGCAAGACTATATGCAGTTAACTGGGGATCTGAGCGACTTCGCTCTTACCGACATCTTGCAGATATTGGCGTTGAGCAGGAAGACCGGCCTTGTTCTGCTTGAAGGTGCCGGGTGGGAGGGGAAGATCATCGTCGAGGGAGGGCGAATAACCGAGGCTTGGGCTCAGCCCGGCGAGAGCCTGATGGAGAGTCTTACTCTCGCAGGGCTGCTCAGCCCCGCAGCGGCGAGAGCACACAGGGCCGACGCGGATCGCGAAGGGGGCAGGCTGGAAAAGTTGCTCGTTGCAAGCGGCGTCTTGACGCGCAATGGACTGATCGCAGCCGTGAGACGCCATACCCAACGCGTAATCGGGAGGCTGGTCAGGATGGAAAAAGGGCGCTTCAGTATTGCGCTGGGGGAAGCCCTGCTTCCGCGGTCAGTCGATGGTTTGAGACTCATCGAAGGACTCGATGTGGGCGAGTCGTTGTTATTTGCAGCCCACGAACAAGATGAATCATACAAAGATCGTGATCCTCAGACGGTGCCCGAGGACGATCCGGGGGGGCTCCGTCTGAATGGCGGACGAGAGACCAGGCCACTCACAAGCCCGTATGAGATTCGGGACCTGCACGGATTCAAGGGAACCGAGAATCACGACCGGTCGGCGCTCTTGTGCTCGCTGCTTGCGGAGATGAAGGGGCACTCTTTCGAGGCTGAGGTGAGCCTCCTGATAATGAGATACGCGAGCGAGATGGCGACCCGGGGCATCCTGTTTGCGATCAAGGACTCGAACCTCTGCGGACTAGGGCAGTTTGGGCTCAGCCATGACAGCGGCAAAAGCGCCGATGAGCTAGTTCGCGCTCTTTGTCTGCCGCTGGACGCAGACAGCGTTTTCGCTCGTGTCGTAAGAACCGGAGAGCCGTTTGTGGGAGCTATTCCGGACAGTTTTTGGTTCTCGGAGCTGCTCAGCCGAATCGGGGGCTTTGGCCGCGAACTAAAGCTGTTCGTACTTCCGCTGACGTGCAATGAATCGCCGGCGTTTGTCCTCTATGGAGACAACTATCCCGGCGACTCGGACTTCAGTGGACTAGGGGAACTAGTCGCGTTGGCCGGCCAGGCCAGCCTTGTCCTCGAGCGGATCGCGCTCCAGCGCAGGGTAGTCCAACTCGAAGCCGAATCGTGAGGATTAATCGCTCAGGCCATATTCATCGCGTCTGATAATAGATATTATGTAGTAAAAGGCTTTGCCTTAGAAACGCAGGTATAAGCCTGGCCAAGGGACCTACAATAACGATTAGCCCCACGAGAGGGGATATAGGTCCGCTCGCAAGCGAGAGCCTGCTACTACGTTTCCTTGTTACAAACCTTACTCGGCGGATTCGGCGGAAATCAAATCAAATGCTTATCTTCTTGACAAAATTGGTAGGAAATGATACCCTACGCACGCTTTCCCTAAATCTCCTGCCTAGGAGGCGAGCGATGCTATCTAAGGGCGAGATGTCAGTGTTAACCCGGTCTATCTTCATTCTTTTGTTTTTTTTAGGCTTGGTCCTGATTAATGAATCGCGACCCTCATCTGCGAACAGCGTCCCTTCGAGTACTGCACCTCAACAAAGCAAGGATCCATGTTTGGGTCTGGAGCGCTGTTGGCCACCGCTAAACTGTTATATTGGTATGTGCGTTTACAGCCCAAATTATACCTGTGGTGGGGCATGTGGCGTGGGGAGCTGCCCGCCCAACCAAATGCCATGTACTTGCTATTATTACGACGGGACTTGCACGTGGGATCAGTCTTGGTGTCAATCGACTTGTTGCACTACCGACCTGTATTGTTTTTGAGGCGTCGTCGGGATTCTAGTTTTCTCAAAGGAGTTGCCTACCATGAAAACCATGAAAAGGACATTGAACGCTCTTTGTTTGGCAGTGTTTCTGGCTGGTTTGGTGGTGTATTCTCGAACGCGAGATGGTAATGACACCGAAGCCGCTAGATCCTATGTCGTAGTAATGGAGCACTTTCACACTACTGCTGATGGATCCCGGACGGACCTTGCTCAGCGCATAGTGTTTGTAAAAGCGAATGGGGAACTTCGCCAAACAAATTATGATCTAAAAAATGGACAAAACTTAAACAGAGATGCTCCAGCTGTCGCTCGATTTGAGGATGGCCTTTTTGCAACCGCGTTTGGGGTTTCGGAACGTAATCTGATTTCTTCCACCGCAGTGCCGCCTGAGATGCAAAAGTGTTTCAGATCAGCTGAATGCCTGCGCGCGAACCGCAGGTTCACGCGCACCGAAGAGTTAGCAGGATTGCAAGTATACGTGTTTCATGACAATGCACCCTCATCCCAACCATTGGAATGGATAGAACAGAGCTATTCACCAAAAACCGGCTTCTTGGAACTGCGTACCGTTAGGCATTTTCGAGATGGTTCTGAAGATGTACTGCGCGCCGCCTCAGTTGAGTTCAAGAGCGTCCCGGATGACTTGAATGACGATATCCGGTCGATGCCGGTCAGAAACTAGTAAGCGCCAACAGATCTTTCTTGTCTTTTTTACTTTTTCTTACTTACTGGTGTCACTGAGACTTGATCTGTCGAGAAAGAACATTGAGATCTGCGCACTATTTCATTCCCAACACCTTTTCGGGGCAAACGAATCCTTATTGAGGCAGATGCGGTTTTTGAGGCAAAGCCGTAGCAAGATCGGTTGGGTTTTGGCCGACTACTCAAAGGCGCTCTCGCCGGTGAGATGCTGCCCGAGTATAAGCGTGTGAACCTCGTGAGTGCCTTCGTATGTGTAAACCGATTCCAGATTGCACATGTGCCGCATTATCGGATATTCGCCCGTGATCCCGTTTGCGCCAAGAATCCCTCGCGCCGTCCGCGCACACTGCAAAGCAATCGACACGTTATTCATCTTTCCCATCGATACCTGAACCGGCTTGATCTTGCCGCCATCCTTCAGGCGCCCCAGGTGCAGACTCAGCAATTGAGCCTTGCTGATCTCGGTGGCCATCTCGGCGAGCTTTTTCTGAGTCAATTGAAAGCCAGCAAGCGGCCGCCCAAACTGTATTCGCTCCTTTGAGTACTTCAATGCGACATCAAAACAAGACATCGCCGCGCCGACCGCGCCCCACGCTATCCCGTATCGCGCTTGAGTCAGGCACATCAGCGGGCTTTTCAACGCCCCCGATTGGGGCAAAATGTTCTCCTCGGGGATCAGACAGTCTTCGAAGAACAGCTCCGATGTGTCCGATGCGCGCAGGCTCAGCTTATGATGCGTCTCTCGAGTGGTGAACCCTTTCGTGCCTCTCTCGACGATGAACCCCCGTATCAGCTCATCTTCGTCGGTCTTGGCCCAGACGATCGCGATGTGAGCCATCGTGCCGTTTGTTATCCACGCCTTGGAGCCATTAAGCAGCCAGCCATCCGAAACTCGTTTAGCTCGTGTTAGCATTCCTCCAGGGTTAGAACCGTGATTCGGTTCGGTTAGCCCAAAGCACCCGATTACCTTGCCGGCAGCCATTTGAGGGAGCCATTTCCGCTTCTGTTGCTCGCTCCCAAACTGAAAGATTGGATACATACACAGCGCACCCTGAACCGAGGCAAAACTCCTGATCCCCGAATCCCCCGCCTCAAGCTCCTGCATTACCAACCCGTAGGCGACGTTGTTCATCCCCGCACAGCCGTAATCCTCAGGGAGATTCGCACCCAATACCCCGAGTTCGGCAAGACCCGGTATCAGCTCACTCGGAAAGCGGCCCTCTTCGAAACACCCGGCGACCACTGGTGTGACTTCCGCCTCGACGTATCTTCTGACCTCAGACTGCACCAGACGTTCTTCGTCCGACAGCAGTGCGCCAATTCCCAAAACATCCAGTCCTTCAAATGCCATTTCTTTCTCCCTTGGGTTCGCGATCAGGATTATTCACGCGATCAATTATTTCCGCCAGGATCGATACGGCAATCTCCTGCGGGGATTTCGCCCCTATTCGCAAGCCGATGGGCGCGTGCACCCGCTGCAGGTCTCCTTCGCTGTAGCCCTCAGCGGCGAGCCTTTTGAATACCGACATCACGCGCTTGCGGCTTCCTATCATGCCGATATAAACCGCCCCCGAACCTATCACGCTCTTAAGACACAACTCGTCATACTGATGTCCCCGTGTGACGATTACTACAACCGTACCGGACGAAATTTGCAGTTTTTCTGCCGCGCTTGCATAGTCGCTGACCAGCAGGCTAATCCTAGGATCGGGCAGTCGATTGCGCGAGGCAAACTCTTCTCTGTCGTCTACCACCGTTACGTCATACCCGACCAGCGCGCCCATCACGGCTACGGCCTGTCCAACGTGGCCTGCGCCGAAAACCAACAGCTCAAGTTTGGGTTTGACAATCTCGATCGCAAGAGTGACTCGGCTTCCCTGCTCATCCACAGCATCAACCAGATCGGCCGCGCCGCCCTTAGCCGCAAGTCTGTCAACGGCAGCCAATATCTGATCCGTCAGAGTGCGATCGGCCAAAGACGGCAGCAACTCGCGGTGAGAGATCGTAACGGTCGTACTTGTGTCCGATTCACCTCTCAATGCCCTGACGACCGCGATGTGTTCCCCGCGCCTCGCGCTATTCTCAATTGTCTTTAGAAGGTTGTTGGGCCGCGGCATAGTCGGTAGCTAGCGACAGTCACTGCGCAAGGCGGTACGCGGGCCGCGCCCGAACCAGGACTCCCTCGCGAGTGACCCGCACGGTAATCTTACGAGCCTTGTCATCCTTGTGTCTGTTCGTGGGGTAATAACCAAGGAGGTACTGATGACGCAGCTCCTCGGCGATCCTGCCGAGCGCAGCCCTCAGGTCGCCAAGTTTGTCCGCGCGTTCGACGATGCCCCCGGACATGTCGGCAAGCTGCTGCAAGTATTCATCAGCGCCTCTGTAAGCACGATCCAGTTCGCGACGGCTCTGCTCCAGCTTCACATCCATCGTCGCACTTCCATTCGAATTCAACCCCGCCGCTCTTATCCTCGCTTCCATCTTTCGTTCAACGTCCTCACGAGTGGCGTAGCGTATTGGATAGACTATGATGTCTTCGCCCTCTATTACCGCATCCAGGGTATCCTCCAGCGATATCTCGCTGCTCGCCGTGTCGATTCCGTCGCTGAATACGATCACTGCCTTTCTGCCTGGAACATCGCGAAGCCTCTCCCAAACCGCGGTGTATACTGCCTCGTAAACCTGGGTAAACTCTCCGGCTCTGATCGCCTGTACCGCCGCCTCGAGCCTCGCAGTATCGTTTGTGAGCTCGCAGAGTACCTCGACGCTGTCATTGAACGAGACCACCATCACCTTGTCATGGGGTCTGAGGTGGCCGAGGAAAGCCATTGCGGCAGACTTGATCTGGTCCAACGTCGTAAGGGTTGAACCGCTTGAGTCCAGCAACAGCGCAACGCTGAAAGGCTCTTCAACCGATCCGAACACTTCTATGTTCTGTTTGACCCCATCTTCGGAGACCGTGAACTCTTCTCGATCCAGATCGCTTACGTAGCGACCTCCCCGCTCGCTGACGACGACCGGCACCTGCACAAGCGTAGTGTTGAGTTTTATCGGTTCGTCGTCTCGCGGAATGGGCTTCTGGCCTCGCTCCTGTTGTCCGGCGGTGGGAAGGCCCAGCAGAGCAAACATGATCCCGCCAACAACCAGTCGTGATGCAGCTAGTCTACCGCATGCTTTCATCGCCGCGACCTCCTTCCAACTGGTACGCGGCCGCACTTCAGCTGCGACCCATCGCCAGATACCTAAACCCCGCGGAACGCATCGTCTCCGGTTCGTAAAGGTTCCTGAGGTCAATGATGTTTGGTTCGCGCATCATTTGCTTGAGACGTTCTATATCGAGGCGCCGAAACTGGTTCCACTCCGTGACGACGACCAGCGCATCGCTCCCGCGAGCCGCTTCATACTCATCATCGCAATACTCGACATCGGTTAACAGCCGGCGCGCGGATTCCATGGCCGCCGGATCGTACGCGCGAACCTTCGTACCGGCATTCAGCAAGTCGCGGATGATCCTGATCGACGGGGCCTCTCTGATGTCGTCGGTCTCCGGCTTAAAAGCTAATCCCAGGACCGCTATAGTCCTACCGTCGAGTTGCGGCACCAGACGCCTGATTCGATCGAGAATGGAGTTTTTCTGAGACTCGTTGACTCGCAGCGCCGCCTCGACGATTTTTACATCGTAATCCACGGTCCGGCCCAATGCCACCAGTGCCTGCGCATCCTTCGGGAAGCAGCTTCCGCCGAAGCCCGGACCGGGGTGCAGGAACTTCGAGCCGATTCGAGCATCCATTCCCATCCCCTTGGCCACGTCGTGCACATCCGCGCCGAGCAGTTCGCATAATCGCGATATCTCGTTTATGAACGAAACCTTGGTTGCCAGGAACGCATTCGAGGCGTACTTGATCATCTCAGCAGACTCGGGTGTGGTAACCACGAATGGCGTTTCAAGCAAGTATAACGGGCTGTATATATCCTTCAGTATCGCCACTGCTTCGTCGTCCCTGCAGCCGATCACTACTCTGTCCGGGCGCATGAAGTCATTGATCGCCGCGCCTTCCCTTAAGAACTCAGGATTCGCTGCAACCGAGAACCGGCTCGGCGTCGATTTGTTCTCCTCGATGATCTTCTTGATGCGGGAAGCAGCACCGACAGGAACCGTGCTTTTTGTCACAATCACCTTGTAGCCGTTCAGCGATTTCGCTATCTCGTGCGCAACCTCGTCGATCTGGCTCATGTCGGCCGATCCATCGCCGCTTGGCGGAGTGCCAACCGCCAAAAACACCACCAGCGATCGCTCTATTGTTCCCCCTACATCGGTGCTGAACTCAAGTCTTCCTTCGCGCACATTTTTCGCTACCAGCGCATCCAAGCCAGGCTCATAGATTGGCATCTGCCCCGCGTTGATAGAGGTGATCTTGGCTCCGTCCTTGTCCACACAGGTGACCCTCATGCCGAAGTCGGCGAAGCACGCACCCGTGACCAGCCCTACGTAACCCGTCCCGATAACTGCTATATGCATTGCGTTTCCAAACCTATGTTAGCTCGCTCGCAAAGAAGGCGATCGTTTTTCTTAATCCCTCTTCCAGACTCACCCTGGGTTCCCATCCCAGGAGTCGCACCGCGCGGGTTATGTCGGGTTGCCTGACACGCGGATCGTCGACCGGCAGAGGTCTGTGCTCAATCTTACTACGGCTTCCGGTCAACTCGATCACCATGTGCGCGAGTTGCGCCACGGTGAACTCTCCGGGGTTCCCGATATTGGTTGGCAAGTGAATATCGTCGGCGCTCTCAGCGTTTTCATCGATTGACTTCGACCGTCCCTCCTCAGAGAGCATCAGCAGGCGCAATATGCCTTCGATCAAATCACTGACATAACAGAAAGAACGCGTCTGCTGGCCATCGCCATACAGCGTCAGCGGCTCGCCTTTCAGGGCCTGAACGACGAAGTTTGAAATCACCCGTCCGTCGTTTGGCCGCATCCTGGTCCCGTACGTGTTGAAAATTCTGACTATTCGGCTATTGAGCCCGTGATAGCGATGATAAGCCATCGTGATCGCTTCGGCGAAGCGCTTTGCTTCATCATACACGCCGCGAGGCCCAACCGGGTTCACATGCCCCCAGTACTCTTCCGGCTGTGGATGCACTTGCGGATCTCCGTACACCTCCGAAGTCGACGCCAGCAAAAAGCGCGCGTTCTTCGCCTTGGCCAGACCCAACGCTTTGTGTGTTCCTAGACTGCCTACCTTCAGAGTCTGAATTGGCAGCTGCAAGTAATCTATTGGACTCGCGGGCGATGCGAAATGCACGACGCCGTCCAGATGCCCGGCTACGTGTAAGTATTCGGTGACATCCTGTTTTACGAACTTGAAGTTGTCGTTGCCAAGGTGATGCTCTATGTTGTCGACTCGCCCGGTGAGCAAGTTGTCAAACACGATCACCTCGTGGTTATCCATAATCAGCCGGTCGCAGAGATGTGATCCCAGAAATCCCGCGCCGCCGGTTATCAGCACTCGCATTTTCAGTTCACCTTTGGATGAGGCATCCTCTTAAAGATAGAATGACGCGATTTTCTCAACCACGTAGGCCTGTGCGTCAGCACCCAGCTCCGGGTACACAGGGATCGCGAGCGCTTCCTGCGCCGCTCGCTCCGCTGCGGGAAAGTCTCCATTTTGATAGCCGAGATCCCTGAAGCAAGCCTGCAGGTGCAATGGCAGCGGATAATATATCTCAGTCCCGACGCCTCGCTCGGCAAGGTAGGCCCTGAGGTTATCTCGGTCGTGCGCGCGAATTACAAACTGATTGTAAACGTGGAGCGACGAAGCGTCCTCCCCGGGCAAACGCATCACCTCGTTCGATGCCAATCCCGCATCGACAAACAGTCTCGCGGTAACGTTGCGCGTTCGCTCGCCGTGCGTGAGCCCATTGATCCAGGTAGCGAAACTTCACCCGCAGGATTGCTGCCTGCAGAGAGTCGAGTCTGCTGTTGATCCCCACCCAATCGTGATAGTACTTTTTCCTGGCGCCGTGCCCCCGCAGGGTCCTGAGCTTTTCAGCAACCTCCGAATCGTTGGTGGTCAGCAACCCGCCATCCCCTGCGCCACCCAAATTCTTCGACGGATAAAAGCTAAAGCAGCCGATTGCGCCCAGGCTCCCTGCCCTTCTCCCTCGATACTCTGCGCCGATAGCCTGAGCCGCATCTTCGATTACGCTCATCTTGCCGTTGGCGGCCAGTTCGTTGATACGATCCATCTCAGCGCACTGACCGAACAGATGCACTGGCATGATCGCCTTTGTCCTATCGGTTATCGCTCTCTCAATCCGATTCGGGTCTATATTGAAAGTTGTTTCGTCGATATCTACAAAGACCGCCTTGGCTCCAAGCCGGACGATTGAGGCGACGGTGGCAAAAAAACTGAATGGGGTGGTTATCACCTCGTCCCCGGGTCCTATCCCCAACGCCATCAAAGCAAGCAGGAGGGCGTCCGAACCCGACGCGCACCCGACGGCGTCAGAGCATTCGCAGTAAGGCGCAAGCTCTTGCTCAAGCTCGCGAACCTCAGACCCAAGAATAAACTGTTGGCTGTTCAGGACTCGCGCGACGGCCGCTCCGACCTCGTCCGCGATCCGCTGATGCTGGACGCTAAGATCCAATATCGGAATCTTCATCTGCGCTTTTTCTTGCATTAACTCTTAGCACTCCGTAGGCGGCGGAAACCTGACTGTCGGGGTATCTGCACAAGTACCTAATGATAGCGTGAAGAAACTCTGTTCGTCAAAGTTAGTGTATCCAGGCACAAAGGTCTACGAAATAACAAAAACGGTAACGAGCGGTGACAAAATCTGCGAGATGGCTTTCAACGGTCCGCGCCGGGACCACCGCAATCGACGAGTATCAACACTTAGAGCCAGCCCCGATCTAATAATGCCTTTGGCACCATGCTTGCCAATGAATAGACGAGCTTCAAAAAGGGAAGGGCCGAAAGGATCAGGGCAACGGGGGCTGTGCTGATCTCTTTGGTCCTTCTTTATTTTTGAGGCATAAATCAACCCAAGTCTCGACCCACTTACAAAAGAAGCGCGCAGGAATCCTGATCAGGCGCTCAGGCGAGCCGGATCTCGATTCTAATGAGCGCGTAGATAGGATCTATGGTCTTTCAACTCGTAACGGCGAAGCGCCGGTCTTTGCGCGCTCGGCAAGATAGTCATTGATCCAGTGGTATTGGCTGATGTACTTGCTCGTCTCGCTTCTGAAGATCGGTTGAGAGTACCTCTTGACGACATACCGTGTTGTCATCTTGCCGCTACGCGAGCGAACTCTAACCGGAACCTTCTTTGTGATGGTCATCGTTGGACGCCGGCTTGGATCGGGCTCTTCCATCCAGTCCATCTCATCATTCGATAACGCCGTCAACACGCGGCCGACGCCCCCGTTGTAAGCCGCCGCTAGATAAGGCCCGACCCGTTCGGCCGGCAAATCGACTCTCGCACGAATCGATTCCCAGTCCGAATCGCATAACAATACCTGGGCCATCACTGCGTTAATAGGATCCGCAACTGCCGCGGCAAAGTTCGACTTCAAACCCGCCGAAGTGTATCTGCCCAGCAGTAGCGAGTAGGTCGACGGTATCATCTGAACCAATCCTCGTGCCCCAGCCGGGCTTATCGAGTATGCGTAGGCCTTATCGCGGTTTGTGGCGATCACTGTTAGAACCTGCTCAACGAGTGGCTTGGCTGCGCCCGCACTCTTGAACTCCCCAGGGTCTATGTGCTCGTTCAAGAGAAGCACACGCAAGATGTCTTTTGGAATTACGTCAACGATGCGGCGTCCTGGAAATGCTCTCGATAACACTCCACGATCGCGCAAATGTGAGTAAGCCTTTTCAATAAAGCCGTTTTGAACGTCGATGCCACGCTTGATCACTTCTTCCGTCTTTATCTCTCCTGAGTACGGCGTGTAAACGGCCTCGATCACCAGGTCACCGGGACCGAAACGATTGCCTTCATTTGATACCGGATACTTGACGGCTATTACCTTCCCACCGGGCGGATCTACACAAGCGATGTCGGAGTTGAGACCGTTCTCGCGCCGCATCGAGAGGATGAAGCCGGGAGTGATGACTTCGAATCCTGGAAATCGTTTGATTGCGCGCGCAATGCTAATCGTGCCATTGACTTCCAGAATTGCCAGAGCCATCTCACGGCCAACTATTCCGGTCACCGGGATGTCGGCGAATTTACGGCGGCTGATGCGAACACGGCGCGTTCCCACTGTGCCCATGATCAGTTGCACGGACTCCTTCTTGAGATGTTCCCTTCCCTCTTCGATCTTCTTTAGGAGGTTGTAGGTGTGTTCATCCGTGCGCGATTCAATGGCAAAGGTACCACTAAGAAGAGCAAGCAAACAAAAGGCAGCCTTGATCATCCGTCGGGTCTCCCACTTGTTAAAATCAGCAATGACTTATACTAGCAAGGGCTGCTCTCCATTCTCAATACCTTTCTCCTGGGACAAGATATTCACAACAAGTGACGGCTCGCTCTGCGCGGCTGGTTCCGCTATTGCGGCGCGTGCATTTTGTGCATTCTATCCTCTTGCGTCCTTGTTACGGAGCAATGTACCTTGGCTGTATCAGATATATCGTTCAGGTACGATCGGGTGAGATTGAGAGCCCCTCAATGTCACGGCGAGAAAGCTTGTGAAAACCATTATCACCAAAATCTGTTTGACCGTGTTGGGGCTGTTCGTCGCTGTGACGAGCGGGGCACGCACGGGTCGCCTGGCTACCGAGCAGTTTTCATCTGACGACGATCTGATCGTCGGCGCGAGGGCCATCGTTATCGGCCGCGTACTGTCGATTGCCTGCAGCCTTGATGGTGAAGAGGACCGTGTTTTCACCTACGTCACGCTCAGGGTGGAAGATATTCTTAAAGGGGAGATTGCCAGTCGCAGGATCGTTCTCAAAGAGGAAGGTGGGGAGGTCGAAGGCCAGGGCAGTATGATCTTCGGCACCCCCCAATTCTCGCTTGGCGAACGCGTGTTTGTATATCTGGATACCTGGCCGGACGGGAGCCTTCGTGTTCATCAAATGTCCTTTGGAAAACTGTCGGTGATCGGAGTATCCGAAAACGGTCAAGAAAGAGTTGTTCGCTCTGAGCCTGGTTGCGGTACAACTGTCAATCGCGTGCCGCGTCACCGCGATTCTTTTGCTTCTTTTTCTGACAGCGAGGACCTGTCGAATTACACACAAATCGTGCGAGAAAGGCTGGCAGCCAACCTGGTTGTCTCGCAGGCGTTCCAGATGGACCACTATCGAGAAATCCCGTTACTGGCTGAACCACCCGATTACCAGCGTGCCATCGTTCGGGGAGAAGTTCATCCGCAGTTCAAACTGCTCTATCCAGTGAAGTCCGTCCGATGGTTCGAGCCCGACAGCAATCAGCCGATTGTTTTCTACATCAATCCTGAGGGCGCGCCGAATCCGCAGGTCGTTGAGGATGTCGGAGCAGCGATAACCGCATGGTCAAACGTGCCAGGCTGCACCCTGCGGTTGGAAAACGGAGGGGCCCGCAACGTTTGCTCCACTCAAAGAACTGTGAACGCGATTTCTTTCAACAACTGTGATGGGAGGTTTTCGCCAACCCCGGATTGCTCACGCATCATTGCGCTGGGGGGCCTCAGGTGGACAAGTGACGACACCAGATACGTAAATGGTCAAGCATACGTCCCTGCCGCTTATGGATTCGTCTCGTTCAACCCCTACTCCGCCTGTAGTTTTGACAATCACTGCGACCTGCGAGAAGTTGCCACGCACGAGCTTGGTCACGCGTTGGGATTGGGGCACTCGCAGCATCCGGAGGCCACCATGTTCGGTGGAGCGCATTTTGACGGGCGTTGTGCCGCGATAACCGAAGACGATGTGAACGGTATCGCCTTCGTTTATCCGGTCCACGATCTTGGATCGCGCCCGCTTGCAATCGAGACAGCCTCGCCGATCCCAGATGCCGTTAACCTCGTCAATCACATTCAGGCTCTGGCTTCCTTCGGAGGTGTACTCCCTCACACCTGGAGCATCGTTGATTTTCTTGGGAGGCTGCCGAATGGTTTGAGCCTGAGCACCGGTGGAATCATCTTCGGATTGCCGACTGAAACCGGAACGTTCAACTTCACCGTGCAGGTAGCGGATAGTGATGGAACCTTTGTACAAAAACGGTTCGCGATGGCCGTTCGGGAGCCAATTCAATATGACTCTCAATTCACTTCGCAAACAATTGTTTCAACGGTTCAGGGTGGCCAGCAATTCGCCGTGCTTCTGAGATGGACCAACAACGGGAGTCAGATTTGGGACGGTTCGGTCAGGGCCCTCGCTCAAAATCCCGCAAACAACACTACCTGGAACCCCAGCATCCCGCCTGCCTCAGGGCTCACGCTCAAAGGCCAACCGTTGGACATCCACCTCACGGCGACCGCGCCCCGAATCGCGGGGACGTACAACCTTCAATGGCAGTTGTATCAGGAAGGCCGCGGCTTTTTCGGGCAACCGTCGGCGAATCTCAGTGTCATAGTCACACCCGGCGCGCCCTTTATTGACAGCCCAAGCCCCCCACAAGCAGTCCTCGGAACCCCTTTCAGCTATCAGCTAACGGTTGTGGGTGGGACATCGCCTTACGTCTGGTCAATAGCGAGCGGCTCGCTTCCTTCCGGCTTGGTTCTTGATTCGGTCAACGGACTCATATCAGGTTCGCCAACCACGGTTGGTTCTGCGACCTTCACCGCGCGAGTGACAGATTCCGCATCCCTCGCCGCTCAAAAACCAGTTTCAATCACGGTATTAGCGGCTCCCGCATTGCCGTTGAGGCTCACGCTCGCTGGCTCGCTTTCAGCAGTCCGAGGAACTCCGTTGAGCTATCAGCCGGTAGCTACCGGAGGAACGCCGCCCTACACCTGGTCATTTGCCGCTGGCTCGCTTCCGGAAGGACTAACGCTCAACAACAACAACGGCGCAATCTCAGGAACACCATCGGTCAGCGGCGATTTTAGCGTCATGGTCACCGTTCGAGATCAGCAAAATCAGAGCGCCACAGGTTCGATTCAGATCAAAGTAACTGAGCCTGGACCCGCACCGACGATAACCAAAGTCAAGTACAAAATCGCTAAGAGGAAGCTAGTGGTGATCGGAGAACTTATTGATCCGGAGGCAACGCTGCTCGTAGATGGAACACAAGTATCGGCGCGTTTTGATGCGGGCTCGCTGATCGCAAAACCGGTGCAGCTGTCTTCCGGGACTCACGAGATACGAGTCGTGAATCCCTCGGGCGTCTCGTCAGAAACCTACAGCCTCACGATTGAATGAGAGATGCGTTCAGCTCGCACTTGCGTTCCGTCCATAAGCTACCTTCATATTTCAATATGGAGAGGTTGACGACGTTCTGTATACAAGGACAGGTGGCAGATCTCCCGAGGTAACATCCACCAGGTTGGGACGGCGACTCTGACTCCGCCAGTCGTCAAACTCTTCGGCACACAAAACAAAGAGGGCGAGCCTTCCAGCCCGCCCTCTTTGCGGAACAACTAACTGGCTTCAAAGACTAAACGCCTGCGTACGAATGCAGCCCCGGGATTATGAAGCTCACTCCCAGCCAGGTGAATATCACCAGCGCGAATCCAAGCAGCGCAAAATAAGCGCTCTTGCGCCCCATCCAACCGTGAGCGATGCGCGTGTGCAGAAAACCTGCGTAGGCCATCCACGCCACCAGAGCGCCAACTTCCTTCGAGTCCCATCCCCAGTAGCGCCCCCAAGACTCATTCGCCCACACGGCTCCTGTGATAAGCAGCAGCGATAGTAGCGGGAATGCAACCCCGACCGTTCGGTACAGCAACGAGTCGATTGTCTTGAGCGGTGGCAGTGCCGACATCAACGGTTCGCGCTTCCACGAGAATAGCGCGACAAGGAAGAGCGCGACGAACAACCCAATCAACGCGCCGAACTCGACCGGATTCGAGTTCATGCTGAGCTTCAAGCTCGATTGGTTTTTCTGAACCCACGCCTGCGCCTGATCAGGCGTGACGCTTTGCTGCGACTGCTCCGACATCCAAACGGCGAACGAGGGGTACTCGCGCGCAGGTATGTGCAAGGCCGGGTTGTCGAGACTCTTCATCTGGAAGAACAGCAATACCAACACGGCCGCCTGCAACACCAGCGCGCCCTGGAAGAGCCTCCAGCCCCACGTGTTTGCTTTCTCCTGCCGGTTGAAGTGGTCCAGCGCAAAAAGAACGGTGGCAGCGACCAGCAGAAAGAGCGTCAGCAGCATCAATGGACCAACCATCGGCAACTCTGCGCGCAACGGCAGCGGACTCTTGTCCATAGCAAGGTTTACCGTGTATTCGCCGCGAAAGACCTCGAAAGCCCCGACTGTGCCAAACCCAAGCATCACGAACGTGAGCAGCCCGTAAAGCGCGGCCAATATCGCGACACCCTCAAATCGAATCCCGTCCTTTAGCAAATAAGCAAACGCGAGCCCGAAACTAACGAGGCATACGCCGTAGGCTATCGTCGCGATAGAAACGTGTATTGGCCTCCAGTAGCTGTCGAGAATCGGTGGCAAAGTGCTGATGCCGCTGCCCAGCATCATGCCCAACGCGAGCACAACAACAAGGATTGGCATGGACATCGCGCCAAGCGCTCGGTACTTTGGCTTCCGAATCACGACAAGCGTCGTTAATGCCGCTCCAGCCGAGAAACCCAAGGTCAATGCATAGAGATTGTCGAGCGGGAAATATCGCCAGGCTCCGTTTATTCCTGTTTTCCAACCCTCTTTGTCTCCCGCTTCGATCCAACGTACCATCCAGCCCGTCAGGTTGAAGCAATAACCAAGCGCGACCGTAATTAGACCCAGCCTGGCCAGGACGTTCTCTTTGACGAAAATGTTGGTTACCAGAAGGACCGCTGCGCAGATATAACTAATCAGCGCGAGCATGACAAGCGCATCACTGTAGATAAAGCCGATCGGGCGTCCAGCCTCTATGCGGACCATGATTAACAGTATCGTCCCCAGAATCGGAAGCACTATCGGCAACAGGCCGACAGCCTTCTTTGGGATGGTCAGCTCCAGCTCAGGCACCATTGCTTCGTCGCGATTGATAGCTCTACTCATATCATTGATCCTCCCGTAACAGACTGCACGAGCGAATTGAACCGGCCTTCGAAGGCAGGCCTGTTCCGGTTTGTGTTTCCACCAAAGTAGATCCTTGAACCGTTGCCGTTCGGTTCAATAACCGCCCACACCCTCTGATGGGAGAAGAAGAAAACCCCGCACAGCGCCAGCACCAACAGAGTGAAGCCGATGTAAACGGGTGTCCGCCCCGGATCATACTGAATGGTCAACGTGTGAGTGAGGGATACCTTCTCAAAGTCTTTCAATATTATTTTGTTCCCGTTGACAAGAAGTGGATTCTCCCCGCCTTCCTTAGCCATCTTGTCGCTTGCCTTTGTCAGGTACTGCTCGGACAGCTGAGGGTTGAACGCAAACGACATCGTTCGCTTGCCGTCGGCCCCGGTGATCTCGAGCTGCGCAGCCGGATTGTTGTAGTCTCGCGACAACGTAGTGGGTCCCGAATCGTCGACATCGAAATCCGGATAGAAATTCACATATCGGACCGTGCCGATACCCGGGACCTCGGCGGACCCGTTGCGGCTTATGGTCACGGGTGGCAAAGCGACGCCGCCGCCAGCCGCCGGTTCGAAACTGATTGTGATCTGACGGGCGTTGCCGACAGGTAGAAACGCGTTCTGGAAAAACCGATAACCCCGATAGTCGCCGACGTTGTTCAAATGAACAAGCATATCCTGGTTGACGTTGCGGTCCTTGTCGATAATCCTTATGGAGCTCAGCCAGTCGATCGTGTTTGTGCTGTCCAGCCCGCCTTCCTCTCGGATCAGCTTCTGCTGCAAGTCCGTGCACTCGATCTGAAACGGAAGTACAGCCTGGGATTCCCGCGCGCCGTCAAGGGTGATCTCACTCGTCGCAAACTTATCCGAGGTTCGGCCTGGCTTGATCTCCATTGAACCTCCTACTCCATATCGGCTCGTGAGAAAGCCACCGGTAAAGATCGTAAGAAGTGCAACGTGCACCACATAGGCGCCAAGCCGATTCCATTTGTAGCGCTGAGCGAAGACCGTCAGCCGATTGTTTTCTTCGTTTATGCGGCCTCGAAATCCGTGCTTGCGCCATATCTTTTGTACTTGCTCGGCCACTCCCTTCGGATCGGCATGCCCGGTACTCTCAGCGGTGAACATCTGCGCGGCGATAAACTTTGGGGAAGCGGTGAGCTTCGGTTTGCGTATGTACTGCCACGCGGCCGGAAAACGATCTATCGACGCCAGTATGATGTTCAGACCCGTGATCGCAAGCAAAAGCGTGAAGTAGCGGGAGCGATAGATGTCGAAGAACCCAAGTGACCCATAAATCAGTTTCTGGGCAGGCTTGAGATTCGCGTAGTATTTCTGGAAGCCCTCGACATTGACCTGCATCACCAGCATCCCGATCATGTTGCACAAAAGCAGCGTGCTCAGCATTACGAGGCCGAACTTTACGGAGCTGAGCAATCTCAGCACCTTGTCGAGCACGGAATCGCCATTCTTGGAGGTGATCTTGACTGGCGCAGCCGCCGAAGGCGGGGCTTCCGTCGTCGGAGCTAATTCAGTTTCAGTTGTGGCCATACTTTAAGTCCCGGTATGAACTGCATTATCGCGCGTAATAACCATCGGGCATTCTAACAAGCGCTCTTTTCGCATGTCAACGCACGATGATTTCAAAGTGTGTTCCATTCGATCCCGATGTGAGAAACAACCTCAACTTCATCCTCATTGGGTAGCCTCAACCTCCACGCTGCAAGCTTCGTACCGATCAAAGGCTAGCGCCAGTTCCCGCGTCGAGGCGGCCAATCTTCACACCACAAGCTTGCCAGGCTCCAGTCCGGCGTATTTTCACACAGCAATAGGGGCTTTTCGCGCGGAGCACAGGCCCTTGTCTGTCCATCTGGTGCGGTAAAGGCCGGAATGGACGGTCCATGCCGCACTCTCTTTGTAGCCATGTGATCGCGTAATGCCCGCAAGTCAACATACGGGGCATTAGATTTGGGCTACTTCTTCGGCTCCGATGGCCTTAGCTCAATTTGACTAGGCAGGGCTCGCGGGTCCATATCGAGTAAACTTATTACCAACGCCGCGACATCCTCAGGCAAGAGTTTCCATGTCTTTGAAGGGTCCTGGCCCCCGCTCCGCCCAAAATTGGTATTGACGGAGCCGGGCATCAAGTGGCTGACCCGAATATGGTCATACCGAACCTCCTGCATCAGAGCTTCCGAGAATCCGACCAGCGCGAATTTTGTCGCGCAATACGCTGCCGACCCCGCAGACGCGTGCTTGCCGGCGAGGCTCCCGATATTGATGATGTAGCCGCCGCCATTGCTTTTCATCAGCGGCAACGCTTCGTGGCAGCAATGGAACACACCTGAAAGGTTTGTTTCGACCGTGGCGTTCCATTCCTCGACAGGCATTTGCTCGACATTGCTGTGCGAGCCTATGCCGGCATTGTTGACCAGAATGTCGAGAGTTCCGAAAGTCTGTCTTACGACGCTGAACAGCGAGCGGACGGCATCGTAGCTCCTGACGTCGCACGCGGCACCATGAACTCGATTTGCGTGTTCTTTCCGGAGAGAGGCGATTGTCCGCTCGACATCTGTCTTGTCGCGAGAACAAATGGCTACCCTCGCACCGCGCTCGAGGAGGGCGCGCGAGATCGCCAACCCAATTCCTCGCGTCGCACCGGTCACGAGGGCGGACTTTCCTTTGATGTTACTCATGCCGATCCCCTTTCTGGACACTCCATCGATCCCCAGCTAAGCAACGAACGAGTATCCGAGTCGACGCGCCAGGCGATACACAAGAGGAATAGGCAGCCCAACCACGTTGTAATAATTGCCCGCGATTTCGTCGACAAACAACCCTCCAAACCCCTGAATCCCGTAAGCGCCCGCCTTGTCCCTCGGCTCGCCGGTGTTCACATACCATTCGATCTCCCTCTCCGTGAGTTGAGCGAACTTGACGAGGGTCTTCTCACAGTCAGCGACTTCGTGCCGGGTCTCCAGATCATAAAGTGCAACGCCAGTCAAAACCGCGTGCCATCTCCCAGACAACTGCCTCAGCAGTCTCCGGGCATCATCGTCATCGCCGGGTTTTCCAATCAGACAACCGTCCAAAACGACGATAGTATCAGCGCCGATGACGAGACCGGCTTCACGCTCGCGCGCAACTGCAATTGCTTTAGCCCGTGCAATCCGTGTGGTATAATCCGCCGGTGCCTCGTCAGGATGAGGCCGTTCATCGATCCGGCTGGGGGCAAGCTCAAACGTGACCCCCATCTGCTTGAGCAATTCGGCGCGTCGAGGGGACGCGGAAGCCAGTATGATTTTGGGCTCTTTTGCCGGCATGATAATCGGTTCGCAAACTGGAGGCGGAAACAACGCCTACAGACTCCCGTGCGGTCGCTAGCCCCGCAAGATATTTATTGACCTGGAGGTTGCTTTGCGTCGAATACTCCCTTTGCTTGTCATCGCTACCTTTGTTGCCACGCTCGCGGTGATCAACAGCGGCTGTTCTCGTTCCGACCCCGAGATTGAAGACAAGGGCGTTAGTTTTGACCTGAACGACCCGAAAATACAGGAGCGGCTAGGCGAAGACGATGGCTACGCGTTCGCGATCATGTACGGCGCTGATATTCACGGCAGCCTCGAAACCTGCGGCTGACCGAGCCACCCTATGGGTGGACTGGCACGGCGTGTCAGCTATATCAAAGCTTTCAAACAGAGATCGAACATCGAAGTTCCGACATTGGTCGTAGATGCCGGCAATTTGTTTGACGATAATCGCTTCAGCGCGAATGAGCTACCCGCTGAGGTTATGACAAAAAACAGATGGGTAGTCAAGGAATACGGCGACTTTCATAACGACGCCGCTAACATCAGCTATCTAGACCTGCCCTACCTCGGCGAGTTGCTAAAGAAGGACGGGTTCGACACACGGGTCGAAGAATACCCATTTATTGAACGGCTCATTTCTGCGAATATTCATCCGACCGACGATCAGCATCGCGATCCGCGGCCGTACGTAATTCGCGAGATAACGCTCAAGCGCGGCGCCCCAGGCAAGACGCTGAGAGTCGGCGTCGTAGGATTCTCCGAAGCCAAGCCCACGGGCCCTAACGCAACGGAAACCGTTTATGCGGGCTTCCGAATAGACGACCCGTTTGAAGCCGCAAGAAGAGTCTTGCCGGAACTAAAAGCCAAAACGGATTTCATCGTCGCCCTGGCCTATATGGATCAGGGCTCGGCTCAACGTCTCGCCACTGAGAACGCCGAGATTGATACGATCATCGGTGCGCGGCAGACAAGCAGCATGGATGTAGCTCAACACTTCAATCGCGCAACCATAACCTATGCCTTTAACCAGACCAAGTATCTCGGCGAGCTGCGGGTGTACCTCAAAGGCGACGGGAGCCCCGAAAATCAAATCAACCGTTACGTCGCGCTCGATTCAGTTATCCCCGACGACGCCTCGGCTCTGGAGGTGGTAACCGCGGCCCACACCGAATTCACCAACGAGCAGAACGCAAGCGCACAGGCCGCCGCTGTTCCGGCCAGGCCCAATCCCCTGCTTGGAGGGGGCGACTCGCCATACGCGGGCGTTGAGACGTGCGCGGTTTGTCACCAGGAACAGCATCAGGTGTGGGAAAACAGCAAACACGCTCACGCAATGGCGACGCTCGAGAAGAAGAACCAGCAGTTTGACAACGAATGCGTCAAATGCCACTCGGTGGGTTTTCAGAAAGGCGGCTTCCAATCGCTGTACACGACGCCTCAGTTCGCGAACGTCCAGTGCGAGGAATGTCACGGTCCGGGGCGTCAGCACGCCAGCAACCCGGGGAAGGGCTACGGCTTCGTGGCGACACCCGTAGCTTGTATGCAGTGTCACAAGGAACCGAACGATCCTGACTTCGACTTTGCAGTCTACTGGCCGAAGATCAAGCACTAAAAGAGTCCGTAGTCCGTGGTCCGTGGTCAGTAGAGCGAAGAGGCGCACGAGAATGACTACGGACCACGGACTACGGACGACCGACCGTCTATGTTAACCGATCTGTTGATGCTAGTTCCGCAGATGCTGCGCCATGCCGCAGATTCTGATGAGATGCGCGAGCAGGCGGTGTTTGCCGCGTGGTTGGTAGCTGTCGGCGGTCCCGTTCGCAAAGTCACCGCTCCTGTTCGGCTCGAAAGAAAAACGTTGATCGTGGCCGTGCCTGACGCAACGTGGCGCACTCAACTGATGAGCATGCGCGGGCAGGTTCTGTTCAAGCTAAACTCTTTGCTTGGCGTCCCACTTGTCACCACGATCGAGTACGTTGTGAACCCTGACCTTATTGCGCGTGAAACCGAAGTCCCTCGCGAGGTGAAATTTACCGCCCCCGAAAAACAGGCGCTGCCCCTCCGAGTGCAGGCTGACCGGATCCCCGATCCGGATATCCGGGCGACGTTCTTACGCGCCGCGGGAAAATGTCTCGAGAGAAGAACGAAATGACCGCGACTCGGAACAACTCCGAAGTAGTGATTGACATCATCGATCTTACGAAGGACTACGAAGTAGGCTTTCTGAAAAAAAGAAAGGTGCGAGCGCTTGATCAGCTCACCCTTCAAGTGCGTCGCGGCGAAATATTTGGTTTCCTCGGTCCAAATGGGGCCGGCAAAACGACTACGCTCAAGCTGCTGATGCGGCTGATCTATCCAACCCAGGGCAGTGCGCGAATACTCGGTCATTCAATTGATGAAGTGTCCACGCGTGCGCGCGTCGGTTACCTCCCCGAGAATCCCTATTTCTACGATTATCTTTCCGGTCGCGAATTGTTGGAATATACAGCTGCTCTGTTTGGCGTCCCGGCGGAGCAGGCGAAGGTAAAGGGGAACGAGTTGCTGGGACTGGTCGGACTCGATTCGGACCGCGCCAATCGACAGCTCAGAAAGTACTCCAAGGGCATGCTACAACGTATCGGAATTGCACAGGCGCTGGTTAATGATCCCGAGATTGTTTTCATGGATGAACCGATGTCTGGTCTGGATCCGAACGGACGGCGAGAAGTGCGTGACTTGCTGTTGTCGCTGCGAGCGCAGGGCAAGACGGTGTTCTTCTCGTCGCACATCTTGTCGGATGTAGAAGCGCTCTGCGATCGCGCCGCGATTCTCAGCCGTGGAAAGCTGGTCCGCTGCGGCACTGTTCACGAGTTAACCGACATCGAGGACTCGGCGGTTGAGGTTGTCGCTATTGGAATTGCACCCTCAGCGCTCTTGCGTTTCCACCAGGCTGTATCCTCCTTACGTTCGGCCGCCGCCACTCCGAACGGAGTACATCTGGTGCTTGGGGATGAGAGCCAGATCGACGATACGCTGGCCCTCATCCGCGAGTGCGGCGGCAAGCTGGTTTCCGTTAATCCGCGGCGCGCGTCGCTTGAAGATATCTTCGCGGGCACCGAACAGGCAACGTAGACACTAGTCTGCGCCGTTTGCCTCGGAACGCCCCTGCACTTAGCCTATGCTATCTCGATCAACGGGCCGCCGGCTTCGCCTCACTTCGTTGGCCACGCCTCTTTTGTTTGCCACCTTATTGCTGGGGGCATTTGCCGGCGCCGGAATTCGCGCGGACTGGATTGCGCCTGCGCAATCATCTGATCTAAACGAAGTGATCGACGGGCTCCAGCGGAAGTACTCGCGCATGCAGGGGCTCGCGGCGGATTTTGTTCAGGTCTATGCTGGTGCAGACGGCCGCGTCGTTCGCGAGGCGGGTCAACTCCTGTTGAAGCGCCCTCGCAAGGCTCGTTGGGAATACTCATCGCCGGAACGTAAGCTTTTTGTCTCCGACGGGAAGAATGTGTTTTTCTATGTCTATGGAGAAATGAACGCTACTGCTTCATCGCTAAAGGAGACCGCCGACCCCCAGATCCCTTTTCTCTTTCTGCTCGGCAGGGGAAATTTGCGTCGTGATTTCTCGCGCATCGAGATTGCTAGCGGCGAGCCCGCAATGGCCGCCGGCAGTCGGGTGCTACGCCTGTTTCCGAAGCGCGCTCCGGAAGAATTTAAGCAACTTTTGGTCGAAGTATCGACAGTTTCGTTCGAAGTCAGACGTATGGTCATCTTCGAACGAAGCGGAGCGAGGATGGATTTTCTGCTCTCAAACGTGCGCGAGAACTATATTGCTCCCGACAGCCAGTTCCAGTTTTCGGCGCCGCCGGGCGTCACCGTCAAACATGCAGAGTAGTGATTGTCACTTCAGCTTCAATCCGTTTATCTCGATAGTCATGTCCATGATCTCCGAGGGGTCTGGAACCGGCTCGACCGACAAATCTATGTTCATTGTTTGGTTTGGCCCAAGGGTATCTCTTACATTTGGTACCGGCATAAAGGTCTTTTCCCTTATCAACTGGCCGCCGGTGCCGATGATCGCTGCTCTGAGTTGAACGCCGGCGAGCACCCGATCACCGGTGTTCTGCAAGGTGCAGAGAATTCGGGCATATCGACTGTTGAGCCTGACGCCGGTTTTCTTCTCGATGCTACCAATTGTGATGTTTGACGCGTAAGAGTCGAACTCGGGTGAACCGGCGAGCGCGACATCAGTGTGAGATGGCCGCCGCCCAAGAGAGGTCACCGCAATAATCAGCACAATCACGGCAAGCACTGCCAGGCCGCTCAGGATCATGATGGCCTGCGATCTGTCTTTCTCCGACTTTGCTGCTGGTTGTTGCTCAAACATTGGGTTCCTCGAATCGGCAAACTCCAGCCGGTTTCCTCACGCTCCTATCGTCATCCTCCCTATCAACAGTGTCGGAGCCGCGACGTTGCCTCTGAAATCAAGATCGTTAGCGATCATCTCTATGGAATTGAGCATATCTTTCAAATTTCCGGCAATGGTCACGCCTTGGACCGGAAATGTCAACTCGCCGTTCTCGATCCAGATTCCCCCGGCGGATCTCGAATAATCACCGGTGACGATGTTGACGCCAAAACCGAGCAGTTCGGTAATCAGAAGCCCCCTTGAAACCGACTTGATTATTTCATCCGGAGAGTATTGTCCCGCTTCTATATAGAGGTTTCCAGCCTCGACGCCGGGCGCTCCCGATAGCCCTCGTCCGGCGTTCCCCGTTGACCTGAGACCAAGCTTGCGCGCGGTGTAGCTGTTCAGCAAATAGCTCTCGAGCCTGCCGCCGCTAATCACAACTGTGCGGCGAGCAGGAAGACCCTCGGCATCGAACGGCCGGGAACCGAGTCCGCGGTGCAACACCCCATCATCAATGACGGTCAATCGTTCGTTCGCGATGCGTTCACCCAGTTGTCCTACCAGAAAACTCGCTTTCCTGAATATTGATTCACCAGACACCGCGCTGAAAATATCGCCGAGCAGATCGCGGGCGACGTTGGGTTCAAGCACAACCGGAACTGCTTGCGTTGGCACTGAGCGACCGCCGAGCTTGCGAATTGTCCGCCTCGCAGCCATGATGCCGATCTCTTCCGGGCTGTCCATCTCCGACAGCTTTCGTCGCATGTCGTACCAATAATCACGCTGCATCTTACCGTCTACAGCCGCAACCGGCACCGAAGCTAGTGAGCAGGATGTCGCTCGAAACTCGCCTGCGAACCCCAGCGAATTCGCGAGAATCACCGAGCCGCAGGCAGAATCGAATCCACCGCCGTCAAAATTCGATATCTGGTTGCTGTATTCTTGAGCGGCGCGTTCAGCTCTCAGCGCCATCTCAATCTGCTGCTCGGTTGTGAGCTTCGCAATCGCTTCATCCCACAAATCCAAATCCGGAATTGAGGTGGCAAGCTCTTGAGGGTCAGGCAGCCCGGCGGTATCGTCCGGCGAGGTGAGTCGCGCTAACTCTACCGCCTCGTCCATCAGTGACGCTACGGCGTCGCGGCTGAAGTCCGACCCCGAAACGGAGGCCTGTCTTCCGTCGATCAAGACTCGCAGCCCGAGCCCCTGGTCGGTCGATTCCTGCAAAGTCTCGACCTCGCCAAGCCGCACGCCAACCGACAATTCGGTTCGTTGTTTGATAATTACTTCAGCAGCGCTCGCACCTCGCCTTACTGCACCGTCCGCGATGCTGGCGGCGAATTCTTTTGTCAGTGGAGATCTCATTCAGAGTGGTTGGTTCTTTTGGCAACGTGGATGCCGTGCGCAGTTATGGTTTATGAGAGCGTTGCCACGCCCGCGGCGCGCGCTCACACAGAAAACTCATTCAGGCGGCTTAGTTCTGCGTGCCTCCCACCGTCATCTCGCTGATCTTGATGGTCGGAATGCCAACGCCGACTGGTACGTTTTGCCCCGCCTTGCCGCATACGCCAACGCCCGGATCAAGCTCCAGATCGTTTCCGACTGCTGTCACGTGTTTGAGTGCCTCAGGTCCGTTGCCGCGAAGCGTTGCCCCTTTGACCGGCGCGGTCACTTTTCCGTCCTCAATCAGATACGCTTCGGAGGCGCTGAATGCAAACTCACCGCTGGTAATGTCAACCTGCCCACCCCCGAACTGCACAGCATACAGTCCCCGCTTCACGGAGCGGATAATGTCCTCTTTAGTGTCCTGGCCCGCAAGCATGAAGGTGTTGGTCATTCGCGGCATCGGCATATGCCTGTAGCTCTGTCTTCGACCGTTACCGGTTCGCGCGGTCCTGGTCAAACCCGCGTTCAGATAATCGCTCATGTAGGCTCGCAGAATCCCATCCTCTATCAGCACCGTGCGGCTTGTCGGCTCCCCTTCATCGTCGATGTTAAGGGAACCGCGGCGATCGGGAATCGCACCGTCGTCAATCACGGTGCAAATTTCGGAGGCGACTGGGTGACCGATGAGACCACAAAAGGCCGAGGTTCTTTTTCGGTTGAAGTCGGATTCCAGACCGTGCCCCACCGCTTCGTGAAGCAATATTCCCGGCCAGCCAGGTCCCAACACAATTTCCATCGTTCCGGCCGGAGTTGCTATGGCCTCCAGTTGAATGATTGCCTGGCGCGCCGCTTCGCAACCGAAGCGCTCGGGCGCCATCGAGCCTTCAAAGAAGTCTATTCCGACCCGGCCACCGCCTCCCGCGCGACCGACCTGCAAGTTGCCATCGTCGTCCGCTATGCAGGTAAGACTGAATCGGGCGAGCGGTTGCACATCGCCGACCAGACGACCATCCGATGATGCAATCATCACGTATTTGAGCTCGTCATTGACCGACGACTGTACCTCTCTAATACGGGGGTCGAAGCCGCGAGCCGCTCTGTCCCCCTGTTGGATCAGTTCGATCTTTCGCGTCAGTTCAATAGATGAAACAGGAGCCGCGACAGGATACAAATTCAAACTCGTCGGGGTTGCGTTCACGCCCTCGAGTTGACTGCTCCCGCCGCTCCGGGCAATGTGGCTCGCCGTCTCCGCCGCATGTCGTATTGCATCGAAGGCTATTTCGTCAGTATACGCGTAGCCGGTTTTGTCGCCCGTAATCACTCGGACGCCGACCCCCTGCGCCATCGACTTTGTGGCCTGTTTGACGATCTGCTCCTCGATATTGACGCTGTTGGCGACCCTATATTCAAAATACAGATCGGCATAGTCTCCGCCCCGAGCCAGGGCGGCAGCAAGCAGCTTGTCAATATCCCCGTAGGCGAGTCCATACCGGTCAAGAAAAAACCTGATCGCATCAGTGCTCATGTCGTCCTTATCGAATGTGGAGCGAGTAGGCCGGCTTCCGCCAACGATCGGCAAACCGGCAATTCACGCCACGAATCTGTCGCAAAATTAGTCTTATTTATCACCCAGGTGTAGCGAGGCAACGCCGCCAAACAGATTGTAATATCTGACACCGGAAAAACCAACCGCTTGCATCATACAGGCCAGGTCCTTCTGATCCGGAAACATCCGCACCGAGTCAGGAAGATACTGATATGCGAAGCTCGAACCCGACACCGCGTTACCGATGCGAGGCAATATCCGAGTGAAGTAGAAATGAAACAGGGTACGGAAAATCGGAAGCTGGGGTTGGGAGAACTCGAGCACCACACAGCGCCCACCCGGTTTCAGCAAGCGGTACATCTCCATCAGTCCGGCTGAAGTACCGTCGACGTTTCTAAGGCCAAATGCTACGGTCACAACGTCAAACATAGAATCGGCAAAAGGCACGCGCAGCGCGTCACCTTCGATAATCTCAACTGCGCGCCCAGACTGCCGGACTTTCCTGAGCCCGAGTTGCAACATTGGATGGCAGAAGTCCACCCCGAATGTGGGAGCAAGTGCCGCGAGTTCCAACGACAGCTCGGCGGTACCGCAACAAAGATCGAGCGCCACGGTGTTCGGTCTCCGCAGTCGATCGCCCACCTGCTTTATGACGAGTCGTCGCCAGCGTTTGTCGATGTTGAGCGACAAGACGCGATTGAGAAAGTCGTATCGAGGAGCGATCTCCGCGAACATCGACCGCACTTGTGCCGCCTTATCGTCTGGGCTGAGACTACTTGCGTGACTTTCCATCAATTTCAAAGATGACATTGCAAGAACGCGGCCCTCACTTGAGCACGGTAACCGTGCCGATCCGCTTCATTGAGGCTTCGAATCGGCTGGCGGATCCGGCGATTGCGATAGCAACTGATTTCGGTCTGAAGTAGGCCTGGGCCGCGCGCTGAACGTCGGAGGGCGTGATTGCATTGACTCGATCGGCGAAGGTAACAAAGTAATCCTTGCCCAGCCCGAACGTTTCAATATCCAGGATGACCTCTGCGGCCCCTGTCGTCGTCTTGAGCCGCTCAGCCATCGATGCGATCAGCCTTGCTTTTGCCGCCTCAACTTGGTCGCTCGCCGATAGACTCGTTTGCAGTGCCGACATCGTATCCAGAAGCACATCAATGTCGGCAGCCAGATCAGCCGGGGCAGCCTTGATACTGACAATCAGGGGTCCAGCGATCTGCCGCGTTTCGAGTTTGGTCTCGATCGTCGTTCCGGCGTGCATCGCGGTGTTCTTCGAAACCTGCGCACCAAGAACGTCGGTAACTATCACCGCTGCGAAATAGTCCTCGGCCCGTCTCGAGAGCCCAATCTGCGCTATCGCCGCCCGCGCCGGCTGTTCATCGCTTCGATCCAGTATGAAAACGCGCCGCCCTGTCTGCGCTTCATGCGATTTGAATGTGGGAGGAACCTTCTCGCCTTTTTTCCAGGAGCCAAGCTTGGATCGACCGAGTCGCGTAACCTGCTCGCTGGTTACATCGCCGCTTACAACCACCTCTGAGTTATTCGCGATATAGTAACGGTTGTAAAAGTAAATCAGATCCTGCCGCGCTATTTGTTCAATGGACTCGGGCGTTCCGTGCGCGGGGCGCCCAAACGGATGCGACCCGAAAACTGCATCTTGAGCTTTGCGCAGCACTGCAACGGTATCATCAAGTGGGTTCTGACTCACACTCGCGATTCGAGCTGCCTTGAGCTGATCGAGTTCCGCCTGATCAAATGACACGCTTGTCAACAGCCTCCCAAGCAGATCGAAAATCTCCTCCAGCGAGTCTGCGGGACCACCCATGACAATGTCGGTCGAGTCCCATCCGATCGTGATGCTCACCGTCATCCCCACCTGTTCGATCCTGTCCGCTATGTTCTTTGCGTTCAGCCCCCCGCCACCTCTTAGGAGCATGCTTGCCGTCAGATCCGCCAGCCCCCCCTTTCCTGCCAGATCAAACAGCGCGCCGCTATTTATGCGCAGGTGAGCCGCCACGCTGTTGGTGTTCTGCTGCTCGAGGGTGATCAGGTGAAGCCCGTTTAGCAGTGAATCGCGTTTAACGATCGGAAGCACGAACGGAGAGGATTGGGATGTAGTATTACCAGGCTGGAGAGCGGAGCCGAGAACCAATATGCTGCACGATAGGGACAACAGTAGCGCGCTCGAAATCGCCCCCAGCTTCTTCAATCCCAAGGATTCCTCCACTGTTCTCGAATTTGCAACGAGTGTAGCTATGAAGTCTAGAGGCCGTCAACCGATTGTGCTATACTGCGCGCGTTGCCCCTTCCACTTAACCGCTTTCGGGGATTGCTCATCTGAACGAGCAGCCGTTGCCGCGCCGCCGTCGGTTTGCGCCCCGCCTCACAACTGGGGGAGCTGCCTAAATGTATTGCCCTACTTGCTCGACACTCTCAAGCGACGGCATGAAATTCTGCAAGTCGTGCGGCATGAACCTCAATGCCGTCACGCAGGCGCTTAGCGGCGGTGTGGCGGTCGTCGCCGATCCGCAACGCGATCGCGAATTCAAGCGCGCACGCAAGCAAATAAGCGACGGCATACACGGCTCGGCCGTTGGCACCGCACTGCTGGTTGGCGCCGCGCTTCCCTATTTTCTCATCCCCAGCACCACCTGGATGTACACTGCTTCATTGGTGCTTGCACTCGGCGGCATTGTCAAACTATTCCGCAGCGTCGGGAGCATTATCGACGCGAAGGTGGGTCCGAAGCTGATGGACCCGGCACTTACCCCTCGATCGACCGGCGGACTTAGCAACGGCGCATCGCTGCCGGCGGGAGTTCGGCCCAGCCAGCGCTTGGTCGCCGCACAGCCGGCCAACACCCGTGCCTTTGCGTTGGAGGGTGAGGCTAGTGGATCCGCTTTGCCGCCCGAGACTCCGGCTGAGAACCTCGCCCGCCCGATGACCGGCAGGATAAACCGCGAGCACTCAAGCCCACTGCGAGCGTTCGCCAAAGATGACGATCTCATGTCAAAGCTAAGAAACTGATCTTGTATACCATTTCGCGGTTTCGCCGCTGCTGGCTATGGAGCAGCAAGACGCACGCTCATTCGGCAATCGCTGCCAGTGGAATCTACTGAAACCTCTAAACTGTCTCCGGTGCCAGTGACACTTGCATTCTCCCTATCGCCCAGGAACTCGATCACCTCGACGCACATTTCGGATTCACCCGACTGTTTGCGGAACATGGCTCTAAGAGTGTTGGCGGTCACTTTGATTCCGAAGGGCGCGGACTGTCCCGCCACTTCCCGCCGGGCATCGTTTTCGCTCTCCTGATACCACCCGGAGAATTTGAGTGGTTTGATGGAACCAGATGCCTTTACTCGAAGAACAATTGTTCGCTCCGAACTCGCTAAGCCATCACAAGGATTGCTCGCGAGAAACTAACTAATACAACACCCAGCAGCGCAATAGCTCGCCTCATCGATTTCACCCCCGAATGCTTTGAGTTCTGTTCACTCAACGCCGTCGTGTCTTTCGGGTTCACTTTTTAGAGACGGCGAACCGCCCGACTCCGGCGATCATCTGGATTTCACTTCAGTCCACAACCTGTCATAGAAGCTCACGATCGGGCCGATCTCTCGAATAAACTCGCAGCGCTCGATCGCATCGCGCGGCGGATAGGCGGCTTCATTTGTGAGAAGCTCGGGACGAATCAGCGCCCGTCCCGCAAGATTAACCGAAGAGTAACCAGTGCCGTTGGCGATGTCCGCCGCGACCCTCGCTTCAAGCACAAAGTTGATGAATTCGTGAGCCAACTCCTTGCTGCGCGAGTTTCGAGGAATGCACATGTTGTCGACAAAGATTGTGCAGCCTTCCTTTGGAATCACGTAGGCGATCATTGGGTTCTCCGCAATCGCTTTCGCTATCTGACCGCTATACGCCTGCGCTATCCAGGCGTCGCCAGACAGCAGCATCTGATCGAAGCCACCGCTATCATAAGCCTTCACAAGCGGCTTTTGCTCCATCAACAAGGCGGCCGCAGCTTGAATCTCCTCCGGATCCAAGCTGTTCTCAGACTTCCCTAGCAGCTTTAGCGCGGCACCAAACACTTCGCGAACGTCATCGAGCATCGCGATGCGGTCCTTATAGCGGCTGTCCCACAGCGCCGCCCAGCTATCGATTGCTTCCGGAATCTTGTCTCTCCGATAAGCGATCCCCGTAGTGCCCCACATGTACTGGAATCGAATGCTGGTTGGCCGGATCATAAGGCAACCCCGCAACCTGCGGATCGAGATTAGAGATGTTCGTGAGCGCGTCGCGGTTCAACTCAGCCAGCAACCCCTGCTCGCGAAGCACGGTGACCATATAGTCGCTCGGAACGATGATGTCGTAGCTTGCTCCACCCGATTGCAGCTTTGCTAGAAGCGCTTCGTTTGAGTCATATAGCTCAACGTTGAGCTTCGCGTCGTAGCGGTGTTCAAACTCGGCGATGACGTTATCCGGAAGGTAGTTAGACCAAATAAAGACGTTCAGTTCGCCGCCTTTCGCTTTGTGACTCGGGGCTCCCATCGCGAACCCTACCAGCAACGCAAGCCCGCACGCCGCGGCTCCGATCGTCCAACGCGTTTGCCGGCCCGAAGAGAAACGTTCAGACACAAAAACAAGAGCCACAGTTACGGTTAGCAGCACGGTTGAGATCGCGTTGATCTCAGGTGTAACGCCGGTCTTTACCATTGAGTAGATTTTCAGCGGCAACGTCGCGCCCCCCGGTCCGGCGACAAAGCTGGTGATCACATAGTCATCAAGCGACAGCGTAAACACCAACAGCGCGGCCGAGGTGACTGCGGGCAGGATCAAAGGAAGGGTGACCCGGAAAAACGACTGCCAGCGCGTGGCACCCAGATCCAGCGCGGCTTCTTCGAGCGACGGGTCTAGGGTGACGAGCTTGGCTCGCACGATGAATACCACGTAGGAAATCGAGAACCCTACGTGTGCAGCGATGATCGTGCTGAGCCCGAACGCGATTCCAAGCATGCCGAACAGTCCGGCCGTCGCGAAGCCTATTACGATCTCAGGGATGATTACCGGAAGAAAGACCAGCCCCTCTGCCGCGGCCTTGAAATTGATCCGGTATCGCGTCAGTGCGATCGCGGCCGCGGTTCCAATGATCGTCGCAACCAACGTTGTGATGAACCCAACAATCAAGCTGATGCGAAGCGACGCGATCAGACCGGCGTCCTGCCACGCTAGCGAGTACCATCGCCCGGTGAATCCTTCCCAGATCGTGCTGAAACGCGAACTGTTGAAGGACAAGGTCACCAGAACAATAATCGGTGCATATAGAAAAACGTACACAACGCCGGTGACCAGGCTCAGGGTTGAAGGCAAGCGCTCATGGGTTCTTGCTGACACTGAGGATGAATATGTTGGAAGGCAGTATTCGAGTCAAGGTTCTGACTGCCACAGTCATCGTCAAAATATTCGAATTGGGCAGACGCCACCTACTTTCTTTCAACCATTGAACCGTGACCGCCGTGCTCGAACCTGGGACAGCGGATCTCGATTCCAGCGCTCGCTAAGCTCGCCCGGCCACCTCGCCCGTCTGTGTGTTAACACGCACGACTTCGCCCTCTTTGATAAAGAGCGGCACGCGCACGGAAAGACCGGTTTCAAGCGTAGCTTGTTTGGTCGCTCCGCCGGCCGCGGTGTCGCCGCGTAGCCCCAACTCTGAGGTGGCAACCGCGAGATCGACAAACTGTGGGAGTTGTAGCGACACGGGAGCGCCGTTGTATTTCAACACCTCCAGAGAGATGCCCTCCTTTAGATATCCGGCATCGGCGCCGACCGCTTCCTCAGAGAAGGTGAACTGCTCGTAAGTCTTCTCATCCATGAAAATGAAATCCATGCGGATCACGGTAAAGAAAGGACGCAGGCGCCATCTCAACGTCCGGCTCCTCAAACTTTTCGCTTGAACGAAAGCTCTTCTCCATGACCGCGCCAGTCAAAACATGGCGCACCTTTGTGCGAACCATCGTCGCAGCGCCGCGCGCCGTCGGCGAAGCAAAGAAAACGTCGAGCACTACATAAGGCTGCGCGTCGATGGAGATTAGCAGTTTGCGTTTTAGTTCATTGGCAGCGATAAGCACCATTCGTGTGTTTTCCTCCCTGAGTTTCAACTCAGTTTAGGAGGGAGAGCGATGTCGATACAAGGTGCATTGTTTGACACCCTCGTAGCCGCCATCTAGAATTCGATTTGCAGGAACCAACCAAGGAGAACGAGGTTTGACGATATCTGTTGGGTTCGCACTCTCTTTGATCCAGTCCACTCAAACTCAGACCAGCACCTTCTTCGAGCTTTTGTTGCGCGCCAGCCCCATCGCACAGGGAGTCCTGATTCTATTGCTGGTGTTTTCTATTTACTCGTGGGCGATCATCATAACCAAGTGGCGATGGCTCAGGGATGCCGAGAAGGATACGACGGCTTTTTTGGCGCGGTTTCAGCGCGGGGGGAAACTCTCCGAACTCTCTCAAGGCGTGGATTCGGACGGTCGAAGCCCGCTGGTGCGTGTGTTCCTGGCTGGCTACGACGAGATCAACAATCAGATCGGTGAGGGCGACGGTCGCGTTCGAAGCATTGATTCCCTTAGCCGCGTTCTGCAAGCGGCGACCATCGCCGAAGTCTCTCAGATGGAACGGCGGCTGACATGGCTGGCTACGACCGCGAACGCCTCGCCGTTTATTGGGTTGTTTGGAACGGTCGTCGGAATCATCATTGCCTTTCAGGGATTGAGCACTGCTTCGGCTTCTTCAATTCAAGCCGTCGCGCCTGGAATCGCGGAGGCGCTGATTGCGACGGCCGCTGGGATCGCTGCCGCCGTGCCCGCCGCAATCTTTTATAATCAGTTCTTGAATCGCATCAAAACCCTGACAGGAATAATCGACCGGTTCTCCCTGGAGTTGATAAATCTTGTGGAACGGCACTACGTCAAAGCGAATGTGTAGGAGAATAAGACGTGAGGAGTAGAAGAGTGAAACGTGACGAGTGAAACGTGAGAGGATTCTGTGATTAGTGTGCCTGCTATTGCGTTTCACGTTTCACTATTCACGTTTCACTATTCACGTTTCACGCTTATCACATTTTGCGAGGTTGCTGGATGGCTTTTACCGATCAGCGGGGGCGAACGCAAACATCGCTTTCAGAAATCAACGTCACGCCGTTGGTGGACGTGATGCTTGTGTTGCTGGTCATCTTTATGGTTACTGCGCCGATTCTTCAGACGGGCATCGAAGTAAATCTTCCAAAGACTCAAGAGGTTCGTGCCGAGCAGCCAAAGCCAAAAGCTGTAGTGGTTAGCATCGACAAAGATGGCAACATCTATCTCAGTACGCAGACCGAAGCGAAACAGGTGAACGTGAATGATCTGCCGAAATTGCTTTCGGAGAAGCTCGGGGGATCCGGTGAGCGCAAGGTGTACGTTCGCGGGGACGGCGAAACGCCCTATCGTATAATTGCCTATGTGCTCGATATCGCCAAGCAGGCGGGCGCGGATGTGAGCCTGGTGACTGAGCCCACAGTCAAGAAGAAGTGAAGCGGGAAAAGCTCGTAGTTCCGCCTTCAGGCGGCATTCCGAATTTAGTTCAGAGTTCAATCTTTAGCTTGTGGCCACCGCCGATCGAGTAGGTCAATCTAAGGTTTGCGCTCTGACCACCGCCTGAAGGCGGGGCCAAGAAACAAAGCGATGACCGAGCTCGTCACATTCAAAAACGAAATCGAAGCCGAAAAGTCACCTCGCCTTGGCGTAGCCCTGTCGATAGCCCTCCACCTGGTCATCTCTGCGGCGCTGTTTGTCGCGTTCAGTCGGATCGTCTCCTCTGAGATCGTCGCTGCGGGGCCGGGAGAAGGCGGTGAAGGCGGGGGCGGTTCGATTGAAGTCGGAGTCACCGACAAGTCAGCGATATTGGGATTCGCAAAGCCTCAGCCGGTTTCTCACCTCGGCGATACGGATGATGCTATCAACAATGTTCGGGTTGAAGCAGCACGCCGCGCGGATGCGAATACCGATGCGCTGCTGCCGCCAACCGAGAAGGACATCCCGGATCCCAAGGCGCTCAAGACGGATCGCCCGGTGGTTAATCAGCAGGAGAGGATCTTCACTGGCAAAGATGAGCGAGGACGCTCGGCCGATCAGACCGCGCAGGTCGGCCGCAGCTATGGCAGCCCAACGCCGACTGCAATGACCGGAGGTGTTGGAATCGGCTCGGGCGGCGTCGGAAGCGGCACGGGGTTGCCGGGAGGCTCGGAATATGGCCGTCGGATTCAATCGATACTCGGCCGAAACTACTCGCCGCCGGCGATCGACTCGGGTGGTACACAGTATGTTGTGATATTGGTGCGGATCGCTCGCGACGGACGGATTCTCTCGCTGTCGGGTGGCCGAGTCGCTGCGGCTTACGTCAAGCAGCGCTCTGCAAATGCGCAGGTAAACTATGCTGCCGAACGCGCGTTGATCGCAGCGGATCCGTTGCCGCCGTTTCCGCCCGGGTTCTTGCCCAACGCACAAGAAGCAACGGCGGAAGTTTGGTTCCGCTATCCGAAATGAAGTAGCATAGACAAAGTAGCATAGACTCTTGTCGTTGATTGGTCACTTCGCGATCAAAGGCTCGGTGGCCACAGACAAGGTCTATGTTATCCGCTCGGTTTGATTTATGAAGAAAAGAGCATTGATCCCGTTAACCTCGATTCTGGCATTCATACTGCCAGGGATTTTTATCGTCACAGCACACCAGGAGACTCCGCCCGCGCAGGAAGACCTTCGGAAACAGATAGGCACGATAATTGTTACGCCTGGGAACGGTCCGAACCTGGCCATCGCCGATTTCATTGCGCGCTCCGCCGGGCTCGAAGCGGACACGATCACTTTCAATCAAGTCTTGTGGGCCGATCTTGAATTTGCGGCCGTATCGGGTCTGGTGGGCAAGAGCCTCTACCCGAAGACACTTGTTCCCGATCCGGCTTCGCTGAAGTTCGACGACTGGAGCAGCGAGCCGGTCAAGGCCGACTACGTTGCGTTTGGGAATCTTCAGAATACCGGCGGCGCCATCTCTGCCGATACCTATCTGTTCGATGTAAAGACAAAGCAGCAGCTCATAGCCTCACGGCACACCGGTGATCCACGCCGCATCGCGCACGAGTTTGCGGACGAGGTCGTAAAGCTGTTGACGGGACGTGACGGGATCGCAACTTCGAAGATCGCGTACGTTTCGGGTGACTCGATCAAGGTGATGGACTACGACGGCTTCAACCAGCGCAACTTTGCGGCCGACGGCCCGATAGTGCGCTTCCCGCAATTCTCTCCAGATGGGCGCTACCTCGCATACGTGAGTTTTAAGACCGGCGTACCCAATATCGTGGTCCGCTCGGCGGAAGGGGGGCTGATCGGCGGCACGAGTTTCAACTCGACTACGACCTCGCCAACGATCTCTCCGAGCGGACAGCTCGCGTTCAGCTCCGCGATCGGCGGAGACGGATCGATGGAGATTTACGTTTCGAACCTGGATGGGTCGAGCGCGCGCAGGTTGACGCGAACCGCAAGGGGGATAAACATCTCGCCGCGATGGAATCCTCAGACGGGGCGTGAGATCGCTTTCATCTCAGATCGAGCGGGTACGCCTCAAGTCTACGTAATGGATTCGAGCGGCGCGAATCAACGTCCTCTGATCGCGCGAGGCGGCCAGGCAGACTCGCCTTCGTGGTCGCCGGACGGGCGCTATGTCGCTTTCACATATGGCGGCGCGGGTAGCTTTCAAGTTTTCGTGGCCGACGTGGCATCGGGCCAGCTAATTCAACTAACATCACAGGGCCGCAACGAGAGCCCAACCTGGTCGCCCGATAGCAGACATATTTCGTTTCAATCAAACCGATCGGGTCGATGGGAGGTTTGGCAAGCACATATCGACGGCAGCGGCCAACGCGCGCTTACGCGCGGTGGCGGTCGTTCGCCGACTTGGGCAAGGTGACTTCACTCAGCGCCGTGGATCGAGTCCTCGCCGTATTAACCAGTGGGTATGACACTCGATCCTGATCGCGCGCAAAAGGAGAATAACAATGAATACAAAGGTATCCCGATTAGCTGCGATCATCTTTACTGCTTCTATTTTGGTCGGCGTAGTGGGATGCGCGAAGCCGAAGGTTCAACTGCAGGTATCGCGCGACCGGCTTCAACAAGGCGAAGACGTCCGCGTGAGCTGGACGTCCAAAGATGCAAAAGAGGTCGCGCTTAACGGGAAGCCGGTAGATAGGACCGGAGCACAGGTTTTTACCCCGGACAATACGACTACCTTCACGGTTGTGGGGACGCGAGGCAAAAAGGAGGCCCGCGATAGCAAGGTTGTTGCGGTCTCTCCCCGGCCGGCTCGGCCCAGTATCAGCATCTCGGCTGATCAAGAAGGGATTACTCGTGGGCAAAGCACGACCCTTCGATGGACGTCGAACAATGCGGATCGCGTCACGATAAGCGATGTGGGCGATGTGCCGAGCTCAGGATCGCGTGTGGTCAGCCCGTCGCAATCAACTACCTACAATGCTACGGCTACCGGCGCCGGAGGGACTGAGAGCGCTTCTGCCCGCGTCACCGTGACAGATGAACCGGCGCCGGGCGAAAGGCCGAGACTTAGCACCCCAGGCCCAAATCCAACAATCGCGGCGATCTTCAACCAGATGGTTCGGACCGTCTACTTCGAACTGGACAAAGCCGAGCTTACGGCTGAGGCGCGGGACACTCTGCGGCATGGATCTGAATGGCTCACACAGGGTCCGAATCGATCGATCTCATTTCGCATCGAGGGAAACTGCGACCCGCGTGGAACGGAAGAGTACAACATCGGTCTGGGTGAGCGGCGAGCGCAATCGGCGAAAGAGTTCCTGGTCTCGTTGGGCGTCGAAGCATCGAGGGTTCAGACGGTAAGCTACGGCAAGGAGCGAGCGAGCGGTGCCAGCGAGGGCTCACCGAGCCAGTCACCTTCCTGGGCGCACGATCGGCGTGATGATTTCGTTTACGTGAGCGGCGGGACGCCGCGGAATCCGTAGCCGAGGGTTTGAGGGTTACGGCGGGGAGAGATGAACCCTTTCTTCAAAGAGGCCCCGAGCGAGACGCAGATGTTTCGCTGTCCGGCGTGCCAGGAGATCGTCTCAGTGGGAAGCGCGAGTTGCCGGTATTGCGGCGTTCCTATTGACGAGAACACAGCGAACCATCTGAATGCGAGCTTTCGCGAGGTCACTGACGCGGTGGCAAGCGCCAACACCTTCAAGCAATCGGTATGGCTTGCTGTGTTTCTGATAATTGCCAGTCCGATATATGTTGTCGGCATTAGCCCCTACGACCCGCGCCTTCTAATGGTTTCGGTTGCGCCCATCGGGTTCCTTGGTTACGTGATCTCGTGGCGCCGGCGATACGGTAGGCTCGAGACACAAGACGGGGACTACCCGGACGCGGTTCGGGCCATGCGTCGCAGTCTTCTGGTATGGGTGGGTGCGCTTCTCATCCAGGCTGCCGCCGTCGCGTATGCACTATCATTGAGTGTGTCGGGTCACTGATACCGGGGTGGTACAATAGCTGGTAGATAGCGTGCTACTGGCCTGGTTTCAGTAATCGATCGAGAGGAGAGTCCAATGCCGTTCAAGTCCATTGCCGCTGTGCTGGTTGGATTGTTACTAGTGTCATTGACCGGGGGGACCGGTCTTGCAGATCAGAAAGATCGTGATGCCCAGTTGAAACTTGCATTCGACGAGCTGAAGGCCGAAGTGATCGTGCTGGAGCGCCAGGTTCGCACGATGCAAGAAACCATGGATAAGAACAGTGGCCAGTTGAATACGTTGGTCACGCAGATCGTCGACAACGTAAGCGCCATCCGCCAGGCGCAGAGTCGCATCGCTGAGGCCAGCAATAGCGCGATCCAGTCGGTCAGTGGATTGAGCGAACAACTTGGTTCGACGAATCAACGTATCGACCGTCTATCCGAGCAACTGGCTCAGGTAAGGAAGCTAGTCGAGAACCTTCCGAAGCTTCCCACCTTCACCCAGATCACGCCGGGCAACCCGGATCAGCTCTTTGCCGCCGCCTATGGCGACTACAGCCGCGGCAACTACGACCTCGCAATAAGCGAGTTTCGCCAGTACGTCGAGACCTATCCTTCCAGCGAAATGGCCGACAACGCCCAGTACTGGATAGGCGAATGCTACTACAGCAAGAAACTGTTTGATGAGGCAATCGCTGAACTCGACAAGGTGGTCACTCTTTTCCCAAAGGGTGATAAGGTGCCGGGGGCTCGCTTCAAGAAAGGCGTGACGCTGATGGAAATGGGCCAGCCGGAAGCCGGCCGCGCGGAATTGACCGCGTTGATCAAACTCTTCCCTCGAAGCAATGAAGCAGTGCTGGCCAGACAGCAGCTTGAAAAGTGACATTATTATTGACTCTTCCGTCAAAATGACTTAGATTGCCGCTACGCTCGGTGAAGCTCTTCGCACTTGCCCCCTCAAATCCTCCGGACCCCCCCTGGATTAGCGCAGGCGCCGTATGGCTAGCCCTAACGGGTTATCAGATCGCATCCTCATCCTCGGAGACGAATCGAAGTCAGCACAGGCAATCCAGCGATTGCTGGTTGGCGCGGGCTACGATGCCGTCCAATTTTCCTCGTTTGAATCCGCAATCCAAGAGCTCCGCACCCGCGACGTATCGCTCATAGTAATCGAGTCTTCAGCATCCAGGCTGAGTGGCTCGCCTTTGCTTCCTTCAAATGACGACTCGGGCGAGAGCCTGCGGCGACTCCACTGGGCGCATCTTGCATTGACCTTCTGCGAGGAGGTTCGCATCGGAGAAGAGACTGCCGATTTACCGATCCTGATGATCTCCAAGAGTCACCGCGCACAGGACAAAGTCGCGTGTCTGAACCAGGGGGCCACCGACTACATCATTCGGCCCTATCAGAGAGCCGAGTTGCTGTCACGAGTACGAGTCCACTTGCGGTCTTCGCGTTACGAGCGCGAGAGGGCCGAAAGATTCGAACAACTCAATGTGCTGCACACGGTCTCGTCTGTGCTCGCCAGTTCGCTCGAGCCCGAAGTCCTGTTACAGGGGACCCTGGCGGCGTTGATCAAGTATGTCCGAGCCGACTCAGGAGTTGTGTTCCTTCGTGAAGCAGACGAGCGGCCGATGACGGTCGCCGCCGTGGAAGGTCTGAAGATGACCGACGAAGCGCGGGGGAGCTTGCTCGAACTATATTCGCGAATCGTCCCGCTGATGACCGGCAAGCCTTTAATTCTAGAGCCGCTGCCCGAGTCCGCGCGGAGAGTATTGGCGGTTGATCTTCTGAGCAAAGTACGAGGGCTCGCGTGCACACAACTGGTGTTGAAAGGTAAAGCGTTAGGGGCCATTTGCTTGTTTTCAAATGACGGGACTCCGTTCCCCAGGCAGCAAACAGCTCTGCTTTCGACTATTTGCAATCAACTGACGGTCGCGCTCGAGAACGCGCGCTTTTATCTGGAGACCAAAAAGAGTGCCGCGCAGCTTTCTTTCGTCTACAACCTCGGCCATAACCTGATGACCTCGCTGGAGATGGATGAGCTGTTGAGTTATGCGGTGTTCACCGTTGGAAAGAGCCTGGAATGCGACGCCTGCGCGGTGATAGTGAGAAGCTCGACCGACCCGGATGACCTCGTGTCGGCGATATTTTCGCGCCGGCAGGGCGATCAACCGTCAGGGGATGAATGGTTTCATAAGGAGCGACTCCTCACGTATCTAAGCTCATCGGACTGGCGGGTTCAGCCGGCGATCCAGATCCGAACCGCCGAACGGTTTCTTCACGACCCCACGATACTGCTCGAGACCGTCGTCCCCTTGATGTTTGACGACCGGATGCTGGGTATCATGGTCTGCGGCACTTCCATGTCACACCCTATCAGCGCCGATGATCAAAAGCTGCTCGGTGCCGTGGCTCAACAACTGAGCCTTGCGATCAGAAATACCGAACTCTATCGGCGGACGAAGGACACCTCCATCAATCTGGCGGTCGAGGTTTCGAAGCGTACTCGTGAGGCGGAAGAGCAAAAGCGGTTCACCGAGAAAATCATCGATTCCCTTCCCGTCTCGCTTTATGTCGTGGATAGCGACATGCGTATCGTGGCGTGGAATCGCAATCGCGAAGTTGGCGGACTCGGCATCAATCGCGAACAGGTTCTGGGACGCAAAGTGTTTCAAGTGTTGGCCCGACAGCCACGGCGCAAGCTGGAAGAAGAATTTGTCGATGTCTTCCGCAGTGGCCAAATGGTCCACATGGAACAGGACTCCTCGTTCGACGGCCAGAAAAAGACCTGGAAGATTAGTAAGATTCCTATGCGCGTCGACAATGCCGAGGTTACACACGTCATTACCGTTGGTGAGGACATAACCGACCAAAAGAAGATGAATGAGGCAATTATCCATGCCGAGAAGCTCGCCTCAATTGGCAGGCTCGCCGCCGGCGTGGTTCATGAGATCAACAATCCGCTGGCTACAATAGCCGCATGCTCTGAAGCGCTCACTGCTCGCGTCGAGGACCTTAAGGACGTCGAGCTGCATCAGGACTTCGGCGAGTATCTGCAGATCATTCGGGATGAGGCGTTCCGGTGCAAGACGATAACAAACAGCCTGCTGGAATTCTCGCACCAGCGTCAAGCAGATAAGCTTGCGAGTGATATCAACCAGATTATTGAACAGACTCTTCAGCTCATCAAGCATCATCCCAAGCTTGGTAAGATGCGCATCGTCCGAGAACTCGATCCCTCACTTGCTGCTGTTTACGTAAATGAGGGCCAGATGAAGCAGGTGTTGATCGCGCTCATGTCGAATTCGTTTGACGCGATGGAGGCCGAAGGCAGTCTCACAATTCGCACTCGCTGGAGCGATTCAGAAACAGAGCGCCGGGTCTGCGTTGAGATCAGCGACACTGGCTGCGGAATCCCGGCCCAACACCTGGCAAAAATCTTTGACCCCTTCTTTACAACCAAGCCTCTTGGGCGCGGGACGGGTCTCGGGTTATCGGTCTGTTACGGGATTCTTTCCGAACACGGCGGAATAATCGAGGTCGACTCGACGGAAGGCGAAGGTACAACCTTTCGCCTGCTGTTGCCGCCTCATCAAGAACTGAGCGCGCGAGCGCGACAGCAATCATTCGAAGGCATACTCGAAATGGAGGGAGTCCTGTGAGTCCAAATCCAAGCATAAAACTGCTAATAGCCGAAGACGAAAAGAACCTGGGTCTGGTTCTTCAAAAAGAGCTTTCCAGGCTCGGCCATCAGGTGACACTGGTGCACGATGCAGAGGCGGCGATCAAGACGTCGCGCGAGGCCGAGTTCGACGTGGCGTTGCTCGATATCATGATGCCTGGCCGCAGCGGCCTCGAGGTTCTTCGTGAGCTTCGACAGCAGGAACAGCCGCCAGAGGTGTTGATGATGACCGGTCACGCGACGGTGGAGACGGCGCTCCAGGCGATGAAGCTCGGCGCGTACGACTACCTTACAAAGCCTTGCCATATTCGCGAGCTGGAGGCGATCATCAACAAGGCTCATGAGAAGCGCCAACTTCGTCTCGAGAACATGATTCTGCATTCTCGCCTCACCTACAAAGAAAAGGCGCCGGATATCGTCGTGCGCAGTCAGAAGATGAACGACGTTATGGAGCTTGTGCGCAAGGTTGCTGCATCAAACGCGACCGTGCTGGTGACTGGCGACTCGGGCACTGGGAAGGAACTTGTGGCGAATACGGTTCACTGCTTCTCGCAGCGGAACGGCGGACCGTTCATCGACATCAGCTGCGCCGCGATACAAGAGACGCTCCTTGAATCAGAGCTGTTTGGCTACGAGCAGGGGGCGTTTACCGGCGCGCGAAAACGAAAGCTAGGGCTTCTGGAGCTCGCTCACGGAGGCACGTTGTTTCTCGATGAGATCGGTGAAATGAGTTTGACTCTGCAGTCAAAACTCCTTCGCGTGCTTGAGACCCAGATGTTTTATCGGGTCGGTGGCACCAAGAAAGTCGAAGTCGATGTTCGCTTCATCGCCGCCACGAATCGGGACCTGAATCAAGACGTGGTTGAAGGAAAGTTCAGAAGCGACCTTCTCTTTCGCATTAACAACTTCACCATCAAACTACCCGGGCTTTGTGAACGACCCGAAGACATCCCAGCGCTCGCTGACCACTTCCTTGGCCGGGTGAGCGGCGGGGAGCATGCCCGCTTGAGCGAAGACGCGATGCAGGTGCTGATGAACTATCCGTGGCCCGGGAACGTCCGCGAGCTCAGAAACGTGATCGAACGAGCCGTGATACTTTCAACCAGCAATGAAATCGGCGCCGAAGACCTGCCACTGGAACTCCGCACCCATCGTATGATCAATGTGGCTTCTGACGATGACGACGAGTCCCGCGCCGGCAGCCTTGACGAGTTACGTCGAAAGCAAATACTCACGGTGCTCGAACAGACCGGCTGGCATCAAGGGAAAGCCTCGGAGATTCTCGGAATTTCGCCGAGCACATTGTACCGTCAGCTCAAGACGTACGGCCTGACTCGATCGAGAAGGCTCCAGGAGCCGGCGTATTGAGTCGGTGAGTTCGTCGACGGGCGAATCAGATCAAGGCGCGTTTCTGTGGTCACTAACTAAGCGCGCCCTGGTTGAGAGTCCATCCATAGGATCAAAGCGAACACGCCATACGCGTGTGACGCTCCCTGATTTGGCGTCTTTGAATCAACCACCTGTGAAGACCTTTATGCCGAATCCGACATCTCCGTTCGCGACGGTCTTGCCGTTAGAGCACCAGGCCCACTAACTAGCCCATCGACTATGACCATCGACTATGTTGCGCAGACACACAGACCTTAGCTAAGCTTAATTCATCTAATCTTGTCGCAGTGAGGATGAAGACCATGAACGACACAGGTAACGAAAGCGGGTTCGCGGGTCAGAGGCAGCAGGACCCCTGGAAAAAACGGCGAGGCGCGCGGGGAGCATGGATCGCGGTCGCCTTTATTGTGGCCGCGCTGGTTGTTACGGTGGCCATCATTCAAGGTGCGTATCACCGCTCGTCGAAGAATGTGCCTGAGCTTCCCGAGTCGCGCAAAGTTGCATCTACAACCACACCGTCACCAGCGGAACTTTCCATGTCGTTCCGGGAGGTCGCCAAGACGGTCAAACCCGCTGTCGTTTATGTCGACGTTATAGAAAACGCCAGCGTCGAGTCAGGCCAATCAGACTTCTTTGGGCTACCCGGACAAGGAATTCCGAGAAGGCGTGAGGGCGCGGGTTCCGGATTCATCGTTACCGAAGATGGTTACATTCTTACTAACAATCACGTAGTCGGCAACGCAAACAAGATAAACGTGACCCTGGCGGACGGAAGGAAGTTTAAGGCAGAAGTTGTCGGCTCTGATCGCGAGACTGACATAGCGGTGATCAAGATCGATACCGGTGGCCTGCCTATAGCAGTGCTTGGCGACTCCGACAACCTTGAGCAAGGAGACTGGGTGCTGGCAATCGGAAGCCCGTTTGGGCTTCAACAAACCTTAACCGCCGGCATCGTAAGCGCGACAGGACGTGAGCTTCGCGAGTCGCAGTACAATCACTATATACAGACTGACGCATCGATCAATCCAGGCAACTCGGGCGGCCCGCTCGTCGACATGCAGGGTGAAGTAGTGGGCATCAACACGATGATCCTCACCGGAGGCCCGATGAGCCAGGGGAACATTGGCATCGGCTTTGCGATCGCTTCAAACACCGCACGGGACGCATTCAAGAAACTCGTGCGTGAAGGTAGAGTCTCACGCGGGTATTTGGGGGTATCAGTGACAAACCTCGACCAAGCCCGGGCTCACGCGGTCAGACTGGAGCCAAACACAGGAGTTTGGGTCGATAGAGTCCCCGACGCGGATAGCCCGGCTGGCAAGGCAGGCATTCAGGCTAAGGATGTTATTACGGCCTTCGACGGAAAGGCTGTCAGGGCCGCCCGGGAACTGACCGATGCCGTAGCGGCGACGCCCGCGGGGCAGAGCGCGCGCGTTGATTTCATCCGGAACGGTCAGGCTCAATCGGTCACGGTGAAGCTTGTCGAGCGGCCAAACAACATCATCGCCGGCGCGATGCCATCAGACAGTGGAGATGGCGATGGCGAAGGCCGGGCACCGGTCCAGCAGGGACGGCTCGGCATACAGGGGAAAACCATCACCCCCGAAACAATTGAGCAAATGGGTCTCAAACTCAAGATCCCAACCGGGGTTTTTGTCGCTGCGGTTGAGCCCGGAAGCCCGGCGGCTGACGCGGGTCTCGCCCACGGTGATGTAATTCACGGACTGGATGGAGCTGAGATCAAGAGCTTCGATGAGTTGTCTCAAGCGGTAAAAGCATTGAAGGCCGGTGACTATCTGATCGAACTCGAGCGCAACCGAGCCACGGTGTTTCTCAAGGTCACCATCGAGTAATCAAGACTGCTGTTCTTAGATACAGGTGGGGAGGGGTTGCCGTTGCGGGAGCCCCTCCGCCGCTCTCACATTGCAAGACCGCCGTCGGCTTGAATCACCTGCCCAGTGATGTATCGAGCGTCGTCCGACAGCAGAAACGCGGCAACTCGAGCGACCTCTTCCACCGTTCCGTAACGTCCCAACGGAATCTGCTCCAACATTCTCTTCTTGTATTCATCGGGCAAGCCGGCGGTCATATCGGTATCAATCAACCCCAGCGCGAGCGCATTGACCGTGATGCTACGACGGCCCACCTCTTTGGCGAGGGCTTTGGTGAAGCCGATGAGTCCCGCCTTCGATGCCGAATAGTTGGTCTGGCCAGCCATTCCCACCACCCCGCTTATGGAGGCGATGTTCAGAATCGACCCACGCCTCTGACGAACCATAAGCGAGACTACGGGCTTGGTCACGTTGAAGACGCCTTTCAGATTTGTGTCGATGACCACATCCCAGTCGTCCAGGGTCATCATCATTAACAGCTTGTCGCGAGTGATTCCGGCGTTGTTGACAAGATAATCGACCGACCCCAACTCATTCTTTATGGCCTTTACCATTCCTTCGGCCGCCGCAAAGTCCTTCACATCCGCTTGAAATGCCAGCGCGCGCTGGCCAACGTTCTGAAGCTCGGCAACAAGCTGGTCAGCCATCTCTCGGTTTGTGGTGAAGTTGAAAGCTACGTTGGCGCCTCGTGCCGCAAGCTCCCTTACCATCGCCCGCCCGATCCCCCGCGAGCCGCCGGTGACTACTGCTACTCTTCCCTCAAACTCTGACATATCTCTCCTGTGGAAGGAGCTCAGAGTCCAAGGTTAGCGTGCGTGATTCGATCGGGTAGATCCTTGAATGCAAGCTAAAGTCTGGACTCTGAACTCTGAACCGTTGATTATCCGAGCCTCACGTCCTCGCGCCTCCTCACAAGCGATTCCAAACGCCGCTCGTCTACCTCGTAGCCGATGCCATGCCCTTCGGGCACAGCGATAGTCCCCCGCGGACTCACCAGAACCGGAGGCTCGATGATGTCCTCTTCCCAGTAGCGCGCCGAAGCCGACACATCGCCTGGCAAAGTGAAGCCCTTGAGCGTTGACATGGCGATGTTGTGAGCGCGGCCAATACCCGATTCGAGCATGCCCCCGCACCAGACGGGGATCTCCCGCTCCGCGCAGAACTCCTGGATCGCTCTTGCCTCCACGTGCCCTCCAACCCGTCCCAGCTTGATGTTTATTATCTTGCAAGACCCCAACTCGTGCGCGTGACGCGCGTCGGCAAGCGTTAGGATGGACTCATCCAGACAAATCGAGGTGTTGATTGCGCGCTGCAGATTTGCATGATCGACCAGATCGCCAGCCGCGAGAGGCTGCTCGATCATCATCAAGTCGTATTCATCCAATCGCTTCAATAGATCTGTGTCCGCCAGCGAGTAAGCCGAGTTCGCGTCGACGGTTAGCTGAATGGCGGGAAACTTGGAACGAACCGCGTCTACAAGAGCGACATCCCGACCAGGCTTGATCTTAATCTTTATCCGCTGATAACCAGCGTCTACTTCACGCGCAACTTTTTCGACCAGCAACTCCGTGCTCGCCTGCAGGCCAATCGAAACCCCGCAGGCGATTTCATCGCGCGTTCCTCCAATGTGTCGCCACAGGGCCTTTCCCGCGATTCTGGCTTCAAGATCCCAGATCGCGGCTTCGACACCACCCTTCGCCATTCGATTGCCGCGGATTCGCCCAAGCGCGTTGTTCACCTCCTCGGCCCGTTCGATGTGCGCATCGTCGAGAAGCGAGCCGACGTGGTTCGCAACAATAATCCAGGCCGTATCGATTGTCTCGTGATTGTAGAATGGGTCTTCGGGTGCGGTACATTCACCATAACCGAAAGCTCCGGACCGATCGAAGACGCGAACAATCATGATTCGACGCCGTGTGGTCCGGCCAAAGCTCGTTTCGAACGGCCATCTCAACGGCAATTCAATTTCTCGAAGTTCGATTCGCTCAAGTTGTAATTTCATTATTATTTTTCATAGGCTTCGAAGTGAAATTGCTCTTCGTCAGATCCAAGCAAGTAACGGCTGGTACCATCGCCGCGCTCGAACCCGCGCACAATAAGACCACCGTCGAGCGCAGTTTTGAAGTCCTCACGTACGCGCAACCGCCATTCGAGGTGTTCCTCGAGCGAGCGTGCGCGCACTCGGTTGATGTCTTCGGGGATCACTACGGCTCTAGTCTGACCTACACGGTCACGACTGTTACCGGATCGCCGGGACTCGACGTGAGGAGACAACACCCACCATTCCGCAAATACGCGGTCGCTTGGGACGCCGGAATCGAAAACAGTAGATAGCCCTTCGCCGTAATGGTTGACTTCGTATCGTCGAATAACCGCGCCTAGTTTGTTGATATTCAAATGCGCGTTGCGCGATTGAAGCGGATCGAAGGTCCAGACAATCAACGGTACACCGGCCTTGATCGCGTGCTCCCGCTGCGCGAGCTTCATTCTGAAGCCGATGGCCTGGTGCCGTAAGTCTTCAACGACCGCGGCCAGGTGCGAGTGATAGACAGGGTGGCCGTCCATCAAAGCGATCATCGTGTGTACAAACCCCACCAGGCGGCCGGACGTTTCAAACGCACCTATGGTAGGCGCATTACAGGCCTTCGAAATCAGATAAAGCCGGATCGGCATTATCCCGATGTCATCGTCTTTCCAAACGGTTCGCTCGAGCTCTATACACTGCTGGAAGTCTCCGATAGAGGTGCACTCTCTGATTACGATACGGTCGTCAGACATAGCCGAGGAGTATAGTTAGGGCGACTTGCACATTCAAGGCACCAGGCTGGCGGCCCTCTTTTGATCGGCGGTATACTCAAGGACAGCAATGGCCGACAGGAATGACAACGTCCTCGACAAGGCAGAGACCCTCGCAAGACGCATCCTGGAACGGCTTGGCTCCAAAGTCGACAGCAGGCTCGCTTCTGCAAACGAGCAGACCCTCAGGCCTCAGGCTGTCGGCGATCTCGCTGCTCGCATCGAGCATGCCATCGAAGCCAATCTTACACAGGACGAACAAGGCATCCTAAGAGTCGCGCCCAACCGATTCAGGGTGCTGTTCACCTACGAGGAAACTTCCGCGCTCACCCCGCAGTATATTGAAGCGGTGGGAAAAGAACTAACAGACACCGCCTTCGAGTATATTAACAACCGTCGATACGATGTGCGCGGACCGATTGCGGTCGAAGCTGGCCGGGATTTGTTTGCCAAGGCGACCACCGTAAAAGTGAGCTTTGACGGCGTGAAAGACCAGCCCGCCGGCGTTGGACGGACCGCGGCGGGCAATGAAGTCTTGAACCGCGTTTGCTTCAACAGCAGTGACGGGCGCAGCTATCGAATCGAGTTGAGACCCGAGGGCGCGCCCGCTTACATTGGCCGAGCGGCCGGCAACGCGGTGCGAATGGACGACCCCAGCGTTTCTCGGCTCCACTGTTCATTATCTCTGCGGAGCGGGGGCACGGTAGTGATCGCCGATGTGGGTAGCGCCAACGGGACTTACGTCAACGAAGACTTACTCGGCCGCGATGAGACACGGGCGCTCAGCGCCGGCGACATCGTTGGCGTGGGTGATTTCAAGCTGACTGTGTCGGAGATCGCTTGAGGCAAAACGCAGGGCGCAGACTGAAATCTACACCACTGGATTAGGAGCCATGCGTTAATGTGGGCGCCTGTTTTCCTCACTTTCGTTTTCGTAGGGGCCGGGATTCTCCTGATGATCGCCCTGTCGTGGGCAGCCTGGCGGCATCGAAGCCCCGACTATCCAATCAACGACGACTCTAAGGATGACCGAAAAGGCTTCGGCCCCGCTGAAACAAACCGTTGGATTCGCGGCCTGAGAGTCTCTTTCTTGATCCTGATTCTGGTGGTGATTGGTTTTCACTCCTATTGGGTGTTCTGGGCCGACTCCAGCCAGGACTCTCAGTTCAGGAAAGCACGGCGGTTTGACGCTCGCAACCTCAGACTGGCCGAGAGCGGTCTGAAAGGCTGGGTGTTCGATCGCAGCGGCAAGCTTGAAAACGCCCTCATCAGGTACAGGTCGGATGCAGGCGTCATCACTCGGGAATATCCGCTCGGTGCGGCGGCAGTTCACTTGACAGGTTACTCGGACTTCATCTTTGGCGCGGGAGGGTTGGAGGCCGGCTTTCGCGATTGGCTCACTGAGCCGACAAGCACCTACAACCAGCTTGCATCACCCAATCCTGTCGGGAAGGACTTGAAGGTCTCGATCGATTCCGGGCTGCAGCGAGAGGCGTTCAATCTTCTGCAATCCAGCGGCAAACCTTCCGCGTCGATCGTCTTGCTCCTTCCGAACAACGAAGTACTCGCAATGGCTTCCTACCCGAGTTTCGACCCGACGACAATCAGAGACGAGAGTACCTGGCGCCGCATGAGCGAACAAGCGGAGGTCTCTACTACTCTGCCTCTGAGTCCCCTCGTGAATCGTGCGTTGGGCACACTGGTGACCGGTGGCGCCGCATTCTATTACCGGCCTGGGTCAACGTTTAAGACTTTCGTAGCGGCTGCCGCAATTGACCTCGGGGTCACCGGCGAGAGGTTCACTTGTCGAGGCGAAGGTTTCACGCCCGAAGGGTCAACCCGGCCCATAAAGGATTACGGTGGCGAGGTACACGGATCGATCGGCCTTCACGATGCGTTTAGGCTCTCGTGCAACCAGTACTTCGCGCAGTTGGGATTAAAGCTTGGCAAGGAGCGGTTGGCCAATTATGCGAAGAGATTGCGCTTTGCGACATCACCCGATGACAAGTTCGCACGCTCACTCGATCTTTGGCAACTCACGCACGGCGAGAAAGCCCAATTCGAATACGTTTTTGCGCCGCCCGCCCCAAGAATGGATCTTTCAAAGAAAGCCACCAGATTCGATATTGCGCTACAGAGCATCGGGCAAGGCTACGACGACCTGACTCTGCTCACGATGGCTTTGATCGCCGCCTCGGCAGCGAGTACTGATGGCTCGATTGGTCGCGCCAACGTTTGAGCCCGACGCGCCTCGAAAAGTGATAGGCCCGTTCATCTCCGCTCAGTCTGCAGCGCAGCTTCGTGTGCTAATGAGGTCGGTGGTTGAAAGCGGTACGGCGACCGGCGCATTCACAGCGAACGGGGGCCGCATTTCGGCCGGCGGCAAAACGGGCACAGCAGATCGCGACGTCTATGCCTACGATCGACAGGGGAACCCAATAGTCGCCGCCGTCGCCGAAGATGGACGCACGCTCTATAAGATGACTGGCACGACCGACTCCTGGTTCATCGGGTTTGCTCCTGCTGACAATCCGCAGATCGCTTTTGCCGTGATTGTTGAGAATGGAGGCCAGGGCGCGAAGGCCGCCGCGCCGATTGCGGCCAGGCTTGTGGCGAAAGCTGCTTCGCTCGGATACTTCACGGGTTCTGGCTCCGGGCCGAGCGCGAGAGGCGACATCCGGCGCTGACCGGTTGCAAGGGTAAAGAATGGAAAGCACCAAGGCAGGGCTCGGGAGAACCAGACCTTCCTTCCACCTTCTGATGTTCATCCTCATCTATGGTGTGGCGTTTGTTGGATACGTCGCGGTGATCCGGTCCGGAGAGATTCGCGGCTACGAACCGAGCAAGGTTGTTGCGGCCCGCGATCTAGCTCTCCTCGTACCGGTGCTCGCGGTGTTCTTCTGGATGTCCCGTGGGCAGCGCTTTCGTGGGGAGATGATTGTGCTGACTTCAGCACTCTTCCTGTTCTCATTCGGACAGGTGATGCAGTATCGCCTATTCTCCGACCCGGAGTATGGTGCCAGGGGCGCGGCGAGGATGAAGGCTCGTGAGGCAAAGGCCCAGACCGTCAGGCTCCTTAATATTCAAACCGGTTACGATGACGAAAAGAAAGCATTCATGTTCGGGCCCGCCAAGGCCGTTCCTGAGACCTCTGGATTTCAAAAACCCCCGGTTTACGAGTATTCACTAGGGGACATCCTCACTTCTATGAACACTTACATCCCGATCGCCGCGTTGTTTTTGATGGCGGTGTGCTTTCGACTCTTCAAAAGCGACAAGATTTTGCTGTGGCTGCAACGACACGCGCTACTCCTGGGCGTAGGGACGCTCGTGCCGTTTGGGCTCGTGGTGTTGATCAGCGACGAGGGAAAGTTTCTAGGGCAAACGACGCCCTGGGAAGGTGTGAAAATCCTCTTTCTGTTGAGTTTCGCGGGAATGCTTGCAGACACCTATCATAAACTGAGACGAACTCGCTGGGGCTTGCCGCCGGCACGGTACTTCCTCCCCTTTGCTGTAATCGCGGCGATGCCGGTGTTACCATTTTTCGCGCTGTCTGACTTCGGCCAGATGCTTGTTTTCTTCGGCGTATACGTGATTCTGTATGTGGTCGCGGTCCGAAAAAAGGCTCAGTTGGTTTACGCCACGGTGTTAGTCGCCGTACTGTTCGCCGTTTTCTTTGGTGCCTCGAAAGCCTCGACGGGTTTTGGCGTTCCGGCTCGCCTTCATTTTCGGTTCTACCAATGGATGAACACCTGGGAAGCGCCGCCGCCGGACACGTGGTGGTGGAAGGCTGACTTCAATAGATACCTGAAGGCCAAGAGCTTAAGTGTTGATCCCACAAATCTTCAGGAAGCAAGGCAGCGAAACAAGGAAGCTTGGGCTGATAAAGTACTGCAGCAATCGCAGGGTTTGTTCGGCATCAATGAAGGCGGGGCGACGGGCCAGGGGCTGGGATTAGGGTTCCCGGAGACGGTCCCGATTTCAGATTCAGATTTCATATACGCCGCCGTCGCGGAGGAGACTGGTCTCGCGGGAGGACTGGCGATCCTTATGGCCCTGGTTGCTTTTGTCTTTGCCGGTGCAGCGATCAGCATAGCTGCGTCGGATATGTTCACAAAGCTGCTCGCGGCAGGAATGACCTTATTTATCGGGTTTCAGGCCGTAGTCAATATCGGCGGGGTCCTCAGGCTGCTACCAATGACCGGCATCACCCTACCGTTTGTAAGCCACGGCGGGTGGTCGTTGATAACGTCCTTTGCGATGCTTGGGGTCCTTCTCGCTTTCGCGCACCGCAATGCCGTCGTCAGCCCTTCACAAAGCAAGGCTCCCCAGTTTGTTCCGATCACTTAGAGATCCCATTGTGTCAGTCCAGTAGAATACGAGTGCATATGTGTCCCAATCGAGAACTTACATCGATATGAGTGTAGTCGAGCAACTATTAAGAGATTTCTCTGCATTCTGAGCAGTTAGGTTGGAGCCCTGATAGACAAAGCCTCTACGGCACGCTCATTGCTCAACCTACAAAACATATTTATGAGCATCACCCACCAACGATGCTCGCAAGATACAACCTGAGGGGCCAAGAGGCATCGGATTCGTCCGATGCCTTTTTCTTTTAGTGCGCCCGGCATAAGCGTGCCGCGACTAATAAGGCTTGTGGTATTTCGAGGGGTGAGAACCTTTAGTGCGGAGTTGAATGTTCGGACTGTGAGACATCAATAACAAACGGCGCATATTTAGTGTATTGATTCCAGACGGCGAGTACACAAGCCGGTACCAGTTCTTCCTCAAATCTTCGGAGATAGTCTTTGCCGCTTCGGCTGCCTTCTCAAACGGATAGGCAGCTCCACCGGTGCCGACCGTCAACTGCTCGATGGCTGCCGGCGGCTTGGGCTTGTCCCTAACTAGTGCTCCCCTCGTGCGGTCGGGAACCTGGATGGTGTAAAGAACAACGTTCTCATCCTGGAGCGCCCGTAGCGCATCATCGAATTTTGTCTTGCTCTCTGCATCGTGGCCATCGCTGATCAGAATGATCGCGCGCTTCTCGATGCCGGTGCTTGCCTGGCCCGAGAGCGCGTCCGCTACCGCGACCAGCGCATCGAACAGGCTCGGAGAACCCTTGCGAATTATCTTGGACGGTGTCGCCTGTAGCTTTGCGAGGTCAGGCGTCATATCCTCGATGATTTCGGCGGTCTCGTTATAGCCAACCACCATCATCTGATCGTCCTGATAGAGCTCATTGATGATGGCTTCCATGGCTTTTTGCAATGCCCCAGACTCAACCTTTAGGTTGGCGCTACTATCAACGAGCAGAATGAGACGGGAGCCGGTGTCCAATCGGCTGAAGCTTTCAATCTCTTGTGCGGTCCCGCCGTCGTACAGGTCGAAGTCTTCCTTCGTGACCTGCGTGCCTTCAGGTGCGTGCGCGATGACGTTGAGCGTCATCGTGCGCCGACCCGCGCTCGTTCCCTTCCCCGATTGTGCGAGCGCAAGTGCAAACGAAGCCAGTGTCAAAAACACGAGCGCGGTTATCAATGCCAGGAGCGGCTTCGACCGTAGGGAGAGATGATGATGGTGCGAAAGTCTTATTTCCACTTTCTTGTTGTGTCCTGATGATCAATGTGATTATTCCAGAACGACAGGCCACTCGCAACAAGCGCAACTGATTCATCGCGCGCATCCGCGGTGGGAGTTTCAGGCTGCGCTGAGTATGGCGGCCGCGCGTGCCACCCGCTAGAATCTCAAATCGCCGGTGCTCAGGATAGGGCGCAATATTGAGGCTAATGAGTGAGAACCTCCTCGCAATTCATTGACCGCCAAATCGCCAGGACCATCGAGGGTAGAAATTGATGAAGACCACCGTGGACGCAGACACAACCGCGGACTTTCAGCACGAAGAGGAGCGCCTCGAGCAGCGTAGCGCAGTCTTTAAAAAAGAACTCGGGCTGACTGACCTTGCGCTCACACAGATCCTGTTTATCGTCGGGCTGCCGTGGATCGGCGTCGCCGCAAAGCAAGGCCCCTCTCACGTCGTCCTGTGGGTGCTTGCGATGGTTCTCTTCTATGTTCCGTCCGCGGTGGTGGTGACGTATCTCAGCCGGATCATGCCGCTCGAAGGCGGGCTCTATCAATGGACCAAGCTCGGATTCAACGAGCTAATAGGGTTCCTTGTCGCGTGGAACCTCTGGCTGTTTGCGATTTTGAACACTTCCGAAATTGGGCTTCAGATAACGCAATATATCAGCTACATCATTGGGCCGCGCGGCGATTGGTTAACGGGCAGCAAATGGTTTATCGGGGCCGCCAGTTTCGCAATCATCGGCATGCTGGTGCTGCTGACAACCATAGGTCTCGGCGTCGGCAAGTGGGTTCACAAAGCCGGAGGAGTATTGATGCTCGTCACGTTCGCCGCCGTTCTGATCCTTCCCTGGCTCAACAAGGCCAGTGGCTCTCTTGCTGAATATCATCCGCTTAGGACCGAGATGCCGGTGATTTCCCTCATGAGTTTGAACCTCCTTGGCAAGATGGGGTTTGGGGCGCTGGGTGGATTTGAATACGTCGCAATACACGCGGGTGAATGCCGCGACCCTGTGCGCGCAATCAGCCGGTCCGTGATGGTGGCCGCGCCGGTGATCGCCGTAATGTTTATACTCGGCACGAGTTCGATGCTTGCGTTGATCGGGCAGGATCGGATTGATCTGATAGCCCCCATACCACAGGTCCTGAGCGAGGGCTTTCGGCCGCTTGGTTTAGTCGCAGCGATCGCTCCGCTCACGATTATGGCTCTGCTGTGCATTCGTATCGCTCAATCCAGCGTGATGTTTGCCGGTAACACGCGACTCCCGATGGTTGCGGGCTGGGACAGCTTACTCCCGGAATGGTTCACGAGGCTGCACGCCAAACACAAGACGCCGGTCAATTCAATCCTGTTCGTAGGTGCCGCGACGCTCGCGCTGGGGCTCGTGGGACTGATTGGCGTAGGAAAGCAGGAAGCGTTTCAGTTGTTGTGGAATGCGTCCGGGCTGTTTTATGCCCTTACGTATCTAGTAATGTTTGCGATTCCGCTGATCGGATTGAAGGGAGCAGCGTCGCGTCCTCCGATCTGGTTGCGAGTGTCTGCTCTCTCAGGCTTCCTGATGACATTGCTGTACGTTGCGTTATCGGTTGTCCCAATAATTCAGGTGGAGAGCCGGTGGATGTTCGCCGTCAAGATCGGCGGGCTGATCGTGATTACGAACATCCTTGGCCTGGCGATTTTCGTTGTTGTCGGGCGACGGCGCCAAGCCGCGCAAACAGAGTAGTGGTGTCAATCCGCCCGCTCACGATTGGGCGTAGCTACTCCGCGTCTTGATCGCCATCGCCGATCAAGAAAAGCCGAGATGACACCGAAATGCTCTGGTACAAAGACCGGGCCACGCTACCTGCGTTCTGAAGTCGTCTTGCTGTCAATTCCCTTCTTCGTTAGAATCCCGCCAATCTCGTAGCTTTCAAACCGGTGGAATCAAATAGATCAGGAGGTGGACCACATACGATGTACTCAAAACGACTATCCCAGATTCTGGTTCTCTTGGTTGCGCTCACGAGCATTGTCGCCGCGCAGCAACCCACGAAGCGCCCGCTCAACCTCGACGACCTCGCGCGCGTTCGCGATGTGCGCGATCCGCAGGTCTCACCAGACGGACAATGGATTGCCTACGTCTTGTCAGCCCTCGACGTCAAAGAAGACAAGAGTAACTCTCATATCTGGATGGTCAGCTACGACGGCAAGAACGATCGCCAGATCACCTGGAGTCAGAACAGCGAGAGCTCCCCGAGATGGAGCCCCGATGGCAAATATCTCGCGTTCACATCCTCGCGGCCAGGAAAGGCCAAGGGGAATCAGGTTTGGCTTCTTGATCGAAGCGGCGGAGAGGCGATGCAGCTAACCGAGCTGAAGGGACGCCTTCAAGGATTCGAATGGTCCCCGGACTCAAAGCGCCTTGCTCTGGTAGTTGGCGATCCCGACCCGGAGGCCGAAGCGGACGCGCCTCCCACCCCGGCTGCGGGAGCCGGAGGAGGCGCTCCACCCAAGCCCAAAGTTCCGAAGCCGATTGTGATCGACCGCTACAAGTTCAAGCAGGACGGGCAGGGATATATTCTGTCGGGGCGGCACAGCTATGTTTATCTGTTCGACATCGATACAAAGAAGCTGGATCGGCTGACGGCAAGCAAGTGGGACGAGTCGGGGCCGTCCTGGTCGCCCGACGGCGGGCGAATCGCTTTCATGAGCAACCACGCCGAGGACCCCGATCGCGAACCGTCAAGCCAGGTATTCATCGCCGAAGCGAAACCGGGAGCGACCGAAAAGCCGGTGACGCCGGAGAGCAGTCGGGGTGGCAGGTCGCGACTCGAGTTTAGCCCGGACGGCAAATGGATCGCATTACTCGAAGGCGATGAGAAAAAGTACGGCGCCTATGGCATGAGCCACCTGACGATTGCCTCCTCCGACGGAAGCCGCGGGCCGGCGCGCATTCAAGCAGTAGAAGCTCTTGATCGCGGCGTCTCATCCCCAACGTTCAGCGCCGACGGCAAATCAATCCGTTTCCTCGTAACCGACGACCGTTCCGTTTATCCCGCAAAGGTTAATCTGCCCGACAGTAAAGTGGAGCGGCTCATGTCGTCGCCGATCGTTTTATCAAGTTGGGATCACGCCGCTGGTCACTTCGTAGCGCTTTCGGGTGGTGATGCAAAGTACACTGAGGTCTACGCGGTAGAGGGCAGCGCGCTGCGGCAGCTCACGCACCACAACGACGCGCTGTTCGCGGAGTTAAATATCGGAGCGACGGAGGAAGTCAACTTCAAGAGCAAAGACGGCACCGAAGTGCACGGGTTGCTGACTTATCCGGTGGGCTATGTGAAAGGAACTAAGGTCCCGATGCTGCTCCGGATACACGGCGGTCCGAACGGTCAGGATCAGCATTCGTTCAGCTTCGAAAGACAGTTCTTCGCGGCAAACGGATACGCGGTGTTGGCTGTGAATTATCGCGGCAGCTCCGGTCGAGGCATGAAATACTCGCGGTCGATCTTCGCCGATTGGGGTCACTACGAAGTCGAAGATTTGCAGGCGGGCGTCGATCACGTGATCAAGATGGGCGTTGCCGATCCCGACCGATTGGGCGTCGGCGGCTGGAGCTACGGTGGGATTCTCACCGACTATATGATCGCGAGCGACACGCGGTTCAAAGCGGGAACCAGCGGAGCAGGTACGGCGTTCACGGTCGCGTTCTACGGGACCGATCAATACATTATTCAGTACGACTACGAGATCGGACCGCCGTGGAATCCGAAGGCGTGGGAGACTTACCAGAAGATCTCCTATCCATTTCTGCACGCCGATCGTATCAAGACGCCAACGCTCTTCCTGGGCGGCGAGCGCGACTTCAACGTGCCGGTGCAAGGTGGGCAGCAGATGTATCAGGCGCTGAGAAGTCTTGGCATCGATACGCAGATGGTGATTTATCCGAACGAGAATCATGGCATCAGCCGGCCGAGCTATGTGAGAGATCGATACGAGCGATATCTTGCGTGGTACGACAAGTACTTGAAGAAGTCGGCAGAGGCCGCGGGCGCTACAGGTGCGGTACGCTAGCGCCTCACGCCGACTCACAGACTGCGAATGCACAATCCACCTCATCCAGGAGAGATCATCAAAGCCCTTTGCCTTGAACCGCTCGGGCTGACCGTCACGCGCGCGGCCGAGGCTCTGGGAGTCAGCCACAAGCCTCTTTCCGCCGTTTTGAATGGCCATGCAAGGATCACCCCCGAGATGGCGGTTAGCCTTTCGATCGCCTTTGACACCTCGGCCGAGAGCTGGCTGAACCAGCAAACGCAGTACGACCTCTGGCACGCTGAGAGACGGCGAAAACAACTTCGCGTCGCCAAGCTCGCGTCGGTCTAATGGTTTTAGCGTAGCGGGGCAACGTCGTTCGTACGGTAGACTGTCCAGTCTGCGGGGCTGCATCGTCGCCGTACCGTAGACTGTCCAGTCTGCGGGTCCGGATCGTCGCCGTAGACTGTCCAGTCTGCGGATGCTCGCCATTCTCGGCCATTGTTTCGCATGATTTATCGCGCGCGGACTAGACAGTCTACGCTACCTTTCACGGGCCGCGTCGCCGTACCGTAGACCGTCCAGTCTGCGGGTCCGCATCGTCGCCGTACCGTAGACTGTCCAGTCTGCGGATGCTCGCCATTCTCGGCCATTGTTTCCCATGATTTATCGCGCGCAGACTAGACAGTCTACGCTACCTTTCACAGGCATCGTCGCCGTACCGTAGACTGTCCAGTCTGCGGATGCTCGCCATTCTCGGCCATTGTTTCGCATGATTTATCGCGCGCAGACTAGACAGTCTACGCTACCTTTCACAGGCCGCGTCGCCGTACCGTAGACTGTCCAGTCTGCGGATGCTCGACATTCTCGGCCATTGTTTCCATGATTTATCGCGCGCGGACTAGACAGTCTACGCTACCTTTCACGGGCCGCGTCGCTGTACCGTAGACTGTCCAGTCTGCGGATGCTCGCCATTCTCGGCCATTGTTTCGCATGATTTGTCGCGCGCAGACTAGACAGTCTACGCTACCTTTCACAGGCATCGTCGCCGTACCGTAGACTGTCCAGTCTGCGGATGCTCGCCATTCTCGGCCATTGTTTCGCATGATTTATCGCGCGCAGACTAGACAGTCTACGCTACCTTTCACAGGCCGCGTCGCCGTACCGTAGACTGTCCAGTCTGCGGATGCTCGCCATTCTCGGCCATTGTTTCGCATGATTTATCGCGCGCGGACTAGACAGTCTACGCTACCTTTCACGGGCCGCGTCGCCGTACCGTAGACCGTCCAGTCTGCGGGTCCGCATCGTCGCCGTACCGTAGACTGTCCAGTCTGCGGGTCCGCATCGACGGTCGCAAGAAAAAGGATCAACAAAACGAAGAAATGGAATGAGCACCTTGGTATCTGAAATTGAAAGCGCCGGAGGCTGACCCAGTCGGAGAGGGCGAGCCCAATAAAAACGAGCCCGCAGCGCCGCAAGTGCTCCTGGATCGGGCCAATCGATCACTCACAATATCCGAGCGGGCGGCGTCAGCACCAGGAAAGACGCTGATAGATCCAGTTGGGCTAGTGCAGCACTCAGGCAGACTTCTCTTTCAAGCAAGCTCGCCCGACTTGAGGCCGGACTTTAGGGCGATCGTCAGGAGCAACAACACCGCCGCTGTGAGAATTAACGAAAGAGCTGATCCAAACGGTTGATTGAGCTGCGCGAATTGATTCTGAATCAGGTTGCCGATCATCACCGACTTCGCGCCGCCCAGCAGATCTGGGGTGATGAAAGCACCGAGCGACGGGATGAATACCAACACCGTTCCCGCGAGCAATCCCGGACCGGACAGCGGCAGCGTCACCTTGAGGAAGACCCAAAACCGGTTTGCACCGAGATCCTGAGCAGCTTCAAGCAAGCGCACATCTAATCGGTCAAGCGCCACATAAATCGGCAATATCATAAAGGGCAATTCACCGTAGATTTGACCAACCAAAACAGCAAAGTCCGAATACAAGAGCTTGAGCGGCGCGCCGATCAACCCGCTGCTCATCAAAGCTGAGTTGATTACGCCCTCGCTTCTGAGCAGAAGAATCCACGCGTAAGTCCGAATCAGAAAACTGGTCCAGAATGGAATGACTGTCAGCACCAACAGCGTGCGCTTCCATCGCTCAGGCGCTCGCAACGCCAGATAGTACGCGACCGGATAACTCACCACCGCGCACAGTAAAGTTGTCGTCGTCGCAATCCAGATTGTCCGCCAGTAAGCACGCAAATACAGCGGATCTAACGCGCGGACGAAATTCGCCGGAGTGAAATCGTATATGGTTTTTCCATACGGCCCTCGGGTCGCGAGGCTCACGACCAGCACGATCACCAGAGGCGCTACTATCAACAGCAGCAGCCAAAGGATCGCAGGAGCAAGCAGAAATCGTTGTGGCTTTTCATTCCCTTAGAAGACTGTCCGGTAAAGGCGGAGATCGGTATTTGTGGATGCGACTAGTTGGAAATGGTCTCTGATTTCGTCTGCCCCTAAATCCCGGAAGAGCATCTCCGCCGCCGATCTGCCCCTTCTCTCATAGACAAGGTACTGGACTCGATTCGCCTTGAGATATTCCAGAAATGAGATTGCATCGCCCGGTGAATCGGATGAGTCAAGAAAACTCTCTCCCCTGATACCGGCCAGGAGTCTGACCGTATGGTCGTCACAAAACACCTTCACATCCGGGCCACCCCGAAACTGGTTTTTCAAATAGCTCGCGACAATCCGCTTCTGTAGTACCTGGTTGATGTAGCTGGCCCCATCGCGAAGTTGGAAGGCTAACGGCCAGAGGCACAGCACCGCAAGCAGGACTGATAACCCGGTCGCCCAGGCTGGCTTCCATTTGAACGCGGCCAGGAAAGTCCACGCAAGAACCGGAAGCCCCAGCGCAAACAGAACGAGGCAATACCGGGCATATATGGATGGTTGGTTCTTTGTGAAGTAGACAAGTAGAAGAAAGCCGAGCGATGAAAAGAAGTAAGCGATGATCACCAAAAGCGATGCCAGCGATTTGGGCAAGCCCTGCTTTATTGGGGTGCGCCCAATACGCTTGATAAGCAACCCGGCAGCTATCGCGCAAGCGACCAGCACCGCGTGCCCGGTTGAGTAGAGCAGGGTTTGCAAGTTGGCAGCCACCTGTGACAGCGAGAACGATGCAAGACCGGGATCTCCTGCGAGTAGATCGCTGATGTAGTCGTTTCGCACCTTGAAATACTCCAGGGGATTGCCGGTGGCCGACCACGAGATATAGATCCAAATCAAAGGAGCCAACACCGTCAGCAAGAACGCCGTGGTCGAAGCTCGGCGATTCAGAAACAATTGAAGCGCCGGCAGCAACGCGATAAACAGCCACGACTCCGGACGCATCAAGCCGCCGGCGGCCGCGAACCCTGACGCAACCACCCAGCGATCCTTGATGGCGAAATACAGACTGCACATCACCAGAAATGCGTACGGTACATCCGACATCGAAAACGCCGAATACATGATGTGGATCGGATTAAACGCGATCAATGTAAATGCCAGGAGAGAGACGATCCGGTTCGCAGTCAACCTCATGCTAACCGCAAAAACCATGAGACAAACTCCGGTCCCGGAAACCGCCGACACGAGCTTTGCTACATAAAGTGGATGGCCAGCGACGACACTGATCAATGCACAAACGAACTGGTACAGAGGCAGCCAGAAGCCAAACAACTCAGATATGGAAAATGACCCTCCAACGATGCTGGCGCGCATCATCTCTACAGCCTGCGCATACGCGTACGGATCGACTTCTTCGTTGGGAAGCAGGAAGGCTGCGAGAATCCTGGGGACGCCCGAAACAAGCAGTAGAACAATCCACAATCCGTACTGGCGTGACTGGGGGCATCCTCGATGTGAGTTCAAGTCCAACGGTTCATCCCTTCAGTATCACGGCGCTATCAGGCTCCCAGCTTATACGCACCGTCTGCCCGACTCGAGATTGAGCGGATTGAAAGGGCTCCCGGTTCTGCTCCAGCACCGTGAGGATCTGCCCGTTCTCAGTGCTGATCTGCCACTGCGTGCTTTCGCCGAGATAAAGCGCCGAGTCGATCCTGCCTGAGAGGAGCCCGGAAGCGGGTTCATATGAGATGTGGATCTTCTCCGGTCTGATCAACACTCGCACGCGGTCGCCTGGATTCACTCGATCGGCCTTTGCGCCAACTCGGGTGTTGCCTATGGTGATCACAGCGCGTCCACCTATCGCCTCTTCAACAGTACCTTCGATTATGTTTGACACACCGATAAAGCCCGCGACGAATTCCGTCTGGGGAGTTTCGTAGATCTCCTCCGCGCGCCCGGTCTGTTCGATCCGTCCGGCATTCATCACCACGATCCGGTCGCTCATCGTGAGTGCTTCTTCCTGATCGTGGGTTACGTAGACAAAGCTGATTCCCAGTCGCTGCTGCAAGGTCTTCAGCTCAACCTGCATCTGTTTTCTCAGTTTCAAATCGAGCGCCGCGAGCGGTTCATCAAGCAGCAGTACTCTTGGTTCTACGACCAGCGCCCGAGCCAACGCGACCCTTTGTTGTTGCCCCCCCGACAACTCGCTCGGTTGACGCTCATCGAGCCCGCCGAGTCGCACCATATCGAGCGCGGCTTCAACGCGTCGACTGACTTCCCCGCGCGCTACGTGTCTGCGTTCGAGCCCAAAGGCTACATTGTTGAAGACACTTAGGTGAGGGAAAAGAGCGTAGTGCTGAAACACAGTCGTAACGTCACGCTGGTTTGGCGGGAGTTGAGTGACGTCGGAGCCGGCGAGAACAACGCGACCGGAGTCGGGCAACTCAAATCCAGCGATCATTCGGAGGAGCGTAGTCTTGCCACAGCCCGACGGGCCCAGCAGCGTCAGGAACTCGCCGCGCAGTATAGACAACGAGACCGAGTCAACGGCGGTCAAAGCGCCGAAGCGCTTTGTGACGTTTTGTAGTTCGACCTCGTGTGCGTCTTCCATGTCCGCAACCGGCTATCGTGGTAGTCCCTGCTGAGCGCTCAACCATCCGGCCTTCTGGTCCCTCGCGCAGCGCCGGAGGGGATGGGCGCCTCTCGCTTTCAGGGGCGCGATTATAGCACAAGGATATTTTGTCCTATCCGCTCTGTGCACCACAGCAAACCTCTCGGCACCGCGGTCGCGGTGTCACCGTTGTGCTAGAATCGCAAACCGGAGGGAGCGTAATGAGCGACAAGATCAAGGTCTATCAGAAACCGACTTGCAGTAAGTGCCGAATCACCATCGGCATCCTGAGAGACAAAGGTGCCGACTTCGAAACGATCAACTACTACGAGAAGCCGCTGGGGGTCGAAGAACTTCGCAAGCTGATTGACAAGCTTGGGATCGCGCCGCGCGATCTGCTGCGCAAAAGCGAACAGGTCTACCGCGATCTCAAGCTTGCGAAGTCCGAGCTCTCCGATGACCAACTGATTCGACTGATGGTTGAAAATCCCGACCTTATCCAGCGTCCCATCGTTGTCAGAGGAAACAAAGCTGTTCTGGGGCGCCCGCCTGAAAATGTCGACGAGCTATTCTGACGCTCGCACGCAAGCGACCGGTGACATCAGAATCGGTGGCCAGAAGGTACTCACCGTGTCGACGGGCCCGCTATCGAATTTGCTGTTGCGGGTCATCAGCCGTGAAACTTCTGATCCGGAACGCTAAAGATTTTGAATCGAAGTGATCTCGACCGCGTCTTATCTATCGAGGGGATAAAAGCGAGGGAATAAAAGCGAACGCACCAAGCCTTCAAAGAATGAGATGCACGATTATGGGAATACTGGCTTTTCTAAAAAACCATGTACACTACTGGGGCATTCCGCACCCACGTAACGACGATGATCGTTTGGTTCAGACCTGCTATGAGTGCGGGGCGGAGCGAATCATCAAGATTGAACTTCGACCCCCGGCCGCTGAGGACATCGTTCCACCGCTTCACGGCGACCACCTTGCTGCCTGACGGGCGGTTCGCGGGCTCCGCCCAGATGGGGCTAGTCGGCCACGCTCACGGTCCCGCCCGCCTTTAGGTAGGCGGTTTCGCACGCCGAGCACGTTGCGCGTTCTTCCCTCGAGAGGTCGCGCGACAAATCCAGCTTCACACCACACTGACACATCCATCCGACTACTCGGCTCGGATTCCCAACCACCATTGCGTAGTCCGGAACATCGCGAGTGACAACCGCCCCCGCCCCGATAAACGCGTACCGCCCAATCGTATTTCCGCAGACCACCGTCGCGTTAGCGCCGATCGATGCGCCTTGCTTAACCAGCGTCACCCGGTATTCGTCCTTTCGCGATACGTGACTGCGAGGATTCGTCACGTTGGTGAATACCATAGACGGTCCGCAAAAAACATCATCCTCAAGTTCGACCCCGGTGTAGACTGAGACATTGTTCTGAATCTTGACGTTGTCGCCGATCCGGACTTGCGGGGGAAATAACTACGTTCTGGCCGATGTTACAACGGCGCCCGATCTTCGAGCCCGCCATCACATGCGAGAAGTGCCAAATCCTGGTTCCCTCTCCGATCTCGCAAGGCTCATCGACATAGCTTGATTCGTGTACGGAGTAGTTTTTTTCCATATCAGGGGTTCACCGGTCGACCAGGTTTCGACCGCAGCGCGCACAGAACCTTGCACTCGCGGGCAGCTCAGCCTGGCAGTCAGGGCAAGTCCTGATTTCGCCAGTCGACACCTGATTAACAGACCCGGTTGGTGGTTGCAGCTGCGGTGCGGTCAAAGAAGGCTCGACCGATGACGGCGGCTCGTATACGGCGGAAGGCGGCATGGACCCAGGTGATCCATAGCCAGGCCATTGCTGAGGCGCAGGTTGATACCCGGCAGGAGGAGGGGCGCCGTAGGCGTTTTGCGGTGCGGGCTTGCTCGCAAACGAGCGCGCACCTGGCACTCCAAAAACATCCCTGTACGCGATTGCCGAGATCGTATATTGCAGCGGCCACGTCGCCAGCATCCCCACGTAACAGAGATATGATCCGGATTGCGCGATGAGCGAGACCACAAAAGCAAACAGCACAAACTTGAAGAGGTCTCCGCGAGTCGCATCCCGACTCGCCTGAATCGCCTCGCCAATACTCAATCGGCGTTCAACTATCAACGGTAATGTGAAATATAGAGCGCCAGCCACAATAAACGCCGGGATGATACACATCAAGGCTCCTATCATTGCCAGAATGCCAACCACTAATGAAGCGCCCAGCAACGGCAGAAAGCGGTCGCCTGCCGAGAATAGATCGCTGGTGGAAATCGGCTCGCCTCGCAACTGCTTGAATGCGGTGTGGTACATCCCCGAGACAAGATAGACCGAGAGCAGGACGAGCAGAACCACTACCACGAAAATCAAAGCGAAAAAGAACAGCCCCAACCCGGCACTGCCGCTGCCCGCCGATGCCAGCGCAACAAACATGAACGATGTAGGCTCCGATCGCGGGCACCACAGTCACCAGCGACAGAATCAGCGTGTTCAGAACCCACACCTTCCATTGCGCGGCGAACATGTTCCACCCTTCACCGATCCAGTCGCCAAACCGAACCTTCGGCAGTTCCCCAATCATGTTGTTCATTATTCCTTAATCCCTAGTAGTTGGTCCGGTTCGGGTCATCGATGCCGAACACGTCGCGAAATGCGACGGCTGAAGACGAGACGATCCAAGGCAAAGTGACCACCAGGCCGATTCCGCATGCCGCCATTCCGCCTGACGTTATCGCTGCGAAAACCAATCCGACGACCCACCACATTAACGCGTCCTTAGAGAACACAAGCCGCGCCACCTGGTTTATTGCATTGGCGACATCCAGCTCTCGCTCAACGATCAATGACATCGTGAACCCAAGCATCACCGATAGCAGCGGCGTCGCCGCGAGGCTCAGCAATGAAAAGAACGGGTTGTTGTTTCCGAGTCCTCCCAGTCCCAGCTGTATCACCACAAAAATCAAGGCAGTCAGAAACGCCTGGACGAACCCACCCTGCCAGTTGAACAAATCGCCAATCTCAGGCCGCTCACCGCGCATCGTTTTGAACGCCATTCGAAACAATCCCATCAACATCGGGCCCGCCAGGATCCCGACGGTGACTACGCTCAACAGCCCGCCCAGCAGTGTGGCTAACGACATTACTGCCCAGTTCTCCTTGTAAACTTGCCATCCACCTGATAACCAATCGCCCAACGAAATATGAGGTTGGCCCACTTCAACGGGCGGCTGATACCGGGCCGGATGTGGCGGCGCATAGTAGGGTGTCGGCGTTGGAGGAATATACGCTCCGCCAGCGGCTGGCGTGGTCGGCGAAGTCGGGAAGGACTGGACCGAAGAGGTGTCGCGCAAAGAGTCGGGCGATGGCTGCGGCTCGAGTATCCATGTGGTCGCCTCTTCACCCTCGAGGTGTTGAGGCATTCCGCACTGGCGGCAAAACTTCTCGCCTTCGTCGGTATTTCTTCCGCAGTTAGGACACCAACTCGCCATACTCCGCTCAGTCCTCCTAACGATGATTGCTATTCAATTGATTCGCGAAACGTGATCCGTGAAACGTGATGAGTGATGCCTTGTCGATCTGCCCAACCCAGATCCCCTATCACGTTTCACGCTTCGCGTTTCACTATGGATACGAACCCCGAGCCCTCGACGATCCTGCCAATGTCGTAGTGGGCATGGCCCTGCTCATCAAGATGCGCGCGCACCAGACCGGCTTGATCTGCATTCGCAACGACAACCATGCCGATTCCCATATTGAAAGTCCGGTACATCTCCCTTTCGGGAACATTGCCGATCCTCGCCAGCAGATTGAATACCGGGAGGACGGGCCACGAGTCTGCCGTGATCTCGGCCGCCGTTCCTTCAGGCAAAATGCGCGGGATGTTCTCAAGTAAACCACCGCCGGTGATATGAGCGAGTCCCTTGATTACCCCAGACTCTAACAAACCTCCCAGCGCGCCGAGATAGCTGCGATGCGGCTTGAGCAATTCCTGAGACGCGGTGCAGCCAAGCTCCTCAATCCGGCTATCGGTAGTGTATCCGGCAACCTCGAAGAAGAGCTTTCGCGCAAGGCTATAGCCATTCGTGTGCAAGCCCACCGACGGCAATCCTATCAGCAGGTCTCCTGACGTAATCGCCGAGCCGTTTATTACATTGGCTCTATCGACCACGCCGATGATAAAACCCGCGACGTCATACTCCCCGTCGGCGTAGAAGCCTGGCATCTCGGCCGTTTCTCCCCCCAGCAGCGCGCACCCGGCCTCCTTGCACCCGCGGGCGAGTCCTTCGATCACTGAAGCGACCGTCTCAGGCACTAGCTTTCCAGCGGCGATGTAGTCGAGAAAGAACAGCGGCCTCGCACCCTGCACCAGAATATCGTTGACGCAGTGACAAACAAGATCGTAGCCAACGGTGTTGTGAATGCCGGTCATGAACGCAAGACGCAGCTTGGTTCCCACGCCGTCCGCCGATGCTACGAGCACTGCCTCCGTCATCTGGCCAAAGTCAGCGCGAAACATTCCGCCGAACGACCCAATCTCGGTCATCACGTTCGGCGTGAACGTGTCTCGTGCCAAACGCTTGATGCGATCTTTGACGTTGTTGGCGGCATCGATATTGACGCCCGCGTCGCTATAGCTAAATTCTTTTGTCATTCCTTAATGAGAGTAGTCGGGCAGAACGGTGTGGTTCATACTCAAACGTAGCCAGGACCTCTCCTTTCCAGCACCCTTCTGTCGCCTGCTCACTCACTCCCACGCCGAGGTCGTCGTTCCGGATTCATCCTGCCAATACGGCGCCCAGGCCAACGCAACAAGCTGCACGGAGATGTTGGTCTTCTTCGGCTTGATGCTGATCGTGTCAAGCTGTTCGTTCTGGGCATCCACCTTCCCTTCCAGTGACTGCGTCTCCGACTGGAGATCCGCCTCCAGTTCAGCGAGCTGCCCCTGAAGCGCATCGACCGACTCTTGCGCACGTCCGATGTCCTGTTGCTCCTTCATCGAACGACTGACGCCTCTGGCTGCGGTCGTAGCTCGCCCCAAGGTCGACACGCTGATTGCCTTTCGCCCGAAAAAGGCACCGAGCACGGTTGTCCCAAACGAGATGGCAGTCTGAAGCTTCGATTGACTCGCTTGAGCCGCTTCCCTCTCGACCGCTTGCTGTGCGCGGCGAATACGCTCCTGCAACCCGTTCATCCTGGGTGCGTATTTTTGCCTAAGCCTCTCGATCTGGACGTCGCGCTGTTCGCGAACCGTCTGCTGTAAGCGCACGCGGAAGTCACGCTCCGATTCGCCGGGCTGTGATAACTCGCCGGTGCTCGGGCTCTTTAGCAGGTCCAGTGTTTGATTGCCATACAGATAGGTCACAAAATCCTTTGTCCAACCCTGATAGCTCTTTCCCTTTCCGGCGACACCGGGCATCTCTTCGTACCTTGCCGTCGCTCGCCGGTTCCTTTTCCAAATCGGAGACTGCGACGCTCGCGTCCTGCGAATCGTCCCAACTCACGGGCACCGGCGAATCGGTGATGGCCGCCAGGCGGCAGACATCTTGCGACTCGTCGATTCCCATTTTCGCATCGACGAAATTCACCCTTGCCGCGCCGAGAATCATTGGCCGGTACAAGATGTGGCCTCCACCAGGGGCACTTCCGCGTGCCGGGATAAAGAACTGTTGAACCTCGGGACCAATCGCAGGACGCGCGCCGGCGTTTGAGGACGTGCTTTGCGCGCTCGCTACCGCCGGCATGGCTGCGACCGCGGGGGTGGCGACGCTGGCCGTCTCTTGCGCCTGGGGCGAGGACTTCCGGGGCGCCATCAAAACTTTGATCTGGTTGCGTGTGAGCGGGCCGCGCAGATAGGACATCGTCCATCGAGTCTGAAAGACCTCGGGAGCATCCTCGTGAGCATTGTTCATCAGGAACACCCGGCTCCCGAGTCCGGCGAGCGTGCGCTCCATCGCCCCCCGGTCGAAACCTGCCCCCTGACTGGCAGCCGCGCCCTCGAGTCCTTCGATCACCCGCTGCTTGTCGCGTTCAGTCTGCAATCGCCCAATAAACCACGTTCCGGTGTTTGCAAGTCCTTTGTAGTCCAGATCGACAGGGTTCTGAGTTGCGAGTACGATGCCGAGGCCGTACGCGCGGGCCTGCTTCAACAAGGTGAGCAGCGGCAGCTTTGAGGGAGGATTCGCCACGGGCGGAAAGTACCCAAAGATTTCATCCATATACAAAACCGCTCGCAAGCTTGTCGTCCCCGATTGAGCGCGCATCCAGCCCAGGACTTGATTGAGCAAAAGCGAAACAAAGAACATGCGCTCTGCGTCGCCGAGGTGCGCGATCGAGAAGATCGAGACTCGCGGCTTACCGGTTGAGCCGTGCAAGATCTGTCCGATGTCAAGAGCTTCGCCTTCCATCCAGGCGCCAAACCCCGGAGAAGCGATCAAATTGTTCAAGGCCATAACCAGCCCAAACCGCTCCTTTGACGGATAGAAGGACTCGAGGTCGAGCACACCGATCTTTGTCATCGGCGGATTTTGAATCTGCTGGATAAGAAGAGCGAGGTCCAAATCGCAGCCCTGGCTCCAGGATGAATTGAGAATCGTTGAAAGCAGTATGTGCTCGCGGCTCTGCAGCGGATCAGCCTGAATCCCAAGCAACCCAAGCAAACTGGTGGCTGTGGTGTTGATGCGGTCGCGCAGCAGTTCGGCGTCATCCAGCGTAGCTTGATCGGGTGCGCCAAACGATTTGAGGATCGACACGGGAATACCGGCGTTCGACCCCGGGGTATATATCGCGAAGTCCGCGGAATCGCGCAACCGCTGGATCCGGTCGCCGCCCTGGCCCCAATCGCTTAATCCCTTTTTCCAAAACTCAGCCTGCTGGCCCGCATACTCGCCGTTTGAGAGGTTTTTCTTTTTCGCGTCTTCTTCGTTTATCCACGGCTCGAAGTCCTCGCCTCTCAGTTGGGGAAAGGTGAGGAGCAGGTTCGCAAGATCGCCTTTTGGGTCGATGATGATTGACGGAACACCGTCGATCGCTGCCTCCTCGAGCAACCCGATGCACAGGCCGGTCTTGCCGCTCCCGGTCATTCCAACACAGACGGCATGGGTTACCAGATCCCTGGAGTCATACAGTACCAGCGACTCGCCGAGCGTCTTACTTTCCTGATCAAAGGAGCGACCGAGGTAAAACGCTCCCATCTTCTCGAAGTCCTCCACTGCCTTTTCCTCCATTCGAAAACAGAGCTCTTGCAATTAGTCAAAGTTGCCTGCTCGCCGTGTAGGTCTCGCGTTCGTTATCAGAGCTCGTAGAGCAGGATTTACACAAGCGCCGAAATCATAAGTAACGGGTGCCGGAAAAGCAATGATCCAGGAGTTTTCGTTAGAAACGCGATATGTGTGAGGCGTGAGAAACCGGAAACGAGTGAACAGCACAGGTCAGCGTGCCCTTTACACACCAGATCCCGACTCCCTCACCTCCAAAACCTCGCGTCGCGTCGCGCCGCGTTGATCCCCTTGCGTCTAAACCAAAGGCGTGACATGCTTTATCCCGCTGGATGCTGCGAGCCCCCACTCCTCACGGACGGTAGCGCAAATCTGAGGATTCGGGGCTATCAATCCGCATTCGAGCCTACCTGCTTCACACTTGAACTGAAAGGGGAACGCCGTATATTTTGCATAGCAGTTTTATGCCGCTGTGCTGATGGGGAGGACTTCCGAGATCAATCTGATCCGGTAGAGATCCGCCCCAGGAATCCCTTCATCGCCATGCCTTCGCTCCTGCGGGAACGAAGGGGACTAGCGGTTGCGCAGAAAGCGAGCCGCCCGAATCAGGGAGACCGGTGAAGTCACGGCTCTCATAACCAAAAGAACGGAGGAAACAATGTCACAACTAACCGATAAGTATGGGGATGCCTACATCCTCGCAACCAACCTCGGCGGCACTAACCTGAACGCACAGGAAGACAACGGCCACTTGACTATCAGCGGCGCGATGGCCACGAAGTATGATGTCAATCAGGTTTGGGATAAGGTAAAGGAGATCGATCCCGGTCTGTCAGCCGGCGACCTCACGATCAACCTCACCGCGACGCGCGACGACATCTATGGTGTGTATGAGGTACAGTCCGGCGATACCCTTTCTGGTATTGCCAAGAAGGTCACCAACGGAAAGCTCAGCTATCAGAAAATCTTCGAAGCCAATACCGATCAGCTAAAGGACCCGGACCGGATTCAGCCGGGCCAAAAGCTGGTGATTCCAAACTTCTGATACCTCACCGGCCAGTACCGAAGATTCCTAGGTTGCAGCATACCAGACCATTTGGGCTCCCGGCTGCAAGGAAAAGGGAGGATGACACGATGAATTTCTTAACTGAGATGCTGATGCGGCAGCTGAGTGGAAGTGCGATCTCACAGATCGGCAACAAGATCGGCGCAGACCCTGGAACAACAAGCAAAGCGCTGGCGATCGCGGTGCCGTTGCTCGTATCAGCACTTGCTCGCAACTCATCGACGCCAGGAGGCGCGGAGGCGTTGAACCAGGCGGTCGCCAGGGACCACGACGGCTCCATTCTCGATAACCTGGGCGCGCTTCTTTGGAAATACCGAAGCGGCCAACGGTGCGGGGATACTGGGTAATGTCCTGGGCGACCGGAGAAGTGATGCCGAGAACGGCCTTGCTCAAAACACCGGGCTCGATCCCGGCGCAGCCGGGCAGTTGCTCGAGACTCTTGCACCCCTTGTGATGGGGGCGTTGGGTAAGACTCAACAACAGCAGGGTCTCGACGCAAACGGGTTGTCGGAGTTTCTCGCGAACCAGCACCTGCAGGCGCAGGCCTCTGCGCCGGATGTGATGGGAATGCTCAGCAGTCTTCTGGACTCGAACAAGGATGGCAGCGTTCTGGACGATGTGGGCCGTCTCGCCGGCAAACTGTTCGGAGGGTGACAATGGTTCAGTAGAGTCACCCTCATTAGCACTTTAGTTATCCTCGCCGATCCCCAATGTGGATTTGGTGCCGCTCGGTTGAGAAGGAGGAAGAGATATGAGTGTAGCAAAAATGACAGAGATAAGCTCGTCTTCGACCAAGAGCTTTGACGACGCAATTCATATGGGCATTGAACGGGCCAGTAAGACTCTGGAGAATGTGACTGGCGCCTGGATACAAGACCAGGAAGTGATAATCCAGGACGGTAAGATAACCGGGTACAAGGTAAGGATGAAGATCACCTTCATCCTCAAAGACTAGGTCCATGACGCAGCCTGCCCCGCAAAAACGCGAAATTCCCTGGATGCCGCAAACCTCAGTTTGTCTCCTGCGGCGTATCGCAGTTGGTTGTCGGACGAGTCGTTCCCGAAGTCACGTTATTTCGTTTTGCGGCTTCGCTACTCTCCAGTCGTCCCGTGGCTGCATCGGCTCTCACTCTCATTCACCTTATAGGAAGGAACACAACAATGAAGAATCTGTTTAAGACCGCGGTTCTGATAATCGTCTTCTCCTGCGCTCTTCTCCCCAACACTGCGCAGGCGGCGCGCCGCAAACCCGCCCCGGCGCCAAAGACCTACCAGGTGACTGGCCCAGTTCTCGAATTGACCAACGACCTGATCGTGGTCCAGAAAGGCAAGGACCGTTGGGAGATCGCTCGCGATTCGAATAGCAAAGTCACCGGCGACCTCAAGGTCGGCGCAAAAGTCACGATTCAGTACCGGATGACCGCCGTTTCCGTTGGGGTGGAAGCAGCTAAGGCCGCTCCAGCGAAAGCCGCGCCAAAAAAACCATAAGCCGATGTTGGGTGTCGGCCAGCCAGGCATAGCGTAGCATAGTGCGAGAGCCCAGGAGGACAGATGAGCTTCATCGGCACGCTCGCTCTTGCGATGGGATTCGTCCTGGGTTTCGGGCATCAACCTGTACGCCGGTGTTGCAACTCTAGGTTTGCTCGGCCGATTCGCCCATCTGAACTTGCCGGGCGAATTGGGAGTCGTGACCAACTGGTGGGTGATTGGTGCGGCCATTGGTTTGTATGTAATTGAGTTCGTCGCCGACAAGGTCCCGCTGATCGACAGCGCCTGGGACGTGATCCACACTTTCATTCGGATTCCCGCAGGAGCGGTCCTAGCGGCCGCTGCCTTTGGAGACTTTGATAAGGGCGTCCAGGTTATTGCGTTCCTGGTTGGTGGAGGCCTGGCGCTGAGCTCTCATGGGACAAAGGCCGTCACTCGGGCTGCGATAAACACCAGCCCGGAACCGGCTTCGAATATCGCCGCAAGCCTTACTGAAGATGTGGTCGCGGTGGGTTCTATCGCTCTCGCGCCATTCTATCCAATTGTCGTGATCGTCCTGGTGCTGGTGGCGGTGATCGCTTCGGTGATTCTGATTCCGCGTATCGTCAGATTTCTGCGCAGCATCGTGGTGCGTTTTCGAAAACTGGTGGGGAGTGAATGACCTTACGTCCTGGGCCACACTGAATCGTGCTGGAGCGAGCCCTCTTCCCTTTCAGTCTTGGTGCGGGCTGCGGACGTGACTGGTATCGGATAGTCGTTTGTGTAACAGGCAGTGCAGTGGCGATTGCCCAACGGATCTCCACACGCGCGAAGCAGCCCTTCAAGGCTCAGGTACCCCAGGCTGTCGGCATCTATGTGCCGGGCGATGTCTTCGACGTTGAGGTTGGCGCCGATGAGTTCTTCACGGGTCGGCGTATCTACGCCATAGAAGCACGGCGCGATTGTCGGCGGGCAGCTTATGCGCACGTGAACCTCTTTCGCGCCGGCCTGCCTCACCATCTGCACGATCTTCTTTGAAGTCGTACCGCGCACGATCGAGTCATCAATCAAGACAACGCTTCGGCCTTCGATCAGATCGCGAACCGGGTTTAGCTTCACTTTTACCCCGAAGTGCCGAATCGACTGTTTGGGCTCGATAAACGTACGGCCGACGTAATGATTGCGGACTAACCCGAACCGGAACTTCAGCCCGGACTCCGATGCATACCCGATTGCCGCCGCGACGCCGGAGTCCGGCACCGGTACGACGATATCCGCGGGCGCCGGATGCTCGCGCGCGAGCTGCTGACCCATCTTGTGACGGCTCTTGTTCACCGATCGCCCGAACACGATCGAGTCGGGTCTTGAAAAGTAAACGTGCTCGAAGATGCAGTGACAGGGTTTGACCTTCGGCAGCGAGAACGATGAGTGAAGACCGTCCCGATCGATCACCAGAATCTCACCCGGTTGGACGTCCCTGATATAGGTCGCATCTATCAGGTCAAAGGCGCAGGTCTCGGACGCGACGACGTAAGCGTCCCCCAGTTGGCCAAGGCACAGCGGGCGAAAACCGCGCTGGTCGCGCACCGCGATCAGGTTGTCTTTGGTGAGGAAGACCATCGAGTAGGCGCCTTCAATCTCGCTGAAGGTATCGGCGATTGCGCCTATGAGATCTACTGCACGCGAGCGGGCTATCTTATGGAGCACGACTTCGGTATCCGAGGTCGATGAGAATATCGCCCCGCTCAACTCGAGCTCTTCGCGGACCTGATTGGCGTAAGGCAGGTTGCCGTTATGACAGAGCGCGAGCTGTCCCCGATAGCCATCCACAAGAAACGGCTGCGCCTCACGAAGCGAAATGCTGCCGGCGGTTGAATAGCGCACGTGACCTATGCAGGAGCGGCCAGGCAGGTGAGACAGTTCCTCCTGCTTGAATATCTCGCTGACGTAGCCCATACCGCGATAGGCGTGCAAGCGGTCCCCGTCGGACGAAACCATCCCCGCGGATTCCTGCCCGCGATGCTGCAAAGCGTACAGCCCGAGATAGGTGAGCCGCGCGGCATCCTCGTGGTTGAAGATACCAAATACGCCGCACTCGTCTTTGAACTTGTCGAGCATCTTGTGGTCGGTTGGCGAAGAAGGATTCTAGCCGCATCGCATTCGGGTGGCAATCAGAAAACGGGGTGGCGTGGACCCCGAGCGGACAGTGCCGGGCTTGCAATTGGGCGATTCGACTTTCATGCCAGGCCCCTCGTTGCACGCAGTCCCTTTCGGCCTTTTCTGTTCAGTCGTGAACGACTTGCGTAACTACAAGTCGGACTTTTTTGAAGCGATGCTTCACCTCCTGGTCGAGCACCTCAGCTGGCACTTGAATCGGGGCTAAGATTTTTTCACCTGGAGGAAGCATCACCACCAGTTCGCGTTCCCAGAGGGCTATCCACTTCTTGCTAACGACTCCCTCGAATCTATACCGTATGCCGCGGAGGAAATCTTTCGAGGTGTTGTGAATCTCGACGCTCGTTCTGACATAGCCGAGTACCTCCAATCCGTGGATGGGCCCGGCCTCGCCGCCTGCCTTATCGAGAAAATAGACCTCTCTACGCGAAAGAGAGATCTCCAGGCCCGTGGAAGATTCCGCACGAGCCGACAGGTCCAATCGCATCTGCAACCCGACAGCACTGTTCGCGGTGTCCTTGCGGAATTGAACTTCGACCACGCTGACTGTCCATGAGCCCGGTTCTCCACGTCGAGCCAAGTCTGCTGTCTTCGTCATCTCGTCTCGGGATGCATACTCCACTATCTCTGATATCTGCCCCGGTTCCAGAGTGTACCCAAAACGCCGTGCGCCTTCAGGGAAGAGTACGCTAAAGGCGTCAACGATGAGATTGCCGATGTTCTCGACCTGTAGGTATATCTCGATGCCGCCGGATGGGTGCGGGCTGATATGCGAGGAAATGATACTGACTGGCATATCCGCACGATCCCGCACATTCATCTGATATATGCCAGCCTGTCCGCCAAGCACTGGCGCGTAGAACAAGACCGCCCAACATGCAAGTGTGTGTTTTACAATAAGGCGAACCGGCATGGTACCCTCCAAACCGTTGGCCAAAGCACTAAAGGAGTCGGTGTACGAGGCGACCCCACAATACACCTACGTCGAGCCGATTCTATGACAACGAACCGTTCCGCGTGAACGACGCAAGAAAGGGTCAGACCTCACTTTGTTGCCATTCGAGACAACAGAACCCTCGATTTGAGCGCCCTGCGAAGCTTGACCAGATCGGAACTCTCCGCCCCGCGCAACAGCGCAGCTTCTACTCGCTTTGTCACTCCGCTCTGCCCCGCCGCTGCATCATACGAGTAGCTCAAGTTCATCAACTGATTCGCGCCTTTGGTTGCGGTCTGCGTGACTAGTTGCGATCTGTTAGTGTCAAAGCCCCAGGTTTGAACGACTCCGTTGGGGGAGATCGGTGCCGGGCTTGCGATTCTGCGATTCGACAAACTGGGGCAGGCCAGTCTCAATTCGAAGGCCCCCACACTAGTGAGCCCTTTTTGTCGATATAGCCAAATTCATGAGCGTCCATGTATACCTTGGCGAGCCCTCCGGAGAAGTTCTCGGCACGTGGAGACTGGATTCTGATCACTTCTTTCCCCGCTCTGTCGATGTAGCCCCACTTTCCATCGATCTGAACGGTCGCCCTCCCTTCGGAAAACGGCCCTGCTGATTCTACAGCTGGTTTGATCACAAGATCTCCGCTCTTTTCAATATAGGCAATTCCACCAGCGACGTGCACCATTGCAAGGCCGTCGGAAAAACTCGAAGCCAGAGCATAGGGACCCTTCACGATCACTTCTCCGCTCTTGTCGATATATGCGCTTTTGATATATGCATTCCCGTATTCAATTCTGACCGCAGCCAACCCCTCCGAAAACTGAGCAGCCCAACTAAACCGCGGTACAATGATGATCGTCCCGCTTGCATCAATGTAGCCGTACCGTCCATCTATCTCTACCGCCGCGAGGCCTTCAGAAAAACAACGCGCATCGTCATAAACAGGTTTGATGATAATTCTTCCCGTCTTGTCAATGTATCCCCGCTTGTTACCAATCTTCACCACTGCAAGGCCATCAGAAAAATCAGCATCACCATTGTCCAGGCCGTGCTCAAAGAAGTAGTCGTACTGAGCCATAATGACCATCTTACCCGTTTTGTCGATGTAGCCGTGCTTGTTTCTGTCCATTTCTAAGGTACTACGTCCGAATCCAATTTCCACCCATGCCAATCCCTCCTTAAAGCTGCCGACATTGTCGAACTTGGGATCGATGACCATCTTTCCTCCTTCATCTATGAAACCCCACTTACCACTAACAGCTACGGCGTCGAGGCCTTCAGAAAACTCATCGGCAAGATCGAACTCGGGGTGAACGATCACTTCTCCTGTGCTATTAATATAACCCATCTTACCGTTCACTCTAATGGGGAATCGAGCGCGCGCATTGAACCGAATCTCTTCAGGCGGCGTGATGCGCGTCGGCGGTTGATCGTTCTTCGCCGTCTCGGAGGGCGGATTCACGGCAGGGTGATTGCAACCACTGCCGACAATCACGATAAGCCAAATAAGATGAAAGCATCGGAGCGTAGACAACCTACTAATCATATCTTCACCCACTTACCTTGAAAGCTGCGCATCGAACCCCCGACAGATATCAACACTTCCCTCCTCGATGGGTTCTGAAGCCCGGGCAGGAACGCTCCAGAGAAGAAAGGGCCTTAGCTGTCGATCCGCAGTGCCGATCAAATGGTATCGCGTCAGATAAAGGAAGCTAGTCACCGCGCCAGGAGTTTCGGGCTCTCGCAACCAGCCTTCAGGTGGTTCGCGCCGATGCGTAACTCCGGCCCAACGACCTTTGTCTCGGCGATTGGGGTTTCAAGCCAGCCCCCATCGATCGACTCATCTATGAATTCAAGCCCCAGATAGTCCAAAAATCGTCCCGTATTTTCACGTTCCCAATCAACGTTTGGAACCGCGTCAGAATCATAATTAGCCTCAAAAAACGAAGCCAGTTCATCAGTATTGCACAGGAGTGTTTGTAAGTCGGCTTTCTTGATTCCTCTGCCTTTCAATCGTTCGTAAATGGTCTCAATGTTGTACCTTTGAAGAAGCGCACGGTGATCCCGTGGATGAACGATTAGGAGTCCCCGAGGAGCGCGGCAAAGCAACTCAACGTCTTGGCCCTCGTCAAAAAAAACTCTGACAAGCCGTCCAGATTTGGTGCGAACCTTAAAGTGGAAGTCTTCGAGAGTAAGATCCTCGTGGCGTGAGTACTCCATTGAGTCAACGCACCCGGTCTTCTGTAAAGCATGCTTCACAAAGTAGAAGTCGCCGTAGTAACCTAAGTGCGCTTCACCAAGGAGACCAACACTGGCTGCGAGCCAAGCCAACAAATAACAGCCAATCAAACCGATCCCAATTGCAAACGCAGCCGGTAGCTTCGGGATTGGTGCTGACATTGTACCTCCGTTTTCTTAAGCTGAGAGAAGACAATGCGTGGCGCGAGTTACTTGAACCACACTCTGACGCCTGGACTTCCCTTCGTTCTTGAGTAGGTGAGTACACCAGGGACCCACCAGAAACCATCGCGGTGCGGATCTTTGAACTTGTCCCCGGCGTTCGAAGTCTTCGGTTTACCCATTCTACCCGGCGGCGCTCCGAACCACAATGCGGTGGATCTCAGAGTCCTAAGGGTTTCCGCAGCGGACTTCGCATATGAACTGCTGAGACTTCAAGGCTCAGCGAGCTGAACAATGTCGGCGCGCTGGCGAGCCTGTGAGAGCCAGCGCTCAACTTCGTCGTTGATCTTCCTCTGCTTGAGCGTCGCGCTTATGCCTTCCCGCACGCTTTTGCCGTCTTGAATGTCATCGAGTGACGGCGGGACTGCGCCGCGGTTGCGAATCGCCGGCGCCAGCACCTCGTCGTAGAAGCGTTTGATGTCTTGCTCGGTAATCAGCACGAACGAACGGAATCGGAATTCAACAAATCGGTCAATCACGATCCGCTGCCGGATCAGCTCCTCGATCTTTTGCGGCGTGAGACCCACCGAGCCAACGCGCTCACGAAACTGTGCCTCTGATTGGAAGCTCTTGATCAGCTCGGTCTTTTTCTTGTCGATCTCGTCTTGCGTTATTTCGTTGCTGGGAACACGAATGGCCTCCTGAGTAATAAGCCGCTCATCAATCATCACATCCAGCTTCCGGCTAAGAAGATCCGAGCCAACTGGGCCAACCGGGCTTGGCGCCTGTGGGTCCATCGCAATACTCCACAACAAATCAATGCGGGTGATCACGTCGTCGTTGACCAGCGTCAGGATCTGATCGACGGTCTGCTGAGCATAGACTCGCGGCACGATCAGCGACATCATGCAAATTGCGATCGCTCCGACGACCGTTATTGCCGGCGCCTTGTTAGTGGCCCGGATCACAGGTCGGGAAGGATGCCTTGGCCCCGCCTGGGATGACGAAAGACCCTTAATCACGTTGAGATCCGAAGAGGCGGGGGCAAGCCACCCTTCCCGACCTGTGATCCGGCGAGAGCTGTTGATCTGTGCGCGCTTTCTCTTGGAGCGATCCCACAACAGCCAGTCTATTGATGACCTACACATCATTAGCCTAAACATCATTAAAAGGTCTGCCCGATCGTAAAGTGTTTATGAGATCCTGATATGCCGGCTGGCTTGTTCACAACCAGAAATCCCATCTCGAACTTCACCGGCCCGACCGGCGTCTTTAGCCGCAACCCAAAGCCAACCGACTCGGTGATGTTCCCCGGCTTCATGTCACGGACCCGTGCGAATACATTGCCGGTGTCAGAAAAGATCGAGCCGCCGATTGGCCCCCAGAGCGGAAATCTCAGCTCATTGTTTATCACCAGGATCGCGTTTCCACCGAGCGGGCTTAGCACCAGAATCGGATTTCCATTCCCGTCTAACACTATGTTGTTATCTATATCGCGCTTTCGAACCAATATCTGAGGGCCCGCTTCTTCAAACCCAAAGCCGCGTAAATCACGAGCGCCCCCGCCGAAAAACCGCTCCGAGATCGGCAGTGAGTCCTTGCCGCCAAACGGCGCCGCCAACCCGAGTCGCCCCGAGAAGGAAAACACCGTGTCCCGGAAACGCCGAACCGGGTAAAACCGCGTGTGCTCGATGTATAACTTGGCGAACTGCTCACTCCCTCCGAGCGCAGTGGTCGCAAGAAACAGACTCCCCAATGTCTGGGTTCCGGACGTCGGATCGAACTTGTTGTCACGCTTGTCGCGAATAAAACTCGGACCGATTCTGCTGAGCCGGATTGGTTGCGCGTTGCGTTGAATCTCCTCGACGCTGAAATCCGGAGGAAGATCGAATATGCTGATGCGCTCAAAGTAGTAGCTGAAGTAAGCGATGAAATCCGTAGAGTAGCGTTTCTCGACCTGGACGTTTGCAGTGTACCGATCGGTGCGGAAATCCTTCTCGCCAAGTCGCCTGGCGAAAAAAGACACCAGCGCGGGGAGCTTGGTACCGAAAGGTCGCGGATTCTGAAAGGATATCTGGCCAAAGAGCTCGTTTTCCGAAACACGCACCTGGGTGCTTCCCGTGTACAGTTGGCCGAACAGGTTCGAATACGTGAGCTGTGTCAACCCGCGGACGCCGCCAAGAAAGCTGAGTCCCGGAATCGTCTTTGTGTTAGAGGTGTTTGTTTGATAGCCAAGCCCGTAGACCACATCCCGACGCTTCGACTCCAGAACGTTGACGGTAACGTCACGCTCCTCGATCCCGTTTACCGTTTGGCCCGCGGCGTCCGAGCTAATGGTTACAGAGTTGAAAGCGTTGGTCTCGTAGAGCTCCCGTTCGGTTTCCTGCAACTGCTCCGCCTGAAGCCAATCGCCAGTCTTAAAAAGATAAAAGTCCTGAGCGAGCCGGGTCTTGCTGGTGACGGCCGTGCCGCGTGTCGTTACACCCCGGATGCGAACCCGATTCCCTTCGGTTACGTTGAAGCTCAGACGGACGCGATCCTGGCCGTCGATTCTGCCGAGGTCAACTGCGTCATACACGACCTCGGCCGTAGCGAATCCCGGCTCTGTGTAAGCCGCCAACAGATGATCGGCGTCACTGGTCACTACGCTTTCAACCAGCGGGTCTCCGGCCTTTATTGAAATCCGCTGGCTCAACTCGCCGGTGGTCATCAACTCGTTCCCGCGCATCCCTATCTCTTCAACATAGGTGCGAGGACCCTGTTCAACATCGAAGGTGATGATCAGCTTATCGCCCTTCAGGGAGACGCCCCGTCTCACTTCCACGTGCGAACTACGATAACCCGAGCGACCGCAAACGCTTTGAAACCAGGTTTGCATCCTGCCTAAGAATATCGTCGCTGGTGACGCCCCGGCCCCCGAAAAACGGGATTGGGCTGGCCAGTTTCGACTTCATTTCTTCCTCGAGCGTGCGGTGGGGGATTGCGTCTACCCCCTCAATCTCGATGCCGCCGAGTTTGTACCGGCCACCCGGATCGATCGTGTAGGTCAACTTGACGGATGGATTCGAGAGATCAGGCGCAGGTGGCCGGGTCACATCGGCAAAGAAGTAACCTTGCCGCTGCGCCCAATCCAGCAGGCTACGCCTTCCCTCTTCAAGGGAGAAATCATCGACGCCCCCCTGAGTGTAAAAGGGCAGCACCTTGTTCCTCTGCTTTACATCGATCGGGAGACCGGCAACCACGATTTCGACGCGGGGGCCTGATTCGACATTGATACCGACGGCGACTGAGTTTGTCTCCGCGTCCGGCGAAGTGTTTACGGTAACGCGCACAGCAAGGTAATCCTGCTTCAGGTATGCATCCTTGATGTGGTCCATCGCCTCCTGCACGAGCGTCTGATTGAAGGGCTGGCCCACGGTTATTGTTGGCGTCACCTTGGTCAGATCGATTTCGGTGCCTTTGACGTCAAGCTTGTAGGTCGAGACTCGCGCTTGCTCGCCTGGGGTGATGGTATAAGCAACCACCGCCCGAGTGCTTGAAGGGTCCAGCCTGATGTCATAGGCAATCTTCGATTGGTAGTAACCGCGCGCCGAGTAGAAAGCGGTGAGATCACCAAGACCGCGGGTGACCGAGCCAATCGAGAGACGCTCCCCCGGATCGAGTTGATTCAGCCTTGCTCGAAGTTCGACCGCCGGAAAGATCGGCGCGCCTTCGAAGACGACGTTCTCGATGCGAGCCTGCGGCTTGACGATGAACCGCACCGCGACACCGTTTGCACCGACGTTCGTGGCTTCGACACGCGCGCCTGAAATCAGCCCTGAGCGAAACAGTCTCAGCAGCGAATCGTGGATGCGCACCGGCGAATAGTCCTGATCCGGAGCAATATCGACCAGCGACCTCATCTCGGTGACGTTTGAATTGGGCGCGCCCTCAATCACGACGTCGACTTGCGTCATCGCGCCGACCCGAGAAAGTCTCCAACGTCGCTGGCAATCGCGGAAGGAACGGAGAAAAAAGCGAAAAGCAGACGCAGCGAAGAGCGACGGGCAAAAGGCAGGGGCATAGAGCGAAAAGTCGCCGACCCGCGCTGGCTATGCTTATAACGGTGTTTACGAACATCTGAGTCTGAATGCCCTTTGCGCTTTGCCTCTTCAGAACTTCTTCCTAAACCGAACATCGAATCCCAATTCACCGCGCTCATTACGAATGCCAACCACCGAAAAGCGATTGCTCAAGCGATACTCCACCAACACGACGCGGTCTATTCCCGGACACCCCAGACGTGAGATTTTGCGAATAGGTGAGAGTCAGGTCTTTAGCAATTCGTTGACCGATCGTGATCCTTGCGGTTGGGTCGCTGCCCCGCCCAACCAGCAGAGGATCGATTGAAAACCGGCTCAATCCAAACAACCGCTGGGTGCCGCGTTCGAGTTGCTCGGACAGCGAAGCGGATAGAATCGATTGAGCCAGACCTAAACCCGTTTGACCAAGCGACGCGATTGTTGAGCGATCACCACCCGAGATACTACCGGTCAGAATCAGCGCAATGATGTCTGGCTCGGGAACTTCGGGCTCAGACCTCACGGTCGTTTGGAGCTTGGCTATCGTCCCGTTGAAGTTGATGGTGATGTGATACCCACGTATGTCCGCTTCGGTTTCAAAATCGACAGTTGGCTCGGCGCCCCGGCGCCCCGGAATGGTCAGCAGACCCCGCGTCAAGTCGTAACGTCCATTCCTGAAGTTCAAGGTCCCCCGCGTCAGCAGTATTCTCCCCGAGGCCTGAGGCGCGTCGACCGATCCACGCAGGTTTATGTAAGCGCTTCCGACGGCATCGGCCAGATTGTTCTTGACGCTCAGCGTATTGTCCGCGGTGATGTGAAGATCGATCACGGTTGGCAAACCGGAGGGGCCGCCCGTACCGCCGGGACCCGCCTCCAGAAAATCCGGCTGGAATGGTCCCCCGGTTGTTATCAACTCTTCGATCGTTATGTTTCTGGTGTAGGATGCACGCCGGACCTGGGCATTCCCGCTCAGCACCTGTAGCTTGCGGTTGCCCTCGAGCGTGACCTGGGCGTCCACCACAGTCTGGGTGTCCTTTGGATACTCGGCGCCCATCTGATCGGCTTTTGCTTCGAGCCGCCATTGAACCGGCGCGAGCCCTGAAAGCGCCGCGCCGCCCTCTATCGAGATCGTTCCGCCACCGGGGGTCGACCCGGCGAAGTTTTCAATCACCGCTTGATTTGAGGTGAACCTGATCTGCCCGTTCCCCTTTGACATCGAGATCGGGAAATCGAGTATTCGGATGCCGATGTCGTGCAGGTTCGCGACACCCAGCAATTGTGGCGATTCCAGATTGCCGACGATAGACGCTTGCACTTGCGCGATTCCGGTCGTGAATATCGTCGGCGTGAATGACGACAAGAGCTTGAGGTTGATTTCTCCGTTTACTGAGAGATTCGACTTTGCCGCGTCTCGAGAGGGTGTTCCTTCGAGAGTGACGCTCGTGCCGTCGCCGGTGAACATGACCCGATTGAGCGTGACCTCGCGAGGTGTCGCGGTCAGCACTATATCGCCCTGGTTTAGTATTTTGTAGGTCTGCTGCTCCGAGATGGCGCCGCCGAATTCAAGTTTGGTGAAGGTCGCCACAGCCTGAATGCGGTCTGTCTGTCGCAGCGGGCCCGAGAGTTTGATGCTGCCGGTCGCTTTCCCCTCGATTTCCGACAACTCCGGCGCTATCAGGGCAAGGTACGGACCGATGTCGGCGTCGGTAAACTCTACTCCGGCGTTTACGGGATAGTTCTCGCGATCTCGAAGATCAACTGTCGCAACAAGGGTACGTTGCTGATCCAACAATCTGCCGGAGGCCTCAATCTTCAAGATACCGCCTTCGGTAGTTGCCACTACTTTCGCGTCGCCAAAGTCACGCCCTTCGACCGCCACGTTGCGGCCCTGTATGGTGGCGTTGACATTGACCGCGGACCAGTCTTCGGCCTTGCCCCACCGCCCTTGCCCCACAACTGTCACATCTGCTTTGCCGGTTAGTTTCGCGGTGTTGGCGGCATCGGACACCCTTGCGAGGTCGATGTTCTTGCCGTTGGCGTTGATCGAGTATTCATAGGTGTCCAGATTGTAAGTTCCGTGTCCGACGATTTCGCTGTCACCCACCAGCATTCGCAGGTTCTGAACATTTATCACGCTGTTGGAAAGGGTGAGGTCCCCGTTGAATTCCGGCACCGAGATCTTCGTTGGCTCTTGTCCTTCCTCCGATGGGTCAACAGTGAACTCGGCCGCGGCAAGCGATAGCTTCGCAGTCCCTTCGATCGTTCTCGGCCCAGGCAAGCCCTTCAGGTCGATCGCGCCACTGATGACACCCCGTCCGACGTAGTCTTCTAGCCCCGCCCTGTAGGCCTGAACAATCGCCGCAAGATCGAAGTTCTGAAGACTAGCCTTGATCGCGACATCGTCCTTGATTGGAAGGGGCGCGGTCAGGCTGAAGTCGGCGCGTGAACCATCGGGACGCACCAGCGCAGCATTGTCGACGCGTACCAGCGATGCAGTGTAAGTGATGTCGCCTTCAAATGAACCGGTCATCTCGTCGTGCGACTTGATGCCGGCGAGCTTGATGTGCCCCGACACGCTGGGGGCAGACAACTTCCCTTCCACAGTTCCCTTGAATCCGCCGGCGCCTTCGAGCGTTATCTCGTAGTCGTCCTTCAAGGCGTCCGGTATCACGCCAAAGGCATCAATTGCGTTTTGAACCTCGGCCATGTCTGCAGACTTGAACTCGACATTCAAAGACGCGGCGCTGTCCCAACCGACCGTGCCTGAAAGCGTCAGTTCGCTCTGCTTCGAGCGGACATATGCGCGCTCGACATTGAAACCTCGGCCGGTCGCGACCAGGTTGATTTCCCCATTCGCAGGCGAACCCTCTCCTTCCTTTTCCAGCGGCGAGACTGCCGCATCAAACGTCGCGGTTATTTTGCCGGTCGCGGCTTTGTAGTTGAGGCGCGGGAATGTGAGCTGCGCAATTCCGTTGGCTGTGCCGCTGATGGTCACATCTTTTGCCGCGGCGAGCGTTGCTGCCTGACCCAGATCGATCGACTTGAATTCGACGGTGACCTGCGACGAACCTCCGGAGTAAGCCACGGTAGCCGAACCCGCTACGCTCCCTCCCAGGACATCGGCGGAGAACCTCGAGAGGCTTGCCTTGTTTCGATCCACCGCAAGCGAGCCTTTGAGCCCCTTGACTGTTACCTCGCCGCTCTTGAGTGCCGCGATGTTGAGCGCACCCGCCACGTCAAAGTCGAGTTCTTTCCCGTCCACCGTCGCGTTGCTGAATGTTATCGAGCTGGCCGTCAGACCCGGCCCGGTGACCTGAGATGACGTCAGGTTAGCTTTCCCGTTGTACTCGTCGTTGCGGCCGGTGACGTTTGTCTTTACATTGAGACCGGCGACGCGAAAGCCGGCAGCCGAGACTGTCTTGCCTTCAATCTCACCGGAGGCGTGATAATCAGCGCCTGTCCCATCCAGCTGGCCGACGAAACGAACATCACCGGCCATTTTTGTCTCGGGGGCAAACACCCGAGCCACCTGGGTCAGGTTTGCGTCGACCAGAACATCGCTGAAGTTATACTTGAGAGGCTTGTAGCTCTCGACCTTGCCGATCAGTGTGACATTGCCTACGTCGGAAGTTACTACGAACTGAGGCTCATTGTTGACGGCTGGAATCTCCACCTCTGTGTCGGTGACCCGGGCGAGGACATTTGCGGTGATGTGTTCGATGGCGCGCCCGTCGATCGTAGCCTTCGCCTGGTTGAACCCCAGCTCAAGCCGGTGATTGAACGAGTTGGCGGTGGCGTTGGGATCGTTTGGGACGAGGTGGATGCCAAGATCGGCAACATCCACGGTCGTATCGTTCTTCAGATCGACGAAGTGTATCTCACCCTGAGTCACCTTGAAATCAGCGGTCGCAAAGAGTACGTCGTCCGGCTCACCGGCAGCCTTCTTCTTTGTGGCAGGGGCATGCAGCGAGTCCAGATTGAATCCACCCTGTTTGTCGAACTCGATCGATGCGCTGGGATGGACAATTGTTACGTTTGTGATCTTGATTCGTTGGTTGAGGTACGAGAGCACCGAGAACTCGGCCTCGAGTCTATCGATCGCGCCGAAGCGCTTTTTCCCATTTGTGGCCGACAGTTTTATGTCTTCAAGTGTGACCTTGTACCCCCGGAGGTCGAGATTCGCTTTGCCAATCTCCGCGGTGATTCCTACATCAGCGAGTCCGGCTACTATTTGGTCTCGAAGGTAACTGTCCAGCCGCCCGCTTCGAACGTAGATGAAGACGCCGAGGATAAGCAGGAGAAACAGGGTTAGAAGGGAGATGGCGCCGATCAGAAGTTTTTTGCGCATAGTTCCTGATGCGTGACCCGTGAAACGTGATGCTTGAAACGAGAATGTCCTGGTGATCGATCACGATTCACGTTTCACGCTTCAATCCTACACCTTCGTGAGCAGGTGGCCGAGTTTGTCCTTCCTCGCACGCAGCACCTTTTCATTTGACTCGTTGGGTTCGATCTCGATCGGTATGCGATCGGTGATTTCCAGCCCAAAGCCTTCGATCGCCGCGCGCTTCACCGGGTGATTTGTGATCAATCGCATCCGGCGGACACCCAGCTCGTGAAGAATCTGCGCGCCGATGCCGTAGTCGCGAGGGTCCATCTTGTGTCGCCCAAGGACCGTCGCGTCTGCGTCGACGGCATCTTTGTCTTGCTCATCCATTACTCGATATGCCTTTAGCTGATTAACGAGGCCGACGCCCCTGCCTTCTTGTTTGAGATACAGCAGTACGCCGCGTCCTTCGCCGGCGATGACTTCCAACGAACGGTGAAGCTGCCAACCGGTGTCATCGCGCAATGAACCGAAAACGTCTCCAAGGACGCATTGCGAATGCACCCGCACCGGCATGCTCACATCCGGATCAATCTCGCCCATCACCAGAGCAAGATGAGTGTCTTGATTGATATCATTTGTAAATGCAATCGCCTGAAACTCGCCGTAGACGCTGGGCACTCGCGCCTCGCCGGCGCGGTGCACAAGCACCTCATTGGACATTCGATAGCTGACCAGATCGGCGACCGAGATGATTTTGAGGCCGTGCTCAAGAGCAAACTCGCGAAGTTCGGGGAGGCGGGCCATCGTGCCGTCGTCGTTCATAACTTCACAGATGACGCCGGCCGGATTCATCCCCGCTATGCGAGCAAGATCGACGACCGCCTCTGTTTGACCAGGCCGCACGAGCACGCCGCCATTGCGCGCGCGAAGCGGAGAGATGTGCCCGGGCCGCGCAAGGTCGCCAGGCCTGCTCCGCGGATCAACCGCAACTTGAATTGTGGTGGCCCGGTCCGCCGCCGATATACCGGTGGTCACGCCTCGCCTCGCTTCTATGGTGACGCAAAAAGCGGTGCTGCGGGTTGCCGTGTTGTCGGAATCTGAAACCTGCAGTGGAATCTGAAGCTCATCGAGCCGCCCTTCAGTCAGCGACAGGCAGATCAATCCGCGCCCGTAGCGCGCCATGAAGTTTATGATTTCTGGTGTGACCTTTTCAGCCGGGCACGCGAGATCGCCCTCGTTCTCGCGATCTTCGTCATCGACGATGATAACCATGCGCCCCGCGCGGAATTCGTCGATCGCCTGTTCTATCGTTGCGAATGGCATGCCTTGCTCCATTGTCACGATTCACTCTCACGATTCACTAGTATCCCTGTTCTATCAAATACTCGAGCGTCAATTCACTCTGCTTAGTTGGCGGTTGTTGAGTCTGCATCAACCGCTCAACATATTTAGCCAGCACGTCAACCTCAATATTTACGCAGCTGCCATGTCTCAAATCCGACAAGATCGTCTCGCGCCACGTGTGCGGGATGACCGCCACTTCGAACCAATCGTCGCCTAGCCCCGCCACGGTCAAGCTGATCCCATCAACGGTAATCGACCCTTTCATTGCAATATACCGTCCAAGCTCGCGGGTAAGTCCGAACTGCATTCGATAGGCGTTCCCTTCCCGCGAGACCGATATCAGCTCTCCTGTACCATCGACGTGGCCTTGAACCATGTGCCCGCCCAGTCGTTCGCCTACAGCAAGTGCTCGCTCAAGGTTCACTCGGTCTGCCACACGCAGCCCGCCTAACGTCGAACGCTTTAGCGTCTCCAGTGAAGCATCGGCGCTAAATGAATTCGGGCTCATCTCGATCACCGTGAGATCTACTCCGTTTATCGAAATCGAATCGCCAATCCGCGTACCATCCAGAACCTTCCGGGCTTCGATGACCAGGAAAGCGCCGTCGTCCCTGCGCACGATCTGGCGCACGCGGCCGACTTCGATAATGAGTCCGGTGAAGATTCCCATCTGTAAATTCAGGATGCGAGGTGAGCGCTCGATCCGTCAACCCCGGGACAGCGCAACTGCCGGGTGAGGCGCAGGAAACTCTCTAGCAAGTCGTCTCGGCTCTCTAACAAACTACTTCAAGGCGTCCATTGAACCGCGACTAAGTCTAGCTTCGCGCTCTCGCGATTTCAAGCACGAGCCCAACCACCCCTTCGAGCGTCAAGCCTGAAGTGTCGATGAATACCGCGTCGGGAGCCTGTACGAGTGGTGTAGCCGAGCGCTCGCGGTCCCTCCGATCTCGCTCTTCAAGCTCCGCGCTGATCTGCTCGATCGTAACCTCTCGGCCGCGCTCGCACTCCTCCCCGTATCTTCTCCTCGCGCGCACGCCGAGCGAGGCATCGAGGAATACCTTTACCTGAGCATCGGGAAACACCTTTGTTCCGATGTCGCGCCCGTCCATAACGATGCCGCCGGCGCGAGCCATCTCGCGAAGCTTTTCGACTACCGCTGCCCGCACTTCCGGGATCGTTGCGACGATAGAGGAGGCATTGCTCGCATCGGGTAGACGTATCAACTCGGTGACATCACTGCCATCGAGCAGGACTTGCAGGTGATCCGGATCACCTTCGAGTTTCACCGTGGCACCGCGAGCGAGATCCGCGACCGACCCTGCGTCGTCGAGAGGTATGTGTGTATCCAGGGCCTTGCGACCGATGGCTCTATAGACCGCGCCCGAATCGATGTACAGGTACCCAAGCCGGCGAGCGATTGCTTTGCCGACCGTGCTCTTTCCGGACCCGGATGGTCCGTCGATGGCGATGACGAGTCTATTCATTTTTTCTTCAATTCCACTGGCAACACGGAATGACACCTACTTTTATGCCAACGCCTCACGAATAGCTCCCAGAGCCACTTCGCAGTCACCGCGTGAAACGTCCTTGTGTGTCACCATCCGCACCTGGCGACTATTCAACCCGTTCGCAAGCACGCCGAGTTGCTTCAGTTTCGTGGAGAACTCCGCAGTCGTCCGCCCGGTACCGGCCATATCAAAGACCACGATGTTTGTTTGCACGCGCTCGAGGTCTATCCCAACGCCCTGAATCTCAGCCAATCCTCTCGCAAGTATCTGTGCGTTCGCGTGGTCCTCTACGAGGCGCGTCGTCATCCTCTCGAGCGCAACCAGACCGGCCGCGGCTAAAACACCCACCTGTCGCATTCCGCCGCCGAGCATTCGGCGAACGGGCACCGCCCGTTCGATAAACTCCCTCGAGCCCACAATCATCGAGCCAACGGGTGCCGCCAGGCCTTTCGATAGGCAGAACATGACCGAATCAAAAAGCGCGGCCATCTCGGCTACATTCCGCCGGAGCACAATCGCGGCGTTGAAGATTCGAGCCCCGTCCAGATGCACCGGCAAGCCCCTCTCGTGAGCGCGATCGACGATCTGTTTCATTCGCTCGAATGACATCACCGTGCCTCCAGCGAGGTTCTGTGTATTCTCGATCGCAATCAGCCCGGTCTGCGCGAAGTAAGAACTTCGCGGCCGGATGGCGGCTTCAATCGAATCCCAATCCATTATCCCGTCCGGGCACCGAACGGGATGCGCAAGGGCACCGCTTATGACCGCCATCCCCGCCATTTCCAGGTTGAACATGTGGCTTCGCCCTTCGATGATGACTTCCTGACCGGGCTGAGTGTGAAGCCTCACCGCAATCTGGTTTCCCATGCTGCCGGACGGCACGAACAGAGCGGCTTCCTTCCCGAATGTTTCAGCGGCGCGTTCCTGCAGGCGTCTTGCGCTCGGGTCTTCGCCGTAAACGTCATCTCCGACCTCGGCTAGAGCCATTGCCTCGCGCATTTCTTCGGTTGGCTTTGTCACCGTGTCGCTTCGCAGATCGATGTAGTTCACTGGCACATTCCCCGGTTTGAACTGAACTTTTCGATAGTCGAAGAGAATAAGCCATAGACATTCAATGCTCAAGCATCCGGTGTGTTTGCAATAGCCTTCGACGTTGTAGATAATCAGCCCTCGACCACATCGCATTACAGCAAACTTATTCTCGAGAACCACAAACTATGATCAATCTATCTCCTCAAGTCTTTCAGGAAGCCAGGGCTAAAGTAGCCCCGCTGGTCTATCACACCCCGCTTCTTTCTTCCCGGCTGCTGAGCGAAAGGACCGGCTTCGACATTCGGCTGAAAGGCGAGATCTTTCAGCGAACGGGCTCCTACAAGATTCGCGGCCCGCTTAACAAGTTCGCGCACCTCTCGGAAGAACAACGTCGGAGGGGTGTTATCTGCTCATCCGCCGGCAACCATGCTCAGGGCGTCGCTCTGGCCGCGAAGCTGAACGGCATGCGCGCCGTTGTTGTGATGGCGGAGAACGCCACGCCCTCAAAAATCGAAGCGACCCGCGCGTACGGGGCGGAGGTTGTGCTGCACGGCACGATTTGGGATGAGGCCAACGAGAAGGCATTACAGCTTTGCGAGGAGCGCCGCCTGACGTACATCCATCCATTCGACGATCCGCACCTGATAGCCGGACAAGGGACTCTTGGGTTGGAAATCTACGAAGACTTCCCCGACGCCGAAGTAGTCGTTGTTCCGATCGGCGGAGGCGGACTGATCTCCGGCGTGTCGATGGCGCTCAAGGGTCTCAATCCAAAGATAAGGATTATCGGCGTCGAGTCTTCCGGTGCTCCCGCGATGAAGATGAGCATCGAAAAAGGTCAGGTGGTAACACTAGACACAGTCGACTGTGATATCGACGGACTCAAGGTGAAGCGGGTCGGCGAACACACCTTTGACGCGGTGAGGCAGTTTGTTGATGAGATCGTCACGCTGCCTGATTCAGAAATATTCGAAGCGGTCATCTGGATAATGTCACACTGCAAGCTGGTCGTCGAAGGCGCGGCGGCCGCACCTGTCGCCGCCCTGTTGAGAGGGCTCGTCAAAGCACCGCGAGGGTCCAAGGTCGTGTGCGTGCTCAGCGGTGGAAACCTGAACCTGCAACAACTCAAGGGATTGAAGTGGAATTGACAGTCGTCTGCGTTGTTTGACTCTCTCTCCGTCCATCCCTTATAGTCGCACGCTCCAATCACTCGAGTGCCGCGAGCCGCCTCTATGACCCAGCCCGCGAAGTTCGTCGTCCTCCATCCAAAGGCAATCATCGCAGCGACGCTGGCGATCACCGTCGTCTATCTGGCGATTATTCTCGTCCGCGGTGTCAGCTTCAACGGCTCGACTGAAACACTCGCCCGCAAGGACGACACCTATCGTTTCTACAACGAAACCAAAACCATCTTTGGCGATGACCACGTAATCATCGTCGCAATCACGACCAAGGATGTGTTCACGCCGGCGTTTCTCGACAAGCTGAACCGCCTGACTAACAAGCTCGCTGCCGTTGCGGGCGTTGATCAAGCGCTTAGTCTCACCAATATCAAAACCATAAAACGCGAGGACGGAGGTGTCAGCGTCGGTAGGTTGATAGACAAACGCACTCTGGCTGAGGAGGCCGCACTCTTCAGGCTAAAGAAAGAAGTCACCGCCGATCCGTTGTACCTGCATCACTACGTGTCGGCTGACGGCACGACAACCTCGATAGACATATTCCTAAAGCCGCTGGGTGAAGCGGAAGCCCGTGCCGTAGCTGAAGAGGTCGAGCAGGTAGCAAAGGCTGAAGCGGGCGGCGACGAGATATTCCTCGCCGGTGGCCCAATTATCGACGCCCGCGGCATACGAAGCATGTTTCGCGACACTCTGGTGCTCTCGCCGGTCGCCGCCGTGCTCTGCTTCGGTGTTTTTCTTTTCGCGTTTCGCACATTCTGGGGAGCGGCTCTGCCGGTGTGCGCTCTGATCATTGGTCTTATTTGGACAATCGGACTGATGAGCCTGATGGGCCGGCCCATCACCCTTGCTACGCTTTCGCTACCGACGACCTTGATGGCAGTCGGGAGCTCTTACATCTTTCACGTTCTGAATCAGTATCGCGTCTCAATGTCGACTCTCAGCGCCCATCACGACCTCCAGAGCGAAGAGACCGCGTGGCTCGAGGGCCTCGCTTTCATATGCCCGGCGGTGATCGTTTCGGCAACGGCTACGATGGCGGGCTTCGGCTCGCTGGCTTCGAGCTCTGTCCCGACCGCCCGCGACATGGGGTATTTTCGAAGCGCTCGGCGTTCTCGCATTGCTTTTTCTCACCGTAGGTTTTATTCCCGCAGCTCTTGCCCTGCTCCCGCGTCACGCACTGGGCAAAGCGGGTCCTGATCAGCAGGATTACGCAACCTGGCTAAATCGCCTGCTGGTGAATGTCACCGCGCTGATTCTGTTTCGCAGACGTGCCGTTTTATTTTTCACACTAGCCTCCACTATCGCTATTGGCGCAGGGGCAATGTGGCTTCGAGTCGACACCAATTACCTCCACATCTTTCCGCGTAACAGCGAGACCGTCCGGGACGCCGAGACGCTTCACCAGCGTCTGGCTGGCGCGGCCACGGTTCAGTTAGTGGTCAACGGCCCGCAAGGATCGATTACCGACCCCGGGTTCTTGCGGGTGGCCGCAGCGCTCGAGCAGTTTGCGATCGAACAGCCGGGAGTCGATGCGGCAATTTCGGCTGTCGACATCATAAAACGCATCTACGGTGTATTTCCCGGCCCCCAGCTCGAGCCCAACGAAGAGTTTCCAGGCGACGGGAGCAGGCTCTCGGCAATATATCGGGACTATCTATCGCAGGATGAATCGCTGGCTCGCCTCGTAAGTGCCGACGGGTCGCGCCTTGTGATCGTACTCAGAACGAACCTGTTCAGCTCAAATGAGCTCAGGGGCCTGACCCAGCGACTCGACAAGTGGTCGGTAGTCAATCTTCCAACAGGTATTTCGCAACGCGCGACCGGCTCGATCATACTTCTCAACGACGCTTCGGATGCAGTCGCTGCGTCCCAGTCGTCGAGCCTGGCGATCGCACTGGTGACTATTTATTTGATGATGGTGGTGTTGTTTCGATCGTTCTCAACCGGTCTGCTGGCGTTGATACCAAACCTGCTCCCGATCGTCTGCTACTTCGGATTCCTCGGGTGGAGCGGGACTGCCCTCGACATAACAACAAGTCTTGTCGCCAGCGCGGTGCTCGGACTGGCTGTGGATAACGCGGTTCACATGATTCGCCGCTATCGCCAATCCGTAGCCGCACGGCAGCAAAGTCTTGTCCCAAATTCTCTACCCGCGACGCTCCCGGCAACAGATGAAGGATGGGCAATGTGGCTGACTATGCTGCGGACCGGCAAACCGATGGTGCTTGCCAATCTCATGCTAATCGCGGCATTTCTTGTTTTCGTGCTATCTTCGTTTGTGCCGGTGCGAATCGCTGGGATCCTATGGGCTCTGGGGATTGGGGGGTGTCTGGCAGCCGACCTGGTGTTTCTGCCGGTGTTGATGAAGTCGAAACTGTTTGCCCGGGCTGCTCTGGGAAAACAGAGCTAGCGGTTCTTGCAACGGCGATTGAGAATCGCATCAATTTAGTGGTGCAGCTTAGTACCTGCTGCAACAAGAGCGCCAACCCATAAATATGACCGGCCCGAATAATATGAAAAGATACCCTCACCACGACACGCCAAATCAATTTCACCGCCACAGACAGGCGGCGATTCTCTTATCAATTGGGGTTCTTTTGTTGTTGCTATCGGTAGCGTGCACCAGGAAGCTGGAAGGATCGATCAACCTCGATAACGGAAACAGTCGCGCGGCAGGCGTACCGGCGACGGTGATCGATGCGGCCCCAATAATCGAGCGTTATCGGTCGCTCGCCGACAGCCGCGATAGCACGATCAAGATGCGGGTTTCGATCAGCGCCACCAGCGGAGCCGTAGAAGCGGGCGAAACTAAGCAGGTTGTCTTGACGATGTATCGCAAACACGAACCGGACGGACGTGTTTTGTTTCTGGCAGAATTCCTCGCACCCGCCGAAGAGCGCGACCGGGATGGGCTGATAACGGTATTCCCCGATGGACGGATCGAAGGCATTCGCTACGTGCAAAGCACCGACAGTTTTATTGTCACCAGCGATCTGATGAGCGAGGACGCGCTGTTCGGATTGACCCTGCAGGAGCTTGCCGACGGACAGCCGGACAAATACGACTTTACGATCGTTGGGGAAGAAACGTCTCAAGGGATAGCGTGCTATCGGGCCGAAGGAAAGCTCAAAGACGGCGCTGAGTCGAAGTTTCCTCGGTTGGTGTTGTTGATCGCAAAGGAGACCGGCGCGGCTGTGCAGGCCGAGTTCTATGACAACCACGACCAGCTTGCTCGCAATCTGGTTGTGAGCAGAACAGAGCAGATCGACGGGCGTTTTACTCGCATGCGTTGGACGATCGACAACCGCGGTCGGGAAAAAAAGATTGAGTTCGAGGTGGCGGATGTTAGTTACGATCAGAACCTCAAAGACGCGATCTTCACCCGCGAGCACCTGAAGAAGATTGCGTCGAGGTAGGCTGAAGGCAGAGCCGCCGAGGAGACCATTCCTCTTCCCTCTGCTCTTCTTTCAGTTAGACTGCTCACGACTATGCCCACTGATCAGCTCCTCGTCGTAGTCGGACGCGCCGACGAACTGTATAGCCAACGCGCGCAGCCCGGTGCTGTCCGAGAATCGGTGATGGTGCTCTCCGGAGCGGTCGATGGCTCTGACCGTTACGAAGTGCAGTGGAGGCTTGCGCGCGCTCTCTTCTTTCTCGGGCAGCAATCAGGCTCACTAGATTCGGCGAAGCAGCTCTATGCGGCGGGAATAAGCGCGGGCGAGCGGGCCGTTGCGCTCAATGACGACCGAGTCGAGGGTCATTTCTGGGTCGGCGTAAACCTGGCTCTTTTTGCCGAGACCAACGGCGGAATCAGGGGACTTCGAGCGCTTGGCTGGGCACGGCTCGAGCTCAAGCGCGCGATCGGGATCGACGAACGCTATCACGGTGGCGGTCCCTTACGGGTGCTTGGGCGGCTCCACCACAAATCGCCCTGGATACTTGGCGGCAACCGAAAACGCAGCCGCGAGTTTTTCGACCGGGCGCTTGGGATTGCCCCGTCAAACAGCGTGACGTTAATCTACGCTGCGGAGCTTGCACTCGACATTGGCGAGCTCCACCAGGCCGCTGATCTTCTTCGCCGATTGATCGACTCATCAATCGACGATGAATGGGAATTCGAGAACAACCGCGACCGCGAAGTCGCGCGTTCGCTTCTGGAACGGATCGCCAACCTATGACCTGGGCTCGGCTCGCAGGTCGTATGGAAAGAATGCGGGTCCCATCGTACAATCAACAACCTTCTTGCTGCTAGGGACGCAGCCACAGCCAGGCGGAGGCAGAACTTAATGAGCTTAAGACGCGTAGTTGTCACCGGAATGGGCGCGGTCAGCCCCAACGGCATCGGCCGTGACACCTACTGGAAGAATACTTCCGGCGGCGTGAGCGGCACCGGTCTCATAACTCACTTTGACGCATCCAAGCTCACTTGCAAAGTTGCCGCCGAAGTGAAGGGCTTCGACTTTGATCGCTACATCTCAAAGAAAGACAAAGACCGGGTCCAGCGAGCGGTGCCCATGGCCTTCTCCGCTACCGATGAAGCCGCCGAAGACGCCGGGATCAATCTCGCGGATCTCACCGCCTCCGAACGCGAAAACATCGGTGTGATCATTGGCACGGGCGCAGGTGGAATCGAGTTCGCTGAACGCCAGTATAAGCAATACTATGATCGCGCGGATCACGACGCCGCGTATCGCCGAGTCAGCCCGTACTCCATCGTCGCATCATTCGTTGGCATGCTCTCCAGCGAGGTCAGTATGGCTTATCAGCTACACGGCATGAGCCACGTTCTCTCGACCGGATGCACCAGCTCAACCGATGCGATGGGATATGCGTGGAACGCAATACGGCTTGGTCAGATAGACACCGTCGTATCGGGCGGCGTGGAGGCCTGCATTACCTTCGGGTTGATGACCGCCTTCTGCCGAATGGGTACTGTCACCACGAAATGGAACCACGACCCCGCTCGCGCCTCGCGTCCATTCAACGCAGATCGCGATGGGTTTGTGCTAAGCGAGGGTGCGTGGATACTGATCCTCGAAGAACTCGAGCATGCGATCAATCGGGGCGCGCCGATCTATGCGGAGCTCGCGGGCTATGCCTCTACTTGCGACGCCTATCATCGTGTGCAAATTGCGCCGACCGGTCACGACGCCGCGCGCGCTATGCGAATGGCCGTCGAGCGCGCCGGGCTTACGATCGATGAGATTGACTATCTCAATCTGCACGGGACCGCCACGAAGATTAACGACAAGACGGAATCCGCGGCGGTTCGAATGGCCTTTGGCGATCGAGCGCGAAAAATACCGGCGAGCTCAACGAAGTCGATGATCGGTCACCCACAAGGCGCATCCGGAGCAGCTGGTGTCGTCGCCACGCTGATGGCAATGAAACACAACTTCGCTCCTCCGACAATAAACCTCGAAGTCCCCGATCCGGAATGCGATCTCGACTATGTGCCAAACATCGGACGGGAAACTCGCATTGATGCGGCGCTGTGCAACTGCATTGCTTTTGGGTCTAAGAACTCGGCGTTGGTCTTCAGGAGGTACGAGTCCCATGGCAGCGCCTAAGAGGATGGGCCCGATCTCGCCGCAAGTGAAGCTCGAATCAAAGCCGACCAGACAAATCAGACTTTGACCTGCACGGCGCTCATCGAGTGCCGTGCTGCTTCGATAGTTCTCTCAATCAGTTCGTCACCGTGTGCGAGGCTCACGAACGCGCATTCGAATTGCGACGCCGCCAGGTACACTCCTTCCGCAAGCATCGACCGGAAGAAGTGCCCGTACCGATTCGTGTCCGACCGTTTTGCGCTGGGCCAGTCGGTGACCGGGCCCTCGGTGAAGAAGCCTGTCAGCATCGATCCGACTCGATTCACCGTGGCGGAAATACCTGCCGCAGAAGCCGCATCACGCAACCCCTGCTCTAACTTTGCGCCGCGCCGCTCGAGTTCTTCGTAAGGGTTCGAGTCTCTCAACAACTTCAACATCGCCAGACCGGCGGTGACCGCCAGCGGGTTTCCGGAGAGAGTGCCCGCTTGATAGACTGCGCCAAGCGGCGCGATTCGATCCATAACTTCGGCTCGGCCGCCGAACGCTCCCACCGGAAGCCCGCCGCCGATGATCTTGCCGAGACAGGTCAGATCCGGCTTCACACCGTACAATTGTTGCGCTCCGCCGTATGCCACGCGGAAGCCGGTGATCACTTCGTCAAAGATCAACAGTGCGCCGTGATCAACGGTGATTTCGCGAACCGCTTCGAGGTAGCCCGGGCTGGGCGGGACGCAGCCCATATTTCCTGCAACCGGTTCGATGATCACACAGGCGATCTCGCTTCCCTGTTGGTCAAAGGTCTTTTTCAAAGCGCCCGCGTTGTTGTATGGAACAACGATCGTGTTCCGCGCAAAATCGGCCGGCACGCCGGCGCTATCTGGAGTTCCAAAGGTTGCCAGGCCCGATCCTGCTTTCACCAGCAAGCTGTCACTGTGACCGTGATAACAACCCTCAAACTTTACTATGCGATCGCGACCGGTGAAGCCGCGCGCCAGCCGGATCGCGCTCATCGCCGCTTCGGTCCCGGAGCTGGTCAGACGCACTCGCTCGATTGAACGAAACGCAGAGATTATTTCCGTGGCGAGCTCGATCTCCAACTCAGTCGGCGCGCCATAGCTCGTTCCTCGTGAAGCCGCCTCTCGGATGGCTTCGATAACGACCGGGTGAGCATGGCCGAGGATCATCGGCCCCCACGACCCGACATAATCAACATAGCTGTTTCCGTCTACGTCGGTGATCATCGCGCCGGCGGCTTCGCGGATAAATAGGGGACTGCGGCCTACCGCGCGAAACGCCCGCACCGGGCTGTTTACACCGCCGGGTATCAATTGTTGGGCGCGTTCAAAGAGGTCATCGGACTTTGTCGTATCGAGCTTCGTCATATATCTTCCTCTTGTTGGGAGGCTGCTCCTTTCACCGAGTAGACTCGGAGCCTGGGAAGCGCCGGCCTCCTGGCTGCTTCGGAGTATAGCAACGTGCAAACGATCGAGTAAAAGAAGGATGAAAGCGAAGCATCACCTCTGGTCATCACTGATTGACGCACCGTTTTCGACGTGATCAATTGATTAAGCCTGAGTATCTCCACGCTGAGAATCGGCGGGACGGAAAGCGGAAACAATAAGCGGGCGCGTGGCGTTAGTCCGTCTATCGACGCTAAATTTCGGCAAACTGAAACAAACGAGGAGCGCAGACCCGATGTACTGTCCGAATTGCTCGAGCGAAGCATCGACGGACCAAAAGTTCTGCAGGCTATGCGGAATGGAGTTGCAACCAGTGGCCGCGCTGATCCGTGGCCAGTCTCCGATGGTGAAGCTCCAGAGCCATCAAGAACAATCCTTGGAGGGCAAACATCGCACTATGGTATTTTGGGGCTTTTTGATGATGTTCGGCGCAGTTGCAGTGGGGGTTTGTCTGAAGCTACTGGGCAGAGAAGGCATCCGACCCTTCGCCGGGTTCACTCCATACGTGAATGTAATCGCCGTACTGACTGCGCTGTTCAGTATGGGTTTGATTTGCTATCCGTTTCTTCAGATGGTTTCAGGCAACACACGATCGAGGCGACGGCTGTTGCCGCAATCGGATCCGACCGTCAAACTGGCACCCGCGCTCCTGCCGACAGAACAACCGAGCGTCATCGAGAAGACAACAGAGTTTCTGGAAGGACACGAAGCGCCAATCAAGGTGCACGACACTACTCCTCAGAATTCGTAAACGAGATGACTGCCCTGTTAGAGCGGGAACATTGAGCTCGGGACTTCGCGTTCATCCAACGACGCCTGAATTGGGTTTCGAGATCTCGGCTCGGCGGCAGGTCGATAGCCGAACAAGAAGCTTCGTTGGTCGGCACGTTCGCGTTTGTCACCGCTCTGGACATCGCCTATAATCGCCCTGCATCGTGGCCACTCGGATAGACAAACGCGATCTACCCTGGGTCGCTCTCATCGCTGTTTCCTTCATCTTTGCCCTGACCGTCTCCTGGGAACGGTGGGGCAATCCGCTCGTAGACTGCGGCCGCGAAATGAATCAGCCTCTGAGGCTCGTGCGCGGTGAAATGCTGTATTCGGATGTTCGTCATATTTACGGTCCGCTTTCTCCTTACATCAACGCGCTGCTCTATTGGATTTTCGGTCCGTCGTTGACAGTGCTGTACGCGGACGGCATCTTTAGCGCGATCCTCATCCTGGCAGCGATTTACTGGCTGTCACGCAGGCTAATGGGACGCGTCGCGACGGCCGCCGCCACGCTGACGGTGATGTGGCTATGCGCATTCAAGCAAGCCGGCAATTACGTCCTTCCGTACTCATACTCGGCTCTTCACGGATGCGCTCTTGGGCTCGTGTCTCTGGCCCTCCTCGTACGCTCTCTTGAAGGACGCGACCAGGGTGAAGTCACAACAGATGAACCCGCCGGCAGGCTGGCTGCCGGGTCTCGCGGTGGCCGCGTCGCTGTGTGGCTGGCGCTTGCCGGAGGCGCGGCCGGCCTCACGATCCTGGCAAAAACAGAGATGGGGCTTGCAGCAGTGAGTGCCGGAATCATATCTGCCGCACTAGCCGGGTACCCAAGCGTGCGGCGGGCGATCGCAAACGGGGCGATATTTCTCGCGCCTTGCGCAATCCTGGTGATCGCGGTTTACGGCTATATCGCCTCGCGGGTTGGGTGGCATACCCTGACCCACGAGAGTCTTCTATTCTTCCGGAATCTACCGCCGGAATTGGTTTACTTCAACAAACGTGTATCCGGCTTTGATCAGCCTATTCAATCAATCGCGAGCATCATCGGCGCCGCGGTACGCGTCTGCGCGCTTGCGGCGGTGGTCGGAACCGTGAGCATGCTGTTGACCTGGAAAAAGACTCAGGGTCAGGTTCCGCTTGCCGGCTTGAACCGGGTAGGCGATGACGGCATAGCCAGCTACACAATGATCTGGGTATTGTTTGCGGTTTCGTTGTTCATCGTCGCGGTGCCGTTCGCAGGCGCATTGAACTTCGAGAAAGGTCCGTATCTGGCGATGCCGTTGCTGTTGCTTTGGTTTATAGGTCGAGAGTTCGTTCGATACCGGAGACAGTCTTCAAGCGGAGTCAGGAACAGCCAGACGATAATCATCCTCATAATCGCAGTGTATGCCCTTGCGAGCCTTGCGCGAGTGATCCTCAGAGTACGAAGCGGCGGCGCTTACAGCTCATATCTGCTGCCAGCCTCGGTAATCTTATTTACTTATGCTTGGGTGAGCCCATTTGTGAACCTGTTTCCAAGGGCCGAAACGCGCCGTCTGGCTCGCAACTTTGCGGTCGCGCTCATGTTCATTGACGTGGCCATAACGGCCGGGTTGCTGTCGTATAAATTTCGCGATAGAAACACTTACTCCCTCAATACCGACCGGGGGACGATAATCGCGATCCCCGACCTGGGCCAATCAATCGATGAAGCTATCGTTTTTATCAAGCGCGAGACTGCGCCCGGGGAGTCCGTGGCTGTAATGCCGGAAGGAACATCAATTAACTTCTTCACCGACAGGGCCAACCCGCTCAGAGAAGAAATCACCACACCGGGCTATCTCGACCACGAGGGAGAAGAGCGGGCAATCAGGCAGCTCATCCAGTCGGATACGCGCTTTGTGTTGGTGGCTAATCGAGCAACTTCGGAATTCGGACGAGAGGCTTTCGGGCGAGACTACTGTCAGACTTTGATGCATTGGATAGAACAGAACTTTGAAGCGTGCGCCATCTTCGGACGCGATCACAATCCGAACCAGCAGATCGGCGACAAGACGTTTTTCATTCGCGCTTACAAAAAGCGAACCGTGTCCTAGCTGGGTGCACAACCTTGCAGGGATTCTCGAGCGTTGCCCGCCGGAACCAGGAGTCTCCTCAACTTCAGACTGACGGGATCTTTATTTGCTTCTCATCGGCGGTACGGCGCGCATCTTCGTATCCCGCATCCACATGGCGGGCTACGCCGATACCAGGATCGTTTGTGAGCACCCGATTCAATCGCCGAGCGCCGACTTCAGTGCCATCTGCCACCGTTACCTGTCCTGCATGAAGCGAATATCCGATTCCGACCCCGCCCCCGTTGTGAATCGAAACCCACGACGCGCCTGAAGCTGTGTTCAACAACGCATTGAGCAAGGGCCAGTCAGCGATCGCATCGGAACCATCGCGCATCGCTTCCGTCTCGCGATACGGCGAGGCGACCGATCCCGTGTCGAGATGATCGCGCCCGATGACGATCGGCGCGTCAAGCTTACCGCTGCGAACCATGTCGTTCATTGCTTCGCCAAACTCGGCACGCTCGCCGTAGCCCAACCAGCAGATCCGCGCCGGCAAGCCCTGAAACTGAACTCGCTCTCGCGCGAGTTTCAGCCACCGCGAAAGCACTTGATCGTCCGGAAATAACTCCAGGGCGAGGTTGTCTGTCTTGCGAATGTCTTCTGGATTTCCCGAAAGCGCGACCCATCGAAACGGGCCACGACCCTGACAAAAGAGCGGCCGGATATACTCGGGAACGAAGCCCGGGATCTCGAACGCGTCTTCAAGCCCGGCCTTTCTCGCCTGGGCGCGAATGTTGTTGCCGTAGTCGAATGTCACCGCGCCTTTGCGCTTCAGCTCGATCATCGCGCTGACGTGTGTCGCCATGGCCTGCATCGAGCGGTGTATGTACTCCTCGGGGTTGTCACGCCTCAACGTCGTTGCTTCCTCGAGGCTCATTCCATTTGGCACGTAACCGTTCAGCGCGTCGTGGGCGCTTGTCTGATCGGTCAACACATCGGGCACAATGTTCCTTCGCGCAAGCTCGGGCAGCACGTCCGCGCAGTTACCGACGAGCCCTACGGAAATCGCTTCGCCTTTCGAACGCGCCTCATCGATGATGCGCAATGCGTCGTCGAGCACCGTCGCCAGTCGATCGCAGTAGCCATTGCCTATCCGTTTTGCGATGCGCTCGCGGTCAACGTCGATGCCGAGAAAACAAGCGCCGTTCATCGTCGCGGCCAGCGGCTGAGCTCCGCCCATCCCTCCCATTCCGCCGGACACGATGAGCTTACCCTCGAGCGATCCGCCGAAGTGTTTGACCGCGGCCGCGGCAAATGTTTCAAACGTTCCCTGGACGATTCCCTGGCTGCCGATGTAAATCCACGATCCGGCGGTCATCTGACCATACATTGTCAGTCCTAATCGTTCGAGCCGATGAAACTCATCCCAGTTGGACCATTGACCCACGAGGTTTGCATTGGCTATTAGCACCCGCGGCGCGTACTCGTGAGTGCGGAATACGCCAACCGGCTTGCCGGATTGAACGAGCAGCGTTTCGTCGTTTTCGAGCTCACGGAGCGAACGTACAATCGCGTCAAAGCATTGCCAATCGCGAGCCGCTTTGCCAGTGCCGCCGTAGACGATCAGATCGTCCGGCTTCTCGGCGACATCGGGATCCAGGTTGTTCATGAGCATCCGGAGGGCCGCCTCCTGATGCCAACCTTTGCAACTGATCTCCCGGCCCCTCGGCGCCTTTACCATTCTGGCTTCGCTCATGTTCCCCACACCCTAAACGGCGATCATTTTGAAATCCAGCAGCAATTAAGCATCTTCTGCTGATAGAGCGAGAAGGTTACAGCAAGGGATTCTAGCACAGGGATTTTGTCTGGACTAAGGCCCCGGGCGGCATGCCGCAGCACGCGAGATGCCCCGGCTGGGGTATTGCTTCGTCACCTGCTTTGATAGTATCGTTGCCTGGCACGCAGAAGCACCTAATAACAGCGCGCGAAACTTTTGGGAGCCCCGTTCCCTTTCGTGCGTTTAGAAGGCTGAGCAGAAGAGGTTCAAGATGGTCACATCGGGTGTACTGTTTCAGAATTCCAAGCTGTTCATGTATGTACTTGCTGCGATCGCGATGTCGGGCTACGACGCAGTGGCTACAATGCAGCACATTGGACGAGGAGTCGCGTTGGAAGGCAACCCCCTGATGGCCTCCCTTATTCATCAGAATGCCATTGTCTTCTTCCTGGTGAAGATGGGAGTGACCGCTTTCGGATTGCTGATTTGCTACCACTTCTCGCACCTGCGAACCGCGCGGCTGGGTATCAAGCTGGTGGTCGGGATATACCTGTGCCTCTGCGCGTACCACGGAATGATTGTAATGCTGGGTTGAGTTGACCGCAGGCCTGCCTACCGCCTCGGCCCGGATGGTTACAATGCGCCAAGCGTGCGAACCACCGGAACGAGCGATTCAATGTAACCGGACAGCGGGGTGTCCCGTTCGAGTGAAGGCACAATCTTGCGCACCCTCGAATAAGCTTCGGCCAATCGTGGGCCCGGGCTGAGAGGTTTTAGAAATTCCAACCCCTGCGCGGCACACATCAATTCGATTGCAATAATCATCTCAACATTCTTCACTACTTGAGCAAACTTCAAAGCTGAAGTCATCCCCATGCTCACGTGATCTTCTTTGTTGGCGGACGTCGGAAGGTTGGTCACTGAAGCCGGATGCGCGAGAACGCTGTTCTCCGCTATGAGCGACGCGGCTACGATCTGCGCAATCATCATCCCGGAGTTCATCCCGGGTTCCGGTGTAAGAAACGCCGGGAGACCGGAAAGATCGGGATTGACCAGTCTTTCGACTCGACGTTCCGATATCGTTCCAAGATCGGCGATCGCAATCGCAGCGTAGTCCAGCGTCAACGCAATCGGTTCGCCGTGAAAATTGCCGCCCGACAGCACCTCTGCTGCTTCAGCGAAGATCAGCGGATTATCCGTGGCGCTGTTGATCTCGATTTCGAGGATTCGCCGCGCGTGCCCCAGCGAATCGCGCACTGCGCCGTGCACCTGGGGCATGCACCTGATGGCGTAGGCATCCTGCACCCGCGGATCCACAAGGTGGTCGCGGTGTGACTCTCGAATCTCGCTGCCTTCGATCAACTCCCGCAGTCGTCGTGCGCTTTTGATCTGACCCGGGTGAGGACGAACGGCGTGAATCTTATGATCGAAGGCGACCGGTGTCCCTCGTAACGCTTCAAGCGACATTGCTCCGGTCACGTCAGCAGCATCGGCAAGCCGCTCCGCATCCAGCAGCGCCAGTCCCCCAACCGAAGTCATCGCCTGCGTGCCGTTCAGAAGCGCGAGCCCTTCTTTGGCTTCGAGGGCGAGCGGCTCGATGCCCACAGACTTGAGCGCATCACCCCCGCTCATTCGCTGACCACTGTGAATCGCTTCGCCTTCTCCGATTGCCACGAGCGCCAGATGAGCCAGCGGCGCCAGATCACCTGACGCGCCGACCGAACCCCGGGACGGGATCACAGGGTGCACCCTCGCATTAAGCATTCGAAGGAGCGTCTCGATAACAACGACGCGGCAGCCGGAATAGCCTTTCGCGAGCACATTCGCGCGTTGAAGCATCATCGCGCGAACGACGCGCTCAGAAAGCGGCTCGCCGACACCACACGAGTGCGAACGGACCAGGTTGAGTTGAAGCTCGCGAAGTTTGTCCGGTGGTATCGAGACATCGGAAAGAGCTCCAAAGCCGGTGTTTATTCCGTAAACAACTTCGCCGCGCGCGACGATGTCTTCGACAAAGCGCCGCGCTTTTTCAATGCGACCCCGGGCGCCCCCAGCAAGCGACACCTCGGCACCATCCGCGATCGCGGCCGTTTGTTCCAGCGTTAGCGATGCCCCGTCAATCTCAACCATATCGGCGGAAGCCTATTTGAGCAGATGTGAGAAGTCAAATCTCAGGAACTCAGAGCCGAAGAGGTCCCATTCGTGCCACCATTCGCGAAAACGAGTCATCTGAAATCATGTGCTGCGCGAATCCATCCGTTGGCGTATAATCAAGTCGAATTCGCGAGCACGATCCGATGTCACAATCAAATTCGACTATCGACACACAGAGCTCCGTTGTTGTGTAGGCATTGAGATGTGGCCCAGGCGGCGAAAAGAGAAGAATCTAATCGAGTCTATGATGGCTGCAACGACTCAGTCTGTTGTTATGGCGATGGGCCACGGCGATCTTGACGAGTGCTGGCGACTTGACCAGCGGTGCTTCTCTGATGGAGAGGCTTACGACCGCGAAACCATTCGATATCTCCTTTCTCACGCACAGGCGGTATGTCATAAGGTCATCGCTCCCGGCGATGAGATGATAGCCTTCGTCGTGGGAATGATCGAACCCGACGACACCGGTCACGTAGTCGCTGTTGGGGTTGCCCCGGAGCATCGGCGATACGGTCACGGGCGGCGATTGATGGACGAGGTCGAGCAGGGCTTTCTTCGGCGCGGGATATCGACTGTCCGGCTTGAGGTGCGCACTTCGAACATCGCGGCACAGAGGCTCTATTTGGATCTCGGATATAGAATCGTGCGGCGCATGCCTCGCTATTACACGAGCGGCGACGACGGCTTCTTGATGGTTAAGAATCTGGCGTGAAGAACTGGAGGGAACGGGAGGATCGAAGATAGAGGATGGAGGATTGAGGATGGAAGATCGAAGATAGAGGATCGAAGATGGAGGATTGAGGGTTGGGTAGATGATGCCGTTGCGAGACCGCGCCGCTACCCTATGGTGCCCTGGACGCATTGGACCTTAATACTCTATCTACGTTCCATCCTCCATCTTCGATCCTCTATCTTCGATCTTCCATCCCCCATCTTCCATCCTCCAGTTCCCTTCCTTGTCACTGTTCGATCCAATCCATTAATATCTCGCTCTTAATATCTCGCTCTTCGATGACCGACACCTACACACGAGGAACCCTGATGGAATTCAACCTGCGCACGGCTGGCTGCGTGTTGGCATTAATACTCGTTTTCGGAGTATCAAGCTGCACTCCACCGCAAACCAACAGCAATCGACAGGGCACCGCAGCCGCTGCGAAGCCCGCAAAGTGGGTCGCGCAATACCGATCGCCGGCATCCTTGAGCTATTCCGGTGTAAACCTCTCCGTGTTCTTTTACAGTGGGATTTCAGTCGTGTCTTCCAATGTTGTGTTTGTGTGCGGCGATACGCCAAACCCCAAAAGCGGTGAAGAGCGAGTCGGCGTGATTCTGCGAACTACCGACGGTGGTCAGCACTGGACCGACACTCCGATCGAGCTGCCTGGCATACTGATCCCCACGTTGAACTCGATCCATTTCATAAACCCCGAGGTCGGATGGGCAGTGGGGGTAGATTCCGGGGATGACGGCGTCATCATCAAAACAACCGACGGCGGATCGTCCTGGGCAGTCACCAGGCTTACACAGAAGCAAACGCCAATCTGCGTCTTCTTTACCGACGCCGATTCAGGGTGGATCGGTGGCTCAACACCGTTGCTTGGCGAAGAGGAGAGCATTGGTGGACCGAGTGCCATCCTCGCCACAACCGACGGCGGCCACACATGGCATCCACAATACAATCTTCCGCTCTCAATCCTGCGCATCGCTTTTGTGGACAAGATGACCGGGTGGGCGTCGGGTACCAAAGGAGTCATCTACAACACATCGGATGGTGGTCGCACCTGGGACAAACAGCGAACCGAGATCGAGACCGGCGACGGCCCGGTCGACTTCGCCGGTGAGGGCGTAAAACAATTTGCTATCCGCGGGTTGCAGTTTATCGACAAGGACAATGGTTTCGCCGCAGCCGGATCTACCGAACAACCGGCGGGTCGTATGCTGGTGACTTCCAACGGGGGCTCGACCTGGCACAGACAATGGATGGTTGCCGGCGCGAGTGTCCGCGATGTGTTTTTCCTGAGTCCAAACGAGGGTTGGGCGCTTACGGATCAGGGTCCGTACATCAATCACACGATTGACGGCGGCCGGTCGTGGCTGAGCGAGCCCAAGGTCTTCGACCAGGACGTTGTGCTCTCGAGACTCGCCGGCTCTGATGCCGCTCACGTCTGGGCGGTGGGGGGCGGCGCGATTTTCTTTCGAGTGAGCGATTGATTGGAGATCCCCAATGCGTGAACGCGACGGTTCTCTTGTCCGAAGTATCGAAGTCTGCGTATTAGTCACGATCCTCCTGACGACAACAACCGGCCTCGCCGCAACAACCACAGCGAATCAACCCGAGTTGCGGTCCAATCCTTCCGTCGCAAAGTCGCGTGTGCCTCCGCCGCGCGACGTCCTCGGATTCACTCCCGGAGAAGACCGCAAGCTGGCTTCGTGGTCAACCATAGTCGACTACTTCAAACAACTCGAACGGGCCAGCGATCGGGTCATGTTTCAAGAGCTCGGAAAAACAACGCTCGGTCGTCCGTTTGTGCTCGCGACTATTTCATCGCCCCGGAATCTCGCCAGACTCGAACGTTTCAAAGAGATTCAACGCAAGCTCGCGGACCCGCGCACTTTCAACAGCAACGACGCTGAAGCGGAGAAACTAATCGCCGACGGCCGCACGATAGTCTTGATCACCTGCGGGATTCATTCGACAGAAGTTGGCGGCAACCTGGTGTCTATGAACATAGCCTACAAGCTCGCGTCGGATGATTCGCCGGAGACGCGGGAAATTCTCGATCGCTGCATAATTTTGCTTGTGCCTTCGCTCAACCCGGACGGCGTCGACATTGTGAAGAACTGGTACGACAAGACCCTGGGGACGCCTGCGGAAGGCACCGGTCCGCCTGAGCTCTATCATCACTACACCGGCCACGACAACAATCGCGATTGGTATGCATTCACCCAGGTGGAAACTCAGTTGACCGTCGACAAGGTCCACAACGTCTGGCACCCGCAGATCGTCCACGACATTCATCAGCAGGGCGAGACCGGCACCCGGTTCTTCCTCCCGCCTTATGTTGAGCCGTGGGAGCCCAACGTCCCGCCGATCATTCAAGCCGGGGTGAACTTCATGGGGTCGTCGATGGCCTGGGAGTTGATCGGCGAAGGCAAGGCCGGCGTAGTGACCAACGGAGTTTATGACGCGTGGACTCCGGCTCGCGCTTATCAGCACTATCACGGCGGGATAAGGATACTCAGCGAAACGGCTTCGGCGAAGATCGCGTCGCCGACAACCGTTCCTTTTGACAAGCTGACGCCTCAAGTCGGAGTTGACCCAAAGATTCGGAGCGCAAACTTTCCGCTTGTGTGGCAGGGCGGTGAGTGGAAACTGTCGAACATTGTGGATTACATGCAAGCGGGCGCGTTCGCCCTGCTGCGCAACGCCGCGCGTTATCGCGAACGCTGGCTGCGAGACTTCTATCGAGTGGGCAAAGATGCCGTACGAGAGCGAAAGGTGGGTGAGCCGTTCGCGTTTTTGATTCCGCCGCAAGAGCAACCGAGTTTCTGGCAAACGGAAGGGCGACGAAGACTCCTGTCAATCCTGGCTCGTGGCGAGGTTGAGACGATCGATGCTGATTCCGCATTTGACGTCGACGGCAGGTTGTATCCGGCCGGGACACAGATCGTTCCAATGGCTCAGCCTTACGGCGCATTTGCAAAGACGTTGCTCGAACGTCAGCGGTACCCCGACCTCCGCGAGTATCCCGGAGGACCTCCTCGCCGGCCGTACGACGTGACCGCGCACACCCTTCCTCTGTTGATGGGGGTCAACGTGGCGCAAGTCGACAGGCCGTTTCAGTTGCCTAAGAGTAGAATCGAGGGTCCATCTCCAGGCTTTGGAGGCGATGATTTCTCAAATGCTAGGGTTGCTCTTTACAGGAGTCATCTGGCTTCGATGGATGAAGGATGGACCCGTTGGGTGTTCGATCAATACAAGAACGATCTGCCCGGGCTAAAACTAACCTACGCTTCGGTGACCGACTTCGACATGCGCGCCGGGAACCTTGAACTACGGCTTGTAGCAAAGGGCACATCTACCTACTCATCGAAAGAACAGGCGGAAGCAGCAGCCAAGTCTTTGCCGGCGGGCGGGGATGACTTTACCGCGCAATGGGAACCGGTCTTCTGCGCCGAGCATCCTGCGGCGGCTGAAGGGCGTCTCACGGGTTGGCTCGTGGTTAGCAAGACTTCGGTGATCACCGGGCGCGATATGCGCGATTCCGCTGCCAAGCCGTCGGAGTTTGCCCAGTCGGAGTACCTGATTGATTTCTCGCTCACAACAGATGGGGCGCTGCGACTCGCCGAAGGAACGAGCAAGCACGTCGGCGATCGGCTAGCGATCGTGCTTAACCACGAAGTCATATCCGCGCCGGTAATCAGAAGTCAGATCAGTGACCACGGTCAGATCGCTGGCAATTTTACAAAGGACGCCGCCGAAGAACTCGCGCGCGCGCTGGGCGCACTTCGAACTCGATTCGACTGCATCGTGATACCCGCCCACAGTTCTCAACAGCTCCTCAACGGACTATCCAAAGATCGTTACCCGGCCGAACTGGCGGGTGGTCTGGGCGAAGCCGGAGTTGAGGCACTCAAGAAGTTCATAGAGGACGGAGGAACTGTGATCACGCTTAACGAAGCCTCACAGTTCGCAATTGACAAGCTCGGCGTGCCTGTCAGAAACGTGCTCGAAGGAGTGCCCGCAAAGCAGTTCTACTGTCCCGGTTCGATTCTCAAGATCAAGGTTGACACTACCAGTCCGATCACTCGCGGCGCACCGATGCTCGAAGCATCAAACGATGAAAGCATCGCATGGGTCGAGGGCTCGCTGGCGTTTGAAACAACCAGCCCCGACGCGCGAGTCATAGCCCGATTTGCTGATGCGAATGAGCTGCTGTTGTCAGGCTGGCTGCTCGGGGGAGAAGCTCGCGGGCAAGGCGGCGATAGTGGAAGTGAAGCGAGGCAAAGGCCGCGTGGTGATGTTTGCCTTTCGTCCACAATATCGCGGCCAGAGCGTTGCCACTTTCCCTTTTCTGTTCAACGCGCTTGCCGCAAGCGCCGCCCGCTGACGCGCAACGCGGCCACTAGTCGAATCCGGCAGAGCTGGCATTTTTTGAGCACTGGCAGTTAAATTGAAGCGGAGGAATCATAAAATGAAGCGATCGTCTCTCACGACTCTATCTGTCCTACTTGTGCTGATCCTGTCTCTCGGCATCGCCGCTCAAAAGCGCGCCACTCAGAGAGCGAAGCCGCTGGGCCCTCCACAGGCTGCGCTTGACGTGGTCACTCCGGAGGGCCTGATGAACGACATCAAGGTTCTTTCATCGGATCAGTACGAGGGCCGCGGCCCCGGCACTCCCGGTGAAGATCTGTCGATCAAATACATCGCAGACCAGTTTAAGGCGATCGGGCTCGCGCCCGGCAACACTGACGGCACTTACTTTCAGAAGGTCCCGCTAGTCGGAATAGCGACTCAGCAAGACGCTCAAATGAAGGTGAATGCATCGGGCAAAGACATGACGCTTCGCTTCAGCGAGGATTTTGTCGGTCGTAGCGTGCGAGTGAGCGAGAAGGTTGGCTTCGATGCCGATATGGTCTTTGTCGGCTACGGCGTGGTCGCACCTGAGTACGGGTGGGATGACTACAAGGGGACGGACGTGCGCGGCAAGGTTCTGCTGATGCTGGTCAACGATCCGGCGGTTCCCGATCCAAAGAACCCGGCGAAGCTCGATCCGAAGATGTTCAAGGGTCGGGCAATGACATACTACGGCAGATGGACCTACAAGTATGAGATCGCCGCGGCAAAAGGGGCGGCCGGAATCTTTGTCATTCACCAGTGGGACAACAAGAGCAACTCCGGCCCGGCCGGTTATCCGTGGGAAGTGGCCCGAGGGATGATGACCGTCGAAAACTTTGACCTTGTTGCCAAAGACAACAATATGTCGCGAGTCAACGTCGAGGGTTGGATCACCGACACCAAGACCAAAGAGATCTTTGCCGCAGCCGGTTTGAATTTCGACTCGATCAGAAAGGCTGCTACCAGAAATGATTTCAAGCCGGTCGATCTGAAGGCGCATGCCAAGCTCGAGCTGTCACAAAAGACCAGGTTTATCAATTCTCACAACGTAGTGGGCAAGCTTGAGGGCTCCGACCCCAGGCTCAAAGACGAGTACGTAATCTACACCGCTCACTGGGACCATCTCGGCGTAGGATTGCCAAATAAAAAGGGCGATAAGATATATAACGGCGCTCTCGATAACGCGACCGGCTGCGCCGGGTTGATCGAAATGGCGCGGGCGTTCAAGTCGCTGCCGGAGCCGCCACGCCGCTCCATCCTGTTCTTATCGGTCACCGCGGAAGAGAAAGGGTTGATCGGCTCGAAGTACTACGCTGAGAACCCGATCTATCCGCTGGAGAAAACCGCTGCAAGCATAAACATGGATGGCCTGAACCAGTGGGGGCCAACTCGTGACGTCACTGTTGTCGGCCTGGGCAACTCAACGCTTGACGACGTTTTGCGACAGGCCGCCTCCGAGAAGAAGCGAGTGCTGCGCCCCGATCCTGAACCCGAGAAGGGGTTCTACTATCGTTCCGATCACTTCAACTTTGCGAAGGTGGGAGTGCCGGCGCTCGACCCCAACGACGGGATCGACTTTATAGGGAAGCCGGCGGGCTGGGGCCAAAAGAAGCGCGATGAGTACACCGAGCACGACTACCACAAGCCCTCCGATGAGATTAAGCCTGATTGGGATCTTTCGGGGGCGGTCGAGGACGTGCGCCTGTTGATGACTGTCGGATACCGCGTGGCAAACTCTGATAAGTATCCGGAGTGGAAGCCGGGCACCGAGTTTAAGGCCAAACGTGATGCAATGATGAAAAATGCCGGGCAATGACAATAAAGGAGAAAGTGTGAAGAAGAGGAAACTTGGTACGCAGGGACTGGTCGTATCAGAACAAGGGCTCGGCTGCATGGGAATGTCCGAGTTCTACGGCGCTACCGATGAAACCGAGTCCATTGCAACGCTGCATCGGGCGCTCGAACTCGGGATCGATTTCTTTGACACGTCGGACGCCTACGGCCCGTACAAGAACGAGGAGCTGCTTGGTAAGGCATTTCGAACACGCCGCAACGAAGTCATCATCGCGACCAAGTTTGCCATCAGACGGGATCCCGCCAATCCGATGGTTAGATCGATCGACGGCCGGCCGGAATACGTGCGCGAGGCCTGCGACGCTTCGCTAAAGAGGTTGGGGATCGAATGTGTCGATCTTTACTATCAACATCGCGTCGATAGCAACGTTCCGATAGAAGACACTGTTGGGGCGATGGGCGACCTCGTGCACGCGGGCAAAGTGCATTATCTGGGGCTGAGCGAAGCTGCTCCGCAGACGATTCGCCGGGCCCACGCGGTTCATCCGATTAGCGCGCTTCAAACCGAATACTCGCTTTGGAGCCGCGATCCGGAGGATGCGATTCTGGCAACGGTGCGCGAGCTTGGTATCGGATTTGTGTCCTATAGTCCTCTGGGACGTGGGTTCCTGGCCGGGCAGATCAAGACCATCGACGATCTCGCCGCGGATGATTACCGGCGCTACTCACCGAGGTTTCAAGGTGAGAACTTCTCCAGGAACTTAGAACTCGTCGAGCGCGTCACTGAGATTGCCCGTAAGAAGGGGGTGACACCCGGGCAACTCGCGCTTGCGTGGGTGCTAGCTCAAGGGCAAGACATCGTTCCAATACCGGGGACCAAGCGGCGAAGCTATCTGGAAGAAAACGCCGCCGCGTCGGAGATCGAGTTGAGTCGGGATGATCTTGCGCTCCTGGATGAACTGGCGCCAAAGGGATCCGCGGCCGGCACGCGTTATCCTGAAGCGATGATGCGTTTTGTGGATATGTGATTCCTGCTTCGAACAAAGCAGCTGGAACGGAAAAGGCCGGATCAAGCCCGGCCTGTTTCATAAGTTTTTGTTTTACGCGTCAACTACCAACGAGGTTCGCGGCGCTGACCGCGCCCTCCGCCGTAGCCGCCGCCGCCTCCCCTATCGCCGCCGAAACTGCGCTCGGGTCTCGGACGAGCTTCATTGACATTGATGGCTCGGCCGTTTAGCTCAACACCGTTGAACTTCTCGATAGCGACCGCCGCCGCGTCCTTGTCCATTTCGACAAAGGCAAAACCGCGCGATCGGCCAGTGTCTCGGTCGGTAACTATGGTAGCCGACTCGACTTGACCCGCCTCTGAAAACAGATCGGTGAGCTGATCTTCTGTCGTCTGATACGACAGATTTCCAACGAATATTCTCATTGTCTCTCCTGAGTTTCTAACGAAACTATTGTTAGAAGGAACTCGTTTTGGCTATCCGGCAGAAAGTCGAGCAGTAGAACCTGGCAGACAGTTCCGAACAGAGAAGACGCGCTCCTGAACCAAACATTGCGGCAGCCCAGTTGCCACCGTTACAAAACGAGACTATGGTAGCCGGGCAGTCTTGATTTGTCGAGCGTTTTTTGATTCGAAGTCAGAACCACGTTGATGTTTGGGCTGAGGTTTCTGACTTTGACCTTGGAGAGCATGCTAATTTTTGATGATGATCGAAAGCTCGGTCGATGGGCCTGACGCCCGGTTGCCTGCAAAGTCTTCGGCGATCACCCTGATGATGTAGCCGTCCGACGCCAGGCTTGAAGTACGCAGTAGCCCGTCTACGGCATCGCCATCGCGGACCTGATTTGTAACAATGTATCGGAATCTGGTCGGCGTGCCGTAAGCGCTAACGCCGCTACCAGGAGCGTAGGCTTTTACGACGAACGAATCATCGGGGGGCAACCGGCTAAAGTCGATATTGATTAACGGCTGTTCGAATCCTTTTACCGTACTGCCGTCCGAGTGCAGCAACTGGTAGCCGATCTTGAACAACCCGAGCTTTCGATTTAACCCGTTGCCGTCGACGCGATCATAAGCGGTGACCACGATCGCTACGTCACCAGAGATCACCGGACGGTCGGCCTTCTTAGTCCTGGATGCGTTGGTTCTACCCTCTTTGATTTCGCTGCCGGCAACCGCGTTCACGGGCACGACCTCTATGCTCTCGATCGTCGGAACCACCGTATCTTTCAACGCGGCAAACGGGAGGACGATGGGATTCGCCTGAGCGTTCCACGGGCCGAGATTCAGATGAACATGATTGAGACGATTCAACGAACCAACCGGGTCCCCGACCGTAAAGCGAGTTCCGCGGCGGACTCTTACACCAACCATGGAACCACCGCTGTCGCTTCTAGCCTTGAACTTCCCTGGCTCTTCAATGCCTCCGGTCGAGTTCCGGCCGACACGAATGTGGATATAGCTGAATAGCCCGATGTGAATACCCTCCCCCGTGCCGTCAAAATCCCAGTTCGGGATCGGAGAGCTTACCTTTTCATCGAACACCGACAGGGCCGCTTCGCCGGCGTTACCGCGAATATCCAAGCCGCTGTGGAGATGATCCAGCGCAACGCCGCCCGCCGCGCCACGCGCTTCCCCTACAACCCCGGCGATTTCATGCCAGCTTCCTTGCGGGCTGAGAGGCCACGGGAACGTCTGTCCCACTCCCATCACCGCGGCGTTGAGCACAGGTATCGGCGGCTCCGGGCTCGGCGCAGCTGCGTCTTCGGACGGTTGAACGAAAAGTGCGCGTGCTGGCTTCGGCGGCGCAACCAGACCAGGGACAATCTCGCGGATCAGGTAATTCTGCGAATCCGCGACATAAAGAACCCCTTGCCTGTCCACTACGATAGACGAAGGACCGTTGAACTTCGCGGAGCCGCCCGTGCCGTTCCCAAAGCCGGCAACGCTTCCCGCGTACGCCTGGCCTTCGCCCTCCGGAGTGATGCGGACAATCCTGCCGCTGCCTTCGTCTGAAACGAAGAGGAAGCCGTCGTGTGTCACCGCAACACCAACCGGATGATTCAATCTTCCTTCCGAGCCCTGCGAACCGCCATCCACCCGTCCTGCAATCGTGGTGACCTCGCCCTCCGGGCTGATCTTCCGGATCGCACGATTGCCGGTGTCAGCGACAAAGATGTTTCCTGCCGTGTCCACGGCTACACCGCACGGTGTGTCGAACATCGCATTTGTTGCCTGACCGTCTTTGAAGCCGGGCAAGCCGGTACCTGCGATGGTCGTAACAACACCCTCTATTGTGATTTTTCGTACGCAGTCATTGTAGGCGTCGGCGATAAAGAGATTTCCATTCTGATCGACGGCAACGCCTATCGGCCCATCGAACTGCGCTTCGTCGCCGCGCCCGTCTTTAAGTCCGGCGACGCCGCTGCCGGCGATCGTGCTGACCCTGGTACCGTCGGCTGAGAGCTTGCGGACGCGATTATTCGATGTATCGGCGATGATGATGTTCCCTGCTCTGTCGATAGCGATGCCTGACGGAGTATTGAACTGGGCCTGGCGGGCATTCCCGTCGGCAAAACCCTCTGAGGAGCCGGCTATCGTCTCGACTTTGCCATCAACCGTGACTCTTCTGAGTCGATTGCTCTGTCCGCCGTCGGCGACTATCACATTCCCGCGCTTGTCTACGGCGATGCCGAACGGGTCGCTGAAGGTAGCAGACAACGCGGATCCGTCCTCTGTCCCGGGGGAACCAGAACCAGCGATTGTGGTCACGAGCCCGATGGCATCTCGATTTGTGGGGGTCGTCTTGCTGACGACCAGATAGACAAGGATGGCCGTTGTGGTGGGCAGAATGAGAATCAGAACGGCGAGAATAACTCTTCGCATCAGTTAATCATGACCACTAGAGAGGCTGCTTATCTGATCGAAATATCGGACGAACATCTTTATTCCGCCCGATGCCATTCCCCAATCGAAGTTCTCATTCTTTGCGTGATATCCGTGCTCCGGAAGCGAGAGCCCGAGAAACAGGATCGGCGCCTTCAAATGCTTCTTCATCGTAACCACAGCGCCAATCGAGCCGCCCTCGCGGGTAAACGCCGGCTGGCGGCCGAATGCGTATTTCATCGCATCGGCAGCGGCATCCGCATACTTCCCCGAGGACTCGCCGGTGTATGGTCCGAGCGCCGACTCGAACTCAACCACCACATCGCGGTTGTGCTTTTTCACAAAGTCTCGAACCAGCTTGAAGATGTGCTTCGGATTCTGGTCGGGCACAAGCCGGCAACTGATCTTTGCCTGGGCGCGATAAGGCACAATGGTCTTTACCCCAGGTCCCTGATAACCGCCGCTGATTCCGTGAACTTCAAAAGTCGGCTCGGCCATTATCGCTTTCAATACCCGCGCCGGGTCGTTGAAACGAAGCGTCCTTAGTTCGTGCGCAGCCTTGAACTTCTTGGTCGTGAACCCCGAATCAAGAAAACTCTTCACCTCCTTCCTGGTCGCCTTCTTGACGTCGTGGTAGAAGCCCTTGATTTTCACGTGCCCGGTGTCGGCGTCGTAGCACTTCGAGATCACCTTGCACAGCTCGCCGATCGGGTTGCGAGCCGGGCCTCCGGTGAGACCCGAGTGAACGTCCTTCGCGCCGGTCTCGAGCGTCATGGTCAACATCATCGCGCCTCGCAGCCCGTATGGAATCGCCGGACGACTGCGCGAAATCCAAATCGTATCGCTGACCAGAATCGAATCGGTCTTTAAGCGGTCCGAGTTGGTGGTGAGGAAGTGCTCGAAATTAGGGCTGCCGATCTCCTCTTCAAGCTCCCAGATGAAGTTGATATTGAGCGGCATTTGATGCTCCGCCGCATATTTCGCGGCGGTCAGAGCTGAAAGAGCCGGTCCCTTGTCGTCGGTAGTACCGCGGCCTTCGTAGCGATCGCCTTCCTTGAAGAACGTGAAAGGCGCTTTGTGCCACTCTTCAGGATCGGCGGGTTGCACGTCGATATGGTTGTAAATCGTCAGTGTTGGATTGTCGGCACCGGTTGCGATCCGGCCAAACACGACCGGATTGCCAGGTGTTTCGACGACCTCGGCGCTGGCACCGATGCTTTCAAGATATTGTTTGGCAAGCTCCGCGCCACGCCGGATGTCAGGCAGGTGCTCCGGATCCATGCTCACGGTCGGGACTTCAACAAGTTCTCCCAATTTGTTTTCGAATTCAATCCGCGAGTCGTTGATAAACGAGTCAAGGCCTTCGTATACCTTCGTATTATCCGCCATTCGGTTGTGTGGTTTCTCCTGTTTTGAGATTTGACCTCGGATTATGATGACGCGACTTCGGCGCTGTCAAGGAAAGGACCCTGGCCCGGTCTGGTGGGACGTGTATGCGGGTTGAGTAGCAGCTATTCACATAACGAAGCAATACTGCTCGAGCAACTGTGGCCCGGACAGAGTCAGGTCACTGTTGCTCGAAGGGGCGCCAAGTGCGCGCAGCATATACTTCAATCCGTGTCTGGCATTCGCTCCCGGTGATGGTTACGGGCAACAGACTAAAGTCTACTCTACTGAAGCTTCAGCGTTTGGGACTCTGTTTGATTTGATCGAGCTCCTTTTCGGCCCTCCCGATGGCATCCTTGATCGCATCTCGTCGCTCCTGCTCAGACACTTTTTCAAGAACCTTTTTCATCGCTGCGATATGTGCAACGTTCAGCGCCTGGTCCGCCGGCACTTCGACGTCAGGGGTAACACCTGTGCCCTCCCAATTGGTCTTGCTGATTGGATTGATCGCCCGCCCGCTCGGAACCCATATTGCAAAGTGCTCATTGATCCGTCGAGGGCCGCCCGGGTGTGCCCCACCTCCGGTTGTCTCACCCACGATCGTCGCGCGTTTCAGATTTTTTAGATTGTAGGTGAACTCCTCGGCCGCCGAGAAGGTGCGTTTGCTGGTCAGCACGTACACCTCTTTCTTATCGCCGTAGCGCTTACCGGGGACATAAGGCAACGTCCACCACTGCCTGGTAGTGTTGTCAGGGCGAAAATAGAGGTCGTTCAGGTGTACTGGCTGAGGGCCGAACAGATAGCTCGATATCAAAGCGACCATAGCTGGGTCGCCTCCACCGTTGCGTCGCAGATCGACAATCAACGCATCAGTATTTGCGACAAAGTTCATCGCCGCGACGACAGTCTCACCACCCAAATCGGCTGACTGAAAACCCCGCAAGTCGATATACCCAATGTTGCCAGGCAGTCGCTCTACCTTTTCAAAGCCGAAGTTTATTGTCCGTAGAAACTCAAGGCGTTCGGCAATTTCCTCCGGGCTCGGTCCGCCATTGCGTCCCTCAGGAGGCAGAGGCTCAGCACTGTAGGTCACACGGAGATGTTTGTCGTGGCTAACTTCCTGCAAGTGGTTCTGGAGTGTTGTGGCGAGGGTCTTTGCGCTGGTGATTTGATCGTATTCCTTCCGGCCGATACGTTCTCGAACGGCTTGCTCCATCTTCTTCGCGGTTTCGGGAAACACATAGTTGTCGCTGAGTTCCCTCAGAGCCCCTTCGATAACCGCCGAACGAGTTACCGCGTCGATCGTCAGGTCAGGCTGATTGAGCGGCCCCTGAGGCCATCAACGAGGGTTGGTTCAACAGGAGCCCCCCGGCGACAGCTAACGCGTAGATCCACCGTTTCTTCTTCATCTTTCTTCCTCCTGGATTCTCTGTTATCGAAATTCGGTTGGGCACCGTTTGAATCGTCCGCCTTCTAGATTATTCCAATTTTCCGCTGTCAGAGTTCCAATTGTAGCTTAAGAGCCCGGATTAGCCGATTCGGATAGCGGTGAAAGGACGAACGATGGAGTGGGAACGATGCTTGGGTTGACGATCGTGTACGAGACGGGAGATGTCAGCCGGCTCCCGGGTCGCGGCTACCTGCACCGTATCTTATCTTGATAGTGAGGGGTCGCGTCACATCGTTGAGGTCGAGGCGGAACGTTTGTACGAGGCAGCGGTTCCAGCGATTCGCACCCCTCGGCGGCACACTTGTGAGCCGGGTCAGGCAGCGAGGCTGGAAGTGCCAGGAAATTGTCCTCCAGTCTCCTGTGAAGTGGTTTTGCGCACAGTCATTCGTTGTTGGCTTGGCTCGCTATTCTTTCTTCTTTAGCGCCGCGTTTAGGTTCAGGTCCGAGCCAGCAGATACCTCGATCTCTCGTCCCCATTCTGAAAAGCCTTCACTAAGAATCTGAATGCTGTGCTTGCCCGCACTCAGTTTGAGTTGAGCCGGTGTGTTCCCCATGAATGCGCCGTCTACGCTGACATCAGCCCCGCTCGGTTCAGACGTTATCTTGACCGTGCCCGTCTTTGCCGCTGAATAATCGTTGGTTGGGGTCCCTCTCTTTCCCTTGTCTTCCGTTTCGGTCGAATCTGAAACCAGAACTTCAACATTAGCAGGAACGTATTTTCGATCCTCCGGCGCGACCGCTATGGGCGCTCCTGTTGCTCCACGCAGCGCGACCAACACCGCCCGGTAATTGTCCTTGTGCGCCTGTAGAAGCAACCCGGCCTTCTTGTTGTCGTCCGTGGTGAACTCGATACCTACGTAGTGCAGTCGGGTCTTGTGAAAAAGGCCAAAAAGAGCAAGCGGGGCGAACAGGATGCCTAGAGCAATCATTGTCCCTACCCTTCTATGCGCTTCTTGCCCATAGCTGAGGCCAACTACTCGCTTGGGGTCTATCTTGTAAGTCTGACGGTCCTTGAGCTCAAGCTTGATCTCATCGGACGTAACGGTTAACCGGTTTCCCCAGTCATTCGCCTTGACTTTGGTTTGAAGCGTGCCGCCTTGATAGCGAATGTCTTTAAAACTATTCCCTTGTCCGTAAGCGCCTACTGTAACGCTAAGCAAGACAGCACAAATCTGACAGGTTGTCCTCATCCTTAGCTCCTTGTACGAGAGATTGATTTTCAGACTTCCATCGTTGACGAACACACTAGTCGTGAGGAATGGGAGGCGTGTCTAAATCGTCGTCAACCCACCGGTATTCGTCAGGGCGGCCCATTCCCCGAGTGCGGCGTGACGGGCCGAAAGATCACAGTTGACACTTACGGCGGAATGACGAGGCGAATGGGCCTTCATGGGCAAGACCTCATACAGGTTGATCCCAATCGCGGCTTACCTCTGCCGCTACGCCTCTATTCCTCGCCGAGTCGTTTGTCTTGCCCCACTGACCCTACCGCACCTCGCCAAGTCGGAACGCGATTCCGAACGAAACTCGGATGTTATGCTGGTTATGCCTTTCTACATCGATAAGGTCCCGGAAGTGAGTCAGCAGATATTCGGCCTGTATGACTCGTAGCGAAACCGCGGGGGTGAGATGAACATCGATCCCGCCTCCAAACGCCGCCGCAAATGAGTTTGACGAGAAGCCGCTGATCTGTGTTTCAGGGTCAGCACCCAGACTCTTCGCAAGATTGAGAAGATCGGTCAGATTGGCCTTGTTGAACGCGATGTGGCCAATTCCAAACAAGGCGTGAGCATAGGTCGTCATCCGGTGGTCGCGCATTGTAAAACGTGGTCCGCCCATCAAGGTGTAGGACCGGTACGCAAGGTTCCCGTTACCCTGTAACCCCTCGAGTGGCTTGAAGTCGGTGAAGCCCGTCGAAGCCCAGTGACCGCTGATTTCGCTTGTGAATCCCAGGTACTTGTTGAAATTGGTTGACACTGCGCTCGTCCAGCCGCTTGCGTTGTGGTCGCCTAACCCGGGTAAATCCGTCCTGATGTACTGGTAGCCCCCAAAGATCTCTACACGAGGCGTGAACGCAACGCCGCCTCTTTGCTCGGTTTGTGGGACAGTCCGGTTTGGCGTGTTGGCGCTCATGCTCTTACTCAGTTCGATGTGTGGACTGAAGCCGTTGTCCGGAATCGAAATTACAACTGTGTTACCCTCCCGAGTAACGGTGTATTTCACTTCCCTAACCAGATCGAGGACGACCCGGACGGTTCCGGCCTGCGGTTGGCCTACTCTAACGCGCTCCACCGCCGTTCCGGTCCCGGGGATCGTCTTTGCGCCGAACTCATTTCTTAGGCCGGGAAAGTCAACAACTACTCTGGAGGGATTGCTGAGGACAAAGGAATTGAAAGTAGTCCTTCCGTCCGTACTTACCACCACCCTAAGCACTCCATCTCGTAGTTCCGGGCTCACACCCTTTAATTTGGAGGACGGATTGAGTGTCTGTGCTTCGGGCGCATCCTTACCGATATAGGCGAAAACCGAGTTGACGCCACCTAGGATTGTTAGTAGCGACGCAAATAACAAAACCTTACATTTCATATTCATTGAGAATTCTCCCACGAGGATCGATTTCAGGCGGGGACAAAATGGTGATCGATGGCAGGGACAAAAGCGCGCTAACTAACGATTCGTAGCGAAGGCAATGAGTAACCTTGGCTCTCTCAACTATGTATCGCTCGACATTAAGCGTCGATACTACACATTGGGCGCTGATGAGTCTGTTCAATATTGGACATGTTTGGAATTTTCCGCGGGCATGCACAGCGGTTGTTTGCGCGCGCGAGATGCAGCTAAGCCCGAAACGGTTAGTTCCACTAAACACTGAAGTAGAGACTTTCTTTCCTGATAGTCGCGGACACTGATTCCCGTGTGCGGTGATCGCTCAGACGCCTGAATGGTTGTCCTTGCGCTTCACGAATGTAAACATCTCATTCCCCCTGAACTCTCCTGTTCCGGCGAAGGTATGAGGCTGAAGCCGGCACGACGCACTGGGCAGGCTCGACGCCACGCGGATCGCAAGTCGACGACGACTTGTTGCTTCACGGCTCTCGCGGCGCGCAGTCGGGGGCAATACCAATTGCCGATGCGTCTCTGCGAAACAACTCGCGCTCTCCAGGGTCGCCCAAGCCCAACGTTGAGTCGATCAGCGTAGCGAGACTGCGCGCCGCGCCTTCGCATGTAAAACCGGATAATTGAGCGCTGCAGCTATGTATGTGCTCATTACCGACGGCTATGTCGTACCCCAGTGCGCGAACCGTGCCCAGCGGGTCGGCGTAACCGGCAAGCCAGGCCAGAGCATAGGGGAGACTTCCCTGATGCGCATCAAATCCTTCGATCACCGCATGCAGGTCGATCGTTTGGGGCGGTTCTCCCTGACCCCTATTGACGATCACATCCTTCAAAATAACAACGAGATATTCATTACGATGGCCCCTTCCAGACTTTTCGAGGACATCTCCTTGTCGCCAAGCGACGCGTCAATAAAGATGTCCGACGGCCCGGCCTCCGCGGCAGCCGGGGTCCGTGATACTGAAGCAGAACAGTCGGGGGCCACGCCTAACGCCGTTGCGCCCTGCCGAAACAGGATGCGCTCGTCAGGGTTGCCGAGGGCGAGCGTTGCGTCGAGCACCGTCGCAAGTCGGCGCGCACGGTCCATACACACATTACTTGGCGGCCCATCGGTGCAAGGCCGGTCGTGTTCCTTGCTCACGTCTATGTCATAGCCGATCCTTCGAACGGAGCCCAAAGGATCCGGGTCGCCCGCCAGCCAGGCAAGACCGTAGAGGAGACTTCCTCGAACAGCGTCGGTGCCGGTGATCGTCGCTCGCAGATCGATCATCGGCGGTGCGCCCTGGCCACCGGGCTTGTAGCTGCTGATCAGCACTTGAATGATCGAGATGACCACCACACCGGAGCAGCAAGTGCCCTTTCTTCGATGTTTCTTTCTTTCGAGCGTGATGTTTTCGTCTCCGAGGGATGCATCGATCGAAAGGTCGTCGGATGTGCCGGCCACTGCAGCCTGAGAGACTGAGGATGTTGCCGGCCTGGGGCGCGCAACGAGCTTCCCGCTCGCCGGTATGCGCGCTATGGACGGTTGGACGCTTGGCTTCGCCGGTGCGATCACCTTATCATCACACTCTTTTGTCGGGCGTGGCACGCTCAGAACCGAAGAAACGAGCATTAGCATCACCCCGCTGACCGCCATCAGGTTGTTCTTTTGGAATCTCACTTTCTCATCTCCTTCCGGAGGCGTCTGGACGCCTCTCACTCATGTAGTTGTCAAATTGGGCGTGACCTCATCTCGACGCTTTTCAGATCCAGCGTATGAACCGCAGAGGCTCATTCGACGGGCCGCACGAACATGAATTCAGCAGACTCGGTGCCGTCCGAGTTGCGCACCTTGAGCATCACCGTCTCGCCCGGCTCGATCTTCTTGCCTGCCTTCTTGCATCGCAACAGAGTCGCCGGCAACTCGATTGCCGTCTTTTGTTTCTTATCGTTGAGGAAGAGCTTCGCGCGGTCGTCAAAGTTCAGCCCTTCGACAAACAGAACTATCCCGGTTATCGAGACGCCGGTGATCTGTGGAACTGGTCTGGGATAGTCGAAGAGTTCTGAGCTAACAAGACCTGTCGATTCGCCGGGTCTTCCACCGGAAACCAGCACTCTGCCGTCGGCAAGCAGCGTCGCACCGTGGTTGGCCCGCACATCATTTAGACTGGCAGTCGGCGTCCATGTCTCGGTAGCGGGATCATAGCGCTCGGCGCTTCTTTCAACTAAATCGACCGGATCATTATTGAATCCCGCGACAGCGAGTACCTCGCCGTTCGCCAGTAGAGTCGCTGTGTGTGCGGAGCGGGGTATGGTCAACTTACCGGTCGCGCTCCAGAGGCCGCTCGCCGGATCATAGAGTTCGGCCGTGTCAAAGCTCGCCGAAGTAAGCCCGTTGCCGCCGGTGACGAGCACCTTCCCGCTCGCCAGCAGGGTGCTGGTATGAGCAAAGCGCGCCGTCGAAAGGCTGCCTGTGGTAGTCCAGCGTCCCGAGGCGGGGTCGTAGAGTTCGGCGGCTGCTCGAAGAATATCTGTGGCGCCAGACAAACCGTAGCCGCCAGCGACTAGCACCCTCCCGTCTAAAAGCAGCGTCGCGGTGTGAAATTCCCGCGACAAGCTCATCCTTCCCGTGGCGCTCCACAAACCAGTGGCAGGGTCAAATAGCTCGGCGGTGTCAAGCGATGCGCCGCTAGCGCTTAGCCCTCCGGCCACCAATACCTGGCCGTTTTGAAGGAGAACAGCCGTTGCATACGCCCGCGCCGAAGATAGATTACCCGTGACACTCCAGACGCCGGTGTCGGGGTCGAAGAGTTCCGCAGTGTTCCACGTCGACGTCCCGGCACGTCCCCCTGCGACCAGCACAACTCCGCTTGGCAGCCTCACCGCGACATGCCCGCGACGCGGCACAGTCAAGTCACCGTTTGTGTCCCAAGCGCCCGTGGCGGGGTCATACACTTCGGCGCTGCGAAACTCAGTGCAGCCCGAGACGCAGACCACGCCGCCGGCCACCAGAACTTTGCCGTCTGCCAAAAGAGTTGATGTGTGGCCAAACCGTCCGATTCCGAGGGAGCCAGTCGTGCTCCATTTTGAGTGCCTGTTTTCAACTTGAGCGGCATTTGCCCACACCGACGCGAGAAGCACGATGCAGAACAGCGACATTGATGCGGAGAAGCGCCGCCGCTTACGTGAACCGAATAACAATTGATAGTGTTGCTGGTACATTTTGTTGCCCTCCTCGGCTCTTATTCCCGTTGTCTGGCAGCTACCCCGAGCGTCTCAAACTTGATCGGTCTCGAGAAATTCATCGTTTCCGCTCGTTGGCCGGCGTCGACACTTCCGACGGAGAGGTCCGAAGCGCTTTTTCCCGTCACAACCATGAAGGCGGGATTCACAGCGGGGAGTGCTAACGCCGTCGGCCAACTTTTGTTTTCTTGATGTCTTCTGGATTGCGAAAGGCTCAAAAACAGATGGTGAAATTGGATGGTGCCGGGCTTCCAATTCGGCAATTCGACTGATTGAACAAAATTGCCGAATTGATGCAAGCCCGGCACCGTCGCCTCTTCATCTTGAAAAACCTGTCCATGGACTGAGCAGCATCGGATAAGAGAAAAACCTCGGGCGCATCAAGAGAGGTGTTTTCTTAGAGATAATGTGCCGAAAACAATTAATAGGGACAATGAAGTGGTTGCTGTAGGTAATTTCGAGGGAGCCAATTCTTAGAGCCTGAAGAAATGCCACGACCTCTGCCTTGGTGGATCCAGTGTGTACTTGCTTCCGAATGAGTTCGTCTACTTGTTCGACCGTCAAGACGCGCTTCGGCTCCCCGCACGCCGCCAACAGAAGACATCCGATGACTATCCGCGATAAGAGATAGAAGCTTGAGCTCTTGGTGGATAATGTCAAAGCGACTCCAAGAGAAAGCTACTCGGATCAGGTAGGCGGTGAGATGGTAGTATCCCGAAGCCAGCGGGGCAAGCCTTCCTTACTCACTCTGAAACTGGCAATCTGGCGTTGGCCTCGCGTGCGCCCGCCTTGCACCTACGATCGAAATCTGGCGTTATGCCGTATACGCTTGCCGACCTTGAGGCCAGGAAGGCGATCGAGTCCCAGCACATGAGCGGTTCAACTCCACAGCTTTGCGTTGTCACATGTTCTTGTGTAGAATTTTGACTTTGGACGACACTTCAAAGAGCTAGGCTGGATACCCGAGAGATGAGCTGCCCCGATCCTCTCTCACAATAGGACAAGCAATCATGGAATCAACAACGATTCTCGACAACATAGAACTGAAACACCTCGAAGAAGTAGAAACGGTGACCATACGCTTCGCGGGTGACTCCGGCGACGGCATGCAGTTGACCGGGACGCAGTTCACCAACACGACCGCGGTCGTCGGCAATGACATTTCGACGTTGCCCGACTTCCCTGCCGAGATTCGCGCGCCCGCCGGATCTCTGCCTGGCGTCTCAGGGTTCCAGTTGAATTTCTCGAACCACGAGATACGTACGCCGGGCGACGAGCCGAATGTGTTGGTTGCGATGAACCCCGCCGCGCTAAAGGTCAACCTTGCAGATCTCGAGCCGGGCGGAATTTTGATTACCAACACTGACGCTTTTAGTGAAAACAACCTGAAGAAGGCTGGTTATCAGGTGAACCCGCTCGAAGACGGCAGCCTGAGTGGGTATCGCCTTTTCAAGCTTCCGATCAGCACGCTGAACCGGGCTGCTCTGCGCGACGCGGTGAAGCTCCCGCCAAAGGATATCGACCGCTGCAAGAACTTCTGGGCATTGGGGTTGATGTACTGGCTTTATGACCGGCCACTGGAACCGACCCAGCGATGGATCGAAAGCAAGTTTAAGAAGCGCGAGCTCCAGACAGCGAATTTGACTGCGTTGAAAGCCGGATTTGCTTATGCCGAGGCGGCTGAGATCTTTACGACTCACTACCGAATGCGTCGCGCCGCCATCGCTCCCGGCAAGTACCGCAACATCACTGGAAACGAAGCGACCGCGTTGGGGTTCGTAGCAGCGTCGGTGCTTGCAAAACGGCCTTTGTTTTATGCCAGCTATCCGATCACACCGGCATCCGACATCCTGCACGAGCTTGCTATTCACAAGAATTTCGGAGTTAAGACCTTTCAGGCTGAGGACGAAATTGCGGCTATGTGCGCGGCCATAGGCGCGGCGTTCACCGGAAATCTCGGATTGACGGGCACCAGCGGTCCGGGCCTGGCGCTAAAAAGCGAGGCTATTGGTCTCGCTGTGATGACCGAACTCCCCGTTGTGATTATCGACGTGCAGAGAGGCGGTCCATCCACCGGCCTACCGACCAAAACTGAGCAAGCAGATCTGCTTCAGGCGATGTTTGGGAGAAACGGCGAGTGTCCCGTTGCGATAGTGGCACCCGCTACACCGTCCGAATGCTTTCAGATGGCGGTTGAAGCGTTTCGAATTGCGACAAAGCACATGCTTCCGGTGATTTACTTGTCGGACGGCTATCTTGCCAACGGCGCCGAACCCTGGCGACTTCCGGCGATGGACGAACTGCCTAAATTCGAGATCAAGCTTACGACTGAGCCCAAAGGGTTCAACCCGTACGATCGCGATCCGCGAACTCTTGCGCGACCGTGGGCGGTGCCGGGTACGCCGGAGTTGGAACATCGCATCGGCGGCATCGAGAAGGAAGACATAACCGGCAACGTCTCGTACGATCCCGAGAACCATATGCATATGGTTCTGACACGCGCGGAGAAGGTTGCACGAATCGCCTTCGACCTCCCGGACCTCGAAGTGTTTGGCGAGTCACACGGACGCTTGCTCGTGATCGGCTGGGGATCTACCTACGGCGCGATTACATCAGCGGTTGAGGAGATGCAGAGGAGAGGCAAATCGGTCTCCAGCGTTCATCTTCGCTATCTCAATCCGTTCCCCAGCAATCTTGGAGAGATCCTGGGACGGTTTGATCGGGTTCTGATACCCGAGCTGAACCTCGGCCAGCTTGCGATGTTGCTGCGCGCCCGCTACCTGGTGCCTGCGGTTTCATTCCCGAAGGTCAAAGGCAAGCCGTTCAAGATCAGCGAGCTGATTGCAAAGATGAATGAGCTATACGAGGATTGAGATAAGACGGACGAAATGAAAAGAGTCGCCTGAAGCTTTGTGGCTTAGGGGCTCCGTGTTTTGAGGGGAATAACTATGAGCACAGATTCGATCACTCCAACAAACGGGGGCAGTTCTTCCGCCGCACCACCAGTTAAGCTGACGCGAAAGGACTTTGTCTCAGATCAGGAAGTTCGCTGGTGCCCCGGCTGCGGCGACTATTCGATACTCGCGCAGATCCAAAAGGTAATGCCCGAACTCGGCATAAAGCGCGAAAACACCGTTTTCGTCTCCGGTATCGGCTGCTCGAGCCGCTTTCCCTACTACATGAATACCTACGGCTTTCATAGCATCCACGGGCGAGCACCGGCGATTGCCACCGGGATCAAAGCGTCCAATCCTGAACTGTCTGTCTGGGTGATAACCGGCGACGGAGACGCACTGTCAATAGGCGGAAACCACCTGATCCACATGATCCGCCGCAATCTGGACATCAACATTATCCTGTTTAACAACCGAATCTATGGCTTAACAAAAGGCCAGTACTCGCCAACTTCGGAGTTCGGCAAGATAACAAAGTCGACTCCGTATGGGGTGATTGACTACCCGCTCAATCCGCTTTCGGTCGCGCTCGCAGCCGAGGCGACGTTTGTCGCACGCTCCGTTGATACGTTCACTTCGCATCTTCAATCGGTCGTTGAACGCGCAATGCGCCACAAGGGTGTTTCGTTCGTTGAGGTTTTCCAGAACTGCAACATTTTCAACGACCACGCATTTGACATGTTCACCGACCGCGGCGTACGAGACGATGCTATGATCGAACTCCACCACGACAAGCCGCTGGTGTTTGGTAAGGAACACAACCGGGGTATTCGGATGCGCAAACGTGACATGCATCTGGAAGTCGTGGACCTGGGAGACGGCGTCAGCGAGTCCGATTTGATAACACACAACGAGAAAGCGCCCGACTCGTATCTGGCCTACATGCTTGCGCGGATGGAGTACCCGGACTATCCCGTTCCGATCGGCGTCTTTCGCGACGTCACCAAGGCGACCTACGAGGACATGCTCGCGGCACAGCTCAAAACAGCAACCGAGAAAATGGGTCCCGGAGACCTCGAAAAGCTAATCAACAGCGGCGAGACCTGGGTCGTCGAGTAGATCCGGAAGTCGCTTTGGCTTTGGGCGGCGTGTCTGGCGAGGTGCCCACGGACGCGGCCCCAAAGCAAAGGCTACTCCCTCGAAGTGTCGCACAAGGCGTAAAAGGCCCCTACAAGGCGAAGCAACGGACACAAATCAAAGCCAATATGTCCTCTCTTTTGCGGTTCTGTTGGAATCGCACCTGAGGCTATTGTATAGTCTTCGCGTGGACTAAGATTCAATCAGTTCAAAGCTCTGGGCCAGCGAAGCGCAGAGATTTAGCAGTTCGGTTGACCAAGGAGTACCGTCAAGCAATGAAACTCAATCGCTTGCTTCCCATCCTCACTCTGTTCTTCGTGTGCGCTTTGACTGCCGTGGTGCGCAGCGACAACGCGTCTCGGGTAGTGTCCTCGGAAACAACCGGAAATGAAGTGCGGCAGTGGGAGGTGACCGGGCCCTGGGGCGGGGACGTGCGGGTACTTGTGGCGTCTCCCGCGGACTCAGACGTGTTCTACCTCGGCACGGCGGACGGGCAGATTTTCATGTCGACCGACGGGGCTCACTCCTGGCGGCGGCTCAAGCCGGGGCTCGATAGACGCGGGCTCTCAGTCGATAACATCGTCATCGATTCTCGGGACCCCCAGACGCTCTACGCGGGCGTCTACGCGGTCGCCCGCGACGAAGAGGGCGGGGTCTTCAAAAGCACGGATGGCGGGCAACACTGGAAACTCCTCGGCGGTACCAGGAAATTGTCGATTCGCTCGATCGCAATCGCGCCATCCGATTCGAGATTTCTTATCGCCGGTAGCGCGAATGACGATCCGAATCTCAACGGCCTCTTTCGGTCAACCGACGCTGGCGAGAATTGGGAGCGAATTTCTCCAGTCGGCGACAGGGAGATTCGGAACATAGAGTCAGTGGCAATCGATCCTCGAGATACCAACATCATTTACGCCGGCACCTGGCATCTGCCGTGGAAAACAACCGACGGTGGCATCGCCTGGAAACAAACGGGTAATCAAATCGCGGGCATGATCAATGACTCGGATGTTTTTGGGATCACCGTCGATCCGGATCAGCCGAATACAGTTTACGTCAATGCCTGCAGCGGCGTTTATCGCTCAATGAATGCTGGTGAGAAGTGGTTCAAGTTTCCCGGCATACCGTTCAGCGCTCGCCGTACTTATGTACTCCTTCCCCATCCTACCAATCCAAGCGTGATATTTGCCGGAACAAGTGAAGGCTTGTGGCGATCAAAAGACGGCGGCAAACGATGGATGCTGCTGACGTCAAAGTCGCTGGTAATCCGGTCGATTGTTGTTACGCCAGACAAACCCGACCGCGTGATTATCGGCACCGATGATTTCGGCGTGAGAATATCTGAGAACCTTGGCACCGACTTCACCGAGTCGAACACTGGATTCATCCACCGTCACGTGCTTGCCATCATGCCCGACGCGACCGAGAACGGGCGATTGCTCGCGAGCGTTTTCAACGATGGCACCGGGGGAAGCGTATTCGCTTCGTCAGACGGGGGCGAGTCCTGGCAGCCTTCTTCAACGGGTCTCGCTGGACGGGACGTCTACGCCTTCTACCAGATGCCCGATAACCCGAGCACGATATACGCAGGCACCAACACCGGAGTCTACCGCTCGAACGACCGAGGCGCGACCTGGGCGTTCGTTGGAGTTCAACAAATCAAGAAAGTCGAGAAGCCACCAGCGCGAGGCAGGCGTTCAACGCGTGCCAGCTCTAACTGGTCGCCAACCTCGATGGGCCGATATCAGACTATCGCAGCGTCAAAACGGTCAACAGCTCAGAAGTCCAGAAAACCGAAACCAGTTAGGAAGCGGCCTGCGAAGAAAGAGAAGCCCGCGGTCGAGGCCGCTCTCGCACCGGGATTCGTTCAGTTGATGAGGCAGGTCGACGACATCACCAGCTTCGTCGATGCAGAGGGGCACGGTGCGCTGCTGGCCGCCACAATGGACGGGCTCTACCAGACCTTTGACGATACGAGAGGGTGGCAGAGCATCTCGATAGACGGCTATCCATCAGGCGCTCCGGTTTTCTCAGTTTCAACACACAAGGATACGCCAAGAAAAATACTTGCCGGAACCAAACAAGGGTTGTTTATTTCGAATGACGGGGGCCAGTCCTGGCAGCACGCTGAGCGAGGACCCAGCGATGTGTCCGTCAAAGCCATCTCTCAGGATCCTCGTGACGCGCAGGTAATAATAGTCGGCACCAACCAGAATATCTTTCGATCGACCAACGGCGGCCGCACATGGGTGAGACGGGGCGGCGGACTGCCCTCAGGGGATTTCACTTCCGTGGTGATCAACCCGACGAACCCTGATGAAGTGATGGCGGCCGAGTATTCGCGCGGCGGGGTTTACCGCTCGCTTGACAAAGGCTACATTTGGGAGCGAATAGATTCTGAGCTCCCGTCGAACCGAGTGTGGACTCTGACTTTTGATCCATTCGAAAGGGATCGAGTCTACATGGGCAGCTTCTCGAGCGGCGTTTATGTCTTCACCATACGTAACCGCGCAAGCATCACCGGGCAGCAGTAGCGGGAATACTAAGCGGGAGCCGGTGGTCAGTGGCAACGGAATGGGTTGAAGACCATGTGCGGCGGACGACGGGATTAGACCATCAATGAAAATCCACGAATATCAGGGCAAACGGCTTCTTGCCAAATATGGAGTGAACGTGCCGCAAGGCGTCGTCGTCACCCATCAAGATCAGGTCACGGCGGCAGTCGAGCAACTCGGTCTACCGGTGGTCGTCAAGGCGCAAATTCACGCCGGAGGGCGCGGGAAAGGCGGCGGCGTAAAGCTAGCCCGCTCGCTCGACGAAGCAGTCGAAATCGCGCGAAGCATTCTGGGAATGACTCTGGTCACTCATCAAACCGGTCCAGAGGGCCGCAAGGTTCGCACGGTTTTGATCGAGGAAGGGCTCAAGATCAAGCAGGAGTTTTATCTCGGGATCGTCCTGGATAGAGCGCTCTCGCGATTGGTGTTCATGGCATCATCAGCTGGAGGGATGGAAATCGAGGAGGTCGCGGCCAATGAGCCTGAAAAGATCCTCAAGGAAGTGATCGATCCGGCAGTCGGCCTTCAAGCCTTTCAGGCACGTAAGCTCGCATTCGGCATCGGCCTCCCAAAAGAAGTTGTGAACCAGGCGGTGAGGTTCATGACCGCCCTCTACCGCGCCTACGTTGATCTGGACGCATCGCTCACCGAGATCAATCCGTTCCTTCTCACCGAGGACGGCCAGTTGTACGCGCTCGATGCGAAGCTGACCTTCGATGACAACGGGTTGTTCCGTCACAAGGACTATGCCGAGTTGCGCGATCTTGATGAAGAAGAGCCGCTGGAGATCGAGGCCTCAAAGCACGATCTCAACTACATCAAGCTCGACGGCAACATCGGCTGCATGGTGAACGGCGCGGGTTTGGCCATGGCGACGATGGACATCATCAAGCTTGCCGGTGGAGAGCCCGCGAACTTCCTGGACATCGGCGGCGGCGCTTCGCAGGAGCGGGTCGAGAGCGCTTTTAGGATTCTGCTTTCGGATAAGAATGTCCGCGCGGTGTTGATCAACATTTTTGGCGGGATCGTGCGCACTGATATGGTCGCGTCCGGAGTTGTTGCGGCCGCTCGGAAAATTGGTGTCGAAGTCCCTGTCGTGGTTCGCCTCGAAGGCACAAACGTAGAGAAGGGCCGCGAGGTCATCGAGCAGTCGGGCCTGGGATTCGTTTCCGCCTCCGGGATGAAAGACGCAGCCGAGAAAATCGTCGCTCTAGCCCGCTGATTCGAAAAACCGCGGCGCGTTTCCAGAATCTATTCGGGTTTGTAGCTATTCAGCGTGGTTCTTGCGACTGTGCCTGTTTCTCAAATCAACAGAGGGGCGCGCTCTGCCCGGACTTCACGAGACGTTCCACCGATCAACCTGGGACAAGTTTTTTCTTGGCGAGCGGTCGAGGCTGTACCAGTTCCCTTTCGTGTCGCAAGAGCAATGGCTTGAGAGCAACGCATGGGGAGCGCGACGGCCTTAGCGCAGGGCCTTTTGGCGGTTCGTTTATGAGAGACCACGACGAACCAATTCCGGCCGCCGCCGTAGCTTTCGTGAGGGACACCCTCGAAGGGATTGAAGTTTACTTGAGCCGGCGTCCGGCCCATTTTCGCTACTATCCGGGCGCGTTTGTTTTTCCCGGGGGCAGAGTAGATCCGGAGGACGCCGACATAAGAGCAACCGCGCGGCGAGAGGTGCAGGAAGAGATAGGGGTCGAGATAGATACGCAGCTTCTGGTTCCGTTGAGGAACATCCATACCAGTGCACACGCGGGACCTGTTTATCACATGCTGACGTTTGCATATCCCGCTGGCAGTGAATTCAACACCAGTCTGAATGCCGAAGAAGTTGATGAAGAAGTGTGGATCTCCGCCGACGATGCGCTCGCGCGTTTCAATCTTCCTTATCAGATTCGCGCGGCGGTTTTCACCATCGCCCAGTTCCGCACGGTTGCTGACCTGTTTGGGACTCTGGCGGACGGAAGCATCGACGAGGACTACGTGATTTGAGATTCGTTTTCGCAGCGCGATTCTTCATACTGCTCGCCGCCGGGCTTGGGCTGCTGTCAGTTGGGTGGATAAGCCTTGGAGCGCTGTATGTTACGTTGCTTTACGATTTCGCGTTGATTGTTGCCGCCCTGGCGGATCATCTGAATGCAGAGAGACCTGAAGCGTTCCGAGTCGAGCGTATTATGGAAGAGCGCTTCGCCATGGGCGCGGAGAACGAGGTCACGATCAGAATTGTGAATCGCTCGCGCCGCAACGTGACGTTCATCGTCAAGGACGAGTACCCGCCTCAGATGGAGCTCCTGAGCCCTCGCGAGGCTCAATTGACAATTCCAGTTGGGCGCTCGCGTTCGTGGCGATATGCCCTGCTGCCGACCGCTCGGGGTAAATACAATTTCGGCAACACGGTGCTCCGATTTCGCACTCGTTTGGGGCTGGTGTGGCACCAAATCACCTATCCGACCACAACCGATGTAAAGGTCTACCCGGACATCCGCGAAGCCAGGAAGCACGAAATCTACGCTCATCGGAACCGGCGGCCGGAGCCGGGGCTTCGGCGGATGCGAATACGCGGGCAAGGCCGTGAATTCGAATCGCTACGCGAGTTCGTCATCGGGGACGAGATTCGCCACATATCCTGGGCGGCAACCGCGCGGCGCGGCAAGGTCATCACTCGGCAGTACACGATCGAGCGCAGCCAGAACATCGTTGTGCTGTTGGACACCGGCCGATTGATGACCGCGCGCATAGGAAAGCTCTCGAAGCTGGACCACGCTGTCAACGCTACTCTGTCGATCGCTTATGTGGCGGCCGCCGGGGGCGACAACGTGGGTCTGGTCGCCTTCTCGCGGCGAGTGGTGAGCTACCTGCCGCCTCGCCGGGGTCGCGATCAGATCAATCGCTTGATGGAAGCGCTCTACAGCCTCGAGCCTCAGATGATCGAGCCGAGCTACAAGCGGGCGTTTAACTTCTTCGGTGCGAATTGCAAAAAGCGCTCTCTGGTCGTGATCCTCACCGATCTGGTTGATCGAGATGCGTCCGCCGAGTTGCTCGCGCATACATCGCAACTCATCCCCCGACACCTACCTCTCATAATCACGATCGGGGATACAGACCTTAGAGAACTGGTTCGCGCCAAGCCGGCCACATCCAGTGATGTTTATCGCCAGGCAGTCGCCGAAGAGATTCTGCGCCAGCGCGAAGAGGCATTGATGCGTATTCGTCATGCGGGTGGGCTTGCGTTGGACGTTCCTGCGGGAAGACTGTCGCTTGAGTTGGTGAATCAGTACCTGGCGGTGAAAGAGCGAGGGTTGTTGTGAGCGTGGCTGACCGGAAGCTACTGGATCGATTCGTCCTCCCGCACCGCGTTCCATGCACGCGTTGCAGTCTGGAAGCCGATGCGGCAACGCCTGTACGAGGTCGTCCCTCATCATCCAGCACTCTAAACAGGGAACAATAGAATCCAGGTATTACGTCAGTCTGTCATTGCGGCCTCGAATCGGCCTTTAGAAAATACACGGTCATCACGAGCGCACTCGCCGCCGACACCGAAAACTTAAACGCGGCCGGAACGTGCGCGGGCGAGATGAATCCTTCGATCAATCCTGCGATCAACAACATCGGTATACAACCGAGTATCAGCTTGATTGCAAGCCCCCCATTCTCGACCAGGGCGTCGATGCGTCGTAGATCGCCCGGCATCAAGAGCGCCTTCCCGATCAACAAGCCTGCTCCTCCTGCGATGAAAATCGCCGTCAATTCTATTACGCCGTGGGCTGAAATGAATATCGGAATCTCCCAAAAGCGATAACGAAAACACAAGCTCATCACCATGCCAAGAAGCAGTCCGTTCCTGACCAGCTCCCAGAGAGTGCCGACTCCGGCAAGCACTCCCTTTCCGAAGACAAGAAAAGTAACCGTTATGTTGTTGGCCTGGATCGAGGTGGACGCGAGGGGGTTCGATCCGTTGATGGACTCGGTCCAGTTGTGATGATTCGCGATGTCCTGCCTCAACTGAGGCGCAATTCGATCCGCGAACCCTTCGTCCATCAGGCAGGCGGCGGCTGCAAATCCCGCAGCCAGAACAAACGTCAAAAAGGCAGTGAATGTGTATGGAAACGTCTTTCTAAAGACCGCCGGGAACTCGTACCGGAAAAACGAAACGAACACGCCAAAGCCTGACGACTCGCTGCGGTAAATTGCCCCGTGAGCGCGCCCAACCAGATAATTCAGGTAATTCACCAGACGCTGGTCGGTTACCTCCTCTCGCGCGACCGCCAGATCGGCTGCCGTTCGCCTATACAGCTGCCCAAACTCGCGAACCTCATCCCCGGAGAGGTTTCTCAAGCGCAGACGTGAGACCCGAGCGGTCAGCTCCTCAAGCCGCTTCCATTTCAACAGCCTTGATTCGAGAAAAGTCTTTAGCACAGGCTTGAGGATACACGATCTGCGGTCGGAAGTCAGAGGTCAGAAGTCGGAAGTCAGAGGTCAGAAGTCGGAAGTCAGAGGTCAGAAGTCGGAAGTCAGAAGTCAGAAGTCGGAAGTCAGAGGTCAGAAGTCGGAAGTCAGACCGCAGAAGTCAGAGGTCGATCGTTCGTAGACTGAGCTGTTGAGTTGCGTCAGTTTCGCAATCCGCTTTATCGCAAGATGACAAATACTGTATTCTGACTGCTGACGTCAGACTTCAGACTTCAGACTTCTGACTTCAGACAGAGTCCAGACTCCAGACTTCTGACCTCTGACTTCTGACCTCTGACTTCTGACCTCTGACTTCTGGCTGACTTCTATGCCCCTCGCAACACTCATCGGCAATGAACGGATAAAGACGCTGCTCCGGCGCGCGGTAGCCGAAGGACGCATAGGACAGTCTTTGTTGATGGCCGGGCCTCGCGGGGTAGGCAAACATCGATTTGCAGTTGCCCTCGCTCAGGCCCTGAACTGCGAGAATCCACAGACGGGGGACGCTTGTGGGGAGTGCTTGCCCTGCCGCAAGATCGCGCGCGATGAGCACGCCGATGTCCGAACTATTCTCCGTGAAAGTAAGGACCCTTCAATCAAGAAGGACTCCAGGAGTCAATTCATCAAGGTCGAGCAGACGCGCGTACTGTCTGAGCAAGCGCAGTTTCGCCCCTACGAAGGCCGCCGCCGCGTATTCATTATCGATGATGCCGAATGGCTCCGTCACGAGGCTGCCAACTCGCTATTGAAGACACTTGAAGAGCCTCCCGATACGTCGCTGCTGGTTCTCATCACCGCGAAGCCTTTCTCGCTGCTCGATACAATTCGTTCCCGATGTTTGATGTTGAGCTTCGCACCGCTTAGGCCCGCTGAGATCGAGCAACACCTTTGCGCGACCAACATGGCCTCGGAGGAGGCGCGGCTGAGGGCGCGCCTCGCAGGCGGGAGCATAGGCCGTGCAATTGCAATAGATCTCGCCGAGTATGCCGCGATGCGGACCCTGCTTGTGGAGCTCGTCGAGACGCTCGCGTTTTCGCGGGATAGCATTAAGCTCCTGAACGTCGCCGAGTATCTGGGGAAGAAGATCGACAAAGACGGGTTTGAGAAACACCTCGATGCGTTGATGGTCATCTTGCGCGACCTGTTTCACTTGAAGATCGGCGAGACCACCGACTCATTGATTAATGAGGATATCGTGGATAGATTGGCTGGTGTCGCTGAAAGCCTGTCGGTCGAACAGATCACGCGTTGGACCGATCGAATCGAGCAGGTGTTTCTGGCGTTGCCCCGGAACGTCAATCGCCAGCTCGCGATGGACGCTATGCTGGCTTCCTCCTGAGCGCGTTCAGCTGCAAAATAGTCGTAGCCGAGAGTAATTTGGTGGGTGTACCGCCCCCCGACGCCAACAAAAAGAGGAGGGCCACTGAGTTGTGACCCTCCTCTGCTTCGCAGGCTCAGTGAACAGGTCTCCCTCTTCACCTGCGCCTGTCCTTGTTTACTCCCAGCTTAGTCCGCCGGGCATCGCTCCGTGCAGTTGAACGGCTGTGACGCTGCTCCGTTCGGCCCTGGATTCGTGATGATCACGTTCCCTGGCAGCCCGTTGCAGATCTTCTTCACCAGCCTCAGCTTCGTTGGGTTGGTCGTTCCCGGTGACACCTCTACTACCTTGATCTTCTTCGGTGTCACTCCTCCCACCGTCGCTATTGCTCCTTCCTTGATGCCCGTTCCCGTTACATCCAGGAAGAACTGTCCCGTCTCCTGACGATCCAGGTGGCATCCGGTCACCACTGCGATGTCTGGTGTCGGTCCCTGTGGCGGCGTCGTTGAGCTGTTGCAGGCGAATGTTACCTGGAATCCCTGCTCGTTACCCAACGGACATCCTGCCGGCGCTCCCGCTACTGCCGCCGCCAGGTTTCGACTCGACCCGTTTGGCCCTGTCACATACACCAGGAACGTCTTCCCTGCGTTCGCTGATGTGAAGTTCACCTCCACATCCAGCAACTGACACGTCACTATCTTCACCTGTCCACTCGTTGACGGGTTTAATCCCACCGTCACCGTGTTCGCCGGATTCGCCTTATCCTGGAAGATCACGCTTGTCACGTTCTGTACCGTGGTCCCCCCTACAGAGCTATAGCAGAAGCACGCTCCGGAGATCAGCAGATCCTGCGATGGTAATGCACAGTTCCCGTTTGACGGGGTTATGCTGTACACCACCGGCGCTCTCGCCCCCAATGCCAACGTGCATACTGACGTCCGCGTGAACGGACCAAACACGTTGTTGTCTCCTGCACTGAACGCTGTCGTCACCGTGATTATTCCGTTCCCTCCACAGCACGTATCCGGGAACGCCGTCCCTGGCGCGCTCGCCAGCACTGCCGCTGTCGCCCTCACCAGGTTGCAATTCACCGGCGTCACTCCCGTCAACACTATCACCGCTTCCGCTATACCGTCGCCGTTCGTGTCGCACGCCAGCGTAGCTGCCGTCGTCACCGTCTTCCCCGGTCTCTGTAGCGGTATACCCGTCTCTGTCTGGAATCCCTGACAGATCGTCGTTACTTCGTTCGGATAGAACCCGCATCCAACCAGATTCAACTGCACCGCGCACAGCGCGTTGATAATCCCGGTCGTCGTCGGGTTCGTCACAAACGTCCCTGGCACCACTGACAGACACGCCGGATTCGGCGGCGGCGCACATCCTACCCCGTACAAGCACACTCGCCCCCGATTCAGATCTCGTTGCCGCGCGCTCGAACACAGCACCGAGTCGTTTCCTTCAAATCGCAGATCAAAGTCCGGTCGCGCAAATGTTACTTCGCCTCCGGACCCTGTCCCTGCCGTCAGCCCTTCGTTGAAGAACTCAAACAGCGTCGGCTCCGTGCCTTCTCCTATGCAGCAGTTGGCGCAGATGTTCGCCGTCTCCCCGTTTGTATCCGTCAGCACTCCAAACGGATTCGTATCCGCTGCCGCTGCCGCCTTCGACAGGTTGATCTCGCACAACCCCGGCGGATTCAGCGGATTCAACCCCCCTATCGAGTATCCTGTGAGAACCGGTTGGGCAGCAGTCCCCAGCAGATCCATACGGCAGAAATCGAAGATGATGAACCCGCTTCCTTCAGGCCTCGGCGAGCATCCCACTATCACTCCCGTGTTTGGTTCTCGCGTGTATCGAAGATCCGTCGGGCCTTCCTGAAGATCAAAAGGCACCGCGTTATTGCCAATCGGGTTAGCTGGATTCAACGGCTGGTTTGCGTTCTCGTCAATGCCCGTGCCGTCGTCATACAACGTCACCGAGAATGTATTGGATGCTCCGGCAAGGCCGGCGCCTGTGCAAATCTCATTGCCAAATTGCGGTACGTTGATCCATCTAACCTTGAACGCATTGATGTTCGCAAATCCCAATGCCTGTACTGGGAAAGTACAGGTGTTGGCTGACCTTGCCGACGGATTCAAGTCCGTCCATGCCGGAGCGATTTTGGGCAGGCCGACGCGGAAGTCTGGCACACTCGGCACGAAGGATGTGTCACCATCGCCAAACGTGACGCTGCCGTTCGAGTTGATAAACAGCCCGTTCCACACGCAACCAGGGGCGCCCACTGGGCCGCCAAATACAAACTCAAACCCGCCAGACAACGGCCCTGGAACCGGAGGTGTCCCCGCTCCATCATCATCGTCACCCCTGAAAGGCGTATTCTGATCGTCTCCTCCTGCCACCTGATGCCCAGGATCCAGGTTCTCAAACAACACCACCGCAGTGGTCGTGTCGTCATCACCCTGAACATCCTGAGTATTGCCCAGCGTCACTCCCGGGCTTAGCGGAACAACTGCCAACCGGTTGGTATAGCGCAGGAATCCGCGTGCCAATCCAGCAAGGCCCGCGGGAGTCAGCGTCAATTGATCCAAAGGCGCCTGGTAGAAAATATGATCGAACCGGTCACTGTCCCCATCGCCTACGTTTCCACCCGAAGCCGGCGGATTTGGTAGGGTATCGCCGCGAAGATCGACAAAGTCGGCGCGACGGTCCGCCGGACACCCATCCTCGAAGCACAACACTTCACCCAGCATCGGGCTCGGGTTCTTGCCTATCCCCGCCGGAGTGCCGCCAGATATCACAAACACTGTATCCTGTTCGTTAGTCACCAGACCAGAATAGAGTGAGTAATCGATCTGCATATCCACTTTCAACAGGGTCGAAGGCGTACCGGGGACAACCGCTGTCCCACCTGCCGCGGGCCTCAAATCCGGCCCGTTACCCAACACGAAGAGGCGGAAGTTGTTCACCCCGGCCGTTCGCGTCAGACCACTTTGCCCGACATCAGCGAACCCGTCCGCGACCGGCAGTGTCCCGCCTACATTGATATTCACCGAACCGGTCGCTTCCCCGGAACAAACGTCAAATGCGCCGGAGCAATCGGCAAAACTGATTATCATCGACGGCGTCCCAGCAGCCCCAAACTGGGTCGGAGCCGGAAACAGTCCCTCGGTCAACTGCTCGAAGCTCACATCTCCCGACACAAACGACCTCGACACCGCCGCATATAAAACGTTGCAGGATCCGGTCGCCAAACTAACGATGTTGCCGTAGAGCGAGGACAATCCCCCTCCATAATTCGTGCTTCGCACGCTCGAGTTGCTAAGGACCGTCGTGCTGCTGAGTGAACTTGACGTGGGAATCAAGCTGATCACCCGATTTATCCGGGGGTTACCAAGAACCGCGGGCGCTTGTGCCTTTCCTCCTCCACCTTCGGGTGGCACATTGTTGTCGCAGCCTGCCACAGTGCGGCATATCTCGGTGGCCTTAAAGATTGCGGCGCCGCTGAACGTGATCAGATCCACGAGTTGATAGTACAGGCTCCCGTCGTCATCTACTGCCACGCCCGCGATGTTTGAGAACTGGCTCCGCAGTATCTGACGCGCGCCTCCGGAAAACACCGAGCCTCCGATTTCAAACGTGGCAAACGCGAAGATCCGGGTACGGATTGGCTGATTGGCCGCATTGGCCGCACAGCCCTCGCTGTCGAATACCGATACGTAGGTTACTTCTCCTACGATCCCACACAACCCGAAGTCACCGAGGTCTGCGACTGGATTGACGGCTATTCCAGTAACCGCCACCTGGTCGTCTATACAGTCGTTGGCGGTCGGATTCAGAAGCGCAAACCCGTCCGACGCGCCAGTGTTCACCAACTCAGGAATGTTCACCTGGTTCGGGACGTCAACCAGTCCATCGCCGTCGAGGTCAAACGTGACCCAGAAGTTGCCAATCGAATCTCCATAGTAGAATTGATTATCCAGAAATCCGTTGGCTATCGTATGCTCAGATATCGCGGTTCGTGTGAGCGACATATCGATTTCCGGTTCCACGAAGGAAAAATCATCTACTTTAGCTTCTCGATCAGCCGCGCAATCTTCGCGGCCATCCCAGTCCGCGATCAGGGTGACTTCTGAGAACTGATTGTCTCGTCCTCCGATTGCCGTCATCAACGCTGCCGAGAGCGCGCTCGTTGCATTAAGAATCCGCGGCTGACCAGATTGCACTTGAACGGCGCCACTCTTTTTGCTCCGCGCCTGAGTGCTGTTTGTCGCGCGGGGCGCGTTCAATGCGTGTGATGAGTCACCCGGCTGAACCGCTCGGGCACTAACGCCGAAATGCTTCTCAGCCAGCCGGCGGCCCGCCTCTAAAGAACTAACGCCCTTTGGCAGTCGTCTATCCAGACCCAGGGCTTTGAGCGTCGCCGCCGATATCTTTCCTGCTTGGGTTGCAATCTCCTGGCTTTCGCCTGACGCTTCTCTCTGTTGCCCCTCCTGCTGCATTGTGCTTGCGCCCCCTCTCGCAGGAGCTGCAGCATTTATCCGCGAGCGAGTCGCTCCGGACGCCGAGGCCGGTCCAGCTGCAGAGGCGCGTTGCCCTATCAGCGGCACTACCAAGGCGGCTGCCGCAAGCGCAAACACCACAGCGAAGACCGCTTTCTTAATCTTCATAGTATTCATGTCCTATCCCCTTTTAGAAGTTTGGAAGATATGCTGCAACACAGACCCTTAATCAAGCCTTCGCTGGCCTTCTTGCAGCGTCAGCACCGGGGCCTTGGCAATTTCGAGAGAAACCTGCCTGGGACGGCAATGATAAGTTGACACGGTGCAAATTGCAACCTCAAAATGCGGATCGAGGCGGGCAAAAAAAATTTGGGTGGGTTTTCGGCAATTGCGCTGAGCTCCGGGTATTCCTGGCGGCGCCCTTTTTCCGGGAACATCGAAGCCGTCCGACCGACTTTGCGCCCTGACGGTCCGCTCCACCGTGGTTGCCTACTTACCGCTTCAAGAGTTGTCAGGAGAGCACCGGCAGGGCCAGCGATGCTGCTTGCGAACTGCGCCGAACCTGCGGCACGTAGCCCTCCGGTAAATCGCCGTTGTCTTCTCGAAGGTATTGCAGATAATGAGGCTTCAACCCCGCAAGCAGCTCTTTGCGAGACTTGATCTTGAGTGGCTTACCAAGATAGATCTTGCCCATTCGACCCATCATCTTCTCGGACATCGCGCTCGAAAACATCAAAAGCGGCCACTTGAAGTTCGGGCCGTTAAGTTTTCTTAGCTTGTACATCCATAGCGCGATCGCGCCGACGCGCCACGCAGTGGGGGCCCACCAACTATACTGGCCCGGCCGGAGGTTCATCTTCCAGCATTTCATCATCAGCTGCCATTGAAGTGGCGTAAGCTGCATCGTCTCGGTTACGCCGGTCTTCATCTCCATTCGCGTGTCGTGCAACGGAGTAAAGATAGACGGGATGAAGAATGCGAACAGACCGCGCCTCTCGACTTCATAAATCAGATCAAGCGTTGCCTTGACGTCTTCGTCGGTCTCATCGGGATTGCCGACAATGAGGGTCATCGCCGGGAACCAGTTGTTCTCGTTTAGGGTGGTCAGGCCTTGAACGACCACGCTCGGCCAGTCTTCGATTGAGAACGGGACTCCCTTGCTCGGCATGATCATCTTCGCCATGCGTAGCGATGCAGTCTCCAGGCCGATCAGCGGCACAAGCGCCTTCTTCTGCGGATGCGAGCTGAGATAAGGCAGATGAATTGGGCTCTTCGGCAGCAAGATCTCCGAGAGCTTCTTGATCAGCAGTGGATCGACCACAGCAGGCGCCATTGTGCAGTGGCTGAGCACATGCTGATCGACACCCGGTGTGTTTACGATGTCAGAATAGAGCTCAAGAAGCGCTTCGCGATTTGGGAAGTAGAACGGAATGTCCGTGTGGACCTGACCCCAGATGAACATGTCTTCGGTAGCGAGCGATATCTGTTTGTTGCCTTCGCGCACGTTCGAGCGAACGGCTTTCATGATTTGGTCCTTCGGAAGATCGATCTGAGGATTCAGGTCAGGAAGGCAGAACTGGCAGCGGCGACCGCAACCTGTAGTCATTTCGACCACTCCGAACGTGGTTCGCTTGTCCGGGAAGAGAATGCTGTTGCGATCCGTCGGGTGTTTTACCTCCACCTCGCGGGGCAGATCTTCACCTGCAACGGCTTTGCGAAACAGATCGAGAGTATCGAGGGACTCGCTACGGCCTTCTACAATACAATCGATTCCGAGCTCCTCATAGAGATTCGTCTGGATGATCTGCCAACCACCCGAGCCGCCTACGATGACTTTGAAGTTATCTCGATAGGGATTTGTTTTTATCTTTTCAAACATCAATCGCGAGTAGTGAGAGTTGATGGGCATCTTTGATGTGCCGAAGATGGAAGTGTAGACGCCGGCAGCGAACGTCACTCCCAGGGGGTTGTGTGTCGAGACAGCCACAACGCGAGTCTTTGGTCCTACGAACTTGTGCAGATCATCCGGATAGCAAGCGACTATGTCATCGGGCGAATACTCACGCAAGAGCGACGCTTCAAGCACCCGGCAGCCCGCGGGCATGTAGCGAGCCGAAGCATCGTCGTTGTACTCGACGTCCCGCCAGTTGGGATACTTGCGATTCAGCACGCCTTCCATCCATATAGGCATGGAGGCCATTCCCATTTGAATAAAATAACCCGCGTGGTCGATCGTCTCGGTGAGCGGCGCCGTAAGAACAATCAACTTGCCACCATTAGCTGGAGCGGCGGTGTGAGCATGACGAAGATCGCCATTCGACTTTGCCTGTTCTGCCTTGTTACCGTTCGTGTGCACTTGTGTGAAGCTCATCGTTTAGTTGTCTTTCCTTTTTTCCCGGAACCATACCTGAGAGCCCGGGTAATATGAAGAGCAGCGATGTGGCTGCTTGCAGATCGGGGGGTATTGTATACGAAGCCTGCGTTTCTTTGCTACTCCAAATTGCGGCGTCTGCTTCACACGCCTCCACCGGCGTGCTATACCTAGGATACAAAAATCGGAGAAAACTATGAAAGCTATTCGAGTTCACGAGTTCGGCGGCCCTGCAGTGATGCAGCTTGAAGACCTTCCAGATCTGACAGCAGGACCGGGTCAAGCCGTCGTCCGAATCCGGGCGATTGGCGTAAACCCGGTTGATACTTATATTAGAGCCGGGGGGCACGCCGTGAAGCCTCCCTTGCCATATACCCCGGGGACCGACGCTGCGGGGGTCATTGAATCGATCGGTGAGGGTGTTCGCAGGGTGGCAGTTGGCGATAGCGTTTACGTTGCCGGAGCAATCAGCGGCACCTACGCGGGCCAATCCTTGTGCGCCGAATCGCAGGTGCACGGCTTACCCCCTCAGTTGACATTCGAGCAGGGCGCGGCGATCGGCATTCCATACGCGACCGCTTATCGGGCGCTGTTTCATCGCGGCGGGGCTCGAGCCGGCGAGGTTGTACTTGTACACGGGGCAACCGGCGGTGTCGGCACGGCTGTGGTTCAACTCGCTCGGGCTGCAGGGCTGACCGTCATCGCTACGGGCGGAACCGACAAGGGACGCGCAAATGTGATCGAGCAGGGGGCGCACCACGTTCTCGATCACACAATGCCGGATTACCTCGATAAGATCTCGGAATTGACCAACGGCAAGGGTGTCAACGTGATTCTGGAGATGCTGGCAAACGTGAACCTGGACAAGGACCTCGCCGTTCTGGCGCGCTACGGGCGCGTGGTGATAATCGGCAGTCGCGGGAGAATCGAAATCGATCCGCGGGCCGCAATGACCCGCGATTTGAGCATACTGGGAATGACTCTCTTCAACACATCGGAAGAAGATCGGGCTAGCATTCACGCAGGGTTGGTTGCGGGACTGGAGAACGGTACCCTGAGACCGGTTGTGGGAAAAGAGATGCCGCTGGCCGAAGCCGCTCGTGCTCACGAGACCGTGCTCCAGCCAGGTGCGTTGGGGAAGATCGTGTTAATACCCTGAGTGAGGCGTAGCCCAGGGTGGGCGTGGGCGAACGCACGCGAAACTCGGGACACGCATCACTTCCGGGGCATCACTCCACCCAATCCGCGATGAACACGTTTGTGTCGCCCTGAACCTTGTCGTGTCGGTTCGAGGCAAATACCAACTTCTTACCGTCCGGGCTGAACATTGGGAAGCCGTCAAATGTCGGGTTAAAGGTGATTCGTTCGAGCCCGCTTCCATCAATGTTTATCGAGTAGAGATCAAAGTCTCTGCCCTTGGGATCGGCCGCGTTCGATGCGAAAATGACCCTCTTGCCATCGGGAAAGAAAAAAGGAGCAAAGTTAGCCTTGCCGTTGTTTGTTATTTGGCGCTTGTTGCTACCGTCGGCTTTCATCACCCATATTTCAAGGGTGGTGGGACGGATAAGATTCTCCTTCAGCAGCGCCTTGTAGTCGGAGATTTCTTTCTCGGTCTTCGGGTGATTAGCGCGAAAGACTATCCATTGACTATCGTAGGACCAAAACGGTCCGCCATCGTATCCAATCTCGTTAGTCAACCGCCTCACGTTCTTGCCGTCGAGATCCATCGTGTAGATGTTCAGATCACCATCTCGCATCGAGGTGAAGGTGATCTTCTTCCCGTTTGGAGAGATCACCGCCTCAGCATCGTAGCCGGGCGTCTTCGTTAACTGCTTAACGTCGGCACCATTGGGGGCAGCGCTGAACAGATCATACCCGGGATAGATCGCCCACACGTAACCCTTTGAGAAATCCGGTTTGGGCGGGCAGTCTCCGTCTGCGAGATGCGTCGACGAATAAGTAATTCTTTTGCCGTTCTGGAAGAAGTACGAGCAGGTCGTGCGGCCCTTACCGGTGGAAACCATTTGAACATCAGACCCGTCAATATTCATGGTATAAATCTGATCACAAGCTCGGCCGTCTCGTGTTGATTGAAAGATAAGCTTTTTGCCGTCTGCGGAAAAATAGGCCTCAGCGTTCTCTCCGCCAAAAGTGAGTTGTCGGATGTTACGCAGGTGTTTCTCCTCTGGCAGTCGAAGTGGGTCGTCTTTGCCAGTCACCCCCGAAAAACCGAAAGCCAAAACCGCGGCGGCAATCAATATCAAAGCGGGTAGAGCAAGTCTCATTCAGTCCTCCGAATATATGTCCGAGAAAAATCCCAGCTTGTCCTGAGTTCTCTGCAGCCGCCAGCGAATCCGACCAGGAGTCCTCAGCGGTGAGTTGACGTTTGCCGGACAAGCTCAGCCGCAAGCTTGATAGCTTGCACCATGCTTCCCTGATCGGCAATGCCGCGACCGGCGATGTCAAACGCAGTCCCGTGGTCGACCGATGTGCGCACGATTGGCAAACCCAACGTCACGTTGACGGCTTCGCCAAATGCAAGGCACTTGACCGCGATCAATCCTTGATCGTGATAGCAGGCGGCCACCACATCGAACTCGCCTCGCCACGCCCGCAAGAAGAGGGTATCCGCTGGGAAAGGACCTGTCACGTCAATGTGGTGTTGTGTTCGACATTCTTCTATAGCCGGCTCGATCTCGCGAGCTTCTTCCGAGCCGAAGAGCCCGTGCTCACCGGCGTGCGGGTTCACTCCAGCCACCGCGATCCGAGGGTGGGCAATTCCGAACCTTCGCAACTCATGGTCTGCAAGGACAATCGAACTTGCGACTCGTTCTCTGGTTACTGCCCTGATCGCGTCCGCGAGGCTGGTATGGACCGTCAACAAAAAGACTCTCAGGTTACCGGCGAAAAAGCACATTAGCGACTCACTGGCGCCGCAAAGAGAGGTGATCATCTCCGTGTGACCTGGGAAGGGTGACCCGGCAAGCTTGAGTGATTCCTTATTTATTGGCGCTGTCGTCATCGCGTCCAGCTTGCCGGTAAGGCAGAGCCTCACGCAAGCTTCGATTGCAGCGACAGCAGCGCGCCCCGACGCAGCTGACAGAGCTCCGCAGACGCTCTCCGTGATATTCCCGGTGTCTAGTAAAACTGGCCCGTCGGCGTTGTCTAGATCAAGCTGATCTTCATCAGCGAAGATTGGGAAGCCCGCGTTGAGAGACAGCTTTCTTGCTTGTCTTTGAATCTCCGCGGCGGAACCGATGATAACCGGTGAACAGGCTGCCAACACCTCGACCTCAGCAACAGCCTTGAGAACAATTTCAGGACCGATGCCAGCCGGGTCTCCGATTGTGATTCCTATGCGCGGTTTGTCGGAACTGCTAGGTGCTCGCGTCACAAGGGGTCCAGTGTGGCGAGGAGAGGATAGAGTGGGGTAACTCCAATCGCCAGATTACTCTTCCGGCGATTCCTCGATATGATCCTCGGTTGCGCCGTTACCTTCTTCGGCATCTTCTGTTTTGTACATGTATTTGATGTTATGTTTGAGCACGAGCAGGTTGGGCCCTTCAGTGCGATGCAGCTTGATACAGCCCCGGTCATACCACTCGATGCTTCCTCTGAGCTCTTCGCCATCCTGTAGCACTATTACCATTTGGGTCCTGTTGTCCATCTGCTTCTTGTAATAGAAGCTTTCGGCGTGGGTCTGTTCGGGCGGCACGCGCTTACGATTTGGGTCATTGGTATTGCGGCGATGCTGAGTATCGCGATCCGATCGCTCTCGCACCTCCGCTAGTGTCGGTCTTATCAGTTTCCTATTCACCACAAATCCTCCAAACGATGAATTGAAGTTTCCGAACGGTCTTCGAGAAACTCATGCGCTCCTGGCTGTTTCGATCGGGTGCTGCTCAGAGCCAACCGCCGCTGGTCAAGTTGGCGTCGACGCTGATTCCCGGTAGTTTTCCAGCAAGAAATGTCGCGGGTGATTATCCACCGTTCAGAATGGGTTTATGGTAGCCAATCAAAAATCAAAACGCAAGCAAGCAGAAGACATAAGTCGTATGGTCTCTGGTTATTGACCATTTATCCATGGTAAGTGGGCATTGATCACGCGTCAGAGTCAACTACGAATCAGAAATCATCTACGAGAAGTCAAGGAAACCGGAGACACGTCCGACGACAAATCACTTCCCTTCTATAAGCCGCATTGGTGTAGAATGACTGTTGTCTGGCTTTGCCGGCACGGTGGAGGATAAGACTATTAGCAATATCGAAGGGAATCTACAGGGACTCAAGGCTAATCAAATACACCGCCTCGAAAAGCTTTACAAGAGGCGGATCCCGCCAGGCGAGATCATCACTCAGGAGTTTGCGCGCCAACTGTCGGAGGTTTCGCACGAGATTCATCGTCAAGTGGGCGTGCTCGTCAATCGCAACGGGTATGTTGAATACGTGATAGTCGGCAACGCTCGCAGTATTGTGCTGCCGGATCTGAAGCGCGTGCGAATGGGCGCCGACCGCTTTCGCGGGCTCCGCTGCCTTCACACCCATCTGGCCGGCGAAGATCTGACGCAAGACGACTTGACCGATCTTGCGCTACTAAGACTCGACCTGATGGCCGCAATCGACGTACGCAGCGACGGGATGCCGGGACTGGTCCGTGCTGCCCACCTGCTGCCTGCCAACGGACATGCCTCGTCCAATGCCTCCGCTGAAATCGACGATCAGCTTTCAACTCAAGAGCACCAGGCTGTCTGGGGATTTCTGGATCCTCAGATGCCGAGTCAACTTGACGTAGACTTCATCGCCTTGATCGAGTCGCTTGAGGAAGAGGTTGCCCGGGCCCGTCGCGTTCGCAGCCCTCGCGATCAGAGAGATCGGGCGATTCTTGTCGGAGTAACGACCGGGAGCGCGTCTTCGGCTCAGGAATCCATGGACGAACTTCGCGAGCTTGCCCGTTCCGCCGGGGTGGTGGTCCTCGATTCCATAGTGCAGCGCCGTCAGAAACTCGATCCTCGATCGGTGGTCGGACGCGGCAAGCTGGACGAGTTGATCATTCGCAGCCTCCAGCTTGGCGCTGACGTAATAATCTTTGATCAGAACCTAACACCAGCTCAGGTTCGCGCGATCAACGAGGCGACCGATCTGAAAATTATCGATCGCACTCAGCTCATCCTGGATATATTTGCTCAGCGTGCGCAGAGTCGCGAAGGGAAGATCCAGGTCGAGCTTGCCCAGTTAAAATATATGCTCCCGCGGCTTACTGGTTCGGGAATTGAGATGTCACGGTTGATGGGCGGAATCGGCGGACGAGGACCCGGCGAGACAAAACTGGAAGTTGACCGGAGGCGCGTTCGCGATCGCATCCATCTGCTCGAAAAACAGATTGAGCAAATCCGCACGAGCCGCCGCGTTCAACGAACTCGGCGAATGCGGCGCGACTTGCCGATCATCTCTATTGTGGGTTATACGAATGCCGGAAAGTCGACATTGCTGAATATGCTCACAGCCTCGGCCGTCACCGCCGAAGATCGGATGTTTGCGACGCTCGACCCGACGAGCCGGCGATTGCGGCTCCCACGAGATCAGGAGGTGATAATCAACGACACCGTCGGGTTTATCCGCGACCTCCCACCGGATCTGATAGCAGCGTTTCGAGCTACGTTGGAGGAGATGGAAGGTTCGAACGTTTTGATTCACCTCGTGGACGGGTCGAGCGCGCAGATCGAAGACCATATCGCGGCGGTCCACAAGATTCTAGACGAGTTGAACCTGTCACACATACCGCGCCTGCTCGTCTTCAACAAGTCCGATTTGTTGAGCAAGGAAGCAATCGAGAACATGCAACTGGGCTTTGACGCAGTTATTATCTCTGCGCTGGATAGACAATCGCTGCTGCCTTTGACTCAACGCGTCAGCGAAATGCTGGAAACGAATCGCAACCCACCTGCCTTGTCATTCGAACCGGACGAGGAGCTAGGCGTTCACGTTCGCGTAGTAACCTAAGAATCGAAGAATCGAGGGAGGGCCAATGAGCAATTACGAACCAGGAGGTACCACCGATCAACGGGGTCAGTTTCAACAGGATTACGCGACGCAACAAAATCAACTTGTACAGCAGGCAAAGAAGAAACGCCTGGGGTTGATTGGGGTGGCTGCGATTATTGGCATTCTGGTTGTGTATTTGTTTGTGGGTTACAACTCGCTCTCAAACATGCGCGAGGACGTCACAGGTCAACGCGCCAACATTGATACGCTTTTACAGCGGCGTAACGACCTAATTCCCAACCTGGTCGCGACCGTGAAAGCTGACTCGAAGCAAGAGAGGGATCTAATTGGTGAAATAACCGACGCCCGGGCTCGTTTAGGGGGCGCTCAGACGAATGAACAGAAGGCGGCAGCCAGCGATCAAATGTCGAGTGCGATCAGTCGGCTGCTGGTGATCCAGGAGAACTATCCCGATCGCAAATCGAATCAGAACTACCTGTCGCTGCAGACCCAGCTTGAAGGCACCGAGAATCGCATCAGTACCGCGCGCCAGGACTACAACAAGGTGGTCGTGGACTACAACAAAAAGCGCCAGAGATTTCCGACGGTCTTCATCGCCAATGTGTTTGGCTTCCAACGTGCCGATCTGTTCCAGGCGGCGCAAGGCGCCACGGAGGTTCCTGATGTCAACAAGGCGTTTCAGAAATAATGACTAGAGATTAATCTGAGGAGACTTATGCCTGTGCGTGTGGAGAAGAATGGACCAGTCACCACCATAGTCTTAAGCAGGCCAGAAGTCCGAAACGCCGTTGATCGCGAGACCGCACAGGCCCTCGCAGATGCGTTCAGGGACTTCGATCAGGACTCCGAGGCATCAGCCGGAGTACTGTTCGGCGACAACGGTGTCTTTTGCGCTGGTGCAGACCTCAAATCGATCGCTGCGGGCAATCACAATCGCACCGAGCATAGCGGAGACGGTCCGATGGGGCCCTCGCGGATGCTCCTGAACAAGCCGGTGATCGCCGCGATTTCGGGCTACGCAGTGGCAGGGGGCCTCGAGCTAGCGCTGTGGTGTGATCTGAGAGTTATGGAAGAAGACTCTGTCGCGGGAGTGTTTTGCCGGCGTTGGGGAATACCTTTGATCGACGGCGGTACGGTGCGACTGCCCCGATTGATTGGACTCAGCCGCGCGCTCGATTTGATTCTTACCGGCCGTCCAGTTGGTTCCGCTGAAGCGCTGAACATCGGGCTGGTTCATCGAGTAGTGCCGAACGGAACATCTCGCGGGGCTGCTGAAGAACTGGCTCGCGAACTGGCTGAGTTTCCGCAGGTTTGCATGCGAGGCGACAGAATGTCAGCTTACGAACAGTTCGATCTGAGTTTTCAAGACGCATTGGCCAATGAGTTTGAACACGGTCTCGAGGCATTGCGCGAAGAAACATCGACAGGTGCTAAGAAGTTCGCCGATGGGGCCGGTCGGCATGGCTCTTTTGGTGGGGGTTCGTAGGCGTTCATTTCGCGAGACTCGCACCTTTTTCACAGCACTTCGTTCAGCGAGCCGGTCCGGTAGCCCTCCAGGTCAAGCGCTACGTACTTAAACCCAAACGCTTTCAACGCCCCAGACATTTGCCGGGCGATCGCAGGTTCAAGCGCGCGCGGCATTTCTTCTTCAGCAACTTCGATGCGGGCAATGTCGCCGTGGTGTCGCACACGCACTTGTCGAAAGCCAAGCTGCTTCAGAGCCACCTCTGCTCTGTCTACCATTGAAAGCTTTTCGATCGTGACCACCCGCCCGTAAGGCACTCGCGATGAAAGGCACGCGGATGCCGGCTCGTTCCAGTTTGGGAGCCCGGCTCGATGCGACAGTTCGCGAATCTCCGATTTGGTTAGGCCACAATCAAGCAGAGGCGAACGCACTCCCATTTCAAGGGCCGCTTCCCTTCCCGGCCTGAAGTCGACGACATCGTCGGCGTTGGTTCCGTCGCAGATGACTGCAAACCCGCGCTCTCGGGCCAATCGATCCAGTTTTCTGTAGAGCTCCGATTTGCAGAAGTAACAGCGGTTCGGTGGGTTACTGGTGTAGTTCTGATCCTCAAACTCTTCGGTGAGGATGATCTCGTGATGTAAGCCAAACTGTTCAGTCAGCTTGTCGGCGAGCTCGCGTTGGAAGGACGGATACGACGCGCTGTCTCCGGTGGCCGCGAGCGCGCGTTCTCCGAGTTCCTCATTCGCAACGTAGGCGAGATAAGAACTATCAACTCCGCCGGAAAACGCGACAATTGCGGAGCCGAAACTTCGCAACAGCTCTCTAAGCCGGTCTTCTTTTGAGTCGATGAGTTCTGATCCGTTCGGCGGCTCGGTTAACTCTGTTTGCGTTATCACGCGTCAATCGTACAAGGTCGCGTGTGTGCGGGGCAACCGACCCCTCCCCGGCCAGGGAGCCGGGTCTAGCAAACGAAAGAGCGAGAGTGCGACAACCGGCCCCTGTGTTCACGATCAGCCCGCCGAGGTCTTCTTGGTCTGACGCAGGACAATAAGATCGTGGGCGAACGTCTTCAGAGCGGGACTGGTCAAACCTATCTTCGTCGCTTCCTCGAGCGCCTTGTCCTCCGGCCATCCCTGCTCGACTACCCTGTAGATCATCCAAAACGCGCCGACTCGATTTGCGCTGCCGCAGTGAATCAACATCGGCTGGTTGTCTTTGTCCTTCACCGCCTTGATGAACTCGTCGACCTGCTCTGGCTTTGGAGCGCTCGAGACCACGGGGATGCCGACGTAGCGCAGCCCCGCCTTCTCGATAACCTCCTGCTCGTGTTTCAGGTCAACGCCTTCCGAGGTGGTGCGAAGATTCAATACCGAGCGATAGCCGTTGGCCGCGAGCTTCGCAAATGCCGAATCAGTCGGCTGGCCCCCTGTGGCAATGCGCTCATCAACGCACAGAATTCGTGGCACATCGTCTTTCAGCGCCTGTTCAATCTTGTCCAGCTTGTCACGATCCTGGCGAATGCCCGCTGCTGTGAGCATTGAAAGCGACACTACGGTCAAGGAAAGCAGAACTATTTGTTTCATTTTATGCCCTCTACTTGTGACGTTCGGGATCGCGCCGCATCCTCATCCCACATAGGTGTACTCCTTAGTGGCGGCGGCCGCAAATCGATCACCAAATAGTACCGCCTCTTGCATAGCCTTTTCCAGGTCGCCGATAATATCATCTGACGTTTCGAGTCCCATGCTCAAACGTATGCCGCCAGGGTCGATGCCCGCCGTCAACTGATCGGCGACCGGAATTGCCGCGTGAGTCATGGACGCAGGATGCTCGATGAGCGTTCTAATCTGGCCTAGCGAAACTGCGAGCGTCACTGCCAGAGACTTGTCGGCAAGGTGATCCATCATTCGTCGACCCGACTCGCGCGCTTCTTCCGGGCTGCCCTTGAGCACGAAGTAGATCACGGTTCCAGGGGCGAAGATTCCTTCGATGTCTACCATCTGCCTGTGTGCGATTCCTCGCTGCGGATGACTCAATAGCCCGGGATAGCGGACGAATTCAACCGCAGGGTGATGCTCCAGAAATTTCGCCACGCGCATCGCAGTCTCGATCTCCTGCCGCGACCTCAAAGCGAGAGTAGGCAACCCGTAGACTAGCGTCTGCCAGGCAGTACGCGGATTCAGCGAGGCGCCAAAGTCTTTGCGGAATAGGAGCACGTCAGGCTCGAGCAGTTGGGGACCAACCCAGACACCGCCCATGTCCGTCCCGAATCCGCCGATGTTCTTAGTTAGTGAGTGGCAAACCACATCCGCCCCCAGAGTGAGAGGACGCTGGCAAAACGGTGTCGCGAAAGTGTTGTCAACAACGATGAATATCTTTCGCCGATTGCCACGCGCGCTGTTGACCTTATCCACAGCCCGACGGATAGCAGCTATGTCGATGACCTCAAGAGTCGGATTGGTGGGCGTTTCAAAGTAGACAACCATCACATCGCTGGTGAGAAGAGCTTCTATTTGATTCAAGTCCTTCAAGTCGGCCATCTTCGCGCGCACCCCAAACCGAGACATCCAGTTGGTGAGCAGAGAATAAGTACAGCCGTAAAGCGTCCGGTGAGCGAGGATAGTATCCCCCGTCTTCACCAGAACTCCGAGTGCCGCGCTGATTGCTGCCATGCCGGTCGCGAAGCACACCGCACACTCACCCTCCTCGGCGATCGCCAGGTTGTCTTCCAGCATCGACCGCGACGGCTCATCCAGCCGATCGTAAATGTATATGGGCGCGTGAGTGTGGCGATTGAACTCAGGGTTGGCAAACTCCTGAAAGCCTTCCGCTCCACGTTCGGCGCTTTCGAGGCGATATGCCGCGGTCGCCGTGATAGGGGGTACGATATGATCCTCGTAGTTCCAGTGTATCGAGTGAAACTCGCCATGAATGAGCCGCGTTTCCTTGTGGTAAACGCGATCGGGCCGCTTGCTCCTCCTCATCGCTTCACCTCCCTATTGTTGGTTTCCACCCTCGGCAAGTATGAAAACTTCTCGCCGCGGGGGCTATGACTGCTGTCACGCTTGTCTGTGACGGTGGTCACGGCCAAGGGCAAATGACAAATCGTGACAAAGCGCCAGATTGAACGGCCCGGGTGCGCTGGCATCAAGCGCGTTGCCGTCTGATATACTCTGGCCGGAGCGAGGCCTTTCACTCATGCCGCTGCACAAAACCGAAGCATTCCTGCTGCGTACTTACGCACTAAAAGAGGCGGACAAGATCTGTGTGTTTCTTACAAGGGACCAGGGCAAGGTGCGAGGCGTAGCTCACGGTGCGAGGAAGATCAGGAGTCGGTTCGGCTCTGCGCTCGAACCCTTCACCGAAGTAGCTCTCAGCTACTTTCAAAAGGAAGGACGCGACCTTGTCAGCGTCTCGAGTTGTGACATATTGCGCTCTCATTTCGAGCGAGGGGCGCGGGATGTCGAAACCGCAAGCGCATTTTCGTACATGGCCGAACTATTGACAGAATTCCTGCCGGATCATGAGCCCAATGAGCGCCTTTACAGGCTGGTCGCAGCAACACTTGAGGCGGTTGAGGGCGAAGAGGGCGACCTCGCGCAGCTGTTGAGATATTTCGAAGCGTGGCTGCTCAAACTTGTGGGCTTTTTCCCTGACACTTACCACTGTGCGGTTTGCGATGAACCTATCCCGGAGGGCGAGTCGGTTTTTCTGACCGCGGAGGGAACTCCGCGCTGCGCTGCATGCGGCGGAGGAAAGGGCTTCTCGGTGGACGCCGCCCTGCGACAAGTCATTGGCGAAATGTTCAGGCTTCATCCCACGGCATTCGCTCGAAACGCCGTGAGACCGGATCATATTTTGAAAATTGGCGAGATCAACTACCAGATCATCCGTCACGCGCTCGAACGCGACCTCAGATCCAAATCTTTGCTGAAGCAAATCAGCACTTCGTGGAAATAGCATAGACTCGGATTCGATGGTGTTCGGATTCGCCGTGCATATTCAAACCCGAGGCCACATCCGGAAACCAAACCCTCCGACCCTATGCTACTTCCCAGGGTTCATTGGCCGCCCACAAACTCCTTCACCACGTTAAACAACGCGGTGATAGCGATATGATTGTAGTAGCGGCTGATGGTGTGCATAGGCCCGGTGCGCTCCCTGCGCTCCCACAGTGTCGCCACTCCCGCCCCTGCGGCGCCACCCAAAAGAAAAGATGCGTTGATCTGGTGGCACGCACACCTATCTCCCTGGGTAATGAATACACGGGTTACTGCGTAACCGATCTTCCCACCGGCGCTCGTTTTTCCAGACCGGTGATAACGCGGGTCTTGCCTGAATAGCGAAGCGAAGAGCGCCTTCTCGAAGAAGGCGTTGGTAGTACCTGCAGCATAACTACGAGCGGCTCGTGTCATGGAGTCGGCAAAGTAGTTCTGGACCGTGTCCTTCTTGAAGTCATCGTTGTCGTTCAGCTCCTTCCACATACCGCTGAATATCGCCGAACCAAATGGGCCGATCGACAGAAACCTCGAGTGAAACCACGCTTCAAATTTCTCTCCAACCGACATTGGCGCCGTACTGACGACTGTCGACTGTTGAGGTCCCGGCAGGGGAATGCCGGCCGTAGCGTTGATAGATTCAAGAAGCTTGACGACGCTTCTGGGTCTGGTGGCTTGCTCCGGTATGGGCTCCGGCGGTGTGTTCATCACGTCCTTGAACGCCGCATACAACACGCCGGGCGCTTTTGCTGCGGGTGCCGGAGAACCGACGTTGTTGGAGGTCGAAAGTTCTCGACCGGCACCCTTATCATGCGGGCCATCAGCCGCGACAGCAATTGGCGCGGACAGCGAGAAGACACAGGCAACCAAAAGGGCGGCGACGATTGACCTCAGGGTTGAGCGGCGAATCATCCTTATCATCTTGCACCTCTTCATATTGGTTTTGCGCATTGTGACGGTGATACTAGCACAACGCAACAAACGGAATCGAGAGGAAAACAAGTCGTCTTTTCCTCCATTCGAGTAGAACCCGGGGCAAAAGGAACGCCGGAAACGGTTAAGGTACACATGCCGTCGCGAGCCTCGGCGCCGTCGCTTGTTAAGAGCGCGGCGCGACGATAGAATTGGGCCGCTTAGACTCGGCACTTAGCAATGGAGGTGAAGGAATGTTTCCAGCCCGGAAGAATCTTAAGGCATCACTCGCTTCAATCGCGTTGATCGTTTCGGCGCTGTCGCTCAACGCGATCGCTCAGCAAGCCAAACTTGGCAAAGTGGTCTTTCCCACGTCGGGTTCCGAAAAGGCGCAGGTCCACTTTATCCGAGGACTCGCCGCGCTCTATTCGTTCTGGTTCGAAGAAGCGCTTGACGAGTTTCGCGAATCCACAAAGATCGACCCGGATTTTGTGATGGGCTATTGGGGTGAAGCGATGGCTTACAACCATCCGCTGTGGGCCGAGCAGGATACTGAAGCGGCGAGGAAGACCCTTGCCAAAATCAAGGACAATTCCAGAATAACCGCGAGGGAGCGAGCGTATGTAGAGGCGGTCCGAGTCCTATATGGAGAGGGCGACAAGCTGGCACGCGACAAGGCGTACTCGGCGGCAATGGAAAAGATATATCGAGATTATCCCGACGACCTCGAGGCGGCGTGCCTGTACTCGCTGTCTCTATTGGGCACCGTACGCCCTGGGGACAAGGGGTTTAGACGTCAGGCGATGGCAGGCGCGATCGCGCTCGAATTGTATCGGACGAATCCCGATCATCCGGGCGCAGCTCATTTCATCATCCATTCCTTCGACGATCCGGAACACGCCATCCTGGCACTGCCTGCTGCGCGCCGTTACGCAGAGATTGCGCCGGACGCTCACCACGCGCGGCACATGCCCGCGCACATATTTTTGCAACTGGGGATGTGGCCGGAAGCCGCCGCATCAAACGAATCGGCATGGGCGGTGTCCGACGCGTGGGTGAAGCGAAAGGGACTGGCTCTTAGCGCTCGGGATTACCACAGTCTTCACTGGCTTGCCTACGTATACTTGCAGCAAGGCCGCTTTGCGAAAGCCGAGGGATTGCTGCCGATAAATCGCAAGGATGGTGTTGGACGAAATAGCGATGATATGAATGCGGCATTCATAGTCGAGACCGAGCGATGGGATCTCGCCACCAAGTATTTCGGCCCAGAGGCGACCGCGGCAGGGGCCGAAGCGGATGGACATGCCGGTCACAACGGCGCCTCGGCGCCACCTCCCAGCACGACGCCATCAGCGACAACTGCAAGACCTCAGCGAAGCCAGTCTCTTCCAACCTTCATCCGGGGACTCGCCGCAGCAAAGACCGGAGCGCCGGAAGCAGCGCGCTTTATAGCGGAGTTGCAAGCTACGCGAAAGCAGCTCTCGGATAAAGGTGATGCATACGCCGCAAAATCAGCCGAAATCAAGGAGCTGGAGGTTTCCGCTGCAGCCGCCGCCTCAAAGGAGAACTACGGCGAAGCGATCGACATGATGAAGCGAGCGACGGCAATTGAAGAGGAAATGTCGCCGCCATCCGGACCGCCAGGCCTGATCAAACCGTCACACGAACTATTCGGTGAGATACTGCTTAGCGCCGGACGCCCAAAGGAAGCAGGCGAGCAGTTCGGCATCGCGCTGCTTCGGCAACCTAACCGGGCTCGATCGCTGCTAGGCATCGCGCGAGCCGCAGCAAATGGCGGTGACACTAAGACGGCGTTGGAAGCCTATTCCAAGTTCGTCCGTCAGTGGAATCAGGCGGATCCAAATCTGCCCGAACTCCGTGAAGCGCAGGACTACTTGAAGCAGGCCAAGGCAAACTGAACCGCACCAGCGCCATCCGTTAATCCTTAGCGCCCTTGCGAGCCCTTTCATTCTTTGAGCGAAACTCGCCCCCCGTCTCAAAAGTACGTTTCGCTCAAAGGAACGCAAAAGGCCCAACGACGAAGGACCAGAAGAAAGGAACTAATGACAATTGATCGACGAGACTTCTTGAGGGCGGGCGCTCTGTCGACACTCGCGCTTGCCTTAAATGAGAAAGATGCCTCGGCCACACAAGCCGCGACCGTCAAGCGAGTGGCTAGTCAGGCAAAGCCCATCACCCATGAAGAATACTTGCAGAGGCAAGAAACCGCTCGAAGGTATATGCACGACGCCGGAATCGACGCGATCCTCCTAACCGGGGGAACCACCCTGCAATACTTCACGAACGCACAATGGGGGCTGAGCGAGCGGTTGTTCGCGCTCGTTTTTCCGGCCAAGGGTGAGCTCGCATGGGTGGCTCCGGCCTTTGAAAAAGGACGAGCGATCGAGCAAATCAAGTTTGGCGATGACCTTCGAACCTGGCAGGAGGATGAGAGTCCCTATCAACTCGTCGCGGCAATCCTTAAAGATCGCGGCGTCGCATCGGGAAAGCTCGGCATAGAAGAGACCGTTCGCTTTGTGTTCTCCAACGGTGTGGCGAAAGCTGCGCCCGGCCTCACGCTTACGAGCGCTGACCCGGTGACGGCTCGCTGCCGCCGCCTGAAATCGGCTCACGAAATTGAGCTGATTCGCCTGGCAAATCAGATCACATTGGAAGCCTTTGAAATCGCTCTAAAGAGTTTACGAGAAGGAATGACACATACCGAGTTGACGGGCAAAGTCGCTGCTGCGCACCAGCAACTCGGAGCGCGCGGGGGCGCGCTGGTTTTGTTTGCCGCGCACTCCGCTTCGCCTCACGGAACGGTCACTCCGCAGAAGCTGCGCGCCGGAGAAATCGTGCTGGTTGACGGAGGATGCAGCGTTGAAAACTATTCGTCGGACATCACTCGCACGACGATCTTTGGAAAGCCAACCGACAAGCACCTCAAGGTATTCGACATAGTTAAGCGCGCGCAAGCAGCGGCGCTTAAGACCGCGCGTCCGGGCGTCGCCTGCGAAGATGTTGACGCCGCTGCACGAAAGGTGGTCATCGACGCCGGATTCGGTCCCGACTACAAGTACTTCACGCATAGGGTTGGTCACGGGATTGGAATGGATGGCCATGAGTGGACGTATCTCGTACGCGGGAACAAGACCAAACTTGAGGCTGGAATGACATTCAGTGACGAACCGGGCATCTACATCCCGGGCGAATTCGGTGTGCGATGTGAAGACATCATGGTTATCACTGAAAACGGTGCGGAATTGCTGACCGGGCAGGCTCCGTCACTCGAACGCCCGTTCGGCTAAATTGATCGTCCAAGACAAATCTCACCTTCCCAAACTGTGGCCTCACAGACTACCAAGGAAGTCCCAGGACGGAAAACAGACCTCACTTCCGTTCGGATAGGCAAACGCCCCGATGCTCAGCTAGTATCTCTGATACGGAGGCGTCAACGATGAATCGAAAGATGGTTAGTCGGATCGTGCTGACAACGTTTGGTGTAATCGCCTGGTCTATTCCAACAGTGATCCATAACGGACCGGAATCAGGTTTGGCTGGGTACTCTGTTTTGATCGCACGCGTCGAGGCGCAAACAAACACCGCTAGATACACGATCGATTCAGATAAGAGCCGATTCATCGTGAGAGCGTTTGCCGGCGGGTTCTTGTCCGCGCTGGCGCACGATCACACCATCTCGATTCGTGAATTCGACGGGGAGACTGATTTCACCTTCGGGACGGTGGAGCCGGCTTCGCTTCAGATGACGATCAAAGCCGGCTCGCTTGCCGTTACCGACAAGATCAGCGACAAGGACCGGCAAAAAATCGAGGGCACGATGCGCGATGAAGTACTTGAAGTATCAAAGTACCCCGAGATCACTTTCAAGAGCAGCAGCGTCAGCGCTACAAAGACCGGTGATGGTCAGTATCAGGCCAGTATCAAAGGTGAGATCACACTTCATGGTGTCTCGCGGCCCCTGACAATACCGGCGCAGCTTGAATTCGGGGACAAGGTACTTCATGCGAAGGGTGCATTCAGCTTGAAGCAATCGAGCTTCAGCATCAAACCGGTTTCGGTCGCAGGTGGAACTATCAAGGTCAAGGACGAGCTCAAGTTTACGTTTGATATCATCGCGCACCCGTAGCGAGCGGCCATCAGGTGATGGTTAGGACTTCGGAGCGTTTGGTGGCTCCCGATTCATTGAATGGCCAGGGCTCTTATTCGCCTGCGGACTAGGGCTCGAGCTCTTCAAGGGTCGTCGCCGATTCTCGGGTGAGGTCAACCAAAGCCGCTTCCAGCCGGTGCATCTCATTCTCCAGGACGGCAAGTGCCTGCGGTGCTCCGCTAGTGTTGCGGCACTTACCTATGTCCTCAAGACGCTGGGACGCCGCGACTGCAGGGCGGGCGTGGAAATTCGAAACGGAGCCTTTCAGCTTGTGTGCCGCAAGCTGGAGGGCCAAACTATCCGCACTCGCGATCGAATCCCTGATGCTTGACAACATGACCGCGGCGTCCTGCAGAAATAACGGGACAATCGCCTTTATTAAATCGAGGTCGTCGCCGAACTGCGCAAACAAAGCCGCGCGATCAAGTACCCGAGGAATCGGATTGGAATCGGCACTTTCGGTTTCTGCGAGGCTAAACACAGCCAGAGTGCTCCGATCCGAACGCCCGCGCTCACCAATCTCGCATTGGTGTTCTCTCGTGCGCTTCTGGACCCTTCCTTTCGCTTCGACCCACCCGGCGCACAACCCTTCCTCTGCGCGTTCGAGCCTCTCCAGCTCGACTCCAACCGAGGCGCTCGGTCGCTGCGATTTTGAGGGTTTGTTTGAGATTTTCCACCTCTTCACTCGGGCAAACACACATTAGCCGAGTCGCGCTGATCGACGCCCTCCGGCGGCACATACTCGGGTAGAGGATCCCTGGGAAGGTGCTTGTCAAGGCAAGCCAGCAGCTCTTCAGGACCGCAGGGCTTAGTTAACAAGTCGTCAGCACCAAACTCCATCGCCTCATGCTTATAGCTAACCTTGGTGTAGACACCAGTGAGGACAACAACCTTGGGTGGCGAATCGAGTTCCTTGATCGCTTTGCACGCCAGGAAGCCGTGCATTCGTGGCATCAGTCCATCTATCAACACAAGGTCAGGCTTCTCGCTCGCTGCCAACTCCAAAGCGCTAGTGCCATCTTCCGCGAAGACGACTTCGTAACCGGCCTTGATCAGAATCGCCCCTATAATGTCTCTAGTGATCCGATCGTCGTCTGCCACCAATATCTTTCGCTGAATGGCCACAATGCTCCTTTTCGATCAGATCCCGCCGCCGATCCCTTTGGCTGATTCGCGCCCCGCCGGAATCGTTGCCGGCTCGTGCGCCCTGGTGCAACCTCGCTGATGCAAACACCTCGCCCAAGCAAACAGAGGTTGAATCCAAAAAAAAGGGGAACATGTCCAAACGAACGAGGAGAAAGGCTACAACCAGATTTGTCCGAAACAGAGATTCTTGCCCCGACTATATTTTCGATGAAGGATCCTAAGATCACATCAAATCTCGGAGCACTATTCGCCCCGGGCGAGTCTGCCGAGCGCGCCCCCCGGGTGCCAGCGCGCATACTGTTCGCGAGTCAGTCCCTTGTGGGCCTCAAGCGCGACCGACAACGAGCACAGGACATAGATCTTTGCCAGGATGCTGGCGCGAGGAACCAGATTCAACTCGCCGCCTTCGTTCTCAACCCCGGCGTCCAGGAGCACATCCGCAATCCGACTGAGCTCCGAGTTCCGATTGCCCGAGACAGCGATGATCTTCGTGCCAAACTCTCGGAGGGTCTGTATGGCTGAGAGCAACTCAGGTGTCGTGCCACTGTTGGAAATCGCGATCGCGATATCGTTTGGGCAGACCTGCCCGGCCGAGCCGTGTATGCATTCCGTGGCGTGCAAAAAGTAAGCCGGCGTTCCGGTGCTCGAAAGCAGCGATGCGACGTAGCGTGCAATGTGTTCGCTCTTGCCGATGCCGGTGACGTGAACGCGTCCGCCAAGCGACTCACAATAGAGGATCAGTTCTGCGGCCCGCTCGATGGATTCAAGCTCGGCGCGCGTTCTGAGCGCACCAAGCTCGCCGATCACCAGGTCAAAGAAGGTCTCCACCGGACTCAAAGGGGTCACGCGCAGGTCCGTTTTGACATCGTTTCCTTCGTTGCTCGAAACCTGGTTGGCCCCGTCAGCCGCGACCAGGGCTCCGCTTATCCCGGGCGACAGACTCATAATCGAATCGGCGAGGTCCTCCAAGCCGGACGCTTCAACAACAACCACCTTTAGAGATTTCTGATCTGGACTGATTGTCATCCGTATTCCTCAAATGAGCGGCTTGATAGAATATTGGCCGAGGGCAGCGGCGTCAAGCAACCCGCCCTTCCCCTGTAAACCAGCCCTTACCGCATCATTAGCTCTATAAGATCTCCCGCTCGTTTCCTATGCGCCGCGTAATCCGCTCGCGGTCGAGGTACTCGAGGAGAGGAATCGCGTACTTGCGGGTCAACCCACCTGTGATCTCCTTGAACACTGCAACATCAATTCTCGAATTCACCTGCTTTCGTGCCCGGACGCGCGACTTCAGATCGGCAATGGACTCGATATGAAAAACGAAATCCCCGATGCGCACAAGACGGCCTGCCGCAGCCAGAAGGGTATAGAGCTTTCGAGCCAGCTCGATCCTGATTCCCGTAGCTACCGCTATCTCCTCGAGAGTGCCAGCCTGCAGCCCCGCCGCCATGAAAGCAGCCTCCAGAGCATTCTTGGCAGATTCGTCTGAATCGGTCAGCTCGGGCCGGTGCGACGCCAGTCTGAGCGCGTCACGTTCGGCGGCTATCTTCCCTTCCGCCGCAAGCCGGGCGATAACCACCCGGAAAACCTCAGGTCGAACCTTCCCAAAAATGCGATCCCGCACCTCTTCGCGGTTCACACCGAGTGCGAGCGGCTCCCGACGATGATGTTCGGTTAACATTTCCGTGACCCGTCTCGCCAGCATCTGATAGCTCTCGGATGAAAGCAAAACAAGCGGCGCGCCACTCACTTCCAAGGCTCTTCCTGATCGAATCAGGTCAACCGTCGTAGCCGCGATCAGCTCATCAGTTGCGCCGGTGCGCGCGGCCACATCAGGCTCGCTCATACCCTGAGCACCGGCCATCTCGATAAATACCGCCATGCGCTCAGAAAGACTGGCGTTTTCAAGCCGCTCGAGCCTGGCGAGAGCCGAAGAGTCGCGCAAGCGGTGTTTTTCCGGCAGGGCGTCTATCACTACACCCCCTCCGATCGTTACTTGAGGCGAGTAGCTTCGGACTATGAATCGGTCGCCGGGAAGCGCCGTCAAGGCATCCTCGAGGCGTAGCTGGACGATCGCGCTTCCTCCCGGAGAAATGGAACCCCGTTCCGGGTTCATGGTTCGGGGTTCAGAGTTCTGAGCTCCAGGCTCCGAGTTCAGGGTTCCGGGTTCGCCCTTTCGAGTTTCTGGTTCAACCCCCGAACCCGGAACTCGGAACCCGGAACTCCGAACTCCGAACTCGGAACCCCTGAGTATCACCACCCGAGCCATGACCTCTGCCGTGCCGTGGTGCAGTCTGACTCGTGCACGTTGCACAAGCGGGCGGGCTGCCGATGATAGCAACTCGAGGCGCACGTCCAACATCGAGGTTGCGCGAAGGCGTCCGGCAGGCGCGAGCAAGCTACCTCGCTCGACTTGATCCACGTTCAGCCCTTGCAAGTTGATTGCGGTGCGCTGACCCGCAAGTGCTCTCTCTGTGTCGTGACCGTGCACCTGCACGTTGCGAACCCGCGCTCTGACGCCGGCAGGCAAGACCTCCAACTCATCACCTACCGCAAGCTCACCGGCTATCAGAGTGCCGGTGACTACGGTTCCGAACCCTTTGATCGAGAACGCCCGGTCCACGGGCAATCGCGGAACGGCGGCGGCGGTCTTCGGCTCGACGCGCGCGGCGAGATCTATCAGTGCGTCCTTCAACTCTTCGATGCCTGCGCCGGTTCGAGAGCTGACAGGGATGATGGGCGCGCCTTCCAGAAACGACCCGCCTACAAAGTCTTCGACCTCGGCGCGGGCGAGTTCGAGCAGCTCGTCGTCAACCATATCGGACTTGGTTAACGCGACTAGTCCCGACTTAACGTGAAGCAGTCGGCAGATGTCGAAGTGCTCACGGGTCTGAGGCATCACCGATTCATCGGCCGCAACTACCAGCATCACCAGATCGAGCCCGTGGGCGCCGGCAAGCATGTTTTTGACAAAGCGCTCGTGACCGGGCACGTCAACAAAACCGAATCTAAAGTCGCCAATCGCAAGATCGGCGAAACCGATGTCGATAGTGATCCCTCGCTGTTTTTCTTCTTTGAGTCTGTCGGGGTCGATGCCGGTGAGTGCTTTGACCAGTGCCGTCTTGCCGTGATCGATATGTCCGGCCGTACCGACGATGATGTGCTTCATGTCTGTGGCTCTCGGGTGAAGATACAGGAGCCGTCTTCGACGAGTCAAACAATCGCTCTGGGCAGACGAGCTATGCCCGGAAGGAAAAAGGAAATTTATCCTACGGATCAATGCGATAATCACTCCGTCTAATTTGTAAGCGTGCCCCAGAGCTTCCGCTGGAGGGCAAAATGACCGCTAGGCAACTGTTCCTAAAAACGATCCTTGCTTACCTAGCCCTCAACCTGTGCGCCGTCGCGCCCGTATCGGGCCAAGTCGATAGTCAGAAAGAACCGCCCATTCTGATCCGCAAGTCCGGTAGCGTGTTTCAGTCGTCGGCGACAATGCGCGTCGAGCCTACGTATCCACCGCTGGCGAAAGCCGCGCGAATTTCCGGATCCGTGGTCATCGAGGTAACCACGAATGAGCAGGGAGAGGTGATATCGGTACGACCGATAAGCGGGCATCCGCTTCTTAAGGACTCGGCAGCGGCGGCAGCGCGCGGATGGAAGTTCAGTCCAACGCAACTTGGCGGTGTGCCGGTTACAGTAATCGGAACCATAAGGATTCGATCAAAGATATCGGGAGGGCCAATGAAGTGAGTCTGTGAGGCTTTCGAGGTCCTCGGCAGTTGCGTTATTCGAGACTTCCCGAGCTAAGCGCTTCCCGTGTTCGTTCTCCGCTATGCCTACGGTCTTCTCACATGCCGCGGTTGGCTTTGCCGCTTCGAAGTGTGCCTCGGAGGTAACCGCTCCTAACACCCGCATGATGATCGCGTCGATGGCGGTCTCGGTGCTGCCGGATTCCGATGGACTGTTCTTCGGAGCCATACCCTACGATCATCCGTTTGGGCATCGAGGCTTCACCCACTCTCTGTTCTTTGCGGCTCTAATCGGTGCGTTGGTCGCCCTTCTGTTTTCGAAAGCGCGTTGGGCCGGGAACCATTCCTTCTGGATGCTGGCGATCCTGTTTGCCCTGATGACTGCGTCGCACGGGTTTCTTGACGCCATGACCGACGGGGGTCTGGGCGTAGCTTTCTTCGCTCCGTTCACCAACCATCGCTATTTTCTACCGTGGCGGCCGATACCCGTCGCTCCAATGTCCCTCGATGGGCTTTTGACCCCGCGGGGCTCGCGAGTTATTCGCTCAGAAGCAGAACTGTTCTGGATCTTTACTCTTGGTGCCGCGATCTGGGATAGGAAGACACCGTGGCGAATGGGTTTGGCTGGTGCGTGTGCGGTCATCGGGACCATAACCTGGGTACTCGCGTTGACGGAACATTGATAACAGACAAAGGCAGGCTAGCGTTTTGAACCGGTATCGAGCCGCGGGTCGCTACTGACCATCCTCGATGTGTCAGAAAGTTAAGCGCTTGATTCGCTCGATGATGTCCGTCGTTGAGGAGCCTTCAACATATGGAAGCGACAGGACTCTGCCGCCCGCCGCCTCGACTTCCTCCCGGCCAATGATCTCGTCAAGTGGCCAGTCGCCACCCTTCACCAACACGTCGGGCAACACTGCGGCGATTAACTCGCGCGGCGTCTCTTCGCTAAAGACGATCACATAGTCTACTGCTTCCAGCGCTGCTACGACCTCTGACCGTTCTTTCTCGTTCAGTATCGGACGGCCCTCTCCCTTTAACCTGCGAACCGAGCTATCGTCGTTCAGAGCTACGACGAGCGCGTCGCCCAGGGCTCGCGCGGTTGCGAGATACCGCACGTGGCCCGGATGAATCAGATCAAAGCAGCCGTTCGTGAATACAAGTATCTTTTGTTCCGCGCGCAGCCGGTCGCGCTCACGAACCATTTCTTGCCGGTCGAGAATCTTTGTCATCGCGTTCAGGTTTCGGAGGCGGGCGGAGATGGCAACGGAGGGCCGGAGGCTGCTCGGTCGCCTCACCGCCCTCCGTGAGCGTCAATTCGGAAAGCAGACAAACTGCTAATAATTGTTCAGAATCAAGTCCGGGCCCACTAACTGCTGTCCCAGCGCCTCCGGCGGTGCGTCAAAGTGATCGTGGATCCAATGCGCGCCATACCACACTACAATGTCCTGGTTTTGAATTGACTCGTTGTTAACCATCGGATCTAAATGTGCATCGGTGCCGCTCCCAAGTCCTGAGTCGTCAATCTCGCTGGGGAAATGGCTGCGTAACAGCCAGAGGTCGCCGTGGCCGTACTTGTCGTAGTTCCCGTCAAATGGACCAGGTCTGATTGTCACCGACTCGCCGGTAACGGAATTCTGCGCCAACCAGTACTGCTCGTTGCTCAAACGCGGGAGCATGCTTTCGGTCCCAATTGCCTTTAGCCCTCCCTTATCGAATTGGGCCACAGTGTTGTTGTCCGGCGTGATCACATCAAAATCGAAACGCCAGTAGGCGTGATGGATGTGCCCTTTGCAAACACAGGAGTTGGCTATCGCACCGAAGCCGAAGCGCGGTGAGATAATACCGTTGTCGTGGAATATCCACTTGCTTATGTAGCGGTACCAACCGGCATTGAGTTCGGTAACAAGGGTAACCTCCTCGCGATCATAAATCGCAACGCCCTTAAAATTGCCGGTATCGGTGCCATTGTCTATCACCGTCTTTGGCTCATCGGTGCAAATGCGGAATCCGCCGTTCGCGGTGCCCCCCGGAACATCGGTGCCGTTTGCCTCAAACATTCCTTCCTGCCACTGCCAGTCGCGGTACGGCCCGCATGCGTTCTTGTAATACTGCACGTTGAGAATTGGCAGGTTGGCGCGCGACAGAACCAGCTTGCCGTGGTACTTCACATCTCGCAGTTCGATGCCGGAGCGGTTGCTCCCGGAAGACGCCGATGGCCTGATACAAAGGAATTCCCACAGCAGGTCCGTGCCGCGCATTATCGTGACTTGATACTGACCGGCAGTCCCGCTGCCGGTAGTCGACTGCCCCGCATTTGTCACACCGCAGTTCAACGCGACCGCATTCGAGGTCGGGGGTGCTCCGCCAGGGTATCGCAACACCGATCCGCGGATCATGTTGACGCCGACGACTTCGTTACTTCCCTTACCACTCGTCGGCATCAGACCGACCGTCAGAGTTCGTTCAACCTTGCCGACGGGGAGACTAATATTCACGAGTGGCGGCATCGACGGATAGGGCTTGAGCGAACCGTCACGTATCGCCTGCCCAAAGGTTGGGTCTTTCGAAACTATCGCCACCGCTGCATCGAACTCCTCAGGGCTTGGCACTGGCTGTTCGGTGGAGGGCACTAGCTCAACATACAAATCCTCGAAACCGCCAGTTGCGACTATCGCTCGGTTGCTCGTGTAGTTGAAAAAGGTTGCTTTATACCTGCCGGGAGGCTGCGGCACTGTCTCTTTGACGCCGGCCTCCACAAAATCAAACGAAAGCATCCGACTGCTCCCTGCAAGGAACCGCTTCAGCGCGGGACTCTTTAGCAACCGGTTCTTTGTGTTGTCGATCGTCGCCTGGTCAGGTCCCCAGGGAGTGACCGTTATCGTATGCTGCGCCTGTGTCGTTGGCCGAGCGTCGAGCGAAGGGTTCTCGCCGGTCAACGATGCAAACGCGATCAACGAACTCCCCACCAGCAGAGCTATTCCCCCTGATACAGACAACCAACGTCGCATGGTAATCTCCTGCTTACTGAACAATCTCAAGCATTACGAACTAGAGGGATTCGTATCACAGCGCCCAACGTGAGGTCAAGAACTTGCCCTGCCTTAACATCCAATCTCAGTCAGGCGTAGTCAATGGGCACCGGTAGCCAAAAGAAAGACGAATCGAGAGGTCTCTTGTTGCGTTTGATGTAGCGTAACCGGCTGGCTCCTTGGCGACCGCCCGATAGTGACCCTCAGGGGTCCGTAGACCATGTCTTTCATTCAACTAATTGGTGCCGTCGGTGGGGTGGTTAACTCCCTCTGCAACAGCAATGGTTTGCTGTGGCGTATTTCGCGCATAATACTGATGGTCTGCATCGTCTCTCTGATCCTGATCATGGCTTTCGAGGACAAACTGATCTATTTCCCCGAGAAGTATCCCCAGGGCTCGTGGAGCGCCCGCGAGACTTGCGCCCGCGAAGGCGAAACCCTTCCCCGGATCGAGGACTGTAATTTTGCCACCAGCGACGGAGTGATGCTCCACGGGTGGTACTGCACACCGGTTCATTGTGAAGACGGCGTTGGCGTGCCCGTTGCCGCTGAAATGCTACTGTTATGGTTCCACGGCAATGCCGGCAACATCACTCACCGATACGAAATGATTCGCGCGATGATGGAACTGCCGGTTCGGGTGTTCATCATCGACTATCGTGGTTACGGTAGATGCGAGGGCAAGCCGAGCGAGCAGGGACTCTACCTGGACGCTCGCGCGGCCTGGGACTATCTCATTAACGAGCGAGGAATCGCACCGAACAAGATAGTGATCTTCGGCAAATCGCTTGGCGGGGTTCCGGCGATAGATCTAGCGGCCGGGGTCGAACCGGCCGGTCTGATCGTCCAATCGAGCTTCACATCCGCGGGCGATATGGCCGCCACGGTCTTGCCCTTTTTCCCGCGATTCCTTTTGCATACAAGAATGGACTCGCTTGCCAGGATCGGGCAAGTGCGTTGCTCGAAGCTTTTCATCCACAGCCGCGCGGATGAAGTTGTCCCGTACAAACTGGGCCACCGGCTGTATGAAGCCGCGCCGGAGCCGAAAGAGTTTTACGAGGTGATAGGCTCGCCGCACAATTCGACATACATCGTGGGCGGCAAGCCTTACTTCGAAGCGCTGCGCCGCTTTGTGGTGTTGTGTCGCGCCTCTAAATAGGGAATGCGACTCAGGGGTTCGATTGGAGGTTCCAACACCGGGCGGGTGATATCCGCGATGGAATAACAGCCGCCTTGTCTTGACAGCATCCACTTATTATATTTAGATCCGTTTTGATGAACGATGGGCAAACAGGTGAGAGGTGAAGATGAGCTAGAGGACGATCTGGCTTCCCACGACGAAGGTAGAACGCAGATAGCGCCCCGAGCGACCTTGAGCTCAGTACGTACGAATCTTAGTGAGGCAACCATGAGTGATGATCAAACAAGTCAGTGCGTTGACACCCTTCAAGACGCCTTCCTATAATCGAGACTAATCTGAAATCGTTACACAGCGCGCTGGCGGCACTGGAGACCTTGATGGATGACGAGCAACAGCCTCAAGACGGCGTTAACGATCAAATCGAACAGCGGCGACGCTCGCTCTCGGAAATCACCGAACTGGGCCTCGATCCTTATCCACACAAGTTCGATCGCACTCACACGATAAGTCGGATAGTCAGCGAGTTCACAACCAAAACTGGCGAAGAACTCGAAGCCGAACGTCCACAGATCCGCGCAGGTGGGCGCATTCACGCCATAAATAAGATGGGCAAGGCCGCGTTTATTCGGTTCACCGACGGCGGCGAGATGCTTCAAATCTACATCAAGTCAAACGAAGTAGATGAAAAGACGTGGGCGCTGTTCAAGCTGCTTGATTTGGGTGACTTTATCGGGACCGAGGGCAGGTTGTTTCGCACTCGCACAGGCGAGCTTTCGATTCACGCCGGGTCCCTGGCGTTTCTTGCAAAGGCGCTCGTTCCCCCTCCAGACAAATACTACGGTCTAAATGACATCGAGTTGCGCTATCGACAGCGATACGCCGATCTGATCGCAAATAGCGAAGTGCGTCGCGTGTTCGAGACCCGCTCTAACATCATCCGTCTCATACGAAGGTACTTCGACGACCGTGGGTACATGGAAGTCGAGACGCCGATGCTGACCTCGCTGCCAACGGGCGCGGCAGCGCGGCCGTTTAAGACTCATCACAACGCGCTCGATATAGATCTGTTCGCCCGCATCGCACCCGAGCTTTACTTGAAGCGGCTGATCGTCGGCGGATTCGAAAAGGTCTACGAGATAAATCGCAACTTCCGAAACGAAGGCATCGATCGCTCGCATAACCCCGAATTCACGATGCTCGAGTGGTACGAGGCGTACTCAGAATATGAAGACCTCTTGAAGCTGACCGAGGAATTGATCTCCACTCTGGTAGAACAAACGTGCGGTACGCCGGTGATTGACTACGGCGAGAACAAGATCGACTTCGCCCGTCCCTGGAAGCGGCTAACAATGCGCGAAGCAGTGATGAACTACTGGGCCGATGATCAAGAGAAGCCGGCGCTCGAGGATGTGTCAACAAGCGATGGCCTGCTGCGACTGGCGGAGCGAAACCAGACTCTGATGTCTCAGATGCCACACTTGAAGTCGCTCGACTACGGCCATCTACTCGGCGAGGTATTTGAACAGGTAGCCGAGGCTCGGCTGATCGATCCGACGTTTATCACTGAGTTTCCCACCGAGCTCTCGCCGTTATCGAAGCAGAATCAAGACGATCCCCGCTTTGTAGATCGGTTCGAGCTGTTTATTTCGGGTATGGAGATTGCAAACGCGTTTTGTGAGATCAACGATCCTGTCGATCAACGCCGGCGCTTCGAGGCTCAGATGAAACTCCGGGAGCGTGGTGACGACGAAGCGATGGTGATCGATGAAGACTATATCCGCGCCTTGTCCTACGGCATGCCCCCAACCGCGGGGGAAGGAGTCGGTATCGACCGGCTGGTGATGCTGCTGACAAACTCGAGATCGATTCGTGACGTGATTCTGTTTCCGCATATGCGACCGGAGAAACCAGAAGGCAGCAGTCAGTAAGCGGAAGGCAGTCGTGCTGCCTTTCACCTTCTGCGTTCTGCTCTCTGTTCCCTATGCCCTACGAACTCTTCATAGCTCTCCGATATCTTCGCGCCAAGCGCAAACAAGTGATGATCTCGGTCATCACTCTAATCGCCGTATCGGCTGTGGCATTGGGAGTCGCGTCCCTGATAGTTGTGCTGGCGATGATGACCGGCTTTCGTCAGGAGTTCCAGGCCAAGATCCTATCGGGTACGGCTCACCTGAATCTCACTCACAAGGAGCGCCAGCCGATCGAGAACTACCGCGATCTGGTGCGAAGGCTGACCGCCTTGCCTCACATTCGGTCAGCCTCAGCGACTCTTTATCAGCGAGTGCTCGTTCAGGGACAGAAAGACACCGAGGGGGCGGTCCTCAAAGGCGTTGACTTGAGCGCCCCTCGAGATGCGAACGAGGTCTTTCAATTCACCATCGAAGGCAATCCGCGATCCCTTGCCGAGCCTGAGACTGATCCGGAGACCGGCGCAAAGATCGATCGAATTATCCTCGGCCGCGAACTCGCTCGAACCGTAGGGCTCAGTGTTGGCGGCATTGCGACTATCATTTCTCCTCAAGGACATCTGACTCCGATCGGGCTTGCGCCTCGTTATCGCGATTTCAAAGTCGCCGGAATCTTCGAGTCGGGCCTCAGCGATTACGATGCCACATGGGCGTACATCTCGCTGGAAGCAGCGCAACGGTTGTCTGGGGCCGACGATGTTGCCGAGGTCATCCAGATAAAAGTGGATGACGTCGACGCGGTCAAACAGATCGGGGGCGAGGTGCTCGCGGCGGTCGGCGACGACTATGAAGTGCAGGATTGGCAGCAGCTCAACGCTCCCATCTACAGCGCTCTGAGCTATGAAAAGTATCTCACCGGTGTCGCGCTGTTGATCGTTATCGGAATCGCCGCGCTAAACATCATCACCGTGCTAATAATGATCGTAATGGAAAAGCACAAGGACATCGCGATTCTCAAGTCAATGGGCGCGACAAATCGCAGCGTTATGTATTTGTTCATGGCTCAAGGCCTGTCGATAGGAATCGTGGGAATCATCATAGGCGTTATGATGGGCACCGGCTTTTGCTATCTGGCCAATGGCCATCGCTGGATCAGACTACCGATAGGTGCGTACGCGATTGACTACCTTCCCTTCCACGCGACAGCCGTTGACGTGGTGATCGTCGCGGCGGCGACCGTTGCAATTACCTTTGTATCCACTATCTTCCCGTCGCTGAGCGCTGCGCGGCTCAATCCGGTTGAAGCGCTGAGGTACGAGTGAGTTGAGGATTGAGGATCGAAGATGGAGGATAGGGACCCTGCCAATTCAACCCCAGCACCCGCTCACGGCGATCTGCGATCCTCTTTTGTGCGCGCCGAGGGTCTCACGAAGACCTATGAATCGGGACGAAGCAGGGTGGTGGTCTTCGATGGGCTGAGCCTGGAAATCGCTAAGGGTGAGATGGTAGCAGTTATCGGTCCGTCGGGCGCTGGAAAATCTACGCTATTACATCTCTTAGGTGGACTAGACCGCCCGACTGCGGGGACGGTAAAAGTGGCCGAGATTGACATATTTAAACTTGGTGAGGTAGACTTGGCGCGGTTTCGAAACGGGGAAATTGGTTTCATTTTCCAATTTCATCACTTGCTGCCCGAGTTCACTGCCATTGAAAATGCGATGATGCCGCTGCTTATCGGGCGTAGTTCACGCCGAGCAGCGATTGAGCGAGCCGAGGCTATGTTGAAAAGCGTCGGGCTCGCAGATCGCATGACGCACAGGCCGGGAGAGTTGTCCGGCGGTGAGCAAGCAAGGGTTGCTCTGGCAAGAGCACTTGTCAGTCGGCCACGATTGCTCCTGGCAGACGAACCAACCGGTGACCTCGACAGCAGAACAAGCGAGAGCATTCATAGCCTGCTCAAGGAGATTCACAGATCGGAGAAGCTGACCTCGGTAGTCGTCACACACAACGAGCGCCTTGCTTCGGTTTGCGACCGTGTGCTTCACCTTGAGGATGGTCAACTGCGAAACGGATGAATCCGATTTTGGATTTTAGATTTTTGGTTTTGGATCAGGGAAGCCGCCAGCTTTAGCGAGCCCAATCCAAGGCCAGAATCCAAAATTCTGAAATCCAGCCAGCGGAACCGGTATGTTCGAACGTTACACCGAGAAGGCCCGCCGCGTAATTTTCTTCGCAAGGTATGAAGCAAGCCAGTTTGGCGCTCAGGCTATCGAAGCAGAGCACATACTCCTGGGATTATTGCGAGAAGACAAGCAACTAACCCAGAAGTTCTTTCGGAGCCCGCATTCGACGGTCGAATCTATCCGCAGAGAGATCGAGTCACGCACTCCACTGCGCGACAAAGTATCCGCTTCCGTCGACCTGCCACTGTCAGCCAACGCCAAGCGAGTGCTCAGCTATGCCGCCGATGAGAGCGAAAGACTCGGGCATCGTCACATCGGCACCGAGCACCTGCTGCTTGGAATCCTTCGCGAAGACAAGTCATCAGCCGCCGAGATACTCTACGAGCGCGGCTTGAGGCTCAACCAGATTCGCGACGACCTCAACCGCGCGCAGCATAACGAGCGCGCGATGGCTCAGAAGAAAGACGCCCCTCATCTGGCCGAGTTCAGCCGAGATCTCACCGAAGCAGCAGCCAACGATCAACTCGATCCGCTAATCGGCCGTGAAGCCGAGACCGAGCGTCTGATCCAGATCCTCTGCCGGCGCACAAAGAACAACCCGGTGCTGATAGGCGAGCCGGGCGTTGGCAAAACCGCAATTGTCGAAGGGCTCGCACAGCGAATCGTCTCCGGCGATGTTCCACCGTTCTTACGCGACAAGCGGATTCTCGCGCTTGACCTCTCGCTGGTTGTCGCGGGCACAAAATATCGCGGCCAGTTTGAAGAGCGACTCAAGACGATCATGCGCGAGTTGATCGAGAATCCGCACTACATCATTTTCATCGACGAGCTTCACACGCTCGTTGGCGCGGGTTCGGCCGAAGGCTCACTCGATGCGGCAAACATCCTCAAACCTTCCCTGTCGCGCGGCGAGATTCAGTGTGTGGGCGCGACGACGCCGGCAGAATTTCGCAAGACCATAGAAAAGGATCGCTCACTCGAGCGTCGCTTCCAGTCGGTCAAGGTACCTCCGCCAACCGAGAGCGAAACAGTCAAGATACTTGAGGGCGTCAAGGATCGGTACGAAACCTTCCACCAGGTGCGATACTCGCAGGACGCAATCGAGACCGCGGTCTACGGATCGCAGCGGTACATTCCGGATCGCTTCCTTCCGGATAAGGCGATAGACATAGTCGACGAAGCGGGCGCGCGGGTTAAGCTGCGCGAGGCGAATCTGCCGGCCGAAATTCTCGACTGCCAGCGAAAGCTTCGACGTCACACCGCTGCTTTCGAACGGGCAACCGCCGAGCGCGACTTCGAGCGCGCGAAGATCTTCAAGCAGAAAGAGCAGGACGAACTGGACCGGCTGGCGACGCTTCGCGAATCTCACAACCTGGTGGCCGAGCACTTCCCCGTTGTGAATCGAGATGACATCGAAGAGGTTATCTCGCGATGGACCGGGATCCCGATCACTTCGTTAAAGGAAGAAGAATCAAAAAACTGCTGCGTATTGAGAACGAACTGCACAAGCGCATCATCAGCCAAAGCCGCGCGATCTCGGCGCTGTCACGAGCGATTCGCCGGAGCCGCGCCGGGCTCAAGAATCCGAATCGTCCCGTTGGCTCATTTCTTTTTCTCGGCCCGACCGGAGTGGGCAAGACCGAAGTTGCGCGGTCGCTCGCGGAATTCCTGTTCGGCTCCGAACGGGCATTGCTTCGCTTCGATATGTCCGAGTACATGGAGAAACACGCAGTCTCGAAGCTGATCGGCAGCCCTCCCGGTTACGTCGGCCACGAAGAAGGTGGGCAGTTGACGGAAAAAATCAAGCGCAATCCCTATTCGGTGCTGCTGCTGGATGAAATTGAAAAGGCGCACCCCGATCTCTTCAACATCTTGCTGCAGGTGCTTGAGGACGGTACGCTCACGGATTCGCTTGGCAACACGATCGATTTCAAGAACACGATCCTCATTATGACCTCGAACATCGGGGCGCGGTTTATTCAGAAGCGCGGACATATGGGGTTCCAGGCAACCGCGCGCACTCAGCAAGCTACAGTCGAAGAAGGAGTGATGCAGGCCGTCAAACAGACTTTCAACCCTGAGTTTGTCAATCGACTGGACGAGATCATCGTGTTCGAACCGCTCACGGACGCCGACCTATTCGAGATTGTCGGTCTGCTTGTGGCGCAGTTGAACCGCACTCTTATCCGCAGAAAGCTACAAGTCCAGATGACCGAAGAAGCACGACACTGGGTGGTCGAGAAAACTTGCGCCGATCGGACCTACGGCGCCCGACCGTTGCGGCGGGCTCTCCAAAAACACGTTGAAGATCCGCTTTCGGAGGCGCTGATAGGCGGAAGCTTCAACGAGGCGTCGGTGATTGAAGTCTACCTCGATGGCGATTCCCTCGCTTATAGACCCGTAGAACTGGAAGAAATGGGCGCGGAGCTGCTGGCGCAGTGAGGGATTTGGTTTTGGACGCGGGTTCGATCTTGATTTGGATCTTCTTCGATGAGAAGTCTAAATCCGGAATCCAAAATCCAGAGTCCGGAATCTAAAGTCGATGGCAAAGATCGCTCTGGTATTGCTCGGCGGCGCTTTCGGAACCGGTCTCCGATACTTCCTCTCAACTTTTATCTACTCAAGAGTCAAAGAGCCTTCGTTCCCATACGCGAACATGGTGATCAACGTCTCCGGAAGTTTCCTGATTGGAATCCTGGCTGAACTCTTCGAGACTCGAGTATTGGTCGCGCCGGTGACTCGGATTGCGTTGCTGACTGGCGTGCTGGGCGGCTATACAACCTTTTCGAGCTTTGCGTTCGAGACAGTGTCGTTGATACGCGACGGAGAGCTGTGGCTTGCGACGCTAAATGTTTCGCTCAGTGTCGTGCTCGGGCTTGCGGCGGTATGGCTGGGCGTAAGGCTGGCTCAACTCTTGTAGCCGGCAGGAGGGGATATGAAGATTCCCGAAGACGGACAATTGTTAAGAATATTCATCGGCGAGTCGGATCAGTGGCACGGCAAGCCGCTTTATGAGGCGATCATTCTGCATGCTCGAAAAATGGGCATCGCCGGAGCGACCATGCTGCGAGGAATGATGGGTTACGGCGCTGCCTCACGGATTCACACCGCGAAGATCCTCCGCCTTTCGGAGGACCTGCCAATTGTCGTCGAGATTGTCGACAGCGCTGAAAAGATAACAGCTCTGCTTCCATCGATCGAAGAGATGGTGCAGGAGGGGCTGGTGACCCTCGAGAGCGTACGAGTGCTCCAGTATCGAAGCGGGAAAGACGTGGGTTAGTAGCCCGCAAATGTCCGTTACAAAACAAACTAAGGACGGTTGGCCTAGCGCGCTGCATTTTTGTTACAATAAGCGGTCATCAGGGCGTTCTATATTCGGTGAGGGGCGGAACCACACTTGTAACGAGTCAATCAGGCTGGGTCTGTTAGTGCGCCGGGGAACAGATCCAATGTGAGAAGATTGGAACGATGAACATGGTTCTCCTCTGCAACTTGCTCAGGCAACAGAAACTCAGAACAGGATCGAAACGAACTAAGCACTTCCAGGAGCGTGCATCTTATCTATGAGTAAGCGTGTTTTTTGCGTTATCGCAGCACTCGTAGCTATATTCGCCGGCTGGACAATCAGCGGGCATATTGGTCTCATTCAGCCACGTGCGCTAGCAAACCAGGCTCAGAATGTGCTCGTCGAGCAGGTTCTGATTCGTGGCAACCGCCGCATTCCGGAATCAACAATCAAGATCTGGATCGGCACCCGCGAGGGCGATCAGTACAATCCTGTGCAGCTCGATCGTGATGTCCGTGCGCTGTACGCTCAGGGCCACTTCGAGGATGTAAAGGTTTACGCCGAAGAAGGGACACGCGGCGGCAAGATCATCACTTTCGAAGTGTCGGAACGCCCGTTGCTGCTGGAAATCAAGTACGAGGGTCTGAAGTCCGTCCAGCAGTCAACCGTTCTCGAGGAATTTCGGAAGCGCTCCGTAGGGCTTTCGAAGGAGTCGCAGTACGACGCCGTCAAAGCCAAACGCGCTGCGGCGGTGATTAAGGAGTTGCTCTCCAATGAAGGTCGTCCCGAAGCGAAGGTGGACCCAGTGATCGAGCGCATCTCCGCAACCGCGGTTTCCCTCACGTTTAAGATAGAAGAAGGTCCTCGGTTCCGCATTGCCGGGATAGAATTTGAGGGCAACAAGGTCTTCTCAAGTTCCTACCTGCGAAGCCAGATGAAGCTTGTCAAGCAGCTCGGGCTATTCACAACCTTTAGTTCGAAGGACATCTACCACAAGGAGAAGCTCGAGACTGATCTCGATCGGCTCAGGGTGCTGGTGTATGCCGACCACGGCTATCTGAAGGCGCGCTTTGGCGACGCGCGGGTCGAAGACGTCGGCAAGGTGGGCACCTGGGTGCCGCTGTTTGGACACAAGGGCCAGGGATTGAAAGTCGTTATCCCGGTTGAAGAGGGTCGCCAATACAGCGCCGGCGACATCAAGATCGAAGACAATACGGAGTTCACCGCCGACGAAATCAAGTCGGTCATCGGGTTGAAGAGCGGCGACGTGGTCAAAGGCTACACCGTGGTTCAGAAGGGTCTCGACAACCTGAAGAAGCTCTACGGCACGCGCGGCTATATTCAGTTCAACGCGGGATTTGTGCCAGACTTCAAAGACGACGCAAGCGATCCGGCCAAAGGCGTTGTCGACATCACTTTCGGGGTAGAAGAAGGGAAACAGTATACGCTTCGCAGACTCGAGTTCATTGGCAACACGTTCACCCGCGACAATGTTATGCGGCGCGAGGTTCTGTTGAACGAGGGCGAGCGGTATAACGAGCAATTGTGGGATTTGAGCATACTGCGGCTGAATCAACTCGGATATTTCGATCAGGTAAAGAAGGAAGATGCTACGGTCAACACAAATGAGAAGGAAGGTCAGGTGGATCTGATTCTAAAGGTCCAGGAGAAGGGGCGGCAGCAGATCAGCTTCACCGGCGGGGTGTCGGGCATCGGTGGCTCTTACATTGGGATCAACTACTCCACAAACAACCTGCTCGGCTACGGCGAGGCATTGTCGTTTAATGTGGCGACCGGTAACCTCCAAAAAATAGTCTCCTTCGGATTCACAGAGCCCTATGTCAAGGGCCGGCCGATCAGTGTGGGATTCAACATCTTCTACCAGAACTACCAATTCATCGGGCAGGGGTTCGGCGCAACAACGACGCTGGATAGTTTTGGGAACTTTAGTGGAAGCTCACTGTTCACCCAGAAGACTGCGGGAATATCTGTTTCCGCCAGTGCTCCGCTCAGCTACTTTGCAAAGCGGTTTAGAATGGGCCGGTTCATACGACTTGGTCTTTCCTACTCGTACCAAACAACCGACATTGTCGACCCCGAGGTGAACCGGGACAGCGATCCGACCAACGATATCCTTGTCACCTTCCGTCAGAGCGGAGTGACGCAATCATCGGTCAGTCCGTCGTTGTCCTACAACACGCTTAACTCGTCGTTGGATCCGACCAAGGGTACTGCCATGACTCTTGGCCCTCTCATTCACGGGCGGACCGCTTGGCGGAAAGGTGAACACAATAGCACCCACCTTCGAATACAAGTCCTTCCGGCCCCTTTTCGCGGGCCGAGAAGCGCGGGCACAAATCGAAGCGGGCAAACCAACCCGAACTCTTGGAATACGGTTCCTGTTCGGACACATCACTTCTTTTGGAACGCCATTTGAGTCGAACTCGCTCTCGTTCGTGGGGGGTACACCGTTGTTCTCGCGCTTCTTCCTTGGAGGTGAGCAAGACATTCGAGGCTACAACATTCGAGGTATATCGCCCACCGCTCCGATTGAGACGACTTTCACGACGCAAAACGTGCGGGCAACCGATATCCTCACCAGTCAGAACCTAAAGGTTCGAAAGCCGTCACGATCAAATGGCAACAGCATCGCGCCAAGCGTGCTCGATCCGTATATTGTCGATAACCAGGTCGACAACTCGGTGCCAATCTCTCCCGCTTTTATAGGCGGCGATTCGGAGATGGTCTTTAACCTCGAGTATCGGATCCCGATAATCGGACCACTTCAGTTCGCTCCGTTCTTCGACATAGGCTCTGCGTTTAATCTTCGCGGGTTGTCCGATCAGGCTGAGCGCTCGGAATTCATACCCGACCAGATCCTGGGTCAGGAGACCCTAAACCCACGCGGCGAAGCCGCCACGGCGCGCGAGATCAGAAAGGCGACACCACCGGAAAGCCAGGGAGGATTGCCGCCCGGGTTCAAACAGGTGTTTATTTTCGGCGACAAACAAGTATCGAGAAATGTGCAGCTTTCACAGTCAGCGCACGGCATATTCGACAACTACCGGTACAGCATGGGCGGAGAACTGCGAGTGCAAGTACCGGTTATTAATGTTCCGTTCCGTCTGATATTTGCCTGGAACCCGAACGCAAGGACGGCAACGGATGTCAATCCATTCTTCTTTGAACAGAAGCGTGCGGTTCGGTTCTCGGTTGGACGGACGTTCTAGGCCCCGTCGAATTTGTCAAACCGCTTCTTACAAGTAAGCGGTGCTGCTATAATCGAGTTTTTGCAAAAGGCCGCTGACGCTTACCGTTGGCTCGGCTCAATCAGAAGAGGACAGGAGCATCTATGTTGAAATTCAGGTTTGCTGCTTTTGCAGCAGCACTACTGGCAGCGGCTACGACCAACGGTTCCGCGCAACAGGCGACACAGGCGGGAGTCGGTGCGGCGTTGCCAGACGGCAAAATGGCTGTTATCAACACCCAGGTTTTTCCGGGTGGGATACTCGAATTGAAGCAAAAATATGAACAGGTTAACAACCAGTTCAAGGACCGCTATCAGAAACTCCAGGCGCTGGCTGAGCAGTTGAAGGTCATGGAGAACGATCTCAGAACCAAGCAGGGCGTGTTGACCGCCGACAAGTATCAGGAGTTACAGCAGAACTACACCGAGTTGAAGAAGCGGGGAGAGCGCGACCAGGAAGATTTCAATGCGGATGCCGACAAGGCACTCGATATTGCGACCAAACCAGTCCGTGATAAGATGACTCAGTTCCTCAACAGCTACGCTGCGCAGCGCAACATAGTGCTTGTCATCAATCTCGCCGGTGCCGCTCAGACAGGGTCAATCGCCTTCTGGAATCCGGGCTTGGACATCACCGACGATTTCGTTGGGGAATATAACAAGGCAAATCCGGTTGCAGGTGCGGCTCCGGCGGCCGCCCCTCCCGCGCAACCTGCCAAACCTCCAGTTAAGAAACCCTGATAACGCGAGGAAAAGGAGTCATTGATGAAACTATTCCAGCCCGTACTCGCAACGCTCGCGTTACCCTTACTGTACCTTTCGGCGTTCGCCCAACAGCCAGCCGCCGGGGCTCCATTGTCGCTGCCCAAAGGTAAGTTAGCCGTAATCAATACCGCCGCTTTCCAGGAGAAGGTTGAAGAGTTCAAGGCAAAGGTCGACAGCTTGAGTCGTCAGTTTGAGCCCCGTGTCAAGGAGGTTCAATCGCTGGCGGACAAGATCAACGCGCTCGAGACGACGCTAAAGTCACAAAGCGGTGTTCTTGCACCGGCGAAGGTGGCAGAGATGACGGAAAACCTCGAGAGCATGAAACGCGACTATAAGCGCAAAGCGGAGGACCTGGAGGCGGACGCGGGCCGCGCCCGGGATAAGGCGTTCGAACCAATAACCGGCAAGCTCAGCAAATTCGCGGAGGACTACAACGCCAAGCACGGCATCGTGATCCTATGGGACATCGCGAACGCACTGCAATCTGGCACGGTTATCTGGTTTGATCCCCGGTCCGACGTCACACAGGATTTTATCAACGAGTACAATAAGGCCAATCCGATCACCACTGCGCCAAAGCCCGCCGCTAAGCCATAGAGAAGAACTGGTTCCAGCAGCGATTTTCTTGAGTATAGGGCTTATTGGTCCAATAGGCCCTATTTTTTCGCTGGTTCTACTGAAGTGTATCGAGAGTGCCCAGACCGTGATCTTCTTCGTCCTTGACTCGCAGCATATCTAGAATTAGTGCTGTGTTACTTGTGGTTTGAATCGTCCGATCGTACGGCTCGCTGGTTTTCTCAAACTCAAAGGACCCGTCGCCCGTTCCAGCAAACAGACCCAGCGCCTTTCTGCCAAAGTCCATTCCGGATTTGGCTCCGACAACGAGTCCCTCATCAAAGTGTATCTCCCCGCAGGCCGCCGATGAGGTGACCTGGAGCAGCCCGGTTAACCTGCTATTTTCGATGATTTGGATGATATCGAACAAGTTAATATCCGCAAGATTTCCCGAAAGAATCTTCTGAGAGCGCCGCGGAGCGGGCTCCGATTGTCGAACATCGCGAAGCTGGCCGGTAACTGAGACTCTTGGATCAAGGCGCTTTGCTTCGACCAGCCTGGCGTTCGCACTCTCGACATCCCCCGCGGAGATGTGCAGGCTGGCCAGCGCGAGACAGTGCTGTGCGGCCTGATCCCGACGGCCGGCATCGATCAGAATCTCGCGAAGTTTCTCGCGCAATCCAATATGCCGCGGCGAGCTGTCAATCGCTCGCTCGAGCGTTTCGATCGCACGATTGACCATGCGATACTTCACCAGCAAGTCCGCATCGATGATCGCGCTTTCCGGATCGGATTCGTTTGGATTGTTTCTTGACATGCTTTTCGTGTGCTTCTCTTTCCGGCGGGGGGTGAAAGAAGTGTACCACAAGGTGCCCAAACCCAACATAGTCTTCGTGTTGTCACGGGCCGGCAACGATCGTAAGGCCGTTCTTATCGGCCAGAGCGATCAGCTCACGCTTATCGAAGAGGAGGGTCTTACCGGCCGTCACGTGAATCGCAGTGGCGCCGGCAACATTCATCCTCTCGATGGTAGGGAGTCCGATGACCGGCACGTCGAATCGCATATCCTGGCCGGGCTTGGCAACTTTTACCACGACAAAGGGTCTGCCGTTAGTCACCTCTCCGCCACGACCGATCACCGCATCCGTCCCTTCCATCGCTTCAATCGCCACCACCGCCCGATCCTTGACTGCAATCGTTTGACCCAGATCGAGCCGTCCAATCTCCCGCGCTATCCCAAGGCCATAATCGATATCGCTGCGCTCATCCTTCGTCGGGCTCCGTCGGGTCAAGACACCTTCCGGTGCAAGCAACGGCTCCAGAAACGTCGTCGAATCGACAAGCGTTATTCCCTCGCGAGCAAGCTCATCGGCCACCGCGCCAATGAGACTGTCGGTATTCTTCGCTGAAAGGCGCGCCAGGAGACGCACCATTCGCAGATCGGGCAGAGCGTTGAGCCGGAATATCTGATGGTGTTTCACCTGCCCTGCCATGATGGCGTGCGTGACCTCCTCGCGCTTGAAGTATCGAATCAAACGGCCGAGTTGCCCGACGCTCACCCATTCGAGTCGGGCAGCCTGCCGTTCCAGCTCCGGCGCAGCTTCCTCCTTGATGGCCGCGACGACCATCTCGAAGCCTCGGTCGCGCGCGCCTTCGAGCACGAGAAACGGAAAACGTCCGTTGCCTGCTATGAGTCCGTACTTCATCGTTCGTCAGTTTGACACCTGCCAGGGTTGCGTCTCTTCGAACCTGCATCTGCTCAGAAACCATCATAGGCTGTTTGTTAACCTATGAGCCGGGTTTCCAACGACGTCGGTTCAAAACGGGCCGGCTATTCTCGCGAAACTTTGCCAAATCGGTATTTGGGGACAGGTTTCGCGCAAACATACAAAACCCTCGATGATGCTAAAACGCGACCCAGGTTCCGGCCTTACGCTCCCGAGCCTTGCGATAGAGATAATCGGCGGAGGCGAGGTCTTCAATTGCGAGCCCCAGAGATTTAAAGAGCGTGATCTCATCGATTGAGCTCCTGCCCGCGTGCTTTCCGATCAGCAACTCACCGACTTCCGCACGAATGTGATCCGGCCCGATAACGCCGTCTCTCAGTGCAAACAAGTAGTCTCCACCTTCGTTGATCGTTGATTCACGTCGATCCACAAAAAGACTTGCGGCTGCAAACGTCGCACTGTCCACTTCGCGGGTTGTCGGGATGCTCGAACCCACGACGTTCAAGTGCGCTCCGGGTGAAATCCACTCCAGTTTCAAGACCGGTGCGGCGGCGGTGGTTGCGGTAACGATCAAATCGGCTCCCCGAACCGCAGACTCTACGCTCTCCATGGGCTCGATTGGAAACGCGTAGCGTGGAGCCAATTCGGCGGCAAACTTTTTTGCGTTCTCGATTCTGGAGCTTGCAACTCGAGCACGTTTTATGGGGCGCACGCAAGCAATCGCCTCGATGTGCGCGCGGGCCTGAACACCCGATCCGATGATCGCAAGGTCACACGCGTCTTCCCGCGCCAGAAGCCGCGTCGCCACTCCCGAAACTGCAGCGGTCCGAATCGCGGTAATCGCTGACGCGTTCATCAGCGCGACAAGTTCCCCGGTCTCCGCGCTGAACAGCATCACGCTTCCCTGGTGCGAGTCCAACCCTTTCGCCGGATTCCCCGGAAAGAAACAGACTGTCTTTACCCCATATGCCGCGTGTTCGCCGGACCGATACGAAGGCATGAGAGCCATGTCGCCCGCCGCGCCCGGCGGCATGACTATCATTCGCAGAGGTTGATAGGCGTTCCCTCGGGCTAGATCCGCAAGGGCCTCAGCCATAACCGATATGCACTCAGAAACGGGGAGAAGCCCTTCCACTTCCGCGTGCGTCAGAATCAGAATTTCGGTCACTTCGTCACTCCCCGCTCCGAGCTTTCGATAAACTCAATAAGATAATCGATCTCGGGGTAGCCGCTCAGTTCTCGCTTGATCACTTCAAGCGCTTGAGTCGTGTTGAGTTTTGCTGCCAGCAGCAAGCGAAATGCGTGAGTGATGCGGCGTATCTCGGCGGAGCTAAATCCGCTCCGCCGGAGCCCCAGCGTGTTCTGACCGTAGCAGCGTGCGTGGTTCCCGACCGTTCGAGCATACGGCAGCGCATCCTTGACTACGACCGAGTACCCCCCAACGAACGCGTGCCTCCCCACCCGACAGAATTGATGTACGCCCGCGTATGCCCCCAGCGTCGCGTGGTCTTCGACGATCACGTGCCCGGCAAGCGTGGCCCCATTCGCAAAGATAACGTGACTACCAATGCGGCAGTCGTGCGCGATGTGGGCCTGGGCCATAATTAGGTTGTCCGAGCCGATTTCGGTCACGTTCCCGCCTGCCTCTGTGCCACGCTGAAGCGTGGTGAACTCGCGAAATGTGTTGCGGTCGCCCGCTCGCAGCCAGCTTCGCTCGCCTCGATACTTCAGATCCTGGGGCGCCTGCCCGGCTGATACAAAAGGATAGAAGACCGATCCGCTTCCGAACTCAGACGGGCCCTCAATCACACAATGGCTGGCGACTCGAACATCGTCGTGCAGTATGACGTCATCGCCGATGATCGAATAAGGGCCGACGACTACGTTGCGTCCGAGTTCCGCCTTGATACTGATGATCGCGGTGGGATGAAGGGACACTATGCGGGTCTCTCCTACACTTGCTCAACCGGAGTGAATGCAGCGCTGCTGATCGGATCGCTGCGCTCGACGATGCTGCGGTCAACCAGAGCCGATGAGATCTCAGCTTCGGCAACCAATTGTTCATCAACGTAAGCTTCGCCACGCAGCTTTATGTAACGGGGTCTGAGCCTTAGTACCGTCAGCTCCATTCGCAACTGATCTCCCGGTACGACCGGATGGCGGAACTTCGCTCCGTCAATCCCGGTGAAGAACACGAGCTTCGTTTCACGGTCGGGCAGGCTCGCCAGCATCATTACACCCGCTGTCTGAGCCATTGCCTCGACGATCAGCACACCCGGCATCACCGGAGCGCCGGGAAAATGCCCGGCGAAGAAGGGCTCGTTGATGGTGACGTTCTTTATTCCGATTACCCGCTTGCCCGGCTCATAGCTGATTATCCGATCGACCAACAGAAACGGATAACGGTGAGGTAAGATCGTCTGGATCTGGTTTATGTCCAGTAGTGTTTCCATAGCCTCCTGAAAAGTCGACTCGCTCCAAAAAAGTTCGGAGTCACTCGGCACCGTTCATAGTTGACCGGGTCAGGGCTTCAACGACTTTCTCCAGGCGCCTCAACCTTTCGGCCATTTTTGGGAGTTTCGAGTATAGCACCTGCGAACGTCGCCAGGCATTGTAGTCCTGAGCCGGCATGCCGGCCACAATCGCGCCAGCGGGAACATTCTTGGTGACTGCGGTCCGCCCTGTCAGCGTCGCCCGGTCGCCGATAGTCGTGTGCTGGTTGGTTCCAACCTGTCCGGCAACCACGCAACGCCGGCCCACCCGAGTACCACCAGAAAACCCAGCGAGGGCGGCCACGACAGTGTCTTCACCTATGTCGCAGTTGTGTGCGACCTGGACCAGATTATCGAGTTTCACGCCGCGCCTCAACACCGTCTCGCCGAAACCGCCTCTATCGATGGTACAGTTTGCTCCAATCTCACAATCGTCTTCTATGTGCACGCGCCCGAGTTGCAGCAGTTTGACTTGATTTCCCCGCTCATCAGGCACAAACCCGAATCCGTCTGAGCCGATTACCGCACCCGCATGAATGATGACGCGGTTTCCTATCGTGCACTCGCGATAAATCGTCACGTTCGCGTGAATAACCGTATCGTCACCAATTCTGCATCTATCACCGATAACGACGCCGGGGTGTAAAGTCACCCGATCGCCTACAGAGGAGTCTCGACCGATCGTAACTCGCGGATGAATCGACAAGTCCCGGCCAAGCACCGTTCCCGCACCTGCGATTAGTTCGGCGCTCACGCCGATGGCATGGTATTCGACTCCATGAAGTGCCTCGATTGCGCGGGCAAAGGCAAGCTTAGCGTCGGGGGCAACAAGAAGATTGTGAAACGAACCGGCGATCTGCCGGGATACAATGATCGCCGTCGCGCGTGATTCCTCTATTCTCGCGACGAACGCATTTTTGAGCGCAAGGGTGACGTCCCCCTTCGACGCGAGTTCGAACGGCTGGGCGCGGGAAACCTCGGCATCCGGCGATCCGAACAATTCGGCTTTGATCAGTTTTGCAAGCTCGGCAAGGGTTGGCATATAGAAAAGCGCCATTGGCGCGGAGGGAAGTTTCCCATGTCGCAAGGCCCGCGAGCAACCGGCCTTGCGGGCGATTGTCCTCGCGATCTGAATTGGGAAGGGTCTTTTTGCCGAATCACACAATCTTGACTGAGAAAAATTACGTGTGTTAGCTTGCGACTTCTCTTGAGTCTGGTTAATCTCGATATTTGCTGGAATCAAGTGTTGATATCCCGGTTGAGGCGAACATAACTCCGATGCTCAAGCGCACACCTCTGTACGACGCCCACATTTCTATTGGCGCTCGAATGGTTGATTTCGCCGGATGGCAGATGCCGGTTCAGTACGCTGGTCACATCCAGGAGCACATGGCTGTGCGCAAGGCAGCAGGGCTCTTCGATGTTTCGCACATGGGCGAGATCGAGATAAGCGGACCAGGCGCGCTTGCTCTGGTCCAGCGCATCAGCACTAACGACGCCTCCAAGCTCCAGGAAAATCAGGTTCAGTACTCTACGATGACGAACGAAGCCGGCGGAGTGATCGACGATCTGCTGGTTTACCGTCTAAACGCCGACTACTTTCTGCTGATCGTCAACGCCGGCGGCAGCGATTCGGACTTTCAGTGGATCAGGGACCACTCCGGCGATCTGAATGTGGAAGTACACAACAACAGCGCAGGGTTCGCCTTGCTGGCGCTGCAAGGGCCTCGGGCAGAACGTATCTTGCAGGGACTGACCGATCATATGCTTGATCGCATTCCGTACTACTGGTCGCAGCGTGTCCAGGTGGATGGCGTTGATTGCCGGGTGTCCAGGACCGGCTACACCGGCGAAGACGGATTCGAAATACTATGCAAATCGTCCGACGCCCGGCATCTTTGGAACAGGCTTCTGGTGACGGGCAACGATCGCGGATTGATCCCCTGCGGACTCGCAGCCCGCAACACATTAAGACTCGAAGCCGCGTTCCGGCTCCACGGCCACGATATGGATGCGAGTACGACGCCGCTCGAAGCGGGGCTCGGTTGGGTAGTAAAACTTGGGAAAGGCGACTTCATCGGGCGCGATGCGCTATTGAAGCAAAAGGAAGAGGGATTGAAGCGCAAGCTTGTCGGCTTCGAGGTGCTCGACCGCGCACCGGCTCGAGACGGTTATCCGGTGTTGATTGAAGACAGGCAGGTTGGAGTGGTAGCTTCGGGAAGCCCGGCGCCGTTCCTTAAGAAGAACATCGGGTTGGTCTATCTTCCAACGGAGCAGGCGGCATTGGGAACCGAGCTGTTCGTCGCAATCCGCGGACGCAAAGTTCCCGCTCACGTGGTGGCGACGCCCTTTTACACCCGCGATCGAAAATATGACTAGGCCGACGGGTTGGACCACTTTGCAGAGTCGACCTTCGCAAACGGAGAGGAATTGATGGCAAATACACCAGAAGATCTCACCTATACCAAAGACCATGAATGGGTCCGCGCAAAAGGAGAACAGGCAACAGTAGGCATCACCGACCACGCACAACATCAACTCGGCGATGTCGTGTACGTAGAACTGCCCAAGGTCGGCGACAAGTTCGAAGCGTCGGAACCGTTCGGCTCGGTCGAAAGCGTCAAGGCGGTGAGCGAGGTCTACATGCCGCTTGGTGGCTCGGTGATCGAAGTCAATGAAACCCTTAACGATTCACCCGAACAAGTCAACGAAGACCCCTACGGCGACGGCTGGATGATCCGCGTCAAGGTCGACGAACCCATCACAAATCGACGCCCTGCTGACCTCGATCGAGTACGAAGACTACATCAAGGAAGAAGCGACAGAGTAATCGCAAATGAGATACATCCCGAACTCGCCCGGTGAGCGCCGGTCGATGCTGGCAGACATCGGGCTCAACCGCATCGAGGACCTCTTCGATCAGATCCCGGAACAACTAAAGCTCAATGAAGCCATCGGTATAGGTGACCCGATGAGTGAGCCAGAGCTGCTCGAGTATTTTGGCGAACTCGCTTCGCGGAATCGGATCGACTACAAATCCTTCCTGGGCGGCGGTGCGTACTCGCACTTCATACCGGTGATAATCGACTCGCTGATATCGCGTGCCGAATTCTTCACCGCCTACACCCCGTATCAGCCTGAGCTCAGCCAGGGCACGTTGCAATACACGTTCGAGTTTCAGACGATGATCTGCCAGCTCACGGGTATGGAGGTTGCCAACTCTTCGCTATATGACGGGTCGACCGCTGTCGCCGAAGCCGTGCTGATGGCCAATCGCGTGACGCGCCGCAGCAGATTCGTCATCGCCAATACGGTCCATCCTCAGTACCGTGAGGTTGTTTCGGCTTACACGAAAAACCTCGATTTGACCATCGATCTAGTCGATCATACCGAAGCGGGAACTCTTGACCCAACTGCGCTTGGAATCGATAAGGAAACTGCCGCCGTGGTCGTTCAGTCGCCAAACTTCTTCGGGTGCGTCGAGGATCTTGCGGCGCTCGCCGGTGCTGCGCACGAAGCCGGAGCGCTTTTGATTGTTGCGCTGACCGAACCAATGAACCTGGGCGTCTTAAAGCCTCCTGGCGCTTGTGGAGCTGACATAGTCGCCGGTGAGACTCAATCGTTCGGCATACCGTTGAGCTACGGCGGTCCTTACTGTGGGATGTTCGCGACTCTGGAGAAACACGTTCGCCAGATGCCGGGGCGGTTAGTCGGCGAGGCTCGGGACAGCGAGGGGCGGCGCGGCTACGTCTTGACTCTGTCGACGCGCGAGCAGCACATCAGGCGCGAGAAGGCGACGTCCAACATCTGCACCAATCAGGGATTGTTTGCTCTGATGGCCACGGTCTATCTGTCGACCATGGGCAAGCACGGCGTTCAAGAGGTCGCGCGGCAAAACCTGCAGAAGGCCCACTACGCAGCATCCGAAATCTCGAAGATCAACGGCTTCGATCTGAAGTTCAGCGCACCCTTTTTCAACGAGTTCGTCATTCGCACGCCGCGGCCGGCGACAGAGGTGATCGCCCAACTACTGGACGAGAAGATTATCGGCGGCCTCGCGTTAAGCACCTACTATCCGGAGATGAGTGACTCGATGCTGGTCTGCGTGACCGAGACTGCCAAACGAGAAACGATCGATAGGCTGGTGAAGGCGCTCTCCGCAACTTGAGGAATGATTTGATCAAGAAAGCAACGACACATGTAGTTCAAAACGAAGGACTTCTGTTCGAGGGGTCCCGGCCCGGGCGAATCGGTTACTCCATCCCAAAGCTCGATGTTGCTGAGCAAGCCGAAGACCGTTTGATTGATCCGCGATTGCTTCGCGATGATGATCTGAACGGCATGCCCGAGCTTTCTGAGGTTGATGTGATTCGCCATTTCACGCGGCTGTCGACGTGGAACTACTGCATCGATCACGGACTCTATCCCCTGGGCTCGTGCACGATGAAGTACAATCCTCGTATCAACGAGAAGGTCGCTCGAATCGACGGCTTTGCTAACCTTCATCCGCTCACCCCCGTGCCACTCGCTCAAGGCGCGCTTGAGATCGTCTTCCGCATCGAACAGTGCCTTGCACGGATAACAGGGCTGGCCGCGGTCACCAGCCAACCGGCGGCAGGCGCTCAGGGAGAGATGACCGGCCTGATGATGATTCGTGAAGCCCTGACCGATCGGGGCAACCCGAGAAAGAAGGTCCTCATCCCGGACTCTGCGCACGGCACTAACCCGGCCTCGGCGGTTATCTGCGGATACACTGTTGAAACTGTGCCGTCCAGATCCGACGGTCTCACGGATCTTGAAGAGCTGCGCCGTCACATGAGCGAGGACGTCGCCGCGTTGATGCTGACAAACCCGAACACATTAGGCAAGTTCGAGCGCAACATTCAAGAGATATGTGGGATCGTTCACCAGGGTGGTGGATTCGTCTACATGGATGGGGCAACATGAACGCGCTGACCGGTGTAGCCAAACCGGGAAGCTTTGGCATCGATGTGATGCACCTGAACCTTCACAAGACCTTTTCAACCCCACATGGCGGCGGCGGCCCCGGGGCCGGACCGGTGGCGGTAACCGCCGAGCTCGAACCTTATCTTCCCTTCCCTCGAATCGCGCGCGGCCAGGACGGTGGTCTCACACTCGACTTCGATCGTCCGAAGTCCGTAGGCCGAGTGCGCGCGTATTTCGGGAACTTCGGCGTCCTGGTGAGGGCGCTCGCCTACATTCTGACGCACGGCGATCCAGGCTTGCGCGAAGCAACAGAAACGGCGGTGCTGAATGCAAACTACATAGCCGAACACCTGAAGGACACCTACGATGTTCCTTATCCGGGCCGGGTTATGCACGAGGTAGTTTTTTCCGACAAACGCCAACTCAAGCTCGGGGTGCGAAATGCCGACATCGCCAAGCGGCTGATCGACTACGGGTTTTATCCTCCTACGATGTCGTTCCCCCTTATCGTGAGCGGCGCGTTGATGGTGGAGCCCACTGAGACCGAGGGCCGAGATGAACTCGACCTGTTTATCGATGCGATGAAGTCCATCTCCGCGGAAGCTGCCAACGATCCGGATTTGCTAAAGAAAGCACCTCTTACGACCAAAGTGGGACGCCTCGACGAGGTTGCCGCTGCGCGAAAACCGGTGCTCAGATGGCGTCCCGCCGGGGATCCAAACCGCGCCGGCGGTACGTCTGCATGAACCTTTAGTAGCTTACAACTCTGTCCATTTGTTAACATCATCTTCGACCTAATCGTAATCTTTGAGAGGTAGCGACATGACAACAGAAAGCTTGGAAGAACTTCGCGAGCGGCTGCTTGGGCAGCACGGCGTACAACAGATGATCCAGATACGTGCCTACGAGATATTCCAGATGCGAGGCGGCAACCCCGGAGGCGAAGCTCAGGATTGGTTTCACGCGGAATGCGAGGTCCTCGCCTTTCTGTTGGCAAGCGAATCGGCCCCGGCAGATGAGCGAGCAGAGAAACAGTCGTCTGAAGCGACATCCAACCCCAAAGCACCGCCGACCAGAAAGGCTAAGGTCCGCACCGTAGCAAAATCCGCCGCTGCCAAAGAGGTTGCTCCCAGGAAGGCAGCTCCGAAACGAGCCGCGACCAGGAAATCGGGTGGAGCCAAGTCGAAATCCAAAAAGCCGGATAAGCAAACAAATCCACACGAGACTGGCCGATAAAAGGGCATGGAGTTCAAGCTTCAGCTTGTTAGGTCCTGAACCACCAGCCTGAATATTGAACTCTGAACCTCTTCCTATTTCTTTGGTGCATAATACGAGTCGCGAGTGCGTGCGGAGTAGCCGGGCCTTGCAAGAAACACCTTGACGTGCCGAAGCCGGCCGTCGTGTTCGAGGTTCTTGGGAATGTAAGTAATGATGTATTGATCCTTCAGCTCGCGCGCCACTTGACCGTATACATCCTTCATTTCTTTGTCTTCCAGAGGCGAAAATATCCGGCCACCGGTTCGCGTGGCCAGATCTGTCAATAGGCGCTCGGCCCGCTCAAAACGTTCCGCCAAAATGTCGGCTTGCTGAGCAGTTCCCCCTCCAAACACGCGGCCCGCCTTACCTCGATACCGTGCCAAATCGTTTATGAACGCGCGCGCCTTGCTTATCACGTAAACCACCGCGCCTGACTTGACGATCGAGGTGAGCGCCTGCTCGTAGGTGACTTTGCTCGAAGTGTCGTCGCCGTCCGTGAGGAGGATGATCGCCTTGCGCCCTTCGACCTTCGCCAGTTGTTCATCAGAGGCCGAAAACACAGCGTCATACAGCGCAGTGCTTCCGTAGGTAAAGCTGCCTTGCTTTGTCTGCACCATCCCTGGCTTGAACCGCCATGAGAGCGCGTGCCGAACGTCCTCCTCTTTTGATGTCCAGTCTTGAATCAACTCGACGCTAGTATGGAATTCGATTACCGAAATCTTATCTTCGGGCCCAAGCTGACTGACAAAATGCATCGCGGCGTCCCGCAGCGAGTTGATTTCGGACACAACGGACCCTGATGCGTCGAGCATAAGCACAACGTTGACCGGAACACTGCTGACAAGGAAGCTGGCAATGTCCTGTCTCTGTCCGTCTTCGGCAACTATGAACTCATCCTTCACGAGTTCAGTCGCCTGATGTCCATAGGAGTCCATCACGGTGACATTGAGGAGTACTTCTTCGGCTCGCAGGCGAACCGGCTCGTCCTGACCGGGTTGCTGGACCGTGGACGGTTTTCTGCCGCTCTGAGAATGTGCCGCACTTATTAATAGAAGCGAGACCACGATGGAAACACAGATGCGGCCGAGAGCTTTTTTAGGCTTTGACATATGCGCAATCTAATTGCTACTTCAGTATAGCGTAGGCCAATCGCATCCGAAACCCGACCCAACTGGCGAGTCAGGTTCTTGGTGTCTCGGGCATTCACCATGTACACCTCAACGCCAGCCTCCTCCAAAATGTCTTACACTGGAATCCTATACACCCCGGTACTCTGCATGGCCACTGTCCGAATCCCACATTGTTTTAACCAAGCCGATGCGTGCCCCCTCTCGACGCTGTTGCAAATTGGGACGCCTCCAAGCGTTGACAACGTATTGTCGCCAGGGAACCCAATTGACGCCGAGGAGAGGATCTGATTAGTGGTTCTTGGTGCCGGCTGTCGTCTTCAAGATCACTTGTACAGTACGTTCTTCTGCCGGATTTGGAGTGTATTGAAAACTCTCTCGTTCGATCGCGGTGCGCAAGTAGTGCGCACGGAAATAGCCATTCTTTGGAGGATAGCGTGCTGAATAGTACTCTCGTTCAGCAATGTGACCCTTCGGTGTATCAGCAAAATCGATAATAACACCATCCTCTACATCCTACTGACCAGGCCCGGTCAATACTCGCCTCATTGCTGGGCCTTCGCCAGCCAAGGGACTTTCGGCGAGTGTCCGTAGTGAGTCGCTTCCCTCAATGTCCTGTGATTTCGAGCGAGGCGAGAGAGGGGCTCTGGCTCGACATCGTTTGAGCTTTGCCGCGGACCCTCTTCGATCTGTAGCGACGGAAATTGACTCCGATCCACGGCCGCAGAGCAACAAGCGTGAAGGGCGCAATGCTCGGGGTTATGCTCGTTTGGAGCTCCCATGTCCGCGTGCTAGACTCCATTCCGATGTTTCGCTTGCTTGACCGCTATCTGATTCGCGAAATCGTCCCTTACGTGCTGCTCGGCCTCATGCTGTTGACGGCCATCATCTTTGCTCAAGAGGCCAGCCGCTTTTCGGAACTGCTGGTCGTCGCATCCCGCAACGGCCTCCCGATGGAAACCCTATGGCGCGTAATGTCCGCGCTCATCCCCGGCATTTACGTATTCACCCTCCCAATTTCGCTCCTGATCGGAACCCTGGTCGGGCTGGGTCGCCTATCGGGCGACAGCGAGATCGTTGCTCTTCGGGCAAGCGGGACCAGCCGCGTGCGCATGCTCCTACCGGTGCTCGCCCTTTCATTCATCATAGCGGCGTTGATGGTGTACATTACATTCAATCTGCTGCCGCGATCGATTCACAACTTGACCGATCTGAAGGCCAACCAATCGCTCATCTTTCAGGGACTAAACGCGGAGATAAAGCCGCGGGTGTTTGAAGAAAGCATTCCTCAGAAGGTCCTGTACATCGAGGACATTGATCGCGCGAATAACGTCTGGCACAACATCTTTCTGGTCATTCTGAGCGACATCCCGGGACAGATGAAAATACTGACGGCCACATCCGGCGCTCTGCTCCAGGGTGAACGGTCTGAGATGCCAGAGCTTCATCTGCAACGCGGCGCATTGCATCAGACCGATACAGGCCGTCAGGATCAGCTCGATCCGCAGAACGAACTGCGCGAGTCAGCTCCGAGTACTCTTCCGGCTGCCGGATCCTCGAGCGCCGCCAGCCAGACTGCGAGCGAACGGCAGGACGACAAAGAGAAAAGGAAGGGTGAGAAGCCACCCCCCTACACCGCTGCGCGCTTCGACGAAATGACATTCGGGTTCGAAGTCTCGGAGGAAAAGAAGAATGAGGCCGCCGGAATCGATAGTGAGGCTCACCAGGTCGAAGAAATGGAGTGGGGTAATCTGATTGCTTACACGCCTGCCGAATCTGACGTTCGGGAATGGCGGGCAGAGATTCACAAGCGGTTGGCGCTTCCGGCGGCGTGTCTTGTTTTCGGGCTACTGGGCGTAGGCTTCGGGATTACGAATGTTCGAACCGGCCGCTCTTTTGCGTTGCTGCTCGGACTGGCCCTCACAATAGTTTTTTATCTGCTGGCATTGTGGGGGCAGCACGCGGCACTTGCGGGCACGCTGCCAGTTTGGATCGGAATGTGGCTGGCTAACATAGTATTGGGCGCGCTCGGTGTTGCTGTCATTGTTGCTCAGCAGCGACCGGGATGGGATCCGCTCTCCGCCTTGGCCAGCCTCCGCCATGCCTGGCCGGACAGGGCCAGTTGGACCCGGGGCGGAAGGGCGCGGCAGAGGGGGAGCGCGGAGAACGCCCAAGGTGGAGACGGCAGGACGACGACAACCACCGACCATTCGCCCCTCATTCCCCCACGCCCTCTGTCGAGTTCTCCCCGTCGTTTCTTCGCCGCGGTGCCGCTACCTCAGTTGCTCGACCGACTGGTGTTGTCGGATTTGACGCGATTCTTCTTCTTTATCCTAGGCGGCTTTTCCGCTCTGATTCTGATCATCACGTTGTTTCAGCTGCTGGACTACATCAGTCGCAACAAGATCGAATGGGCTATCGTAGCAAACTACCTTCTGTTCCTGCTTCCCTGGATTGTGAACTCCGTAGTTCCGATGGCCGCGCTCGTTGCTGTAATGGTTACGTTTGGGATACTTCACAAAACGAGCCAGATCGTGGCGTTGAAGGCTTCGGGGCTGTCTATTTTTCGCCTCGCCGCGCCCGCGCTTGCGGCATCGGTGCTCCTGTCGGGTTTTGTGTTTGTGAATCAAGACTATGTATTGCCCTTTACCAACCGCAGACAAAACAACCTGCGGTACCTGATCCGCAAGGGTCAGGAACCGCCGCAAACCTTTTATCAGACCACCAACAAATGGATCTTCGGAACCGAATCGCGCATTTTTAACTACGCATACTTCACACCCGCAAACAACTCATTCGCGAGGTTGAACGTGCTGGATCTCTCCAGGGAACCATTCGGGATAAAGCGGCGCCTTTATGCGCGTCGCGCGTGGTGGGACGGCTTAAGTCAGGAATGGGTCCTTGAAAAAGGCTGGGAGCGCCGATTTGAAGGCGATCAGCCGATTGCGTTCGAACCTTTCGAGGAACGACGGATCGCTCTCTCCGAGCATCCTGACTACTTCAAGAAAGAATCGGTAGGCTCTTCGTCGATGACGCTTGCCGAGCTGCGCCGCGCCATTGCGGATTTATCGCGGTCCGGTTTCGATGTCCTGGATTTGCGCATCGCTCTGCAAAGCAAGATCGCGTTTCCACTCACGTGTCTGGTGATGGTGATGGTCGGGTTGCCGTTTGCTTTTTCGGTAGGCAAGCGAGGCGCGCTATACGGCGTGGCGATCGGCATGGCCATAGGACTGGCGTACTGGGGGTTGACGGGAGTCTTTGAGCAAATGGGCCGCTACGAGGTGCTGCCACCGATGCTGGCTGCGTGGGGTCCGAATCTTTTGTTCGGCGCGGGAGGGCTCTACTTGTTTCTTACGTCTCGAACGTGAGGATCACCGATTTAGTAATCCGGTCGCCGCCAGGGCTCCCTTGTTGCTCTCCCAAAAAACCATCTCCATCGCCTGTTCAAGACCTACCCAGATGTACGACTCGTGCTCCATTGAGTCAACCCGTACCTCACACTCTGAGACTTCGAGAGCGAAGCACACCTCTTCATTGTGAGTGACTCCCGGGGCGTACCTATCACGCCATTGCGGAGCGATCTCGAAAGTGTTGACCACGCCGAGTTCAATCAACTCCTCATCGTGCGCACGGATACCGGTCTCTTCCAGAACCTCTCTCAGGGCGGCCTGTCGGTGAGTCTCCTCTCCTTCGATCGAACCGGTCACTGGCTGCCAAAACCCGCCGTCACTCTCGATGCGCTTCAGCAGAAGGTAAAGGCGCTCGTGGCGCCCGTCGCCAAAAATCACGACTTGAACGGATCGGGGCTGCTTATAGCGCATTATCGGATTAAACCAGCGCAGCGATAGTTGTTCAAATCCGAGCAGCCTCAATCGTCGCACTCCTGAAACTTCACCATCAACATATGCTCTGATATACTTCATCGGACTCGAGCGAACACCTTAACCACCATTTGATCCTCAAACGGGCTGTGCCTCTGAAGGAGTTGCGATGTACAAAGGAAGAGATATTTCGGCCAACGACGCTTATTCTACTTCACGCCTCATGCGCGTAATAATCGTACTCGTTGCGATCTGCTGCTTATCCATCGGGGCCGCGATAGGAGCGATCGTGAGCGGAATCGCCCGGGCGAAATCAGAGGACAACCGTCTCACAATCAACAGCGCGGCGGTGACGCCGGACGCGTTGTCGGTGACGTTTGCGAGAGTGGCGCGCGATGTAGAGCCATCCGTCGCGCACATAAAAGTCTACGAAAGCGAAGTCTCCCTGCGTGCCGGCGCGGGCTCAGGTGTGATTGTGAACTCGGCCGGTTTCATCCTGACCAATGCACATGTGGTGAGAAGCGCAAGCCGGATTCGAGTAAGGCTTTGGGACAGCAGCGAGACCGACGCAGCTGTAGTCGGAATAGATTTGCAGACCGATCTGGCGGTGATCAAGATCGAGACAAATAGGGCGCTGCCAGTCGCGCGAATGGGCGACTCTGACAAGCTGAACGTCGGCGACTGGGTGCTGGCCATGGGTTCTCCATTTGGACTCGAGCAAACGGTAACCGCTGGGATAATCAGCGCGAAAGATCGGGTCACCGAAGCGGGCGCGACGCCATTCCAGCAGTTCCTTCAGACAGATGCAGCAATCAACCCTGGAAACTCCGGCGGTCCGCTGGTCAATCTTGCCGGCGAAGTCGTTGGCATCAACACCCAGATCGCGACAAACACTGGCGCTTACAATGGCATAGGCTTCGCGCTTCCATCGGCCACGGCCGTCGACGTCTACAATCAACTCATCCGGGACGGCCGTGTTCGTCGGGGTTTTCTGGGGATAAGCCTTCTGGAAATAACTCCGCAAATCGCACGCCTGAACAAGATCCCCGACGGCCAGGGAGCTCTGGTTCGGGAAGTGACCAATGCATCCAGTCCGGCTTCGCTCGCGGGATTGGAGAGCGGAGATGTGATCACCTCCATCAACGGCCAGAGAGTGAAAAACGTCCGGGAGTTGATACGCCGGATCGCAGCCTTGCCCGTCGGTAGTATTGCCAATATCGAATATGTAAGAGCGGCTGAGCGGCGCTCCGCGAGCGTCAAGCTGGAAGAAAGGAAGGATGAGTCTGAGGATCCTCCGAATCTTCGAATGCCTCGGGATCCGCGTAGTCCCGGTCGTGCGCCTGAGAAGGACGATCAGGGCGCAGGCGGAGCGACACCCAAACCTGACGCCCGTCGAACGAAGTCCGGACTCGGAATCAAGGTAAGGACGCTTACGCCGGAACTGGCGAAGACAGCAGGCCTGGAAGGAGCACGCGGTGCCTTCGTTATCGGCGTAGAACCGGGGAGTATCGCCGACGAGAACGGCATGACCTCGGACGATTTGATAGTCGAGATCAACAACAGGTCGATCGCCCGCCAGGAGGATTTCGTGCGAGTGGCACGCGATCTCAAGAGTGGCGACGATGTCGTAATCAAGGTATTGCGAAAAGAGCGCGGCCCGATGCGGCGGGCTTGGATCGTCTCGTTCACGTTGCCGTAAGAAAGACGGGCACCCATCTTTGCTTGACCCACTTTGATTGGCTACTGTAGACTGAAGCTTGGGTAGATGAGCAAGCTGGGAAGGGCAAGTTCAGCGGTTCTAAAACCGAAGTTGCCCAACGGATCACGCACCCTCCGACGAGTTCAGTTCGCGGCTCGTCGTCAATAACCGAGTAACTCGATATGTCAATGGATAGGTCACGCGCTGAGTCCTCAGTCCGAGGCACGATTTCGTTCAAATGGTCACAAGGAGGAATCTGTGAGCTTCAAAATTGGCGAGAAAGTTGTCTATCCTAATCACGGAATAGGCGTAATCGAAAAGATCACGACTACCGAAATTGCAGGCATGCCAAATAGCTTTTACCTGCTCAGGCTTAAAGCGACTGAATCAACCGTAATGGTTCCGATCGCCAACGCCGTAGAGATAGGTCTAAGGTCGCCCATCAACAACAACCAGTGCGACCGGCTCCTGAAAGCCCTTTCAGCAGACTTCACAAATCCCCCAATCGATTGGAAAGATCGGTACAAGGAATTCCTCGAGAGAATGAAGACTGGGGACATCTTTCATGTCGCTGAGGTTCTGAAGAATCTCACTTATCTGTCAATGAGCAAGCCGCTTTCCTTCCGTGAGAAACGGATGCTCGAACGTGCGCGGTATCTGGTGATCAGCGAGTTGTCTACGGTATGCCGCAAATCGGAGTGCGTGGTCGAACCCCTAGTGGATGACGCGCTTCGCCAGTCGTGCACAAAGCATACGCGCACTGCGCCTTCGCGTCCGATTTCGCGGTCGTCGCGTGCGGCAATCGCGCACTGAAGTAAAGAAAATCAGTTTCTTTTTGCCGGGAGCGGGCCCGCTCCTACTCGGAAATCAAGTACTAAATAACTCAGAATGAATGCGAGTCAGGGTCGCGGCGGTGCAGCTGTGTGCCAAACCCAGGGCAAGTGGGATCCGCACCCGCATAGTGACCCTGTCTCTGCCTTCCTCCAAGTTAGAATAGCGCGTGAATTGCCCGTGTGAGCGATGCGAAATCGGGCAGCTCGCGCTTCCAGCACTACCTCAGCTTGATTTCTTCATTCCTCAAAGCCAATATGGTCACTAGACCGCGAAATGAGTACTGCCATACAACACGGAACCGGAGCGCTCGCCCACGCTATCAATGCGCCGCTCGCAGCCGGGGATTCCTGGCCACTCGATCGCGCTTATGATTACTGCGAAAAGTTGACGCGTTCGCACTACGAGAACTTCCCCGTAGGTTCGGCGCTCATCCCCAAACGCCTTCGAAAACACTTCTACTCGATTTATGCGTTTGCGAGGATCGCGGATGACTTCGCGGATGAGGGTTACGGTGAAGGTCACAGCGAACGCGAACGGTTGGAGCTGCTCGACCAGTGGCGACGGATGCTGATCGAATCGCTTGCGGGCCGAGCGAGTCATCCGGTCTTTGTGGCTCTTGCGGGAACAGTCTCAGAGTACGGCTTGCCGCCGGTACTATTTGAAGATTTGATCTCGGCTTTTGAACAGGACGTGACGGTTCGCAGATACAAGACTCTCGATCAGTTGCTTGATTACTGCCGGCGCTCAGCCAATCCGATCGGCCGGTTGGTGCTTCTGCTGTTCGGCTATCGAGACCGCCAGCAACATGAGTGGTCGGACGACATTTGTACGGCGCTTCAGCTTGCCAATCACTGGCAGGATGTTGGTGTCGATCTCGACAAGGATCGCGTTTACGTGCCGCTGGAGGACCTCTCGAAATTCGGTGTCTCGGTCGATGATCTGATGCGTCGCGATGCGAGCGATAGCTTCAAACGCCTGATGCATTTTCAAGTCAATCGTGCGCGAACGCTCTTTGGGCGCGGCAAACCACTGTGCACATCTGTTAGCGGGAGGCTGGGTCTTGAGCTGCGGTCGGTCTGGCTTGGAGGGATGCGGATACTCGATCGCACGGAACAAAACGGCTATGATGTCTTGACTAACAGGCCGGTAATCACATCGACAGATAAACTAAGAATCCTTCTTGGGGCCGCCAGCAAGAGGGCCTTCCGGCGTTATTGATGGGTTCGACAGCTTCCTCAGCAGTGTCCCGAATGCTCGGAGCCCGCAGCAAGCTGGCCCGCGCCACCGCCTCTAATTTCTATTACTCGTTCCTACTCCTCCCCAGTGCCGAGCGGCGCGCAATCAAGGATGTCTACGCCTTCTGTAGACTGCTCGACGACGTGGTCGATGAGGACCCGACGGGCCGGGATCCCCACGCCGAGTTGGAGTACTGGCGCGGCGAAGTGGAAGCGATTTACCAGAGTGATCCGAAAAGCGAGTTCGGAGATCAGCTAATGATTTCCGTGGATGAGTTCGATCTGCCAAAACAAGCCTTTCTCGATGTAATCGATGGAATGGAGATGGATCTGAAGTGGCACAGCTATCAAACCTTTTCCGATCTTCGCGAGTACTGCTATCGCGCCGCGTCCGCAGTCGGGTTGATCTGCATAGAAATATTCGGCTATGAATCTGCGCGCACGCGGGAATACGCAGTGAATCTGGGACTCGCTTTGCAACTCACCAACATCCTCCGCGACCTGAAGGAGGACATCGCACGAGGCAGGATCTACATCCCGATCGAGGATCTTGAGCGATTCGGGTATTCGGAACGCGAGCTTCGACAGAACGTTTACAATACGCCATTCATCGAGTTGATGAAATTTGAACACTCGCGCGCGCGTTCGTATTTCGAGAAGGCCGCCAATTCCCTTCCCGATCAGGATCGCAGGTCGATGTTTGCCGCCGAAATCATGGGCTCGATTTACAGGGAGCTGCTCGATCAAATACCCGTCGTACAGTTCGATGTTTTTCGGAACCGTGTCACGGTCTCGAAATCCAGACGGTTGAAGATCGCCCTCAGTATCTGGTTCAAGAGCAAGTTCAAGAAATAATGCCCAAACGCGTGGTGATAATCGGGGGCGGATTCGCCGGGCTGGCAGCCGGAGTAGGGCTCAGCGAGCGTGGCGTTGAAGTGCTGGTGCTTGAACGCCGAAATCATCTCGGCGGCCGGGCGTATTCCTTTATCGACTCGAAGACCGGCGATGTCGTTGACAATGGGCAGCACCTCTTTATGGGGTGCTATCACCATACCATCGCGTTTCTTGAAAAGATTGGCAGGCTCGACAGGTTGAAATTCCAGGACCGGCCGCGCGTCGATTTTCTCGACCGTGAAGGCTTTACTCGCTTCGACTGCCCGCCCCTTCCAGCCCCGCTGCACGTGCTCGCGGGGCTGCTCAAGATGAAAGGTCTTGGTATCGGCGACAAGCTCCGAACGTTCAAAATCGGTCGCGCGATCAGCAGCAACGGCAAGCGTTCAATCGGCGCGCTCACGGTCGATCAGTGGCTCGACCAGCTGAGGCAATCTCAGCGAATCAAGCAACGGTTCTGGTATCCGATAGTCGTCGCAACGTTGAATCAAAGTCCGGACATCGCCTCTGCGCGGATGCTAAAGGTCGTTTTGCAGGAGGCGTTCGGCGGCAGTTCGAAAGACTCCGGCATTGGAATCTCGCGAGTCGGATTGAGCGATCTATATACCGACGGCGCTTCCGATTTCATCCGGGCTCGAGCCGGCACGGTGCAAACGGGCGCACAGGTTCGCCAGCTGATCATCGAATCCGGCGTCGTCGTCGCGGTCGAACTAAAAGACGGGCAGCGCGTTGAGGGAGACTATTTCATAAGCGCGGTCCCTCCGGAAGCACTGTTCGCAATCCTGCCCGATGAATTAAAGAACCGGGAGTTCGCTTCGTTGATGGCATTGGGATCGTCGCCGATCGTTTCGATCAACCTGTGGTTCGACCGCCCAATCATCGACCGTGAGTTCGCCGGGTTGTTGGGAACTCGCAGTCAGTGGATCTTCAACAAGGATTTGATTCTGTCGCCGGGCAAGGAATCGAATCAGGTGGCAGTCATCATTAGCGCCGCCAGAGACTTTGTGGATTGGGCAAAGAATGATCTGGTAGAGATGGCTATCAGCGAACTGCACGAGCTTCTGCCGCCTAGCCGCGCCGCGACTTTGCTTCACAGCGTGATTGTTAAAGAACGCGAAGCCACGCTCTCACACTCGGTAGAGTCCGATAGTTTGAGACCAGGAGCGCGAACGTCGATCTCGAATTTGATTCTTGCCGGAGATTGGACCGACACCGGATTGCCGGCGACGATCGAGAGCGCGGTGATGAGCGGGGATGTCGCTGCAGAAGCGATTCCTGAAGGGTTAGATACTGACAACGACGAAGGTGCCTTGGACCATGAGTCAAACTAAATTGTTCGTTCTCACCGTAGTGATAGTGAGAATGGCGGAGCGATTGAAGACTTCCAGCCCCGAGAGCGAAATCCGCCGCACTAGGCTCCAACAATCAATTCGCCTCTCACGAACTATGTTTTCTTTGTTGTGCCGAGTACTTGCGAACATTCACTCACTCAGCAACTGAGTGATCTCACCTTCGAGCACGTCCTTCGCGGTGATCCCCACGTGCCGGAAACGAATTCGCCCCTGCTTGTCGATCAACAGCGTCACCGGCAATGTCGAATCATCTACTTTGAACAGCCCAGCAGTGCCTTGATCCCCAATGACCTGGGTGTAATCCATCGGGTGAGCCTTTACGAACGGCTTAACTTTGGTCGCGCCTTCTTCATCGAGTGATATGGCAATCACTTCGACACCGCGAGGCTGGTACTCCATTTTCAACTGGTTGAACATTGGAATCTCAGAGATGCACGGCACGCACCAGGTCGCCCAGAAGTCGACGACCGCCACTGTGCCGCGAAGCGAATCGAGCTTCAACACGCCCCCGTTCAGTAAGTTCAAGCTCACCGGCGGGACGGGTTCAGGTGCTGAGCCGGGCGCGGCGTCCGCGATCGGCGACTTGGGGTCGCCAATGTTCTTAGCAAGCGTCTGAGCGACGCCGGTAACAGGAGATTCGACTTGTCTCATCCGCGAGAGAAAGGCGCCAGGTTTCTCGTAACCCTCGAGTCGCAACTCTCCTCTTTCCTTACCAGCGCCGTCCAGAAAGATCACCGTCGGCACGCCTCGAATCCCAAATCTGACCTTGGCTCGCGCAGCCTCAGAACCCTCGTCGCTCTGGGTAAGATCGAGCTTCAAAGTGACAAACCGCTCGGCGTCCGCCTTCACCCCGGCATCAATGAAGGTTGCTTGATCAAGCTCCTTACACGGGATACACCAATCGGCAAACGTATCGATAATGACGCCCTTCCCTTCTGTCTTCGCATCAACGAGTGCTTGCTCGCTGTAGGGCTGCCACGGGATCTCCGCTTCGATCTTCTTTGGCAAAGCCATGATGATCGCAATCACCGCCGCCCCAATGCCTATGGCACTCAAAACCCACCCAAATTGTTTAGGCTTTGCTCGGCTTGCTTCCCAGAACAACAGATAGATCGCAGAGACGGCGAAGAAACTGACGAACACGTAGTTCGTTGCCGCGCCCATCAACGGCATCAGGAAATAGAGCGCCATCCCGATCAACACAAGGCCGAATACTTTGCGCACTGTCACCATCCACATGCCGGAACGCGGAAGCGTCTTGAGCGCGCCCGAGAAAGTTCCGAGGATCAGGTACGGCAGTCCCAGCCCAAGCGCGAGAACAAAGAAAAGCAGGAACCCGTAAGCCGCGCTCCCCTTTGTGCCCACGTGCACCAGCAACGCCAGCACAAACGGTCCAATGCACGGAGCCGCGACGATTCCCATCGTCAGCCCCATCACAAACGAACCCAACGCGCCGCTCGTAGATTGAGTGCTGCTCGAAGCCATTCGGTTCAAGGACTCGGGCAGCTTGAATTCGTAGAGGCCAAACATCGATAGCGAGAGCGCAACCATTGTTCCGGCGAGAACGATCAGCACAATTGGATTCTGCAATGCGGCGCCAAACAAACCACCTGACTTCGCGGCTATCACGCCAAGCAGCGAATAGGTGAGCGCCATTCCGAGCACATACATCGAAGCCATAAAGAACGTCCTGCTGATCTTTGGCTTTCCTTTCTGAGCCGCGCTCTGGTTAACGAAGAACCCGATAGTTATCGGAATAATCGGATAAACGCATGGCGTCGTATTGAGCAACAGCCCAGCGAAAAACACTCCCAGCAGGATTGATACTATGCCACCGGTGGCGAGTTTATCCGCAACCGCGTTCGAGCTGCCCTGGTACTCAACCAGGGCGCCCGATGATTCATTGCCTGTGCCCTCCGGTTGAGCCGATGCCTTAGCGAATATCTCAGCGTTCACGTTCTTGATCGGCTGATTGGCGGCGACAAGTTTGATAGGTATCTCAACCGTCAAGTCCGACGGTGCAAGGCATTGCGTGTCATTGCAGGCTTGAACCGTAACCAGAGCGCGAATGGTAGCGGCGCCGGGAGTAGTCGTTTGGTCCGGCTGGGCAGCGGTTGTGACAAACAACGTTCCTTCGTGAACAGCTAGTTCGGTTTCAGGAGCAAACTCAAACCTGCGGTGGGTTGGCGCGGGATATTTTTCAACCTCGAAACTTATGCCCGCCGGGCCTGTGAAGGCCACACCGGTCGGGATCAGATAATCGAGCGTAGGATGATGCGCGTTGATGTGATAACCCGCCCCGACTTCAATCGCAACCGCAACCTTGAACTTCTCGCCCGGCCGAACGCCGTCAACCGATGCGTACCCTGTCGCTTTGACTACGCGATCGCTGCCCTGAGCCAACGCGACCAGCGGCAGAAGAGCTGCCGCTAAGAATGCAAGCAACACCTGCACGGGCGCTCCTCTGTGGGAGCCCATTTTTTGCAGGCTGTCCTTTCTCACAAAACGGGGGCGGCCCTGTAGGAACGCGCTTAAGGTTTGATCAATGCTGTTTTTCACTCTCACTTCCTCAATTCACGAACCATCTCTCCAGTCACTTCGTTTAGAGCCAGCAAAGTGCCTCCATTCGCCGCGACGAATGCTTCACCCTCTGCCCGCTTCCCGAAAGGAAGGAAGTCTGGTCCCATTGGCCCTTCGACCTTGCTTTTGTAAACAAACACAGCCTGACCAGCATCCGTTGGTTGCTTGGATGAATAGTCCTTTACCACGATCTTCGCGATATTCGCCCGATCCTTGTGCGAGTCATCGACCCCGTAAATCTTAGGAGCCGTATAGAACGAGAGCATATCTCCGGGCGATTCAAACATAAGCTTGGTTTGATCTTTGTAGTAGATCTCCGCCGCCCAGTCATCCGATGCCTTGACCTGCATTTGACAGACGGGACAGGTACCAAACGCCGCATTGGACGCGACCGGGCCGCGACCGGGTCCGCAGGATGAAACGAAGAGACAGGAAGCCACCCAAAAGGAAAACAGCGCAAAAGTCGCCGGTTTTCTGATCCTCATTGTCGTAGATCCCAGGCCGTTTCCGCTCACGCGATCCATCCTCCTCCAATAACAACGTCTCCGTCGTAAAATACGGCTGCTTGTCCCGGGGTGATCGCGGCCTGCGGTTCATCAAACTCGACTTTGACCCGGCCCGAACCGATTGGAGTTATCGTCGCCGGCGCCTCGATCGCGCGATAGCGAATGCGAACGCTCGCCCGCACCGGCCCATCCGGCGGCGCGATTGCCAGCCAGTTCACGCCCTCAGCGGTAAACGATCCTCTATACAGCTCTCTCCGGCTGCCAACCACAAGTTGATTGAGCGGCACATCGATCTTGACCACATAAAGCGGCTCGCTGGCGGCGATGCCTATACCCCGGCGTTGGCCAATAGTGAAGTGATGCAGTCCCGCGTGCTCTCCAATCACCCTTCCGTCAGCGGTTTTGATTTCGCCCGCCGGAGCTCTCGACTTGTCCATCTCGTAACGCGCATAGTTCTCGACGAACCGCGCATAGTCTCCGTCTGGCACAAAGCATATCTCCTGGCTCTCTGGTTTTCCCGCCGTCTCTAGTCCCACGCTTCGGGCAATCTCGCGCACTTCGGGCTTCGTCATCTCACCCAGGGGAAAGACTGCACGCTCGAGCTGTTTCTGAGTCATCTCAAACAGAAAGTAGGACTGGTCTTTTGAGAGATCCCGCCCCTTCATAAGCATGAATCGCCCGGTCTGCTCGTTATGTTCCACTCGCGCATAGTGACCGGTCGCCACTCGCTCCGCGCCAACTTCCCGCGCCAGGCTTACGAGGCGCGCAAACTTGAGCTTGGTATTGCACGACACGCAGGGTATGGGAGTCCTGCCCGCGAGATATTCTTCAACAAAGGGACGAACGACCGCGCGCTCGAACTCTTCTTCAAGGTTCAGCACGTAGAACGGAATACCCAGGTCGTTTGCCACGCACCGGGCGTCGTAGACATCATCAAGCGAGCAGCATCGCGAAGGCTGAGGCTCCTCATCGGGTGCAAGTCGTCGCCGCTGATTCCACAACTGCATCGTGAAGCCGACTACGTCCTGCCCCTCGCGCTTCAGTATCGCGGCTGCGACCGAACTGTCTACGCCCCCGCTCATTGCTACCGCTACAGTCATTGTTTCCTGATCTTTTGCCTCACTCGCCTACGCGATGCTATCATTCCCGCTCGCAACTAGCTCGGTGAGGCGCACACTCTTGGTTCGAGGCCTAGAATTATACACAACGCCGGGAACTTGCGGAAAGGAACGAAAACCGTGACGAGTGAAACGTGATGAGTGAAACGTGACGAGTGAAACGTGACGAGTGAAACGTGATGGTAGTAGAGCGTTGGACGGCGTCTCACCTTTAAGTTCACGTTTCACTCCTCACGTTTCACTCCGTCACTGTTTCACTCGTCACGTTTCACTCGTCACGTTTCATTTTCTTATGACTGCAGATCAAGCCACAGTTGAACAGGCGATAGAGAAACACGTCATCGGGCGTGAGCCGTACTATCTGGCGGTTGGCAAAGAGGTTGGGTTGTTCGAGGCCGCGTACCGGGCGAAACTCCCGGTCATGCTCAAAGGGCCAACCGGGTGCGGCAAGACCCGCTTTATCGAGTATATGGCCTGGCGGCTGAATCGTCCGTTGATAACGGTCGCCTGCCACGAAGACCTGTCGGCGACCGATCTCGTCGGGCGTTTTTTACTCGAGGGCGACGAGACCGTTTGGCACGACGGCCCGCTAACGACAGCGGTAAAACACGGCGCTATCTGCTACCTGGACGAGGTGGTCGAAGCTCGCAAAGACACGCTTGTGTTGATTCACCCGCTGACAGACGACCGCAGAATTCTGCCGGTCGAGAAGCGAGGCACGGTGCTCCAGGCTCCCGAAGAGTTTATGCTGGTAGTCTCCTACAATCCCGGCTATCAAAGCGTGCTCAAGGATCTAAAGCAATCGACCCGGCAACGGTTCGTCGGGCTCGAGTTCGACTATCCGCCCGCAAAGCTGGAGACTGCCGTGCTGGTGCACGAGGGCAAGGTCGACGAACAAATGGCTCGGGATCTGGTGTTGATCGGCGAGAAGGTTCGCAACCTCAAGGGCCACGGTCTCGAAGAAGGCGTATCGACCCGTCTGCTCGTTTATGCGGCGCAGTTGGTCAGCAGCGGGATTCACCCTCACCTCGCGTGTGAAGTAGCGATAAGCAGCCCGATCACCGATGACACCGAGCTTCAACGGAGCATTCGTGAAATCGTGTCTACCGTGATCTGAACAACATAGATCCAATCGTTTGAATTGTATCGCGCCTGCACACTTCGGCGCATCATTTGTTCCCGCCATCTCACCCATATCGTGAGGGCCGTCGTCTGAACTCTGAGCGCCCCTTGCATTCTCCAACGCCGGACGGACGCTACGCGATTTCCTCACCGATTTCGCCACTCTTGAAATTGCGAGACTAACTGTGGCACTTTGTAGGTGAGGCCTCCAGCCCCTCGGCGTAAAACCATTGCATAGTGGAACAGGAAGCCTTGTTGCTGAGCGAGGATGATCAAAGGTCAACAAGCATGGGTTAGAATTCGAGGAGCGCCGAATGACCCGGAGTCATTCGACCTGGCCACTTGGAATGGGATGGTTTGGGAGTTTCCTCGGGTCAACTCGCTGGGCGATACAATTCAAATTCAAATAATGGACTACGTTGTTGTTGAGAGCCTGCCGGGCTCATCAAAGCCTGAAGCGCTGTATCGAAAAGACCAAAAGTCGGATGATGAACCCCTCTAGCAAAGGGCCGATGCACAAGGGCAGCTGACGCCGTCGAACATCTGTCGTACACGTCTTCATAATCCTCTGGAGGCAAAGTGTGATAATTCCGTTCAGCGATATTCGCAGCGTGATACCCGCATACATCTTTAACGAGTTTGGACAGCTGACGGGTCACTTCGTTCACTACGATCAGATCATCTGCGAATCGGGCGAAGGTCGCATAAGGATCTGGTTGGACGAGGAAGCGTTCAACGAACGCGATCCGGAACGGTTGATCTGTGATTACGCCGAAAATGATTTGAGACAATCCTAAGAGGGCAGCGCAGACCGTCCAATCTGCGAGGGGTAGCGAAAGGGTAGCGTAGACTGTCCAGTCTGCGCATCGCAGTCTGCGAAGGGTAGCGAAAGGGGTAGCGTAGACTGTCCAGTCTGCGCATCGCAGTCTGCGAAAGGTAGCGTAAGGGGTAGCGTAGACTGTCCAGTCTGCGCAACGCAGTCTGCGTACCGCACCGCCTAACAGGATGGCCTCGGAACAAACGCTCACGCAGGCTGGACAGTCTAGGTTGACATCGGAGAAAACGATGAAGCTCGAACAATTTCAGATGGAACGAATGCAATCGACCTGGGAGAACCTGGTCCGTTACAACCTCTCGGAAAGCGGCGTACACCCCGCATCGATTGGCGAGTTGATACCCGACGCGAAGGACCGCGAGGCTCTGCTCAACATCGAGCTTGGCTACAGCCAATCAAACGGGACGCCCGAGCTGAGGCGGGCAATCGCCGAACTTTATCCGGGCGCAACCGAAGAGAACATCATCGCCACCGTCGGCACGGCCGAGGCGAACTTCCTCATAGCCTGGCTGCTGACCGAGCCCGGCGATGAAGTGGTAATGATGCTACCGAACTACATGCAGCTTTGGGGGCTCGTTCGCGCTTTTGGCGCCGAGATAAAGCCGCTCCCCCTGATTGAAGAGCTTGAGTGGGCTCCCGACCTGGACGCGCTCGAGCGGGCGGTTACCCCAAGAACGAAGTTGATAGCCGTGTGTAACCCCAACAATCCCACGGGAGCAATTCTCACTGAGCAGGAGATGGAACGAGTCGTTGCGGCGGCCCGCCGGGTCGGGGCGTGGTTGCTCGCAGACGAGGTCTACCGCGGCGCTGAGCTTCAGCGCAACCTCACTCGCAGTTTCTGGGGAATGTATGAAAAGGTGATCGTCACAAGCGGACTGTCGAAGGCTTACGGTTTGCCCGGACTGAGAATAGGTTGGATAGCGTCCACGCCCGAACTTGTGGCGGAGGCGTGGTCCTATCACGACTACACAACGATCGGTCCCGGCCCTGCCAGCGACTGGCTCGCGCGAATTGCATTGACCCCGGAGAATCGAGTCAGGCTCCTCGATCGAACAAAAGGGGTTCTCAACGCTAACTACCCGATCATCGAAGAGTGGGCCCACGCTAACGAGTTGTCATTCGTTCGGCCGCAGGCCGGAGCAATCGCGTACTTGCGTTACCATCTGGACATCGGGTCTCTCGATTTTGTGGAGCGACTGAGAATGGAAAAGAGCGTGCTGATCGTGCCCGGCGAGCAGTTCCTGATGGGCAAGTACCTGCGAATCGGTTTCGGTTCCAATGCCGACCACCTGCGCGAGGGGCTCGAGTTGATCAGCAATTTTATCTCGGAGCTTTGACGCTTGAAGGGGTGCTCTGATGCGCAATTGCTGATTCGAGCCCTTCTGGGTCGAGCAAGTTGCTCTCTATGGAACTGAGACTGGCCTTCGTTGGTTTTGGAAACGTCGCGCGAGCCTTCGCGCGAATGCTGGGTGAACATCAATCTGCGCTCGACTTCGAGTATGGGATTCGATGTCAGACCACTGCGATCGCTACCGCTAGTCACGGGTGCATCACATCTGCGGCGGGGATCGATCTGGCCGAAGCCTCAGCGTGTGTCGAGCGACGCGGCAATCTCGCGGAACTGCCTGACTCGCTCGCTGCGGCGGACCCGCTTGATGTAATTAACACCTGCGACGCAGACATACTGTTTGAGACCACTCCGCTCGACGCCACTAACGGCGAGCCCGCGACAACCCACATTCGAGCCGCTCTTGCCCGCCACATCAATGTGGTCACCGCGAACAAGGGACCGATCGCGTTCGCGTACTCAGAGTTGAAAGCCCGGGCGGCCGAGACCGGTGCACACTTTTGCTTCGAAGGCACTGTCATGGATGGTGCGCCTGTCTTCAATCTTGTCGAGTCTTGCCTGCCGGGAATTCGAGTACTTGGCTTCAGCGGTGTTCTCAACAGCACGACGAACTTGATCCTGACAGGGATGGAGATCGGCCGTTCGTTTGAAGAATTGCTGGCTGAAGCTCAACAACGCGGCATCGCTGAAGCGAACGCCGACTATGACATTGACGGTTGGGACGCAGCGGTGAAGGCGGTCGCTCTGGCCAACGTTCTGATGAAGGCGAACGCCCGTCCAGTGGATGTGGTTCGCCAGGGCATCCGAAACGTTACGGTTGAAGACGTTCGGGAAGCGGCCCGATCCGCGATGGCAATCCGCTTGATCGCCCGCGGGAAACGCCTGGGAGATGTAGTGACGCTGACTGTCGGTCCGGAAAGCGTCCCGCTAACTTCCGCCCTCGGCTCCGTTTGCGGGACCTCGAATGTGTTGGCGATCGAAACGGATCTGATGGGCGAGATCGCAATAGTGGAAAACGATCCGGGAGTCGAGCAAACAGCGTATGCCCTCCTAAGCGATATGATAAGGATCGCCCGGCGTGGTGAGTGAAAACGTGACGGAAATGACATGTTGAGCAACCAGTGATACTCAAGCGGAGGAAAACGCCGGCAGGTTCACAGGTCCGGAAGGTCTTGCTCTTTGCATACTTTGCGGTTCTTTGCGCCTCTGCGCTGTGTATTTCTGAAAGTATCGTCGCTATAAGCTGAAGAATACACAGCGCAGAGGCGCAAAGAACCGCTAAGCGCGCAAAGAGCACTTCAGACACCCCACTCCACTCCCCCAATCCTTGCTGATTAACTCCGCAATATGCTATAAGGCTTGCTTTGCCGTGGCCCGTATTTCTCATCATGAGTGCGGCTCGCGAAGTGGCTTCTGTCAAAGATGGTTCACAAGACAGCGCTGCAAGGTAACCTCGGTAGAAGTAGTCAGGAATGTAGTTACCTTCAAAAGCGGCTCCCGAGGCCGGCAGCGAAGCATCGTTCTGATTTCTGACTGCCGCATTCCAAACTCTAAAGGGAGTAGTCATAAAGGAATTATGAAACCTGGTACCGTTTTAGCAATGACACCGAACGCGATTAAGGCAGGCGCGAATCCGGTCCTCCGACGTCGGGTGTTGGTATTCATCTCCATAGCGTTCGCAGTTGTTACCGGCAGCGCTTCGGCGGCGTTCGGACAAGTTCCTGATGCGGCTGGTGCCCACCAACCCGGCGGCGAAGCAAACCTGAAACTGCCCGACTTGTCGCAAGTCAAATTCCTGGGGTTCGACGGACACACTTTGCTGCTGTTTGGTCTCGTCGTCTGCGTCTTCGGCCTTTTGTTTGGCCTCGCCATCTATACACATCTAAAGAACCTGCCCGTGCACAAGGCAATGCGCGAGATCTCGGAGCTGATATATGAGACTTGCAAGACCTATCTCATCACCCAGGGCAAGTTCATTCTGATTCTCGAAGCGTTCATCGCGGTCATTATCGCTATGTACTTCGGGTTGCTCCTCAAATTCGAAGCAGCGCGAGTGATCATCATCCTGCTGTTCAGCCTCGTGGGCATCGCGGGCAGTTATGGCGTCGCGTGGTTTGGGATTCGAGTAAACACATTCGCAAACTCACGAACGGCTTTTGCCAGCCTCGAGAGCAAGCCTTATCCGCTTTATGCCATCCCGCTAAAAGCAGGGATGAGCATCGGCATGATGCTCATAAGCGTCGAGCTGTTTATCATGCTGTGTATCCTGCTGTTCATTCCCGGGGACTATGCGGGACCCTGCTTCATCGGATTCGCGATTGGCGAATCGCTGGGCGCCGCTGCGCTGCGAATCGCGGGCGGCATCTTTACAAAGATCGCAGATATCGGCTCAGATCTGATGAAGATCGAGTTCAAAATAAAAGAGGATGACGCTCGGAATCCCGGAGTGATCGCCGACTGCACCGGTGACAACGCAGGCGACTCGGTCGGACCAAGCGCGGATGGATTTGAAACGTATGGCGTGACTGGCGTCGCTCTTATCTCATTTATTCTGCTGGCGGTGAACGAGAAGGCGGTCGGGCCCGGGTTTCAGGCGATTCAAGTTCAGCTTCTCGTCTGGCTGTTCGTTATGCGTGTGATGATGGTGATCGCGTCGGCGCTTTCATACTTCATCAACGAGGCGATGACCAAAGCGAAGTACAAGAATGCACTGAACATGAATTTCGAAATGCCGCTGACGCGCCTCGTGTGGATCACCTCGATCGTATCGATCGCAATGACCTATGTAGTTTCGTGGCTTATCATTCCCATTCTTGGCGGCAACGATACCTTGTGGTGGAAGCTCTCGACGATCATCTCGTGCGGAACCCTTGCCGGAGCGGTAATCCCGGAGCTGGTCAAGGTGTTTACCTCGACAAATTCAGGTCACGTCAAGGAGGTGGTTACCTCGTCTCGCGAAGGGGGGCCGTCGCTCAATATCCTGTCGGGGCTGGTGGCTGGCAATTTCTCGGCTTACTGGCTCGGCATCAGCATCGTCGGTCTGATGGCGATAGCGTATCTGTTCAGCACCCAGGGATTGGGTGGACTGATGGTTGCCCCGGCGGTTTTTGCGTTCGGGCTTGTCGCTTTTGGGTTCCTCGGGATGGGACCGGTGACTATCGCAGTGGACTCTTACGGACCAGTGACCGACAACGCGCAATCCGTCTATGAACTGTCCCTGATAGAACAGGTCCCGAACGTAATCGCCGATGTCAAAAAGGAATACAACATCGACGTCAATTTCGAGCGTGCCAAACACCTGCTCGAAGAAAACGACGGGGCTGGCAACACGTTCAAGGCTACGGCCAAGCCCGTGCTCATCGGCACGGCCGTGGTCGGTGCGACGACAATGATCTTCTCGATCATAATGGCGCTTACAAACGGGTTGACCACCAACACCGAAAGCCTCTCGCTGTTGCATGCCCCGTTTGTGCTTGGTCTGATTACCGGCGGCGCCATTATTTACTGGTTCACCGGCGCGTCGATGCAAGCAGTGACGACCGGCGCATATCGGGCGGTCGAATACATCAAGGCCAACATCAAACTGGAAGGCGTCGAGAAAGCATCCGTCGAGGACAGCAAAAAGGTTGTGCAGATCTGCACACAGTACGCGCAGAAGGGAATGTTCAACATCTTCCTGACGGTCTTCTTCTCAACGCTGGCGTTCGCGTTTGTTGAACCGTTCTTCTTTATCGGATATCTGATTTCGATAGCCATCTTCGGACTTTACCAGGCGATCTTTATGGCGAACGCGGGCGGTGCCTGGGATAACGCGAAGAAGATCGTCGAAGTGGAACTCAAACAGAAGGGTACGCCTCTACACGACGCAACCGTAGTCGGTGACACGGTGGGCGATCCGTTCAAGGACACTTCTTCGGTAGCACTGAATCCGGTCATCAAGTTCACCACTCTCTTTGGACTGCTTGCAGTCGAGCTGGCGGTGAAGCTAACAACGGATGCGGGCTCGATGGTCAGTCACCTTCTGGCTGCGACTTTCTTTCTCGTGTCCATGGTCTTCGTGTGGCGTTCGTTCTATGGCATGCGAATCGTAAGTGAGAAGTAAGAACGTTATGCGCAATCAATGAAACCTGACAATTAATCGGCATACCTGCAGGTCGCACGCATCCTGCGCTACTTGCGGGGGTGTTACTTAGACGGTCATAATTACTTCACTGCTTCAAATAATCCGGGAGAACACAAATGGCAGAGAGAGATAAAGTTATTAAGAGCGGGCAGCTAACCTTGCCCCGCATTCTGTTCCTGGGCCTGGTCGGCGGCATCATAGTCTTCACCGTCTACGCCGGAGGAATATTCCTGACCCTTGGCTACTGGTTTCTTACCATCGCCATCTGCGGGCTCCTCTTTCTGATCGCGATCGACTACGGCGTGAAGATGGATAAGGTAAACCTCAACGTAGAACCCGCTCAAGCGGCGGCGGCCCTGGAGCCTGTCGGTGCGGCAGCCCCGAGCCTAAAGGCCACCCTGGGTGAGGCGCGGCCAAAGAAGCGTTCGACCAGCCGTCCAGCCAAGCGAAGAAGATAAAGCACCGGGACCAGGATCTTCGTCGGAAGACGCTTCCCCGCAGCCTGTTGACAGGCAGTATCACAAGTTCGTTTCCATTTTAGGCGCGACCCACGAGGACGCCCGTGACGTCACGCAGGCTCCTGAGCAATGAGTGACACGGTCAGTCAAATTGTAACCACCGAGGGGGTCAGGGGTCTTCGAACGATCCTCGACATACCGGGACTGTTGTGGCTCGATCTCGACGATCCCATGAGCCATGTCCTGGACGATCTGGCCGCAAGCTATGGGTTTCACGAGTTAGCCGTCGAGGACTCCAGGCACCATGTTCAGCTCGCGAAGCTAGACTACTACGACGGTTATTCTTTCATCCTGATAAACGCAACGCACTACAACGAAGCGCCCTGCGAGGTACTAGTTCGCGAGATAAACGTCTTTCTTGGACCCAACTACATAATTACTATTCACGAAGGCCCGAGTCTGGCGATAGACGAGATTCAAAGACACCTTACTTCAAACGCAAAACACTTAACACGACCCGATCAGGTCCTTCACGCGATCATCGACATCGTCGTCGATCGTTATCTTCCGACACTCGATCACATCGGAGACACCATCGATGACGTGGAGGACGCCCTGCTGATCAATCCTGAAGTGGCGCATTTGCAGACTCTCTTCGAGCTCAAGCGCGGCCTGCTCCAGTTCCGCCGAGCCGTCGCGTCTCAACGAGAGCTCCTCAACATGCTCATCCGCGACGACACCCCCTTCATTCAGCAAGACATGCGCATCTACTTTCGAGATGTATACGATCACGCGGTGCGAGCTATGGATCTCGTTGAAACCTATCGAGATCTGTTGACCGGCGGACTGGATATTTACCTGACCCAGATGGCCAACCGCACTAATGACATCGTCAAGGGTCTTACCATTCTGGCGACGATAATGCTGCCGCTTACGCTGGTGACCGGGTACTTCGGGATGAACCTCGAGTCCTTGCCTTTGAGTAAGGATCCCAACGGCGTCTGGTACATGACTGGAGCGATGTTGGTCATCGCGGGCTTGATGCTCGCCTTCTTCAAGCATAAGAAGTGGCTGTAGCAGAGTCTTCAGGCTGCTATCTACGGCGCCTCATAGACCAACTTGCTACCGAATATCGACCTGCTTCCGATCACCGCCCCAAGAGCTAACCCCAGGAAACCCATCACTGCTTTGCCAAGCCCCGGATCCTCTCCATACTTGTCTTTTGAATCGATGATCTGACCAAGCCCTATTCCAACACCCAGCCCAATTCCACCGCCAATCGCTCCCGACACTATCCGGGACAGCTTCTTGCGGACTTCCTTGATCTCATCCTTGGGCAGTTTGACCACCTGGCGCATCACCCGCGGCACGTCGACTACGATAGAGATCGAATCCACAAAGGCATAATCCAGGGTTCCTTCGTACCTCTCACCTTGTTTGGTCTTGACGACGATAGCTGAACCGATGTCGAGAATCCGAACGTTGTTCCAATCCTGAGAGTTTGTCTTCGCGAACGTGAGTTGGGACAAGAGTAACACCATCAGTAAAACAGATATCGATCTTCGGCGGTTTCTCATGAGGCCTCCTTTTGAAAATGAATCCGAGCGCTCCGAACACGCTCACGTGAGCGACGTTGCCGACCATTGCAGGGCAATAGTCATACCGGAGTGGAGGCAGGCGTCGAACTTCGGGGAAGCATCGGTTTTGGAAGGAAACGAAAACTGAGTTCCGGGGTCCAGATGCAGGAAACAGACTACAACTGACGCCCTTTCGCGGCAGGAAACAAAAAACCAAACCGATTTGACGAACCCATTAGGTCTGGTCGTCCTTCACACTCGCTCGCTTGACAAGGCAAAGGTCGGGTGTAGACTAAACCTGTCGAAGTCGACTGCTCACTGGAATCAATTCCGCCGGCGTAAAGCGAAACAGACGTGCTCATCGGACCGCTTTAACAAGGAGTCAAACCTCATGCGACCACGTATTCGGCCTGGTAACCGCTCAACCGCCCGCGTGACGGCATCGATCTTTGTGTGCATTCTGCTGCTTTTGAGCGCGGCTCCGATTTCCCAGGCGCAGTCCGGACGGCGCCCTCCGAAGCGGCCCACGTCGCCCGACCCGCTTCCACCAAAATCGGAAGAACCGCCGATCAAACCGCCCTCGGAGCAGAATTCAACCCCAAAGATTCCTGTAAAGGTGGTTTGGCAGATGTCATTCAATGCCTCCAACACCTACTCTCAAACCGTGCAGGAGGCGTGTCTTTCGCGTCTCGGGCAGTCAGGTTCGATCCAACCCACTGCTGCCGCGGACGAGATGAATCGCAAGCAGGCCATTGATATAGCCAAGGCCTCTTCCGATACCTATGTTCTGTGGTTCGAGTTGGAAGCCGACTCGGCCTACGGTGGGGGTGGCGGCGGAATCGGCTCGGTGCCGCCTCAGTACCTAACGGTCAGATTCGAAGTGTACTCGCCGACTACCGGCAAAACGAAAACGAGCGGGCACATTTACCAACGGCCGCAAGGACCGGGAGGACTTCCGATACCCGGAACCGGAACCTACGGCTCCGCGATTTATTCCCTCGGATACGCTGGACGCGAAATGGCCGATCGAGTCCTCGACAACCTCGGTGTCGCGCGCCCGCCTCATTGAGGCCTACTGGCCTTTGGAAAACTATTCCGTTAGTATCTCCTCTCTTTTGAAACCAGGCGCACCCGGCGCCCTCTGGTTGACGACATTGAGCGCACCCGCACAATGAAATACGGTTTTGTCATAGACCATCGCAAATGCATCGGCTGTCACGCGTGCACAGTCGCCTGCAAATCAGAAAACGAGGTTCCGCTTGGGACGTTTCGTACCTGGGTCAAGTACATCGAGAAGGGCCAGTACCCGGACACCAAACGTTTCTTTTCAGTGCTTCGGTGCAACCATTGCGAAGACGCTCCGTGCATAACCATATGCCCCGTTACGGCCCTCTTTCGGCGGGACAACGGGATCGTCGATTTCAACGGCGATCGGTGCATCGGCTGCAAGTCCTGCATGCAGGCATGTCCATACGACGCCCTGTATATCAATCCAAACACCAACACCGCCGAGAAGTGCAATTTCTGCGCGCATCGAGTCGAAAAGCAACTCGAGCCGGCCTGCGTGATCGTCTGTCCGGTGCAGGCGATCATCTCCGGCGATATGGACGATCCATCGTCCAGGCTCTCTCAGCTGATCGCCACCGAGCAGACGACGGTGCGAAAGCCCGAAGCCGGGACGCTACCAAAACTGTTCTATATCGAAGCCGATCAAGCCGCGCTGACGCCAAGCGAACAGACACATAACGGAGGCTATCTTTGGTCCGAGTTGCGTATGGATCCGGTGATGGCCGATGATCAGGCGTTTGCGGCGGCGGATGCCCGCGCAAGAACGACATACGATGTTTCACACGAACGTCCATGGGGGTGGAAGGTCTCGGCTTACCTGTGGACAAAGTCGATTTCGGCGGGCGCGTTCTTCCTCGCCGCGATCGCCATCGGATTTGGATTCGTGCGAGGCGACTGGGTGTACGAGACGGCCGCGCCGCTGGTGTCGTTGGTGTTTCTGACCGCGACCGTCGGGCTTCTGGTAATTGACCTAAAAAGACCCGAACGATTCTTGTACATACTTCTTCGACCCCAGTGGAAATCGTGGCTGGTGATAGGCGGCTACATTCTTGTGATCTTTGGCGGGCTTGTGATGGCGTGGCTGATGATTCCGGTTGTTCGCATCTACGAGGCCGAAGGCCCGGTGATGTTGTTTGGGGCGATCTTCGCCGCAATGTCGGCGATCTATTCCGCGTTTTTGTTTCGCCAGGCGCGAGGGCGGGTTTTCTGGCACAGCACGCTTACGCCTCTGCACCTCCTTGTACAAGCGATGGTCGCGGGTGCGTCGGTGCTCATGCTGGTCATCGTGGCGGATTCGATCATCTCAGAAACCAGATTGGAAGGGCCCGGCTGGTCGTTCCTCTATTACGAGTTCATAGGAGCGTTGGTCGCCAACGGCATTCTGATCGCCGGCGAGTTGTTTATGCCCGAGGAGAACGTCGAGCGGATGCGCGCAGTCCGCCTGATAACCAAAGGCATCTTCAGCAAGATGTTCTGGGGCGGCGCGATAATCATCGGCGTGATCATGCCATTGCTGGCTCTAACGAGCGGCGCCGCCGAGTACCGGGGGCTTTCCGCTCCTGACTTCGTTGTCGGCGCTCGCGGGATTGTTCCTGTGGGAGCACATCTGGGTGCAGGCCGGGCAGGCGGTTCCGCTAAGTTAAGCATTGGCAGACCGAAATGGTTTGCGTCTCGGCGGACCTTTGCGGATTTGCGCGAAACGTTCCCTCTCATAACTAGATATGTCTGAAACAAAAGAGACAACCAAAGATCAACGGATGGCCTCCGCAAAGCTCGCGAGCTATCCGCCTCACGACCGCTGGGATGACTGGGTTGAGTACGACGCCAAAAGCTGGCCCAAAAAAGTCGAGCGCGACATTACTCGCTCGTGCCGACCACCTGCTTCAATTGCGAAGCGGCGTGCGGGCTGCTCGCTTACGTCGATCAAGACAACCGGCGAGATCCAAAAGCTCGAAGGCAATCCCTTGCACCCGGCGTCACGCGGGCGGAACTGCGCCAAGGGTCCGGCGACGATCAACCAGATCCACGATCCGGAACGCATACTCTACCCGCTCAAGCGAGTCGGCCCGCGCGGTGAAGGCCAGTGGGAACGCACCACCTGGGACGAAGTGCTCGACACGTTCGCCTTAAAATTCGCACCGCGTTGATCGAAAACCGCCGCGACGAAGTCGTCTATCACGTAGGCCGGCCCGGGCACGAAGGCTACGTCGATCGCGTGCTCCAGGCGTGGGGTGTTGACGGGCACAACTCGCACACAAACATCTGTTCGTCGGGAGCAAGAGTAGGCTATGCGTTGTGGCAAGGCGCCGATCGCCCTTCGCCGGACTATGCAAACGCGGGTTTCATTCTCCTGCTCAGCTCTCACCTCGAGACCGGACATTACTTCAATCCTCACGCTCAGCGAATCATCGAAGGCAAGATGGCCGGCGCGAAGATCGCGGTCATCGACCCGCGATTGTCGAACACCGCTTCGGCGGCGGACTACTGGCTGTCACCCTGGCCTGGCACCGAAGCCGCGGTGTTGCTGGCGATGGCTGCGGTTATCTGAGCGAGGACACATTCGATCGCGAGTTTGTTCGACGCTGGGTGAACTGGGAAGAGTTCATGCGAGAGGATCGGCCCTCGCTTCCCTGCTCTTTCGAAATGTTATCGATGCGCATCAAAGAGCTTTATTCCGAATACACACCCGAATACGCCGCGCGAGGAGTGCGGCGTCGCAGCCGAAACAATCGTCGAAATCGCGCGCGAGTTCGCTCGGGCAGGTTCGCGGTTCTCCGTCCATGTCTGGCGCAGCGCGGCCTCAGGCAATCTCGGCGGTTGGCAAGTAGCGCGCGCTCTCTATTTCCTGAATGCGCTCACCGGAAGCATCGGAACCGAAGGCGGGGTTTCGCCCAACGTGTGGAACAAGTTCGTCGCAGCTCCCGTTCTCGAAGCCCGCGCCTCAAAAGGTCTGGAACGAAACTTTGTGGCCGCGCGAATACCCGCTTGCGCATCACGAGATGAGCTTCCTGCTTCCCCACTCTGCTCAAAGACGGACGCGGTCATCTCGCGGCGTACTTCACACGCGTCTACAACCCGGTGTGGACTAACCCTGATGGATTGAGCTGGGTCGAAGTCCTCAGAAATGAATCGATGATCGATCTTCACGCCGCGCTCACACCCAGTATGGAGCGAGACGGCGTGGTTCGCGGATTATGTTTTACCGATGGGCGTCGGCGCCGAACGTCACGACATAATGAGTCAGGAAACTCACTCGGCTCAGTGGATATCTTTTCGCCAGCCAGTCCAGCGAGTGCTCCGTGAACGCAAAGGCGAGCACATCGACTTCACCTACGAAGCGAATCCGGGCGAGGTGTGGGAAGAAGACGAGTTTTGGATCGAGCTTTCATGGCGCATTGATCCGACGGGCGAGCTCGGCGTGCGGCAGCATTTCGAATCACCTTATCGCCCGGGAAAGAAAGTCACGATCAGCGAATACTATCGTTGGATCTTTGAGAACAGCGTTCCGGGTCTTCCGGAGAAAGCCAGAAAGGCGAGTCTCTCGCCGCTCGAATTCATGCGCCGCAACGGCGCGTTTGCGGTGAAGACCAACATCTACGAACAACACGAAGCGCGCGTGCCGGACGCTGAGATGGAAGGAACTCGAATCGACGAGCAATCGCGCATAGTGAAATCGACAGCCATCGGCGACGAGATGATCGGAGTAATGATCGACGGGCAACCGCTTCGCGGCTTCAAGACGCCTTCGCGCAAACTCGAGTTCTATTCCAGGACCATGGCCGACTGGAAGTGGCCCGAATACGCGCTGCCCGCCTACGTACGCAGCCACGTCAATTGGCGCGACCTCGATCAAGCAAACAACGACTACATACTGGTGCCGACGTTCAGGCTTCCAACACTGATTCACACCCGTTCCGGGAATGCGAAATGGCTCTACGAGATCTCGCATACGAATCCGTTGTGGGTGAACCCGAAAGACGCCGCGAAGCTAGGCTTCAAGACCGGGGACCTTGCGCGTGTAAGCACAGAAATAGGTTACTTCGTCGTCCGAGTGTGGGCGACCGAAGGCATCAGACCGGGAGTGGTCGCTTGCTCGCATCACCTCGGTCGCTGGCGATTGAAGAATGATAAAGGCACTGACCGATGGGCCTCGGCGCTTGTCGATCTGGATGAGCTGGGTGACGGGCGGTGGCGGCTTCGTCAGATCGAAGGCATCAAGCCTTTCACGAGCGACGATCCGGATTCAGAGCGAATCTTCTGGCAAGAAGGCGGAGTGCATCAGAACCTCACGTTCCCCGTTCACCCCGACCCTGTGAGCGGAATGCATTGCTGGCATCAACGCGTGCGAGTCGAACGCGCGGACTCCGATGACAAGTACGGAGATGTGGTCGTCGACACGAAAGCATCTCACGAGGTTTATCGCAAGTGGCTCGAGATGACCCGCCCAGCTCCCGGCCCGGGTGGTTTGCGCCGTCCGCTATGGTTCTCGCGTCCGGTGAGGCCAGTCGATGAAGCATACGTCATAACGGATGAGTAAGCGCGACTAGCGCAGTGCGATGAAACAAAAATGTAGAATGCGATCGGATTCCCTTCGGCGAGAATCCCGATCCCCGGGGCATCAGTTGCTTGGAGTTGCGGTTATGGCGACAATAGAGAAGGTCAACAATCGAGCCGGGTGGAGCATCCGAACGGCACTCCCATTTGAAGTAAGCAAAAATAGATTGCAATGTGCTCAAGCGTTTCAGCACCCTCGCTCGGCTCTCACCTACACGGGGATACTTTATACCAGCATCCCCATTCGCTAACTCAAAGCGCATTCGGCAGCGCGTTCAAAAGGAGGACAATATGCTGGGCGATAAGATATGCGAATATTCTGGCAAGATAGCTACGCGAAGAGTACTCCCGAACCCGGGCGGCGGCCCGAAAATGGAAACCTCTCAGCAGCTCAACGGGAAGCTGCTGGGTGTTGAGACACAAGAAACATCCACGTACTGGTCGGTGTTACGGTCGGATGGGACGCTGTTCGGGGAGGGCCAGGGCATCGCAATGAGTGATCAAGGCGATGTGGCCACGTGGGTCGGCCAGGGTGTGGGTGTGGTCGGGAAAGGGGGCGCGGTGAGTTTTCGAGGCTCCGTGTTCTACAGCAGCTCGTCTCCGAAGTGGTCACGGCTGAACAGTGTTGCCTCGATCTTCGAATACGAGGTGGACGCTGAAGGGAACAGCCGCTCCACGCTCTGGGAATGGAAGTAGCATTCGTGTAAGAGCTGGGTTTGGCGCAATTAGCAATTCCGTTAAAATCGCCGACAGTGAGACGCTGGTAATGAGCGTATGAGCTCGTAGACCTGGATGTGGCGTCCCTCCGCGGTGCCCCTCCCACCATGAGGCACCGGGTGCGACGGATGGGCGCCCGCGGAGGGACGCCCGTACAGGTGTTAAGCTGGCGATGAATCATTCCGGCGAGGTTCGACTAATGAAGAGGGATGCTAATTGGATCTCCCCGACAACTTTCTTTTTTCGTCAGTAGTGCTATTGGAACTGACAACTGGGATAACTTCTAAGCGATTCAACGCTACTTGCTATCTCAAGCTCATCAAAGGCTCCGACTTCTTCAAGTAGGAATGGGCGCCGCGGAACAACCGCAGCCGCGAATACGAACGCTCGCAGCTGGCGGCGATGACCGCCGCAACTAAAGCGCGGTCGCTATGCCACGTCGCTGTGCCACATTGATGCCTCTCAGCTTGACACGCATCGCGTGACAGATCAGAGTTGACCAGTGATCAAAACGTTCGCCGACCGCCATACGCAGCAGTTGTATGCAACTGCTGAAGCAGCAGTTGTATGCAACTGCTGAGTCGCGACGGTTTCCTCCCGACATTGCGAAGCGGGCGACGCGCAAGCTCGAATACATTGACCTCGCGACGCACTTGGGCGACTTGAAGGTTCCTCCCGGCAACCGGCTTCATGAACTTACGAAGGAGCGGAAGGCACAACATTCTATCGCGGTCAACGATCAGTGGCGCATCTGTTTTCGGTTCGTCGACGGCGATGCTTACGACGTGGAACTGACAGACTACCGCTGAGACGAGGTGTGACATGAGCATTGTTAACACTGGACAGAGGCAGGTTCGTCCGACCCATCCGGGCGAGATGCTTCGTGAGGATTTCCTGCCCGACTTCGGACTAACGGCGTCCGCCCTTGCTGAAGCACTGGGGGTCTCTCGCCAGACAATCAACGAGTTGCTTCGCGAGCGCCGGGCGATCAGCCCGGGGATGGCGCTCCGCCTCTCGCGGTTATTCGGCAATTCGCCCGAATTCTGGCTCAATGCCCAGCGCGCGCTAGACCTTTGGAAAGCGACTCGATCCGCCAAAAGGAGTATTGAGCGAATCAAGCCATTGAACGTCGCATAAGAACGCCATGACTCACAAGGGATATACAGCAAGAATCGAGTTCGACGAGCGCGACAACGTCTTTGTAGGTCGCGTTCTTGGATTGCACGCCATGATTAGCTTTCACGGCGAAACGGTGGCCGAGTTGCGTTCCGAGTTCGAAACCGCCGCCGAAGAGTTCCTACGCGATTGCAAGGAGCAAGGTGTTCGCCCCGAGAAACCTGCGTCTGGCAAGCTCATGCTGAGAGTTCCACCTCAGGTACACGGCGCAGCGTTGGTCGCAGCTAAGGCGGCAGGCAAGAGCCTCAATCAATGACAAGAAGACATTTGCTCTGCTGGGTCGCGGCCATCGCAGGCGCCTTGGCAACCGTGACGCTGGCTGGCCAGGTACCGCAACGTGCTGCGACATCACGAGCGGCGCAGGCACGGCCGGCGCCAGCGCCACTGCCTGTGTTGCGGCCACCCGCCGTCCCCCTGGTCACTCACGATCCGTACTTCTCCATCTGGTCGCCCGCTGATCGGCTGACCGACACCCCAACGGTGCACTGGACCGGTCGTGCCCAACCGATGAATTCGCTGATCCGCATCGACGGTGATGCCTGGAGGCTGATGGGCGCGTCGCCGTCGAACGTCGCCGCCCTTCCGCAAACATCCGTGACGGTCCGGCCAACGCATACGATCTACACATTCGCTAACTCCCGGGTGAAAGTGACGCTGACGTTTATGACACCGTCGCTGCCGTCGGATCTGGATGTGCTGTCTCGGACCATCACCTACATCACCTGGGACGTCGCGGCAGCGGACGGTGCCGCCCATCAAGTGCAACTCTACTTTGACTGCGGCGCCGACATCGCCGTGAACACAACCGATCAGTCCGTACAACTCGATTATCCGAAGGTGGAAGGCCTGGCGGTCGCCCGCGTCGGTACGACGGAACAGCCGGTGCTCGCGCGCCGCGGGGATGACGTGCGAATCGATTGGGGTTACGGCTATCTCGCGGCGCCGGCCGGAGCCGGGGCGATCGTGACCGGCGGCGCCGGCGGGCGACTGCGAAGCGGATTCACAAGTAGCGGGACAATCTCAAGCGCGGGTCCAGCGGCGGGCGATCCGATCGCGCCGGCACCGGTGGCCGCGGGCCGCCACACGATGGCGGCGGCCTGGGATCTCGGTAAGGTGGGTCCTCAGGGTGCCACTCGCTACGCGATGCTCGCTTACGACGACATCAAGTCGATTCGTTACTTCGGAAACGACCTCGCCGCCTACTGGCGTCGCAACGGCGCGACAATGGAGACGACATTACAAACGGCCGTACGCGATCGCGACGAACTCGAAGCAAAGACGCGGGCGTTTGACGCGGAGATGCAACACGATCTCGAGAGGGCCGGCGGCGCGAGGTATGCCGCGATCGCGATGCTGGCCTACCGGCAGACGCTTGCGGCGACCAAACTCGTCGCCGACACCAACGGACAACCGCTCCTTTTTCCGAAGGAGAACTTCAGCAACGGCTGCATCGCAACCGTCGACGTCATCTACCCGATGGCGCCCGAATTCCTGCTCTTCGGGCCGGCGCTGGCAAAGGCGCTGGTAGTGTCGAATCTCGACTACGCGAGTGGATCGCACTGGAAGTTCCCGTTTGCGCCACACGACCTCGGGACGTATCCGCACGCGACCGGTCAGGTCTACGGCGGCGGCGAGCGCACCGAAGACAACCAGATGCCGGTCGAGGAAACCGGCAATATGTTGATCCTGGTCGGCGCGATCGCGAAGATGGAAGGCAACGCTGATTTCGCCGGTCGCTACTGGCCGGTGCTGACGAAATGGGCTGAGTACCTGCGCGACAAGGGCTTTGATCCTGAGAATCAGCTCTCAACCGATGACTTCGCAGGTCATCTTGCTCACAACGTCAATCTCTCGGCAAAGGCCATCATCGCGCTCGGAGCGTTTGCGCAGTTGAGCAGACTCCGCGGCGACAATGCGCTCGCGGCGGAGTACCGGAACCTGGCCGAGCAGTTCGCCAGACGTTGGGTGAAGGAGGCCGACGCCGGCGATCACTTCCGTCTCGCCTTTGATCAGCCGGACACCTGGAGTCAGAAGTACAACCTTGTGTGGGACAAGGTGCTCGGTCTCAACCTCTTCCCTGTCGCCGTCGCGCGGAGAGAAATGGCTTTCTATCGCCGGGTGCAGGGGCGTTATGGATTGGCGCTCGACAATCGGCGGCTGTATACCAAGCTCGATTGGATCACGTGGACGGCGACGCTCACGGGATCGCGCGCTGACTTCGAGGCGCTGGTCGCGCCGGTTTTCGACTTCCTGAACGCGACGCCGCAGCGGGTTCCAATGACCGACTGGTACTGGACGCACGACGCAACGAAGACAGGATTTCAGGCGCGCTCGGTTGTGGGCGGTGTGTTCCTGAAGTTGCTCTATGACGAAGGCGTGTGGAACAAGTGGGCTCGACTGCGGTAAACCCTGGAATCACCGACGAGCATCGGTTTGGCGTGAGACCTCGGAGAGACTATTTTTCTCGTATGTCATCAACAGCGGATCAACTCGAGCAAGAAATCAAGTCGCTCTCCGATATCGAGAAGCTGCGACTCGTCGATGCGATTCTAGCTGAGTTGGACAGGGCTGATCCGGAAATTGATCTCATCTGGGCTGAGGAAGCGCGAAAGCGCTGGGATGCGTACAAGGGTGGCCGCCTCCGGACCATTTCCTATGAAGAGGTCATGTCCAAGTACCGAGACCGATGAGAATTCGATTCCTCGAGGCGGCCCGGAGAGAAGTTGATGACGCGGTAGCATTTTATGAAGAGCGCGAGGAAGATCTGACCCTGGATTTCCTTGACGAACTCGACAGGGTTATTCGCCGCATTAAGTCATTTCCGTTGGCATCAACTGACATCGAGCCTGGCACTAGAAGGTGTCTGCTAGCTCGCTTTCCATACGCCTTGATCTACGGAATAGACGAAGACCTAATCATCGTCGTAGCGATCTCTCACCTTCACCGACACCCCGATATTGGATTGATCGGATCTCGTCTTACGAATGAGCCGATCAGTGCGTTCTTCGCGGTCCGCTTTTTCTGTAAACCAGTTAGTACAAGTCATCTGGCGTGCTGACCAGCGGCGGCATTCGTTTTCGGCAAAGTGAACGGTAGTCGATCGGGTGTGATCTGCACACCGGTTGTGAACTTAAGCGGATACTTGCCTCCGGTCGGAAAAGTCAGCTCGACAAAATACGCGGTGAAACCTTCCGCCGGCGGAGCAACCCGAGCGTGATATAGCCCCTCTCTTTCCGCCGTTAGCGGCTCGCTCTTATAAGCTGCGCCGATTGTATCGAGCCTGAAGTCTCGGGCCTTCGCATTTGTCGCCTGCCAGACCTTTACATCCGTAGGCTTGTCTTTGGTCTGTACAGTGATCGAGCCGTCTTTTTCAAACTTCCAGCTGAATCGCGGGCGCGCCTTATTGTTCACGACCGATTCAAAGAATGCATAGAGGGTCTCGCGCACGTCTGAATTTCGCAAATCGTGTTTGGTATTCGGAATGTAGCGCAGGTTCTTCTCGCCCTCCAGATCATCAAAATAAAACTGCGACGAATCGGGCAAAAAGTACTGATCGCCCGTCGAGTTCATGATCAACTTCGGCATACGCAGCCGGTCACGGTATGAGTAAGGGTCTTCGATCTTCATCAACGCGGTGTACTGAGGCGTGCCCGCCCAAGAATGCAGATTTACATAATCCCCGATCGCCGGCGCCCAAAACCCATAAGCCCGGTAATGATGTTCCAGCGATTTCTCGTTGTTGAGAACATCGATCACCATCGGCACAATCGCCACCACGCGGTCATCAACGGCGGCTGTCGTCCAGGTCGTCCAGCCCCGTTTCGACCCGCCGGCGACAACAAAGTGATCAACCTTCACTTTGCCGCCTTCGGCGCCGCCGCAGAAGCTCGTCACCGCGTCCATAGCCCGCACCGCAGCCTTGGTCATCGGCAAGCGTAAGGGCCACGTTTCATCACCGGTCTTCAGGTACTTCTCCCATGAGTAAGCGATAATCTCATCTTCCGTCCTCCGCTTGCCTTCTTCTTTGAATATAAGCGGTTCATTCGGAACCATGCGCAGATCGGCGACCACCGCCTGTGTACCAACCGCCATACCGGCTAAGGATGCATCGGCGCTTCCCGGCATCTTGCTGCCGTTCGAGCCGCCGTTGATGTACAGGAAACCGGTCGCCGTCGCCACCTTGTCCGGCTGAGATGATGGTTAACCAGTGCTTCCAGATCGGACGATCTACCTCTTCAGCCGTGCGCCACTGTTGCGAGGTCAGTTCCAGCACATAGGCGGTGTACCCCTCCCCCTTACTGGTGTTGACGAGTTTGTAGCCGTAATTGGAATCAGGCTTGTAGACATAGCGGTCCAGCGCGGTCTGCTTTCGAACATCGCGCTCGCGCTGTGCGGCTTGACCGGAGCCGGCTACAATCAAGAACAGCGCCAGCAATGAGACATAACGCATTAGCGGCATTCGCATTCTATTGATCACGACAAATTCCTCCCTGCTCAGTCGATCTACGCTTTGAACTTTTGATTGCTAAATAGTAATCGCGCTACGTGGCGCCGGTGATTCTATCATCGACATAGCGCTAACCTGAAATGAGGACGCTCGTTTTAGCTTGACGCTGAACTCGTTAGGTTTGAGGGTTAGCGAAGACGCGGTGCTAAGCGGAGGCGGGGTCGCGGGTTGGCACTTCATGATACGCGGGTGATCGCGTATCATAACGCCGGTCACAGGCTTCGTCATACGAACGTTACTCAGGGATCGCCGAACTCTTGGCGGCGGGGATGCCCCAGGGTTCGGATCGCGCGATCGAAACGTTCGGTTAGCTAGTGGCCACAAAACAATTCCGAACAGGAGAGCTTGCTTTGAAACGACTTCTTGTACTTTTCATCATAGCGCTGGGCGCGGCGGGCCACGCAGGTGCTCAGGAAAAAACAGTCAAGGCTACCGCGCCCCCTACCAGGAACATCAGGTACGGCGCCAACCCGGCCGCCGGCACACCTTTACGCACGATGGCGTGAAGCTCTACTACGAGGTCTACGGTGCGGGCGAGCCCCTGCTGCTGGTGCACGGAAACGGCGGCAGCATCGCCGATCTTGAGCGCCCAGATCGCGCACTTCCGCAAGCGCTATAAGGTGATCGCGATGGACAGCCGGGATCAGGGGAAGTCCGGCGACAGCCCCGGACAAGCTCACCTACGAGAAGATGACCGACGACCTGGCTGCGCTGATCGACCACCTGAAGCTTCGGTCCGGTGAACGTGCTGGGTTGGAGTGATGGGGGCATCGAAGCCCTGCTGCTCGGGATCCGCCATCCGGCTAAGGTGAAGAAGACTCGCCGTCGATGGCCGCCAACCTCAATCCGAGCGAGGACGCCCTGTACCCGGAGCTTATTGCCGTGGTCAAGTCGATGATTGGGGCGGTGCCCGCCGCCGAACGAAGCACGCCACAGGGTAAGCGCGAGCTAAAGGTTACCGGCATGATGCTCGAAGAGCCGCACATCGATGTTAAGACGCTCGCAGCCATTACCGCGCCCACGCTGGTGATGGCGGGCGATCACGACCTCATCCGCGACGAGCATACGATCGAGATCTACCACCACATTCCCAACAGCCAGCTGGTCATCTTCCCGAACGCGACGCACTTGATTCCGTTCGACGACCCGGCACTGTTCAACGCCACCGTGGAGCGGTTCTTCCGCACACCGTTTGTGAAGAAGAACGGATCGACGACGCGATCAAGTCGTCTAGAGAAACTGCGTGCCTCCCCGGAGCACCGGTAGCAATATTCCAGTCTGACCAATGCGCACTCGTCGGAGATTGATGCGTTGTGGGAAGGGACTGGCGATGATCTCAGCGTTGCAAAATGGCTATAGGTGACGTCAGAGTGTCTGCTACAAAAGCTCCTAAATCCGGCTCATATGATGCGCGCGGGGGCATTCATAGGCTCGTTCGTGCGGGTCTCGCGACCACCATCGTTGACGGTCTTTTCTCAAGCATCCTCAGTGTAGCTGCATACGACTCAACGTTCTCGCGTCTGTTTCAGGGCGTCGCGGCCACGGTGTTAGGCAGCTCGGCGTTCACAGGAGGCGCTCGCACGACCGCGCTGGGAGTGCTGATGCACTTTGGTGTCGCCTTCGGCTGGTCCGCGGTCTTCGTTTTCATCGTTTTGCGATCGGCGTGGGTTCGAAGCATTCTGGCCTCGAGGTTCGGCGCGGTGAGGGTAGCGGTCGTGTACGGACCCGCTATTTGGTTGGTTATGTCACTCCTGGTCATACCGGTACTGCTGCACCGGCCGCCGGCGATCTCATTTCGGTGGTGGGTTCAGTTGGTTGGACACTTTCCGTTTGTGGGCTTGCCGATTGTTTCATCAGCGAACACGGCCGCAAGCCGGTCGGAAGGCAAGCCAGCGCCAACGCTGTGCTAACCCGGCTCACGTACACCGCGGTTGGTGACTGCGATGCTCGAGATATGCTGGACCAAGAGCTTCACGCAAGAGCTGCTGGTCTAACTGGAGTTGCTGGCCGAGATACTGTAGGTTTACCGACTCGGCGAAGGGCGCTAACGTACACGGGCCAGGAGACTAACAATGCTGATGGAACTCGAAGCGGTGCGGCCGATAGAGTTGGCCGACGTGTTGGAAGCACAAAAACGAATAGCCGGGACGATCGTGCGCACGCCGCTGGTGCGGCTTGAACTCGGGCCGGGTTTCCCGGATATCAGGCTCAAGCTGGAAACCTTGCAGCCGATCAACGCCTACAAGTTACGCGGCGCCGCCAACGCCGTAGCTCTTTTGTCAGAGTCCGAGCGCGAGCGTGGCGTGTGGACGATCAGCGCCGGAAATGCCGGGCAAGGTGTCGCTTATGCGGCGCGTCAGGCCGGCGTGCCATGTTCGGTTGTGGTGATCGAGACGGCACCCGAATCGAAGATCGAACGGATGCGGGCGCTCGGCGCAAAGCTCTTCCCCGTGTCATATGACGTTGCGTGGAAGACCCTCGAGGCGCGTTCGTTCCCGGGAGTCGACGGGACGTTTGTTCACCCGTTCGATGATCACAATTTCATCGCCGGTCACGCGACTATGGGTCTGGAGATCTTTGAAGACGCACCTGACACGGTTGCGGTCATTGCCGCCATCGGCGGCGGCGGGCTTATCACCGGCGTCGGCAGCGCGCTCAAGGCGCTCAATCCAGGGATCAAGGTTTGGGGTGCCGAACCGGAGACGGCCGCGCCCGCCGCGCTCTCGTTTGAAATGGGATCTCCGCAACCGTTCAAGGACTGGAAGGCGTCGTTCGTGGACGGCGCCGGCGGTCAGAGCGTCTTTCCTCGCATGTGGGAGCGGATGAAACCTGTAGTTGATGGATACATCGTCGTGAGTCTTGACGAGACGAAGAAGGCGATGCGGCTGATGGCCGAAAAAACACGTGTGATTGCCGAAGGTGCTGGCGCCTTATCGGTGGCCGCCGCTCTCACTGGGAAAGCCGGTCCGGGTCCGATAGTCGCAATCGTCTCCGGGGGAAACGTGGATCTGAAGAAATTCTGCGAGCTCATCGGCTCGTAAGTCGTCCAAAGAACTCAACGCAGCTGCGTGCTGCTGCGCCCGAGGCGGAACTCGGCGTTCTGACTCATTGTGGCCGGCCTCGCGGTTGGAGCCGTCATCGGCTAGCTGCGCCCGAGGCGGAACTCGGCGTTCTGACTCATGGCCTGTTCGACTATTTGGATCCAATTCGGGTTTACGGCACAATAGAGCGATGCAAACGCCTGATGCACTCTTTGAGAACAATCGCCGGTGGGCCGGCGAAATGGTCGAGCAAGACCCGGAGTTCTTCGGGCGCCTGGCAACACAGCAACTCCCCGCCTATCTCTGGATCGGGTGCTCAGACAGTCGCGTACCCGCAAACCAAATCGTAGGGCTGCTTCCGGGAGAGATGTTCGTTCAGCGAAACGTGGCGAACCTTGTCGCGCCAACCGACCTCAACTGTCTGGCCGCGATCCAATTCGCGGTTGACGTTCTTCGAGTCAAGCACGTGGTTGTATGCGGCCACTACGGCTGCGGCGGCGTGCTTGCGTCGCTACGAGGCGACAAACTCGGTCTAGTCGACAACTGGCTTCGACCAGTTCAAGACGTGAGCCACACGCACGCGGAGGAGCTCGCTGCGCTGCCGGGCGAGGCTGAGCGGCACGCGAGGCTGTGCGAGCTCAATGTAATCGCGCAGGTAGGCCACGTGAGCGAGACGACGGTGGTGGCGGATGCGTGGGCCCGCGGACAAGCTCTCGAAGTGCACGGCTGGATTTACGGGCTGAGCGACGGACTACTGCGAGATCTTTGTGTCACCAGATCGGGCGCCGGTGAGTTGCGTACCTGAACCATGCTTGGATCGTGATCCCCAAATTAGCCTCGGCCCCGAGATCGTGACACGAAAAATGCGTGCGCAGTCTAGTTCGTTGGAGCTTGCGCTTAGGACGCTTGATTGTCTCGGACGCGGCGGAAGTGTTAGCCTACGGCGAACCGAACAGAACCAGCGAAGCCAATGCGAATGATGCAAATTGAGGTATTGCCCGCTACTACAAAAGAAGAGCCAGTCATAGCAAACCTGGTTGAACTGTATGCGCATGATTTTAGCGAATTTTCCGATTTGAAGATTGGTGTAGATGGTCGTTTCGGTTATGAACCGCTCCCGCTCTATTGGACAGAATCCAATCGCTATCCGTTTCTTGTCAGAGTGAATGGCGATCTCGCAGGATTTGTACTGATACAGCGAGGATCGAAGGTTTCACGAGTGGAGGATATCTGGGACGTTGCAGAGTTCTTTGTCCTTCGAGGATACCGTAGGCATGGAGTAGGCTCGAGAGTGGCGCACGATGTATGGAAGATGTTTACCGGGCATTGGGAGGTAAGGGTTACTGAGAAGAACGCGGCGGCGCGGCCATTCTGGCAGCGTGCGGTAACAGAGTTCACGGGAATGCCCGCCGAATCTGTTCTCACTGAAGTTGCAGGAAAGAGGTGGCACGTGTTCTCGTTTGTCTCTGACACCCAGCCGGGCGATTCATGAGACGCCGCCAGGTGAACCGAATCAAGTCACCGGCATTATGCTGGATGGTTCGGCCCCGGCGACCAGACAGAGTTTCGAGAGTTTCATTAGGAGACCCCCTATGCAGAGCGGCAAAGCCGAGGTTCGGTCAATCGATGAGTACATTTCAACTTTCCCTAAAGAGATACAAACAATCCTCGAAGAACTACGGGCAACAATAAGAGCATCCGCTCCTGGCGCTGTGGAAAAGATCAGCTATCAGATGCCCGCGTTCGCTTTGCAGGGTAACTTAGTCTATTTTGCCGCCTGGAAGAAACACATTGGATTCTATCCGGGCTCAAGCGCGAGGGTAATGCAGGCATTTAAGCGGGAACTATCAACTTACAGCGGCGCAAAGGGGTCCATAAGATTCCCTATCGAGAAACCGTTACCGCTAGAACTGATAGGCAACATTGTCAAGTTTAGAGTCGTTGAAAACCTAAAACACGCTGCGACCAAATCAGGAAAAGGGGCAAAGACTTAACAGCGTTGCTAGCAACAGCCAGCATTTGTTAAACCCGGCCGCGGCAACAGGTGTAGTATGTGCCCCTCAGTGTTTGGCGGTGCGGCACGGTTGAGGTTTCTCCAGGCTTCACGATCGCACTAGGCATTGACGAGAGGAATGCTATGAACAACCCTGTTGGCTGGTTCGAAATTTACGTCCAGAATATGGAGCGCGCTAAAGCGTTCTATGAGGCAGTGTTTGGTCTTGAGCTTACGAGGCTTGAAGGCACGGAGTTTGAAATGTGGGCCTTTCCGATGGACCAGAATGGCGGCGGCGCCTCAGGCTCCCTGGTCAAGATAACGGGCTATCCTTCAGGCGCCAATAGCGTCCTGGTTTACTTCAGCTGCGCCGACTGCGCAGTTGAGGCGGAAAAGGCAGCCACGTCAGGCGGCCAGATCGAGACGGCGAAGAAGTCGGTCGGCCAGTACGGCTACATCGCTTTAGTCATCGATACGGAAGGCAATGTCATCGGCTTGCATTCAATGCTGTAGCCCGGAACGGCGGTGGTAAGGCGTCGTTGTCATTAACCGAGTTCAGAATTAAGGAGATTTCATGGCTTGCGTTCACCCGACAAAGTTCGCTCACGTGTTTTACCGCACACGCCGTTTCGAGCAGATGTTGCATTGGTATGAAACCGTGTTCGACGCCAGAGTCCAATACCAGAATCCAGGGATAGCTTTCTTAACCTATGACGACGAACACCACCGCTTTGCATTTGCAAACATGTCGCTGTTCGAGCCGGGTGGCACCGAAACCGATCGCAATGGCAAGATCGGCGTAGACCACGTCGCGTACACGCTCGCGTCTTTGAACCATTTGTTCGAGAACTATTCGCAACTCAAAGACAAGGGAATCAGTCCCTACTGGTGTATCCATCACGGCATCACGGTGTCGATGTACTACGCCGATCCAGATGGCAATCAGATGGAGTTTCAGGTTGATAGTTACGGATCGAGTGAAGACTCCAACGCTTTCATCGACGCCAACTTCAGCGATAATCCCGTTGGCGTCGAGTACGATCCTGAGGACTGGCTTGCGCGGCTACTCGCCGGGGCTCCTGAATCGGACTTTCTGGTGCGCCAGGTTCACGAACCGGTGTCTCCGGTGCGAGGCTCGATAGCAAGTTAACCTCGGGACGCTAGCGTAAGGAATGGCTATTACAGAGCGACCGCGCCTTGCCGGCCGACGCCTGGGCCGTCATTGTTCGCCGCATGTGCCCGGCATTTTTGCCCTGCGAATGGCGCTTGCAGGTGGAAGAGCGCCTGGGTGGCAGGCCACGGGCGTTCGCCGCAGTTGACAAGTTAGTCGAATCCACTCTCATCGGAGGTCATTCGTGATCATCGCCCTGGCGTCGCCTCGTATCGCCTCAACCATCGATGAGGGGCTAGACAAGATCAAGAAATTACTATTCGAGGCATCGGCCCAGGGTGCGGAGATAGTGTGTTTTCCGGAAGCTTATATTCCCGGTTTGCGGGGCCAGGACTTTGAAGTATCTCCCTTCGATCAATCCCAGCAGGAAAGAGCACTTAAGTCGGTGGCGCAGTGGTCGCGAACATATGGAGTGGCTACGATCCTCGGGATGGAAAGGATCGTGTCGACGGGCACGCAGATCGCAGCCTTTGTCATTGACGGCATGGGCCAGCTTCAGGGGTGTCAAACCAAGAACCAACTGGACCCGACCGAAGATAGGTTCTATGTGCCCGGTGAATACCCGGCAAATCTTCGAGGTCAATGGTACAAAGTTTGGAGTAGTGATTTGCCACGAGGGCTGGCGTTATCCCGAGACGGTGAGATGGGCGGCGGTTCGGGGCGCTAAGATCGTCTTTCATCCGCACCACACCGGGAGTGATAAAGCAGGTGTCCGTCTGACGGAGTGGGGCGCTGCAAGCGCACCGTATTACGAGAAGGCGATGATGTGTCGCAGCATCGAGAATACGATCTACTTTGCAAGTGTCAACTATGCTTTGCGCTTCCAGGAATCGGCGACGAGTCTCATCGCCCCGTCGGGGGAGTGCCAGGCGTACTTACCCTATGGGCGGGACGGCGTACTTGTGCAGACAATCGATGTCGAGAAGGCAACCGGTTTGATCGCCACTCGATACTCGCCGGAGCGTTATCAAGAAGTGATCTCGGACTGATGGTAGCCATTCAAGAGGCATATATGAACAAGATCCTGCCTGTTGCACTCGATGCCCACAGCGTCCGGTTGGAGCCTCTGGCCTATGAGCATCAAGAAGGGCTGGCCGCGGCAGCAAACGACGGCAAACTCTGGGAGCTGTGGTTCACTTCGGTTCCGGAACCCGCGCTGACACACGCATACATCAAGGCTGCGCTCGAGGGTCAGAAGAACGGTCATATGCTTCCGTGGGCGGTGCGTGAGTTGACGACCGGTGCGATCATTGGTAGCACTCGGTATCACGACATCGTAGCGCCGATCGACCGCGTAGAGATAGGGTACACCTGGTATGCAAGACGCTGGCAACGCAGCCGCGTCAACACCGTCTGCAAGCTGTTGCTGCTTCGTCACGCATTCGACGAGGTCGGGTGCAAGGTGGTTGGTCTGCGGACCGACAATTTCAACTTTGCCTCGCAGCGGGCTATTGAAGCGCTGGGGGCAAAAAGGGATGGCGTCCTTCGTCACCACTCGGCTCGCCCTGACGGTACGGTACGCGACTCGGTGATGTATAGCATCCTCGCCTGTGAATGGCCCGACGTGAAACGTCATCTTGAGTTTCGGTTAGCTCGTCACGGAAGTGTGTCCACTTAAGGAGCTCAATACATGCCAGATACGTTCGATTTTATCGTAGTAGGTGGTGGATCCGCCGGTGCAGTCATTGCCGCTCGTCTCTCGGAGGATCCCGCCTGCCGAGTGGCGCTCGTCGAGGCGGGAGAGCGGCCGCCTGATGTGGAGTTGATGCCCGTAGCGTGCGCAGCCATGCAGCTCAACCCTGCCACCGACTGGATGTATACGGCGGACCCCGGGAAGGCCGGGCTCGGACTCCGGGACCGCCGGGTTCCGGTGCCCCGCGGCAAGATGCTCGGGGGATCTTCTGGACTCAATTACATGGCGTATGTGCGCGGGCATCCGGGGGACTTCGACTCCTGGGCGGCGAACGGCGCGACCGGATGGAGCTACGCTGATGTGTTGCCCTACTTTCGGAAGAGCGAGGGTCTCTCGCCGAGCGAAGATATCGAGATCGATGCGCCGGCGCACAATACCACCGGCCCTCTGGGAGTCTCAGTGCGTTCGCCGATACTCCAGGGCTCACGCGAATTCGTCGAGGCAGCAGAGGCTGCCGGGATCCCGCGCGGCGACTACAATGGGCGTGATCGAGGCGGTGCGACGGGAATGGTTTCGCTTCTGCAAACCACCACTCGGCAGGGCAAGAGGTCGAGCACATATCGGGCCTTTTTGGAGGGCGATACGGAACGGAGGCCAAATCTCACAGTCATCACCGGGGCACAGGTGACCAGGGTGATCCTGGAGGGGGCGCCCGGACGGATGGAGGCAACGGGGATCGAGTATCGCACCTTCAGTGGCGAGACAATCGTCGCCCTTGCAGGTAAGGAAGTGATCCTGAGCGCGGGCGCGGTCGGCTCGCCCCATTTGCTGCTGCTGTCAGGCGTGGGGCCGCGACGCGAACTCGAAACGATTGGTGTTCCGTGTCTAGTCGATGCCCCACACGTCGGCAAGCACTTAAAGGATCACATACAGGTAGGTCTGTTCTTCTCGTCCCCAGGGGTCACTGTCTCGATGGGTGAGGTGGCTCTCTCGATGGGACCCGAGGTCCTTCGGCAACCCGCCGGGCCTCTGCCGGCGGATCCAAAGGATGATGAGAACATGTCTGACGAGCTTAAGGCTCTGAAGCGGGAAGCAGCGCGACTTCTGAGTGAATGGGAAACAACCGGGCGAGGGCTGCCGGCGTCCTCGCTGTACGATGCGTGTGCCTGGTATTCAACCGGTCTCGGCGACCACCACAGCCACGACGCGCAAATCGCTTTCGTTCCCTGTGGGTACAACTACGATTTGTGGCATTCTTGCCTGAACGTAGACACGGCTCAATATTTCGACGATGTTGCCAAGCGTTTGGCACCGGACGCGGAGGGTATGATCGTGCTGGCGAATCCCGTGTTACCGCACAGCGAAGGCGAGATCAACCTCGAAAGCCCCGACCCCGCTGTTCATCCGGCAATCCGCATGAACTATTTCGGCGATCCGCACGACATGAAGGTAATGGTTTCGCTGCTGCGTCGGGCGCTGGAGGTCGTGGCGCATTGGCCGGCTCACCGAAAGATTGGGCCGCTGATGGTTCCGCCGTTCCTTGCGCAAAAACACCAGTACAGCGAGGGAACGATACCGAGCGACGCTCTTCTTGAGGATCTTGCGCTGCATTTTTCGCTGACCGTGTACCACCTTTCTTGCACCTGCCGGATCGGCAGCGTCGTCGACCCGCGACTGAGAGTTGAAGGGGTAGGAAGGCTGCGGGTAGCAGATGCGAGCATCATGCCCAACATAGTAAGCGGGAACACAAATGCGGCGTCGATTATGATCGGCGAGAAGGCCGCGGAGATGGTTGCCGCGGACCACGGCGTGAAGCTAGCGGAGTTCGTGGGCGAGGATCCCGCCGACCGCTTATGACTTCGGGGTCGGAGATCACGGACTCACTTCCGACAGTCTAGTATCGCATGTAAAGGAGTAAAAGCATGTATGACGCCATTGTTGTGGGCGCCCGTTGCGCAGGGTCGCCCACCGCCATGCTGCTCGCCCGGAAGGGATACCGGGTGCTGCTCCTCGACAAGACCAGCTTTCCGAGTGACACCTTGTCAGCTCACTACATCCACCAACCCGGCGTTGCTAAACTGCATCGCTGGGGCCTTCTGGAAAAGGTCGCCGCATCGGGCTGCCCGGCAATCGAGCGCCAGGTTTTTGACGTGGGCCCCTTCGCCCTGACCGGGTCCCCACCGCCGTCCGACGGTGTCACGGCAGGTTATGCGCCGCGTCGCACAATACTGGACAAGATTTTGCTCGATGCCGCAGTCGATGCGGGTGTAGACGTCCGTGAACACTTCTCGGTCGAGGAGATCGTCAGCGATGGGGATCGTGTGTCGGGCATTCGTGGCCGGTCAAAGGGAGGCAGCCTAGTGCAAGAGGATGCCCGCATAGTAGTAGGCGCCGACGGCATTCACTCGGTGATCGCGCGTCTGGTAGACGCGCCCAGATACAACGAACACCCGGCATCCAGCTGCGCCTACTACACGTACTGGACTGATGTGCCGATGCCGGCCGTGGAACTGTACCCGCGGGCGGATCGGATGTTGGTCGCCGCTCCCACCAATGATGGGTTAACGATGACGATTGTTTATTGGCCCGAGACCGCCTTCCCCCAGGTTCGTGCCGACATCGAAGGGGAGTTCATGCGGGCGCTGGATACTGCTCCCGCTCTCGGACAGCGGGTTCGCGCGGGATCACGCGCCGAGAAGTTCCGGGGCAGCGTCGATCTGGCCGGCTTTTTCCGCCGGCCGTACGGGCCCGGATGGGCGCTGGTGGGGGATGCCGGTTACCACAAGAACCCGATCACCGCCGAAGGGATGACGGACGCGTTCCGAGATGCCGAACTCCTCGCTGACGCGATCGATGAAGGATTTTCTGGTCGCCTTTCAACCGAAGCAGCGCTTCGGGGCTACGAAGCCGAGCGCAACGAGGCGGCAATGCCGATCTATCAGATGACTTGTGATCTTGCGAAGCTTGAGGCACCGCCCCCGGAGATGCAGAGCCTGTTCGCTGCATTGCGTGACAACCAGGTGGAGATCGATCGGTTCCTGGGAACCATCGCCGGCACCGTGCCGATCCCTAACTTCTTCTCACCGGAGAACCTGCGGCGAGTCACAGGTACAACGGACGCTGACTAGTAAGGACCTGTCATCTAAGACTGGATCAAGCTACAAGAAAGCCAACTGGAACCCGACTGAGACAATCACCCACCGCGATCGCGCCGCCGCGACTCTCGGCAATCTGGTCGCAGAAACATGAATGCCAGCGTTTCGGTGCCCCGTCCGGCAACTTGATCAAAGTGTCGCCCCAAACACTTCGCCCAACAGGCAACTCACCTTCGCTTATTAGGGGAGAGACCAGCCGCGGCGCAACAATAATCGCCCATTCCTCTCCAAGCCGTCGGGCGAATGCCACGGCATGATTGGAACGTGGACCTGTCACTTCCAGCGGCAAGTAGTCACCGTGCGCAAAAAGCTCCCGGGTGCTTATTTCGAGCGCTCAGCGCTCTGTATATTACAAAGCATTTTATTCGACCGTCCTCGATCGTTTCGAGCAATTCGTCGATCAGCGGAATGAGCGCAGAGCGTTCGCGATCCCTGATCGATCGAAGAACCTCCGCTCGACCTGCATAGTCTACAGGCCGGCGGTTGTCGGGATCGACAAGGTTCAGATCCCACAACTCAGTGCCTTGATAAAAATCGGGCAGACCCGGCGATGTCATCTTGAGGAGCGTCTGCGACAGCGAGTTGAAATAACCATACCAGGCCACCTGCCGCGCAAACGCTCGCAGACTCTCGAGAAAGCGGTTTGTGGCTGCCGGAGTCAGTATCCCGTCCACAAAACTCTCGAGAGCGATCTCGTGGTCTATATTCGGCGCCATCCAATGAGTGTGAATCTTTGCCTCGCGCGCCGACTTTACCATGTAACTCTTGATTCGATCTACAAAGCCGCTTTGCTGATGGTCTGGAGATTGCACCGGTCTCAAGGAGGTGCTGGGAAATGCGCCGATAAGCGTCTGGTACAGGAAGTACTCCTGATTTCGATCTGGCGTTTGCTGACCGTTTACTAAGAGCCTGTAATCCGCGTTCTGCTCAAACCAGAGGCTCAGGTTCGTCTCCCACTGATCGGGAATCTCGGACAGTACGTCGATCCGGGTCCTCACGTCCTCACCTCGTTTGCAGTCGTGGGTTGAGGTGGCATTCATCGTGAGCGGATGGCGGCGAGCGCGCTCGGCGTTGAACTCATGAAACTCGTCGATTGAAGAACCGAATCGACTCGGATTGCCGCCAACCTCATTCAGCGCGACAAGCCGGTTGTAGACGTAAAAGACGGTATCTTCGATTCCCTTCGCCATTAGCGGGCTGGTGAATTGCTGAAAACGCATTACGAATGAAAGCCATAGAAAGCGGTCTTCTGGAGCGACAGTGTCCGGTATTCTGAGCATCAGGACACTCTCCAGGAAATCGAGTTCGCGACCAAGTTCGGTGTTTCTGATGCGCGCTTTGCCGAGAGCCTCGCGCAGATACAACTGATCGTGTTCGCTGACCGGCCCGCCGTCCATATATGTCCGGTAGATCGGGAATACTGCTGAGAGTTCCACCAGCGCCTTCTTGAGACCATCCATGGTCAGATCTATTCCCTGCCTAGTGGTCGTCGAAATACGCTTGAGCAGGTGCGCAATGTTATCGAGATCGCCGGTGAGATGTCTCTCGATCATCAACTCCTGCTTCTCGTAGACGAGATCCTCATACGGGATCCCCGCGCCTGTGAATTCCTCGTATATGCGATCGAAGACCCGCCGGTTAGCCTGGTCGACGAACAAGCCGTTGACCCGGTTCATGAATTCGTAACCCGTAGTGCCGTCCACCGGCCAAGCCCGAGGGAGGTGTTCGCGCTGTTCGAGCACTTTTTCGACAACTAAGTAGCAGGCGCCCGCCTTATCTCTGAGATATTTCAGATAGCCCGTAGGATCATAGAGACCGTCGATGTGGTCGATTCGTAGGCCATCGATTCGACGGTTACGGAGTAATTTCAATACGAGTTCGTGGGAATAATCAAAGACTTTGTTGTCTTCCATGCGCAGCGAGATGAGATCGTTGACGTTGAAGAATCGCTGGTAGTTGATCTCTTTGCTCGCCACTCTCCAGTACGTGAAGCGGAACCACTGCGCCGAGAGCAGCGCGTCCAGCAATTCAACGTCTCGATTAAAAACGGAGACGTTGGCGTCGATGAAATCTTTTACGATCGAGTTTGATCTATAGAGCTCCCAGAGTATGTCCTTGGCCAATCTGATCTGAGCGTTGCGACCCTCGGAGGCGGCCGGATCGTTCTGCATGCTTGCCAGGATCTGGACCAGCGCGAGGACCCTGGTGAAGTCTCGGTCTGTCTCCCCAAGCCGTTCCTTCAATTCATCGAGCCGATGACCAAGAAGATCTGAATAAGACTCGATGCGAACCGGGTAGATCGTCTCGTAATACTTGATAGAGAAGCCGCTGCTGTCGTACTGCAGCTTCAACTCGCGTGCCTCGAGCGCTTCCGCATACGGGCGACCGAGAAACGGCGCAATAAGCTTTCCTCGCAGATTCAGCCGGAGATGATCCCAGACTATGTCGAAGAACTCAAAATAGGGAGAGCTGTGTCCCTTCTCAAAGATGTCCATCAGGAGCAGGTTAGCGCTGTGGTAGGCCATATGGTTGGGCACGAAGTCCTGCACCCAACCCATCCGATGCTCGTGGAGCGAATCGATCAGCCGATCAAAGTCCTCGGCCGAACCCAATTCGGAGTTGATCTCGTTTAGCTCGGCGACATCATATCCATGCGTGCTTCCCGGACGAGCCTTGAAGATCGGTGAAGCGTAGACGGTTGATATCCCCAGGTCGGCCAGATAGGAGGCTATCCGCTGAGCCGATGTGAACTCAAACCCCGGGCCGAACTGGAGCCTATAAGTGGCAGAAGGCGTGTGCATCTAAGTGCTCCTGACCTCGAGCCGCGCACCCAGCTTTTCGAATCGCTCGATCCACAGACTAGCAGAGCTGTCACCGGTCTGAGCCTGTTCGCGCTTTATTCCATAGAACCTCTTTGAAACTGAGAAATGAATGTTCTGCGCCTTCCATAGATCGAGGGTCAAAGGCAGTCGGGCCAGCACCTCAAGGGCCTCGTCGATGGTCTCAAGCAGGGTGAGATCCTCCGGCGATTCACCGAGTTGTTCCATAAGAGCAGTCAGCCTGCCGGTGGCGAGGAAGCTGATAATCGTGTCGTCGACTTCAAACGCCCACTTCTCGCCTGCGTCGACCAGCGTCTTGAGAAGGGTGAGATTCAGCTGGTCGCTCTCAAGTACCTTTCGCAAATCAGCGTTGATGATGAACTCGGCGGTGGTGGCCAGCGCTTTCGGAATCGGATTCCCCAGCTCTCGCATCACCTGCATGATCGAGTAGTGGTGTTCATATATGCTTCGGAATGAGGACTCGACTTCGTGGAGGGTCGATTCGAGAATTCGCCCAAACACCGTGCGCTGCTCATCCTTGAAGAGGTGCCAGAGCGAATAGTTGTGAGTCTCGAAGTGTTTGTCGAGTCCATGAAGAAGTTCAGGAACATCACTTCTGCGAAACGCCTCATGGATCTCACTGCTCATCATCTCGAACTGCGATGGTCCGTTAAAGCGCCTCACCCCGCCCATCAAATTATGGTCTCCGAGATGAACAACCGCGAAACTGAGCGTACTCTCAGCGAGGGTTACCTTTGATCTCAGCCGAACACGGCCGATGGCGAGGGTCTGTCTCCCAGCCTCGGTTCGCTCGTAGACTTCACGCTCAACCGTGTAGCAGTAGATGGTCTCTTCCTCGTGATAGTCCTCGAACAGCGACGATATTGCGTAGTGCGCACCGACCCTGAGCAGATCAACCATAGCCGGCCTGACAAACCTATCATAGATGACCGCGCCATTCCGATACTCGGCTATATTGCTTCGCGCCGCGGAGAGCATGTCGACAAAAGTATCCTCGAGGGCGACCCCGCTGCATTCTTCCGCCAGTTGAATCGCCCGCGCCGCGTAACGAAGAACCTGGGTGGTTTCGAGTCCGGACGGTTCATCAAAAAACCAGCCGCAACTCGTATACATCAACATCGCGTTGCGCTGCATTTCGAGGAGCCCCAGTGCAGTATTTTTTTGCTCCAGCGATAGCCCGCCGGCTCCCGACCGGTCAAAGAATCGATCGATATTCTCCGGGCTGGCATCGACCACCACATCGATGTAGTCGTCGCGTGTCCGCCAGGGATCCGGAACCAGAGATGCCATCTCCTTTTCGTAAATAGGACCCAGCGAATCTCGGAGCCAGTCGAGCGCGTAGCGAATCGGGCGTCGCCATTCCTGGGACCACCCCCGACCGGTGTTACATCCACAATTGCTGCGCCACCTTTCAATACCGTGGATGCAACTCCACGAGCTGTTTTCGACGATCTCGACTTCGAACCGTGGAGGGAACTTCTCCAGGTATTCGCCGTAGATCGTAGGCTTCGCGAGGTTATGTGCTTCGATGTGGTGGAGGCAGTAGGCAAGGGCCATCTCTCCGAAGCGGTGATGATGACCATACGTCTCGCCGTCTGACGCGATGTTTACGAGTTGAGGTCCGTCGTCTTCGGCTGGAAATGCGCTCAGCAGCCGGCTCGCAAAGGCTTCACCACTGTTCAACAACCCCCCAAACGCCAGTTCTTGAGAAATAGGCCCATCGTAAAAGAATATGCTGATCGTTTTCCCGAAAGGCAGCTTGCAAAGATAGGCGCGTCTCGGATCGATCGCCTCGCCTGAGACGTCCCTCCATCGCCTGCCGAAGCTCCGTACTCGCGAGGCCTGCCTGGGCGCCAGGATCGTGAACAGAATCCCGTGCTCAGCAAGAATATCGAGTGTTTCGATGTCTACGGCGGTCTCCGCCAGCCACATACCTTCGGGCGCACGCTTGAACCTATGCTCGAAATCCTTTATGCCCCACCTGATCTGAGTTCGCTTATCGCGGGAGTTGGCCAGCGGCATTATCATGTGGTTGTAGACCTGAGCAATGGCTGATCCGTGACCCGAGAATCTCTTCCGACTCGCAACATCTGCCTCGATGAGGGCCTCGTGCACGTCGGGGCTGTGTCTCTGAAGCCAGGAAAGCAACGTGGGTCCGAAGTTGAAGCTTATCCGCGAATAATTGTTCCCTATCTGTATTATCCGTCGCTCATCGTCGAGAATCCGCGAGGCCGCGTTCGGGGCATAACATTCCGCCGTGATCCGCTCGTTCCAGTCATGATAAGGGAAGGCCGAATCCTGTAACTCCACCTCCTCGAGCCACGCATTCTCGCGCGGCGGTTGATAAAAATGACCGTGGATGCAAATGTAGCGGTTCATTCGCCCATCTCCAGCGAAAAAAGTGCAATGCTCAGCGGAGAGAGAGTTAGTCGGGAGGAAGCAGAGACCCGTTCAGGCAGACGTGTTCCCGGACCGCCCCACCCCATATCTGCCGAATCAAGCTCGGTCTTCCAGACACCGCCTGAAAGAGGAGAAGCAACATTTGTATCGAAGTTGTTGAAGTTCAATATGCAAACCGTAGCGCTTCCCTCGTGGTAGCGGCGGACGACCACTATCATCTCGTCATTTTCGCCGGTTATGACCATATTAGCCTTGCTCAAATGGGAGAGCGCCGGGATCGCTGTCCGGAGTTGGATGACACGCTTGTAGAAATTGAGCATCTGTTTATGGCGCCCCTCTCCTTTCAGGTCCCAGGTCAACTTCGAGCGAAGGAATGCCTCGCGCCCTTGAGGATCCGGCGGCTCGTTTTCCCACTTGAACTCTTTAAACTCTTCCCTCCGTCCTTGTCGCACCGCCTCGATCAGATCCGGATCGCCATGGCTTATGAAGTAGAGAAATGGGGCCGTATCGGCGTACTCCTCTCCCATAAAAAGCAGCGGGATGTACGGTGATAGAAGGACCGCCGCCGCGGCTAACTTCGCCGCCTCGAACGAGACAACCGCAGAGAGTCTTTCGCCCAGCCGGCGATTACCTATTTGATCGTGGTTCTGCGAGAAGACCACAAACTGATTCGCAGGTCGGTCTGCTGAGGAGCACCCATGATGTCTTTTTCTGAACTCGGAGTATTGCCCGGAATAAACAAAGCCCTCCTCCAATGCCTTCCGAATCTGTCGCAGCTCTCCAAAATCAACATAGTAACCCCCGCGCTCGCCGGAAATGAGCGCGTGGAGCGAATGATGAAAATCATCAAACCATTGGGCGTCGAGACCGAATCCGCCCAACTCACGCGGTCTGATTATTCTGGTGTCGTTCAGATTGCTTTCGGCGATCAGCCAAACCCTTCGACCTTGCTCCAGGGCGTAGCGTTCGGTTTCAACAGCCAGTTCTCCCAGAAATGGTCTCGCGCTCATATCGAATATGGAGTGAACGGCGTCGAGCCTGAGTCCATCTATGTGAAACCGGTCAAACCAGTGCCTGGCATTCTCGAGGAAAAACCTACGCACACCATCGCTGTAGCGGCCGTCAAAGTTAACAGCCTTGCCCCAGGGCGTGCGGTACTTGTCGGTGAAGTACGGTCCAAAGCAGTCAAGGTAGTTTCCTTCGGGTCCAAGATGGTTGTAAACGACGTCAAGTATGACTGCAATGCCCGCACGATGACACGAACTGATCAGCCTCTTGAGTGAGTCAGGGCCGCCGTATGAAGCCTGTGGCGCGAATGGATAAACGCCGTCGTATCCCCAGTTCCGTTCTCCCGGGAACTGGGCCACCGGCATCAGCTCGATCGCGTTGATTCCAAGTTCGACAAGATCGCCGATCCGTTCGATGACCGCGTCGAACGTTCCCGCCGCGGTGAAAGTTCCGACGTGCAACTCGTAGATGATCATCTCCTCGAGCGAAATCCCGGACCAGTCGGAATCCTCCCAGGCAAACCCGTCGTGGTCGACTACACTTGATGGTCCGTGGACTCCTTCCGGTTGGAGCCCGGATGCGGGGTCGGGCCGTTCGAGTGTGTCCTCCAACCGATATAGATAGGTGGTTCCCGGGGCCACGGCGTCGACTGAGGCTCGCCAATAACCCCCGTCGTCTTTTTGCATCGTTATCAAGCGTTCCCCGGGAGAGAGGATCTTCAGAACTATCTTCTCTAACAGCGGCGCCCAGACGGTGAAGTCGCAGCGATTCTCTCCTCGATAGTCGGCGCCTGGTCTCATTTGGTCGAGAGCTCCGGTTTGAGGAATAGAACCGAAAGCGGGGGCACCACCAATGATACCGAGTCAAACATTCCGTGCGCTGGAACCGGTACGGCTTCAACGCCCCCCAGGTTTCCATACCCGCTTCCGCCATATTCCGTTGCGTCGCTATTGAGCGCTTCGGTCCAGAATCCGCCGACTGGCACACCCAGCCGATAGTTCGTGCGAGCCATCGGAGTAAAGTTGCAGACAACTAACAAGGTGTCCCTCGGATTCTCTGCAAATCTCAGAAAACTCACTGCGCTTTTCTCCCAGTCGCGAAAGTCGACCCATCTGAATCCTTCGGATCTGTAATCCTGCTCGTAAAGCGCAGGTTCCTTTCGGTAAAAGTGGTTCAGCTCCTTAAGCCATCTTTGGACCCCCAGGTGGCCCGGTTGGTCCAGGAGGTGCCAGTCGAGACTGGTGTCATGATTCCACTCCTCATATTGAGCCAGCTCATTTCCCATGAACTGCAGCTTCTTACCCGGGTGCCCGTACGTATACCCGAATAACAACCGCAGGTTTGCAAACTTCTGCCACTCATCCCCCGGCATCCTTCCAAGGAGCGAGCCTTTTCCGTAGACAACCTCGTCGTGAGAAAACGGCAGTACAAAGTTTTCGGTGAACGCGTACCAGAGCGAGAACGTCAATTGACTGTGGTGATACTTGCGATAGATCGGGTCCAGCGTCATGTACTCGAGGATGTCGTGCATCCAGCCCATATTCCACTTCATCCCGAACCCCAGCCCGCCAAGATACAAGGGACGCGACACCATAGGCCAGGACGTCGATTCTTCGGCAATTGTCTGGGTGTCCGGGTGTGCCTCGAAAATTGCGGTGTTCAGCCGTTTGAGGAAGTCGATGGCCTCCAGGTTCTCTCGCCCCCCGAACCGATTCGGAACCCACTCGCCCTCTTTTCTTGAATAGTCGAGGTAGAGCATCGATGCGACGGCGTCAACTCGCAATCCATCGATGTGGTATTTGTCGAGCCAGTACATGGCGTTGCTGGTCAGGAATGCCCTCACTTCGTTTCGGCCATGGTTGAAGATGTAGCTGTTCCAGTCGGGATGAAACCCCTTCCGTGGGTCCGCGTGTTCGTACAGATGAGTCCCGTCGAAGTAGACAAGCCCGTTTTCATCGGATGGAAAATGAGAGGGGACCCAGTCGAAGATTACTCCAATGCCGTTTTGATGCAGGTGATCGACCAGGTACATCAAGTCCTGAGGCGTGCCATAGCGGCCGGTCGCAGCGAAGTAACCTATTATCTGATAGCCCCATGACCCGTAGAACGGATGCTCCATCACCGGCATCAGCTCAACGTGAGTGAACCCCATTTCCTTTATATAGTCGGCGAGCTGGTGGGCGGTTTCGCGATAGGTCAGAGAGCGATTATTTTCCTCAGGGACTCGGCGCCACGACCCAAGATGCATCTCATATGTGGACATCGGGGCGTCGAGCGCGTTACGTATCGCCCGATTCTCCATCCAGTCGGAGTCATTCCACACATAATCGAGATCCCAAACAACCGAAGCTGCTCTTGGGGGAGGCTCCCAACGAAAGGCGTACGGGTCCCCCTTGTCGACTTCGTAATCGTTCAATTGCGACACGATGTGATATTTGTAGTTCGCGCCTTTTTCAAGCGCTGGAATGAACCCCTCCCAGATGCCGGACCCTTCCTGCCTTTGCTCCAGGCGATTGGCGCCGGACACCCACTCATTAAACTCACCGACGACTGAGACCTCCCTGGCGTTTGGCGCCCATACGGCAAACTGCGCACCCCGAACGCCGTCGACCTCGATGAGGTGCGAACCGAGCTTGTCATACAGTTTGTAGTGCGACCCTTCCTTAAAAAGATAGACATCGTGGTCGGTTATCAGATGAGGGTTCTCCGGTTGCCTCGTTTTTTTCTCCTGTGCCATTTGTCTTGCTCCCTCAACCATTCTGAGCCCGATTTGCGAGGATAGTCGTTATCCCTCTTATTGGAATGAGGACCCAATCGGGTCGATTGTTGATTTCGTAGCCCAGCTCGTAGACGGCTTTCTCCAGCAGCAGGGCCTGCAGAAGTACCTCGGTATCGCTCCCGTAATTCGGAAGCAAGACCGACCCTTTTACGGCTTCAAAATAGGACTTGAGAAAGGTGTTTGTTACATAGCCGGTCCACAGATCGACCCAGGGCCCCAGGAGCGGTTGGTCCTCCGCTCGGATGTGTCCTTGCTGAAACAAGGCGGTATATCCCGCATAGTGAAACGACCGCATCATCCCGGCGATGTCCTTGAGCGGCGAGCGCTTCAGCCTGCGCTCTCCCGATGGTCGCGCCGGCTCGCCCTCGAAATCTATGATGATGAAGTCTTTGCCTGTGAAGAGAACCTGCCCAAGGTGGTAGTCACCGTGAACGCGGATCTTCATCTCCACTAATTTCTTCTCGAGGATCCTGGCCTGGCACTCGAGCAGGGCATTCTCGGCCGCAAGCAGCTCTTTTGCTTCGGCGGCTACGCTGACAGGTAGCTTCCGGAGGTTCGCGCGTAGCAAGGGGAAGACCGTCTTGACCTGACTCCGCATCGATTGGTAGAGCGATCGTTGATATAGAACGGAGTACGGCTCAGGCGCGAAGTTCGGGTCATCAGGTACTGATGCGAGAGCGAGATGCATCTCGGCGGTCCGGATGCCCAAGAGCCGCATCATCTCCAGATGTAATCCCGCGATCAACCGCTCTAGATCGGGCGAGGTTCCCTCGATCTCAAGGAAGGAAAACTGAGCTTGCGGTGGCTCTCGCACCAGATCGCCCAACGACAACACTCGCTCCAAGTACCTCCCAAGCGCGTCCAGAGTGAAGGTCCAGGCGTCAGCCTCGCTTGGCGTATAGCCCTGAAGCATCGCTACGGCGACCGGCTCGGCGCCCGGTCGGCGGTATTCGATCGACCCGGCGAAGATCGGGGAGTTTTGAAACCTGGTTTTCTCGGTCAGAAACCGGCTTATCTCGGTATCGGGGCTAATCCCTTCATCAAAACGGCGGTAGAGTTTCAGAAAGAGCTTGTTCTCGTAGACCATCGAGGTGTTGCTCTGCTCGGTGCCCAGCAAGCGAGACCCGAGTGATGGATCGCTGTCCCCGGCTACGTTCTTAAATCGGCGGCCGGCGTAGCCCACCAGCTCCCCGCTTCTGCCCTTGATTTTCCTTCTTCGGGCAATAACGGAAAGCAGGGTTGTCCGGAAACCTTCGTCGTAGAGGCTGTCGTACAGACTGCCGGTGCCTGAACTCGAATGAAGATGGGCGATGGCCCGCTCCGAGTCGTCCCGGCGCCCTCGCCTCGGCGAGTCGTCAGATATGAACGACACCGGAAGCACGTAGACCTCCGGCGTTCCATCGGTGTACGTGATCTGGCACGCCAGAAGGTGTGATTCGCATCCGTTCCCGTGGAGCGGAAGGTTCTCAACTATCTCAATGCTCTGGATCGCGCGGCCCTTTCCGCTGAACCAACGCGAGCCACGCAGATAGTCGGGAAGGACCTCATCTTCGAAACTGCTTCCAGCCAATCCGTCGAACACCGATTCCCATTTCCCGTCAATGTGAAGCTCGGGAACCGTGCGGCGGGTGGATGAGCTGCGGCTGCGCTCCCGCTTCATCAAAAGCCAATAGTGATCATGGGGCCCCAGAGTCACCACGTATGGTCGGGTCTTTACTGCAGGAAAACGGTTTTGGCTGAACACCTCGACCGGCACTAAGCCCAGGTACCTCGAGAGATCGAGCTCGACTACCTGGGAGAATCTGGACAGGTTGACGATTACAACAATCCGTTCGCCCTCGTATTCGCGCGCAAAAGCCAACACCTTCGAGTTGTCTGCCGGCAAAAACGCGAGCGAGCCTCTGCCAAAAGATTTGAAGCGCCTGCGCATTGCGATGACTCGTTTCATCCACCAGAGCATCGACGACGGACTCCCTTCCTGAGTCTCGACATTGACGGCTTCGTAGTGGTACTCGGGGTCGATAATAACTGGAAGATAGAGTTGGTGAGGGTTGGTCTTCGAAAACCCGGCGTTGCGGTCAGGGCTCCATTGCATCGGTGTTCGCACGCCGTCACGGTCGCCCAGATAGTAATTGTCCCCCATGCCGATCTCGTCGCCGTAGTAGATGACCGGCGTGCCAGGCAGCGAGAACAACAGTATGTTCATCAGCTCGATCTTGCGTCGATTGTTATCGAGCAGCGGCGCCAGCCGCCGGCGAATCCCCATGTTTATCTTCGCGTGAGGGTCCTTGGCGTAGACCCTGTACATATAATCGCGCTCTTCGTCGGTGACCATCTCAAGGGTCAGCTCGTCGTGATTGCGAAGAAACATGGCCCATTGGCACGATTCGGGGATGCTCGGGGTCTGCTCGAGTATGTCGATGATCGGAAACCTGTCCTCTCTTCGAAGCCCCATGAACATTCGAGGCATCACCGGGAAGTGAAAAGCCATGTGACAGCGGTCGCCCTTGCCGAAGTAGGCCACCGCGTCTTCGGGCCATTGATTCGCCTCGGCCAGGAGCATACCACCGGGGAACTTAGCATCGACGTGAGCACGCAGTGTTTCCAGAAAGGTATAGGTCTCGGGAAGGTTTTCGCAGTTTGTGCCCTCGCGCTCGTAGAGATAAGGAACCGCGTCGAGCCGCAGTCCGTCGACTCCCATCTCGAACCAGAAGTCCATCACCTTGATGATCTCTTTTTGCACCCGCGGATTATCGAAGTTCAAATCGGGCTGGTGAGAATAAAATCGATGCCAGTAGTAGGCTTTTGCAATCGAGTCCCACGACCAGTTGGACTGCTCGAAGTCCTTAAAGATGATTCGCGCGTCCTCGTACTTTTCGGTCGTCTCGCTCCACACGTAGAAGTCTCTCCATTTGGAGCCGGCCTTCGCTCGTCGCGCCCTCTGAAACCACGGATGCTGGTCGGAGGTGTGGTTGATGACCAGCTCGGTGATGACGCGGAGACCTCGATTGTGAGCCTCCTTGAGTAACACCTTGAAATCGTTGAGGGAACCGAAGTCGGGATTGATGCTCAAATACTCGGCGATGTCGTAGCCGTCGTCCCTGAGCGGCGACGGATAAAAGGGCAGCAGCCATATGGCTGTGACCCCGAGACCCTCCAGATAGTCGAGCTTCTGAATCAGCCCGCGCAAATCCCCTATACCGTCTCCAGTGCTGTCGTGGAAGGCCTTAATATGAAGCTCGTAAATGATTGCGTCTTTGTACCACTGAGGGTCACGGTCCATTTAGGCTGGTTGCCTCCCTTCAGTTCCGCTACATGAAGTAGTCAAAGTCCTGCTCCTTTCGCAGTCTGCTGTGAACCCGAAGAATATGCCCGGGCATGATTGCCGGATCGATCTCAACCCGGTTCCATTCTCCGTGCCAGATGTACTTGTCCGCCGCCAGAATGTCGTGGACCATGTAAGGTCCGCCTTGCGGGATACCGAGCTCGCTCAACGGCACACGCAGCTGCCCACCCTGGGCATGAAACGGGTCCAGATTTATCGCGATCAGAAGCACGTTCGACAGATCGACCGTCGATTTCACATAGAAGAGTATGTTATCATTATCACATTCGCAAAACCTGGTATTCCAGGTGGTCTGAAGAGCCGGGTTCTCTCGCCGGATCTTGTTGACTCGCCCAATAAGGCTACGCAGATCACCTTCCCGGTTCCAGTCCCACTGTTTCAATTCGTATTTCTCGGAGTCGAGGTATTCTTCCTTTGCCGCCAATGCCTCGTCGGCCAGCAACTCGAAGGCCGGTCCATAGATCCCATAGTTGGAAGACAAGGTCGCGGCAAGCAGCAGCCTTATGATGAATCCAGGTCGACCGCCGTATTGGAGAAACTCCGGAAGGATGTCCGGTGTGTTTGGCCAGAAGTTCGGCCGGAAGTACTCCCGTGGTTCACCTGCAACCAACTCGGTGACGTAGTCGGTAATCTCCTTCTTCGTGTTCCTCCAGGTGAAATATGTGTACGACTGGGAAAACCCAACCTTGGCAAGCCTATACGTCACCTTCGGACGCGTGAATGCCTCGGCAAGAAACAGCACCTGAGGATGGTCCTTTTTGATCTCCGACAACACCCATTCCCAGAACCCCAGCGGTTTGGTGTGAGGGTTATCGACCCTGAATACGTTGATGCCTCTCTCGATCCAGAAAACGAACACACTCTTCAATTCCTCCCACAGCTCCCTCCAGCTTTCGCTCTCGAAGTTGAACGGCAATACGTCTTCGTATTTCTTGGGCGGATTCTCCGCGTGTTGAACGCTCCCGTCTGGCAGCCACCTGAACCAGGACGGGTGTGACTTGACGTAAGGGTGATCGGGCGAGGCTTGAAACGCGATATCGATTGCGACTTCCAACCCATGCGTTGCGGCCCGTTGGACAAAAGAAGCAAAGTCATCGAGAGTTCCCAACTCAGGATGAAGGGCCTTGTGACCGCCGTGCTCGGAACCAATTGCCCAGGGGCTACCTGGTTCACCAGGGTTGCAGGTGGGTGAGTTGTTCTTTCCTTTTCGGTTTGTGACGCCGATCGGGTGTATTGGTGGCAGGTAGATTATGTCGAACCCCATTCGCGCGATTTCCGGCAACAACCGCTCGCAGTCCTTCAAGGTGCCGTGTCGTCCGGGAACAGAACCAAATGAACGCGGGAAAAACTCGTACCACGCACTAAAGAGCGCCCGGTTGCGATCTACGACTACTCTTAGGTCATTTTCGTATTTCACTGATGCGGTCCTATCGGGGTAGGCCTGCATCATGTTCGCCAGGTCCTCGCCGAGGGCTACTGACCTCGCCATCTCCGCTTGAGGCCCGGCAAGGATTTTGGCCCAGCGCCGGAGCGCAACGGCATCGTCTTCGGTCGCAACCCCGACAGCCCGTTGCACGATCGCCGACCCCAGCAGGAGGTCCGTCTTCAGATCCTGTTTTGCTTCGGCCTTTCTGCGAAGACCGGTTTGCCAGGTCTTGAAGCGATCGATCCACGCTTCGAAGCTGTAAAAGTAGGTTCCAACCTGTTCTACCGCGAACGACGCGCACCACCAATCATCAGGCTTGCTCTCCATTTGTACTGCTTGCCAGTCAGACTCAAAGACCGATCGATAGAGGAGTCGCGCCGATATGACATCGTGCCCGTCACAGAAGATGGCGGCTCTTGCCTCGACGATCTCACCAACTACTCGCTTTATGGGGAAGGCCCCACCGTCTAACTCCGGGTGAACCCGCTCGATGACAACTCTGCTACGGCCATCCATTGCCATACGTAAAACGCCTCCCATAAACGAGCAGCCACCACCGAAATGCCGATGGCCGTCTGATGGATTTTCCGGGGAACGCGATTGAGGAAAACGTGATGCGAGCTTTCCTCCGATTGAGACTGCAACCAAAAAGAAATAGCGCAGAGAAGCTGGCAAGCTCTTACCCCGCGCCCTTTTCGCTAGGACGTAGATTGGAGTTATCAGCTATTTAGCTTTCTGGTTTCTCCTCGGCTTTTGCAGATATCCCGCCAACCCGGCGGTATCTTCAACCGACGTCTGAAGCCAACCGAGCCACGCAGTATTTCTCAAAATTGTCTCGCCAACTTCGATGCGGCTAGGTCGGCGGTTCTAAAGACGTGATTACAAGCTATCCGCTCATTGCTGAGGTTGTCAAGCAACGCTTCGCTCTCTTGCGGTTCGAGGCCTGCAAAGAACGTGTCGCAAAGAACCTTGTAAGTTGGGGGGCTGGCGTAATATCGTATGCCTCGCAAGAAGCCGCAAAGGAAAAGGGGTCAAAGATGTCATATCAACCAATCGAAGGCTATGGAATCATTGGCGACATGCACACGGCCGCGCTTGTGGGCATCAATGGCTCCATCGACTGGTTCTGTTTTCCTTTTTTCGATTCTCCCAGTGTCTTTGCCGCAATTCTCGACGACAACAAGGGGGGACGCTTTAAGATTGCTCCGACCGCGGATGGGATCACTTTCAAACAATCGTACTGGCCGGAAACGAACGTATTGATAACCCGGTTTCTGTCTCCGGACGGTGTCGCGGAGATAATGGACTACATGCCGGTGGGGACGGCGGCCAGGAAATTCGGATTTCATCAACTGGTCCGGCGCGTCCACATGATTCGTGGAGCCATGCCTCTGCGCATAGAATGCTATCCAGCGTTCAACTACGCGAGGGCTCCTCACGAGACCGAGATTGCGCCGGGTGGGGCAAGCTTCAACTCTTCCACCCTCAGCCTCTCGCTTACGACTCGCATACCGCTGACGAAGGACGGAAACGGCGTTACGGCAGAGTTTACCCTGCAAGAGGGTCAGACGGCGACCTTTGTTCTTCAGCAAATCGAGCCGGGAGCAGGATTGGGATTCGGAGTATCGGAAGAAGAGGCCGAACAACAATTCAATAGCACAGTGGAGTACTGGCGTCACTGGTTATCAAAATGCACCTACAGGGGCAGATGGCGCGAGATGGTGTACCGATCGGCGCTGGTGCTGAAGCTATTGACCTTTGAGCCTTCCGGCGCGATTGTGGCGGCTCCCACCTGTAGCCTGCCCGAAGAGGTTGGCGGAGAGCGTAACTGGGACTACAGATATACCTGGATACGTGATGCGGCATTCACGCTATACGGGTTGTTGCGCATAGGATTCACCGAGGAGGCCGGGCAATTCATGAATTGGCTCGGCGCCATCTGTCACAACCTGAACCCCGGCGCGCCGTTACAAATCATGTACGGAATCAGCGGAAACAGCACCCTCACCGAGGAAACTCTGGACCACCTGGCTGGCTATAAAGGCTCCCGACCCCTGAGAATCGGAAATGGCGCTTACGATCAACTGCAACTGGACATCTACGGTGAGTTGATGGACTCGGTGTATCTTTACAACAAGTATGGAACGCCGATTTCTTACGATCTCTGGAGGCAGCTCCGGCTGCTTGTAAATTGGGTTTGCGACAACTGGCAGCGAACAGATGAAGGGATATGGGAAGTTCGAGGCGGGCCGCGGCACTTCGTCTATTCAAAAGTGATGTGCTGGGTAGCACTGGATCGAGCCTTGAGACTGGCCGACAAGCGATCTTTCCCGGCGGATCGCGACCGATGGTTGAAAGTCAGGGACCAGATTTATGAAGAAGTAATGGAAAAGGGATGGAATCCACAGCGGCAAGCCTTCGTGCAGCATTACGGCAGCAACTCTCTGGATGCGGCCAACCTGATAATGCCGCTGGTATTCTTTGTCTCCCCCAATGATCCGAGAATGATCAAGACACTGAATGCAACAATTCAGTCGCCGGACAAAGGAGGGCTGGTTTCCAACAGCCTGGTCTACCGATACAACATCAAGGAATATGCCGATGGTCTGAAGGGAGAAGAAGGAACCTTTAACATTTGCACCTTCTGGCTTGTCGAAGCCATGACACGCGCCGGTCGCGCAGACAAAGCCTGGCTCGATAAGGCCCGATTGATGTTTGAGAAAATGTTGGGCTATGCAAACAGACTGGGTCTGTATGCGGAGGAAACCGGCTACAGCGGCGAGGCGCTGGGCAACTATCCACAGGCGTTCACTCATCTGTCATTGATCAGCGCTGCTTTCAATCTTGACCGGGCGCTGGGCACCCGTGACTGAGGCGTTCAGATTTCAACTTGTCACTCGCCCGACGGTTCGCTAGTCTAAAAACAGATGAAGATAGTCGTAATCGGATACGGTAGGGTTGGGTCTCGAACAGTGGCAGCGCTTCTCGATCGGGGCCACCAAATTACCGTGGTGGATAAAGAAGCGAGCCGTCTTGGACGCGCGTCGAATCTCGAAGGTGTCGAACTCATTCAAGGCAACGGCATCGACGTGGAAGTTCAGCGCGATGCCGGCATCGGCGACGCTGACATACTTCTCGCCGTAACTTTCGATGACAACGTAAATCTCATGGCTGCGCAGGTAGCGCGCACGCACTTTCACGTTCCGCGCGCGATCGCTCGCGTGTATGAACCCAGTCACGCGGAAGCCACTCAAGAAGATCCCCAGCTGATAGTAGTCTGCCCAACTCTCCTGGCGGTAACGATGATCGTCGAGCAGGTTGACATCGCGGCGAATCAACCTGTCGTCGAGCGAATACCACCCGAGCCAGCAAAAGCGGAAGTGCGTTCACGCTACGATGCGACTGATGAGTCGCGATACATCCTGATCGCCGGCGGCGGCAAGGTCGGAGTAAACCTGGCGCGGGAGCTCTACGAGAGCGGCCACGAAGTCGCGGTCATCGAGCGTGAGACGTCGCGGGCGGTCGCGCTCTCAAGCAAGCTCGACTGCCCTGTTTTCGTTGGTGACAGTTCGACTCACGACGTATTAGAAACGGCCGGAGCACCGAGAGCGCGAGTGTTCGTCGCGGCCACCGGCAGCGATCAGGATAATCTCATTGCTTGCCAGGTCGCTAAGAAGGTGTTCGGAGTCCCCAAGACAATCGCCAGGGCCTCGAATCCAAACAACGAAGAAGTGATGGCGCGACTAGGTGTCGATTCTACGGTGAGCTCGACTGCAATCATCCAGCAGGTTATCGAACGCGAGCTTCCAACCGTTCGCATCAAAACCCTGCTAAGCCTTCAAGCTGGCGCTTTCCAGATACTGGAGTATCCGCTGGACCGCACCTCGCCTGCCACGGGCCGAATGGTTCGCGAAATCGATCTGCCACACGAGAGTAATCTTATCGCGATCCTGAGGGGCAAGACGACGGTGGTGCCCCGCGGGGATACAACTCTAAAGGACGGCGATCTGGTCGTTACGCTGGTTAACACCGAGAAGGAAGGTCAACTACGTCTCGCGCTATTGGGCGCGTAGAAGACGACCGCTGCGTTGATCAAACGAACAAGGGGTTATGGGCAAAAAGGTACTGGTAGTCGAAGATCATCACGACACTTCATTCCTGCTATGTCGCCTGTTAAAGATGGAAGGCTACGATGTCGAGCATGCGATCGACGGGATAGTCGGCTACAACGCCGCAGAAACCTCGCCGCCGGACCTCATCGTCACTGACATCCAGATGCCGCGCATGGACGGCATCGAGATGATAGAACGCATACGCGAATCCAACTTTGGCAAGCAGATACCGATAATTGTAATGAGTGCGTACGGCCAACGACGGATCACCGAGGCGATGGCAGCCGGCGCCGACGGTATCGTCGAAAAGCCCATAGACCTCGATAGTTTCCTCGAAGCGGTTAGATCCAAGCTCCAGACTGACGCAAGCGTCATTGCGCATCCGCAGGGCCATAGATGATTGCAGATGCATCCACCGCCTGATGAAATGAGTCCGGTTTGTCTATTTCGTGATCAAAAACGCACGTCCGATTTCGCCCGCTGAGCTTGGCCCTGAACAACGCCTGATCCGCTTTTTGCACTATCTCCAGCGCCGCGACGCCGTCGTCAGGAAACGTCGCTACGCCAAGACTGATCGTGATGTGCATCGTCTGAGAGAGATCGCTCGTAGATGCCGGAAACGGATGGGCTTCAACCGCCTTCCTGATTGACTCAGCGATTTCAAGACCCCTCTCACTCGAGCCAACCACGTACGCCATATACTCCTCGCCGCCGTACCGCGCAGCCAAATCGGCGCTTCCTACAACATCGCGAATGATGTGCCCGACGTCCCGAATGGTGTGGCTGCCCACAAGATGCCCGCGCCCGTCGTTGACCCGTTTGAAGAAGTCGATGTCCATCATAATTGCGCTGATCTGGGCAGGCTCGGCGTCCCTGGCAGCTTCGTTGATCTTGCGATCAAGCTCGGCGAAGAGACTGCGGCGCGAGCGCAGCCCAGTCAACTCGTCACGCTGGGTCATCTGATGAAGTTTCTCCTGAAACTCGGCCTCAGACTCGTCAAGCATTGCGAACTTCATCAGATGGTTTCCGATCTTTATCTTGTCGCCATCCTGAAGCAACTGTTGAGACGTGACCTTCGCGCCATTCAGAAACGTACCGTTTGTGGATTCGAGGTCGTTGACATAGTACTCGAGGCAGTTTGCCTCGAGGCAAAGCTGCATTATCTCGGCGTGCTGGCGCGACGCGATCTCGTCGCGCAGAATCAGGTCGGCCTGCGAGCCACGGCCTACTATAGTCCGCTCCTTTTCCAGCTTTATCGTTTCCCCGATTGAATGGCCTTGCAATATGACCAGGACTGGCCGCTTGGTGATCGATAGAGCCACTTCGCGGAGATCAAGCTTTACTGTGCGCTCGGCATCACTCACGTATTGTCACCTTTAATGGGATTGAATATATCAACGACGCCGGTAAAGGGCAAAGGGGAAGCCCGGGGGAATGAGGAGCTGCCGAGGAGCCCCTGCTCGTGCTCCACTGCTCCCCCGGCCCGGCTCCTCTTCTTTCCCCGCCCCCTACGCGCCTCCGCCGCTCTGCAGGGCTCCTGTGCCCTGTGCTTGACGCTCACAAAACCGCTCACTACACTTTTAGCCAGTTGGCAATTCGGTGGGTTTGACTATGACAAAGGACAACGGCAATCGTGAGAAACCCTGTACTGGCGTGGAACGCCTGGCCGAGGCAAACCTTCCCACTGAGTTCGGACTGTTTCGAATCATCGGATTCAAAAGCCTGGCCACCAGCGAGGAGTTCCCGGTGCTCGTCAAAGGAGCGCTCGATTCAGAAACACCCGCTCTCGTTCGCATCCACTCGCAGTGCCTGACCGGTGACGTGTTTCACTCATTGAAGTGCGACTGCGGAAGGCAACTTGATCGCGCAATGAGTCTGATTCAAGAGGAAGGACGAGGCGTGATCATCTACCAGCAACAAGAAGGGCGCGGTATCGGGATCACAAACAAGATTCGCGCCTACGAGCTTCAGGACGCCGGCCAGGACACTGTAGAGGCAAATCTGTCCCTCGGATTCGAGGCCGATCTTAGGCAATATGAGTGTTGCGTTGATATCCTCCGGCAACTCGGTCTGCATCGGATCCGGCTGATGTCAAACAACCCCGACAAGATCTCGGCAGTGCTACGGGCAGGGATCGAGATTGTGGAACGCGTGTCAATTGAAGTTGAACCTCACGAGAAGTCATTGGGCTACATGAAGACCAAGAAAGAGAAACTGGGTCATCTACTCGACAACGTCGGCGCCGAGGACGAAGCGCTTATCTAGCAAGACCGGTTGCGCCCCACCTCTCTATAGGGTTGTCCGAGTCATTCAGATACTTCAATTCTGAATCAGTCAGCGCAACGCATGATCCGGTCGTTGAATTCAAGAGCACGAGAAACCCATCGCTTCGTTTGCCTATCAGGTCAACAGGTGTGTCGCCTACCACCGCACTCCCAGATAGGACCCCGGACCATTCACCCTTCGGAACGAACACCTCGTCTCCCCATTGCAATATCCAGCGGCCATCTTCGTTGGTGGCAGAGACCGTTCTAATTCCACCCCGCTCAACCTGTCGCACATTCAAGCGATCGAGAGCGGCGCGAATGATGTTTGCCCACTTGCGAGCTTCACGAGCCGTCAGGGTGATGCGCGTGTTTGAATCACTCAGCTCTATCCCTTCCGTCGCCACGGAAGCTTTGAGCGAATATGCCGGTGTAATCTCCTCGAATGGAGTGATGCGGCCGGTGTCAGAGATTTCTCGCAGCGTCTCAGCCAGGTTCAACGCGGACTGCAGGTGAACGGACAACCCTTTTATTGAGATCGTCGGCGGCGACAGAGCGGCATTTACCCGGTCCACCTTTCGCAACGAGGCGAGCCTGAGAGCGAGCTCGCGCATATGATCCTCTCCGAGCAGCACCCATCGCGCGGTACGCTGATCGCTCAACAGCAGCATCCCGCCACCTGTCGAGACTTTTAGCCACTCGGGCAGGGCGGGCACAATCGCGGGTAGGTCAGCGCCAGGGCCAGACGAGAACATCTTCACCAGCATCGCAACCGCTTCGCGGGTCAACCACATCTCGGATTGCGGATGCGACAGCAAGAGCTCATCGCCGGCATTTGCGAGCACTACTTCGTCCTGCATCCGCAACACCGCATAGAAATCAGATCTCATGCCGATGGTCGCCGCAAAGTGTCGAGCCTCTTCCCTGCCGAGAGATGCTTGACGATGCTGATGCCTAAGTCGCAAATCGCCATCGGGCCGGAGTATCAGTCCGCTGCCGCCCTGTCGTACAACCCGGGACTCAGTCGAGCCGACGGCCAGAAACCCCGTGATACTCGGCGTAAGATACGGAGCAAAAGCAAGGCTGCATCTGAGGGAGAAAATGTTTATCATCATCGAACTGCGTAGCTTCGCCGGACAATATCAGGTTACAACGGTCTGATCACTCGAGCGATCAGCGTTGCGTTGGAACCTCTCTTTAGGTAGAAATAAGGTTATGTCGAGCAAACGTCAAAGTCGAGCCGAAGCGGTGCAAATCGCGATCGAGGGCTCACTGTTGGGGTTCGAGGGCCTGGAGCTCAAAAAGGGCTTATGGGAGAACTGCGTCTATCTCGGAAGAGATGGGTTTGTCTATCACATCACGGCTCATCAGGCCCGAGGCGGCCTGCAGAAGTCGGTTGCGGGAAAGAGGGCGGTGGGCGAATACCTGAGGTGGGTAGACGGTCTATTTCGCCCGGGTGAACTTCCAAGCGAAGCCAATGCAGTCCACTACCGCGCAGCCCGGATGTTGCGGGAGTTAATCTAACATAATCAATCAACAGAGTATGCTTCCCTTTCATGCCGCAGAACTTGGAGGTCGGAGGTTTGGAATGTTATATTCACGTTATGCTCTACAGAAAGCCTCGGGTTGGACAAGAACTAGGTGCGTATTGCGGCAAATGCAAAGATGAGCGGACCCACATAGTGCACGCTATGGATGGCGAAATAGTCCGCAGAGTCACCTGCTCGATGTGCGGTAGCACCCACAACTACAAAGTGAAGCCAGCTGCCGTTCCGGAGGGTGCCGCGGGGGGAGTTGGGGCTCCGCCAGCAAAGAAGAGGACCAGTACCAGGCGAACCAAGGAAGCAAACGCCTTTAGTATCGACCCCAAACGGCCCGTGAAGTCATACGACATGAATAACTTCTTCTCAGCCGGGGATGTCATCAACCATCCCAAGTTCGGACTGGGCTCGGTCGAGATCACGCTTCCACCAAACAAGATTGAGGTAAGATTTCAGGAAGGCAAGAAGATGCTCCTCCACAACATGAAGAACTTTCGCTACTGAATACGACCTTCCGAACTGCAAAACAAATGAGCCGCCGTATCGAGCAGATCAACGGCGGCTCATTCTATTGATGCGACCCAGCTATCTGAAAAACTCAGCGTTTCTCTCGACGAAGGCTTGCCACTTAGCCGGCACGTTCGCCTCCGCGAAAATCGCAGACACCGGACAAGCCGGTACACAGGCGTCACAGTCAGTACATGTCGCGGGGTCTATATACATCTGCGCGCATTCGGCGCCGCCCTGAATACAGTCAACCGGACAGACGTCCACGCACGCCAGGTTTTTGGCGCTGATGCACGGCTCACATATCACGTACGCCAAGCGTCTTGCTCCCCGCGACTCATTGCTTGTAGTAGTCGGCGTTCATCTGCGTGAATTGCTTCCATTGCTCAGGCAGATCGTCTTCGGTGAAGATCGCCTGGACGGGGCAAGCCGGCTCACACGCACCGCAATCTATGCACTCGTCTGGATGGATATAGAGTAACTCCGCTGCCTCGAATGCTGGTTCGTCTTTGCGCGGGTGAATGCAGTCCACAGGACAGACGTCCACGCACGCCGTGTCCTTGGTCCCTATACAGGGTTCAGCGATAACATACGTCATTGAAACGTAAGCCTCCTTCTCAGATATTAGTCAACTTTGAATGATTGACCCAATGTGCCGCTACAAATTTCGCCGATTTGACTAAAAGAGTCAAGCTAGGGTTAATCAGGCTAGGGCTAATCCAGCAGAGGTTAATCCTGCGCCCCGGCCAGGAGACCGTGCGACGGTCCAAAACCGTACGTGGCACCCACCTATTGGCGTCCGGCAGCGCCCTGCGAGCTATTCTTCAAACCCAGTCATCACACGAGTGTCCATAACCTCGGCCAACTCGAGGGGCGTAAGCAGGCCTTCCTCTACTATGGTTTCCCGAATCGTCCTGCCGGTGGCGATAGCTCGCTTTGCAATATCGGCCGCTCGAGCGTAGCCGAGGATAGGATTCAAGGCCGTCACCAGAGAAACGCTGTTCTCGACATACCACCGGCATCGATCCTCGTTTGCGGTGATGCCGTCGACGCATCGCTTTCGAAAGACCGTTAGCGCTTTGGTCAGGATAGAAAGAGACATCGAGAGATTGAACGCGATCACCGGCATCATCACGTTAAGCTCCAGTTGTCCCGCCTGGGCTGCGGAGGCAATGACCAGGTCGTTACCCATCACCTGAAAACAGACCATGTCGGTCATCTCTGCGATCACCGGATTGATCTTGCCTGGCATGATCGAAGAGCCAGGTTGGACAGCAGGCAGACATATCTCGGCCAACCCGGTGTTGGGTCCGGAACTCAGGAGTCGCAGATCATTCGCGATTCTTATTACGTCCGTCGCCAACGTCCTGAGCGCCCCTGACAACCCGAGAAAAGGCGACATGCTCTGCATCGACTCAAAGTAGTCTTCCGTCGCTCGCAACGACTGCTTCGTGATACCGGACAGCTCTTCTACAATGCTCTTGCGATAACCCGCGCTCGCGTTGAGACCCGTTCCAACGGCAGTCCCGCCGAGCCCGATCTCCTTCATTTCCTCCGCTGCTCGGCCAATTCGATCCGCGTTCTTCCGAATCGCAGTCGCGTAAGCGCCAAGCTCCTGGCCCAATCTGATCGGAACGGCATCTTGTAGATGGGTACGCCCCGATTTCACGATCCGATCGAACTCGATTGCCTTGGCTCGAAGCGCCGCGGCCAATAGATCCAGGGTGGTGACCAGCGCGCCCACCTCTTCGAGTGCCGCAAGCCGCATTGCAGTCGGGAATACATCGTTGGTCGACTGTGACATGTTCACGTGATCATTCGGATGGACGACCGAGTAGTCGCCCTTCGCCCCCCCCAGCAACTCAATCGCGCGGTTGGCCAAAACCTCATTAGCATTCATGTTGTGCGAAGTGCCCGCACCAGCCTGGAACGGATCGACGACAAACTGATCGCGCAGCTCTCCCACCAGGATCTCATCAGCCGCTGCTTCGATCGCTTTTCCTATGTGCGCGTCCAACCGGCCAAGTGCTGAGTTTACACGCGCGGCAGCTTTCTTTATCTGGACGGTTGCGGTTACGAGGGAGGGATATGGCCTGAGGTCCGAGATAGGAAAATTCTCAACGGCGCGCGCGGTCTGAATCCCGTAGTAAACATCCGCCGGTAACTCGCGCTCGCCGAGCGAGTCGTGTTCAATCCTTAGTGGGATCAAAGGTGACATGTGGAATCATCTCAACGCCTTCTTTCAGGGTTACCCGGCCAGCGAGCCTCTTCTTCTCTTTTTGTTTGGGTGTGAACTTGATCGTGCTGTCAACAAGCGTCTCGTTGGGCCGGTAACCGAGTCCAAATTCCGGGAGTTCGGGTCTGCTCATAAGCCGCTTTATGTCCCACATCGTCTCTTCGCGGGTGTAGGCGACCAGCTCACTCTGCCGGCTCATGATAATCGCCTCCTCAGGACAGGCGTCGACACAAAAACCGCAGAAAACGCAGCGAAGCATATCAATATCGAATCTTGCAGGGTATTTCTCAATATGCGGATCAGGATGTTCGGCCGGCTCGATGTAAATGCAATCGGCGGGGCAGGCGGTCGCGCACATGTAACACGCGACGCAGCGCGGTGAACCGTCCTCGCGCGCGGTCAGGATATGTGCGCCGCGATAGCGGTCCGAGTAGGCGCGGCGCTCTTCAGGATAACGGATGGTTGCGTTCACTTTGCCTGTAAGATTATCCACCATCCGGCTCATCGTAAGACCCATCCCGACGAGCGGAGCGAGCATGTCTTTTGCGAATGACGACTCGCCCTCAGCGCGTTCCCTTACATTGATTACTTTGCATGATTTCTTCATTCTATCCCGCAACCACGCCAGGAAGCCTTGTTTGCTCCCACACTATGTCCCGATAGGCCGGCAGGGCTTCGGTCATGGTAGCAAAGACATCCGCGGCCGACATCCAGGGTGACTCAGCCCCACCGGCGTGAATCATCATCGCGAATACTTCCCAGACGGGCAGCGCGTCTCCTGCGGAGTCGATCGCCTTACCCGCGAACTGAACGCGTCCCTCGAAGTTTGTGTACGTCCCTTCTTCCTCCGACCACGACGCAGCCGGCAACACGGCGCTCGCCGCACCTTGCCAGTCCGCCTTGTGAGCCGCGACCACAACGGAATACTCAAGCGCGTTTATCAACTCGCGCACTCTACGCTCAGCTTCATCGTCGCCGGGGCGTCTGACCAGAGGCTGGAAGTAGATCACAATCCCGGCCTTTATTCGCCCATCCTGCGCGGCTCTGATCGCTCCCTGAATCCCCTCGAGTTGATCGCTTATGAGCCCAAGCTTGAAGGCCCCAACTGAGTTCGGATGCTTGTCCAGACGGCGCAGGATCTGGTCCTCTTTTTCCGCCAGGTTTCTTTCTTCGGAGTCGACACGGAATTCAAACTGAGTCGCGCCTACCTGATCCCCCAGGTATCGCCTGAACAGGAACAGAGCTTCGTTTGTGGCTGAGGGCGAACCAAAGCCGAGAATCGAGCCCGGGCCGCTCGCATCGCGAATCTCTTTCAATCGCGAGTCAATCGATCGTACCGCTTCTTCCCAGATAACTGGCGCCTGCACTCCATCTCGACGCTTTATCAGGGGCTGCAGTACACGCTCGGTCCTATTCAACTCATGAAAGCTGAGCCGACCTTCGTCGCAGAGCCAGCTCTTGTTCACTTCGGGATTTCGCCTCGGTATCATTCGGAAGATCGATCCATCTCTGTGGTCGACCCTCACCGCGCAACCGGTCGAGCAACCCCCGCAAACCGAGTCGGTCGCGTGCAGGAACCACACGCGGCATTTGAACCTGAAGTCACGCGAGGTCAACGCTCCGACCGGACAGATGTCCACAACGTTACCCGAATACGGATTATCGAGGGGCCTGTCCTCAAACGTTCCAATCGCGACGTGATCGCCGCGACCGAAGAATTGCATCTCGCCCGTCCCGGTCACGTTATCGAAGAATCTTATGCACCGCGAGCACAGCACGCATCGCTCTTGATCGAGCACTACCATCGAGCCCAGGTCAATCACCTTTCGCTTTCGCACCTTCATGCCAAGCGGGATCTCGCTGGTGTGCAGCCCGTAGACCATGTAGTAGTCCTGCAGCCGGCACTCTCCCGCCTGGTCGCAAACCGGACAATCGACCGGATGGTTGATCAGCAGGAACTCCAGCACGCCCCGAACGGCTTCTTTGACTCGATCGTTGTCTGAGCGCACGACCATGCCTTCGTTCACGATAGTGGTACAGGCCGGTGTGAGCTTAGGCATCTTCTCAACGTCCACCAGGCACATGCGGCAATTGCCGTCGATCGGCAGATCGGGATGATAACAATAGTGCGGTATCGTGACGCCGTTGTCGCCAGCCGCCTGGATAATAGTCTGCCCCGGTTTCGCTTCTATTTCTTGGTTGTTTAGGGTGAATTTCGGCATTGTCTAATCAAACCCGGGAGCCAACGATGAGCACGGATAAAGACCGTTTCGAACTATCGATGCTCGTCCCGTATTTCTTAGGTATTCGTTTTTTGCTTCAATTCGAACACATCGCTTCAAACTCGCTTCGAAACTTGGTAACAAAGCTCCTGATCGGCATAACGTCGGCGTCAGCCAGCGGGCAAATAGTTTTCCCTTCCATCATGTCGGCGATCTTCAAAAGCAAATCCACGTCTGATCGTTTGCCCGTACCGCCCACGATGTTCTTCAGTATCTTCGCGGCCCACCCGGTTCCTTCCCGGCAGGGGGTGCATTGTCCGCACGACTCGTGCGCGTAAAAGTCCGCGATCACCGACAGAGTTTCAGGCATGCTCGTAGAATCGTCCAACACTATCATACCGCCCGAGCCGAGCATCGAGCCCGCCTTTAGCAATGACTCGTAGTCGAGTAGCACACCTTCACATTCAGCCGCAGTCATGACCGGAACGGAAGAACCGCCTGGTATCACAGCTTTCAACTTCCGCCCGTTTGCGACCCCGCCGGCTTCGTTGTTGATAAAATCGAGCAGCGGATAACCCATGTCTACTTCATATACGCCCGGCTTCGATACGTGACCGGAGACTGAGAACAGCTTCGTGCCTTTGCTCTTCTCCGTACCGATAGCAGCATAGGCCGCGGCGCCGTTCTGAACGATCCACGGCAGTGCTGCCAGCGTCTCGACGTTATTCACCACCGTCGGTGACGCAAGAAACCCCTGAACCGCGGGGAAAGGCGGCTTGATGCGCGGGTATCCGCGATTACCTTCCAGTGATTCGATCAGCGAAGTCTCCTCACCGCAGATATACGCACCTTGGCCGAGGTGCACAAAGATATCGAGCGCAAAGTCCTTTCCCATTACCGACGGGCCCAGGATCTTCGCGTCATAAGCCTCGTCGAGCGCCTTCTGCTGTGTGTTCGCGACAAACTCATACTCGCCGCGAATGTAGATGTACGACAGGTGACAGTTGAGGGCGTAGCAAGCGATCGCCATCCCCTCGATCAGTGCGTGTGGGTCCCGTTCCATCAGGATGCGATCCTTGAAGGTGCCCGGCTCGCTCTCGTCGGCGTTGCAAAGCAGGTATGTCGGCTTGTTTGTGTTGCGCGGCACGAAGCTCCACTTCATTCCGGTCGGGAACCCGGCGCCCCCCCGCCCTCGCAACCCGCTGGCTTTTACTTCATCGATCACCGCCGCCTGCTCCATCGCCAGCGCCTTTTCAAGCCCTTTATAGCCTCCGCGTTCACGATACTTCGTGATGCTGGTTTGATCCGGTTTGTCTATGTTGATCAGCAGTATCTTTGTCATACTTGGGAGCCAGGCATCCTGCCTGCAGCCTCTATATTGTTACTTATTCATTCCGAAGTTTCTCGATTGTCTCCGCAACGCTCTTCGGAGTCAGGTTCTCGAAGTAGCGATCTCCGACCTGCATCGCCGGCGCCGTCCCACAGGAACCCAGACACTCAGTCAGGTCCCAACTGAACTTCCCATCCGCCGTGACTTCGGTCCTATCGACGCCCAGTTGTCGCTTGATCTCATCGATGCAGGGATACACCCCCATCAGCCAGCAACTCACGTTCTTGCAAATATCGATGTGATACTTCCCCGCCCGCTTCTTGTGAAGCATGGTGTAAAAGGTGGCGACGCTGAGCACATCCGAAGGCGGATAGTGCATCAAGCCGCCGATATACTCAGCGACCTCCTGGGATATCCAACCGAATTCGCGTTGGGCCAGCGTCAGTACCGGAAGCAGCGCTGCTCGCTTCTCGGGATAGTGGCTCAGTATCGTCTGATAGCGCCGCTTCGCCTCGTCGCTGAATTCGATCATCGCCTTTCCCTATCGCCCTCTTTCACGCTTCGGTCTTCTTTGCTGCTTTGCGGCCCTTTGCGTCTCTGCGCGAGGAATTCCTTCAATCGGTCAGAATTCTGTCGCAAAGCACGCAAAGTCATCGATCGAGCTCTCCCGCAATAATGTTCATACTGCTCAAGGTCGCAATTGCATCAGCGACGAGTCCGCCTTCAATCAGCTTCGAATAAGCCGAGAAGATTGGAAAGCACGGCCCGCGCGCGTGACACCGCCACGGCCGCAGCGAACCATCGCTCACGATGTAGAACCCAAGCTCGCCGTTTCCACCCTCGCTGTAGCCGTAGACTTCGCCGGGGGGCGCCTGGATACCGTGCATCACCAGCTTGAAGTGATTCATCAAGTCCTCGATGTTCGTGTATACGCCCTGCTTCGGCGGCAGCGTGATCCGACGATCGTCAACCTGATATGGCCCCTCGGGCAAATGATCAAGAACTTGCTCGATTATTCGAATACTCTGGCGCATCTCTTCCATGCGGACCAGATATCTATCATACACATCGCCGCGACTGCCGACGGGCACCTCAAAGTCGAAATCGTCGTAGCTTGAATAGGGGTGATTCTGCCGAATGTCATAAGGCACGCCCGCCGCGCGCAGCATTGGCCCGGTCATCCCCCAATCAACTGCGTCCTTCCCCGAAATCTCCGACACTCCGATCGTTCGCTGCTTGAAGATCGGGTTATTCGTGTTGAGCTTATGCAGATCGTTAACGTATCCGGGCAGCCGTTTCATCACCTCACGGCAGCGCGGCACAAAATCATCCGGCAGGTCAGCCGACAAACCGCCTACCCGTACGTAGCTCACCATCATCCGCTGGCCGGATGTCATCTCAAGCAGGTCGTAAATTTCCTCGCGTGGCTCGAAGGAATACCAGAAGTTTGTAATGCCGCCGAGATCAACGAGCGCCGCACCGATGCAGACCATGTGGTCCATGATCCGTGACAACTCGCCGAGCAGCACTCGAATGTACTGAACCCGTTTCGGCACTTCTATTCCAAGCAGCTTTTCTACCGCGGTCGCATAACCGACGTTGTTTAGAAATGACGAGCAGTAATTCAGCCTGTCAGTGTACGGTATCACGCCATTCCACTGATGGGTCTCGGCCATCTTCTCAAAGCAGCGATGCAAATACCCTATCTCGACGTCTGACTCAATGACTCTTTCTCCGTCGAGGCGGCAAACTATCCTGAGCGCACCGTGCGTGGCCGGATGCGACGGGCCGATGTTTATGATCGCAGGCTCCGGACTCAAGCGGTCGGTTTCGTGACCTTCCCACTGCGTTTTGTATTCGAGGGGTAGCTTGTAGTCGCGGGAAAGGATCGTGCGCCCGCCCGGCTCGTGGTCCTTCCGGAGCGCGTGACCCCGAAACTCTTCGTGACACAGGATGCGGCGCAGATCCGGGTGATTGCGGAAGCGGATACCAAACATGTCGAATGTCTCGCGCTCATGCCAGTTCGCGGTCTTCCACACCGACGCCACGGAATCGACTTCCGGAGCCGATTCCGGCAGGGGCACCTTCAATCGCACCCGATGCCCGTGATCGATCGAGTACATGTGATAGACGACGTTGAACCGCTCGTCTCGCGTCTTCTCCGGATAACCCTGGTAGTCGAGTCCGGTGATTGTGCTAAGCAAATCAAATTTTGTCGAAGGGTCTTCTTTAAGCGCGCGACAAATCTCAGTGATCCTGTCCGGTCTGATCGTGATCGCCAGGTCCCCCCGAAAATCGTTCACGTCCAGTACTTCACCCGCAAACCGTTGCTGGACTAACGAAGCGATGGGATTCTCCGGCGTCGCCGGCTCGCGAGTTATGTGAACGAGCCGCACCGCTTCCCGGGCTTGTTCTTCGGCGATCAACATCGGCTTAGGTGAGGTCTCGGTAATCTCCTTCTTCATCCGCTCGCGCAGCTCGCGGCGAGCGTCGGCGTCGATCATGTTCTCTTTTTCGATGAGCTGGCGGATCATCAGTACTGCTTGCAGGACTGCTTCCGGAGTCGGCGGGCACCCGGGTATGTAAACATCCACCGGTATGATTTCATCGATGCCCTGCATAACGTGGTAGGCGCGATAGAACCCGCCGGACGTCGCACACGCGCCCATACACAGGACCCATTTGGGGTCAGGCATCTGCTCATAGATTCGCTTGAGCACCGGTCCCATCTTGTCGGTGATCGTTCCCATCACCATCAGCAGATCCGACTGCCGCGGCGAAAAACGAACAACCTCGGCGCCAAACCTGGCGACGTCGTAGTGCGCCGAAACGACCGACATGTATTCGATTGCGCAGCAGGCGGTGCCGAACGGTAGCGGCCACAGAGAATTCTTCCTCGCCCAATTGGCGATCTCGCTGACTTTGGTAGTAAAAAAATTGTCGCCAACCGCAGAATCGATAGCCATTGTCTACGCTTTCTCCGGCGCTGTCTGAATCGCAGGTTTGATTGAATCAGCGAAGGTCATCGTTGTTATCCGGGCTCGATGAGAATCTTATCGTCGGGACACAGGTGAGTCAAACTATCAGTCTTGGTTTGCGCTATTCCTTGGTTAAATCGTGCCGTGACCTTCGCCTTGCCTCGTTTGAATCTCACACCGGTCTTATCTTCAAGCTGATGTCCACCGTCGGGACCGACTGCGTGATTGCGTCAACCGATATCAAGTCCACGCCACAAGTTGCAACCTCGCTTACGTTTTCGAGGGTGACCCGGCCAGAGACTCCGATGAGCACGCCCGGAGCCGCGTCCCTGACAGTCTTCACCGATTCCCGTATCTCATCCATGCTCATATCGCCAAGCTTTATCACATCGGCGCGCCCCGCAATCGCATCAAGAAGATGCTGCTGATTGGCAACTTCGACCTCGATCTTCATCAGATGCGGGATGCCGCGGCGCGCAAGCTCGATCGCCCGGCGCACGCCGCCGGCGAGAAGGATGTGGCTTTCCTTGATCAACACGCCGTCATCGAGTCCGAATCGGTTGTTGAACCCGCCGCCCAGCGTTACCGCGTATTTCTCCAGGAGCCGCAACCCGGGCGTCGTTTTCCTGGTGTCGATTATCCGCGCGTCCGTGCCCGCGATGCGATCTACAAACGCCTTTGTCAGCGTGGCGACACCCGAGAGCCGCTGCATAATGTTGAGCGCCGTCCGATCACCTGTAAGCAACGCAGTAGCGGGCCCCTCAATTTCGGCAAACTCGGCACCCGAAGTTACCCTCTCGCCGTCGTAGGCCCGCGATTCAAGCACGACGTTGTTATCGAGCGTGGCAAATACCGCCTCGGCGATCTCGAGTCCGCATAGTACGAAGTCCTGGTTCGCCACGAATCGGCCGCGCGCCTTTGCGCCGCCGCGAATCACGGTTTGGGTGGTTATGTCGCCTCGCCCAAGATCCTCCTTGAGCAGATCGGCCGCAAAGGCGTAAATGATTCCCGAGTCGAGTTCCATGATCGAACTAACTCGTGCCGAGAGAGCCGAGTGTCTCCCTTAGTTTTTCTATCTCTGCGATCAACTCTTCGTGGCGGCCACGCGCCTCCAGGACGACTTCGCGAGGCGCGCGCTCCATGAAGGAAATATTGTCGAGCCGCGTTGCAAGGCCTCGGGCTTCGTTCTCCTTCTTCGTCATCTCCTTTCCGATACGCTCCCGTTCCTTCTCAAAGTCGATCAGCCCTCCGAGCGGCACGGCGATCTCCATGCCCGCGACGATATCGCGCGCCGGAGCGTCGAGAGCAGGAAGCGTGGCGGAGATGACAATCTCATCACATCGCGCGAGCCGCTTGATCGGGTCCGAGTTTACGTTTACCAGCTCGCGGGTCTGCGGGTCGGTCGTCGCTATGTACAGCTTCAAACGGCTTTGCATCGGTATATTCATTTCCGACCGGATATTCCGCACCTTGGTGATCAGCGCGATGAGCGTCTCCATTTGGTCTCGCGCCACCTTGTCGTCACGCGCGGGATCGCTTTGGGGCCACTCGGCCAGCATTATCGATTCCCCTTCGTGCGGGAGCTGCTGCCATATCTCTTCAGTAATATGAGGCATCAGCGGGTGGAGCAGCCTCAAGCTCGTCTCCAGAACGTAGACGATTCGGCAGCGAGCTGAAATCACTTCATCGGTGACTTCTCGGGATGAGACCGATGACTTGGTCAACTCTATGTACCAATCGCAGAACGAGTCCCAGAAGAAGTGATACATCGTCTGCGCCGCTTCGTTCAGGGCGTATTCGTCGAGCGCGCGCGTGACCGCTTCGACTGTTGAGTTCAACTCAGCAAGTATCCAGCGATCCGCAAGCGACTCTGACGGAACCCAGCGTGCCTCAATACCCCCCCCATCCCCGACATTCATCAACACAAACCGCGATGCGTTCCATATCTTGTTGGCGAAGTTTCGAGCCTCTTCCACCTGCGGCTGCCGATCCTTCTCGATCTTCGTGAATCGAATGTCCTGACCTCGAGCCGCGCGCACCAATAGCGAGAACCGAAGCGCGTCCGCACCATAGAGTTTTATTACGTCAAGCGGATCGACGCCATTCCCGAGCTGCTTGCTTTGGCGCCGGCCCTGTTCGTCAAGCACGGTCGCGTAGATGTACACATCGTCGAACGGGATCTGTTGCATAAAGCCCAGGCCCGACATGATCATCCTCGACACCCACAGGTAGATGATTTCGCGCGCAGTCGTCAGCACCGATGTTGGATAATACCTCGCCAGTTCCGCGGTCTGCTTCGGCCAGCCAAGCACAGCCTGCGGCCACAGACCCGAGGAGAACCAGGTGTCCAGAACGTCTTCATCTTGCGTTATCGTTCTGCCGCCGGCCTTCTCATTCGCTTCACTTTCCGAGCGAGCAACAACGTACTCGCCGTCTTCCGTGGTCCACACTGGGATGCGATGCCCCCACCACAACTGCCTCGAGATGGTCCAGTCGCGAATGTTTTCCATCCAGTCAAGGTAGATGCGCTCGTATCGATCGGGCACAAACCTCACGCGGCCCTCCTTCACTACGTCTATGGCCGGTTGCGCAAGTTCCTTCATGCGCACAAACCATTGCTCGGAGAGAAGCGGTTCGATCACCGTGTGGCATCGTTCGCAACTAGCTTCCGGCAGGGTGTAATCGTCCACCCTCTCAATCAGCCCCTCCGCGGCCAGATCTTCAAGCACCAGTTCGCGGGCCTCGAAGCGATCGAGGCCGGCGTAGCGTTCACCAGCCTCGGCAGTCATTCGTGCGTGCTCGTCGATCACGATTATCTTGGACAGGTTGTGGCGCATCGCAACTTCAAAGTCATTTACGTCGTGCGCCGGCGTAACCTTCACCGCGCCGCTACCGAAATCGGACCTGGCATACTCGTCAGCCAGAAGGGGAATCTGGCGGCCAACAAGCGGCAGCTTGATTGTCTTTCCGAACAGATCCTTGTAGCGCTCATCCGTAGGATTCGCCACAACCGCGGTGTCTCCAAGCATTGTCTCCGGGCGAGTCGTCGCCACCACGACCTGACCCGAGCCGTCATCGAACGGGTACCGAATGTGGTAAAGCTTGCCCGGGCGGTCGTCGTGTTTGACTTCAATGTCGGAGATCGCTGTGAGACAGCGCGGACACCAATTGATAACGCGCTTCCCGCGATAGATCCGTCCCTCCTCCCACCAGCGCACGAAGCATTCCATCACCGCATCGATGTACCCTGCGTCCATGGTGAAACGCGACCGGTCCCAGTCAAACGAACAGCCCAGCCGCTGAAGCTGCGACAGAATCACACCGCCGGTCTCGTGGATCCACTGCCAGGTTCGATCCACAAATTTCTCGCGACCGAGATCGTGTCGAGTAAGCCCCTCTTTTCTCAACTGCTTTTCAATAACGTTTTGAGTGGCGATGCCCGCATGGTCGGTGCCCGGCACACAAAGCGTATCGAAGCCCTGCATTCGCTTCCATCTGATGAGCACATCCTGTATGGAGTAACAGAGCGCATGGCCTATGTGCAGCGAGCCGGTAACGTTTGGCGGCGGTATCGTGATGCAGTATGTCGGGCCATCGCCGCGCGGTTTGAAATATCCCCGCGAATTCCAGATTGAATACCACTTCCCCTCGACGCTATGGGGCTCGTATGCTTTGGACAATTCAGTCATAGGATCTTTTTTTCGCCTCAGAAAGTTAATCAACAATTAAAAGGGATAGAGAGGAGATGGTCAACCTCTCTATCCCTGGCAGATCCAATTTTGTGGAAGGCGGGGTCGTACTACGCGCGTCTCGAAAGGGATTCGCGTGTGAGTTGTTCTATTACGCGCTCAACGCAGTCGGGCACAACTTCCCAGGCGACCTCACGCACAACGGACTCGCTCATCTCAGCTACAACGCGACGCACGATTTGCTCGATCGCGTCCGAGGAGAGCGCCGCAGGCGCGGCCCCATTTGCGGGTTCCTGTGTGCTCACCGAGGCGACAGGTTCGGCGTCTATGATCGGCGGCTCTTCTGGCACCGACGAAAACTCGAATCCTGTCACGGCCGCACTACTCTCTTCTGTTAACGCCTCGTTGACCGCAACCGCTTCGATGTCTATCGGAACAAAGCGTGCCTCTTCTTCGGTCCACGTCGTGGGCGTTGTAAAACTGGCCTGTTCAGTGCTCTCGGGCTGCTGCGCGGGTTCGCCGGCAGAGTGGCTCGCAAGATACTCGGGGCTACCGATCGGCATTACGACCGAATCAAGTTGGCCCGTTGAATACGCCGCGGCTCGCGGAGTGGTCCAATCCAGATTGCTGTCAGCACGGCCAGAAACGGTATGCGAATCGAAGTCCTGTTCCGACGGGACAGAATCCAGCCGATCATCCGGAGCCTGCGTTTCTTCCATCGTTGCGTGCTCGACCGCCTCTGTGTCCGCGTCAACGGGGAAGGCTACTCCGGCTGTTGGCTCGTCGGCAGTCAGGATAGGCTCGTCGGGTGTTGACTCCTCGGCGGTTGACGCTTCGCCGAGGCCGACAAGATCGAATTGGGTGGACACTGCCGTCCCGGCTTCGGAGCCTTCCGACTCCAGGAATTCGAGTCCCAGCGAGTCGTTTGCCGGCATTTCCGAATCCTCATGCACGCCGATTCCAACAGAGTCATCGAACAGGACGTCTCCAAGAGGGTCGTCCACGGCAAGCAAGGTTGCACAGGCGGTATCGGTTGACGCCTCGGATGCGTGATAGCCAGTCTCGGTTTGCATTGTGAATGCCGGCGATTCGTAGCCGACCGGTGAACCATTCGAGGGCGCCCGCCAGGTGCTGTCATCCGAGGGTCGCTTCGGTTCCGAGGTCTCAAAACGGGCAGGGTTGAACCAGTCCTCCCCTTCGCCGGTGTCGGTGACGTTGACTTCTTGTGAATCGTTTGATCCGGTCTCAAAAGAGATCGGTTCCGGGGATACGGTGGTTACCTCAAAATTCGGCGTGTCGAAGTCCCGGCTCATCTCGCCCGCTTCGGGAGCCCGCGCATCGAGATCGAGGCGCGATGCAACCTCAGGACGAGAAAAATCTCCATCTGGTGAAAACTCGAGCGGGTCAAACCGTTCGCTAGTATCGGTTAGAGTTGCTCTGACCGAGTCCCGTGCCGGCGCGTCCACGACGCCGAGGTCGAATACTTCCTGCTGGTCATCGGGAGATGGCGAAGCTAACTCGCCGGTGTTGCCAAAATCCGGGGCAGAGGTCCTCGCGGAATCACTCTCAGGGATGGTTGAGAGGTCGAACTTGCCCGCAATATCAGAGCGAGGAGCCTCATCCGGGACTGCGGCGCGCGCGCCGGAACCTTGGTCGTGCGCCGAATCCCCTGCTGCGGGCATCGTCACGATTGGAGCGGCGCTTGTTCTCGGGTTCGCGCTTATGAGCTTTCGGACCGTTTCGACCAGTGTGCGTGACTCAAAGGGCTTGGTCAGATGCGCATCCGCCTTTACACGTTGTGCCTCCAACTGATCAAACGGTTCAAACGCGCCTACCAAAAGGACGACCGGCACATTGCAAAACTGAGCGCTCGTTTTTATCGCTTCGCAAAGCTCATAGCCGTTCTTTCCGGGCATAAAGATGTCTGCCAATACCAGATCCGGCTGCACCTCGGCCAACCGCCGCTCTGCCTGATCGCCGTTACTGACGGCGACAACCTCGATGCCCTCGTCGGCAAACGTTAGATTGACCACCTTCTGAATGGTGATGCTGTCATCGGCCAGTAGGATTCTGCTTGCCATCTAATTCTCCCTCCGCACGCTTGGGCACGCATAAGCAAAAGCCTAGACGTGGCTCATCTTTTACCTCTGGGGTGCTATAGCCATTCCTCTTGCGGCGCAAATACGAGCGCTGCGGCTGCTCAGCGTCTGTCGTCCCTAAATCTGTTCGGGGGCTATCTATCGAAGAAGAGTGTGGTCTCGATACCTTTCGGCCAGGACCGTCGTTTCCCAGGCCGAAATATTAGCACAAAAGCAGCCACCTGTCTCTAGTTAAGAATTCCTTCGCTCATGACCGGAAAAAGGCCGGAGAATCCCACTGGCTGCGCGCCTTCACGAGCAGAGGAGCCTCGGGGGCCCGGAGGTGAGGCCCTATTCCTTTTTGTCTTTGCTTTGGGCCTCTGGCCAATCACCCGTATCGGTGCCAGAAACGCGACTTGCCGGCCTATTCGATCCGTGGGAAGCCACGTCTGGGAAGCCGGGGTTCGCGCCGATTCGCCGACGCCGTATTCTCCGCGGAAGTTACTTGTGTTTGCCCGCACGAATACATGACCGCAGTGACCTTAATGTCGTCGATGAACCATCCGGTATACCCATCCAAAACACCCGAGGCCTCGTCGAAGCCAGCGATGAACTTCAGCTTTACCCGCTTCCCGGCAAAGGAGCTCAAGTCGACGACAACCTGACTGAACACCCCGGGCTTGCCGCGAGAGGTCCAGGCGATTCGAGTCCCCAGCGGGTTACTCGAGACTTCGCTCAAAGTTCCATCGTACCCGCCGACTAAAATCAGACTCCCGGCGTCCTGGTAGGTCTCACCCTCGTCGGTCGAAGTCTCCAGCACACCGCCATCGAACCCCGGCTCAAAGTTATAGACGTGGAAAAATGACAGCCGTACCTGGCCCGCGTTTTCGGGAATCGTCACGACCTTCTTCATGAAAAGCTGAGAGAACCGAGTGTCATTGCGAACCTTACCGGGGTCCTCAACGTGGTAAGACATAGTGCCGCTCTTGGCGGTTCCGTCAAAGTAGTCCCACCCACCTTTCTTCTTCCACTTTACTGTGAAGTTGTCGACATCATCGAAGAGCAATTGCTCCTCCGGCCCACCGGCAGTGCTAAAACGCCCAACCTGCACCCGAACAGGAAGCGTAAATCTTCCGTCATTCGTGTCGACCTGGAGCAGAAACGTGGCAACCGAGCCGCACCGCAAATCCGAAGGTATCTGGAGCTGAAAAGGCGCAATGTTAGTACCGGTCTGACCGGGTGCTATCGCATTAAATGCAGCCGAGCTCTGATCGTTGCTCAGAGCGAGAGCCGCATTCTGAATCGCTGCCCCGGTCATCTGCGATTGGTTCCGAACCGTCACCGTGATTTGAGCCGACTCCCCTGGGATCAACGAAGCATCGCTCGTTCCATCCGAGTGGTGGACAGTCACTCCCGCTGACACATCGCCCGCAGGTTCCACCGCCAAAACCGGGATCGCAGTCTCAAGCCCGTTTGTCACCACCAGAGCGAAGTCCTGGTCGAGCGCACTAAAATTGCCAGGCACACCATCGCCGGCGATAATCGTAGGCCGTACGCGAACAACTATTGGGCCTGTCGTTCCGGCAGGAAGTCTGACGCCCTGCACGTTGTTGGTGAAGTCCTTCTGACCACCTACCGTCGAGTACTGACCGGAAAAGTGGTTACCGTTGTAGACAACACCCCCAACGATCACTTCAAGATTGAGCTGGTTCACATAGGGCGCATTGGTCACCGAGCTGCCGGGCGGGTCGCTCCACACAAGCATTACTCGCAGCTCTTTCGTCGGGTCCGCAACGACGCCCGTCGCTTCAAAGGGAGCGCCGCCGCTTTCGGTGAAGGTCCGTGACGGCGACTCGTCATAGATGATGCGGCTAGTGGATTCAAACATCCGGCCAACGTTCAGTAAGCCCCATCCCTGATGTGCGCCAGGGAGACTGTCACCACCAAACGCGCCGGTGAGATAACTAGTCGAGTTTAGAAGGAACGCCTTAACCAGCGCTGGGCTAGGCTCGCCACCGAGGTGAGTCTTCAACCATTGAAAAGCGAGAGCGCCGCCACCCGCTACTACAGGCGTTGAATGACTCGTCCCCGACGACCATGTATAGAGCGTCTGCCCCACTGGAAAATATTTGTTGCAGACACCGCCGCCCGTGTAGAGCTTGTCCTGCGATGCCGCGCCTTGCATGTGCGAACCCGGCGCCACAAGATCGGGCTTTGCGCGACCGTCCTGGACAGGGCCGTAGCCCGAGAAAAAAACAATGTCCTGCGCATTGTCGGCGTCTTGCGCCCTGACGCCGCAACCATCCGTCTGGCTCCCCCTCACATTTTCGCTAATACCAACAGTGATGACGTTCTTCGCGGTTCCAGGTATCGCCACCGAGGGAGCGTTGAATGTATCAGCATCGTTCCCGGCCGCAAAAAAGATCGACATACCCTGGTTTCCGGTAGTGAACGGATCAGCATCACGCACCAGCGCGTCAAACACCTGCGTGTCATCGCTGTAGTAATTACAGAAATCAGACTCGCAGCCCCCCCAACTATTGTTGGACAAGCGAGCACCGGCCCGATAGGCATCGAGGATAAACTGTGTGTATGAGAAGGAGCTCGAGCTTGAGCTGTCGGGAAAGAGCTTTGAAACACCGATCTTCACGAATGGAGCGGACCCGAGTCCATACTCAAAGCCCTGGGCGTCGACGTTCGCGCTGCCAGTCTTGTTGTTAAAGCCCCCAATTATCGATGCATTGATCGTCCCGTGCCCCAGAGCGTCATGCGTCGGAAGTATCGTTGGATCACCCGGATGAGAGTCCTGAGTGAAGTCGTGCAGGTAAGCGACCCGCGATGTGCCCTGCGCATTCAGGAAATCCGGATGTACCGTCGCCGCGTCTGCGGAGCCACGGTCAAAGCCCGTGTCGCCGACATCGACTGAGAAGTCAAAGTCTGAATTGAATCCCACCGAATTCAGGAAAGCGAGGTATCCGGGTCCGCTGGGCTGGCTTACCTGGATGTTGTTGACGGTGTTCGACAACAAGGCGCCGGCTACGATCTGATCGGCCCGCTCGTCCATAATCTTCATTGGAGACCAGGGTTCGATAGCAAGCACATCAGGTGCCTGGGCCAGCTCTTTCAACCTGTAGGACTCTGCCAGGACCTTTATCCGCACTGATCCTGCCGCGCGAAACTCGGGCATCAGGATCTTGTTTGATATGGACTTCACCAGTGAAAGCGTGTGGAAAGAATCAGGGGTGTCCAGGATTTGAATCGCAAAGGAGGACTGCTGTACCGAATCGAGCTTGATATGCGGGTCTACCTTGTATGCTGGGTGATACGGTCCGTCCCACTGGACGAGGCTCGATCCGTCAGCCCCGCGTCGAAGCGCGTGGAGTTGCCTCCTCTCGGCACGGGTCGCCCACATCAGATAAGCATTGTTCGGAACATAGCAAACAACCTTGGCCCCTGTCGCCTCGAGCGCATCCACAGCCTCCGGGGTCGGAGGTCCAAACAACTGGACCAGGTGAAGCGCGCGCAGAGGTGTGTCAGCCTGGCGAAGATCAGCGGCAATTGTCGGCTCAGGACCGGTCGTATCGAGCTGGCCGGGCTTGAGCATCACCAGGTTCAGATCGTCTCTCAGGCTCGCTCGATCCAGCGTGGAGGCATCCATCGAGCTAAGCTCGGCCTCCGTGACTTCGACGAGCGAGTACGAGCCGTACTTTTTCGCCTTGCGGGTGGAGCGCGATGACATAAGCCGCTGCTCGATATCGGCGTCATCTGCCGAGAGCAGCAACTTATGAGTAGCGCTTGGGCTTCGGTAAGAGAGCTGCTTGACACCGGGTCTCGCGGCGCCCTTCGCCGCTCGGTCCTCAGACTGCTGATGCAATTGAGACCGGCCGCTATCTGATTGAGTCGGCAGGGTTCCTACAAGCGACAAAAGAGCGAGCATAGAAGCAGCGAGCGAGATCCTAAGTGTAAAACCTTTCATTTACGACGTCTCCTTAAGAGGCAATGCAACCACAATCCGAGGTCAAGACTTTCCAGAAGATTGTATTCAGGGTGCGCATCAAAATAACAGCCAAGACTCATCAATCCCAAAAACGCCGGTGAGGTGCGCCTGCATGGGCTAGATTCTTTCGACGACTAACGCTGGATCGAGAACAAGGGGAGCTATAACTTTATCGCATCTTTCGTTTCTGTCAAGATTGTGCGGCACCCAGACCTCCGAGATCACGCAATCTCAAGGGCGACTCAGCCCTGGAACCGTGCACTCTGACCACACAGGAGGACGGCTTCATTCATACCGGATCCAACCGCTGGTGATCTTCACACTTACGCTTCTTTGGAAAGAGAAACGCCTAATGTAGAATGTCGACGGCGCAACATCTTTCTCGTTCGGGCGCCCCGGATCATCTGAGATCGAGTTGGGATCAACCGTGCCGACAAACATCCCGTTTAACAAGCCATTCATAACCGGAAAGGAGATTGAATACATGGCCAGCGCAATCTCCAACAGCGGCATCGCCGCGGATGGGCGTTTCACTCGCAGGTGCGCTGAGATTCTCGCGGATCGCTTCGCCATTCTCAAAGTGCTGATGACCCCTTCATGTACCGCGGCGTTGGAAATGGCTGCAATTCTGTGCGGTCTGAAGCCAGGTGACGAAGTGATCATGCCTTCGTTCACATTTGTCTCGACAGCCAATGCCGTTGTTCGCTGCGGAGCGAAGCCTGTGTTCGTCGATATTCGACCGGACACTTTGAACATCGACGAAAGGCTGATAGAAGAGAGAATCACCTCAAACACCAGGGCGATTTTCGTTGTCCACTATGCAGGAGTCTCGTGCGAGATGGATCGAATCCTGGCGATCGCCGAGAACCGCGGGCTGATCGTTGTGGAAGACGCCGCGCAAGGGGTCAATGCTACCTACAACGGCCGGGCCCTTGGCTCGATCGGCCATCTGGGAGCATACAGTTTTCACGACACCAAGAACTATGTCTGTGGAGAGGGCGGAGCACTCTGCATCAACTCGCCCGAATTCGTCGAACGCGCTGAGATCATCCGTGAAAAGGGCACGAACCGAAGCCAGTTTTTCCGAGGCGAGGTTGATAAATATAGTTGGGTAGACGTCGGTTCCTCGTTCGTTCCAGCCGAGATCGCTTGCGCTTTTCTGTTAGCGCAACTGGAAGCGATGGACGAGATCACTGCTCGACGACGTAACATTCATCAGTTCTACCTTGAAAGCGTTTCGCCTCTCGAGGAGAAAGGACTCGTCAGCATTCCGCGCACGCCCGCCGGCTGCGAGAGTAACTATCATATGTTCTACGCGCTGCTTGGCGACGGGAAGACGCGAGATGGACTGATGGCACATCTCAAGAAGAATGGAATCAGCGCAGTCTTTCACTATGTACCGTTGCACACTTCGGTAATGGGTAGGAGATTTGGTTATCGAGGAGGAGACTTGCCCCTCACCGAGGCGCTCAGCGCGCGGCTTCTGCGGCTCCCGTTCTATCCTGACATCAACCGGGAGGAACAGATTCGAGTAGTGAATTGTATGTCTGAGTTTCTCGAACATTCGCACGCCGCTTCTCCCGGTCGACAACAACAATAGACTGTCGCTATTATCGACGCGATGCCTAATGGCGATCACGCGTTTGGACCCGATCTGTCGATAGTCGTTCCGGTCTATCGAAGCGAGGATTGTATCGAGGCGTTGATTGAAGCGATCGCCGAGGCGCTCACCCCAATAAATCGCGACTATGAAATCTTGCTGGTCAACGATTGCTCTCCGGACAAATCGTGGCGGGTCATTGAAGCGCTCTGCCGGAGCAATCCGGAGGTGGTGGGCGTAGATCTGCGGCGCAACTTCGGACAGGACAATGCCATCATCACCGGGCTCCGTTTGGCTCGCGGAAAGTACATCGCGATCATGGATGATGATCTCCAGCATCACCCACGCGATCTCCCGGCGCTGCTTCACAAGATCGAAGAAGGCGGCGATGTCGTCTACGCTGACTTCGGGCTAAAGCGGCAGAGGCTGTGGAAGAATCTTGGCAGTTGGTTCAACGGTAAATTCGCCGAGTGGGTGATCAATAAGCCAAAAGATGTCTACCTCTCGCCTTACAAGATCATATGCAAAGAAGTGGTCGAAGCGATCTGCAAATACGATGGACCCGACCCGTATATCGATGGACTGCTGTTCCAGGTCACATCCAGGATTTCACAGATTCCAGTAGACCATCATCCGCGTTACGCCGGACAAAGCACCTACACGTTCTGGAAATCTCTCAGGGTCTGGGCGCGCCTTGCGTTTTCATTTTCTGCGCGCCCGATGCGATTGGTGAGTTGGTTTGGATTCGGATTCGCGACGCTGGGACTCGCGCTCGCGGTTCTGGTAATCCTGTACCGGCTGTTCTTTCCGGAAGACTTCTCACCAAACGCCGTAGGATGGGCCTCGCTAATGGTGGCCCTGCTGGTCTTGAGCGGGATTCAAATGCTGTTCTTCGGAATACTTGGCGAGTACACCGGGCGGACCTTTGTGAGAGTTAATAACAAACCGCAAGCTGCCATTCGCGCTGTAATCAACCGCGCCGCCGTCCAAGAGGCTGCTGGAATAGAAGATCAGGTACTATCCAGAAAAAGATGAAGCTCGCAAACCCGCGGTCAGCCCTCAGTGGCGTCCCTCCGGTGGGATTCCTCCCTAATTTCGCATTGCGTGCGGAGCAAAGAAGGGCGCAATAGTAAGGCACCGGCACGGCCTGCGGTTGGAAGGCTCATGACGACGAGTCTAATATACAGAAGCGCGTCAGTGTATGAGTTGGCCATGTTGCTGCTGTATGGCCGTCACTACAATTCACGTTATCGTGCAATCGCCGAGTTGATTCCCGCCGGATCGAGCGCCCTGGATCTGTGCTGTGGTCCCGCGCTTTTGTACCACCGCTATCTGAAATCGAAAGGCGTTCAGTACACCGGTGTGGACATCAACGCGAACTTCATCGCTCGATTGGTTGGGCGCGGCGGCAGCGGGGAGGTGTTGGACCTGCGAGGTGACGAAGGGTTGCCTGCAGCGGACTACGTAATCATGCAAGCGAGCCTCTATCATTTCTTACCGGACGCTTCACCCGTGGTCGATCGAATGCTGCAAGCAGCGCGGAAGCGTGTCATCATCGCCGAGCCGATTCGCAATTTGGCGACAAGCAACTCGCGACTGATCTCGCTGCTCGGTCAATTGTTCACAAACCCGGGCGCCGGTGGGCATAGTTTGCGGTTCACTGAAGCAACCCTCGCGGATTTCTTTTCTCCGTACGGATCGCAGGTGGTTGAGTCGTTCAAGATTGCGGGAGGCCGCGAACAGGTGTACGTGCTGGATGGGGAGCGAACGGCCGGCGTTTCGCCAGCGCGCCAACTAAAGAAAGGAGTTCAAGCTTGAGTGATCAATCGGGCGCTTCCAGCGGAGCTCCTCCCTTAAGTCTAAAGAAGAAGATCTCTTTTACCGTTATACTCATGATCGTTGCGGGACTCGCGGGGCTTGCGATTTCCGAGTTCTACGTGAGACGTCATTCTAAGCTCGGATATATCACTCCTGAGATACTGAAGGATAGAAGCCTGCACTACGAGCCGTCACTGATCACGCGTTACGTTTTTCCTCGAAAGGCAATTCGAGCTTACGGAGGCGAGGGTCCAAACGGGAGCATTTTCTACCGAATAAACAAATTGGGGTACCGAGGCCACGATTTTGAACCGGTCAAGCCCGACGGCAAAATCCGGATCATGTTCTACGGGGGATCGCACGTATTCGATATCTGGATGCCCGAAGGACAAGACTGGCCTCACAAAGTGGAACAGATATTGAACCAAACCGGTTTTCCCCAGGTCGAGGTCATAAATGCCGGAGTGCCGGGATATTTCTCTTTTGAGCTGTTCGGAAGTCTATGGTCAGAGGGGCATGTGTTCAGTCCCGACTATGTAGTCTTCTGCTGTGCGTGGAATGACATCAAGAAGAGGCTTGACTCAGGAGAACCGCTAATACGACAAGTGCATCCTCAAGTTGCGGACAACGATCCACGTCTCAATTACCAGGGTTCTCTCGATCGCTTCCTTTGCGAGCATTTGCAGTTGTATGTCCTTGCAAGACAACGATACTACGATTGGAAGTTCAACGCCGATTTAGAGGGCGCAGAGATTGTACGCGATCAAAAGTTTGATTTTGATTTGGACGAAGATGCTCTGAAGCAGTACAAGCTCAACGTGCAGTTGTTCGTTGACTGCGCGAAAGATATTGGCGCGGTGCCGGTTCTCATGGATGAAGCCCGGCTGGCGATTCGTGCAAACAAACAGACTGCAAATGCCGATCCTCTTCCCCCTGGGCGCGCCGGCGAAACCCTTCTGACGGGTTATGAACGGATCGAGCAGATTCTTCGAGACGTCGCCAAAGATAAAAACGCTGTTCTGTTCAACTCGTCGACGGAGCTGAACGGGAGACAGGAGTTCTTTGCTGATCGCGTCCATCTAACTGAGAAGGGCTCCGGCGAACTCGCCCGACTCGTGGCGATTGAGATGACCAGGCTCCTGCAAAGCAAGGTCCCATCTTCGCGGTAGGGCCCCGATCATCGTTGCTACCGATTCGCGCCTTCCTCTTTACGTTCCGGTGTGGTGTCTGGCTTTCGCACGGAGACCTCCTCATATCCACGCCACCCAAGACTCTCGTAATGCATGTCGATCCACTGCTTAAGCTCGTTCTTACGCGAGACTCTTTGCAAACGTGACACCGCTATGACCTTTGGGGCCTTGGATTCGATCTCATCGATGATCGCCGAAAACTTGCCGCCGTAGGATCTCGCAGCCAGGTAGTCATCTTTCCCAAAATCAAGAAAGATGTAGGGGTTCAAGTTCGCCTTGTTTAACAAAACCAAAATTTCGGCGGTTCCGTGGACGTAGATCGTCTCACCGTCACTCAACAAGCCCGAGACGGCCTCAAATCTCTTCTCCTGATCCTGCAGAGTCGGGCCAGTCTCGAACCGGTATGCGACAGCGCGATATCCGGCCAGGCACAATAGAAAGACCAGAACGAAATAGGGCGACCGCACAACACTTTTGGCATCGATCCCGTAGCCAGGAAATCTGTTCTCGTTTATGACACGCGCCGTCTCGACCACAAACCAGCCTAGAAATATGCCGAAGAACGGGAGAAACGGAATCAAATAGGGTCCGGCGTTAAACCGGACAAAACACGCCGCAAGATATACGAGCGGTGCGATTGCGATTGCGTCTCGATACAGATCGGGAGACTTGAGGCTGCTTCTACCTTTGAGTCTCTCGCGCAACGAATGGGCGCCGAACTGGACAAAACCTATTACGCTTAGTCCTGCCAGTACAACATTCGCTCCTAGGATCTTTAGCGACACATTCACAAGATGATCAAGCGAACTGCCGGCGCCCTCGAGCGTCCTCCGCGCATAGATGCTGTAGTTGAAGACCACCGTCCATGTCCACAGATCCCCGAGGGCGCCGATCCAACGAAAGTAAACCAGGAGTGAGGCCAAGGGGATCGCGGCGCCGGCAAGAACCTTCAAAGCGCGGAGATCGCTCCAGGTCGTTAGATATCTGGAGAATACGAGAAAGGCTACGCCAGTGAACAGTAGCCCGGGCTGCCAGCACAGACACGACAACATTGAGCAGAAGCCTGCGAGGAACGGGCCGTCTCTTGCTATCAGCAGCAAGGTCAGCATTCCAAACAGGATCATCGGCAGTTTTGGTTGCCCCCCACCTACGGTCCAAAGCGCGAAATGCGGGAGAGTCAGCAACGCCAGCACCGCCAGCACCGATGCAAATCTATTTCGCAGGTATGCTTCGGCGACAAGATAGACCACTGCCGATAACAATCCCGCGAGCAGGATATGCAAGAGGCGAGCAGCAACGATGTCTCTCATTCCAACGGATTTCCCCACCTGCATTGCAAGCGCGCTCAGATAGAAGCTGCCCGGCGCTTTAATGTCGATGACGTCTTTGTAGGGGGTCTGTCCTCGGACGATGCACTGCGCGATGTAGTCGTAAAGCGCTGAATCTCCTTCCTCAACCTGGGTAAACGGGCGATACGCAAACATCACCGCCACGGTAAGCAGAAATGCAGCAACCGCAAGAGTCGAGGCGTCTCGAGCCTCGATGAACTGAGACCATCGAGCCGGTATGGATGAGCGTTTGTTGCCGGCACTCGCGGGTTGAAGGTGAATTGGTTCTATCAAGGTGGTTACAGCTCGCGAATCTCACGGACAGTTATGCGAGACACATAGAGCAGATCCGCCGGGTCGTGCGTTAGCGCGCGCACTACAATTCTGATTCGCTTCGCCGCGAAAGTTCTAAAGAGATCGCTGACGCGAGTTCCGCCACCAATCTCGATCTGCTTGATCCAAAGCCCGGTGGCTTCCATCACGACTGATTCCCACTTCCCGGATGACTTCGAATCTACCACCAGCTGGTATGCCGTGGACGGCTTCAAGTCGAATGAGCATAACTCCGTGAATGCGTAATCGCCCGAACTTCCCAGTTCGGGATTAATGGCTATACCCTCGCCGGTAAGCGAAGGATTAGAAGCCTTCGCGGACCTGCTCAGATCCTCGGCGGTAGACGACAAGACTTCGTGTGCGTGAGAAATCTGCTCGTCTGTAACGTATCCGCTCCACGGTCGAAAGAAATAGTAGCGCCGCGGTTCAACCGGCCTAAACCGCGGATCAGTTCCGGTGTAGTAGACAAGAAAGTTTCCATAGGGAGTGTCGGATAGTTCACCGAGCAGGGCCGGGTCGCGAACCAGATCTCGCGCCCAAAAGTCTGGACTCTTCGGGCGCACAAGCAATGCAAAGTCCTTCCCGTCAATGTCAACTGCGTCGGCCATACGCCTTTCGATGTTTGCAAAACATCGGTCCTTCTCAGGAAATGCAAGCCAAATGACCGGCGCTTTCACGGCGACGGGACACAGCTCCTCTGGAACGAGGTCACGCAGCACGCTTGTGATCTCTTCGAAAGAAGCTAGCGCGGGATTGCGCACTTCCCTAAGGTAAATAGCCTGTTGTCTTACAAACAGGGCGCCGTAAGCAACAGCGCACAATACTCCGGCCGCGACTGGAGTCCAAGTCACCAGCCGGCCACCTTGCGCCTGCTTAGGCCACCACTGCGCAACAAGGCTCGTGCCGTCGACGACCAATACGCCTACGCCAAGAGCAAACCAGGTCACCAGGTGCGAGTTGTAGAAACCCAACTTGTGAGCAAAATTCGCAAAGAACAACAGCATCACCACAGTCACGATCAAAAGGCGCAATCGCGGTTCGCTTAACGCGTTTTTGCGTTTGATGAGGAGCGCGCAGCGGCAGATCAGATACGCGACCGCGATGATGGTCAGCAATTGAAATAAATGAAGCAACGTTCTAGGGACATTCCAAAACATCACATCGCTGGCCGTGTACCACCTCGCATATCGAGCCGGCTCATCCAGCAGATTCGCCCACCAACCCGAAAGCGAGAGCACACCAAAATGGTGTTCGTCTCCACGGTACTGCGTCAAGAACCTCTTGTAATCGACAATGTCGTAAACGACCTCGTAAGACATGACTGCGAAAGCGCCCGCTACGAACTGATAGAGTTTTTTTGAAGCGAATATCCGCCAGCCCTCGCTCAATAGCATCAGAAGGCAGATGGCACAAACCATATACAGAATACTCGTGTGGCACATCACACCGGCTCCCGCCGCAACACCCGACGCTACGTACAACCTGCCGCTCTTGCGACGAGCCGCCGCCTCGTAGAGATAGAACGCGAGGAGCGCCAGCGCCTCGGCCGCATAATCGTTTCTCAACAAACGGCTGCGCTCAAGGACCGTCTGATCAGATGTGATCATCACAACAGCAATCAGTCCAACTCGCCAATCAAACAAGCGGCGGCCTATCAAGTAGACCATCCACAGCGTCAATACGACCGTGAGCAGATTGAACACGCGCCCTTGCAGCACCCCGAAACCAAAAAGCTTTAGGAACCCGGCCAGTATCGCAAAGAAAACCGGTGTGAGTGAATGCCAGACGTTTTCTATGTTTCCGCCGAGATACCTATACATTGGGAGCGCGAGCTTTCCCCGGTTGAGGATTTCGTAAGGAACCTGAAGCGTGTACGATTCGTCGGTCTCGTAGACTGGGACGGTAGCGAGTTTCTGAGCGGCGATGGACACGAATCCGCCAATAACCAGGGCAACCAGGACCAGGTCAAGACGCGGTTTTAGGGTCATTCAGCACACTTTGTCGACGGGAGCGCGCCTCGTGCTTGACTCTATTAGAACAGCAGAGGCAGCCAGCTACGGCTGCGCGCTCAAGTTTGGTATGTATACCTTACGCTAGCCAGTGATCTCAAGGTGCCTGCGAATCACCGGACTTGAGGCCTGGACACTTGACCAATTCCCGGAGGCGCAAGATCGATCATCCCGATCTCGTTGCGACGCAAAACAACTATTGGGCGGCAGACTTCCGCTCGCTCGGACACCGGAATGTTGTCGAGCGACCGGTTCCACCAGTTGCGTTGCGGGTTGCGTGCGCGTTATACAATCCGCGAGGCTCAACGAACACTCAAATCGCAAAGGACATAGTGATGTATCGGGACCAACGCGTAGCAGTTGTCATGCCGATTCACAACGAACAAGCGCACGTCGAGCAAGCAATTCGGCGAGTGCCTCACTTCGTCGACCTGATAATAGCGGTCGATGACGGAAGCACCGATGATACATGGGGAGTACTCTCTGGAATCGCGGATCGCCGTTTGACTTCGCTCAGGCACGATCGGAATCGCGGCGTAGGCGCGGCGACAAAGACAGGATACATTCATTGTCTGAATACCCCGTCCGATCTGATCGCGGTAATGGACGGCGACGGCCAAATGGATGGACGCGACCTTTTCCGCTTGCTCGATCGCGCAATGGACGGAACCGAGTATGTAAAAGGAAATCGCTTTCTGGACTCCGACAGTATCGGCGAAATGCCTTGCCTTCGCCATGCCGGAAATCGATTCTTTAGCTGGTTAGCGCGGCTGGCGATGTCGTTTGACGACGACCTTGACGCCCACTGCGGTTATACGGTCATTCAACGTGGGGCGCTGAACCGCCTGGCCCTGGACGAATTGTACGATCGCTACGGCTTCCCCACCGAGATGTTCTTCGAGGCGTGTCGTGCGGGCCTTGCGGTTACAAGCGTTCCGGTCAGGACCGTGTATGGCGAGGAAGTCTCAGGGATCAACCCCTTCACTGCGGTGCCGGCGATCCTCTTTCTCATAGCTCGAAGCTACGCGCGGAGACGCTTCTCCAGCGCCTCCTCGGTTGCGGAACCAATACACTACCATCTTGAAGCATAGAGAAAAGCCAACCCTCCTGGTGTTGACGAGCTCCTTTCCTTGCTCGCCGGATGACGAGACCTGCGGCTACATCCGGGATTTCGCTCGGAGCCTTTCCATCCAATTCAATGTAAGAGTCCTTGCGCCTCCCGATCGCGCTGCGATTCAGTGGCCACCCGACGCGTTCTCGTTAACTCGTTCCCGATCGGTTTTGCCCGCCAGACTCGATCCTTTCAATGCCCCCACGGATCTGAATCGTCTGGCTTCAAGTAATGTCTTCACAAAGCTTGGGTCGCTGATCTCATTGGTCTGCTTCTTTGCGTACGCCCTGAAGTTGGCCTTGAAATGCGACGCGGTTTGTTCACATTGGATGGTTCCAGCCGGTTTCATAGGATCATTGATCCACAGGCTACTCGGGAAACCGCACGTTGTTGTAGAACACTCGGGTGGTCTTCATTTTCTGGCTCGAATGCGCGGCGGCAGACAAATCGCAAGATTCATCGTCGAAAGCAGCGCTCGGATCGTAACCGTCAGCTCCGATCTGGAACGCAAACTCACTGTGGCGTACCCGGCCGCTAGAACGCGGGCTGTTGTGATACCAATGGGTATCACCGTTCCCTTAGGCCACGCTGATGCGATCAGCCTCAAGCAGTCGCCTCGTACTGTCCTGTTCATCGGCCGGCTTACCGAAATCAAGGGACTCGAGGTGCTGTTGAACGCGATGAAAGAACTGGACGATCTGTGCGTGATCGTGGCAGGTGACGGTAGATGTCGCGACGAACTAGAAGGCCTGGCGCGGTTGCTCTCTGTCGACGCCCGGTTCATCGGACGGATCGGTGCTTCGGAAAGAAAACATCTCCTCTCGATCTGCGACCTCGTAGCAATTCCATCTCGGGTGCTCGCCGACGGGCGGACTGAAGGAATGCCCGTTGTGTGCCTCGAAGCGATGGCCGCGGGTTGCATAGTGGTCGCTTCCAGAGTTGGAGGGCTTGCCGAGGCCATACTCGATGGTGAGAATGGAATGCTCTTTGAACAAGGCGACCACCGGATGCTCAAACGGAAGTTGTCTCACGTTCTCACCGACGATATCTTGCGACAGAAGATATCCGAAAATGCGCGTCGTTCGGCAGTGGATTATGACTGGGCGCGAATCGGCTCGCGATACGGCGATATCATCAACAGTGCGTTGAACAAGAATGACGCAATTGACAACAGAAGAATCGAAGCCGGCACCATCCACGGATAACACCGCTGCGATTGCCGGGCGAGGCACCATCTATATTACCGCCGCCAAGATCTGGTTTATGGTGAGCGGCTACGGCATCGCGTTTACGTTGGCGCATCTGCTTACAGACGAAAACTATGGAATATACAGGGTCGTAATTAACACCGTCTCCATAATCAATGCGGTCATTGTCACCGGCACATATCAGACTGTCTCGAAGTATGTCTCCCAGGAGCCAGAGAAAGCCGACTCGATAAAGTGGAGGGCGCTCAGTCTGCAGGTATACGTCGGTGGTGCGGCGACACTCGGGTTCTTTCTCCTTGCGCCGGTAGTTGCGTCCCTGTTGAACGACACTCGTCTGACCGGCTGGCTGCGACTCGCATCGCTTATAACCCTCTCGTATTCGTTCTATTCGGTCTATACAGGCTACTTCAACGGTAACAAGAGCTTTGGGGTTCAGGCCGGACTCGACATGACTTACTCGACTCTGAAACTGATCTTTATTGTTTTGCTCGCATGGCTCGGGTTTGGAGTGACTGGAAGTGTCGGTGGGTTCGCGCTTGCAGCGGGTTGTGTCCTTGGACTTTCAGCGATAATCGCCCGCGGGGGCAATCGCAAAGGCGACGTGCGAGCGGGCCAGTTGTTCAAGTTTCAATCCTACGTTTTGCTGTTCACGTTTGTCCTTACGCTGTTACAGAGAGTTGATCTGATGCTGATCAAGGCGCTCTCATCGCCTGCCGCGAAGACCGCGAGCGAAAACGCCGGCTACTACAGCGCTGCAATGGACATCGCAAATATCACCTATCAGGTGATCGTTTCGGTCACATTTGTAATCTTTCCGCTCGTCTCGCAATCAACCTTCGCCGACGACCGCGCGCGCACGAAACGTTACATATCAAACACGCTACGATATACGCTGATGGTAATGGCATTGACTGCGACTCTGTTTTCGTCCTGCGCAAGCGGCGTTCTGAGAGTGATATACCGCGAGACGTACCAGGCCGGGAGCCCGGCCTTGAGGATTGTAGCATTCGGGATGTTGTTCTTCGGTCTGCTGTACGTCGTTACGACGATCATCTCCGCAAGCGGCCAACCAAGGGTATCATTGCTCCTCGGGGTGACAACTCTTGTTCTCAGCACCTCCTTGAACGCTCTGTTGATTCCCTCTCATGGGCTCGCCGGAGCGGCGACCGCGACCACCGCGGCGATGCTCGTGGGTACAATTCTCGCTGGCAGCTATCTTTGGCGAAAGTTCAGGACCTTGATTTCTATCGCCTCGGTGGTGAGAATCGCAGGCTGTGCGGGGGCGATCTACGCCGCGGCGCTTCTCTTCTCTCCCGCATCGAAGATTCTGACATTAGTCCAACTAATCGCTTTGTCTGTAGCGTACCTGATAGCGCTTGTCATCACCGGAGAACTCGGGCGCGATGACACAAGGTTGATCGCACGAGTGCTCGGGAAGAGTTGACCACGCAGCTCACGCACTTTGCCTGTTTGCGATTCACACTTTCGTTTGCGATAAGACTCGGCGTGTGGGCCAGCAGGCAAGGATGACTTCGCTCCGAGCGCTATTTCGCCTCGCGCGACTCTCCCGTAGGGCCAAAGAAGTACTGGCTTTCATCCGCATCCCACGGCCTGCTTACCCTAACCACGTCTACGAACCTGCCCAACCGGTGTTTCAGCTCGGCTGCCTTCTCTGGCATTCGATCGTAGAGATTACGAACCTCGGCCGGATCATTCTTGAGATCGAATAGCTCAAAACAATAGCGGTCCCGACTGTAGATCAGCTTAAACCCGTCCTGACTGATGATCATGTACTTCTTTTGTTCCGGTGTAACGGATTTGTCCGGCGTCACAAACGGCGAAACGTCCTGGGTCGTCTGCTCTGCGTAGACCGGCGGATGAACAAACGGCTCGCCGCGCAGCAACGGCACCAGGCTCACGCCGGCACATTCCTTTGGGTACTCGAGACCCACCGCGCTTAACATCGTCGGACCGAGATCTATCGTGCTGACATAGGCATCGATCGAGCGCGCCGTTAACCCCGGCATGTAAATGATCATCGGGACGCGCGCTTGTTCGTTATAGAGTTGGGTGGAATGCTTAAAGACGCCTCGCTCGCCGAGCGATTCGCCATGATCGGCCATAATGACGATCATCGTATCGTCCATTCTTCCCGACTTCTCCATCCAATCAAACAGCCTGCCAAGATGGAAATCAAGATATGCAATCTCGCCATCGTAGAGATCAGTGACCGAAGGGCCATAATGGAACTCATCGTGTGGCCTGTATGGTCGGTGAGTGTCCGTCGAATATAGATACGCACAAAACGGATGCTCCTTCGGCGCATTGCCAAGCACGTTTATCGCGGAATCAATGGTGCTTTCAAAAGTGCCGGCTTTGGCGGCGTCGACGACTTTCATTCCTTTCACATGCCTGCGCATGGTCGAAATGCGCCGCGGAAACAGGAGCGCGTTGTATCCGTTGCGAGCCATGATCTCGGGCCAGCCTTCGATATGGGCGTCCCAATATGTCCCCTGCGTGAACTTGGGCAAAGCTTCAAAGGTGTTGGGTGCCGGTGTGAACGCGTTCTCGAACAAAGCGGATCGCGCCGCGAGCCGGTCCAGGTTGGGACTCGTCTTCCTGACGTATCCGTAAGCGCTCAGGTGATCAGCCCTGAGAGCATCTACGAAGACGTAAATCACGTTCAGCCGTCTGGCCGACATGTCAGGCGGGCGTCTAAGAGAGGCATGTTCGAGCTTCCAATCCTCGATGCCTTGCAGAGTTAGCGGGCCGCCAATGCAATTGTGATCGACGCCGTCGCCGATGACCTCACTGCGGCCCGGATTGATGTCGCCGCGACGGTCATCACAGTCCCCGCCGCCAAGCATTGACGCATAACCGTCACGATCAAAGTCCAGTGCCCATTGCACGAACTTGAAGTACTGCCTGGCTTGACTTGTGCGGTAGAAGAGCTGCGTCTTGAGGTTTTGGTTCTTGTCGAAAGAGGCAAAAGTAAAAGTCACCGAAGCGATCAGAACGATAGCGACTAACACCCCGGCGCTCTTCTTCAGCGGCGCCGCGGCTCCTGGTCCACCAAGCGGCCTCCGCGGCGACATCGCGCCCATCAGAGCCATGCTCAGAGCCGTGCACAACAGAAACATCGAACGGTGCACGGAAGTTTCGTATAACGGAGTCTCAAAGCGCGAATCGACATAATAGGCGCAACCGAGAAAAACGACGAGCACCAGCATCCCGACCGCTCTTATCATAGCACTGGACCCATTCAGCCAACGGGCCGCCATCCATAGCACCCAGCAACCGCTCACGACCGCCATCAACAAAAGGTAAGAGCCCGCTCGTTCGTGATTCAAAAGCGTAACGGTCAGCACCTCAAATTTCTCTGTTTCCCGAAGGATCTCGATGGCATGTCCGTGAATCTGTGGCTGCTGGTTAAGAAGAAAGGCGCCAGCCGCGAACACACCCGCGCCGGCGATGAGCCTGTCAACCAGACCTACCTTCTTGCGTCTCGCGATCGTTCCAAGGGCAGTCCGTGTTAAGAACGCTGCCGTATGAGCGAACAGTCCCACAAACAACCCGCCGACCAGACCGCCCACAATGTTAAGGCTGAAGTAGGAACAGAAGGCTGCACGTTCCGCGAGCGACTGAAACAGGGGAGCGAGCCTGACATTCAAGTCAACCAGTTCGACAACTGCAAGGAGGAAAGCAGCTGCGGCACCCGCAAGCGCATAATTCGTCAGAGATGCTCGGACCGTCGCCAGCCATCCAACTTTTAGTCCTGCGTTTCTTTGATTCCCTGGATTCCCGATTTTGTCTGATCGAAGCTGACCCATAGGTGTGGACAATCTGGAAGCCCTCTGAGACTGGGAGTTCGACGTGCATCGTAATGAGTTGAATCAGAGATTGTCAAACTCGCCTTGCAACGCATTGGCACGTGCGGCCGACGGCAAATGTCTGAACCAATCTTGAAGCCGCGAGACACCACCGGCAACGGGGCGCTACACCTGACAACCGGGCCAGGCAAGCCTTGGTGGATGACACACTTATTCGTCGCATTGCTGCAAACAATCTTTGTAGACTACG
>CAVTUR010000007.1:0-18674 GCA_963737945.1 Blastocatellia bacterium | reverse complement strand
GAGTCTATGTTTATCGGCCGGGTCAGCCCATCGAATCTCTTGACAACCCTCGGACTCTATCTGGCGACCCGGTATTACCCGGTTTTGTTCTAAGCTTAAAGGATATCTGGTGATCAATCGAAATATCAATTATAGGGAAGAACTCGATTCGATTCTCCCGCTTGTTGAGAAGCCGGCCCGGTATGTTGGCGGTGAATGGAACGCTGTCCACAAATCGCCGGCGGAGATCGATGCCCGCACGTCCTGTGTTTCCCCGATACCTAGGACATCGGGATGAGCCACCTCGGGCTCAAGATACTCTACAGCCTTCTCAATAGACATGAGGATGGGCCGCCGACGTGTTTACGTGCCATGGCCGACATGGAGGCAAAGCTCCGCGAACGGGGTATTCCGTTGCTGTCGCTCGAGAGCTACACGCCTCTTTGCGACTTCGATGTCGTTGGCTTCTCACTGCAATACGAGATGACCTACACAAACGTGCTGACGATGCTCGACCTCGGCGGCATCCCGATCCATACGCGAGAGCGAGGTCTTGATGCCCCGCTGGTGATCGCCGGAGGCCCGACCGTCTATCCCTGCGAACCGGTAGCTGACTTCATCGATGTGTTCGTGATCGGCGACGGGGAAGAATTTTTTCCAGAGTTGGTCTCGCGCTATGTCGAACTGAGAGACTCCGACATGGGGCTGACGCGTGAGCAGGTGTTGAAGGAGATCGCTCTCATTGAGGGGATGTATGTGCCCTCGCTGTACCCGACTTGAGTCAGCGCGCATCACGGCCTCCGGATCGTTGACAAGCCCGGCGATCCGGATTTGCCGTTCCCGATTCGGCGCCGCGTAGTAAAGGATATTAATCAATATCCGTTCCCTTCGGACTCACCCGTCCCCGCAATCGAAGCAGTACACGATCGAGTCGCGATCGAGATAGCCCGAGGGTGTGTCGATGGTTGCAGGTTTTGCCAGGCGGGCACGATCTATCGTCCGGTGCGTGAGCGGGATCCGAAGCAGATTGTCGACACGATCATCGACGGCATTGAAAAGGGTGGCTACGACGAGACTAGCCTGACCTCGCTCTCGACTGCCGACTACACTTGCCTCGAGCCGCTGGTGAAGATGCTTGGAACTGAGCTCGAGCGACGAAACGTCAGTTTTTCGGTCTCATCGTTGCGCGCGTCGGGGATAACCGAATCGCTGGCTCGCGAGATCGCTCGCGTTCGCAAGACCGGGTTCACAATCGCGCCCGAGGCTGGCACCCAGCGAATGCGCGACGTCATAAACAAAAACATCACCGAGCAGGACGTGATGAACTCCTGCTCCGTTGCCTTTGAGGAAGGCTGGTCGGCTATGAAGATGTATTTCATGATCGGGCTGCCGACCGAAACCGATGAAGACGTGGTTGGCATCGCCGAGCTTGGCCGGCAGGTGCGCGAGCTGGGCAGGAAAAAATACAATAAGAACGTCAAGGCAACGTGTTCGGCTTCCTACTTCGTGCCAAAACCGCACACGCCTTTCCAGTGGTGCAGGCAAGAGGACATCGAATCGATCAAGCGCAAACAGCGAATGCTCAAAGACCTTGCCCGCCGCTACCGCATTGATATGAAGGTGCATCACGCAGAGACGTTGGTGCTCGAAGGTGTCATCTCCCGGGGCGATCGCGCGCTCTGCAAAGTTATCGAACGCGCGTGGCGGATGGGGCGCCGGTTCGACGGGTGGACGGATCATTTCGACTTCCAGAAGTGGATGGAGGCGTTCACCCTCGAAGGCGTAGACATCAATCCTTACCTGCAGGAATTCCCTGTTCGCGAGTTTGACAAACCTGGCGCGCCGCTGGTCCAGCTTCCGTGGGACCACATCGACACGTTGGTAAAACGCGAGTTCAACGCCAAAGAGTACATGAAAGGCATCAAGGCGAAGATCTCTCCGCCTTGCGAGCTGCCGGTGAAGATCATCGACGGGCGGCCAACGGCGATCGCTCCCTCGCACGAAGAATTCGAGCGAGTGGCCGCTCAGCCATTGTTGTGTTTTGCGTGCGGGCTCGAATGCGATCTTGCGCAGTCGCGCGAGCACCTCGCCAGGGCCTACGCCATGCACGTGGAAGTTCGTACCTACGAAGAACGGATGGCGGCGGTGAAGGACGAAATCGAGCAACCCCTGGTACAACTTGAGTCCGGAGTTCGAGGTCCGAAGCCCGAAGTCGGGACTTCAGACTTCGAACTTCAGACTCTGGTACAACTTGAGTCCGGAGTTCGAGGTCCGAAGCCCGAAGTCGGGACTTCAGACTTCGAACTTCAGACTCCGGTACAACTTGAGTCCGGAGTTCGAGGTCCGAAGCCCGAAGTCGGGACTTCAAACTTCGAACTTCAGACTCCGGTACAACTTGAGTCCGGAGTTCGGGGTCCGAAGCCCGAAGTCGGGACTTCAGACTTCTTCACACTTTGAACTTCAGACTTCCGGTACAACTTGAGTCCGGAGTTCGAGGTCCGAAGCCCGAAGTCGGGACTTCAGACTTCGAACTTCAGACTCCGGACTCCCATTTCAGGTATCGCGCGATATTCGAAAAGGGCGAAGAAGTGAAGTACCTATCCCACCTCGACTTGACGCGAGCATTGCCTCGCGCGTTCAGACGTGCGAAGATCAGGCTTGGCTACAGTTTGGGTTACCACCCGATGCCGTTGATTCAGTACGGGCCGGCGCTTGGCGTTGGGACTGTGGGCCACAATGAGTTGATCGACTTCGATTCGCCCGATGAGTTTGAAGAGCGCGGTTTTCTCGATAGGATCAACGCGGTCTTGCCTGCCGGTTTACGATTCAAGTCATTGCGGAGGCTGGTGGCAGGAGTTCGGTCGCTGATCAAGGATGTGAACCGAGCGGAGTACCTGATACGGCTCGACACACCAGAGATCGAGGCGGCGGTTGGGAGAATACGCGCTGAACGCGCCGAACTCGCGTCGATCGACACAAGTGGGCTTCATAACAGGTTGTTTGAAGCCTTTATCGCGCGAGAAAGTTGCGTTATCGAGCGCGTGCGCAAAGACAAGCGTCAGCGTGTCGATGTGCGGCGCTTCACCAGGGGTTTGGGTCTGGTTGAGAACCAGACCAGTCTTAGCATAGTGACCGAAGTGTCGCCTAACGGTGGCGTAAAGCCGATTGAGGTCATGGCCGCTGTGTACGGCTTGACCGAAACTGAGGCGACTTCCCTCAGTTCCCGCGTGCGGCGGCTGCGGTTGTATTCGGAAGATCAGACAGGGGACCCTGCGGGCTGGATTCAAGGGGTCGCCGCCGCTCGAATGAGCGACCAAGGAGACAAGTTGCGAGTGAGCAGTCACTCATCGATATCTTAAATAAGTTTGTGCCGCCAAGGCAGCACAGGTAAGTTTTGACATTCGCCTTCTCGAGTTCGGTGTGAAAGATCGCCGATCTGGATCAGCACGAGCAGGCGGCCGCGGCGAGAGCGGATCATCACGAAATCTGGCGCAGAGTAATTTATTGCGACGCGAGCGCCAGCGTTTGTCAGGGACATTCGCCAAACGACTTTGAGCTTGGCCCAAAGACTTTCCTTTTCTCTGGACCTGAAACTCATTTCATCTGCTCTAAGCTACTCTGCGATCTGAAGACCGGAGGTTCGGTCGTCTCCCGCCGGCGGCGTTCCACCCTGCACACCTTCGCGGCACAGCTGAATATCTCAGGAGATTTCATGGCAAAAGAGTTGATAATAAGTGCAAACGTGCACGAGAAAAAAGTCGCAATGCTCGAAGACGGCGTGGTGACTGAGTTTTACGTTGAGCGCAGAGACGAGAATCAAGGTGTCGTAGGCAACCTCTACAAGGGCCGGGTGATGAAGGTGCTGCCGGGAATGCAATCGGCCTTCGTAGACATCGGGCTCGAGCGCGACGCCTTCCTTTATGTGTCGGATTTTACCGAGTTTATGGAGGAGGAAGAGGAAATTGACTTCCGTGAGGTGACAGACGAGGCGCGCGTTCCTCCGCGCGTCGACGATCGTTCGCGGCGAGCAGAGCGGCCCCGACCGGAACCCCGGCCGTCGCTCGCCACACCCGCACCGGCGACGGAACCCGCGCGCGACGACGAAGCGCCAGTTGAGAGACCGGTGCGAATAGAGGACGCCGTGGAGCAGTTGGCTGAAATAGCCGATGAAAGCATGATCCCGCCTCCGCCGCCGGAGGAAGAACTCCCGGAGCTTGAACCCGGCGAAGTGCAGGCGGCTCCAGTTGAGGCGTTCCCGGTTGAACGCATCACCGACGATGATATCGCGCAGGTTGAGCCTGGCGCGGAAGAGATCGAGGGTGCCGTTGAGGTTGAACCTTCGGAGTCGGAGGAGAGGCCAAAGCGCGGTCGCGCAAGGAAACCGATCGAGCCCAGAAAGAAAATTGCCAAAACCGAAGAAAAGCCGGCAAGGGCGACGACTCGGAAGGCCGTGCCAAAAGCGACCCCAAAGCGTCCGCGCCGCAGGGGTGAGGACGAACCATCGGAGCAAGAGGGCTCACAGCAGTTTCAACGTGTCACCGATGAAGACATGCGTCAGGATGCGGGCGACCTTCTTAAGGATGCGATGGTCCAGGAGAAAATCATCGAACGGGTCCACAATGCTGAGTTTCAGACCGAGAATTTTCAGCCTGAGCCCGAGCCTGAGTGGCGAGTGGGCAGTCTTCGCTCTCTGGCGGAAAGCGGCCCAGAGTTTCAGCGTGTTGTGGATGAGAATGCCGAAGCCGCCGCACGAGAAGAGGCGTCACGGGCGGGCGGCCCGACTGCCCATGAAGAGGCAAGCACCCCTCAACCGGACGCCGGTAGACCCTCACCCTTTCGGCACATATCCGATGTGGTTCGCGGGCTCTACGGACGCATACAACCCGGGGCTTTGGGCAGCGAGGCGAGCGATATAACCAGTTCACTGGAATCCCCCGAGAGCGACGCTAATACTGGCCCGCTATCTATTAATAGCGATACTTCGCGCGATGTCGCGGACGGGCAGCTGGAACCATCTGTTGATGAAGATCGCGATGCCGAGATCCGTGACCGAGGGCCACGCGGAGAGTTCGCCGTGCGCCGGGGAGGACGAGGACGGCGAGGTCGCGGCGGCCGCCGAGACCCTGCCGCTGCGGCAGGCGGGACACCATCCGCTGGAGAGGAGGAAGGCACCAGCGCCGCGATGGCACCCGAGGATGGTGCAGTAATGATCGACGATGCTCCCGAGCGAGAACAGAGTGTCAGACCAGAGGAGTCCCAGCAGGCCGAGGCTCGACCACCGGTTGACCCCTCGCCAGTTGATTCTCGACCCATTGACGCCCGACCGGTTGAACCCCGTCCGGTCGATGCGCGGCGGGGTGCGCCCCGTCCCCCAAACCCGCGCCCACAGCGCAGACCCGATGCGCGGAGACCTGATCCGCGCAGACCGGTTACTCGCGGACCGGAACCTCGGGGACCGGAGCAGCGAAGACCGGAGCTTGGCCCTTCGCGCCGTCCCGATCGAACCGGTGCTCCGACGATCAGCGATTTGCTACACGAGGGGCAGGAGATTCTGGTTCAGATTGCCAAAGAGCCTATCGCCAAGAAAGGCGCACGGATCACCTCTCACATAGCGCTGCCTGGGCGGTTCATCGTTTATATGCCAACGGTCAACCATATCGGCGTGTCGCGCAAAATCCCCAACGAAATGGAGCGCATCAGGTTAAAACGAATCGTCACCGCGCTCCGGGATCGCGAGGGCGCGAGCGGTGGGTTTATCGCGCGTACTGCGTGCGCCGGCGCCACCGAGCAGGAGCTTGCAGATGACATGCGCTATCTGCTGCGCACCTGGACCGATGTCCGAAAGAAAGCGGAACGCGTCAAGGCGCCTTCACTGACGCATCGGGACCTCGATCTGGTCCAGCGAATCCTGCGCGATCAGATGTCCGATGAGTTCACCGCGATTCGAATCGACAACGAAGTCGAGTACGCTCGAATAGTTGAGTTCGTGAATCGCGTACAGCCAAAGCTGGTCAACCGCGTCAAGCTCTATACCGCCGATCAGCCGATCCTCGAAAAGTTCGGAGTGCAGGCGGAGATCGACAAGGCCGTGCGCCCTCGGGTATGGCTGAAGTCGGGTGGTTACATCGTGATCAATCAGACTGAAGCGCTGGTCGCCATCGATGTGAACACCGGCAAGTTCGTCGGCAAATCCGACAAGCTGGAAGACACGATCACCCGGACCAACCTCGAAGCAGCCAAAGAGATCGTGCGCCAGGTACGCCTTCGGGATCTGGGCGGGATAATCGTTCTCGATCTGATCGATATGGAGGAGCGCAAGAATCGGCAAAAGGTGATGATGGCGTTGCAACAAGAGCTGTCGCACGACCGTTCGCCGTCAAAGATTCTCTCGATCAATGATTTCGGACTTGTGGCGATCACTCGGAAACGCGTCAAGCAGTCGCTCGAACGAACGCTGTGTACTCCGTGTCCGTATTGCCAGGGCGCGGGGATGGTAAAATCAGCCCAGACAATGTGCTTTGAGATACTCGAACAAGCCAAAGCAATGTCGAAGCAGTTGGCCGGTGCCAGCGATGTGATGCTACGAGTCTCGCCGCACGTGGCCGAGTCTTTGCGCACAACTGAGCGCGAAGTAATGGAAGAAGTCGAGGCGCACTTTGGGAACCCGGTGACGATCGAGCCCGATCCGAACCTGCATCAGGAGCAGTTTGATTTCGCGGTGATGTAGAACGAGATGAATCTCAGGCTCGCTTCGATACGGCCGCGAACCTCGCTCAGTAGTGGTAACGAGCCTGAAGGAAGTCAATGCGGTCAAGGCTCATGAAAGACTGCATCGCTGTCTCGCGATCCGCCAGCCTTGTCCTTACTTCTTCGCCCCAAGGCCCATCTCCCGTCGTAGTTTCTCTAGAGGCTGCGGCTTTAGTGTTCTGGATTTCGCGCGATGTAGGGCCTTCAAAAGTCTCCGGGCGTTTTCCGGAGATCTTAGCAAGTGAGCAGTTTCAACCAGACTTGAGAGTTCAGACGCGGCAACCAGCGCAACGTCTTCCCTCCCACGCCGGTTGATGATTACGATTTCACCATTAGTGGCGACTAGATCAAGGAGAGCCGCCAGGTTCGCCCGAGCATTTGAATAAGTTGTTTGCGTTGCCATGTTGCCTCTGTGCCTAAATCGGCGACTTGTATATAACGCAACTGTACGATGGGCCTGGCACAACCCCAGTCAAGGCGCCTGACCGAGACTGTAAGATCCCAAAACCCTATCAAGGGCCAGCGGCTTGGCTAGAGTCTCGCTTCTTTGCGCTTTGACTCTCTTGCTCAACCGCACCGGCACCCAGCGACGTGCGCCTCCCACCATTTCAACTCGTGATAGAACCGATGTACCGTATTCCACGGAGTCCAGCCACCGTGGTAGGACTCGGGATACCTGATGAACATCGTTGGAACGTTGCGTTTCTTTAGAGCGGTGTACATCTGCTCGGCTTGCTCGATCGGCACTCGCATATCCGACTCGCCGTGGACGAACATTGTCGGAGTGGTGACATTCGCAACATGGGTGATCGGCGAGAGCTTAACCAGGCAACTCCCGGCTCTTTGGCTCCCACGGCGGACCGTAGAACTCGCTTTCTTTTGTGCGAGGAATGTCCGCCGTCCCATAGTCGCTAATCCAGTTTGTAATTCCCGCGCCGGCAATCGCCCCGGAGAAGCGCGTCGTTTGGGTGATGATCCAGTCCGTCAGAAATCCGCCGTATGAGTATCCGGTTACACCCATCCGCTTCTCATCGACGGCGTATTGCTTTATCGTGTAGTCGACTCCGGCCATCACATCCTGGTAGTCCAGGACACCCCAGCCGCCCCACGTACCCCACAGGAATTTCTCGCCGTAGCCCGTTGAGCCGCGTGGGTTTGTGTAGAGAACCAGGTAACCGCTTGCGGCCAGCAACTGAAACTGGAAAGAGAATTCGTTACCGTATGCTCCGTGCGGCCCGCCGTGAGTGTTCAGGATCAGAGGATACTTAGCCTCCGCCGGATCATAATCGCGTGGCTTGATCACCCATCCTTCGATCTGAGTTCCGTCTTTGCTTGGATAAAGAATGCGCTCCGCGGGGCTCAGGTTCAGCTCGCTCATCAACGCATCGTTAAAGCCTGAGAGTTTCTTCTCATCCGCGCCGTCAATACGCGCGGCGAAAACCTCAGAAGGATGAGTCGAGTCGCTGGCCGCGTATGCGAGGCGATCAAACGTCGCTGACATGCTGAATCCGCTCAACCCGCGCTCGCCCCGGGTGACTTGCTCCACAGCGCCGCCACCCGCCGGGACGCGAAACAGATGATTGCTGCCCCCGATGCCCCCGCTGAAATAAACGAATCGACCATCGGAGCTCCACGCGGTGTTGCCTGGCAGAAGGTCCCAGCTCGCGGTCAAGTTTTCCATCCGACCGCCGTCGGCCGGCATTCGATAGATGTCCACTGCGCCGCCGTGGTTCTGCTTTGCTGCAATCACCGCGTTCAAACCCTGTTGTCGCCGAAAAACGATGTTGCGTCCATCGGGTGAAAACGAAGGCGCGCTGTGATTGAAACCATCGTCGGTCAGCCGCTTGATCTGACCGTCAACGCTAACGATCCACAGATCAGACCGTTCGTAAGTGTATTCGTCGCGTTGATGAGCGTCGGCCTCGATTACCAATGCTCCGCCGTCCGGCCGCCACGATGCTGACTGAACATTTACGCCCAGGTGCGTGACCTGCTTCGGCTCTCCCCCCGCCCTCGACACGATATATAGTTCTTCTGGTGGAGTCGCAATCGGGTCTCGCGGATCGGGCAAGTAGCCGCGCTGATCGAAGCGATATTCCATCCAATCGAACATCCTCCCTTTGAACCGTTCATCGATCTTCTTCTCGAAGTCGGAATCGTATTGCTTTGCGGGTTTCGCGGCGGGCGGAGTTCGTTTGGTGAAGGCGATCCATTGATTGTCGGGGCTGAAGATTGGTGTCCCGCCCAGGCCTTGAATTTGAAACGGCGCGCTCCCGGGCTGATCCATTTGCAGAAACCAGATAGGGCTTGACTCTTGTGCGCCGGCATTGGCTCCTCGCCGGCGCGCGGTCGAGAAGGCGAGCAGCTTGCCGTCGGGGCTCCAGCGAGGGTTGGAAGAACTGATCGATGGGTCGGTGATGCGCTTTGGCTCTGATGAACCATCGGAAGATGTCAGCCATATCTCGCTATTGCGCCGGTTTTCGGCTTCGACAATGTAAGTCCGCACAAAAGCCACCAGCTTGCCATCGGGCGACATCGCGGGACCGCCGACGCTTTCAACGCGGTAATAGTCTTTTAGCTCCAGCGCTCGTCGACTCTGTTGCCTGGCCGACGGATTGCGAACCGCTCCAGGCACACCCGCTGCATCCACGTTTTCGAAAGCACTCAGCGACAACCACGCGACCAGCGCGAGAGACACAAAACGTGATTTGTTCGCATTCAACACGATTCTTCTTGCCATGGTTGCCTCCTGAAACTGATCTGCGCGCCTGGAATTTTCGGGTTCCAAGGAGCTGCAGCCCGAACCCGCGGGACGCCTACTCATATCGCAACGATCGCGGCTACGTCAATGTGCCAACCAAAGGTGCTGTATTCCAATTGAGCCCCTCTGATTTCAGACCCCGGACCGGCCTCGCGCCTTCGGGATTCTGGTGGTGTTTGATCTCGGTCGAGTGAACATCTTCTAACAAAGCGAACTGCCAAAAACAGCACGGCCGAAACGATGAGTTGATCCATCGTTTCGGCCGCATAAAAGAAATGTAGTGTCCGCGCCTTCGCGGTAGCCGATTACAACTATTGTTTGAGATCTGATATGCGAACGGCGAGGCGTCCGGCATCGTGACAAGTCATGCAGGTGATGCTTGAGGTGGTCGCGGACTCGGGATTCGCTTTCCACTTTCGGGCAACAGGTTCGTAGGGCGTGCCGCCGAGGACGGCGATTATCTTGTCTACGTACTGAGCCGCCTCTTCTTTTCGGCCGGTGCGCTGAGCGGCTTGAGCGAGCCCGCCAAGCACCTCACCTCGAAGATGGACGGGCAGACGATCGATTACACCGCCCTGTTGTTTGTAGAGCGTCAGGTAGTTGTCATAAGCCTTTGACCACGCCGCCGCGCGATATTGCTTCGGCAGCCGGTCGGCAAAGATCCCGAAGCTCCCGCCGATGACCGCTGCTATTCCGTCATTCCCGGTGGTCGTCTTGCCGGCTTCGGAGAAGGTATCGAGCGCCTGTTGATAGTATCGATCAAAGTCCTCGGGGCGGTTGGCCTCATGGGCGCGCACCGCGCGGTAGAGAAGAGCGCCGCCCTTCCATGCCAGCAAGTTGCCCTTTTGTTCGGGCCGTTTTTCAAGCAGCAACTGGATGTTCTTTTCACCCCGTTCGAAACGCACCATATCGTCCGCCATAAAGCCTGCAAATATGTCCTCGCGAACGAGAGTGTGAACAGTCAGCCGGGTGTCGGAAAGCGGCGACTGGGGCGACTGCGCCGCAGCCACCGTCACAAAAGCAACTACGAGAAGAGTCTTCATTATTCGAATCAAAGTGTCACCTCCGAGGTGAAGTTTCTGAATTGCCGTTCAGTCTATCAGTTGAGAAAGTCGAGATCAACGAAACAGCGATCTGCCAGCTTGTGTAGCTCTGCGTGTGTTCAGTCAAGTCCTGGAAGACAAATTGCACCGAGCCCATAGACCTCTCAGTCTGTCAAAACGTTAAGATGGCGCGGAGGGTTCCCGCTCATTTATGGTCGGACACTACGAGCGCTCTTTGGGCTGTGGCTGCTGCTGGTGCCAAATGCCGCTGTTGCTAACGGGGCTCGCTCAGCAAATCGAGACGCAGAGAAGGCCGCCGCGTTTCATTAGCAGTTCGAACGCTTATTGCAGTCTATAGGTCATAGGCCAGTGCCGGGCTTGCAATTCTGCATTTCTCCGGCGGCGAATGTCACCGGGTGTTGCTGACCAATCCGGCGGGCAACGAGCAATACAAGGGATTGAAGTACACGGATGATCGACACGATAGCCGTGGCTAGCTCGGATGCTGAGACTGGGGATAGTGGCGACCGGATATATCTACCCGAAAGAAGAGAGGCCGGTTAGGGATCTGCTTCGGAAGCGAATGAGGCTGGTTCAGCATCGGCCTGGAACCGATTGTTTTTCTGGGGCCTACAGGCCAGGGGCAGAGAGAGATGATTGTGAAATCGTTTTTCGGAAGCCTTGATCCAGATGCGTGACTGGTGCGCGTCCGGTGGACGCGACACAAACAGCGAGACAGAAATCACGGGCGAGCAACCGGCGGCGAGACTTGCAGTTCTTATCGGAGGAACTGCGGCGAACCAGATCAAGTCAGTTGAGATCGGATGAGGTCTTATTGGTTTGATCAGGTCGCAGATGAGTCAAGATATCCGACGGCGCTGCCGGTCTGTTTGAATGGCCTGGTAGGAAAGAAAGCCGCGAAACGATGTAGTGAGTCTCCGCCAGTGCGATGGTCACGGAGCGGGGGGCGTTTCGCGAGGCTAGGTCCCCGAGAGGTTGGGCGAAAGACAGAGGGCGCATCAGGAGAGGTGTTGTCTTTCGGGAATGAGAGCAACGCAACTAATAATGATGGGGGTGTTGACAATTACCTTCCGATGCGTGACCCCCTCCAATGACCCCCTCCAATGACCCCCTCCAACGCTCCTCGTTAGTGGGTCACCTTCCAATGCTCGCTGACACACGACTATTCTTTGAGCCGGGGCCTGGCTTCAGTCTCCTTGTTTGCCCTCTCCATTAAACCTATGGCGATCTGAACTATTCGTCTGATAGCGGTGGGAATAGGCCCTTTGGGAGTCGTTCCGTCAGAGAAGTAGTTTTTTAGGACCACGATTTTTTCTTGACTCATGCCTCTTCGATTGATGCGTTTATAAATGATGAATGTCAAATATACCGAATCAACGAGGTTCACCGGAATCATAAGACGCGGCAGCAGTGAGGAAATCGCTTGTTTCGGTCAGCTTCATCAATTCAGAAAACTCCTTTTCATCTAAAGGCAAGTCTAACGCTGATATTATTGCCTCATCTGCTTTATGTAGAGGGTGGGACGTTGTGGAGACTTTGTCCCTGCACGTTTGCTGGAATCGACCCTGATAGAGACTTTGTTGCCTCTTGCTCCACACATCCCGTTGCAGAAATAGATAATCTCCAGAGAGACGTGGCTCTGATTAGAGCCAGGCTCCACTGGGAACCCGAAAAATGGTTTCGATGTAACAACCAAGAATGTGATTGCGATGAGCGTAATAATGCGCACGCAATACATCCTTCCATTCTTTCTTGATTTCACGCCATGACCCATCTTCCAGAAGCACCCTGAGGTCGCGTAACTAGCGCCCAGTTCAGTGGTCCATCTTTTATGGTGGACTATTTGCAGCCGTTACTTAGAAACGTCTCAATCTGTTCCTTCATTTTTCTAATCTCTTCTATAGTCATTTTAGACTCATCCCCGTACTCGTTGCCGTTAGGATCTCTCAATCCTAGTGCATTAGCCATCTCGGCATGCCCTCCCGGAATAACCAAGTGCAAAAGCTCGTGGACGAAAAACTGATCTTTTAGGGCCGAATCTGCCCTCTCGTAGTCGCGCCCAAGTAGAATCGTTTGGTTGGCAAAGCCGGAAAATGCCGGAAAAACAAGCTCCTGCGTCCTGCCCCCTCCAAGATCAAAGACAGTAGGATTCGGGCCAAGCCTAGCGCCGATCATGACATTCTCCAAGCCGGTAGCTTCTACAAAACCAGCTTGCGCAAAGGTCATGGAGGGAAATCGCAAATCGCAGGCCTGGCACCATCTTGACTGATGCCCTTTGCGGCTGTGCTCGTGTTGACTTCCGTTGACCTGAATTCGTCGTCCTTCCTGTTTCGTGCATTACGGGGCTCTTTCCCTTCATCCCTTCGGCTTACGGCCCACGTGCTTGCTGACCTACGCTTAGACGCAACCATTGCTGCTTGCCTCCCAAGGTCTCACTACTCGGTGGTTGGCTAGACCTTCCGAGGTGGGATTCCCACCCACTGGACTACACGATATTGCCCGGTCGCTTCCAGGCCTGGCACCAATTCGGATCTTGAAAGTAACAACTATCCCCGATCGCCAAATGGATCGGGCAAGTTGCCGAGTGTTATTGCGTACGCTGTACGTGTGCGTTGTGATGTTCAGTGCTGCGTCTTCTCAATTTGTTCAATAGCTCTGAGCAGGTATGGGCGTAACCATCCGCTGTTGGTCGAATTCTCCAACCGCACAAGGACGGGCAAAGCGCGCGCATCTCCGATCGCCCCAGGACTATCGATGCTCGCGCTTGATTCTTAGCGGCTTCAGTGCTGACAAAGAAAGCAGACGGCTGGCCTTCGCCCCGGGGCGTAGCGGCTCGCTGTTCGGCCGACTCAACCGCTTCAATAATCCCTGGAACCGCTGGTGCCCCGATCTCCTGCAAGGCTTCCATCGCTGCATTAGAGTTCTCCCATGAATCGCCGCCCGGCCAGCTTTCCATCGCTTCGATAAGGACTGCCACGGCTGATTCAGCTCTTAATCGACCAAGTAGTTCGCAAACATCCTCCTTCAGGCGTTGGTTTATTAGCATTGTCGACAGCTGCCTTGCCGCTGCGGCCTGTCTACCTGCGTCCGATGGTTGAATCCTCTCTGCACGTTCTCGAGCGTCGATAAAGTCCGTCTCGGTTGTCCCGTTTGCATATCGATTGTGCGGATCCCTCATAAGATCCGTGAGAAACGCAATAAGCGGCTGTATGGCCGGTGCCCCAATCTGAATGATTTTCTCCTTCGCGGTTCGTCTATCGTCAGGATCGGCTGCCGACAACTGGCCGATAACCGACTGAACCGGGTCAGATTGAACGACGTCAGCCGGCCGAGAGACGAGATACGGAAGTGCAGCGACGCCTAAGAGCGTTGCTCCTACAAACACGTAAGATATGATGACTCGCATAAAAATAATCCCTGTTGCGGTTAGGGCACCCATTTGGCCTTGTCCTTTCTATTCACTGTCATAGAAAGAGTAAGCGTTCCCTCGCAGCTTTTCCGGGGATCTCGGTTGTTGATAAGGTCAAAAGTCGGATAAATGGTCACCCACCCACCGACAACGAAGTGGTTTAGACCGTCGTGTCCTTGGCGCTTCTTCCAGATATCCGGAGCATCACTCCAGTAGTACCAGCCAGCGTTCAATACATCTCTAAAGTCGAAGTTAGGGTTGTCCGGATCTTTTAGTCGCCGATGTCTACGTAGTCGAGCGTACCGTCATCATAGGAGAGGGTAAGGCGACCAGCCCTTGTTATCGTTTGGTGAGGCGCCCAGTCCGTAGGGTCGATATCGTCGTTTGGTAGCTGAACCTGGATCTCAAACAGGAACCACCAGAATCCGTCCTCCACTGGATTCGCTCCAGGTCCTAATTGTGTCGTTGAACCTGAGTGGCTTCCTGGTGCATAGTGGCCAATTAGGGTTTTCTCACGATCGGCCCGCACTGTCAACTTGCATCGCCCAGGTGCCGGCACAGGCTCAGGGAGCCAACAAAGGAGAGTGCCACGCACCAATCCACCTCTTGATATCCGTCGATCGTAAACGACTCCTGCCCTGGGCTGCACGGATCCGGTCCGTCATAGGGGCATTGGGCTGCTCGAACCCCTCGAGACCCGTTGTATCCTTCCGGTTCACAGGATCATTCGCTGAGTATGAATACCGGTTCCACGTTTGAGGCCGGTCGTACTTCGCACTCGAAGAGAGCGGGTCAACCCGCATGAATCTCCCTACCCCGACGGATTCTTGGCGGTTGATAGCGTAGTCTACTTCGGTCTCACTATCACGCTCGTAGCTGGTGAAATGATGCTTCTCCTGCGCGCCACTCTCCGCGAAGTCCTCGCCAAACGCGAGGTCGGCCATCCGCCCGAGCACGTTGCCGCTAGAATCAAGCACCAGCCTCGTGCTTAACCTGTCACTCAGGAAGTACTGCGCGCCGCCGCTCGAGACTTTCGCAATCATATGGCTGCCGTAGTATATGTAGTCAGTTAATACCGTACCTGTGCTGCCGTTGTGCTCGGCGAGCACCTTGCTCCTTCCAAACATAATGCGTCACCGTTGAACCGATAGTCTTCTTGTATCTCCGGTTCTGATGATCGTATGCATAACTCGCCGTCGAGCCTGCGTCCACGCTCACCATCCGATTCTCAGAGTCGTATTGATAGCTGTGCACCCCTCATTGGTTACGTTCCCGGCCGCATCATACGAATAGTTCACCGTCGATTTCTCAGTCACGCTCGCGATTTGATTTGTCGGGATGCCCCCTGATCCTGAAGCGTTATCGCTTGAATCTGATCCCTCCGCTCCCGCGCGTCCCACACGCCACTGCGATTTCCCCAACGATCGTATGCGAACCTTCGCTGCGCAGACGAACCGTTACTTGTTTGATTCGAAGTGACAAGTCTCGCGAAGATTGTCGTACGTATAAGCCGCGCTCTCGGTAGTCCCGTTGATCGTCCCGCTATTGATCGACATCAACTGTCCCGGGTTTCCCGCCGTTGAACCCGTCCCATCTGTCCCGCCGACGCCGGATAGCTGTAGGTCAGATTCATCCGATCGGTGTAAGGCGACGAAATCCCCGCCTTCTGCGAGGTCAACTGCAAGCGGTTCGCATCGTAGCCAAACACCTCGGTCACTCCGCGTTCCCTCGCCCTGCGGGTCCGCCGAGTCGCCGTCATCTGCCCAATCTCGCTATAGTCACGCTGCTTAGTCAGCTCGGGCCGATGTCCCGTTCCGCTGGGCGGCGGCTCGCTATCCCGCTCAATCGCCCCCGGAATCGTGACTGACATTGATCACTCGGCTCGATGGATAAGTTAACTGGATTGACTGCCTTACCTGATTGCGACTGTAGCCCGTCGTGTATGTCTGACTCCCTATCGTGCGAATACTGCTCGTGACCCGTACAAGATCGAACGTGTACCGCTCCTGATAATCACTCCCGACATTCACCCGAACCAACATCCCATCTGCAGTCGTCCCGTAAGTCGGATCGGAGTCATAAACATAACTCACCGTCGGCGCCGTGATCACCCCGCTCACCGTATTGTAGCTGACCTGCCTCATCCGGTTCAGCGCGTCATAAGAGTAGGTCGAGATCACTCCACGCGCATCTTCTGGTCGCGATCGCATTGAAAGTTGTGTAGCTGTACTTCGAGGTCCAGTAATCCCTGTCCCGTCATTGATCGTGGCGCTCTGCTCGGGAATCTTCTCGAACAGCAACCGCCCGATCGCATCGTACTTGTACTTGCGCAGCTGCCCTCCCTGATCGACCTGGGTCAGTTTGTCCAGATAATCATAAGAGTAATTCGTCGCCTGAGTGAGCTGGCCGGTTGATACGTCCTGCTCATTGACGGTCACCAGTCTTCCGAGCCCGTCGGTGATTCGTTGAATCTTCCGGTTCACCTGATCGATCACGGTCACCACGTTGCCGTTATAGCTGGTCTGCACCGTCTGATTGTCAGGCAGCGTTTCAACCGTCACTCTCCCAAGCGCGTCGCGGGCATAGCTGGTAGACCCGCCAGGAGTCCCTCCGCTGGGAAAGGATTGGTCCGGCTGATCACTCTTTCCATCGCGTCATAACTGGTATTCACCTGCGCACCGTTGGCGTTGATTTCCGGAATCCTGCCTCCCACCTTATCATAGACGGTCGGCGCCACCGTCTTCTGGGTCCCGCCGTCGTCATAAGTCACGCTCTTCACCGACCGAAGGCGTGTTGTCATCGTAACTCGCCGGCACTCGCCCCCGGTCGGAGTCACTCATCGATGTCGGCCGCCAAAGCGCGTCCCTCTGGTGATTGTAGTAGCCAACCGTTCGGGATCAGTGGTCGTCCTGGTAGTCGAGGTATTGAAATCGTAGGTCGCGCTCGAAGTCAGTTGGGGGCCCCCGCTCGCCCCCTTGGTCACCCTGTTCGGGCATCGCATAGCCGTTCGTGTCTGTGAGCGTCGTCGTCTGCTCGTTACAGCAGGCGAGCTGCCGCTGGGCCACGTTGCCGAAGATGTCGAACTTGATCGTCCAGGTCGTGGACACCGGCGTGGTCACATCGCTGTAGATGGGCTCTCCCGTGCGGTTGCCTCGCAGGGTCAACCCCGTGCCGTAGCTGGAGCTGTGGCCGGTGGGTTCGCGGTCCCGCCGTAGTCCTCCATTCCCCCTTTGTGTTGTAATCGTCAAAGGTATAGGTGCTCTTGGCGATCAGGACATCGTTGGCGTCGTTGGTATCAAGCTGCGCGTCGTAGACATCCGATTCAATCACCAGGCTGCGCAGATAGGCGTTCAGGTGTGACCCCTCCCACGCTGTTTTTCGCCCATTACCTTCCGATGCGTGACCCCTCGCGGCGCTGTTTTGACTCTCTACGGAGCGATTTGATGAGCTCGTATATCATGATCTATAAGACTGTCATCTTCATCGAAGTAGAAGTTCATTACTATTCTCTCCTCGGCTGGAAACAGTAAGTAACGATTGTGAATCACAGCGGTAATGAATCTTCGATTAACCCGCCGACCGTCGGGGAGATAGAATGCTTCTTGGCTCGTGCCAGTCAAAAGCGCAGAATGTTCGATTTGTCGCCCAACAAGAAACGACAGGACCTTTGTCTTGCTCGATCCGAATGGCACTTCTTTCTCGATTTCGCGCTCAACGCTCCTGACACTGGGACGACGGGTCCACCGGATGACAACAATAACTACAACCACGGATATTGCGATCATCGATATTATGCGTAACGATCGCAAACTTGTCGCAGGTAGACGTTTCATCAACAAGGTTCACAATCAACTGTTGTGTTCCAATCTGAGTTGAGAGGATAGTCTCCCCCACTCACGCCCTAACCTGATATTGAATCCGTTGGTCTCAGTCATTTCAGAAGAAAATCGACAGATCGTCCCCCCAACCATCAAAGGCGTCGTTTCCTATTATCCTACGGATTAGCCTCAAGCTCAAGATTGCAAGTATTTTCAACTACAATATATTGACGGGGCCCCGTCAATATATTGTCCTCGTACAGGGCGCGCCGGGCCTTGGCGTTCCGCTCAAGCTGCGCGGTACTGTGAATAGCCTACGCTGACAACCATCTGGCTATAGGTCAGTGCCGGGCATGCGAATTGTGGAAGCGACCGGGCAATACCGTGGAGTCTAGTGGGTGCGATCGGTCATCGCTGAAGGTAGCCGTTACTAGACCTAGGTTGTCACAACATATCGGGGGCCAACTACCGAAGTGGCGAGGGAGTGAGGATGCGAATGACCAGAACTAGGGGAGATGTTGCGATGAAAAGCGAAAAGCTGGAAGTAGTGAAGGGAAGCGGAAATGTTTTTCGCGACCTGGGGCACAAGAATGCGGATGTCGATCAGTTCAAGGCCATCCTGGCCGCCGAAATCATCAAGGCGCTCGACCGGGCAGGCCTGAGCGTCCGCAGCGCACACGGCCGCACCGGGATTGCGGCGGCCGACTTCTCGCGCATCCGCAACGCGGACCTCGGGCGGTTCACCGTCGATCGCCTGATGTCGATCATCAACCGGCTCGGGTCACGGGTGGAAGTGAAAATCAAAGTGCGACGCGGTTTGGTCGAGGCGAGACCGGCATGATAGGTGCAGCCGCTTCCGGCGCCCTGCTAAGCGCTACGGCAGCTTTAGTAAGACG
>CAVTUR010000006.1:0-223742 GCA_963737945.1 Blastocatellia bacterium | reverse complement strand
GAAGTGACCCACCCGTGCTTTCCAGAAGTGACCCACCGAGTCAATAGCTAACATCAGAGCGACGTTTTGAGAAGGCAGAGTGATGTATAAGTCACAATGCCTGAGGCTCGAAAGAAACCCTGCACGAACTGCCGGCGCTGGTTCCGGCCCGATGCACGAGTGGGAGTGAGACAGCGGGCTTGTCGGAGACCAGAATGCCAGGCGGCGCGCCGCAAGAAGACCCAAGCTACGTGGCGTGCGCACAATCCTGATTACTTCATAGCTCGGCGGATACAGAGCCGGGGCTCTCGGGAGGGAGTGCCGGAACCGCTGCGATTACCCGAGCCGTTGAGTCGACTTCCCTGGGACGTCGCGCAAGACGAGTTCGGGGCGAAAGGTGCTGATTTCATTGGGGTTATGGGGACACTTCTGCTCCGAGCCGCGCAAGACCAGTTCGTGGCTCAAGTTGTTGATTCCGCGGTAGTTCCCGGCACACATGCCCATCCCGGCGTGCAAGACCAGATTCATCTTGGTCCATAGTAGAACCAGCAATCGGAGGAGCTGGGCCAATGGAGTTGGAATTTCACGAACTCGATCGACGGTTGGAGCATCTGCGGGTTCGACGGCCCGATCAGCAGCGCCGCCTGTTGGTTTCTTTGGCCGCAGTGGGGCAGCAGACGCCGATCATTGTGGTGGAGGTCGCCAACCAACCTGACCGGTACCTGGTAATCGACGGCTACAAACGGATCGCGGCGCTTGAGCAACTGGGCCGGGATACGGTAGCAGCGGTGATCTGGCCAATGACCGCGGCTGAGGCTGTGGTGCTGGACCGTTCGATGCGCATGTCCGAACGGGAGACGGCTCTGGAAGAAGGGTGGCTGCTTGCTGAGCTCGAGCAGCGGTTTGAGTACGGCCTGGATGAGCTTGCGCGGCAGTTCGATCGCAGCGTCAGTTGGGTAATGAACCGACTGGCTCTGGTTGAACTGATTCCCGAAAGCGTCCAGCAGCAAGTGCGCGATGGGAAGATGTCGGCCCACGTGGCAACAAAGTTTTTGGCGCCGGTGGCGCGCACCAGCCTGGACGATTGTCTACGAATGGCCGAGGCCTTTGCCCGACACCGATTCAATACCCGGCAAGCGGGTCAACTGTACGCGGCGTGGCGTGACGGTTCACCGGTGATACGGCAGCGCATTCTGGAACATCCAGAACTGTTCTTGAAAGCGCGGCGGCAAGTCGAGCCTCAACCGTCGCTGACGCCGGCCGCCGAGCTGTTGCGCGATCTGGAAATGGTGGTGGCGATCACTAAGCGGGCCAGACGGCGGTGCAGGCGAGAGGCTGTGGAGATCGATCGAGGGCAGTGCGAGGAGGCGCGCCGCCAGATCGACCGTGCCCTCGATCAACTCGGCCGGCTGGCCCAGCGAATCCCAACGGAGGAAGAGCATGTTGAGCAAAGGTCAGCGGACCGCGATTCTGGAACTCAAGGCTCAGGGAGTGAGCACCCGCGAGATCGCGCGGGTAATGAAAATCTCCCGTTTGACAGTGCGCAAGGTCGTTGGATCGAACTCCCCCGAAGTACCGGCGCTGGAGCGGCCCGAGAAAGCCGAACCCTACAGGCAGCAGATACTGGAGCTGTTGAAAGACTGCAAGGGGAATCTGGTCCGGGTCCATGAAGAACTATCGGCCAGCGGAGCCGGAGTGTCCTATCAAGCTCTGACCGCTTTCTGCCGCCGGCATGGAATCGGGCAAGCGCCAATCGTGCCTGCAGGCCGCTACCACTTTGAACCCGGCGAGGAACTTCAGCACGACACTTCCCCGCATCAGGTCGAACTGGGCGGCAAGAAGCGAAAGGTACAGACTGCATCAGCCGTGCTGTGCTACTCGCGGATGCTGTTCTTTCAGTTCTACCCGACGTTCCAGCGTTTTGACTGCAAAGTGTTTCTGACCGACGCCGTGCGCTATTTCGGTGGTTTCCCAAAACGAGTAATGATCGACAACACTCATGTTGTTGTTCTGCTTGGAACCGGACGAGAGATGGTTCCGGTGCCTGAGATGGCTGCGTTCGCGGAACGCTTTGGTTTCCGATTTGTGGCCCATGAACGAGGCGATGCTAACCGTTCCGCCCGCGTCGAGCGACCATTCTGGTTCATTGAGTCCAACTTTCTTGCCGGACGTACATTCTCCACCTGGGAGGATCTCAATCTCCAGGCGCGCCAGTGGTGTGATCGCGTCAATGCGACCTACAAGAAACACATCCGGGCCGTCCCACGCGAGTTGTTCGCCGTCGAGCAGATGCATCTTAAACCGCTGCCGGTCTGGATCCCGGAAGTCTACCGGCTGCACCAACGCATCGTGGATGTAGAGGGCTACGTCGCACTGCACACCAACCGATATTCCGCCCCGGTCTCCTGGATTGGCCGCCGAGTCGAGGTGCGGGAAACCAGAGACAAGGTCGAGATTCAACTCGATGCCCGTAATCTCGCCACCCACTCTCGGGTCGTCGAGCAGGAGCATCAGCGGATAACCCTTGCGCAACACCGCCCACCGCGGGGCCAGGGTATCAAGCGCAGCGCTCCTCATCCCGAAGAACTCGCGATCCTGCAAAACGCTCCGGAGATGGCCGACTATCTGGCAGCTCTCAAGCAACGCAGCCGCAAAGTTGTCGCTCTTGCTCTGCGCCAACTGTTGCGCATGGTTCGGGAGTACCCTCGCGAGCCTTTGTTGGCCGCAGTCCGTGAAGCCGCTCGCTACGGTCTCTACGACCTGGACCGGCTCGAACGTATGATCCTGCGCCGTATCGCCCGCGAGTACTTCGTGCTCGGCCAGGACAACGAAAGCGAACTCCAATGACCGAAGAACTGGAACAGCTACTAAAGAATCTCAAGCTCCGGCGCATACTCGACATCTATGAGGAACAGTTGCATGCTGCCGAGAAGGAAGAGGTCTCCTACTCCGAGTTTGTCGCGCGTCTTATGCGCGCGCAGTGGCACGCTCGGCAGGAAGGCGCCCTGGAGTGGCGCATTCGCCGAGCCAACTTGCCCGAGCGCTGGTCCCTTGAAACCTTCCCCTTCGCGCGCCAACCCGGCGTAAGCCGCAAGCAGATTCGCTCCTTTGCTGAACTCGAGTTCGTATCAAGGGCCGATAATATTGTCTTCATTGGTCCGACTGGTGTCGGTAAGACAGGACTGGCGTCCGGCATTCTGCTCAAAGCGCTGGAGAACGGCTATCGTTGTCAGTTCATCCGCGCCCAGGACTTGTTTGATGAAATGTATGCTTCGTTGGCTGACCGCTCCACCCGCCAACTCTTGAAACGTATGGCCCGCCTCGACGTCTTACAGATCGACGAATTCGGCTACCTCAATCTGAAACCCGAACAGTCCAACATCTTCTTCAAACTGATGGAGGAGCGTTATCATCGCCACTCAACGATTCTCACTACCAATCTCGAATACGAGGAATGGCACAACTTCCTCGGCAACCGGCCCATGGTCGAAGCGCTGTTGAGTCGACTCCGCCACTACTGCCACACCGTACGCATCAATGGCCCGTCGCTTCGCGATCCGCAAGGCTGATGGAGGAATCGTGGAGGCTGATCAAACAACCAAAGATGAGTATATCCGAAAGGTTCTCGCTGCTTACTCCAACACCCCGGGAACGACGGGAACCATTCGCCGCCAAGACCGCCTCCTGGCCGCTTCACTCCACGAGCGCGGTGTGCCATTGATTGCAGTTGAAAATGCGCTGGTTCTCGCCGCCGCCCGCCGTCTTCGTTTTGACGACTCGCCGCCTCTGGCAACGATTCGATCTCTGGCTTACTTCTCGCCCGTGATCGACGAAGTCCTTTGCACAACCGTCAGCCAGGACTACTTCCACTACCTCCGCCACAAGATCCAACGGATCACTCAAACACCCAAGCGCACCCGTTAACCCCCAACGCGCACTAACCGACGTCGGCACGCCTCCGGCGTGGATGATACTGTCTAATCTTCTTGAGCCGTTTCTTGTTCTTAAAGCTGTTCTCAGCTCTGGTCACTTCTCCCGAGCACTACTGGGTCAGTTCTCGCGAGCGCCGAAGTCGGTTCCAGTCCCGGCATCACCGAGAAACGACCTGGCAAATGCAGGCATCACTTCCCGCTGCGACGTCATAACACGCGTCGCTGACGTCCAACTCCTGACCTGCGAATGCGCCGAGTCAGGCATCACTTCCTCTGCGACCCTGGACGCGACCAGAATCGCAGTCTTCGGAGGCCCCCCTATGTCCGCACAGAAGGCTCGACGAACCGTCGTACAACGCGCCGCGGTTCAGGCTCATTCCCCGGCTCTATCGCCCAGTGAGTTGCTCAACCTGTATCTTGCCACGCCCCTCGAACAGCGCGAAGAACTGTTCGTGAGCACTCTGCGCGCAGCGGGGATAGCAGGCGTTTCCCAACGCACAATTCAACACTGGATCGATTGCGGCGACCTGTCCGCCCTTCGAATCGGCAAGTTCTACAAGGTCAATCGCGATTCAGTGCGTCAGTTCCTGCAGGCCGGTTTGGATGGCTAGCTCATTCACAACAAAATGACTTCTTAGAGGGCGGAGAGGTTTGAAAAGCGGAGGTTGGTCCGGCTTGATATTGTGATATGTGGCTCTTGATCTAACCGGACCGCTCCTTTCCGGGTGTGATTAAGACTCCTCAGAAGCTGCGCTCTTGACATCGATCGGCTGGCTAGCGTAAACGAGTCTGGTTGTTATTAACAAACCACGTTCAGTGGGGTGCTGGGAACAGACGTTGATCTAGAACCGTTTCAACGGTTTACTCGATGGTCAGAAAACTGTTGAAACAGTTGGGACCAATCGAGCCCCCCTTAACACCTCAATGAATTGAGGTGTTAATAAGAAACACCGGTTCTAAAGAGTCCAAAACAAAGTCCACTCTAAATCACACCCCCTCTCCTTGTACTCCTTTCCTTGTACTCCTTTCCTTGTACTCCTTTCCTTGTACTCCTTTCCTTGTACTCCTTTCCTTGCACTCGGCTGCTGTCTGACGCTTGGTGTAGAATCAGATGGGATCTGCTTGTGGATTATCAGAACCGGCATCGATGCCAAATCCGATAGTCAAGGAGGGCCTATGAGAATCAGATTGAGCGTGGGATTCCTGGTGATGGTTTGCGCTGCGCTAATAGTGCCAATGAACGCTGCCTCTGGCTCTAAGGGGAGAAACGAGGTCTTCTCGGCACTGGCGCAACTTCCCGTCCAGGGTACCACCGCCAACGTCAAGATCTATATTAGTGGCTACTCAACCCAGCAGGACGCAGAGCGACTCCACACGACCCTGTTGAATGGCGGCTCAAGCGCCTTGCTCAGGGCGCTAAAGAAAATGAAATCGATTGGTCACATCGAGCGAGAGGGGTCGGTCGGGTTTTACGACTTCAAGTTCATCCTTTCAACAGATACACCGGCAGGGCGGCACATCTATGCCGTAGCCGACCGGCCAATCGGGTTCCTGGAATCCTACTTCAGCACCAGATCCACAGACTATCCGTTTGGCATAATGGAGCTGGATTTGAAGGCGGATGACAACGAGAAAGAGAAGGGCGAGGGTACCCTGATATATGCGGCCAAGATAAAAGTCATCAAGGGCGAAAAAGTCGATATCGAGAACGTCACGTTCGCCCCGATCCGGCTCCTCGGTGTCCACCAACTATGAGCGTTTTGACGCACGCCTGCTAGTCTACGCGAATCGGCGCGACAAGTGTCGCGTCAAGTCGCGTAGACGTGCAGGCTCCATCCGCGAGGCCCTGACAACACCTCACAGTCCATAATCTTTTCTACGCGTCGTACAACGCGGCGATCAGACAACCGCGAGCGGTCGCGGTCAGCGGATCTTCGGCCATTCGAATCTCGGATATCTCGAGCGGGAACCCGTGTTGATCAACCGCCTGCCGGAACTTTTCGAGGAATCCCTTGGGTTTTGCAGTCCCGCCGCTGAGCACGATCGGTATGGCCTTGTCGATCCTCGGCAGATTCTTTTGCTCCGCCAAAGAGCTGCGCAGCGACTCGACCAGTGACAGGATTACGTCGTCATAGTAGATGTGGAGCGCGCTTTCGTACTTGTTTTGCGGAGCGTTGGTGAGATCCAGACTCTCTTCCTTTATCAGCCGGATCCTGGTCGGAAGTTCGCCGGTTACGTTTCCGACGTTTCGGTCGATGTAATCTCCCGCTTTGTTCACGCTGAAGCTCATCACCGGTATCGACATGAATGCAAGAGCTACGTTGCACATTCCGCCGCCGCAGCTTATGCCGATGCCGGTAAAGTTCTCCTTCTCCAACTCCGCGAACACAACCGCGAGACCTTCGTTGATGCCCTTCGAGTTGTAACCCATCGAGTTGAGCAGATCGCGAAGCATCGCTTCGTGATAGACCAGATTCGGCGAGCCCTCATTGCGCAACGCTCCGGGAACGCTGAATCGCATGGTCTCGCCGTTCTTTGTCTTGCGCACCAGTTGCTGAATGATGGCCTGCATTACCGACATCGAGTATTCCTCGGCCGGGTTGAGCGTTCCGCCATTCATCGGTCTGCGCACTTCGGTGTTGAAGACATTTGCAAAGCGCGCGGCCTCGTTGCCATAAACCTGCAGAGTCGAGCCCCCATTCAGCTGATAGCTGACCTTATTCTGCTTGAGAATATTTTCGGTGAACTTCGAGTAAGGAACAGCAATAAACGCGTTGAGCTCAGCTTTGGCTTTGACGCGCTCGGCCGCCCCGGTTGCTAACACCAGCCGGCTGGTTCCCACATCCAGCCCCAGGGCTGAGCCCTCGGTTGGCGTCGACTGAGTATCATTGGCTTCCCTTTCGTGCTTCTTATCCATGTTGCCTCCAAAGTTAATCTTGTTGATGAGCTTGAGGGGCTCACTGTTAAGGCTTGCTAAGGCCCTTCGAGATGGTTTCAATCTGACGGCCCTGCCTTCTGGAATCGCTATCCGGGAGCCACCAACAACGGACGCAGGCAGGAAACCGTGCCGTTTCGGCGTTAACTTCATTCGTCCGAGACCGCGGATGTCTATGACCCTCGCGGCGCCAAGCTCGCGCTTGATTATTTCGAGCGTCGCTTCGACGCCCCGAGCGGCGTCTCGCCGCGTCAATCCTGTTCGCCTTACCGCCTCCGCTATGAGATCGGATTTGTTCATTGAATGTCCGACAAACTTCAGTTTGTCGATCCGCCTCGCGCCTAATTTGAATGTCCGACAAACTTCAGTTTGTCGATATCACCGGCAGGGATCGTCAGACTCGAAGTTTGTCGGACATTCAGATTATTGTGTCTCCAATGCTCGTTGCTTCGAGTATACGCGTCCGAACGACTCGCGACAGTAACTGCCGCTCTTTCTCAACGCTGACTCCGTTCTTCTGAGCGGTCTCTCGCAGTTCTGCGTCCGCCTTCTCCAATCCTGGCCACTTGCCTCCAGCCGCCGCGACGTACGCCTGGTCGTAGCCAAATCCCAGCCGCGAGATTGCCGCGAGTTCGGTCTGATACTTGTCGGTCAGCCCCAGCGCTTCGAATGGGAACTCTGAAACCCAATCGGTGTGGTATCCCATCAGCCGATTTGATGGATTCACGCTAACAAGCCCGTGGGTTACGCAATTGGCATCGTCGATTCCATACTTGGATCGCAGCACCGCGGTAAGGACCCTGGCAGCGTAGATCTGGGCCTCGTTGATCCCATCCGCCCCCATCGCCGCCCCGCGTCCTTCGAAACAGATTCCCACGAAGCTCGCGCTCAGGTTCACATATACACTGTGGCCATCGCTCCACACCGAGTTGCCGGCGTGAGTCGCCACAAACTCGTCACCGACGATCCTGTACGTTCGGCCGAACCTATCGATCACGTAGTTGTATAATCGGTGTTCGTGCGCGTACTCCAGCAGGGCTCGCGACGTGTGCTTCAGAGAAGAGTTATAGCTATCGGCGAACGGCAGCTGATCGCTCTCCGACACGTGATACAAAATCCCGACCGGACGTGAAAGCGTTTCTTCCTGAGTAGAATTCTCCCCGAGCGTTTCAAGGTCGAATCGATAGAAGCTGCGACTCGGCCCTTTTGTCTCGAATTCCGTCAGCACCCGCGCGCCGTTACTGTAGAACTCGTATCCATCTCCCTGTTCAGCAAGCCAGACTTTGTCGAGCGTAAGCCCTGCTCCGGAAGCTATCGCGGCAACGGCGTCGCCACCCTTTGAGCCAACTGCCGCGGGTTGATTGAGCGCGTCGATGTCCCTTGCTTGAGTCGAGACTGAAAAGCTACTCACAACCTTTGACACGGCATACACCAGGCCGGCTCCGGCGAAGATCACACTCGCGATGCACATCGCGTAGAGCGCGTAACGAACTCGAAACATCAACGACGCCAGCCGTATCCCCAGCGGCGCCGGTTGACCCGCCGGCAACACCCTGGAAAGCTCGACGATAATCATTGCGCGATCCGGAAGCGACCCTACGAGCGGCAACCTTTTCCACGAATTGCGCGGCTGATCTGCGTTAAGCACGCGGTTCAGGAACTTCAGTCGCAGCACCGGCGACTCGATGTATTTCGAGTATCGGTCGACAAGTCTCGTGTATCCGAGATTCTGCGGATGAAATCCCTGCATCGCTTTAGAATCCTCAGACTGCTTTATCAGGGCTGGCCGTACTGACAGGCGATCAACTGGACCGTAAGTCCGGTGGCCCGGGCTCGTTGCTGGGCTTCGAGCGCAAACTTTTGCGCATCTTCGGCGGAGTTGAATCTGCCGACGCGAACTCGAAACCATCTGACCCCGGCGAGCAATTTCGGCAGGTACCACGTATGACGGCAGACCGGCCCGCTTCAATTTTTCGGCGAATTCGTCGGCGCCGTCCTGGGTCGGGAATGCCGCGGCTTGCAATGAGAATTGGCCCTTCGCCCTGTTGTCATCCGACGCCGGCGCTGCGGGGGATGCCGTTACAGCCGGCCCTGACGGCACTACACCCGGCGTTTCGGATCCAGTTGGTGCCGCCTTGGGTAGAGTGTCCGGTGCCGCCGAGCCCGCCTCGGGAGCGCCAGGACCGACCGCCGACACCCTTGCAGTCGTTCCAGAGTTGTTCGCGGGTCGCGGCTGAGGAGCAGACGCGCGATAGATCAGGAAATAATATCCGGCGGCGCAGGCCAATAACCCCGCTGCGGCAATCCAGTATACGCGCTTTCGTGAGGCTTCCTGCCTGGCTGGTCCAACGAGCACCGGCCATTCATTCTGAGAGTATTCCCACGCGGGAAGCGGCTCTTCCCAGGGATCGGTGGCGGCGTCCCACCCCTCGCTGGCCTGATGTTCGTTTGGAACCTCGACTACACCTTGTCCGGTGCGAGCTATATCGACTTCTGGCTTAATGATTTCAGAAGGCTGTTCGGTCGGATACGACCAAACAGCGTCGGCGGATTCGTGACCGCCGGCACCTATAAATTGCTCGAATCCCTCTGACAACTCTTCATGCGGTGTTCAGACTTTCCGTTTTCGGAATAGTTGGATTGGACTCCTTCGATTGTGAGGGTTTGGTGATCCGGATCTTCGCCTTTAGGGATCGGAGGCAGCACGTCGTGCATTAACTCCGGTGAATTTGTTGGACTCATCTCCATCGGCGTCGACTCGATCATCGGACGATCAAAACCTTCGTATTTGTAGAAGTCGACGTTCACGAGTCCGGTGAGTCAAACCGGATCTGAGATTCCGCTTCGTGTTCTGACGTCGACGCATATGCCGGTCCGTTTTCAACCGGTGCGGGCGAGGACATCGTCAGGTGAGCGAGTGCCGGCAGATCGATAACCGTCGCGCGGGCTCCGTTCTGCTGGACCGGTGTGGTCCGGACCGCGCTGACAGAGCTGGCCCCTGGAAAAGCCTTCAACACCATCGTTTGGCACGGTTCGCAAAGCCGCGTGCTCAGCGGATAATCAGGTAAGTTTGCAGGCACCTGTCGCTTGCACAATGGACATTGCGTGTGCGCCACTTCGAACGGCATACAAACCTCGATATCAAGGTCGGAGTCGCGAGCGAATCCGGCTTCGGACCGGTCTATGGGCGAGTCGCTGCGGACTCAAGCCGGTGAGTCTGAGGCAGTTTTCAATTGAGAGGGACATACGCTCAAATCGCGGCGATTATTGCACACGCCCCATGCCTTTACAAGAGTTTATTTTTCAAGCGAACAATGCCGTAATCGGGGGATGAATCGGCTTCGGAAGCGAGTCGCGAATTATGAAACGCGTGACATTGGCTTCAATGTTGCTATGTACGCCTCAATCTCTTCGCGGTCCTCATCGTCCAGGCTTAGGAACTCAACCCCAAGACCCAATCCTTTCTTTACATAAACCACGCGGGACACCGCAATCACTCTGTGCTTGTTATTGGGGATCTCGAAACGGACGACCATTCTCGTTCCCGCGCGGATCGGCTCCTCGGTGTTAATGAATAACCCGCCGGTGCTGATGTTCGCCATATGCTTTCTGACGCGAGAGGGACCGCTGCTGCTGTTCGTGAGTTCGAATTCAACCTGGGCGTTGATAGGGGCACGCTCGAAACGTCGTCGTTCAAGTTGAGCGGAACTTCTCATTTAACTCCTTTGCGCCCGTGCGTTCCTTGGGGTGAGTAACACTGCGCCTGCTTCATATCGACAGCCCGTGGGGCTCGCCGTCTGCTGCGTTGAGCCGGTCGCAACAATCAAGCGTGTGGGGCTCTTAACCTTTACACAGCTTGGCTCCGGTTGACAAGCCCGATGTGATCAGCGACGCTTCGTTTCAGGCGATTTTTTCGGCCTTTGATGATCCTCGCGTAGTCTTAGGAGGCTGAGCGGTGGGTGTGTTGACTGAGGTAAGGGCTTGTGTAAAAATACCGCTGCAAGCGCGGGAATAACACCCACAGCCAGGAACGCGTTGTTTCCAACCCGCAGGCGACGCGGAGCAATTATGAGCAGCAGACGCATTGGGAATTATCAGATCACTGACTATGTGGGAAGCGGCGGGTTTGGCTCTGTTTTCAAAGCCGAAGACGTCAACACCCCCGGCCGCATTGTTGCCATCAAGGAGCTCCACAAAAAGCACACACGCAACCAGGTCATAAAGCAACGCTTCTTTCAAGAGGCCGTCGCGATGGCGAGGCTGGACCATCCGAATCTGCCCCGCCTCTACACTTTTGGCGAGGACAACGGCTCTTACTATCTGGTGATGGAGTTTATCTCCGGTATGCTGCTGAGCGACGAGATCCACGAGAAGGGCCCGATGAGCCCGGGCCGCGCGGTCAGCGTACTCACCCAGGTGCTCGATGCCGTAAGCTACGCTCATCGGAACGGAGTCATTCATCGAGACCTAAAGCCTGACAATATCATCCTCGTTGGGGACGGAGGCTCGCTCCGAATCAAAGTGCTCGACTTTGGAATCGCCAGGATGATCGGAGGCGAGAACTTGACTCTCGCGGGGGAGGGCTTCGGCACTCCGACTTACATGGCGGCGGAACGGATGACCGGGGCCGCCGGCGATGACCCGCGGATGGATCTTTACGCCGCGGGGATAATCCTGTTCGAGTTGCTGACAGGCAAACCTCCATTTGAATCGAAGGCAAGCGATCCTGCCCGCTATTGGGTCGAGATGCGCGAGTTGCATCAAAGCGAGCCGTTGCCCGCGCTGAACCCGTTTGGCGTTCCTGTGGGACTTGAACGCATCGCGCGGCGCGCAGCCGCAAAGCTCCTGGAAGAACGTTACCAATCGGCAGACGAGATGCTTGAAGACCTCAGAAGCCTCAGCGATGCGAGCGCAGATGCTGCGACTGTCGTCCTCAGCAACTCTGGGCTTTTATTGAGCACCTCGCCTGGCGGCGCCGAGGTCTATGTCGATGACCTGCTTCGGGGCACATCGGACGCGATCCGAGGGAAGCTACTCGTTGATGGACTCACACCGGGATTGCATAGGGTGCGCGTTTTGAAGGAGGGATTCAATGAATACCGAATCAACGTAGCCCTCGAAGAAGGACGACAGACGGACCTCCAAGTCGCTATTCCGGCTCGGGCCACCGTTGCGATGTCCCCAGCTGAGAGCACTTCAGCGGGCGGACTCGACACCCTGAAGCTAAACGGTGCGGACGAGATCAAGACAGCGGTGCTCGTGGTTGAAAGCCTTCCAGCAGGCACCACCCTGTTTGTTGGGTCGGAGGCAGTCTCCCACGCCGGTGAAGATGGCCGCGCTACGGTAAGCCTCAAACCGGGCGAGCACGAGATTAGAGCAACCGCGCCATCCGGCGCGACTGCAACCCGCGTTGTGTCGGTCACAAATCAAGACACCGGGGCACTCAAGATTATCTCCTTTCCGCTGATCCAGGCTCCAGTTCCGGACACGACGGTTGAAGCAGCCAGGCCCGAACAATCACGGGGAAAGCAGATGGCCGCCGCAGCAGTAGTTATCCTCCTGCTGGCTCTCGCTGCGACAGCGTACTTCGTGTTGCGAGGCCCTGGCCGAACGCAACTTGCCCCGGTTTCGAATTCGGTTGCAGCTGAGACTGCTGCGTCACCTTCGCCGGACTCCCCGTCCGCGACTTCGCCGGCTGTTCAACCTGACAACCAGCAGGCCGGCGACGACAAGAAACCGGCCGCTGAAGCCCGCCGCCAGACCGAACGAGATGGCGCCCTGACAGAGGCTCAAAAGAGAGCGACGGAAGCAAACGAGAGAGCTGATAAGAAAGCCGCATCAGTGCAGCAACCCATCGTTTCCTTGACTACGCCGCAGCCTGTCGTGCCAGCCCCACCGGGTGCGGATGCCGTGCCCCCACCTGCACCGGTGCAGGGAGCATGCGTGCTGGTTACTGTTTTGGATGCCGATGGCGAGTTAGCGAGGGGGACGAGAGTCGGCTTAATGGATGAGGCCGACGGCGGTCGCTTTACCGGGCACACCGGGCCAAAGGGGCACTGGCTACAATGCGGTCTTACACCTGGGCATTCCGTGCGCGTAGCCGCGCTGGGTCCAAGCGGCGGAATGCTCAATTCTCAGACAGCTGTCGTTTCAGGGCCAAGAACCTTCGTCACCCTTCGCCTCCAAACGAACAGGGATGACGCGCCGAGGCGTAGACCTGATAGAAAGGGGCCCTTCCGGCGCCGACCTTAAGATCACTACGGCCCGGCCCACCATCGCGCTTCTCTCCTGGACTAGTGTCAAAGTCTAAACACAACACTGATCGATCGCCCGGAGAGGAGGCTCATCCAACCGGTTCAGGTGTGGGTTCAACGGACCTCCTTCTGCTTTTGATGGCGTTGATCTGGGGATCGAACTTCACCGTAATCAAGTACTCGCTAGAGGACCTGCTGCCACTCAGCTTCAATGCGCTCCGATTCACACTTGCTTCAATAGTGATGTTGATAGTTGCCCTGTTGAGGCGCGACGGCGTCAGGCTTGCGCCAGGAGACGCGCGGCGCCTCTTCCTACTTGGTTTGCTCGGAAACACCTGCTACCAGTCGCTTTTCATAATAGGGATGGCGCACACCCGAGCCGGTAACGCGGCACTCATTCTAGCGACTACCCCGCTTTGTACCGCGATCCTGGGGCGAATTCGCAAACACGAATACTTCACCGGGCGCGGGGTTGCCGGATTGCTGATGGCGTTCGCGGGAATCGTAATGATCGTCGTCAGCGGACGCGGCGAAATCTCGCTTGGTGAAACGGTATTGGGTGACAGCCTGCTACTGGCATCAACCGTGTGTTGGTCGGTGTACACGGTCGGGTCCAGGCAACTGATGCACACCTACGGCTCCTTGAAGGCCACTACAATAATGATGACCAGCGGCACTCCCCTTTTGTTGGTGATATGCGCGCCGTCGCTGCTCAGACAGGACTGGTCTCGGGTTCGGCCGGTAGCGTGGAGCGGCGTCGTCTATAGCGGTCTGTTCGCAATTGCGCTCGCATATCTCATTTGGAGCTACGGGGTCAAAAGAATTGGATCGACGCGTACTGCGTTATATTCAAACATCACCCCCATCGTGGCGTTGCTTGTGGCCTGGCCTGCGCTGGGCGAGTCGCCAACCCTCGGACAACTCGCCGGTGCGGTCGTAATCTTCACCGGCATCTACCTTGTGCGTCACGGCATGATCGCGGTGGCGCCCGCCGCGGAAATCGAAGAAGAATTTAACGAGGCCACGATGGGCCCCGGAAAGAATTGAGCGGACGCCATCGGCCAGCATTGCACCCTGATGTCGCGGGAATGCTGCGGCTGACGCTGCCAGACCTTCATCAAAAGCCAAATTTGATTTACATCCTCCAGCCACCGAACTACAATGACCGCGCCTTTCGATCGCATTAGCTCAGGTACAAGACAGAGAAATGGAAGATCACAAGCCACAGACGCTTGTAGAACTGCTCAAGCAGGCAGTCGCTGCAGTGCCCGGCCGGGAGGTTTTGCGCTTTAAGCAGGACAAGGCCTGGGTTGGCATGACAGCCGAGCGTTTGCTGGAGCGCGTTCGCAACGTATCGCTTGGACTTTATCGCCTCGGCATTCGGAAGGGCGATCGCATCGCAATACTCGCTGAGAGCGGACCCCTGTGGACGATCACCGACTTCGCGGTTTTGTCCATCGGGGCAGTCAGCGTTCCGATCTATCCGACCCAGCCGCCGCATCAGGTCGAATACATTCTGCGAGAGTCGGAACCCAAATTTCTGTTCGTTTCAACAGCACGCCAGATGAGACGGGTAGATGGCTGCGCTCAAGAAATTTCAGGACATCCACATTATTCCGTTTCAGGCGATCGACGACGGAGAGAACCTGATATCGTTCAACTCGGTTGAAGAAGAGGGCGCGCGTCTGGCAACCGCGCAGCCGGGGTTGTACGAGGCGGTCTCATCCGACGTGCTGGCTTCGGACCTGGCGTCGATAATTTACACGTCGGGAACGACGGGAGAACCCAAGGGCGTGCTGCTGACGCACTCAAATGTCACCTTCAACGCACTGGCCTCGGGTACGTTTCTCCGGATAGAGTCAGGCGGGTTGATGCTCTCGTTTCTTCCGCTATCCCACATATTCGAGCGTATGGTGCTGTACCTTTGCCTCAATCGCGGAGTGCAGATCAACTACGCGACCGGAATCGAGACCGTAGCCGCAGACATCCAGGACGTGCACCCTACGCTCATGTCAACCGTGCCGCGGTTGTTGGAGAAGATCTACGCTCGAATGCAGAAGAACGCGGCCGACGGTGGACGATTGAAGAAACGAGTCTTCGAATGGTCGCTTGGTGTCGCGCGGCGGTCTGCGCAATACCTGACCAAATAAGAGCCCCTGCCTCCGTTGTTGCAGCTTCAGAGCGAAATCGCCAGCCATCTCGTTTTCGCCAAGCTGCGCGCCGCGGTCGGAGGAAGAATACTCCGCATGGTGTCGGGAGGCGCAGCGCTTCCGTCTGAGCTCGCGCTGGTCTTCACTGGCGCCGGGATACCCGTCCTTCAAGGGTACGGCCTGACTGAGACGTCGCCAGTGATTGCCGTCAACACGCTCGATCACAATCGAATCGGATCCGTGGGGCGGCCGCTCCCGGGCCTCGAAATAAAGATCGCTGAAGACGGCGAGATACTGACGCGCGGGCCGCACGTATTCCGAGGATACTTCAACAAGACCGAAGAAACCGCGGCGGCCTTCACAAACGAAGCGGAGGAAAGCGAGCGTTGGTTTAAGACCGGTGACATTGGCCTCTTAGATCCAGACGGCTTTCTATTCATCACTGACCGCAAGAAGGATCTGATCAAAACCTCAGGCGGCAAATACGTAGCACCTCAAATGATCGAAGGGATGATCAATCAAAGCGAATTCATTGAGCAAGCAGTCGTAGTCGGAGACAAGCGTAAATTTGTTTCCGCCTTGATTGTGCCCGACTTCGAACGCCTGCGTACATGGGCAAAAGAGCAAGGCATTCACCACGTCCGACAAGCAAGAGCTGATAGCGGACCGGCGCATAGTCGATATGATCAAGGCAGACGTGAGTCGGTTAACTCGCGAACTCGCGGACTATGAGAAAGTAAAACGCATCGGCCTGCTGGCAGAAGAATTCAGTATCGACGGCGGAGAACTGACACCCACGCTGAAAGTGAAGCGGAGAGTTGTTGAGGAAAAGTATGGCCAGTTGATCGAATCGCTATACTCCGACTGGAGACTGATAACGCTTGCCACCCCACTTTCGCTTTTGCCCTCTTCCCGCAACGTGTTAAATTCGCTGCATGCCGTGGATGCTTGTTAGAAGCTTCGCAGTATCCATCGCCCTGGCCCTCGCAGGTAGAGTAGTGTGTGGCCAGAGTCAGCGGCCCATTACTCCCGCCGCGCAAGAGTTTGAGTCAATCGCCCAGCAAAAATCTGAATGGATCTCACAACAGAATGCGAGAATAGTCTCTCTGCTCGAGCAATTGGCTGATCAGGCGCGCGCTTCCGAGAACCTTGGATTCGCAGTCCGAGCCCAGTCCCAGGCCGCGAAATTACTCTGGGCGCAAGACCCTGAACGCGCCCGTGCAATCTATCAACGCGCATTCAAGTCGCTTGTACCGAATGGTTCATCGAAGTACCGAGACAATCCAGCCAGCACCGACGCCACCAAATCGACCGATCGCCCGTCGTCTCTCGAGGAAAAGCGCCAACTACGCACTGAGCTACTCAATCAAATTGCAGCTCGCGACCCGGAACTCGCCGAAGAGCTTGCGCGGGGCCTCGCCGATTCAATCGAGATTTCCAGGAATAGCTGCGGTGACGGCGCGACACCCGATTGCGGTTCGACTGGGGGTGGATTGGCGCGCGCCCCATTTGGGCTCGTCTCGACAAGTCCGCGTGAGGACATCGAGCGTTGCGAGCTCCTGATGAGCGCTGCGTTACAGGTGGTCGACCGAGACCCTCCGCAAGCGATGGCATTTGCTCAGATGAGCCTCGCACTCGGCGTATCTTCGAATCTGGCGAGCCTGCTTACCCTGATGCGAACCGAAGATGCGGAACGAGCCGATCTGCTGTTCTCGAATGCCGTAGCGCGGCTCGAGCAGTCCTCGCAAGTCGATCTGGCGGATGTTCACACCCTTGGCTCGTATCTCGTTTCAGTGGTGAACTCGGGGTCAAAGCACCCTTTGAATAGGCCGCTCGTCTTGCGGTTCTTGAATTTAGCTTTCGATCAAGTTGCGGGACGAGGATCAGCGACGCAAAGGAGCACCAGGCTCGACGACTCTGCGGAGCTGTACTTTATTGGGCGCCAGCTCACCGATCTGTTTGGGCACTATCTGCCTTACCGGCTCGATCAATTGAAAGGCTACGTGAGCGATCAAAATGATTCGGGCGCCTTATGATGAGGCGATCGATCCCGGTGCGTTGAAGATCAGCGCCCCGGATGATATCGCCCGTGAGGCTATCGAGTCGACGGACCCCACGGAAAGGGATTCGCTTTATGCAAGAGCGGCGCTAGCGTGGCTTGGACAATCGGAACTCAAAGACGCGCAAACGACGGCGCTAAAAATCTCGGATGCCGCGACTCGCGACCGCGTGCTGGTTCAGATCGTGCGGCGGCATTCAATTGAGAGGCGACTTGACGACGCAGTTGCACTGACTCGCCGGATTACTAGTGAATCTGCGCGGGTAGAACTGCTTGTGTTGCTCAGCAACGCGGCGCGAGCTACAAAAGATAATGTGCGTGCGTCCGAGTTCCTCGATGAGGCGGCGGCGTGCCTGATGCGGGCGCGGCCTACGATCGAGCGCGCGAGATCGCTGGTGATGATCGCCAGCAGCTTCTCGGCATTCGATACCCTCCGAAGCTTCGAAGTCCTGCAGTCAGCGGTCAAGGCAGTCAACGACCTTGTCGGGCAACAGGAAGCACCAAAGGAAGAGAGGGTCGGGTTGGAAACACGCGTGAAAACTGCTAATGCGTTTACTCTCGACGAGCTCTACGCGGCAAGCTTCGACAGCACTCTGGCGGTCCTGGCGAAGGCGGACTTTGATGTTGCGCTTGCTCTGGCACGACAGCTCCCCGGTGAGGAAGCGTCGGTGATCGCGCAGTTGGCTGTGTGTGGCGGGGGACTCACCGAGCAGCCCTTGGTCGACCAACCGGCCATCGGCGACTCGATCGAGTCGGGCCTCAACCATTGATCCGCGCTCGTTGACCAACACTGTCGTCACGCCGTCCTGTAAGATCAAAGTCGCGATGATCGCTTCGTCCAAACGAGGCAACGGAGAACCGGGATGAACCAGTTGCTGCCGCGTGGCGCTCACCGTCTTCGACAAAACCTAAGGCGTCAGGGGCCTGTCATCGGATTCGATGTGAGCCGTCATCGGTCAAGCTGGCGCGGCTTTTTGGTGGCATCCGTTCTCGCACTTGCGCTGGTTGCCAACGCAGCATCGGCGCCTCAGTCTGTGTGGCGGCTGCGTGGACAGGCCGGTGAGGACGGCCTCTCAGCCGCGGAGTTCTCCAGGCTTGCCCGCGACTTGTCCGAAGACGGCGGCTATTTCCGGTCGGATAATTTTACCTCGAATGAGACATCCTATTTGCACGTCGTGGGCAAACTGCGCGAGCTCGGCGTAACCGGCGGAGCCTACATCGGAGTCGGTCCGGAGCAAAACTTTACATACATCGCAAAAGTTCGACCGCGAATCGCTTTTCTGATTGACATCCGCCGCCAGGCAATCATTCAGCACCTGATGTTCAAGGCCATCTTTCATCTCGCAACAAGTAGAGCCCAGTACCTTTCTTTACTGCTTAGCAAGCCGCTACATAGAGACAACGCACCACTACCCGAAACCCCGGTGACTGAGATTCTCAAACTGATCAGCAAGGTTCCGGCGGACGATGCCGCGTACGCATCGAATCTTGCGGCCATTCGAAGGAAGATAAAGGAAGACTTTCAAATCCAACTATCGGAGGCCGATCAGACAAGTCTGGATTACGTATACAGAAACTTTCGAGACGATGGGCTGAACATCGCCTATCGGATGGAGGGTTCGCGCGGCGGGTGGTTCCCAAGTTTGAAGGAGCTCATCGTAGAACCGGACCAGTATGGAAAGCTTGGAAACTTTCTTGCAACCAAAGAGGACTATGAATTCGTTCGGGACTTACATCGGAAGAATCTTGTGATCCCGGTGGTAGGTGATTTTGCGGGCAAGAAAGCGATGGCGGGGATCGGAGATTATCTGCGGAAAGGTGGCATCACGGTATCCGCCTTTTACACATCCAACGTTGAGCAGTACCTTGTTCCAGAACGGCGTGTTCAGCGGCTTCGCGGAGAATGTGCGCAAGCTGCCAACAACCGACAAGAGCCTTTTCATCCGCGCAGTGCCCAACACCCGCTTTACGCATCCGGCACAACTCGCAGGACATCGGACAACGACGTTATTGCAGCTGATAAGTGTCTTCCTCAAAGACTTCGACGAGGGCCGCTATCAGACCTACACCGATCTTGTTATGACTCATTACATCGCGCCTTAGGCCCGCTTGTAGCCTCTATCGTCCATTTTTCAACTGGGTCAGGGCTCAGCGGAAACTCAGAGGGCAGTTTTCCACTGTGTACATCCATCCAACTGTGATAGTATCCGCGTGGCTCGAAAGGAACCCTTGAGTTTGACCAAAGGCATGTGATCCCCGATCGAGGCTATGTCCGCTTCTCACTCGCCTTCAATTTTCTCAGGCTCTCCTTCGGCTATCCAGCGACTGCAATCAGACGGATGGCAATCCGGGTACGATTTCGGCTCGGATGAGTGACTCCGGGTCTTTCCAAAGGCGCATTCGTCCGGGAGGAAAGCTGCACGGGCACACGATTTCATTCCTGACGTTCAAGCAAGAAAGGACCCCTATGAGAATTCTGCTTTTCAATCCTGATAATGGTGTAACTCGCAATTTTATGCCGCATCTTTGGATGTTTCTCCTCGAAGCGCTGACGCCCGCAGAACATCAGGTGTTCCTCATCGATGGCAACGCTCAGCGAATGGATGAAGAAGGAATCGCTCGGTTCGTTCGCGAGAACAAAATCGGTCTGGTCGGGATTGGGGCAATGACCAGAATGATCCAAAAGGCCTACAGAATGGCCGATGCGATTCGCGCCATTGGCGTGCCGGTCGTGATGGGCGGCCCTCACGTGACCGAGGTACCGGATGAAGCTCTGGGGCGAAATGGCGGCCCGCGTCACGCCGATGCTGTGGCTCTGGGTGAAGCCGATGAAACCTGGCCGCGGATAGTCGAGGATGCAGCACGCGGGCAGCTCAAAGAGATCTATGAGCCGCTCGACGAGGCAGGCAAGGAACGCAAGCCTAGTCTCCAACCTTATCCGACGATTCCCTGGGAGTCGATGAATCTGGATCAATTCAACCTGGTTCCTAAATTCGCTGCCCCGATGTTGAGCCGACTGTTTGGCGGGTGGGGCACCTTTCGGCTGATTCCGGTTGAATCCGGCCGTGGTTGTCCGTACGGATGCGAGTTCTGCACGGTAACCGGATTCTTCGGAGACTCGATCAGATTTCGCACGAATGAAAGTGTTGTGAGCGAACTGTTACGGCTGAAGGCCCGCGCCCGTACAGAGGCGGGGCAGATTGCGGTGTTCTTTATCGACGACAATTTCGCGATCAACCCAAAGCGCACAAAATCACTGCTACGGGATATTATCGCCGCCGGCGCGCAGATGAACTGGATCGCTCAGATCAGCGCAAATCTGTTGCGCGATGACGAACTGATCGATCTGATCGCCGCTTCAGGCGGGAAATGGATATTCATCGGGATGGAGTCGGTAGACACCACCAATCTGGCAATTGCGAACAAGAGCTTCAATAAACCCGACGAGTACCAGGGAGTTCTGGAGAGACTCGCGCAGCGCAACATCCACGCGATCACGTCCTTTATATTCGGGTTGGATAACGACACGCAGGGCGCCGCCGATCGTACGCTTGATCAGATTCGCAGTTGGCCAGCCGGACTTCCTGTCTTTGGAACGTTGATACCGTTTCCCTCAACACCTCTCTACAAGCGGTTGCAAGCCGCTGGTCGTCTCACTCGGCCGCAGCACTGGCTAGACTTCCAGCCATACAAGATGGCTCATACCCCGCTCAAGATGAGCATCGATCAGACCCATGCGGAGGTTAATCACGCGTGGAGCAGCTCCTACAGCCCAGAGGCCATCGCGCACGCCGTTGAATCAATTCGAGACAAAGGATTTGGGTACCGGATAAACATCCTTATCGCGCGCCTGTGCTTTCGCGGCATCTACTTTCCACAGTTGGGTAAGCGGGCGTGGTTGAAGATTATTTTCCAGAATCGGCGAACAATACTGAAGTTGGTCCGCGAGGGGCTTGTCGCTTCGAGCTACCGCCGGGAAGCTCCCGAAGTAACAACTCAGGTCGCCGTCGATCCAGATTTGGCTGCTTGATTTGCTGCCCGATCGCGCGAGAGTTGCGCGCGGGTTAGGCCTTGCGCCGGTTGGTTACCCGCTCGAAGTCCAATCGAGCGCGACTGGCTTTGCTCAACTGAAACTCGCGTACCCACGACCGGATGGTCTCGATGACTGGGACTTCAACTGACTGCCGTTTAGCTTTCTCCTCGCGGATTGAAGCATCCGGCTTGATCAAACGCACTTTCATCACTGCCCTTCGAGTTGGACGGCTATGAACCCAAACGATTCACAGCCCTTCCGTTGTAAAGCCAGGAAGAGAGCGCGGTCCGTTCTCTTCCCGGCCGGTTTCTGCCGATCAACGGTTTAGTACCTTGATCCGCCGTAGCCGCCGCCGCCGTTGTTGCGGCTGTCGGTCTTGGGTTTGGCCTCATCGACTTTGAGAGCGCGCCCGTGCATCTCCTGCCCATCGAATTTCGCCTTGGCTGCGCTGGCATCTGTCTTCGAATTCATCTCGACGAAGCCGAAACCCTTCGAACGACCAGTGTCACGGTCCGTTATGACCTGACACGACTCCACCGCACCGACCTCGCTGAAGAGGTCTCGAATCTCATCGCTGGTAGTCTCATACGAAAGATTACCCACAAACAATTTTGCTGACATAGTGATTTCCTTTTCTTGGTTAGGGTTGGAAGCAGGCCGAGCGGTTTCGCAGGAACGGTTGCGGGCGGATACTGTCGGCGCCCGAGTCTTCGGGCGAGGCCTCTAACGAGTGAACGATTGTCTGCTCTTCAAGCGGTTTGACCGTCCGGGCCACATTCGACCCGAACGCATCTCCGTTGTTTGCCGGAGAGCAGGTGTGTAGCGAGAGGCCGGACAATCCGCCTCCCAAAATCAAAGAACGCTAGCCGCATGCTGTCGCGGCAAGCTTGCGGTGCGTCGAGTTGGACACCTCAGAAGTCTCGACCCCTCGAGAGTTCCCTCGACTGTCGCCGCGCTTATCAAAGGCCTCGTTCGATGAGGCGGTTGCCGCAGCCCTTTTGGCCTTCAATATCATCGACGAATTGGCTGTGAACATAAACTCTGAAAAAAAGCCGGATTCAGATGGACTGGAGCATTCCAGAAAAGCTGAAGAAGGGAGTGCGCTAGGCTCGATTCGCCACCACTGTACAGACGTGGCGGTGATTTGTCAAACATAACAGCGTCACTAGCCACCTCCCGCTTCAGGACGCAGGTTCATCTCTCTCCCTAAAGCGGTCCTTTACGAGTGTTAGGCATACAGACGAGTTCACGAGAAAAGTGAAAGAAATTTAGCAAGCGGCCATCGCTGACTTCAGATATGCGTTAGGATCGTGATCCATCGCACCCTCCGGCAGCCACTCCCATAGCGGCCCGAGATCTCTTCGCGCAAGGTCCAAATAGAACTGTGGAAGTTCGGCGGTTTCCTGTTCGAAATAACGCCGGAACGGTCTGTCGGTGTCGAGACGGTTTCGAACCTCACCGTGGTACTTGATCCTGCCGAATCCCTCCGACGATACGGCTCGCACCACGTTCATCCAACGGGGGATCATGCCCTTGTTCGATTTGACCCGCTTGAGAATTGCAGGCCACGAATAGGTGTACTTGACCAAATCGATCACGTGGCCGTAGAACTGCGGCCAGGAGTAGTTCTTCGGCTTCACATTCATCGCCTGGTTGTTGTTCAGGAATTGAAACGGGAACGGCAGAACGCGGTTTGCGCGCTGGTATTCCAGGTTGAGCGGCGCCGCTTGTCCAAACGCCGACAGCAACGAGTACCCGGGGAACGCTCCAGGCGCAAGATCAACAAAGCGTTTTGTCAGCTCGAATGGTTCTGCTCCTTCATCCACGTCGAGGCCCAGGACAAAGTTGGTTTGTATGTAAGGCATGTATCTCAAGATCATGTTTACGTGATCGGCAACCTGCCTGACTTTGTCCATCCCCGTCGTCTTTCCGGTTTTTGACTTGTTGCCAAGGTCGTACCATGATTCGATACCTGGCAGAAGCGCCTTAAAGCCGTTTTGCTTGAGACGCTTCAGATGATCCTCCGACAGCAGTGACAGGCTGCTTTCGGCGATGAAGTCGATGCTGTCCGGCGGCACCGCCTCTTCGATCGCATCCATGACGTCGTTGAACCGGACCCCGAAGTTCGGGTCATGCCAGCCAACCAGGGGCCGCTTGAACTTACTCAGGAGAAATCGCAAATCCTCCTTGATCACTTCGGTGTCGAGCGGCTGGTATGGAATGACTGAATCGATACAGAAGCTACACGTGTACGGACACCCCAGACTGCCGATCATCGGCACCATCTTTATGAACGGTGCTTTCCGGAGGGTGGGCTCAATGAACTTCCATCGCTCGCGCACTCCGGGGAGCGCTCCAGGCTGCTGGCCCGCTGCCATTCGGACGCCGATTGGCCGGTGCTGACAGCAGTCCTCCAGGAGATCGCAAACGACCTGTTTGTCAGTGAATCCCAACACGTAGTCAAAGTACTTAACAGCATCCTGAGGGTAGCAGCGAGCGTGTGGACCACCGAGCACGGTGATGGCGCCTCGGGATCGAAAGAGGTTGCTGAGAGCGTACGAAAGTTGAGCCGCCTCGGTGAACGCGCCAATAAAAACAAGATCGACGTTGTCCGGCAACTCGTCGACCAGATTCTCAAAACCGGTGTAACACACCAGGGTGACGTCGTGTCCCTGTTCTTCGCACCACACCGCTATCACCTGTGGCATGATCGCCGCGAAATTGGCGTTCATCACTCGCGCGAACATTGCCCGAGTAGGCCCTTTTGAGACGAGGTCGATTATTCCGATACGAAGCTTCCGCATAGTCGAAAGAGTATCCGCCGTAAGGGATAGATGCGTTGATTGTTGACAGCTTACGCGTGCCCCTAAATACTAAAGCTCAAGTACCTGTAGGCAAGCAGCTATTCGTCGAGTGCGCCACTATATCAGAGTCCGACGCTAGCGGCTATTTGTTCGCGGGCTGCTCTATCTGCGGTGTTGAACTACGAAGCCAGCGCTTCGAGATATCGTTAAAGATGACAAAGCCCATCAGCAGCATCAGCATAACCAGGCCAACCTGCATCATGCGCTCCTTGATTCGCAGACTCAGGGGCAACCCGAAAACGCCGAGGAGCGCCTCGAGTAGAATCATAAAAATGAGTCCACCATCGAGCACAGGTATCGGCAGCAGATTAAAGATCCCCAGGTTTAGCGATAATATCCCCGCGAGTCTGACGACTTGCCCCGCGCTTTCCTCCGCCGCCTGGCCGACTATCTGAGCGATCCCCACGGGACCGGTAAGCGTGTCGCGCGCCGAGCGCTTGCCTACAAACACTTGCCCGAGCGCTGTCCGGGTGAGTTGAACTATCCGAATGTTCTCGTCGAGCGAGTATCGGAGGGCTGCTAACAGTGGCAGTCGCTGATTCACAGTTTCGCTGCCGGTTATTACTTGGACGAACCCTAATAGCAACTCCCCCTGATCGATTCGCGGGATCGCTGTGATATCCAAAGTGGCATCGTCGCGCTTTACCGTGAGAGTCAGAGACTTGTCGGCGCTGCTGCGAATCACTCGGATGATTTCCTCCTGGCCGTACCTGTTCTGCTCAACCCTCGCGCCGTTGACTGCGATAATGTTGTCACCTGCCTTGAGGCCGGCTTCTGCTGCCGGCATACCCGGTTTCACCTCTCTAACGGTCAGTCGGAGATCCTCAGCTCTAAGCCCCGAGTACCCGATCTTCTCTTGATCGAATGCCCGCGAGCCAATGTGCAGGGTGATTTCCCTGGTCTCGCCGTTGCGCTTGATAGTCAGCGGTATGGCTTGTTCCGGGTTCACCGCGATGGTGTCTTCCAGGTCACGCCACTTGGGATCAGTTCTTCCATCCGCCTTGACGATCAAGTCGCCCGGTTGAAGACCGGCTTGCTCGGCGGGAGAGTTGGGCTCGACGGCTTTTACAAACGCGGGCTTATCGAGATAGGCGGGCACTTCATGGCGCATCATCGCCATACCGGCTGGAATGGCGAGCGCCAGAAGGATGTTCATTGCCGGACCGGCAACGGCGACGCAAAGGCGTTGCCACTTTGGCTTCGACATGAACTCGTCGGGCGCGCCTGTTCGCTCTTCATCCAGATTCTCGCCAGCCATTTTCACATAACCGCCCAACGGTATGAGGCTGAGACGATAATCGGTGTCGCCCTTCTTAACTCCCAACAGACGTTTGCCAAATCCAACGCTAAATACGTCGACTCGAATTCCGAAAGACTTCGCGACTATGAAATGACCGAACTCGTGGATCACCACCAACGCACCAAGGACGAGAACAAAAGGCACTATGTAATATATCAGCGTTGCCAAAACTATCTCCTTACAGCAGCTTGATTTCGCTGGCGACCCATATCATCAGCGCTACACGATCATCGAACCGTAAACTGGCTCAAGTCTATCGTAGCGAACGCCGAGTGTCTACAGCAGCGAGCAGAAGGTCTATGCACGCAGTAGGTCTAATGCAAAGAGGGGGGACTCGGCCGAGTTGTGCCTGCGATCGCCTGGCTTAGCGGTTCTGTTTACCGACTTCCGACTTCTTCGCATCGTCGCTTTTGGTCAGCCGTTCGGCATATGATCTCGCCCATCGGTCGGCCTCCAGGACGGCTTCGATACTGGAGCACGGTTGGGTCCTGTGCGCTTCCATCGTCGTTTCGATCACGCTGGGAATCTCCATAAACTTTGTTCGCCGATCGAGAAACGACGCGACCGCGATTTCGTTGGCGGCGCTCAAAACTGCCGGCATCGTTCCACCCTCTCGCATCGCTTGGTAAGCCAGACGCAGACACGGAAATCGTGTCACATCCGGCTCGAAGAACTCGAGGCGCGCGAGCTTATCAAAGCCGAGTGGCGGTAGCTCAGTGTGAAGCCTGTGCGGATAGGTCAGCGCGTACTGGATCATCAACCGCATATCGGTCACACCCAACTGGGCGATAATCGAGCCGTCCACCATTTCGATCATTGAGTGAACTATTGATTGCGGATGCACGGCTACTGAGATGCGATCGGCGGTGAAGCCAAACAGCCAGCCGGCCTCAATGACTTCGAGGCCCTTATTCATGAGAGTCGCAGAGTCGATCGTGATCTTTGCACCCATCTGCCACGTCGGATGAGCAAGGGCCTCTTCCACAGTCGCTTCGCGTATTCGCTCGATTGGTGTATTTCGAAACGGCCCCCCGGACGCGGTAAGTATCAGCCGCTTGACCTCCCGCACGTGCTCGCCTCGCATGCATTGGTGAAGGGCGTTGTGCTCGCTGTCGACCGGCAGCAGCTCGGCACCCGATTCGATGGCGGCCCTGGTCATGAGCTCGCCTGCCATCACTAGCGTCTCTTTGTTGGCCAGACACACCCGACGACCCATCAACAGGGCCTTGTAGGTCGGCAAGAACCCAACCGCGCCGACAGTTGCGGAAACAACCGTATCGACCCCGTCGAGGCAAGCCACTGCGATGAGTCCTTCTACCCCGAAACTGATCTCCGGAAGCCGGACGCCTCCCGACGCTCGAAGCTTCTCCTTTAGAACTGGGATGTCCCGCTCATCGGCGACAGAGACGAGGCGCGGCTGGTAGCGTGTAATCTGTTGCGCCAAGCCGCCGATGTCGCGGCCCGCCGCGAGACCAGCCACGACAAACTTGTCTGGGAATGAATCAAGGACGGAAAGGGTGCTCAACCCAATTGAGCCGGTCGATCCGAGTATGCTGATGCTCTTCATAGGTTGCCGGAGAGTATAATAGACTCGAATCTCCTAAATGGCGTACGAGACTCGCCGCCCCAAGACCGAAATCTATGCTACCGTCGCGCCGCATTCTACCACGCGCTTGAATAGCAGATCAAAGAACCAACCTCTCGAGGTAGTCCTCGACCCAACGGTCGCGGCGCCCTGACGGGCTCCGCTGGTTCGGAGCCTCATCATACCGAAATGTCTGCTTTTCGCCGTGGGGTTCATTGAGAGGCGGACCGATGTAGTCGATGGTATACTCTGGCTTCGACGCGACCATCTCAAATGCGTATTCTGATTGTCAAACTCAGCTCGATCGGTGACGTCGTGCACACGCTTCCCGCTGCCGCGCTGCTGAGACGGACGTTGCCGGATGCAATCATCACCTGGGTTGCCGAGCGCCGCGCGAGCGCGATACTAACCAACTCACCGGTTATTGATGAACTGATCGAGATTGACACCCGATCGTGGCGTAAGGGTCTTTTGACCGGCGCAACAATCGGCGACATCCGAGCGCAACTCCATCGACTTCGAAAATCGCCCAGCGCGAACGGCGGTGGGTTTGTTGACATCGCCATAGACTTTCAGGGATTGATAAAGTCAGGGGTTGTCGCATTTGCTTCGGGCGCGAACCGAAGAATAGGATTTGAGACGCGCGATCTGAGGGAAAAGGGCAGCAAGGTGTTGCTGACGGAGCAAGTGAAGACGTCAGGGTTCAATCACGTCATCGAAAAGAACCTCGCGCTCGCGCGCGCAGCGATCGAGAACTCACCCGCTAAACCGGCGTTCGAGGACGGCCCTTCGAGCAACTGTTATGAGTTTCCGATTGCAATCTCGGCGGATGATGAGAAAGCGGTTGACGCAGCGACCGGGAACTCGCGCGGATCGTTCGCAATCATCAACCCCGGGGGAGGGTGGCCGACAAAGCTGTGGCCTTCAGAGCGCTACGCGGATCTCGCCAATTGGATATGGGCCGAGTGTGGGCTGTCGTCGTTTGTAACCTACGGCCCGGGAGAGGAGGCCCTGGCGCGAACCGTTGTGTCGAACGCGCGATCCGAGGCGGTTCGCCCGTTAGCTTCGACTCTCAAACAGTTTGTAGCCCTCGCGCGGCGCGCGGAACTGTTTGTCGGCGGCGACACCGGTCCGCTTCATCTGGCTGCGGCAAGCGGAACTCCGATCGTGGGGCTGTACGGACCAACCTCTCCGGAACGAAATGGTCCGTTTGATCTACGAGACATTACTGTAGGCCGGGACCTGTGGTGCCGTCCTAACTGCCATCGGCGAAGGTGCTGGCACTGGGAATGTCTGGATATTCCCATTAGCGTCGTAAAGCGCGCGGTCCTGAACCGGCTGGCAAACACGAAAGAACACCAGGCACATGACTTTCAAACAACTAGCTCAACGGATTAGAGTGCCCGCGGGTTTCGTGCTCGCGCCACTGTTGTTCATTTCGGCGCGCCCAACGATGGCGTCTCTCGCGGCCGGTGCGTTTGTGGCGATCATCGGCCTGGCAATTCGAGCGTGGGCGTCGGGTCACTTGAAAAAGAATCAAGAGCTGACAACGTCCGGACCTTACGCGCACACCCGCAATCCGCTTTACCTCGGTACCTTTCTTTTGGGGACAGGCGTGGCGGTGGGAGGGGGCGCACCCTGGTTCGTCGCCTTGTTCGCTTCGTTCTATCTGTTGATCTACGTTCCGGTGATGTTTGCGGAGGCCGAGACTATGCGGGAATTGTTCTCGGAAGAGTACGGTCCCTACAGCAAACAGGTGCCTTTGTTTGTTCCGCGTTTCACGCCTTACCAGGCATCTTCGATGACTTCGGAAGGCACGATATCGTACCGTTCTCAGCCCGGGCATCAACGTCAGTTTGATGTCTCGCAGTACATGAAGCATCGAGAGTACCGTGCCGCCCTGGGGTTTTTGGTCGCGTATGCGCTGCTTGCGGCTAAGCTTGCAATTGCGATCGGCTAGCCAACGGTGGCACGAGCAGCCTCATCATTCATATAATGAACGTCATGTTTAGGAAGGCGCTTGTTTATGCCGCTTCGCTGATGTTGGGCGTAAGCCTGGCTTCGGCTCAAGTATCGCCCGAGAAGGTGGCTTTCGTTCGGCCCAAAGTTGCCGCGCCTCTTCCGTTCAAGAGTGGTGAGACGCTCACTTACAACGTGCGTTTCTCAAAACTGTTCTTCTCAGGGATCATCGGTGAATTGAAGCTCACGGTTTCAACTCCACCGGATTCAACCAAACCTGAGATGTTCGAGCTGAAAGCGGAGGCGGTATCCAAGGGCTTCTTCCCGGCACTCTTCGGGGTCAAAGTCAAAGACCGCTACATCTCGATGGTCAACCAAAGTGACTTCGGGATGCATAGTTCCACCAAGCTCCTCGATGAGGGCAAGCTCCGGCGTGAGCAGAAGTCTGTCGTGGATCGCGACGCCGGGATGATCACCTACACTGACCGCGACCTGGCGAACCCGAAGAAAGCGCCGAACATCAAGGAGAGACCGTCGCCGGCGTGGATTCAAGATCTCCTGTCAGCAATCTACTTCGTGCGAACCCAACCGCTGAAAGATGCCGACGTGATCCCAATTCCGATAAGCGACGGCGGAGAGATCTATAACATTGAAGTCACTGCCATAAGACGTGAAGAGGTCAAGATCGGCGCCGGCAAATACAAAGCGATTCAGCTGGACGCGAAAGTGTTCGACGGCCGCTACATCAAACGCAGCGGAGAGATGCTGGTGTGGGTAACTGACGATCCGGCTCGAATTCCCGTGCGGGCACGCATAAAAACTTCGGGCGCGACGATCACAGTTGATTTAAAGCGGACGCCCGCCGGGTAGCATGGACAGTATTCCCGGTCCCCTGTTCTCTTTCACGGGGATTACCGAACCAGGTACTAAGGTCTATGTTACCTCGGCACGGTGGATTCCCAGGCAAGCTCGGCTTTGCACTTGGCAGGGTTGTAGGTGTAGGCAAAACCATCCGGGTCTACCGGTATCAATTGATCATTGACGTCCAGGTTCAACGAGCGAACCCCCGACGCAAGCACTCGAAGATCTGACGGGCATGCTCCGGTCTGCTCCTTGTACCGTGCGACCAACGAATTGATCGCGTCCAACTCGTCCAGCGAACGTAACTGTTTCAGCCGTTCAATTGCCTGGGCACGGACGTTTTGATCGTCGCTGGTCAAGTAGGTCGAGTACACCGCACGAGCGGCCTCACGACTTCCACCTTTGATCTTCATCAATCCCGCGAGGTCGCGCATCCACCAGGGCGCACCGGACACCTCGCCCCCTCTTTCATACCATTCGGCCGATTTTGCGTAGTTGGCGGTCTGCTCGTCGCCCGACGACGCCCTACCGGCTTGCCAGTAAATGTATCCAAGGTCTTGGTACAGCCGCCACTCGTTGGGGTTTTCGCTGATTCCCTTCTCGACCAGCGCTATCGCGGCTGGCATATCGCGTTCAGGAAGAAACATCGCTCCAAAGCGATAGGCCGGAACGTGCTGCGGATCGAGCGTGACCACTATGTCGAGCAGCGGCGCGAGCAAGTCCATTTGAAGGTCTTTCGACACCGCTGAAGAGAGGGGCTTACCGCTGTCAATAACCTTGCGGCCGAAGTACTGAACCGTTCGAATCCAGTAGATATCCGCCGCGATGCCCCCAAGACCCACGCTCATCTTTTTGATCGTCTTGCCCGAAGAAAGGAACAGAGCTTCTTCGCTAGTCGAACGGCTGGACGAGCCAAGATCGATCCATCGTTGCATCGGGTAAAGCGCTGCCAAACCAGCGACGAGGATCGCGACAGGAAAAATGCGACCGGCAGCGCTCACTTAAAGTTCCTCCTTTGAAAGATAAGAACCGCTGCCGAAAGCAGAATGCCAGTGTAAATCATCGCATAAGCCGTCGCCGAAACCGCCATCCCGAGCGGCACTATCCGCCCGTGCGAAGCCTCGGTTATGAATCCAAAGTTTGAAAGGTTCGGAAGCAGATAGTAAAGGATCGTCAGCACGGCTCGCGTCACTATTGATCCTGACAAGGATGCCATCACCAGCAGATCCGGGCTGAAGTGCCCGATTACATATGCCGCGAACGAGAACAGCGCGGCGAGCATCGGTGTCGAAAAGCTGGAAAACATCAGAGCTACTGCCACCAACAACACCAGTTCGAGATATATGAGGAATGATGCGGCCAGCACAGCCGTCTGAACCGGCACAAACTTTCCGTTGACGTACAGCAGCGCGAGTTCGGTTGCCAGCACCATCACCACCGTGTTTACGAGCAGCGTGAGACACAACCCGGCGTACTTGCCGATGATAAACTCATGCCGATGCACCGGCTTCGACAGCAGGCTGTAGATAGTGCGTTTATCGATTTCTTTGTAGACCAGCCCCACGCCGATGAAAATCGCGATCAACGCGCCGAACACCACCATAGCGCTCAAGCCGAGCGCGGCGGTGAACTGGCTTTCCATATCAAGCGACAGATCGCTCACGAACACCGACGCGGCGACCAGGATCAGCACAAACAGGATTAGGTTATAGAGCACCCGGTCGCGTATGGATTCGCGGAAGGTATTGAGCGCGATGGCGCGAACTCTCCGCACACCGCTGGAGCTAAAAGGCGCCGTTTCAGTCGGCGCCTCCATGACTTTGACGTTGCTCATTGCCATCGTAGATACAATCCATTGTTACCAGTTGGACGTTTCCGGAGTAAAGTTCACTGATGGCGGAATCGGTCCAAACTCTCGGCGATTTTTTTCGCCAGTTCCTGCGACCTGGCGAGTCCTTGTCCCATTTGAAATGCCCGCAGTGCGTCGTCCATCCGGCCCATCCGTTCGTAGGCCAGACCAAGTTCGTAGAAGGCTTCCGCATCACCGGGGGTCGCTTGAACCACGCTTTCGAGCTCTCTCGTTGCATCACTGTACCGCCCAATACGCGAATAGCACAAACCAAGGTTGTACCGCGACGCAGACGCCCGCGGCTTCAACCGAAGCGCCGCTGCAAAGTTCGTCTCCGCCAGGGCGTACTGTCCATTTTTGAAATACACGGTGCCAAGATCATTGTACGCTTCGAACATCTCTGGATTGATGTCGATTGCCCGCTTGAAGCTGGTAACGGCACTGGAGGTCTCGCCATTGCCATTGTAGCTGCGGCCCATCGCGGCCAAAACATTCGGTTCATCAGGTTTGAGCGCAATCGCCCGATCGAGCGAGGCCTGAGCCTCCTCAAAGCGCTTCGAATCCAGCAGCGCGAGCCCGGTATTGTAATGAGCGGCCCAGTATCCCGGTCTGACTCGTGCGACATTGGACCATAGCGAGTACGAATCAGCCCAGGACCTGTTTTCCAGCCCCGCCGTAACCATCAGCGCCAACGTCATCACAAGAAATGCCACAGTCGCGAATGCCGGCCGGTTGAGCCCGGCGATTGGTGTTTGACGTTCCTTCGATTCATATTCCCCGAGTTTGAAAAAGCCCAAGCCGACGAGATATCCCAAACCTGCGACCGAAAGGTATAGATAATGATCGAAGACAAGATACTCTTCCTGGGAAACCTGTCCCAGGTTGAGCACTGGCAGCAGCGGAACGAACACAAGCAACAACGCCTGCCATACTTCCCTGCTGACCCTCTTTCGATAAAAGAGAAGGGCCATCAGTGCCAGGCCAAGTGCGCCAGCCGGCAATAGGAACAAGGGCGACGTCACGCTTGTGACAAAATGAGTATTGTAAGTAACACTCAGCCCTACGGGCCAGAGAAGGTGCCCAACATAGCTGCAAATCACAAACGGCAGAGTCAGCAGGGTATAAGCCAGCGGTCGATCGGGCGCTTGCGGGTTCTTCCACATCAACTCCCCAAGCACCATGTACCGCGGCACGAGATACACCAAAGCGGCAGCGGCATAAGGCAGCGCTGCTTTTGTCGCTGTGATCAACCGCCCGGATTTTTGCCGCGACGTTTCTATAAGTTCGTAGCCGAATACCAGCCCAACCAGGCTCAGCGCGGTCTCCTTCGAAAACGCTGCCAGCACGAACATGGCGAGCGACAATACAAATGCCTTCCTCGCCAGAGGTCCGCGCTCTCGAGCCTTCAGATAAAGAGAAAACGACGCAAGGAAGAAGACCCCGAACAGCGGATCAGTCATCCCGCTTATCCAGCTCACGGACTCTGCGTGAACCGGGTGGACCGCAAACAGAATCGCGGCGAATAGAGCTACGAGATTCCGGCCCGACATTCGAAGAATCACGTAGAAGACACCTGCGGCGCACAGTATGTGAAGAAGGAGACTGACCAAATGCCACCCCTGCGGCCAGAGACCGAAGAGGTGGTACTCGACCGTGAGCATCACCGTAAAAAGTGGCCGATAATAGGGCAGCGGCGGCGGCACGTTCAACGATCCGGACTGCTCCCGGAACGCCCAGACGCTTGTCTTAAATGCGGTCGCGAGGTTGTCCCACGATCGAATGTTTTGATTCTCGACGATCTGGTCTGTGTCGTCGAAGACGAAGTCACCGCCAAGGGAATTGGCATAAGCAAGAAATGAAAGCAAGCCGATCAAGAGCAGCGATCGCGTCGTATTGCCCCTGCCGCCCCCCACAAATAGAGAGTCTGACTTCCCCGTCTCTTCCTTCCTGGCGATTCGTTTGTGTTTGGTGTCAGCCTTCATTCCGCCGGTCAGCCCTTCTTCACTTGTCGGATTGCTTAACTGGAGCAGTCGCAGCGACGGTCTTTTCGATCTGCGCCAACCGGGCGCGCCATTCGCTCGCCCGCGGCCCGCTCGGATCGAGATCTATGGCCAGAGCCTGCTCACGTGCGGCATCCTCATACCGCTTCTGCGTTGCGTAGGCAAATGAGAGGTTGAAATGCGCGATGGCCTTTTTGGGCGTGAGCTCTACTATTCGTTCGAAATTGCGAGACGCCTGATCCCAGTGGCCGAGTCGCGCATGAACGAAGGCGGCATTGTTCAGCGCATCTATCATGTCCGGGTAGATGCGTAATGCAGCCTCGTATTCACGCAACGCTCCCGGCAGATCCTTCTTCTGCTCAGCCTGATAGCCAAGCGCAACATGAACTGTCCTTGAGTTGGGAGCGTGAGCGGCCGCGCTCAACCACAGAGAATCCTCATTCCGCCACTTTCTGTTTTGAGCGATAGCGCCCGCGCCGAGAACACTCAGCACAACGGCGGATGCGAGCACCATGTTACGAGCAGCAAGCGGCGCGCGAGCAAACTGAACGGCTCGCGCTATCAATATCGCCAGCAGAAGCCCTATCCCTACCATCGGCAAGTAAAGATATCGATCGTGGATTAGCTCATCGCTCGTAAACACGAGGATACTGAAGTGAGGGAGGAGTGGTACCGTCATCCAGATGGCCGCCAGTCTTATTTCCGGCATCTGTTTCGCACCGTACACTAGCAGCCCCACTACCGCGAGCAGAATGACAAGTGGCATCCAAAAGGACAACAGGCCGAACGACCGCACATAACCAAAGTCGTACATGAATGAGAGATCCACAGGGAGGAGGGCTAGTTTCATGTAGCCTATCAGCAGGGCCGGCAGCGTGCGCAGACTATCGGAAACCGTTAGTCCAAAATCGTCAGAAAAATTCAAATTCCGATGCCGACCCGACAACACCCCAAGAACGTTGTATCTCACCGCTAGATACGCTGCCGCAACCAGGACATAAGGCGCGCCCTGGATTGCGGCTGTGCGCATTCGCGTAAACAAGCCAGCGCCGCGATTGAAGATGAAAAGCTCATAAGCCGCCACGATCAACACAAGAACGAGTGTGCTCTCCTTGCTGAGCGCCGCCATTGCAAACAGGACCAGTGCGGCCGCCATCCTTACGAGCGGCCTCCTCGCTTTCTCACGATAGGTTAGAAAGAAATAGAGCGCTCCGAGCAGGAATATGGTGCTCAGCGGATTCACGACCCCGGCGATCCATGCCACCGACTCGCTTTGCACGGGATGCACCAGGAAAATCCCCGCGGCCAGCGCTGCCACCGGCCTTCGACTCTTATCGGCCAACTTAGTCGCCTCCGCCAATGATTTGTCCATAACGAGAAACATCAGGACTCCCGCGGCGGCGTGCAACAATAAGAGGATCAGATGCCATCGCATTGGGCTTCGGCCGGCGACTTCATAACCGGCCATAAGGAACAAGGCGAACATAGGCCGGTAGTAATAGCTATCAATCTCACCGTCCCCATTGTTTGAACTGAGAGCCGTCCAGATGTCGTATTTGAACGGGCGACTGATCGTCGCGCGGTCCCAATGCCCAAAAAGGGGATTGGTCTGGACTATACGTAAATCGTCATGAACAAAGGCGCCCGTCAGCGAGTTGCCGAATGCCACAAAGACCAGCAAGACCAGCATGAGGATCAGTCCTCGGCCTGGACCCCAGGTGCGCGCCCAGCTTCTGCGCTAACGTTTCTTCGCTATGTTTGTGTTGGTTTCCTTCCAGAGAGGGTGGCCGAGGCTCGAGGTTCAGGGCGTCTGCTTCAATTCCGTTAGTCGATTCTGTCACGTCGAGCCTCCGGTTTTTGGGCCTATCGGTCGCTATGTTCCGCTAGGTGTTCCGCCAGCGCCAAACCAATGCTGCGAGCGATTGGTTTCTCGAACTGGGTTACTGGGGGCGAGATGAAACGGCTACGAATACCGCAGCGCTCTCACGATCGTTGAAGCCGGAAGCGCTGGCTGGGGGCAGGAATTGGAAGCGGAAAAGAAGAAGGGGCCGAGAGAGACGCCCAAGCATCCCCACCGGCCCGGCCTAAATAACTCTACTACTGAATCGGCGTGCCGTCTTTTGGCACCCGGTCCTGCGGAGTAGCTGTTGGCGGTGCAATGCCATCAGTCTCGAATACCACCATTGTCTCATTTGAATAGTAAGAGCGATTGCCGGTGCCGAAGTTACCAACCGCGCTTGGATGCGAGGTGGTGTCGAACATCGCGGGCATGCCGTCGGCGTTTATCGGTGTCGAGGCAAACACGTAACCGCCCTTGTTCCCGCTTGCCATATTCGAATCGACGTAAGCGAGAGAACCGAGGGTTACCAGATCCGCAAACTTTCCCTTGCCCTTGGTGATTGAGTAAAGGACCTGTTGCTTGCCAATGGTCTGCACTTCCGTGAGCGCGGCCGTCTCGTGCGCCGCTTGCTGAGACTTGATCAAATTCGGGATGGCTATTGCCGCGATTATCCCGATGATCGCGACGACGATCAGCAATTCGATCAGCGAGAACCCGCTTTGTTTGTTCCTATTCATGGCTTTCCCCCAACTTCTGAGTATTGTCATCCCGGATGGAATGTCTTTGTGTTCTTGCGAAATCGAACGCGGTCCCTGCCGCGAGGTTCATTTTTTATGTTTTGACCGGGGCACTATAACACAAACGGGTGAGCCCTGAAAGGACTCACCCGTTTCTGAATTCCGGAAGCTTGCGATTCTCGAACTATTCGAGCGGCGCTCCGAGTGTGGGTTTGCGCACCGTCGCATCGACGCCCCACGCCGCCTGAGGCTCGTGCCTGCGCCGTCATCATCCCCGTAGAGAACATATGTCTCATTCGAGTAAAACGCGCGGTTGCCCGTTCCGAATGTGCCGGTCTTCTGTGGCCACGCCACCGTGTCAAAGTACGACGGATCCGGCGCCACCGCCAGTACACCGACGCTGGTGAAATTGAATCCGCTCTTTGCGCCCGCACCCAGGGTGGAGTCGACCGCATTGTCAGTACCGAGGATCACTAGGAGAGTCAGGGCGAAATCCTTGCCCTTGCCTCGTGTTGATTGATAAGTAGCCTGCGCAGTTCCGATCGTGCGAGTACCGCCGATGGCTGACGCCTCGTTGGCCGCCTGACGGGACTTCAGCAGGTTGGGTATTGCGATAGCCGCGATGATACCGATGATTGCCACAACTATGAGCAACTCGATCAGCGAGAATCCTTTTTCATTTTTCATACGCCCCCTTGTGTAATTCTTGCCGAAGGTAAATATTCCTTGCGGCCAATCTGTAAGTAGATTGCACAATTACTATGACAAGATGCGTGCCACGCAAACCGAGTGATTCGGCGATGTGCGAAGTGCTAGCCACGAAAGGGGGGGTCAATGAGGATTCACCCTGGTGGGGTATTCCGGGACACGGTTTCTTAACACTAAGTGAGAGTCTTGTGTGCCACTTAACGTCAGTAGGAAGCTACAGACGATGCGACGGGTGAGCCCTGAAAGGACTCACCCGTCCTCTGAATTTCTCGAATTTGTGATTCTCAAACTATTCGAGCGGCGCCCCGACTGTGGGTTTGCGCACCGTCGCATCGACGCCCCACGCGCCTGAGTCTGTGTGACTGCCGTCGTCATCCCCGTAGAGAACATATGTCTCATTGGAGTAGAACGCGCGGTTGCCCGTGCCGAATGTGCCAGTCTTCTGTGGCCACGCCACCGTGTCAAAGTACGACGGATCCGGCGCCACAGCCTCTACACCGACGCTGGTGAAATTGAATCCGCTCTTTGCGCCAGCACCGAGGGTTGCGTCGACTGCGTTGTCAGTACCGAGGACTGCGAGAGTCAGGGCGAAATCCTTGCCCTTGCCTCGTGTTGATTGATAAGTAGCCTGCGCAGTTCCTATCGTGCGAGTCGCTCCGATGGCTGACGCCTCGTTGGCCGCCTGACGGGACTTCAGCAGGTTGGGTATTGCGATAGCCGCGATGATACCGATGATCGCGACGACTATCAGCAACTCGATCAGCGAAAATCCTTTCTGATTCTTCATATGCTCCTTACGCTCCTTTTTGTTTTGGCCCAGGTCAGTTTTCCTGGCGGCCAATCTCCGATTGCGGGCTTATCTTCATCAAAGCCCGTGCCATTCGCCCCAATTGGCAACACATTAAAGGGAAATGCTAGTCAAGAAAGGGCAATCCGATGGAGATCGAGATCAAAACAGCAATAGGCACAGGAGTTCTTAACAAAAAAGGATAGTTTCTTTTTGCCACTTTTTGTCAGAGAAGCGTGACTAGCGAGGTATCGGGGCACTGGTCGCGTCGGCAGGCGCGCCGGTGTTGTAGCGAATCACAGCGGTGTCGTCGGTGAAGAAATAGTCCCCGTTTCCCGGGTCGCTCTGAGGATCGGCGTTGCTCATGAAATGCGTTGGCTTGTTGTTCTGGTCGAGGACGAGCGTAATGCTAAAGTTGTAGCCGCTCTTGGATCCATTTGCGAGGTTCGTATCGATTGTGCCTTCGGGGGTAAGTTCCACTAAGGTCGCATAAACCTTGAACCTTCTCTCGTACAGGTTCTCCGCGGTCGTTATGGTTCTGAGCGATTGAATCGCCGAACCGGACTGCGCATATCTACGCGCTTTCTGCAGTCCAGGTACCGCCAACGCCGAAATCACGCTGATGATAACCACCACGATCAGCAGCTCGATTAGTGAAAAACCCTGTTCTCTTCTCATCTGGCCCCCCTCATAGTCTCCGCGAAATATTCTCACGCTTTTTACCTGAAGACTTCTCGCAATGTGCAACTAGTCAGCAATGCCTGTGCCATTCCGGGCCACTGGGATGACATTGGCGATTGACGGTCGAATCAATTGTCGAGCCGGACTGCAAATTCGTGAGTGGGGGATATATCAGTGGATTTCAAGAATCCTTATTTCTCTCGTTGTAGGAAACCAGCACGCCTTTGGTGGTTGCGAAGCGAATGGTAAAGTCGTCATCAAACGCGATCAGATCCGTGCGCAAGCCTTCCTTGATCGACCCAACATGCCTCTCGATACCTGCTGCGCGGGCTGGAACAATAGACGACATCCGAACGGCTTCGTGAAAGGGGATTCCCAGAGCAACGATGTTCATGAGAGCCTCGCGCATCGTTATCACCGAACCTGCGATTGTGGCTTCACCCGGCTGGCGAGCGAGAGACGTCCGGCCGTTCCGCACCGCAATCCCTTCGCCCCAGACCGAGTACTCGCCATCTCCAAGCCCTGCTGGCTTTATCGCATCACTGATCAGGGCCATTCGATCGGCACCCTTGGATCGATATATCAATCGAAGCATCAACGGATGCACGTGATGAAGATCGGCTATGCAATCCACTGTTACGTCATCGCGCAAGAGACCCCAGGCTACTGCCCCCGGCTTGCGATGATGGAGCGGATCGAGCGCGTTCGGGAAATGGGTAATGTGACGCGCGCCTGCCTCAAACGCCTGATCAAGCGTTGCAGGGTCAGCTTGCGAATGCCCTACGAAGACTCGCACGCCGCTCTGCGTCAGGTGACGGGTGAGATCGAGCCCGCCGTGGATCTCCGGCGCCAGGGTCATCAAACGCGGAATGCGCGACCCGGTGAACAGCTCTAGTGAGCGCGGGTCGCCGTCATAGATTCTGAAGTGTTCTTGACGGAGAGCGCCGCAACGATGCTGGCTGACAAACGGCCCTTCGAAGTGAATTCCAAGGAGGCGCGCGCCCGCTGAGGTTTTATTGTTTCGACGGGCTTCGTCTTGCTGATCCGCGTATGATTCTACTGCTGTTATTGCCTCGCGGTAGCCACGTTCGTCAGAGGGCACAAACGTGGCGAAGTACCCTGTCACTCCCTCCGCGAGGAGAAACTTCGAAAGCTTTGTCAATCCTGCGACATCTGTCGATTGCACATCGACTCCGCCCGACCCGTGAATGTGAATGTCGATCATGCCCGGGGCAAGGTATGCTCCGCCGAGGTCGATCGAGTCGTTCGAGCTCAGACCGGTAGGCGTTTTGTCGTGAGTAAACACCAGAGCGATCCGGCCCTCACGAACAAGCACTCCGCCGTGTTGAACGCCGTCCTCGAGGACAACTCTCGCATTGTGAAGAAGTAACTGATTCATTGGTGACAATTCATGTTTCAAGGTCGGCTCATGTTTCAAGATCGGCTCATGTTTCAAGGTCGGCTCATGTTTCAAGGTCGGCTCATGTTTCAAGGTCGGCTCATGTTTCAAGGTCGGCTCATGTTTCAAGGTCGGCTCATGTTTCAAGGTCGGCTCATGTTTCAAGGTCGGGAAGGGTGGCTTGCCCCCGCGTTTCAATGTGTAACCAGAGTCTAGTGAGGGGCCAAGCCCCCTTCCCGACAGTGAAACACCCGTGATCAGCTCAGGCTATCAAGCGCGCGGCGGACTGAACTGCTGTGAGACTGCAGGAGCCGCTCCGCATCCGATCGCGACATACTGGACCCCGCAATTACCAGCGCAACTCGGAGATCCTCACCCGCCGCCTCGAAGACTCGCGCTGCCTCTTCCACACTGATTCCCGCTTCTTCTGCGAGAATCGCTCGCGCCCGGCGCCGCAGTTTCTCGTTTGTCGCGCGAAGGTTTGACATTAGATTGCTGTAGACCAACCCGAGCTTGATCATTGTGCCGGTGGAGAGCATGTTCAGAATCATCTTTTGCGCAGTTCCCGCTTTCATCCTGGAAGAACCGGCGATCACCTCCGGCCCAACGACAGGAGCGATTGAGACCTCAGCGGCAGCGGACATAGCCGAGTCGACGTTGCAAGTGACGGCAATCCGTGCCGCTCCGATCGTTTTCGCATACTCTAGAGCGCCAAGCGTATAGGGGGTGTTGCCGCTGGCGGATACTCCGACCACCACGTCTTGGGCCGACACGCCAAGGGCCTGAAGATCCCCAACCGCTTGTTCCGGGTCGTCCTCCGCCGCCTCGACGGATCGATACAGGGCGTCATAGCCCCCGGCAATGACGCCACGAACCAAATCAGGCGAGACCCCGAATGTCGGGGAGCATTCGGACGCGTCCAACACGCCAAGCCTTCCGCTAGTACCGGTTCCAACGTAGAGCAGCCGTCCGCCCGATGCGACGCGCTCAACTATGAGGTCAACCGCTTCGGCGACCCGATCCAGGACGAGCGACACGGCGTCGGCAACCGTTTTGTCCTCCGCATTGATCAGGCCGACAATCTCGATCGTTGAACGGCGGTCTATGTCTTTAGTCTTCGGATTGGTTTGTTCGGTGACGGCCTTCATCTTCGGCTTTGAGCTCGGTCAGACATCAGGTAGCTTTAGGGGTGAGATGAGCTTGCTCCAACTCTCAAAAACCTTTGCATCCCGTCTGGGGGAACTGATGGCCCTGCTTTATCGGGTGCCGCCTTCGAGTTGAGCGATGAGCGCTACTGCCCCGCGCCGGGAGCGCGAACCAGCCATCTCTAGAGCAACTGACTGATATCCTTTTCAAACGCCGATATAGGCTGCAGGCCAATGTAGGTCTTCACGATCTTCCCGGCTCGATCCAGCACATACGTAGTGGGGATACCCTGGCTGACGTCGTATCCCCTAAGTGCGGCCGGACTCCTGACCATGAGTATCGTGTAGTTGATTCCGTAGGATTTCATAAACGGCGCGACCGCGGGTGCACCACCAGGATTTCCACGCGGAGACATCGGGTCAATAGAGACGCCAACAATTTCCAGCCCCTGATCCCGGTACTTGTTCTGAAGTGTAATCAGGTCCGGTATCCCTCTTATGCAGGGCGGGCACCACGTCGCCCAGAAGTCGAGTATAACCACCTTGCCACGAAATGCCTCGAGGCTCTGCTGAACGTCTTCTGTAACGCCGGGGGTTGGCGATATCGCGATCGCCTTTCCGCCGCTGCCACCGCCGGCAATCATCGCGCACCCAACAACTACTAACGCACCGACTAGCACCAGCCCAACTACTACCGGTGTTCTGCTCCCGCTCTTCTCCTTGTTTCCTTTTCGTGGCATAGTCCCCTCGATTACACATTCTGGAAAAGCTGTTTCGCGTAGCGTAGCACAAAACCCCCGCCGGCGGCAGGCTTCAGATTCGGTTGCGCTCGCGCACGCGCGCGCTGCTCGCGAAGCGCTGAAGCTTTATCTCTTTTACCCTCAGCGGACGCGAGCCAAAGTGTCGGCGCTCAAGGATTATCCGGCAGACGCTAAGCGCAAGCAAGCGATGCACGAAGGGCGCTTCCCACTTCATCACCGGGTTAATCACAACGCGCGCAGTCGTCTGCGTACGACGACGCATGTTGAAGTGAAACACCAGCAGGGTGGAGCAATAGAACTCCTTGTGGACTACAAAAGAAGCCTCGCTTCGAAATCGGCTGTCGAACGATCGCATCAGGCAGAAGTTGTCGCCCTCGGCCATCTCAATCCTCAACCCTTCTTTATTCGGATTCGATCGAGACCGCTCAACCAGAAATGACTCGCCTCCGTCCCTGGATATGATCGATATACGTTTGTCCAACGCCCCAACACTGATTTCCCATTTGAAGCCTTCAGCCTCATAGATCGCGCGGCGCAAACCTCGCCATCGCAGTCGTGCGATAGTTTGACCATTGACGGTGAATACGTGCCGCACGCGGCTGTGACCAACCCGCTCAACGATGACCTCGCCCGCGCCCATGAAATCTCGCTCGAAAGCCTCTCCGGCCGCGGCTATTAAGCTGGACAGCCCTGCTTGCATAATAGGACCTATAGGACGAACATGTCCTATATTCATGCTCCAATGTATCGGGCATACAAACCCCGCGCGACTGCAGGATCCGTCGTTCCTCGAATGATGCTGCGAGCGTCCCGGAACACCGTGATGTCATAGCCGTCAACGCGAAAGCGCAACAGGAAATCGTTGAACGCTACGTCACCGGCCGACTTCAATCGCTCGGCGAGCTCGGCGAAGTCTATGCCGCGGTGGCCGGTTCGTGCGATCTGAACAGCATTGCGCCCGCACAACGTAGTCGTTACCTGCCGTCCGGCACCGCGCAAACAACTATACTCACCACGACTGCACACAGGGCACCCGTCTCTGTCGTCAGATCTCGAGAGATCGAATCTGTTGAACTGAAAATCCCACACGTCGATAGTAATCAGCGATCGATGAAGCCTGTTCATTTGACCCGTAAGCAGCTTCAGCGCTTCGGCGGCTTGAATCGAGGCGATAGTTGTGACAATCGGCATTATGACACCGGCGGTATCACACGTCGGTCCCGAACCGGGTTCGGGCATCACCTCCAGCACGCAGCGAAGGCAAGGCGAACTGCCCGGCACAATCGTCATCGTCAACCCGTAAGAGCCCACGGCCGCGCCATACACCCAGGGTGTTGCGGACTTTACGCAAGCGTCGTTTATCAGGAAGCGAGTCTCGAAGTTGTCGGTCCCATCCATCACAACGCTCGCCCCCGAGATGATCTCTTCGATGTTCTCGAAGTTAACGTCGGCGACTATCGGGTCGACCCGTATCCCCGAATTGACGCGAGCTATCCGCGCCGCTGCTGCAATCGCCTTCGGCAATCGGTTGAGCGCATCGCTTTCATCGAAGATGATCTGGCGTTGTAGATTCGACGCTTCGACGAAGTCGCGATCGACCAGGGTTAGTTTGCCGACGCCCGCTCGCGCCAGCGTTTCGGCCTGAACCGCTCCCAACGCGCCGCAACCGATGATCACCACGTTCGACTGCCCGATGCGCCCCTGACCTTCTTCGCCGATCCCTTCGAACAGTATCTGTCGAGAGTACCGGTCCTCCCTTTCCATCACACCCATCTCGTTGAACCGCCTGTCAATACTGTGAAGCTACCTAAGTGATTCTACACTGATGGCGAGGACCACAGAAGTGAGCTGCGGCTGGCACCCGTGGAATGCTGCGGAAATCGCGGTACTGATTCGGGGCGGGAATGCGCTCGGACCAAGATCAGTTGCTAAAGATCTGGTCGTCCAGCGCCTGATTGTGCGAGACCTGTTCGATCACGAAATTCCAATCGAACATATTTGTTCCCCTTGAGGTCTGCACCCGGAGTTGGAGCCTGTACTTACGAGGGATCATCAGTGCATCGGTGGCGCGAAAGTCGTCGAAGTCTTCGACAAGCTTGTAGTAGTCCTCCTGCAACCGGGCTGATTCGTTCGGCCCGTTTCCGAGTCGAGCCGGCACCTGAAATTCATAGTCGGTGCGAACGTGCTGAAAGGTTGTCGGGTCGAAGTACAACGCAATCTTCAGGTCCGTCGAGCCTTTCTGAGGGCGATAGGTCACTTCGTGTAGCTGCCGGCCGTCGATCTTCTTCAGACCCTTATAGTCCAACCGCGGTTTCAGTTCATCGAGCCGTAGCATGGCCCATCCGGTAACCATGGTGCCGCCAAGCAGTCCGTCTTTTATGGGAAGGTTCTGTTGCTCGAGGTAAAGGCTCAAAGGCGAGCGACGCCCGCCGGGCAGATGGCCCGTCTGAACTTTTGAACCGTCGAACCCAAGCTGCTCTCCGGGATACTCCGGAGAAGGGAACCTGATGCTGTATCGTAGCTTGGACCCCGATGACGCCACAGCAGCTTGCCCCTCGAGGTTGCCCGCGCCGCCGATCCGGCTGATGAGTGTCACCGTTCCGCTGACGACACGATTCTTCACCAGGGCACGAGCTTGCGCGCTGCCAATCGAATCGAGATGATGAGCGATCAGCTCTTCGATAGTGAGCTTCTTGTCCTGCGCAAACACCGGCGCGCAGAGGATAACCAGGGCGATCGTCGCTGCCCCTTTCAAACAAAGCTGTCTGACAAAACGGTTCATTTCTCTGCCCATCTCCTTGCTAATCCACCCGGTACACATGCCTTCCGATTGCGAGCCGATCATTCGGATGCGCTCCTTTCTATTCCGTAGCGGTGGATTTGTCAAACGCCCCGAAGGGTGACAAGGCAATCCTCTTGGCCGCATGCCGGGAAATGGATTCAATGACAACCGACGGTCAGCATCTCTCATGCACATCTCTCATGCGCGTTGCGTGCAGTCGACCCATCGGATATATTCTTGTGCGACTAGAGCATCGGCTTTCTGACCTTTTCTAAGGGTCGACATGTTTCCTTCTTATGACTACGGATAAAGTGGTGGCGACGAATCGAGAGGCCTACCACAATTTCCATATCCTCGAGACTCACGAATGTGGTGTCGCTCTGACCGGCACGGAAGTTAAATCTGCTCGCGAAGGACGCTGCAATCTGAAGGACGGGTATGCGCAGATACGCAAGCAGGAGGCATGGCTGATGAATGTGCACATCAGTCCGTATAGTCACGGCAATCGCGACAACCACGAGCCGACGCGTGCTCGAAAGCTGCTGCTGCACAGAGCGGAAATCGACAAGCTGGCAGGCAAAGTTCAGGAGAGAGGTCTGACACTTGTTCCGACCAAAATGTACCTGAAGAATGGGCGCATCAAGATCGAGCTTGCCGTCGCCAAGGGAAAGAAACTTTACGACAAGCGTGAGAGTGAAAAAAAGCGCGAGGCCGACCGCGAAGCGCGCGCCATGATAAAAGAAAGGAGCCGGTAAGGATTTTGGGATTTTGGATCCTGGATTTAGATTGAGCGCAGATGACTCAAGCTACAATCCGCAAGCCAAAATCCAAAATCCAAAATCCAAAATTCAAGATGGAAGTAAGAGCTGATTTCGCTAAGTTCTACGACGTCGAAGCCGACGCCCTGGTTGTAACTATCTACGAAGGCGAGAAAGTAGACGACGGAGCGCTGAAGGAGTTGGATGAGCGCACCGGAGGAATCGTCGGGGAGATGCTGGGCTCCGATGAAATGCGAGGCAAGCAGGGCGATATGGTTTACATTTATCGACCCGGGCAAAACATCCGCGTGCGGCGGCTATTGTTGGTTGGCGCCGGCAAACGCGAAGAGTTCTCGCTGCATACGATTCGCAAGGTTGCCGGGTCAGCTGCAAGGTTTCTTCGCAGCAAGGGCGCGCGTTCGATGGCGGTGCTTCGACGATCTCATCTGGATATCGGCAACAGCGCTCAAGCCGCTGTCGAAGGCATTCTCCTTGGGCTGTTTGAGCCCGACATGTACAAGACCGAGAACAAGGAGGAGCGAAGGATCGATGAGCTGGTCCTCGTCGCCGCTGCCGCCGGGTCCGAGAACGAGCTTGCCAGAGGCGTCGAGCGCGGGCGGATCATCGGTGAGGCGGTCAACCTTGCTCGCGAACTGTCAAACGAACCAAGTTCGACACTAACCCCTTCGGAACTCGCGGAGAGAGCAAAGGAAACCGCAAGCAAGTTCGGTCTCGACATCGACGTTCTCGACGAAGCGCGGATGAAAGAGCTCGGCATGGGCGCCCTGCTGGGAGTCGCTCGCGGATCCGATGAACCTGCGAAGCTGGTCGTGCTTCGCTACACCGCCGACGAAACCGACCCCAACGTGATTGCCATCGTTGGAAAAGGGATAACCTTTGACTCCGGCGGAATTTCGATCAAGCCGGCCGAGGGCATGGAGAAAATGAAGTACGACATGTCAGGCGCGGCAGCGACGCTCGCGGCAATGCGCGCGATCGCCCAGCTAAAGCCAAAAGCGAACGTGATCGGATTGATGCCCACTACTGAGAACATGCCCTCGGGCCGAGCGTATAAACCAGGCGATGTGTTGCGGGCGATGAGCGGAAAAACCATCGAAGTGATCAACACCGACGCCGAAGGCCGATTGATCCTGGCAGACGCGATCAGCTACGCGCGCAAGCTGGGCGCGACAAAGATAATTGACCTGGCGACCCTCACCGGCGCAGTCTCGGTCGCGCTCGGCACAATCAACGTCGCGATACTTGGAAACAACCAGGCGTTTACCGACGACGTGCGCGAGGCGGCCCGCGAAGTCGGCGAACGATTCTGGGAGCTGCCGATGGATGACGACTATCGCGAGATGATCAAGAGCGACATCGCCGACATAAAAAACTCCGCGGGACGGTACGCCGGCACAATCACCGCGGCATACTTTCTACGCGAATTTGCCGAAGACACCCTTTGGGTACACCTGGATATCGCGGGCACCGCGTGGGAGAACGAACGCAAGCCTTACATGGCGAAAGGCCCGACCGGGGTCGCAATTCGAACCCTCATCAACTACGTCTGTAATCACGTGGCGAAGGGATAAATAAGAACGAAGGGCAAGAGAAAAACGCGAACGGGACGAGGTCGAACCCGAACCTCCCTTCGCGTTTTCCTTTTGGACGTCTTATGAGTTTCACCCGCTCTCAGCAAATCGGCGCGCTTGTGGTGCTAGCGTTTCTGATTGCGTTGCTGGCATATCGTGCATGCTGACGTATGCAATCTCAATCACTCCTTAGTGAGTTGCCCGGAGTCGACCGCGAGTGAAAGAGGTCGGCAGCAGCAGCAACACGGTTAACAAAAGCGCAAGCGACATGAATGTCAACGCTCTCTCAATGAGATGAACAGGAAGTCCTTTTGCACCTTGCCGCGCATGATATCGCGATTTGGGTCTCCGACTTCGCCGACGATCTCCTGGACCTCGCTATTGGTGCTCACGAGCTCCATGGCGAGCACTTGATTTGTGAAGCCGCTCGAAAATCGTTTTTCTTTTGGCGAGAACTGCGATCGTCCCATCCACGCAGCGATCACAATGGTCAAAACGGCAAGTGCAACGATGCTTCTAGCCAGTGTCTTATCCACTTTCAGTCCATTCAGGCGGGAACCTTTTCGCGGCGTACGGGCATCGACTACTCAGCCCTGAACGTCGACAACGTCCTGACGCGTGACAATGCCGACGATGCGGCCGTATTCCTCGACAAGCAGTGCCGGTGAACTCTTCAGATACTTAACCGCTGTCTCAACGCTTACGTCCTCATTAACGACCGGCAACGCCCGATCCATCACTTCGGAAACCGGCGACTGCATCAGATCGCGATTGTCGAGCAGTTTGCCCATCAACCTTCCTTCGCGGAGGCTGCCGACGGATTTCCCTTCCTCGAGCACCGGCAATTGCGACAACCCGTAAGCCTTCATCATGTGAAGAGCGTCGGCGACCTTTTGGCCGGGACCGACTGACACCAGGTGCGGAGTCGAATCGTCCGCCTTGAGCTGGTTGATGAGCCCAACGGTCATCCTCTCGACACCCAACATTCGCTTCTCCTTCATCCATTCGTCGGAGTGGAACTTCGAGAGATACCTTTCTCCGGTATCTTCGACAAGAAACACCACGACATCATCTTTACCGAGATCTCGGGCAACTTGCAGAGCGGCCACGGCGTTCGTCCCAGTCGAGCCACCGCAAAAAATTCCCTCCTCGCGCCCGAGGCGGCGCGCCATCTGAAATGAGTCCTTATCGGTGACGTTGATGATTTCGTCAATGTATTTAAAGTGCACGTTCTCAGGGATGATTTCCTGGCCGATACCTTCGACGAGATAAGGGGTCGCCTGCATGAGCTTGCCGGTTTCCTTAAAGGTCTTAAACACCGAGCCGTAAGGATCGGCGCCGATCACCCGGATCTTTGGGTCCTTCTCTTTTAGGTAGCGGCCGGTGCCGCTGATCGTTCCTCCGGTTCCGATCCCCGCCACAAAGTGAGTGATGTGGCCCTCGGTCTGTTTCCAAAGCTCCGGTCCTGTCGTCCGATAATGGGCATCCGGGTTAGCCGGGTTGCCGTACTGAAAAACGAACAATGAGTTTGGCGTCTCCTGCGCAATACGTCGCGCGGTGTTGACGTAGTGGTCCGGCGAGTCGGGTTTGGCCGCGACCGGAACGACTACAACATCGGCGCCGAGCGCCTTCAGGTAGCGGACCTTCTCGACCGAACACTTATCGGTCATAACGAAGACGGCCTTGTAGCCACGAACGGCGCAAACGAGCGCGATGCCGATGCCGGTGTTGCCGCTGGTCGCTTCGACGACCGTGCCGCCGGGCTTGATGCGGCCGTCGCGCTCCGCGGCATCTATCATCGAGATGCCGATGCGATCCTTCACCGAGCCGCCTGGATTGAGCGACTCCACCTTCGCGAGCACGAGGGCATCGATGCCTTTGGTCAGCTTGTTTAGCCTTACGAGAGGAGTGTTTCCGATAAGGCCAAGGACGTTCTCTGAATAATCCATGATTCCTCGATTGAAGTTGGAGCGGTTGTCGATTTCCAGCCCGGAGAGTTTATCATCGCGTGCCGCAACAAGTCACTCGAACGACCATGCACATGCTTTCGCCCACCCCGGCGCTTCGGGCATAATGCTATCCTCGAATCCGGGTCGAAGACCTAAACCAAACACAATGGACGCGAAGCCCAGCACTAAAATAGCCGACAGCATCCTGCGACGGGCGCGCGCGCCGATGGAAGCCTGGGAGCTCATCGGCAACACCCCGCTGCTGCGGCTTAGAAACATCGCGGCACCGTCGAATAGCGTCGAAATCTACGCCAAAGCCGAATGGTTCAACCCCGGCGGCTCCGTCAAAGACCGTCCCGCGCTCGGCATGATTCTGGATGGAGAGCGCGCAGGCAAACTGACTCCGGGGAAGATCATTCTCGATGCAACTTCGGGCAACACGGGGATAGCTTACGCGTGGATCGGAGCAGCGCGCGGTTACAAGGTAAGACTCGCGCTGCCTCAGAACGCGAGTGAGGAACGCAAACGAATCCTGCGGAGCTACGGGGCGGAGCTTGTGTTGACCAGTCCGCTTGAAGGCTCAGACGGAGCGATTCGTGAAGCGCGGCGGCTTTACGCCGAGAATCCGGATCTCTATTTCTATCCGGATCAATACAACAACCCGGCGAACTGGCAAGCACACTACCACACAACGGCGCTCGAGATTTGGGAGCAGACCTCGGGGCGCATCACGCACTTCATCGCGGGGCTCGGCACCAGCGGGACTTTTGTAGGCACAATACGCCGGCTGAAAGAGCTAAACCCCGAGATCAAAGCTATATCGTTTCAACCCGACTCGCCGTTTCACGGGCTCGAAGGACTCAAGCATATGGAGACGGCGATCGTGCCCGGGATCTACGATGCGACGATTGCGGATGAGGAGTACGAGATCGGCACCGAGCAGGCGCACGAGTACACGCGCAAGCTGGGTAGGCAAGAAGGATTGCTGGTGGGCGTTTCATCCGGCGCGGCACTCGCGTGCGCGCTCAAGGTCGCAGGGAAGATTGAGTCGGGCGTGATCGTTACTGTGTTTCCGGATGCGGGCGACAAGTATTTGAGCGAGCGGTTTTGGGATGAAGCTTAACTACTCGACAGTCGAGGGTTACTCGCCGACAAGCTGTAGGGCGTGAGCAATGATCTGGGGACTAATGTAGAACCCTGCGGCACTCAACCGATCGAGCAAAGGTTTGATCGCTACCACCATTCCGGCATTCTTGGCGGTGATGAGCACTCCGAGCGTCCCGGTAACCGGAAGGCCTCGCAAACGAGCGACCGATCGGGCATGGCTCTCGTCCAGAATAAGGAGGTCCGCGGGAAGCTCAAAGGCGAGAACGATGGCTTCACTCTCACCTTGGTCGAGGCCCGCATGTAATAGTCGGGCGACGGCCTGTTGGTTTGCCGGTGCTTGTTGCACGATCCAATGAGCGTTGGCTACGGCAGTTGATCCCGGCCGCCCCGTGCCTCGAATGACTACTTCGTGAAAGACTCCTTCGGGAATATAGATCGTGCTGTAGAGTGCTCGCAGCAGACCCAGCGAGTTAACGATAGAAAGCGCGATTAGGGGCGAGGAGTTGCTGACGACGATCACTAGATTTCCCGTACGTCGTCGTCTCCGGTCTTGGCAGCTTGCACGTCCTGGTTTAGTTCCTCAGCCACGGAGTTGAAGATAGAGACCTGATGCTGACCGAGGAACTGGATAAAATCGTAGAGCGGCATTTGCAGTAGCTCCGCGCCGGTTCCGGTTGAGATAGTTCCCTCTTTGTAGAGTTCAACTACCGCCTGTTCCAGCGCGTGCTTCTGCGCCTTCTGCAGCAGTTTTTTTTCTAGATCAGTGCCGCGTATCCGCTCCGGGATCTCGATCTCCAGGTTCAACGTGGGCATTGGTCAATGCTCCTTTTGCTGGTATATCCTACCACAGTATGGGGCGCGGGTTGTCTCTGCGTCGATATCGATGGCGTGACGATATTGGATTACACCGGTAACGCAGCTAAAGAAACCTTTCCCACACTTCGAGATTCGATTTTGAGGCATCAATGAGGTTCGACGGGAGTAAGTTGTTAGCTCTATAGGTTCGTAGAGGGAAGTGACGCAACTATGGGCGGGCAAAGTGTGCTACTAGTTATCGACGTTCAAGTCGGCCTCATCGAATTTCTCCACGCCTACCGGGGGCGCGAGGTGCTGGAGCAGATTAACAAACTGCTCGACAAAGCGCGTGCGTCGAAAACGTCGATCATTTACATTCAGCACGACGGTGAGACCGGACACCCTCTCGAGGTCGGTTCTAAAGGCTGGCGGATTCATCCCGCGATCAATCCTCAAGACGCTGAGCTGATCATCCGCAAACGAGCCTCTGATTCTTTCTTTGAGACAACGCTACAGCGCGAGCTTGAAACCCGCGGCATCAAGCATCTCGTCATATCTGGTTGCATGACTGAATACTGCGTGGACACCACGGCCCGTCGCGCGGTCAGCATGGGTTACGATGTAACCCTGGTCAGTGACGCTCATACGACAATCGACAACAAGCTTCTGACTGCGGCGCAGATCATCGCGCATCACAACTCGTTGCTGGAGGGCTTCGATGCAGGTTCGCACACGATCGTGGTAAGGCCCGCGGATAAGGTGACTTTCGATAGCAAGGACAATACAAGTGGCAATCAAAGTTAGGTCAGAACACCTCAAGCAAATAAGAAAGCACGGCGAGGAGACGTATCCGCACGAGTGCTGCGGCTTTCTTCTGGGCACCCGCGAAGGGGAAACTAACATTCTCGCCGAAGTCCACGGTGCTGAAAACGAACGCCAGGAGTCGCGTGAGACTCGCTACCTGATCACGCCTGAGCAATCCAAGCGCGCCGATGATTATGCACGGGGCCGCGGGCTAGGCGTGATCGGATACTATCATTCTCACCCCGATCATCCGGCTGCGCCCTCGGGCTACGATTTGGATCATTCGTGCTGGCCGGGCGAATCCTACATCATCGTCGCGGTCGAGCAGGGAAAGTCAGCCGCGCTGAATTCCTTTACAAAGCCGGACTACACGAGCTTTGAGCAGGAACAAATCTTGATCGCGGAATAGCACCCCGAGAACCGCCATCGCTGCCTGCTACGCGTTGCACCGGCTCGACGCATTTCGACCGCCGACGCGAAAGCCAGGCAGGCAAGGATGACTGCGCACCCAGGCCGCCGCTTGCTTTTCCACGCCTCAACTCTACAATCAATTTACGGAGAGATAGGTAAAGAGTCTGGAAGGAGACCCTCATGGCTGTGAACATTCTGATCCCGACCGCGCTGCGCAACTACGCCGGTGGCAGCGATTCAGTGGCGGTCGAGGCCGGCACCGTGGGCGGCGCGCTCGACGCGTTGACCAGCAAGTATCCCGATCTAAAGAAGCACCTGTATAGCGAAGAAGGACAACTGCGGCACTTCGTCAACATCTATGTCAACGACGAAGACATACGCTATGCGGAGAAAGGCGCTACCCCGATTAAGGACGGCGACTCATTGAGCATCGTGCCGTCGATCGCCGGCGGTGTCGCGGTGATCGAAGAAGAAGCGGCTGAGTCCGTTGAGTTCGACAACGACGAAATACTTCGCTACAGCCGGCACTTGATCATGCCCGAAGTCGCGCTGGAGGGGCAGAAGAAGATCAAAGCGGCAAAGGTGCTGTGCATAGGCGCGGGCGGGCTGGGCTCTCCGCTGGCGATGTATCTCGCGGCCGCGGGAGTCGGCAGGCTTGGCATCGTTGATTTTGACGTCGTCGATTTCACAAACCTGCAGAGACAAATTATTCACTCGACCGCAAACGTAGGCCGCTTAAAGCTCGACTCCGCAAAAGAGCGCATTGCCGAGATCAATCCTTACGTCAACGTTGACACCTACGAGGTCGCGCTGACATCCGAGAACGCACTGGAGCTTTTTGCCGACTACGACATCATCGTTGACGGCACGGACAACTTCCCCACCAGATATCTGGTCAACGATGCATGCGTGTTGACTGGCAAGCCGAACGTGTACGGTTCGATCTTCAGGTTCGAGGGGCAGGCGACCGTGTTCTACGCGAAAGAAGGCCCGTGCTATCGATGCCTGTATCCTGAACCACCTCCGCCGGGGCTGGTCCCGAGCTGCGCTGAAGGCGGCGTCCTCGGGGTGTTGCCGGGAGTGATCGGCGTGATTCAGGCGATCGAAACCGTGAAGCTCATACTGGGCAAAGGCGATTCGCTGATCGGGCGATTGATGCTGTTCGACGCGCTGAAGATGAAGTTCCGTGAGTTGAAGCTCAGAAAGAACCCTGAGTGCCCAATCTGCGGCGTGAATCCTACCATTCACGAGTTGATCGACTATCAGGAGTTTTGCGGAGTAACTCATCAGCCGCAGATAGATGTCGGTGAGGACTTCGAGATAACGCCGCTCGAGCTAAAGGCCAAGATGGATCGCGGCGACGACTTTGTGCTTATAGACGTTCGCGAGCCGGAGGAATACGCGATCTGCCGGATACCCGGCGCAAAGCTGATTCCCCGAACGACGCTGCCTGAACGCCTGCACGAGCTATCGAGCGCCGATGACATCATCGTCCACTGCCGCAGCGGCGTGCGTAGCGGAGGAGCGGTCGAATTCATGAAGCAGGCCGGGTATCGCAAGGTGAAGAACCTGGTCGGCGGGATCTTGCGTTGGTCGGATGATGTAGATCCGACGGTACCAAAGTACTGACCGGAGCTTCTAGCACAAAGGTACTCAGATACGAGAGTAACTCCTTGCCGTGCGGTCCGGCTTTTGTGTCTTCGTGCCTTTGTGCTTAGGCTGGCGATGATTGAGTCGGTAGAAACAGAACAATCGAATCGTCTTCCGAAGGCGGTCGTTGATAAACTAAACGCCGCAATCGGCGACAAGCATGTGCTCACTGATCGCGATGAGTTGCTCGTCTACGAAGCCGACGCGCTCACGCTTCATAAGTACCTCCCTTCTGCCGTAGTCATTCCGGGAACCGCCGAGGAAGTCGCCGCCGCAGTAAAGATCCTCGCCGATGCGCAGATACCCTTCACGCCGCGCGGCGCCGGTACCGGCCTCTCTGGCGGTGCGTTGGCGCTCGAAGGAGCGGTGATCTTTGAGTTGGCGCGGCTCAACAAAATCCTCAAGATCGATTACGAGAATCGCATCGCCGTTGTAGAAACGGGGGTGATCAATGTTCATCTGTCGCAGGCCACTGCGCCGCACGGATTTCACTACGCGCCCGATCCGTCGAGTCAGATGGCGTGCACGATTGGTGGCAATGTTGCGGAGAACTCCGGCGGCCCTCATTGCTTAAAGTACGGGATGACTACCAATCATGTGCTGTCAGTTGAAGTCGTCCTGCCGTCCGGCGAGATCGTCACTCTTGGCGGAGGCGGCGTTGACAGGCCCGGTTACGATCTACTGGGCGTATTCGTGGGTTCAGAAGGCACATTCGGGATCGCGACAAAAGCCACTTTGAAGCTGACGCGTTTGCCTCAGATGGTGAAGACGCTGCTGGCTGAATTCATGACAGTCACCGACGCCAGCCGCAGCGTGTCCGAGATCATCGCCGCCGGAATCCTCCCGGCGGCGCTCGAGATGATCGACCAGGCTACGATTCAGGCGATCGAGAATTCAATATTCGCCGGCGGCTTTCCGACTGATGTTGCCGCCTTGTTGATCATCGAAGTGGATGGCCTCACCGCGGGTCTTGAAGAGACAGTCGCCCGCGTCGTTGGGGTTTGTCAGCACAACAAGGCAAGGGCTGTCAGAGTCGCAAGGGACGCGGCCGAGCGCGACCGATTGTGGGCGGCGCGCAAGCGGGCGTTTGGCGCGATGGGAAGAATCAAGGCCGACCTGATGGTGCAAGACGCGGTGATCCCACGCTCGCGATTGCCGGAAGTGCTCGATGAGATCTATCGAATCGCCGGACGAAACAACCTCACCGTTGCTAACGTGTTTCACGCTGGAGATGGCAACCTCCATCCGAACATCAGCTTCGACGGGCGGGATCCCGATCAGGTACGACGTGTGACAGCCGCGTCAAAAGCGATAATGGAACTCTGCGTCGGCGTTGGCGGGTCGATCACCGGCGAGCACGGCGTCGGTATGGACAAGATCGAATCGATGCGGTTGATCTTCTCAGAGAACGATATGCAGCGAATGCTTGCGGTCAGGGACGTGTTCAATCCGAAGGGGCTATGTAATCCGGGTAAAGTGATTCCCACCCTCAAGACTTGCCGGTATTGTGGTTTCGGGATGGAAGACTTTAAGCACAAGCTGCAGACGCCTCACGGGATGAGCGCCGGCTGAGCCCGGTCAATTGGGCGGCTCATGGTGATCGCGCACCCATTCGCGAAATGCGGTTGCTGCTTTCCTTTCTCCCTCCTTAAGTCCACGCGCTATGAACTCGCTAAGCACATGAGCCGTCAGAAACGGAAAGGCCCCGCTGATTGGTGACTCGTCGTGTCGAGGATAACGCTCTTTGGTTTTTCATTGGTAGATGCGGGCGCCATGACCTCCATCCTCCGGTTGTCATAGAAGATGCGAACTGCATAGCCGTCGCCCAGGTCGGCAAGCAGGTTTTCATACTCTTCCCAGGGCACATCGTCGATGCGCAGCACGGCACCGGCCGGCAAGTGCTCGATGGCTGCGAGATAATCGGTAGTTGCGACGCTCATCGAGAACGCTCCCTTCTCACTGTGCTATGCCGACGATGCTACCACAGCTTTTGTTTGAGGCGCGAGGAAAGCGCCGTTCCAAAACGTACCTTGCCATTGCGGCCAATCCGTACAATAAAGTAAGCTTCGATTTTCAGTGAGCAATCCGTCGGCATCACGCTTTGACATAATGGCATTCCTTCGATTTGATTCCGGACCGCGAACCGGCGAGCGCCTACCGCTCAACAAGAACAGAATGACCTTTGGCCGAGCCAGGTCCTCGGATTGTGTCCTCTCTCATCCGACTGTCTCACGCGAACACTTCATCATCGAAATCAATAACGGAAGGATTTTTCTCGTCGATAAGGGAAGCGAGAATGGCACGCAGGCAAACGGAGAGCGGATTTCGTGGCTCGAACTGTCTGATGGCGATCAGATTCAGGCCGGGCCGTTCAAGCTGGTCTTTGAAGCATCGGGTCAGGAGGCTCACCCAGCCAAGAAGTCTGGTGAAAGCGGGCTTCCAGACGAGTCGGCTGAGCAGGTGGGTCTCGACAACACGCTGGCAGGAGTCTACCCCAGTCATTACCTGGAGGGCATCGCGCACTTCAATGCCGGCCGGTACTTCGACGCACACGAGGTGTGGGAAGAGATCTGGCTGCGATCATCGGGCGATACAAAGGTGTTCTATCAGATGCTGATTCAAGCCGCAGTTGGGTTGTATCATTACGAGCGAGGGAATGCGCGAGGCGCACGCGGTATGCACGCCAATGTTGTGGAAAAGATCGAGCGTCTGCCATCATTCCTGATGTCGCTGGACCTCGGGAACTTCGCTCGCCAGTTCCGAGCTTTCTTTTCTGAACTGATCGAAAACAACATTGAGACTGCTCCTCCAGCCGACAAGCCTCGGCCACTGATTCGGCTGCTCTCACGGGATACTGTTGACTGGAGCCTTTGAGTTTCCAATGACTGAACAACAAGCGCTCACCAGGTCGATCACCGCGGTTGTCGGCGCCGATCACGTCACAGAGTTCCCGGATCTGAAGGTCGACGGCCTGAGCCCGAAGCTGCTTGTGAGGCCCGGGTCGGTGGATGAAGTCGCGGCCTGTATGAAGTTATGCTCCGAGTCGAGCGCCGCGGTGGTGCCTGCGGGGCAGATGACGTGGCTCGAGTGTGGCAATCCGCTAAACCGCGCTGATGTGGTGCTGAGCCTTGAGCGCATGCGCCGCGTCAGTGATTACAGCCCTTCCGACCTGACCGCCACAGTAGAAGCTGGGCTGACGTTGAGCGAATTCAACGCGCTCACAGCACGCGAACGGCAGTGGCTGCCGCTCGACCCTCCGGGCTTCAAAAGTGCGTCACTCGGCGGGATCGCAGCGTGCAATTCAAGCGGTGCACTCAGAACCGGATTTGGAACTCCCCGCGATTACGTTATCGGTCTCAAGCTTGTTCATGCCGACGGAAGTGAGAGCAAATCGGGCGGGAAGGTCGTCAAGAACGTGGCTGGCTACGACATGAACAAGATCTATGTCGGGAGCTACGGCACACTGGCAATCATAGCGGAACTGACGTTCAAACTGCGGCCGCTGCCGGAGCGCACTTCGACGATCGCGATCACCGCGCCATATCGCGGCCCGCTCTTTAAGATCGCCAGTCGCTTGCTGGCTTCTGAGCTTCAGCCCGCGTCGGTTGTTCTTACCAGGAGGCTCGTCGGGTCGAGCTGGCCGGACGACGTGTTGCTGGTCAGATTCACCGACAGCGAAGCAGCCGTTACGCATCAGGTGGATTGGGTGACTCAGACCATCGATCGAGAGTGCGACGCGACCCTGTTGAGTGAAGATGAAACTGGCGCGGTGTGGACCGAAGTCGCCGATTTCGACCGGCATTCGATACGCCTTAAACTCAGCGTGCCGTTGTCGGCGGTGCACGCGGAGATTGAGCGAATATTCGTCACTCATTTGGACTGCGTGGCCGCGGCTGACATCGGCACTGGTATAATACGCGTGGCGTTCGATGCAGCCGAGACTCCTGGCGCCGATCATATCAAGCGGCTGCGGGCGGCTGCGGCAATAGCCAACGGGACCCTGGCGATAGAGAAAGCTTCTGCAGAAATACGACAAATGGCAGACGCGTGGGGGGATGTTGGCTCGACGGCCGAACTAATGCGATCGATAAAAGCCAGGTTCGACCCGCACTCGCTGTTGAATCCCGGTAAATTTGTTTTGGGGTTGTAGGTAAAGTGCCAATCGTGACAACTTCCCAGGAAACCGAGACTCGCAGGCCGCTTGCTTCGCTCCTTGAAGCGAACACCGAGAAGCTGCTCACCTGCGTTCATTGTGGTCTGTGCCTACCCGCGTGTCCCACCTATCGACAGCTCGGCAACGAGAACGATTCCCCTCGAGGACGAATCTATCTAATGCGAGGAGTCGTCGAGGGCAAGATCGACATCGCTGACGCCTTTATTTCCCACATCGATCTCTGTCTGGGTTGTCGCGGCTGCGAGACCGTGTGTCCCTCGGGTGTCCCATACGGCCATTTGCTGGAAGCCGCGCGCGCCGAGATAGCAAGAGAGAAAGCGGCGCGCGGCTCCTCGGCTGAAGAAACTCTGCTCCGGTTCGTGCTCAACAAAGTGTTTACTCGACCTTGGCTTCTAAAAGGCGCCCTGGCTATGGCTCGATGGTTTAGGAATAGCGGGTTGGCTCAAGTGATATTTGACTCAAATCCGGTTCCCGGACGGATCAGGTTTGCATTGGCGCTTCTGCTGGCGAGCCGTTCGCCGCTCCCCCGTCTGGGTCTGCCGGCGATTCCAACCCCAAGCGCCGCCGGCGCAACCCGAGTCGCCCTCCTCAGGGGTTGCGTGATGGAGGGGCTGTTCTCCGAGACCAATAGGGCGACCGAGCGCGTGCTCGCCCGCAACGGGTGCGAACTGGTAGATGCGAACGGGCAAATGTGCTGCGGCGCACTCCACGCTCACGCCGGAGAGATTGAAACCGCCAGACGGCTTGCACGAATAAACATCGTCGCATTTCTTGAAAGCGGCGCAGATCGAGTAATCGTAAACGCCGCGGGTTGCGGGGCTGCAATGAAGGAATATGCCGCGTTGCTTGCCGATGATCCGCTGTTTGCCGATCGCGGTCGCGAGTTCAGCGCAAAGGTAAGGGACGTTTCCGAGTTTCTAATCGAAGCCGGTATTGAGCGACCTACTGGTCACATCGAACGGCGAGTGGCGTATGATGCGCCGTGTCATTTGATACACGCCCAGCGGATCACCCAGCCTCCGATCTATGTGCTGGGTGCGACTCCGGGCATCACGCTTGTTCCCTTGCGGGGCTTCGAGAGCTGCTGCGGCGGCGCAGGTATATATAACCTCCAACATCCGGAGCTGAGCAACGATATTCTTAGCGACAAGATCTCCAGCGTAAGGGAAAGCGGGGCTGATACCGTTGCCTCCGCCAATCCCGGCTGCATCATGCAAATCGGCGCGGGCGTTCTGCTGAGCGGGCTGAAGGTTGACGTTGTACATCCGATTGAGTTGCTTGACGCCGCTTATAGAGAATAACCCCAAAGCGTTGAACCCGGAATGGGGGAGAGTTTCGAGTCTTATCGAATGCGACGAATACTTACCATCCCGATCTGCCTATCTATCCTGCTACTTATGAGTATTTCGCTTCGCGTCAAGGCCCAGAGCTCTCAGACAGATGAGTATGGTCCCGAGGTAAGTTCGTTTCTGGACCTGATGCGCCACGAAGAGGACGAGCTTGAGTTTCAGATCAAGCACAACGAGATTGCTCGGCGGGAATACGTGCGAGCAAAAGCGAAAATCTCGATTCATCGCCAGACGGTCCTCAACCTGGTTAAGGAGACCGGAAAGGACTACGTCCCCGAGCTATACGTGGTTGCGACGTCGGAGCTGGATCAGTTGATCGAAGAGGGGATACGCGCAATAAAAGGCATCAAGCAGGGCGACGTGATCGACAATAAATGGCGCTATCTTGGAAGCGTCCATCGAGGAGAAACCTTCTGCATTCTTGAGCGGCTGACAATCAAGTAGACGTCTTTTGCTGATCTGTGGGATTCCTTCCTTATGTTCACACGCACAATCAGAGAAGTGTTGACTTTGACGTGATCCTCGCTAATATCGGGTTAGCGAGCCCGTCCTTCTGCTGCGCTTGCCCCTTCGCTCGGTTGAGCTTCGCACCATTGACCGTGATCTGGTCTCTGAGGCGCCCCTTAACAAACTCGTGGATTGCAATTCTGCTCGAGCAGAACTCGCAAAGGACTCCTCACGATGTCGACGATCAACTTTTCACAAGTAGTGCAGACACTGCTCGCAGTCTCGGACAAGATATCTGATTTGATCTTTTCGCCTGGCCGCCCTCCCCAGGTAGAGCTCATTGGCAAGCTGACGCCGGTACACGTGCCCGGTATGGAGATGCTGACTCCTGCTCACACCGCGGGGATCGCAAAGGCGTTGATGGCCGGCAACAAGACCGCCGAAGAGTCGCTCGAGAAGCACGGATCGGCCGATCTTTCTTTCAGCTTGACCGGGCTGTCGCGGTTCCGAGTCAACATATTCAAGCAACGCGGCACCCACGCCATCGTCATGCGAGTTATTCCCAACGAGATTCCATCGTTTGAGCAGCTTGGGGTCCCTCCGGTGTTGAAAGAAGTGGCTGACATGAAAAATGGCATCGTGCTGCTGACCGGGCCGACGGGGTCAGGAAAATCCTCCACCTTGGCAGCGATCATCGACTTGATCAACGAGACAAAGTACTACCACATCGTGACCATTGAAGACCCAATCGAGTTCATGCATCGGCACAAGAACTCTACCGTCCACCAGCGCGAACTGCATTCAGACACATCCAGCTTTGGCTACGCATTGAGAGCTGCTCTGCGGCAGGCACCAAAGGTGATTCTGGTTGGAGAGATCCGCGATCTTGAAACCTGCGAAGTAGCACTCGAGGCATCCGAAACCGGTCACCTTGTAATGTCGACGCTCCACACGACGGATGCGATCAAAACAGTCGAGCGCCTTATCGGGATGTTCCCGAAGAGTCAGGAACACATCATTCGAATGAGGCTCGCGGGGGCGTTCAGATTCATAGTCTCGCAGCGTCTGGTCCCAAGAGCCGACGGGCGCGGTCGCGTCGCCGCCATAGAAATCCTCAAATCGACCGCGCGCACACGCGACTACATCGAGAAGGGCGAGCGCGAAGGTAAATCTCTCCACGACGCCATGGTAGACGGGAACCTCGATGGCATGCAGGTGTTCGATGGCGAGCTGGAACGCATGATTCGCGCGGGAATCATCGAGATGAGCGAAGGGTTGGCCTACGCGAGCAATCGTCAGAACCTGTTGCTTCAGCTCTCCGATCTGGGCGGCGGATCCGTAGCAGACATCATGGGAAAGGAATCGGCAGGGAGCGGATTTGTCGCTTAGCTCCGACGGAAGCCGCTTCTCTCGCATTTTCCCGAGGGTTTCCCCATTCCAATATAGTTCCGCTCGGTCCCCTGCCAGGGAGCGAAGCAGATCCTCAACCAATAACAGACCGGCGGTCGGGTCACCGCTGCATCTCAGCGTGCGCTCGCCCATAGCCAAGTAGACTAGCCAGCCGCTTTTTTTTTATTCAAGCATCAAGGAACGCACGGATGATTGACCATTTCAGTCAGGCGTATTCAGAAATGCCCGAAATCATGGTAAGACTAGATCAAGACGAAGAACGTCGAAAGGCGCAAAGATTTCCCCTTAGATGGGAAGTCGCCGTCAAACGAACCCATCAGGCAGGAGGCCCTTTCGATCGCCTGGGCACAGCCCAAAACTTGAGTTCGCTTGGGGCGCTCTTGTACGTGCCGGAACACGTTGGTATCGGCGAGAAACTCGAGGTACACATCAAGATTCCCTTCAAAAGAAACAACTGGATGAAGTACGCAGCGGAGGTCGTTCACCTCACGGCGGCGAACCCCGGAGGTGGGATTGGGGTGAGGTTTGAAACTGCCGTACCGGTGTTTGTTGCGCGGTGATAAGGCCTCAAGTTTGGGCCGAGCGCGTTAAGCGCAGTTCGCGTTTCGCGTTTGGAGCTTGAGTATTCTTTCTTTCAAACGCCGTAGCACATCTTCTCGCTCGTTTCTGTTGGTGCAATTTCGCAGTGTTTCCACGAGTCCGTCGATCTCTCCGGCCAGGATTCGGCCGGGATCCTCGCGCCATTCCACTGGCTTTGGCCCATCCCTCTCGGAGGACGCCCCAAAGACCTGGTCAATAGCGGCCCAAAACAGTTCGATGCTGATTGGTTTATCCAGGCAGTAGTTTGCCCCGGCGGCTTCTGCTTCAACCATGATCATCGGCCCGCATCCGCTGATGACTACTATGGGAGTTGACTTGATTTGCTCGTCTTTCCGCACAGCCCCAATGAAATGAAGACCGCTCCTTCCGGGCAAGGCAATGTCGGTAATTATCAAATCGGGGCGCGTTTCACGCGCGACCGCCAGACCGCGTTCGGCTTCGGTTGCCGTACTCACGGTATATCCTTTCAGGCGGAGCAACTCCGCAAGTGGGTGCAGGGTATCAAAATCGTCTTCTACGACAAGGACCGTCCTCATGATGGTCTGTCCTCTTTTTTTACTGTCTCTCGCGGGCGAGATATGTGAGGTAAGTCGCTCTTGTCGGACTGGGGCGAGTCAAGCCAACGGGAACATAATACATGCGGGGTGCCCTTTCTGCAACGACCTCACTCCGGCACGCTCCAGGTAGAGTCAGAGGTCAGAGGTCAGAGGTCAGAGGTCAGAGGTCAGAGGTCAGAGGTCAGAAGTCAGAAGTCAGGGGTCAGGGGTCAGGGGTCAGGGGTCAGAGGTCAGGGGTCAGGGGTCAGAGGTCAGAGGTCAGAGGTCAGAGGTCAGAGGTCAGAGGTCAGGGGTCAGGGAGAGAGAAGAGTTGTCGAGTTTCCTTACAGCCGGGTTCATTCGCAAACGCTGGACTGTCTGGGTCTCGTTCGTTTTTCTGTGGTTGGCGCTGGGTGTATTTTCCGCCGGAACCTTTCTGGTTCAGTTGCCGGCGCTGCGCCGAACGGGACCGCCACCGCCAGGGACTATGAGCATTCCATGGCGAACGTTTTGGCAGCAGCTACTGTTCTGGATGGCGTGGATAGTGCTCGCGCCGGCGGCTCTATGGTTGAGGCGTCGCTGGCCGCTCGAACGCGGAACGTTGAAGCGCACCTTGTCGGTCCATCTGGTTGCGGCAGTGCTCTTATGCGGCGCGCATTCAGGAATTGTCGTGCTCACGAGCTTGTTAATGACCAAGTCACTAGGTCAAGAGCAGGCGACTGCAATTTTCACCTACTGGTCGGTTCGCGATCTGCCGTTTTCCGCGCTGTTTTATGGACTGATCCTGGGGTTAGCCAGCGCGTCGGAGTACTACCGGAAGTTCCGCGAACGCCAGGTTCGCGCATCGCAACTCGAGGCACAACTCGCTCACGCCCAGTTACAGATGCTGAAAATGCAATTGCATCCGCATTTTCTTTTTAACACCTTGAACGGGATCACCGGTCTGGTGCGCGATAACGACAACGCCGCAGCCGTGCAGATGCTGGTTGGCTTGAGTGATCTCCTGCGGCAGACGCTCGACAACGCCGGCAAACAGGAAGTGCGCCTTGGCGAAGAGCTGGAATGGCTGGAGCTGTATCTGAAGCTTCAACAGATTCGCTTCTCGGACCGGTTGCAGGTAAGCGTGAATGCCGACCCGGAGACCCTGGACGCGATGGTTCCGAACCTCATCACCCAGCCGCTGGTCGAAAACGCAATTCGACACGGGCTTGCCCCGCGCGCGCGGCCGGGGACGGTCTCATTGTCTGCGCGACGCGACAAGCAGATGCTCGAGCTAAAAGTTTGTGACGACGGTGTTGGATTGCCTGAAGGCTGGCGCCTCGCCGGCAGCAACGGGGTAGGCTTGTTAAACACCGAAGCAAGGCTGCGGCAGCTCTATGGTTCTGACTTCGTATTCGAGGTGCGCGACCGGCAACAAGGAGGCGTAGAGGCTCTGGTGACAATTCCACTGCATCTGGTCTCCCTCTCGACTAGAGATGATGATTACTGAGTGCCCCGCGACCACTGGAAGCATCTGACGCTCCGCGGTCCAACGCGTAGATCATCTCTGCCGCCGAGGTCCCTGGAACTTGACCGTGAAGAGTAGAAAACTCAAAGCGATCATTGTGGACGATGAGCCGCCCGCGCGGCGCAACCTTCGCGCATTGCTCAAAGGTGCCCCGGACATCGAGATCGCCAGGGAGTGCGGAAACGGGCGCGATGCGGTGATCGGCATCCGCGCGCTTGAACCCGATCTCGTTTTTCTGGATGTGCAGATGCCGGAGATGAATGGGTTCGAGGTGCTGGAACAACTCACGGATCAGCCTGTACCCGTAATCATCTTCGTCACCGCGTATGACCAGTATGCGTTGAAGGCCTTTGAGGTAAGCGCATTGGACTACTTACTCAAGCCCTTCGACGATGCACGCTTTCATAAGGCTCTGTCACAAGCGCGGCGGCAGATCGAGCAACAGGATGCCGGCGAACTGGGGCGAAAATTATTGACGTTGATGGGCGCGCGCGAGACCGGCACAGCGTCGCCGCGTTATCTGTCGCGTTTGATGGTCAAGACAGGGGGTAGAGTGATCTTTATTCGCACCGAGGAGATTGACTGGATCGAAGCTTATGACAACTACGTGCGCCTGCACGTCGGCGGCAAAGATCACCTGCTGCGCCAGACCATGAATGAATTGGAAGCGGCATTGAACCCGGAGCGTTTCGCAAGAATTCACCGCTCGACAATCGTCAATCTGGATCGAGTGAGGGAGTTACACCCCCATTTCAACGAGCATCTGGTGATTCTCCATGATGGCACCGAACTAAAACTCAGCCGCACCCGCAAGGAGTGGCTGGAGCAATGGCTTGGACGGGGCGCCGTCTAACCCGTCGAGTCACTCGCAGCGCAATCCTGTGAATACCGAGGATCTTCATCGTGGAGACCACAGAGTACGCAGAGAATTTGAGAGGTCCTGACAAATGAAGTCTTACAATACAACTCTGATCGTCTTGCTTCTGATCTGCGGTGGCAAATCTTTCACCAAATCGACCCACGCTCAACAACCGCCCCCTCTCACCCCTCAGAAGGAAGTGGTCGCCGTCACCCGAGGCAGCAGCGCGTTGGCCTTTGTAATCGAGTCGGCTATTCTCAAACAACCTCGGCCAATCTACATCGTGCTACCGGCCTCGTTCTCAAAAAGCGCGCCTGATCGGCGTTATCCGGTAACAATTCTTCTCGACGGGGAGGCCAATGTGCCGCAGGCTGCAGCAGTGAGCGACGAACTCAGCCGCAACGGCCAGATTCCCGAGTCGGTGATCGTGGCAATCCCAAACCTCGACCCTCTGGATGGGCGCGTACACGACCTTACGCCGCCGGGGCTCTCCGTGAGCGGGAGTTCGTTGAACGAAGGAGGCGACCTCTTTCTGGATTTCATTGAGAAAGAGCTGTTGCCGGCGGTCGATCGCCAATTCCGCGGCGCCGCACCCCGGACGTTCATCGGACACTCCTCGGGCGGCATTCTCGCGACTTACGTGGCGGCCACGCGTTCGACCTATCGCGCAGTCGTCGCACTCGATACCCCCATACACCTCGGCGAGAACTGGTTGGCCCACAAACTAACCGAGCGCGCTAAGGCTGCGCCCGCTCCTCTCCGGTACGTGTCCCTGGAGGCGCGATTCGGGTGGCGGGACGAAGAGTGGAAGACTCTTGTCGCGGCGGCGCCCGCGTCGTGGAAGCTTTATCGCGAGAGCTTCAAGCCAAAGGAGTCGCACGAGTCGATCGCGATGATCGGCATGTACCTCGGCCTCCGCGAGGCATACAGCGACTACTCAATGCTCGCCGCGCCGGTAGCGCCGACCACGAGCATTTTGCCCTACTACAAGAAGGTCAGCGATTCGCTGGGGGCTCCCGTGATTCCACCGCGAAAGCTGCTCCTGCAGGTTGCCGAGGATCTGCTTGGGGAGGGCCGCGGGGCGGCTGCCCGAGAAGCCTACAACACGCTCGCAGCCGGGTACGGCGCGCCAGCCGATGGGGCGGCGCTGTTGGCTCGGATCGCAGAGGTCGAACGTCGACCACCGCCCACCGAGACCGTTGAAGGGTTGCTGGCCACTCCCTTCCCGACTCCCGATGAGATCCGCGGGTACCTGGGCGAGTGGGAGGGCGACACCTGGATAGATGCCGAACCGAGACATAGTGGTGAAATAAGGCTGAGCATCAGAGTCGAGGACGGTCGGGTGATCGGCGAAACGATTTATACAAAGCTCCCTCCCGAATATCGCGTGATGCGTTGGCAGTATCTCAAAATCACTCCATCGGGAATCACGTGGGGGTTCATGAACGGTATGCGTCCGCGCGGTGTCATCCTGTTTGAAGGCTCACTAAAGGGCGACACCCTTGAAGGTAAGTCCCGGTTCGGCGGCATAGACTTCAGGCGCCCTGACGGCTCTCCTCCGCCAACGCCTTCCTTCTCATTTAAACGCGTTCGCAAGTAACCGCTAAATATGGCAAGAAGATGTACTCTCTTGTTTTTGAGAAGCCGGAAACGAGTCCGTCACAACCCCAGAATTGTAGAGGTGGCTTCCCTATTGGGCCTATTCCTGTTTTTGCAGCGCGGCGCGGATGTCGGTGAGGATTTCGTAGTATCGCCACGCAGCAGGCGCGTTCGGTTCAGAATGGTGATCGGGTTTCAGAACCAGATCGCCCGTAGCCAACAACACCTTTTTCACCTTTGGATTCTGGCGCACCTTTTCCCAGGTCGCGGCGACGATCAATCTGTAGTGTTCGCCGGGCACTGCGGGCCGATACTCAATCTGCTGGCCATCAAACGTGCACCACGTGATCCCCATTTTCTGCATATTCGCCTCGGCAAGCGTGCCCGCGCTCTTCGCTTCGAAGCTTGTCATCCCTGCTACGCTCTCACGGGTGTATTTCCACTCAAGACCGGGAAAGGTTGCCCGGGGGTCATCCTTGCCTTCGGGATAGAGCATCATCTGCCAAAACCCCTCCAGGCTTGCATAGTGTTTGCCTCGAAAGACAAACGGCGTGGCTGCAAAATTGGAAAGGAGACCGAGCTCGTGGCGCTTGGAGAGAATGACTTCGCCGGGGCCGGCTTCTTGCGGCAGGATCTCCCACTCAGGTGCGCCGTCCTTGGGAATAGGCGCCCACCAATGGGCCGGATAACGGGAAGCTCTCGACCTCTCAACGCTCGAAGAGGATGTTTGTTGTTGCGACCACTGGCAGGCCGACAGCATTAGCGGTAAAGCCGCCATAGCGATGAGCGAGCGAGTGTACTTGCTAGGACGATGAGTCATAGAGCCCGCATCACGCGTATGAAATCAAGAAAGAAATCAAAGATAATCCCGGTCGCTGTTCGAAGGCTAGACCAACGCTCGCGCGGACATCGAGGAGCGCAGCCTATTGGACTCTCACCACATTGAAGGTGCCCGTCTGGTTGTTGCTACTCACGCTACCTGTAGCTGTACGGTTGACGACTGTTCCTTCAAACACGAACCGTGCTGCGTCGTCACCGTCCCGTACGTCTACTTCCAGCACAAGGGCGAGAGTTTCCGGATTGAACGTTCCCGTCGTAACCACACCAGGCAGCGGGGGCCCCGTGACAGCGCCGGATACGGCAGCGACCCCATCAAACCTCAGCTTCATAGTGATTGGATACCGCGTAGTATTGTCCAGGCCCATGTCTCCCGTCCATGTACCGGAGATCGAATCCACCGAAGCCTCTGGTTCAACGCTCTCTGGGGGAAGTGTACCGGTCTCCGCATAGGCCTTAAGCATCTGCACAACCTCTTGATGACCTCGACGGACCGCCCAAGCGAGCGGTGTAGCCCACGGGGGATCGTCGGGCAGGTTTGGCTTTGCACCACGGCGAAGAAGGAACGCAATCATTTCCGTCCGGCCGAATCTGGCCGCCCAGCCGAGTGGCGTTGAACCAATGTCTTCGTCACGAACATTCAGATCGGCCCCGTGGTCGATGAACATCGCGGCATTCTCGATGTCGCCCTTCCTAGCTAGACGGTGCAGCGGTCTGATGCCCAGCCAGTCTGGTTGATTTGGATTCAAGCCGTGCTCAAACAGGAACTCCGTCAGCTCCCTGGTCTTGGCACCATCAATGCTGATGCGGGTGGCCAGGTTGGGCTGGTAGTGTAGCATCAATCGCACGAACGGCTCGTGTCCGTTGCCCGCGGCGTTACCCAGGGCGCCGGGATCGTCTGCCAACCGCGGATTCGCGGCAAACACCGCGGCAGCGGTTGCAACATCCCCGTAGTAAGCGAGAAGACCAACGTTTCTGGCGGAGCCGTATGAACAGAGCAGCTCCACCATCCTCGTATCCTTATTCATCAATGCGATGCTCAGAGCGTCCGCGGAACTCTCGACTTCAGGACTAGGGTAGGCGCCGCTCTCCAGAAGCAGCTTCGCGACTTCGTAGTGCCCGTTGTAAACAGCCGAGTACAGCGCGTGGCCGTGCGGAGCGATTCCTTCCTCCGGTAGATTCGGATCTGCCCCGCGTTCGAGCAGCAGCTTTACGATTTCAATATGCCCCCGAGCCGACGCGTTTTTCAAAGGCGCGCCGGAGCCGATGTAGTAAGTCACGTACTCCGACACGCGGTTGGCCAACGAGGGATCTTGATCGAGGAGATCCCTCACGCGTTCCACATCGCCGATGCTCGCAGCCGTGCAAATGTCTACGTATGCGCCGCGCGCACATAGATGATCGAGGACTTCTCTCGGAGTGGTGGTTATGTCCTCTGGGACATCGCGCCAACCTCGGTAGGTGTAATCGCCGTCGGTAAGCTGAATCGGACGCGCGCCATCGAACCGCGCTGCGTTGATATCGGCCCCGCGAGAAAGAAGTTCGTCGATCACGTCGATTTGCCGGGTCATCACTGCCCAGTGAATCGGCTGATTGGACCGTCCATCGCCGGCGTGCAAGAGTTCAGGCGAGGCGTCCAGCAGATTTCGCACCTTTGGCAGATCGCGCTCACGGATCGCCGCGGCAACCGGCTCTCCCATTGTTGACGCACCGTGCGTGTTTGCGTATGTCGTTTCCAGCAACTTCTCCATCTCCCCGTATCCGCGATCGCGACAGACATCCAGAAGGCTGTCGTTTACCGCGAGACTCAGCGGATCGGCATTGTGCAGAAGCAGAAACCGGGCGACTTCAAGCTGGTTCTCGCGCACGGCAAAATAGATCGGCGTTCGGTAGTTGTGATGGCAGCGCGTGATCGACGGGTCCTTATCCACGAGGCGTTTAACAGTATCGATGTCTCCACAGATGGCGGCGCGGAACAGCTCCCATACATCGACACCTCGGCCGGTGGACCACAAAAGCGGCTCGTCTCTCTTCAGTTCATCGGGTTGAATCATTCCAGCATATTCTCGGGGTCACTCACGCACTAGTTCCCCGGATGGTACTTTCGCTCGGTGTGCCCGTTGAGCTGCGAGGGATAGAAATACACCTCCCTCAGATCGCCAGTGCTGTATCGTTTTGCCTGGTCATTGAAGTGCTTGGACGATGGGCTCCCGCTCTCGCCGCCGGCTGTCACTGCCTTGGCCCGCACGGTCTTGCCGAACTCGACCACCGCTACAAAGCTGTTGCCGCTCGTGCCGTAATACTTCTTCGACCCCTTGTAGGGCCGTGCGCCGAACGAAGCCAGTGAGCCCCAGTTCCCGGATGTGAAGCCAACCGGAATGCTCGGAGCGGCGTCGCTAAACGGGTGTACGATGTCGTCGGTGAGACGCTGGAAGCGATTGATGTCACCCCACGGCGTCTTCCATCTCCCGAAGTCAGCCGCGAGTTTGTCGGATGCCGCCGATAGCGACTGCAGCAGCCGGTCGGCCGGAGCCCTGCTCCCGATATACTCCTCCGCCGATATGCCCGAACGTCTCGCTTCACCTCCCAGCTTCCGCACAATATCCTCGCCCCAGAACACGGCCAGAGAGGTCGGAACAGATGCCTCCGACCAACGAAAATCCCACGCGCGAAGTAGGGCGATCTGTCCGGACAATTTCGCTTTGAGCGGATCGGTCTCGGGCGTCTCGTCCCAGGCCTTGACCAGCGCCGGAATCGTTCTCTCAAACCAGGGGAGGTAGCTGTCGTAGGCTGCCTCGATGACCCGGTCAAGGGTGAAGTCCTTCTTGTTCTCCAATACCCTGATCGCGTGCAGCCCGCGCGCGGACTCCGTGCCCGAATCGACATACACCGGATAATCCGCTTTCTTCAGGCTGCTGGGACCCGCCGCCGACCAGGGCCAGTTGTTGCTGTTGTAAAGCCAACCGCTGGCAGGATTCAACAAGTTCGGCGACTCGTCGACGGATAGCAGGCCGTGCCAGTCTGTTGCCGGATCGCTGCCGTCCACTGGTTTGGTCCAATCAAACTTCGGATCGCGCCGAGGAATAAAGTTGGCATGAAAGTAAGCGATGTTGCCATCGGCATCCGCATAGATGGTGTTGTTCGATGAGTTTGTGTGCAGTTCCATCGTCTTTTTGAATGCCTTGTAGTTCTTCGCTTTGGTGCGTGTGTACGACTGGATCAGAGCCTTCACCGGCTCCTGCATCAGATCGATGGTCAGCCACTTGCCGTCCACCGAGCTGATGACCGGCCCGTGGTGCGTTCGGTATACGGTGAAACTCTTCTCCGCCATCCCTTTGTCGGTCTTATACGGTACCTTGATCACGGACATCTTTACCGGACGTTCTTCTTTTCCGTATTTGTAATAGAAGCGATCGCCTTTTTTTATCACCGTTTCAAGGTATGTATCGATAGCATCGCCGGCGCTCGACGTATGCATCCAGCCTGCGCGCTGGTTGAACCCCTGGTAGATAAAGAACTGTCCCCACGTCGCGGCGCCGTATGCGTTCAAGCCTTCCGCGCTGGTCATCTGCAACTCGGATCTAAAGAAAAAAGAAGTGTGGGGGTTAATGAGCAGCAGCGAGCGACGCCCCACTGTGTTCGACGGAGAGATCGCGATGCCGTTCGATCCCGTAGGCTCTGCGAGCACAGCTTGATCATTCGTCGTGACCGGCGCCGAACCGTTTCCATAGAACGCCTGCAGGCGGTCCAGATTGATCGTCTCGATGTCTCCGCCGATGCTGCCCTCGCTAAAGGAGAGCGCCATCCAGGGTTCGAAATGTTTAATGACCCTCGGCGTCACCCTCGGATGCCTCGCGAGATAGAAGTTCAGACCGTCGGCCCAGGCGTTCATCAATGCCTTCAACCATACAGGGCTCGCGTCGTACTGCGCCTTCATTGTGTCGGGGTCGATAAAGATCTTCATTCGCAGATCTCTCCACACCGCCTCCTCGCCCTCGGCTTCCGCCAACCGCCCATGGAGTTGATGTAGTTTGTCTCGACCCGGTTGAAATCGTCTTCGGCCTGGGCGTAGATCGCTCCGAACACCGCATCGGCATCCGTCTTGCCCGAGACGTGAGCGATGCCCCAGTCATCACGGATAATCGTGACGCTCCGGGCTCGCCGCTCCCACCGATTGATCTCATTGTTTTGAGCACTTGTTGAAACGTGAGTGCCCAATGCGATCGCAAACGCGATTACCAGAACCAGTTTTTTCATCCGAGATCCTCCAAAGGCTGTAGCCCTCGATAATAAACTCGACATCATCAAACCCCAACCTCAACCCTGACACGAGCCGGGAACGCGGCCACGCATTCACGGGTGATTTGCGGGCCCGAGACCTGTAGCTCGCGCAGCCGCGGGAGTCCAGACAACGCAACTACTCCGGCATCGGTGACAGCAGGACAGCCATAGAACGAGATCTGCTCTAGCGATAGCATGCCGCCGAGAACCTCCATGCTGCGGTCTGTGATTTTAGTAAAGCTTGCAAAGTATTTTTTCAGACTCGACAAACCGGCAATATGCTCGGTGGCTACGTCAGTCGTATCCCGACAGTACATCAGTATCAGGGATTCCAGTCGTTCACAGCGACCCACGTGTCGGAAACCGTCATCTGGTAAATCCATCGGCATGAGCTCGGTGAGTGCCGGAAAGCGAGGCAAAGACAACAACCCAGTGTCATCGACGTTCTTACAGCTCACCGCCAGCCCTTTCAGCGCACCCATTGCTGCCAACGCTGCGAATCCTCGACTCCGCAGATTCGGGCACTCACGGCCCCAGATGTACTCAATAGTCCGCGATGCACTAAGCGCCGCGAAGCCATCGTCGCTGGCTACAGTACCCTGGCCCATCAGCATGCGAAGGCGCGGAATCCCGGCGATGTGCCGCATCGCTTCGTCGTCGCAGAGCTCTCCCTGGCAGCCCAGGAATCCAAGATTGGGAAGATCCGCCAGCGTTCTAAGGCCATCGGCAGTCAGTGCGGAGATATGCCAGAAAAAGCTCAACCCAAACAGTCCGTCAAGCCCTGCAATCCTAGCGAGTCCTTCGTCAGTGAATGGTCCGTCCAGCAGCAGATGGGTCGGTTCGGCATCGGGTGACATCAGCGAGTACTCGATTCGACCGCCGTGCCAGGTCTTGAACATCGGAAACTGGTGCAGGAGGGGTAGCCCGGCATCGGTGACCAATCGTCCGGTCTTGAAGCGGCGAAGCCTCTGCTTGCCGGTGAGAGCTCTGATCGCGCCGTCGCCAGTCGGTGTGCCCAACAGGTCAACGCTCTCCAGGTGATCGCAGAATGCGAGGTTGGCGACCCCGGCATCCGAGACGCCGCCCTGCCAACACATCTGAAATTTCCTGAGCTCGGGCAGATGCCGCAACACCTCGAGCCCACGATCGCTGATCACGCCGCCGGGGTAGTCGCTCAAATCAAGCTCCTGCAGCTGCGGCATTCGCGCCAGGTGCAGGAGACCGGCATCGGTCAGCCGTGTCGTACCACCCAGAGTGAGGCGCGTTACGTGATCGAGCTCACAGAGGCGCGCGATCACCGAGTCGGTCATCCCCCCGTTTACGTTTAGACCGGCGATCCCCATCTCCTTCATCACACCAAAGATTGTGTCCCAGTCTCTTTCGGAAAGAGGCGGGCGCGGCTCGATCGTGTTATTCCCGCGATCAATCCTGTAGAACGGCGGTGACGAGCTCAAACCAGACCGAGCGGAATGCACGTCGTTCGATGTCTTCTTCAGGCTCTCTGCGAAGTCGGCCCAGCTCCCGAAGGCGTAGAGACCGGCGATGAACCGCCGTGCATCGGCGGGCGTGAGGTCGGCGGCTTCGCTCACCGTGCCCGTGAGCGTGCTCAGGCGGTTTTGCACATTCGCGCGCAGGTGGTCCAGGGTAAACGAGCTCAGGTAGGCGTCGTTGAGTCGCTGAAGGGCTTCGAGATCGTTGGAATTATATGCTTTGAGAAGGTCTTCCGCGAGTCTCTCGTACTGCTCCAGACGAGTCTGTGGCCGCATCGCGGTAACCTGGCGCACGAGCGTCGCCCAATTCTCAAACCCATACTCGCGAGCGAGGACGAACTGCGCGTCAGCAAGCGTCACGCCTTCGGCTTGACCCGGATCGGAGAGCCGAGGGATGACGCCGACAAAGCGGTTGACGGCGAGGCTTTCGCCATCACGAAAGTCTCTCAACAATTCTTTAGCCTGTTTGCGGAGTTGTTCGAGCGAGGGATGCGCGGGTAAACGCGAGGTGTTATGGGACATGACAATCTCCTTTCGACGATGCCCGTGTCCGCACCGCGGGCTGAAAGAAGATCGAAGTTGTAAGCCTCCGAGTGATCAGGTGGGCTCGGCCCTTTCCGCGGACGGGAAGCGTCCTGATACGCGGGTCAGACTCTACCATGACCCAGTGACCTGGACAACGTCGAACCCTCCGTCGAGTCCTGCGTTCCGCCGCACCCACCGGAAGCCGAATACCCGAGCTCGGTTTTGATTGACATCCGTCACATGGTTCGAGCCGGGCTTACGCTTTCATTCCGTACTGTAGTAACAGTTCATCGACACGATCATTTCCCGTTGGAAAATCAGAGTCAGATTCGTAGACCTTCGCGCCGGCGTCGATCAACACCTGCACGATGACTGCCCAGTCAGCGTCGGGGTCAGGCCAACGGTACACCGGGTCGCTGTTGCCGACTGCCCAAATTAAGCAACCTAAAACCGTTCCGCCGTAGCTGTTCTCCGCTTCTAGGGGAGCCTTACGCTCCAGCAGCAACTTGATCGTATCCAGGTGACCGCCAACCATGGCCCAGTGCAGACCGGTCATACCATTGGCATTCGTGCCAACATGGAGATCGTGGTGATCAAGGTCCAGCAGGAACTTTACAATGTCTGTGTGACCGTACTCGCACGCCCACATAAAGCCTGACGCCATCTGCTCATTCGTGGCGATTGATTTCAAACTGCGGTCTTCGTTGAAAAAGCTCCGGACGAGATCGAGGTCCCCGACTCCTGCCGCGGATTCGAGGTTCAAGCGTGCGCCGCGACGGGCAAGAAACTGCGCCGCTTCGGGCCGTCCGTTCGCAAGGCAGGCATTGACAAAGTTCCATCCTCCTTGAATTCCGCCGAGCGCGGCGCCGGCTTCCAGCAACGTCTCCATCAAGGCAATTTGTACCCCTGCGCGTGCCGGATGGATGCTCGTCGCAACCAGTCCCAGGGTTGTCGACCCGACTCGCCCCGGATAACGCACGCGGAGCGTCGTCGACGAGCCGTAGGCCTGATCCGCATCGACCTCTGCGCCAGCCTTGATGAGAAGTTGCGCGATCTGAACAGCGTTCCACGGCGTCTTCTGTCGAAAATCCTCGACGCCATTGGCGGCGACGTAGTGGAGAAGTGTTGAACCATGCTCGCGCGCTGAACGCGTTCGAATCAATTCCGGATGCACCTGAAGCAACCGCTCGAGTGTAGCTGCGTCACCAGTGACGATCGCATCCACCGCGGATTCGAATTGAGCGATCGGAGAACTCGGGTCATTGATTTCCTTTATGTACTCGGTAAAGGCCAGCCAACTCGGAAATCCGTGAGAGTCGGCGACGAGATCTCGTGCATCGTGTTGCTCAAAACCAGCGCTTTGGCTCTCCAAGTTCCTCAGCCGGCGCAAGCGCTGAGCCACTCTCTGGCGCAGGTCGGCGGTGGCCAGTGCGCCCGCGAACCCGTAGTACACCTTGATGCGTTGCAACGCATCCGAATCGGCTTTGTTATACGCGGCGAGGAAGTCGTCCGCCAACCGCTCATACTCTGTCAGGCACACATTAGCTGGCAGTTCCTTTGCATCCATCGCCACACGACCCCTCGCTAGTCTCCCTCGTCCGACGCCTCGGTCCGCGTTTGCACAATGTGCTCGAGATACTCCTTTAGCTCCTGGTGACCACCATACGCCGCCCAGCCGGCTGGAGATCCTCCACGCGGGCTCTTCGCGTTTGGGTCTGCGCCGTGCTCAAGAAGAAAAACGACCATCGCGCGGTGGCCGTGGCCCGCGGCGTTGTGCAGACCAGTGCCAGGATAGTGAAAGCCGGGCGGGATCGCATTGACCTCCGCACCTTTCTGTAACAACAACGTCGCGGCCTCGACGCGATTGTGAATGCAAGCATAGAGGAATGCGTTGTTGATGATGTCCTGCGATTCGCGGGACCGCCCGTTTATCGTCGCTTCTAGCTGCTCGGTGACCGGCTTAGGCAAGTTTGATGTTAGCGGATCCTCGAACGGCCAACGGATTCCGCCGGCTTTGGGTTTGAGGCTTCCATCGCTGTTGAAGAAGCCCTCGATAAGATCGACTCGACCAAGACCAGAAGCTATTCGCAGGTTGTGAACAGACGCGCCGCGCTCGAGAAGCATGTCGCGCATGCCGTCGCTCCCCCAGTACAACGCCTCTTCAAGGGGCGACCAGAGGCCGACGCCGTTGATTGATGCACCGGCGTCCAGCAGTACGGCGGCTACCTCGACATTGTCTCCACTCGCGCAGGCAACCAGCGGTCCGTTGATCTCAGCGCCGGCGTCGATCAAAAGCTTGGCCATTTCGACGTTGTTCGGAACACCGCTGCCGTCAAGGGTCAGGCACTGGAGCAAGGTGGGATGGCTTTTTGATGAACGGGCGGTCGCGAGTGTCGGATCCTCCCGCAGCAATGACCTTAGCCCCTCAAGATTGCCTGATCGGATAGCCGCCATCGAGGAATGAAACTTTGCGTCCATTATTCCGGATTCTGTGACTCAGGCTTCTATCAACTCTGTCGTTCACCAATACAGTAACAAAGCCCGTCGGGCGCAATCACGAAAAAGACTTTGAACGAAGTCTCGCCGTGTTGATCGATTCGGAAACCGGCGTCCTCCTTCTCCAAGCCGTTGGCCTTCAATTCCTCGAACGCCGACTCTGCATTGTCAACTTCAAAGAAACAGCCCTCCTGGGTCGGGTCACCTCCGTTCTCGGCCAGGCCTATTTGAATTCCGTCCCTCGCGAGGACGGCGGTCTTGATCGGTGAATCGTTTCGAGACACAACCTCAAACCCCATGATCTTCTCGTAGAATGGAATCGCCGCTTCGACATTCTCGACGGGAAGATTCATTGCGTCGTCGGCGTACGGCCGCGCGGTCTTGTATATTGCTTTCACTCTGGTCTCCCCCAATTTCCGTATTCAATCTGGTACTGATAATCAGCGCTGTCGAACTGACCTCGCGACTCGGCAATCAACCCGTCACCGCCGATTCGCCACACCTCGAATCCACTGATCCGAACCCGGTTGCCGGTCCCGCCCGGCCCAGTGTTTGTCCCGATAAGGGTCCAGTGATAAGTCGCGTGATCATCATCATGCATTAGATCGTCCATCAATACTCGCAGATCCGGAAAGTCCGTCATGAATCCCTGAGCGACCGCGGCGATAGCCTTGCGCCCAACCGCGGGAGGCCCCCCATTAACGCTGAGTGAGCCGTCTTCCGAATAAAACGCGGCTACGCGGCCAGCGTCGTTGCTGCACCACGCAGCGGTGTACGCTTCAGCGAAACTCCGCAATCGGTCTGCATCTGAACTTGTCACGCTTGCCCTCTCTTTTGGCAGGTGGGTGCTTCAATCTGCCTGGTTTCCCGCCTTCGTCTCTTTCAGCAATCGTTCCATCTCTCTCTTCATCTCGGCGAGCGCATGTCCCGAACCCGGCTCATCAATCAGGTTCTTCATCTCATATGGGTCGGTCTTGAGATCATAGAACTCGTCCATCCCGTTCAACTCTAGATAGTGAATGTACTTCCAGCGCCCGGTCCGCACCGCCTTGTAGCCCATATGAACTATGCGCGGGAAAACGTTGTCCGAATAGTATTCGATTAGAAACGAGTCGCGCCATTTGACCCCTTCGCCTGTAAGCAGCGGCACGAGAGAGCGTCCCTGAATATTAGCGGGTACAGGCACACCGGCAACGGAGAGTAAGGTCGGCGCAAGATCGATATTGAGTGCAATTTCATCGCGCTTTGTTCCCGCCTTGATGATTCTCGGGTAACGCACAAGCAAAGGCATGCGAATCGACTCTTCGTAGGCCAGCCGGCGCTCGACGCTCAGGCCATGTTCTCCGTAAAAATAGCCGTTGTCGCTGGTGAACACGATGATCGTGTTATCGAGCTGGCCTGTCTGTTTCAAGGCTTTGAGGATTTCGCCGACTCCGTCCTCAATCGCCCCGATTGAACGCTGCCGTCCGAAAATGGCTTCGTCGCTTGTGGCGGTGGCGGCGCCCAGCGGTGGCAGGTTGCCGATCCGGCGCCGCAATGCCGGTTTATCTTCCGGCGCGCGTTTGTAATTCGGTCTGTGCGGGATGGTCTTACCTGCATAGAGACTCTTGTGGCGTTCCGCGGGGATGAACGTCTCGGCATTGGAGAGGTTGACGCTTCCATCGTCATTCTGGGTCACCTCGGGATGGATCGCCTTGTGTGCAAGATAGATCAGGAACGGTTTGTCGTGGCGGCGATTTATGTACTCCACGGCATAGCCGTTCAATATATCGGTGATGTATCCCGAGGGTTTGACCGGCTTGCCATCTTCGTTGATCTCCGGATCGAGATATGTGCCCTGCCCCTTGAAACTCACCCATCGATCGAAGCCGGGGCGTGGTTTGTCATCGTTGCCCATGTGCCACTTGCCAATAAAGGCGGTTTCATAACCCGATTGATGCAGTAACAGGGGAAAGCTGATCAGCTTATGACTGGCGGCAGAGCGGTCCACGTTGTCGGTGATGCCGTGGGTGTGTGCGTATTGCCCGGTCAGAAAGCTCGCCCGCGAAGGAGAGCAGAGCGGCGTGGTCATAAAGGCGTTGCGAAACATCGCGCCTTCTTTGGCAATGCGGTCGATGTTGGGAGTCTTGATGAACGGATGCCCGGTACAACCCAGTTCGTCCCACCGCACATCGTCGATCAGGATGAAAACGATGTTGGGCCGCGGGCTGTTCGCCGCGCGTGAAGGACGCTGGCCGATCAGTCCGGGTGGGAAAACAAGCAGCAAGGAAAGCAAAAGCAATTGAGTCCACATTGGGTAACCCCTTGTTTGACTCCCCCGACCGGTAATGAGCCAGATCATTTTCCTTGTTTACTTTGCGAGCCAACCGCCGTCAGGAGCCAGAGTCTGCCCGGTCACGAAGCTGGCTTCATCCGAGCAAAGCCAGAGCACCGCGTGTGCAATTTCTTCGGTTTCGGCAATGCGACCCATTGGAATGTCATTGGCTAACATTGCTTCAAATGTGGCGGGCAAAGATTCTATTGCGGTATCAACCAACTCGGAATGCGTATAGCCGGGACAAACGGCGTTTACACGAATTCCCTTCTTCGCATATTCGAACGCCGCCGTTTTAGTTAGCCCGATCACACCGTGTTTGCTTACAGCATACGGAACGTGTCCGACGGTGCTGGCAGCCAGACCGTAAATAGACGAGTTGTTGACTATTGCTCCACGACCCTGCTTAAGCATCTCGGGAATTTGATATTTCATGCACAACCAAACGCCTTTGAGATTGACGCTCATCACGCTATCCCAATTCTCTTCCGTATGATCGGCGGTAGGAATCTGAACATCCCCGCCAATCCCGGCGTTATTGAATGCACAATCCAGTCTTCCATAGCTCTCGATGGTTTTCGAAACCATTTTGATAACATCTTGCGAATTGGCGACATCAGTTTGAACAAAGAAGGCATCGCCTCCTTCGTTCTTGATCTGGTTGACCGTCTGCAGACCCTCTTCGACACGTCGCGCGGCAATTGTAACCTTTGCTCCTTCTCTCGCAAATGCAAGCGCTGCAACCTTGCCGATCCCTGAACTAGCTCCGGTGACAATCACAACCTTGTCTTGAAATCTCTTCGTCATAGAGTCCTCCCTCCTGTGTTTCTATGGTTGTAGCGCTTCGTGAACTCTCAGGGTATCTGTGTATTGAACAAACTTGATGGCTTTGCCGTCTCGCAATGTCCAAACGTGCGCAAAGTTTGCGTGAAAACGTTTGCCCGTAGCTTTGTACTTTCCACTGTATGTCCCCAACGCAACCACGGTGTCCCCAGCGTCAATGAATTCGGCGGGTATGGCAGCATAACCATCCCATTCGGTACCCAACTTCATGAAAACGCCTTCGAGCACGGCGTTGGGTCCCCTGTAGGTACCGCCGTATGGAAACCCTTCGGCTTCCGTCCATTCAATATCGGCGCTTAAGAATCCCAGGACTGTAGGAACGTCCCCCTTGCCAAATGCGTCGTACACTCCTCGAATTCCATCCAGATTGCTCATCTGTTTATTCTCCCTTTTTTGCTATCCAATTTGATTTGCCAAGCGCCAATTGTTCAGCCGTTCGGCCAACGCTGGCGCTCAGTTTACTAATTCGCTCGGCGCTTGGATACGAGAAAAGACAGCCTTGGTTGACGAGTTACATTGGTCGTCAACCGCGGTCTGCCTTCGGTATCCAGTTCCAAGTTTTCCAATTCAGTGTTCTGTCCGGAGGTCGGCGTTTCTGAACCTGACAAACGCAAACAGGAGAGGGTCTTGTACCATATGCGCCCTCCGTTTCCCAGTCGAAATGGCCTCCTTCTCTCGCTTGGGCGCCAACGCGCTGCGGATTGTCTCCGCTGATCGCATCGATAAAACGAAGCCCCAGTGCTGCATACGCTAGGTAAAGCGCGAGTACCGGCTGATGTCCCTCACCGAGGTCCAGAGAAAGCGTTTTTCTTTTACCGAGGCCTGAAGCGTTTTGAAAGCATTGCCCCGCTGACCTTGCTCTCCCACCCAATAAGGGGGAATCGACTGGAGAAATGTGTTCATGCCTCGAAAAGATTTCTAGCGGAGGGGGACTCGTACTATGTCGAGACCCGTGTCTATGGCCAAACCGGGGTCAGTGTGATAACCTGCTGAGGCTTCGTTCCACCCACCCGCCCCGGCCCGAAGTAGCTATGGATTTGCTGCAACACCCAAGATCAATCAACTGCTGGACACTTGGAATGGGGGAGATCAGGGTGCGTTGGCGCAACTGACTTCGCTGGTGTACCGTGAGCTCGTCCGGCGAACGGCCCGGGCACGTGCTGCACACCACGGATTGGAAACGCTTGATCCTCGCGAGGCTCGCAGCGCCAAGTTGCGGTTTTTTGCAGGGCTCAGCCCGGAGGAATCAGCGGATCTGGTCCAGATTTCCGTCAGTACGGTGCGACGCGACTGGCGCGTGGCGCAGCCGTGGCTGCATCAACAATTGAGTGCAACACCATGAGTTCCGAACGCTATCAACGCATTGGCAAGCTCTTTGATGAGGCGCTGGAGCTCGCCCCCGAAAAGCGGGCAGACTTTCTAAAGCAAGCCAGCGGCATGGACGAAGGGTTGCGCTCTGAAGTTGAAAAACTGCTCGCCAATCACGTCGGATCCGAAGAGTTTTTCTCAAGCCCGGCAATGCAAGTGGCCGCCGAGCAGACACAACCGGGTGCGGTCGTGGGCAAACAGTTCGGTCACTATCAGATTCTTTCTCTGATAGGCTCCGGAGGCATGGGAAGCGTTTACCTTGCCAGAGATACGCGCCTTGAACGCAAGGTGGCGCTCAAGGTGCTGCCACCCCATCTACTTCAGGACGCGGCGCACGTCCGCCGCTTTGAACAGGAGGCACGCGCGACGTCGGCGCTCAATCATCCCAACATTCTCACCGTCTACGACGTTGGCGTGCATGAAGGCAATCCCTATCTTGTAACAGAACTCCTCGAAGGCTCAGAACTGCGGGCACAGTTGCCACCTATTTCAAAGGCCAGCCACTTGCCAGGCCCATACCTCCACCGCCAAGGACGACCGCGACCTCTCATGGCTCAGAACTTCAAAGGCCAGAGCGCTGTCGCAGGACGGACAGGAGCTGTTGTTTTCCGAAGACTCAGTCGATAAGTATTATGCCGTTTGCTTGCGCAAGACCGACGGCTCGCCGTTGGTCCGATTGGGCATAGGAACACCGACGGATTTGTCCTCGGATGGCAAATGGGCCCTGGCGATTGTTCCCTCCAAGCCACCGGAACTCGTCGCTTATCCGACGGGGGCCGGCGAGACGCGGCACCTCGACCGAGCCAACTTAGTGAGGTATGCATCTGCGCAGTGGTTTCGAGACGGCAGGAGGGTTCTTATCAGCGGTGACGAGGCTGGGCGGGACACGCGCTTTTATGTTCAGGATATCAATGGCGGTGCGCCACGGGCCGTTACCCCGGAAGGCACACGCGACGGCCGACTCTCCCCAGACGGCAAACTCATCCTGGCTCACGGACCCGGTGGAAAGTATTCTGTCTATCCGATTGATGGTGGCGAACCGCGCTCGGTGCCGTGGTTGACTGACGCGGATGTTGTCATTCAATGGGGCGCGGATAGTCGATTCGTGCTCGCCTATCATGGCTCAGCGATTCCCTGCCGCGTCGAACGCGTCAATCTCGAAACCGGTCGCCGAGAACTCTTCGCAGAAATGGCTCCGCCGAACCAGACCGGATTGCTTTCTGTGCGCCCGACGTTTATCACCGATGATCAGCAGTCATACGCCTATACGACTTACCGGCAGGTGTCGACCATGTTCGTAACGGAGCCGAGCGAATAACCAAAGCCGACTCGGTCTCGTCCCGTCATTAGGATCCGGTCTTCAACCGGCTCTGCCACTCCAGGGAAATGACTCCTTCGGCGCGAGAATTCCTCTTTAACGGATCGCGACCGGGCGGCCCGGCGAGCCCGAGGCTCCTTTGAAGGGAACTTGAGTGAAAATGAACATGAACTCGTAGACCCGTGCGGCGGCCAATTCTCGCAGATCAAGATTCTCGAGGATGTAGATCCCGTTTCGCATCAGCAGTTCCTGATGAACTGGGTGATCCAGCTTCGGATCCGGGTTCGGGTCGACTTCCACGCAACACGAATCGGCCCCGACCAGGCTGGCTTTCCGCTCGGCGATCCAGCGGGCGGCCGCTACTCCGATTCCCGGTGAGCCGTTGTTCTGTCCGACTCCAAAGCGTGAGTCATTGTAAAGCGACGGGTTTCCCCAATTCGACGCCCAGCCGTAATTCAAAAGGATCGCATCCCCCGGCTCAAGGCTCTCCTCGCGCATACCCTGGCGCGCGAGCGCACCCCGCAGATCAGCAACGGTCACTTCATAGCGACTCGTCAGCACGGGCACTTCCTTGTAGCCGGCAATGTCCAGCAAGATGCCCCTAGTGATGATCGGACGTGCCTTCTCAACCCCCAGCTCTCTCAACCCTCCCGGACTGTTGATCTCGTCTCGCGTGAAACCGTTGTAGAAGACTTCCTTCTCCGTACCATCCGCCATCTTCATCTTCATCCCGGTATGTCCCAGCGCATCGATCTGTGTACCGAGCTGGCCGAATTCCCCGCTAAAGTAGTCAATAAACCACGACGGTGCATTTTGCCCGCGCGAAGGCGGAAACGGAGCCGGGATCACCAGCGAGAATGTCCGGTCACCGTAGAGCGGCATGCCTCGTTCGTAGAGGTGCCCAAGCTCATACATCTTGCCTGTAGTCACCAGCCGTGCAGCGCGAAGTACTTTCGTCTCGGTGATCCAGTTGGACGCGCCGGCCTGATCCTGCGCACCCCATTGAGGCTGAGGCCACCACGGCCCTTGTTGGCGCGTTTGCGCAGTAATCAGGATCGGAAGGAGCAGCAGCAGGGTAAGGCAGGTCAGCAACATTACCGCAATAGGCAAACCCGCCAACCGGCGACTGGATCCCTTTGGAAGACAATAGGCCCGGCGCTGTGAAACGCCTCGTCGATCCACGTTCTCCGTCATATGTTCCGTCCTTTCCTCATTGCTGAGGCTTTTCTACTCACCTATCGCATCAGGTGAAACTGCATGAACGTCAGTATCTGTCTAATAATCTCACGAGAAGTCCGGCTGTCCTCCAACACGTCAAACGCGTGTGGAGCAGTGGCGTGATTGGTGAAGGTAATGGGTAGGTTGCAACTCAGCGCTGTGGCCAGGAAGCGATCAAGCGTTTCGTTCAGGTGAGGCATTTCGTCCTGACCCGCTCTCGCGATAAACAGAGGCAGATTTTTCGGAAGATCATCAACCGATTTTCCGGTGCACGGGTTGACGAACCCAAACATCTTCGACGATGCAGCGGTATCGCTGTAACCTTCGAGGTCCATCATCATCCCGTAACTCAGTACAGCACACTTCAGATAGTCTCGGCCGGGCTGCAGCAGGACGGATAGTGCGTTCGGGACATTGCCGGAGCATGCCCAAAGACCGATCCGGTCTTCGTCGATTCCCAATGACGCGGCGTTCTCTCTCACATATTTGAGCAGTGCTTCCGTGTGTGCCTCTGGTTCCGTGGCCGAATAGATGATCGCCGCCAACCCCGACGCAGCCGTCAATTTGGCCCAGGAGACGTATGATTCCATCTCTTTGAGCTTGCAGCCGAGCATCTTCTGAAACCCAACATCGGAATATCCAGTCACAAAAATGACAGCAGGCAGTCTCGCCCCGCCCTCTGAACCATCCGGATAGTAGATGTCCATCGTCAGAGACCCACCGTCGGTCTCCCAGTATTCCACATCTCGCCGAATCTCCACCGCGTCCATGCCAGGAACCTGATAGACCACGCGCCTCTTCGCTATTTCATTGCGCTCACTTCCCTGGCTCATGAAATTCAATGTCCTCCGCACTGCAACCCAGGGACGGTCTTCGATAGTCGTTACCCCACTCTTGCGGCTCCAGCCTACACGGTAGCAACCGTGCCGACAACTTACCGGACTCCACTACCGGACTCTTCCCGAGTTCCGGGCCGCCGGCCTTCAAGCGCTGCCCTCCACGAAGGACTGCGTCAACTGGCGTCCGGCGTCGTCCTGGATCTCTCGACAAGAATCGAACACTTTGAGCGTCCCCCGCGTAGCTCTCAATGTATTCACTACTCAGCAAAAGGTGGACCCCTTGAAGACCCTTTTCGTTCAACGACTACTACCGTTGCTCTCGCCGCTGCTGTTGCTTTTGTTTGCTATGCCAATCGCCCCGGTAGAGGCGCAGTCGCAGCAAACTGCTACACCGCAAGACGAGCTCTTTCGGACGATTTCATCGCTCGACACGGCACTGTTCGATGCGTACAACCGATGCGATCTGGAGAAATTTGCCTCGTTTTTGGCTGACGATCTGGAGTTTTATCACGATCAGACCGGGCTGTCCCGAGGACGGCAGAGCACGGTCGACGCCGTCAGGAGCAATATCTGCGGCAAAGTGCATCGAGATCTGGTTTCCGGAACACTCGAGGTATATCCGCTGCGCGGGTACGGCGCGGTCGAGATCGGGGTTCATCGATTTTGTGACCCGAAGATGGGCAAGTGTGGCCAAGGAAGCGGGGAGGCGAAGTTCGTTCACCTCTGGAAGAACAATGGAGGTGAATGGAAGCTGACCCGAATAATTAGCTACGATCACTGCTCAGGGTGCGTGGTAGGCACCCCGCCCAAGTGATGGCATTTTCTGTTTTCTACAAAACTTCTATTTCTTCTTATGTTCGATTTTCTATTTTCTATTTTCTATTTCTGTCCCTGCTCGTTCCATCCCATCTCAATGACATATCACGTGGAGAATAGAAAATAGAGAATCACAAATAGAAACTCGACCTCGCACCTCCTGCACCAAAGACCGTTCCAAATACTCATCCCGCGCTTCTATTTCCCGCTATCCATATGCCAGCCCGGATTCACCCATTGTCCTTTGCGCAAAACAAACACCTCGGTGACGCGGCCGCTTTGCTGAGTGTGCTGGCCATCAATCTCCAACTCGTATGAGTAGTCGGAGTACACGACAGCAGTGTAACCGTAGACTTGAATTTCGGTCTTTGGAAACTCCAGCTTGACCAGTTTGCCGCCGCTTTTTGCGAACCGCGCCGCGCCTTCGAAGACCGTGTTGCGGTTTCCCCAGTTGTTGTCACTCGCTTCGATGGTGACGGTTTCTTCGGGGATCAGTTTCTCGAGCGCTGCGCGGTCATTCGAAAAGTATGCTCGCCACACGGCCTCTCGCGCGTCGAGCAACTGTTTCTTTATTCCATCGCCCAGGGACCTTGGCGTCTGATACTGTTCCGCTACTGATTCCGGATGAAGCGCTGTGTCGCTACCGGTCTGAATCCAATTGCCATCCTGTTTGGTGTAAAAATCCGAGATGCGGAGGGTGCGTTTCGACGGACCGCTCGGTGTGTTGGCCTCGACATCAGCGACAAAGCAAACAAAGGCCGCGTCCCCTTTGAAGATCATGTCGAACTCGCGCATTTTGTAGCTCTTCATCCCATACGGGCTGGCCGGGTCTACCTGGTTCCATTCCATGTACCCGTCAACGCCGCTAATCATCGTCCGCGATCCTTCAAGGTAACCCAGCCAGTTCTTCGCGTGCGTCGCACGCAGCATTGCCGCATCCTTCTTAATAAACGCCTGAAAGATGCTGTCGATGTGAGCGCGGATCGCGTCGCGGTCAGCCTTGCGACCATCCTGCGGCGCGGCAAGGAGCGTGACCGCAAGGACGAGTACGACTCCGAATATTCGAAGCGCCATAGTCCATCCTTTCTTAGGCCCGCCTGCCTTTTTGGAGAGAATCGCCCGCCGGAGAAGGCGGCGGGCGTTATACTACGCCGGTTAAGCTTGCCGAGCAAGTTTGCTCAGCTTGAACTGCTCCTTTCGAAACCGGCCGGAGCGTTGTCGAGTCTCTCAAACTGGTGATTAGCGGGTGAGTTCGTCACGCAGCCAACCATGTCTCGGCTTCCGATCGAGAACGGACAAAGCGAATCAAACTGTGCGATCGGTGCTCGTAAGCCAGTTCACTAAATCGCTCTCCATAGGCTTCAGGGTCTGGCAGAACAATCGCTGCCCGCAGATGGTAGTTCACAAACTTCTGAAAGAGTTCGCCGGCCAGTCCGCTGCGAAGATCGAAGAACTCCGCGGCCAAATCATTCTCATTGAGAATCACGCCGTCGGCACCGATGCATGCGCCGATCGCTTCGGAGATATCACCAGACGATCGGATAGAAATACCCGCATCTGCTGCAACAACAATTTTGCGTTCTGCGTTCATAGATTGTTTCCACGAGTATTACACAGATCCGCAACACCCGTTCATTTGTTACTGATGCAGTAAAGATGCTTTTCGCTGCGTATGAAGAGCCTGCCTGCACTGATGGCGATTGAAGCATAGACCGGCTCCGCAAGCGAATTGGTGCGTATGACTTCGAATGCCGGGCCTGCTTTGATCACAAAGGTGTCACCATCTTCACTGGTGAGCAGGATCTTATCATCAAAAGCAACCGGCGAAGATGTGAACGTTGCCGGCACCGGCACGCGGCCGCCCTCATACTTCACCTCGCCCGTCTTAGCTGCGAGACAGGTGATCACACCACCGTCGGTCATCAAGTAGAGGAAATCGCCGTACAGGATCGGCGAGGGAACATAGGCCGTTCCCTTGTTGTATTTCCAAACGACATAGGGTGTCCCCTTGAGATCGCCGGAGCCGCCAAGGCGGATCCCTATCGCGAGCTTTGGCTGACCCGACGACCCTCCGGAGACGAAAACCATTCCGTGGCCAGTCACCGCGCTGGGAATTGCGTGAGAGACAACGCCTTCCGAATGCCATAACTCTTTACCGCTCGCGGGATCATACGAAACCGTGCTTTCGGCGCCACTCGCGATCAACTCAGTTCGCTGGGGAGTGTGAACAACCACCGGGGTCGCCCAGGTTTTGCGCTGCGTACGCGGCACGCGCCACATTTCTTTGCCCGTGAACTTGTCTAGCGCCGTGATAAAAGATCCGGGCCCGCCGTCTTCCTGGTCGCATTGCAGGATCAGCAGGCTCTGGTAGAGCACCGGCGACATGCCGTTTCCCATCCCCATCTTGGCGAACTTGCCCAGCGATGTCTTCCAAACGAGTCTGCCGTCGAAGTCGTAGCAGTAAACTCCCTCGGCATCGAAGAGCGTCCACACGTACTTTCCATCAGTGACCGGCGTGGCCGATGCGAAAGTGTTTTTCCGATGCCTGTCGTCGTAAACAATACCTTCGTAGGCGGTTCTCTCCCACAGAACTTTGCCCGTGTCACGATCCAGACAAAGCACCTTGATCGTGTAGCTGTGATCTCCGCCGACGCTGTCGGGATGGCGATACTCGACGCCGCGGCGGATGTGGGTGACGGCTTTCGCGCCAGGGACGACGCGCCCTTCGATCGAGGTGGTCAAAAAGATCTTGTTGCCCCAGATGATGGGCGACGAATGCCCGCGGCCCGGTATCTCGGTCTTCCACCCAATGTTTTTGGTCTCGCTCCATTCCGTGGGAAGATTCTTTTCGGTCGAGACGCCGCAATGCGGCCCGCGCCACTGCGGCCAGTTAGTTTCATCAGCAGCTATAGCCAGCGACAGATGAGAACCAGGCAGCGCAAGCAAACAAACATTTACGATAAAGCCGAGGATGAAAGACCTTCGATGCATTGTCCTCACTGTCTCCCGCGCAATGTCACGACCAACATTCAAGAGCGCTTAGAATCCATCATCCGCCAGCGAGTGAAGCGCCGCAAATGGTTCGCGCCGATCAGGCGCAAAAAAGAGCGCGCGAAGCGGATCGGCCGCCGCCTCGCGGACAAAAGCTGCAGTGCGACGCTGCCTGCTCTCGCTGTTGATTCTCTTGACGATCCGGTACTTGACCTCGGAGCTCAACAGATCCACAACCATCGTCGATCCTCCCCGGAAGATGTACACCGGCGTGTCGCGCCCTTTGTCCGGCCTGACCTTTCTTGATTGTGTCAATGCGACGATCACCTGCGGGACGCTTCTGCCGTCGGGGCCCGTCCGCATTCCGCAACGAAGCTCGTGAACCTCGAACGACTGCGCGGGATCAAGCCCGAGTTCGGTTGCAAATTCCGGCACCGCCTTAAAGGCGATGATAAGCTGGTCGTGGAGCTTGCGTCGTTGCTCCCTCGTCGCTATGAACAGCTTTTCCCGATCATCCAGATAGATGCAGGCGTCTGCGTACCGCTTCAACCCCTCGATGACGCCGCCGTATTGCGTCGAGAGTTCCGCGCGCACATCTCTCGGAAACCGGGAGGGGTCCAGACCTCGCCAGCGCAGCGTATCGACGGAGAGAGTGCGCGGTATATCGGGTGTATTGGCGCCAAGGTTGATTGGGTAGACGCCGCGGCGGCGAAATGCCTCAACAAAGGCAACACGATATTTCAGCCGGTCATCGCTCACCAGATCGAAGTCCGCGGTAATCAACGCGCGCAGATACTCGAAGAAGGTCACATCTACGGGCGGCAGGTAGTCCAGCGCCCGTATGCACATGTTTAGTACGTGATTGGCGGACTTGGCCGCCTCTTCGGCGAGGCGGTTTACGAGATCCGGATGGATCGCCCCGCTCGGCAGAACACCCGTCCCGCCAGTATAGATCCGAAGCAGATCGGCGATCCGCGAATTGTAAATAGCGATAAAGGCATCGAAGACCGCGCCCACAAGCACCGCGCCGCGTGAATGCGGCGTCAGGCGGCTCTGCAGATCCGAAGGATCCGGCACAAACCTCTTCCAAACCCCGTTTTCAATCCGGCCGATGGCGTCGCGCAGTGCACCTCGCCCACCCGTCGCATAGCCGAACTGTACGGCGAGGCTACCGAGCATCGACTCCGCCTCTATGTTCCCACGCGTCCGCGCAATCTCCTGCTCCAGCACTTCCGGGATTGTGAAATGCTGCATGAGCGCAACTATGTCGGCAAAACCCTCGTGCAACGCGAGCACATCAAGATTGGTCGGCTCGTTAAAGCGCCTATGCATGCCGTCGAGAATCGCGTGTGTTGTCTCGTGAGCGATGATGTCGTGCGAGAGACAGGCGTAGACCCGACTACCCGGCATATGATCGCCGGGGTCGCCCGACGAAGCCTCGAAATAACCAAACAACAGGGCGACCTCCACCGGGCTGTAGAAGGCGTTTGCCTGCCTCAGCGCGTGGGGCCGGATCACGAGTTGTTTGACGAAAGCGCTGTCGTCGTTTGGATTGCTCGGGTTCGGTCTGGGTCGCCACAGCACCGGACGGCCGAGGGCGCGCTCGAAGTACTCGATGGTCTTCATCGCAACGGCGTATACCATCTGCTGATGGAACTGCGGATTGCCCTCCGAAGGTTCCCACCCGTCGCGCGCGAGCAACCGCGGCGCGTTGAGGTGCACGGGTTCGTAATGTCTCTTCGCGGCGTCCACATCGTCGACGGCCAGGTACTCGCCCACCGGCCCTCTCTTTAGCCCCTCCCATCGAATCTTGAGCGTCACCTCGTTGCTCCCGGCAGTGTCGAACCGTGATGAAAGACTGGGATCCACGGCGTAGACACGGACGCGCCGGTACGGTGGGTTCCGGAGGGTTGGCTGCTCGTCGCAGGCCGGCAATACCTCCTGGACTACGGACTTCGACCGCCTGGTGCGCGGCGCGGCGTGCCCCACCGCGGTCGGGTAGCGCGTCGTCACTTGCTTGCGGAGAGCCATTGACGCTCCCTCGTCCTCGATGACCGCCTCCATAAACAGCCGTAGTTTTTCACCCTCGAGCCTGGTCGCTCGGGTTGGGTCGGGGACGAGCTTCTGTAGCTCCTCGTTGAGTAGCCAGCGCTGCGCGAGTTCTAGGTTGAACATCTTTTCGCGCGCGGGAGCCTCGACTAAACCGAGACCGGTGAGAACCCGCAGGAAGGCCCACGAGCTATTAGACTCGTCGCTCTTCTTCAGCCCGAATAAGGGTTTGACGTTGAGGGCCGAGCGCGCCTGCAGCACACCGTTGCCGAAGTGCTTCTTGTCCGCCTTGAGCTTGGCCGAAATGAAAAGGGCGTTGCGCACCGCTTCGACCCGACGCCAATCGCGCGGCAGCTCGTTCTTGTACTTCTCGAACCAGAGTGCGGCGGCCGCAGCGACCTGCGGTGTAGCCGATGATGTGCCTTCGCCGTTCAGCCGGACGATGGTCGAGCAGCCGTAAACTGCCCAGGGGATGTTCGGGGTGTAGGCAGCAATGGCGCCCTTCATCGCGGAGTCAGGACCAAAACTCCCTTCGAGCGCGGTCCCCTTAAGACCTTCGTAAGGCTTGTTGTTGGCCATCACTCCGCACACAGCGATCACGCGGCTATAACGCGCGGGGTAGACGAGGGTCTGCGGCGGCGCGATGCCAACGTGGTTTCCCGAAGCGGCACAGATGCAAATGCCCGCCTCATAAGCCCTGTCCACGGCTTCGCCCCAGGCATGCGAGGGCAGCCCACCCATGCTCATCGTCACGACGTCGCAGAGCTGCTCGACCGCGTATTCAAGCGCTCGCGCGAGCGCGCTGGTCCGCAGCAGAACAACACTGTCTGCCACGCGCAGCGGCACTACCTCCGCGCCGGGCGCGCCGCCCATGTAAATCCCGCCGAAAGCTGGGACCTTGCCGCCTGCGAGGATGCTGATCGTCCCGGTACCGTGGCCTGAGTTGTCGAGCACGAGAAGCCGGTTGTCGGGATCTTCGGCGCTGCCCGGATCGGCGTCCCCGCTCACAAAGTTCCTTTCGAGGTCGCGCCGGACGTGCTCGGGCACCGTGTCGTGAGAACGATAGTAGCCGGTATCGATGTGTGCGATGCGTGTTCGCGGTTCTGTAAACTCAACCGCCTCGCGCGCCTTGCCAAGCTGCGTGTAATCGTCCCCGAGATGCCACCCAAAACCGTCCGGGCCCACTGCCTTACCGTGCGTCCCATCCTGAGGAATGTCCACACATTGATCGCCGACGGCAAATCCCTGACCGGCGCTCTCCTCGTTCGCAACCGGAAAGGCGCTATGGATAATATCGGGCTCTGCGAAGATCACATCCGACTCAGACACCCCGAGCTGATCGGCGACACGCGCGTGCGCGAGGTCCCACGGCGTCGCCGCTCCGTCAGGAAGCTCCGCAAGAAACCACTGGGGCTCGGCTCCAACACCAAAGCCCGCCGCGGCGCGGGGTGTGTCATAGAGCGGTCGCAAATTCGCGCGCGACTCCGCGGCTCGGAGCGCGTCGGACGGCCGGAGCTTGACGAGAACGCGGTTCGTTTCAAGGAGCAATGGTTTACTCTTCGGCACGATGCTTTCCTCCCTGGACTTCGATGTGGCGTCGGTCTCTTGTGAGGCTGCTCGCCGACTCGAAAGCACCGGCGGAGCAAGAGCAGGTGGGCCCATATTACGTGCATTCAACCGGGCGATCAAGTTGACAATGCGGCACAGACTACAACTCCCAAACTGTGATCCGGCATACAGACAGACCATTGAGGGTCTCTTAGCCTCGTTCAAAGTAACGGCTGTTGTTTACGTTTCAGTCTCACGAAGATCGATTTCGTCTGAAGGCGGGTTTACAAACTCTTTCGTACGCCGCTAGTCGTCGTTGGTGTGCGGGATCTTGTAGACGACGGCGCGAAACACGGGTCCGGGTTTATTGGGTCGGCGGCCTCGTGATAGGCTAGCCTGTCCTTTTGATCTCAAGTCAACCAGCCCGATAGATCTGAGAGGAACCATGAAGATCGACGTACACACTCACTACTACCCCGAAGTCTTTTTCCAGATGCTTCGGGAGATCCCATCCGAGTTCTCATTCGCCAAGGACCCGACAGGACGAACGATCATCACTAACCGGGGCGCTCGCTTTTTTGGAATTACTCCCCCAATGAGCGATCCACAGAAACGGCTCGAAGACATGGACCGAGTGGGCATCGACGTCGAAGCGATCTCTCTGTCTACCCCGAACATTTTTTTCGCCGACGAAACCCGCCAGCCTGAGGTGGCGCGGATCCTGAATGACGCTTACGCGGACTTGATTGCAAAGCACCCGACTCGATTCAAAGGGTTTGCATCGATTCCGATGGACGCGCCTGACGCAGCGATAGCTGAACTGCATCGGGCGATCCACGAATTGAAGCTGAATGGGGTTGTTCTGCTCAGCAACATAAGAGGCCGGGCGTTGACATCGCCAATCTACCGGCCGTTCTTTGAAGAAGCGAATCGCATGAACCTGTGCATCTTTTTGCACCCGATGCTTCCAGCGAACCCCGAGCCCTACACGGAATTTGTGCTGGGGCCGCTGGTTGGGTTTCCGTTCGACACGACTCTCGCAGTCGCGCGAATGTGTTTCGCAGGGATGCTGCGCGAGCTGCCAAACATCCGTTGGATCATCGGCCACATCGGAGGCGCCATACCTTATCTGATGGAGCGACTCGACAGCGGCTACCGCGACTTTGCCGAGTGCCGAGTGAACATCGATCAGCCTCCAAGCATTTATCTCAAGAGACTGTACTACGACACTGTGACGTTTAGTTCGTACAATCTGCGAATGGTGCGCGATCTGGTTGGTGTAGATCGCATGGTGATGGGCAGCGACTATCCGCACATGTTGGGTTCAATCGAGCGGTCGGTAAGCTCGATTGAGGAGCTGGCGATTCCTGAGCACGAGAAAAAGAAGATCTTCAGCAGCACCGCGCTTTCGATTCTGAACAACGTATAGGTGACGGAACCAAACGGGGATTGACACGAACCTGATAGGAAAAAGACGGGGATTGAAAATTGAGAATTGAAAAATGAAAAATGCAAATTGGATCCTGACAAGTCAGCATTCCGTCAAGTTCATTTTTCATTTTTCAATTCTCAATTTTCAATTCTCAGGTTTCAATCTCAAGTTTCAATATCCCCACGCTCGCTTCCAAGGTAACATAACAACCATTGAAGCCTCGAAGTTCCTCATCCCCGGCCCCCGCCAATCCACCCCGGTTTCTAAGAGCCGTCGGTCTATTTGGCTTGATTGCGATCGCGGTGAACGGAGTCATCGGCTCCGGGATCTTCGTTTTGCCCGCAACTGTCGCATCGCTGCTCGGACCGGCAAGCCCCGTCGCGTACATCGTCGCGGGGTTTCTGATCGCCTTGATCGTTCTATGCTTCGCCGAAGCGGGAAGCATGTTCGAGCAAACCGGCGGGCCGTACCTCTATGCGCGCGCCGCGTTCGGGAACTTTGTTGGACTGGAAGTCGGCTGGATGTTTCTGCTGTCGAGACTGGCTGCGGCGTCCGCGATCGCCAACGCATGCACATTCTATCTCGGATACTTCTGGCCGGTGATGGCTCGGGGCATTGGACGAGCGTTAGCCGTGACAGTTCTGCTGTGGGGCCTGGCGCTGCTGAATCTGATCGGCGTTCGGTACGGTGCGCGGGCGGTGAACCTGCTTACCGTGGTCAAGCTTGTTCCGCTCCTTTTGTTTGTCGGCGTTGGATTGTTCTACGTAGATAGTAGCCGTTACCGGATCCTTGCGCTTCCGGATCTGACGTCTCTCCGACAGGCAAGCCTCGCATTGATTTTCGCATTCGGCGGGTTCGAGAATGCTTCTGTGCCGACCGAAGAAGTCAAGAACCCGACGCGCAATGTTCCGATCGCATTGATCGTTTCGATCGCCCTGACCGCATTGCTGTACATCGCGATCCAGATCGTCGCGTTGGGAACGCTGCCCGGACTGGCAAATGACGAGACGCCGCTCGCGTCTGCGGGACGCATGTTCCTTGGCCCGGCCGGCGCGGCGATAATCACCGTTGCCGCCGTGCTTTCTACGACCGGCAGCAACAGCGCGCTGGCTCTGGTTGGGCCTCGAATTCTATATGCGCTTGCGGAGGGTGGTCAGCTGCCGCGCGCCTTAGCTCGAGTGCATCCCCGGTTTAACACTCCGCATATCGCGGTGATCGTATTTGCGTTTGCAGCCTGGGTGATTGCGTTGTATGGAAGTTTCGCCCAGCTTGTCATGGTCAGTGCGATCGCACGGTTGCTTTTCAGTGCGACTACCTGTCTGGCGGTCCCAGTGCTTAGACGAAAGATGCTGCGCCCAGCCGAGACATTCAGGGTTCCGGGCGGCGTGTTCATCCCCTCGCTCGCGGCAGTTATTTCAATATGGCTGCTGACCGGAATAAGTCAGTCTCAGGCGATCGCGGGCGGCATTGCTCTGCTCTTCGGCGCAGTGCTCTACATTTTCTTCAGACAAACTCCGGCGCAGAACCGACCGAATTAGCGCCCTCTCAACCGAGAGAATGGGCCCCAACGGCAACAATGATAGGGCAGAATTGCGGCATCATTCCCCAGATCCGCCAACCAGCGAGCGTTGTTCCCAAGACTTAGAGATGGCCCGTAGATTGCTGACTTGCAGTTGTCTTTGGTTGGTTCCTATGGTGAGCCACGTTCGGGGGTCAAAAATGGACAAAACACAAAGCGCCCCCCTAAGACTCCTGTTGGTGGATGACGACATCTTCGTGCATGAGATGGTTGCATCATTGATCGATGAGGCCGAATACTCACTCGTCTCGGCAACCAACGTCGGTGATGCCATGAAGCTCATCAGGGAGCAGCAACCCGACATAATAGTCACTGACGCAATGATGCCTGGCGAGAGCGGCTTCGGCTTGATCAACAGGGTCAAGTCCGATCCACGGACTCAGGATATTCCTGTTATTCTGCTAACCATCCTCCAGGACCCGAGCGGAGAGGTGATGGATGCCAGCGGTCAGGCCGACTTCCGCGTCAGCAAACCCCTCTATCTTTCCGATTTCAACTCCACGCTGGAACAGGCCAGGCAGCTCAGAAACGATCGGAGTGAAGCAAAGATTCATTCTCCCGAGTTGGAGGACACGGTTACGATAGTGTTTTGATGAGATCCCTCGAATTCACCAACCTCGCTGAACCCGCGGAACCGTCCTCGCTAACGTCGGTCCCGATTGTTCCTCAGCCCGTAACCACCTCGGCCAAACGCTTGCGAATCCTTCTTGCCGAAGACACCGAGATCAACCGCCAACTCGCAATTCACTTACTCGAGAGTCAGGGACATTACGTGTCTGTTGCGGAGAACGGGCGGAAAGCGCTCGAGGCGTTGGAAGATAGTCAATTCGATGTCGTGTTGATGGACGTGCAAATGCCCGACATCGACGGACTCCAGGCAACGTTGACCATTCGATCAAGAGAGCGCGCCACGGGCGCCCATCTTCCAATCATCGCGATGACCGCGCAAGCGATGAAGGGGGACCGTGAGCGATGCATTGCCGGGGGTATGGACGGATATCTATCCAAGCCGATTCGCCCGAAAGAGCTCTTCCAGGCTATTGACCAGGTGCTTTTGGGTTCGACGGCGCCTGCCAGGGCTGCGGGCGAAGACACCTATGCATCTGAAGGGAGCGGCACCCCGAGGCAGCTTCACCTTGCGGAGCTTCTCGCCAGCGTAAACGGCAACGCGGTCGTGTTGTCAAAGCTTGTAACGCTCTTTCGCAAGCACTATCCAAAAATGCTTGCGGAACTCCGCGAAGCGGTCAATCAAGAAGATGGCGAGCGGCTCGCACGCGCGGCGCACACCTTGAGGGGCGGATCAGGTAGCTTCTTGAATGGTGCCGCAAGGGATGCCCTGGAAAGCCTGGAGGCAATGGGCATGATCGGAAGCACTGGCAAGAGCGAAGCGACGCTTGCACTGTTAGAGACTGAAATGATTTGCATCGACAAGGTGCTCACTGGGTTTGTTACAAAAACCGGCGCATAACATTCGTCACCCGGATGGTTCGCCGGCCTCGCAAACATCACTACTTCTTTAGGAACCGATCGACTCCACGCTTGCAGTCTTCGGTCATACGGGTGATCGCGTTCAACTGTATGCCCGCTTCAATGGCCGTATCAAAGGTCATACCGTCCATATGATAGAGCAGGTTCTTAGCAAGCCTCACCGCCGAAGCCGACTTTCCGGCCATCTCGGTCACGTAGGTCTCGACCTCCGAGTCGAACTGCTCTTCAGCGAAGACGCGGTTGATCATACCTATCTCCGCGGCGACGCTCGAGGCTATGACCTCGCCTCGGGTAATCAGCTCGAAAGCGCGTTTTTCGGAAACTGAGCGCCGCAGGATAGCCATTACCATTGCGGGTATGAAACCGATGTTTACCTCAGGGTAGCCGAACTTCGCTGATTCAGTTGCCAGGATGATGTCGCACGCAGTCGCCAGACCGCAGCCGCCTGCCAGCGCGCGCCCGCGCACCGCGGCGATGATAGGACGGGGATGGCGGCGCATCTCGACGAACAGTTCGCCCATGACTCGGGCGCTGGACATGCTCTCCTCGACACCGGCCTGGCTGGTGCGTTGGAGAGAAGCCAGGTCGGCGCCAGAACAGAAGTCCTTTCCGGCGCCGGTGAGCAGTACCACACGAACCCCGTTATCCCGGCCGGCAGCTTGAAGAGCATCCGCAAACTCCGCGACTATCCCATCATCGAGCGCGTTGCGCTTGTCCGGTCTGTTAAGCGTTATTCGAGCGACCCCCTGGTCAACCGAGTAGATGATCTTTTGGTAGTCTGACATTGGTTAGTTCTCTCTATTACACACGATGCCGCAGCAGAACAAAAAGCTGCCCGTTAACGTTTCTTCCCTTACCCAATTCGTCGGATTAAGGGTCGGTCATGCACCTGTCATACATCTCCCTCAACGCGTCGCGCAGATTGCCATTGTGCCTTTGATAGAGCGCGACAGCCGCTGCGCGAGTTGTTTCGGGGTCAGCTCCAACCAACTCGGTGATGATCTCGTTGAGCAGCTCAGCACAGGTTGAACATTCTCTCAAAGTCGGAAGCAAGCCGGGTAGGTGCGAGGTAATCACAAGACCGCGCGCTATTTTCGATCGCACTTTGAAGCGATGCCACGCGAACAAGTTCATCTGCTCGGCGCCGTCAAACAAAATCATATCTCGGCCGGTCAGCTCGCCAAAGAAGCGGCTCAAGAACCCTCGCGGAAACCGTTTCGTTCGATCGTCGAGCCGCAAACGCTTGACCTCGAACCCAAGTGCGCCGAGGGCGGGTTCGAGATCTTCAAGCAAGGTCGTCTTGCCCGTTCCTTTGGGACCTACGATCGCTGCGCGGTAACCAAGCTGCCGCAACCTATGAAGCAAGCCTTCAAGCGACTGGCCTCGCATGCGGTATCGCACGCGGAGAACGCGGCCGGTTCTGAAAGGGTTTTCTCTCGCCTTCACTCTCTCCCTGCTACCGGTGTTGCAGCGTTATCTCGCTGCGCGTTGGTGAGATCACGATTCCAAGCCGCTCGGTCTCGCCAGATCCCAACAGCACAAGCTCGAGCGACCAAACAACCGAGACGAGCTTGCCGGAAAAACTATACGGCGAATCGGGCAATTGGAATCGAAAGTCGCGACGATCCTGCCGGCCTGGAACGTTGAAGCTTATGGTCTCGATCTCCTCGACGTCTCGGGTGCCCTTCCCTTCCGTATGCCAGAACAACCGCAGCTCAACCGGGCCGGGCGCCGAGTCGCTTTGCCATGAAACTTCTCCGGCCAGTTCTTCGCCGGGAAGAAACTCAGTCCTGTCATCGCGCGTTCTGATTTCGAGTTCGCTCATAGCTCGAACCATCAGCAGTTATCTCTTCGGTAATACTTCAATCTCAAACGTCTCGTCCACGTCGGACCAGTATCTTATCTCACCCTGAACGTGAATCTCCCAAACGATCCTGTTGTGATCGCTTTTGAACGAGTGCATTGTCCCGGCGGGGATTTCCACGCGCGCGCGGCCAGGGTCGGCGTTTGACTTTTTGACGATCTCAATGGTGGCAAAAACATTCTTGTCGGTTGAAGTGTCGGTACCCCGCCGGTATGTGGCCTCCTCGCGCCCTTCGAGATAAATGCGAAGCTGGGTCACTCGGCGGGTGGATCCCGAGAACTTCCATTCCAAATCCGATGATTCTCCCAAAGCCAATTGCCGCGAATCAATTGTGAGCCTGGCGCGCGGGTTGAAAAGGGCAAGAAATCCGTGGGCTACGCCGAGCAGCAAGAGCAATCCGATCAGAACGAATGGGGTCAAGAAGAGCGCTAGAAACCATTCGATGTTTCCCTTGCCCCACTCTTTGATCAAGATGCCGACGAACACTGAAACAATGCCGTTCCAGAAAATGGCGACGACGGTCGTTACGATCAACCTGCGGGCAGGTGTCGTCGCGGGCTCGAGCACTACACGGCCAAACGGAGCAGCATGCGGCAGGATCGGCGATGATACTGGAACCTGGGAGGCTGGTTGGAACGGGACTCCGCCCTGAGTAGTTGAGACCAATGAAGAAGATTGCGTCGCGTCGAACGAGGGCCAGGAGAGCGGGTTTGCCTGACCCTCCTTCCGGCGTCTTCTTTCCTTGATGAAAGAGCGCGCCATCACCAACGGACCGGCCGCGCCAACCAGCAGAAACGGAAGACCGAACAATCCCCATAACATGTCCCAGGTGAAACCGCGATAAAAGACAGCCTCTTCCGGGTCAAGGGGATTGACGTAACAAGTCGTCGTCTTACCGGCAGGGTTCTGTTTTACGACTTCATCCTTCGAGGCGTACCCGCTTGACGATCCGACGAAGAAACTGTAGCGAGTACCCTGGTGCTGTTTGCCGCCGAACGTATAGCTGTAATGAATTTCGACGGCGAAGGTGTCTCCATCGCTCCCGCTCGCAACTCTGCTCGAAGTCACCACGCAGGGCGTTGCATCCCAGCTTGACGCTCTCAGGATCTTCAGCGCCGGACTGAAACCCAGGAAGTAAATGATTGCGGCCCCCGCCAGAAAAAACGGCAGCGAGAACAGCACAACCCCCAGGTTGCCATGTAAGCGGCCCGGCTTCTCGGTGTTTGCTCCTGAGATGGCATCGGTCTCACGTCTGGATTTTTTCATACACTAGCCTGGCACTGGCCGCCGACGTTGCACCGGTCTTGAAGAGCCGGGCACATTCTAACTGATGCGATGGGTTTTTCAATCGGAGTCGGTCAGAGAGGTCCAGTTCCAATGCAAGATTCGGACAGAGCGGCCGATTTGAGCTGTAAAAAGAGTGGGGGCATCGATAAAGGAAAGCCCGGTTCCACTCAGCCTCAACGGCGAGTGGAACCGGGCTTCTACAGCTTGATTGTCAACCGTTCGCTTAGTAGCGCTGCAGGTTTAGTATCGCCTGCAAGACGCTGCCTACAAGGTTGAACACCCCGTTCGAGTATGACCCGTACTGGCTCCGCCCGTAGTACCCGTCCTCAAAACCGCGGCGGAAGCCTTCGCGGAAATAGTATTGGTACTCACTCACGTCAACATAGTAGCCATCATAGCCGTATGTTGCGTCCTGGTAGGCGAAAGAATCCTGGTAGTTGTAACGCCACCCGTCCTGTCGATCCGCCTGACCGGCGCGCACGCCCTCCTCATAGCCGAGGTTCAAGGCGCGCCGCAGCATATCCGCGCCGTACTGATTCGCCTGGTAGTATCTGCCACCGCGGTAGTAGCGATAGGCATAAGGCGAGTAGGAGAACTGACGCTGGTTCTGCAGACGGAGCTGGTCCTGGCGCAACCGCTCATAGTAATTCTGCTGAAACCTGTACTGATTCATGCGTCTCTGCTGTTGAAGCAGACGCTCCCTTTGCGTTGCAATACGCTGCTGCTCCTGGACCCGTCGATTTTGTTCGCTAAGACGCCGCTCGTACCGCTGCTGCTGTTCCATCTGCTGTTGCGGTTGCGGTTGGTGCTGGCGTTGCTGCTCCACCTGTTGCCGCTGCGCGCGTCCCTGCTGTTTCTCGGCCTGGTGCTGCTGTTGCACCTGCTGTTCCTGCTGAATGCGCTCCTGTTCCTGCTTGCGCTGTTGCTTCTCAGCTATCCGTTGCTGCTCCTGCTGCTGCACGCGCTGTTGTTCCTGCACGCGCTGTTGTTCCTGCACACGCTGTTGTTCCTGCACACGCTGTTGACGCTCATTCGTCCGCTGCTGTTCCTGCTGCTGCTGGGCACGTTGCTGCTGCACGCGCGGCTGTTCCTGCTGAGGTTGCTGCTTTTCAGCTTGACGCTGTTGCTGGTCTTGCTTCTGCTGACCTTGATTTTGCTGCTCCTGTTGTTGCTGCTTTCGAGCCTGCTTGTCTCTTTGCTTTTGTTCCTGGCGTTGCTGCTCCTGTGGAGTTGGTTGTTGGGCGCTGGCTGACAATCCGGTCCCCGCCAGCAATGCTCCTCCGATGACAAGAGCCGCAACGTTTCGGATGGTAAATGCAATCTTCATGTTAAACATTTCGAGCACCTCCCAATGCTGTCTGAACATCCTCTCCCAAATTCATTCCAGTGGTGTTTAGGCAAGCCGCATTCCACGTCGTCGTTAGTGGACTTAGCTGGGTTCCGAATCAATTTGGGCGACTAACAGACACCGATTTCGGACATTGGTAGACGTTTTGCGTGCCTTAGGGACGCAACGGCGAAACGCACAGCCCACTGGATCCCTGTGAGCGAGCAGATGCAGGCATCGACTCCTGCGCCGCTCACTTCCAACAGCCTGGCCCAATCGCGCGGATCGAAGGTAGACAGACAGCATGGTTGCTTGCAACAATTGTTATCCCTAGCGAATCCGACCAAGTTGAAAGATTAGAGATGGATCCGACCGGAAAAGGCATATATTGAAACTCAAATCGAAACTCATAGGGGCGCTAAAGATGAAAGCTGCACTCTCGTTTGCCGTCGTCAGTTTGTTGTTGCTTGTCGCTCCCCTGGAGGCCCAGCGCGCTCAACGTCAAAAGCCGAAACCGGCGCCCAAAAAACCGGCCCAACGGAAAGAACAAACTCCGCTGGTGCCAGCCGCGGCCACGGGCGAAAAGCCTGAGCTTGTGATTCAAAGCGGACACTCCGATAACATCCGCGCAGTTGCCTTCAGTCCCGACGGCAAGCTCGTGGCATCAGCGAGCTCCGACAAGACCATAAGGCTGTGGGAGGTCGACACCGGCCGGATGCTTCGAGTGCTCGACCATCATCGCGACAACGTAACTTCTATTGCCTTCAGTCCGGACGGCAAAACAATCGCCTCCGGGAGCCTGGATAAGAGAGTCGCGATATGTGACGTCAAAAGCGGACGATTGATCAGGTGGTTGTCGGGGCACGCCGATGAGGTCAACGCAATTGCCTACAGCCCGGATGGCAAAACAATCGCGTCGGGTAGTCGCGACGAGACAATCATTCTGTGGGATCCGGCAACCGGTGAGGTGATTCTTACGATCGAAGAGCCTGCCTCTGCAGTCAAGACCCTGGCCTTCAGCCCCGACGGAAAGATCCTGGCGTCGGCGAGGGCAGATAAGACGATCCGCCTCTGGCAACTCGCCGAGGGCCAGGCAGTCCAGCCCGGCGAGATGATCCGTGCCCTGGAGGGTTCCCCCTCCGCGACGCGCGCGGTGGCCTTTAGCCCGGATGGCCGGGTTCTCGCTTCGGCGGGTGAAGACAACGCCGTCAAGCTCTGGAATGTCGAAAGCGGGTCCGGGATCAGCACACTGAGGGGACACACCGGGTTTGTAACCTCTGTCGTATTCGGTAAGGACGGCAGGCAACTCTTTACCGGCAGCTTCGACAAAACGGTCAGGACCTGGGATGTTCAGAGCGGCAAACCGGTCCGCACCATTGACGGAGCCACTTCGGGCATCACCTCTATTGCACTCAGCCCTGACGGGAACACCATCGCCGCGGGGAGCTTTACCGCGGTGTTCTTGTGGGACAGTACGACCGGCAAGTGGCTTCGCACCCTTGAAGGCCTCTTCTCAACAGTTCGCGCGGTCGCCTTTAGCCCGGATGGCAAAACGCTGGCCACCGCAACCAGGAACAGCGTAAAACTCTGGGACGGGCGCGCCGGTGGTTTGATTCACACGTTGCGAGGGCACTCATCTCAGGTGAATGCCGTCGCCTTCAGCGGCGACGGACAGAGACTAGCTTCGGCGAGCGCCGACAAAACGATCAAGCTCTGGGATGTTGCAAGCGCCAGGCAGATCCGCGATTTTTCCGGGCACGTTTCCAATGTCACTGCTGTTGCGTTTAGCCCTGACGGACGGCTCATCGCGTCCGGAAGCGTCGATAAGACAGTCAGGCTCTGGAACGTCGAGACCGGCAAGTCGCGAACGCTGGGGCAACACTACACTCTCATCAGCGCGATCGCTTTTTCCCCCAACGGCAAAACCGTCGCATCCGGCAGTTATGACAATTCGATCAAGCTCTGGGACGTCGAGAGCGGGAAAGAGCTCCACACTCTGACCGGGCACATTTCAGAAGTAACCGATGTTGCATTCAGCCCGGACAGTACGATGGTGGCTTCTGCCAGCCGAGACAAAACCGTCAAGCTATGGGATACCCAAACCGGGAATCTGATCCGCACGCTTGAAGGCCACGCTTCAGACGTTTTTGCAGTCGCGTTCAAACCGGACGGAACGATGTTGGTATCCGGGAGCTATGACAAAACGCTGCGGCTCTGGGACACCAGCACCGGCCGACAGATTCGCACGCTCGAAGGTCATTCCAGCCCGGTGATCGCCGTCGCCTTCCGCTCGGACGGCAAGTTCATCGTTTCCGGCAGCGAAGATGCCAGCGCCAAGATTTGGTCGCCCGACCAGTCTCATCCCCTTGCCACTTTGGTGAGTTTCAACGAGGGAGGAGACTGGTTGGCGGTCACACCAGACGGACAGTTTGACGGCTCCCCCGAGGCATGGAAATCGATTCTCTGGCGTTTCGCCTCCAATATCTTTGATGTGAGACCGGTCGAAATCTTCTTCAATGAGTTTTACTACCCCGGCCTTTTCGCCGATGTTCTCGCGGGCACAAAGCCCCCCGCCACTCAAAGCATCGCGCAGGTTGACCGCCGCCAGCCTCTGGTGAGACTCGCTTTAGCTGATACCAGCGTGAACCAGGCCCGTCCGATCGCTTCGCGAAAGATCAAGATAAGAGTTCAGGTCGCGGAGGCGCTAGCGGATTCGACCCATCGCTCCGGCAGCGGCGCGCGCGACGTGAGACTGTTTAGAAATGGCGCGCTCATCAAGGTATGGCACGGCGACGCGCTTCGCTCGCAGCCGGCCTCGACGCTCGAAGAAACGATTTCTCTCGTCGCAGGTCAAAATCAGCTGACGGCTTACGCTTTCAACGCGGACAACATCAAGAGCGCGGACGCAACGCTCCTTCTAACCGGCAGCGACAGTTTAAAGCGCAAAGGTGTGGCATACGTGCTGATAGTTGGCGTCGATGAATACGACAACCCCCAATACAATCTCAGGTACGCGGTGGCTGACGCCAAAACATTCGGCGAAACGTTTCGAATGGCTCAAGACAAGCTCGGGAATTTTTCCCGGTTCGAATTGATTTCGCTATTCAACAAAGATGCTACGAGGGCGAACGTGCTGGCGGCGCTCAATATGCTCGCGGGAAACATCAGCGACGCGCCGCCAGGCGCGCCTGACGAGTTACGACGCATAAAACCTGCTGAGCCGGAAGATGCGGTAGTAGTTTACTTTGCCGGTCACGGCACGGCGCAGAAGGCCCGATTCTATTTGATACCCCACGACCTGGGATACGCCGGGCCGCGGGATGGGCTGGATGAGGCCGGACTGACGTCAATGCTTTCGCATAGCATCTCAGACCTGGAGCTTGAGGGGGCTCTCGAACACATCGACGCGGACGGCCTGCTACTGGTAATCGATGCCTGCAACAGCGGACAGGCACTGGAATCCGAAGAAAAGCGGCGCGGCCCCATGAACTCCAAAGGCCTTGCGCAGCTCGCGTACGAAAAAGGAATCTATATTCTTACGGCAGCTCAGGGTTATCAAGCGGCATTGGAAGCGGAAAATCTGGGACATGGATTCTTGACTTATGCTCTCGTCGAGGACGGTTTGAAAAACGGGGCGGCAGACCGCGACAAGGATCAGACGATTCTGATACGCGAATGGCTGGACTACGCCGTGGATCGCGTGCCCGAGATGCAGACGGAGGCATTGGCGGGTCCGCGGGGTCTGAAGATTGTATTCGCTCCGGGCGACGAGAAGATCGCGGACCCAACAAAGCGCAACGTGCAACGCCCACGCATCTTTTATCGCCGCGAAGTAGAGCCCCAACCTCTGGTTGTTGAGAAGGTGACCGGTCGATGAGCGCTCTACCGGATGAAGAGCGGGAGAAGATTTCCCATTTTCCATTTGCGATTTATCATTTGTTATTTTCCGGAACGTGCCGCAACCGATGACAGACATTTAGAAAATCGCAAATGACAAATAGCAAATCGAAAATGGCAAATCTCTTCGTCCTCCTTGTGGGTAAAGGTGCAGGGCTCGAACTTACAAATGCTTCAAGAACCAATCGGCCGCAGCCTTCGCCGCCTCAAAGGCCGCACCGCTGTTAATCTGCAGGTGATTTGCGCCCGGGATGCTCACGACATCCGTCGGTCCCTTGATCAGCTTTGATGCCGCGACCGCATTGGTTTCATTCTTGACGGTGCCGTCTCTCTCTGCAATCACGAATAATATCGCCGTCGTCTGTGGTATTTGCTCCAGATACCAAAAAGGATGGTACTCAGCGACTGCGAGCCTGGTCTCCGGGTCAGCGGTCGTGCCCGTGGATGCGACCGACTGGCCAGTCCGTGCCCGTTTCTGCTCTGCCTTGAGCAGCAACCCAGTAGGTGATGATGCTTTCTTTGGCGTGTCCTTCCCATCGATGATCGGCACCTGTGCGACCGCGGCTTTGACGCGTGAATCACATGCAGCGATGACAACCACGTGCCCGCCGGCCATTCCAGCACCCCACACTCCAACTCGTGCACGATCGACCCCCGGTTCGCCCTGCAGATAATAAAGCGCGTTGCGAATGTCGAGAATCTGCTGCTGCGGAACGAGTCTCTTGCGCCGGATGCGCACACGAGCAGTCATCTGAGAAAAACGCAGCCTGTCGTCCGTCTTAACCGCATCCACGGTCTGAAGGAATCCTCCGCTCTTACCCCATCCCCGATAGTCGATGACCATCGCGACAAGCCCGCGCGAGGCAAAATTCGCGGCGTACTTCTCGATCGATGCAACCGTTTCGCCCCAATCGGGCGCAAGCACAACCCCCGGGGCCTTGCTCTGAGCGTCGAATCCTTTCGGCGTAAACACCCTTCCGTAGCACTGGATTCCCTCGCTATAGAACCGGACCTCTCTAGCTGAGACGCCCGCGGGCAGTTGCAAAGACGGCGTCGCTGCAGCCGATCGGTGAGGCGTCGCGCGGGTCTGCGCATCAACAAATTGAGGAACCGCCGCCAGCAGAGACGCAACGATGAACAGTCTAGTGAATGTGTCCTTCATAGTTGAGGCCCCTAGCCATTTGCAATTTTCATTTTTCATTTTTCATTTTTCATTTCTCATTTCTCATTTTCCATTTGCGATCGAAACTAGTCATACGCGAGGCCCCGGCCCTGGATAACAAATCACAAATCGGAAATCGGAAATCGGAAATCGGAAATCGGAAATCGGAAATCGCACGTCTCTCTGTCCTCCTCCGATGCAGACTCATCTCGCGGCGCCTCTTCCCAGGTACTTCAAGAACCAATCAGCGGCGAGACTGGACCCCACTTCAAACGCCGTGGATGAATACATCTGGAAGTGTGTGATGTAAGGCACCTCGGCTACCTGTGAGGTTCCCTTGAATGCCTTTGCGCCGGCGTACGGCCCAAACGAGCCCCGAGGCGGAATCAACTCGTCCTTTTCGGCCGGAATCCACAGTATCTTTGTAGTCTCCGGAATGCGATCAAGCACCGCTCCGGGCCGGAACTCACGGTTCAACTGGTTGCTCCACATATCGATCTTGCTGCGGAATGAAAATCCGCCGTCAACTTCAGCTCCCTGGCCGGTGCGAGCGCGCTTGATGCCGTCCTCGATCATTTGAGGCGGTACAGGGATGGGTCCGCTCGCAGTGAGCCCGCTGACCGCACCGACTTGCGCAACCACCGCCTTCACCCGTGAGTCCAGCGCGGCAACCATCAACACCACGGCTGCGCCGTTGCTGGAGCCCCAGACACCAATGCGCTCAGGGTCGACACCGGGTTCAGTCTGTATGTAAGACACCGCCGCTCGAAAGTCCTCAGTCTCGCGGAAGTTGTTGAGGTTCGTGCGCTTGATCTTGATGCGCGCTTCCTTCTCCCAAACCGCCCGCGCATCGGTAGTCGTGTCAGGTTCCATCAGCAGCACATCCCCTGCGCTGTACCCGTAGGTGCGATAGTCGATCGCCATCGCCACCAGCCCGCGTTCCGCGAATCGCGCAGCGTACTTCTCGATGCCCACAGCCTGGGCGTTGATGCCGTGCCCGACCACAACTGCCGGCCATTTTCCGTGAGTCGTAAACCCTTTTGGAAAAAAAATCCTCCCGTAGCATGGTGAATCATCCGAATAAAACGTGATTTGTCGGGTCGTGACCCCATCCGCAAGATTGAACAGCCAGTCCTCGGGGTGGGTCCCGCGTTCACGCTTCGTCGCGGGATCCGTCGCCTGCTTCTCGAGATCGGCGCGATGCTTTTCAATGATATCGGTGTTGATTTGAGCCGGCACCGTGATTCCAACCAGGAACAGGGCAAACGACGTTCTGAGAAAGATGGCGCTGAGGTTCAAGCGCAGATCTGGTGTCATGAAAACCCTCCGTGCCCGCGTTGATCGGAGATCAAACCGGGGGCTAATCTAGCAGCACGGCTCGCAGAACGGCAAGAAAACCTATGCATCGTCAAAGCAAAAGTGGCGGGGCTCTGCGAACGGTTTGAAACTGAGGTAAATATATTGACGGAGCCCCGTCAATATATTGTAGTTGAAAATACTTATGGACATCGTTAATCTTCTCGCATATGACGCGGCCCGTCTATTAACAGTGATCGAAGCCACCGAGGCCCCGCAGTAAACCTGGCACCTCACCGAATCAGGGAAAATGGTGCCGGGCGTGCGATTCTTGCGATTCTCGTTTCCAACTCTTAAGAACTCCTTGGAGCCTATGCTCCTCACCTTATCACAAGCTCATTCATGGCCTTTGAGCTGAGCTCCATCCTGGCTATTCCCAACTCCAACCGACGCCCTACTCCTGAGCTATGTGCGCGCGCCAGCGAATCGCAATATCGCAGGCCCGGCACCGATCGCATAGTCTGGGTCGATTGGTCACTTCGAATCAAACAAGCAATGGATCATCGGCGCAGCGACGGTTTTCGTATGACCGCTGGGGCAATCGCACCGGGATGTGGGACGCGACAAGCGGAGGGAATCAAATCCAATCGATCACGCTTCAGGGGTCGGGGGGCATCCCAACGAATCAGATTGCGAGTGTGACTGGGGAAAAATCGACGGTCAACTTTACGTATGACGCAGCCGGGAATGTTACAAACGACGGGGTTCACAGCTACACATATGACAGCGAGAATCGGATTGTGAGTGTCGACGGAGGCTCGACGGCGAGTTATGCATACGATCATCAGAACCGGAGATACAAGAAGACCATCGGCTCGACGGTGACGCATTACGTTTGGCAAGGCTCGCAAGTCCTGGCCGAGCACAACGGCAGCACGGGGGCCGTGCTGACGGACTACGTTTACTCAGGTAGCCGAATGATCGCGAAGGTCGCGAGCGGAAGCACGCAGTATTTCCTGAACGACCGGTTGAGCACGAGGCTTGTGCTTGATTCAAGCGGAAACGTGTCGGGGCGGCAAGGTCACCTTCCATTCGGGGAGCTGCGATCCGTTTCCCAGAAATGGCCGCAAGGCCAGGGATTGGGAACATAGACCACAATCTGGTCTTTGATAACTTGTTTTCCGTACAGGTGAAATTCCTGTCCCTCTGATGCAGAGGTGACGCACGGCCCCTACGGTAGCGACTGACCATCAATCCGTAAAGCGGGGCCGAAAGGCGGTAAGCTTGAATCCAACCTGCAATCCCGCCCAGCAGAGTTGAACACGGATAGGAATACGAACTCGCGTTTGAATCGTCGTAAAAGGGAGCAAGCCTACTTGGATTATCGGCTTGGTCCAAAATGGACACGGAGAAAGACAGCGCACTCAAAATGGCTGTCGGGGCTGGACGATTTTCTCCTCGATCCAGAATGCATCCCTTAAAGTATCCCGGCGAACAGCGAGATCCTAAGTTCAACGCCAAACGGAAACAGGAACGGAGTAACCACTTTCAGGTTCTTTGGTCAGCCTCGGCTAGCCAGAGCAGGTGTCAACCGCAAGCCTGAAGGAGGAGGGATTATCCAAGAAGCAAATGCCGGTGGGAAAGCCATCGGATAAGCTGACGTGGATACGGCATTCGGGAAGGTAGGGGAGCAAGTCGGAGCAAATATGCTATGAACACGGCTGAACAGCCGATGTATGGATGGAATGCGACACCGTGGAAAGAAGTCGAGCGGAACGTATTCAAGCTCCAAAAGCGCATCTACCAAGCCTCGAAGCGAGATGATGTCAGGAAGGTTCGTAAACTCCAAAGACTCTTGATGACCTCACAAGCCGCTCGGCTGCTGGCGGTGCGTAGGGTAACCCAGGACAATCAAGGCAAGAAGACGGCGGGCGTCGACGGGGTTAGATCATTGACCCCATCCGAGCGGCTGCGGCTGTCGCAAACCTTGAGAATCAGCGGACGCTCCAGTCCGGTGCGAAGGGTGTGGATTCCCAAACCCGGATCACAGGAACAGCGGCCGTTGGGTATCCCTACGATGAAAGACCGTGCGCTTCAGGCGTTGATCAAGACGACGCTGGAGCCCGAATGGGAAGCGCGGTTCGAAGCCAATAGCTATGGGTTTCGACCTGGGAGATCGTGTCATTACGCCATCGAAGCAATCTTCAACGCGATTCGGTACAAACCCAAATGGGTTTTAGATGCCGACATCGCAAAATGTTTCGATCGGATCAATCATGAAGAACTACTCCGAAAGATCAACGCTGGAGCGACGCTGCGACGACAGTTAAAGGCGTGGCTGAAAGCGGGGATTCTCGACGGCGGACGATTGTTTCCCTCCGATGCGGGCTCACCGCAAGGGGCGACGGTTTCGCCGCTATTGGCCAATATCGCCTTACACGGATTGGAGACCGAAATAACCAAAGCGTATCCGCCGAAGTGGAACCGTCTGGCTCCAATAACGGTGAGATACGCGGATGACTTCGTGGTGTTGCACGAAGATCAAGCGGTCGTCAATCAGTGCAGGACGGTGGCTTCGGAATGGCTCAAGACGATGGGACTGGAACTGAGCGAAACAAAGACCCGGCTCACCCATACGCTGGAAACAGCGGAGGGCAAGCCGGGTTTCGACTTTCTTGGTTTTCATATTCGACAATTCGAAGCAGGAAAAACAAGGTCGGGTAAGAATAGCCGGGGGTCGTTGCTCGGGTTCAAATCCCGCATCAAACCCAGCCGCAAGGCTCGCGACAGTCATGTGCAGAGACTTCGACAGACCTTGAGCCAACACCGGCATTCGGAACAAGCGTTACTGATAATAGCGCTGAACCGAATCGTCGTAGGTTGGACGAACTACTTTGCAGTAAGAGATAGTAGGGGCACTTTCGAAGGGCTACAGCATGTGCTGTACGGGATGCTGCGTGGCTGGGCCAGATCCCGGCATCCGGGAAAGGGCAACGGGTGGATCGTCAACAAATACTGGCGGATAAAGCAAGGGTTGGGATGGCGATTTCAACCGACCAATTCGACGCTGGCCCTGCGCCGGCACGATGAGACGCGACAGCGGAAACACGTGAAGGTGCAAGGCGGCCGCAGTGTTTATGACGGGGACTGGGTCTATTGGGGCGCGAGGCTGGGGCGGCACCCTGAACTCTCAAAACGAGTCGCAGGACTGTTAAAGAGACAGAGGGGCCGATGCCTTGAATGCGGACTGTTCTTTAAAGAGGCAGAGACGTTAGTGGAGGAGTTCATTGTTCCCAGAGCATCGGGGGGAAGAAACTCAATAACCAACTGCGTTTTGCTGCATCGGCATTGTCGCGACGGGAATTGGCGGAGAGAGTAACGCCGCCAAACAGGTGCGTATGACAAACGCCCGAATGTTGAGGAGCCGTGTGAGGGGAAACCCTCACGCACGGTTTTGTAGCCGAGCCGGGGTGGTGACACCCCGGCTTAGGCGGCGACTTCGGAGAGAGCGGCACGCAGGAGAAGCATCATTTCACGAGCTATGAAAGGGATGGTGAGAGCGAGACGGACTACGCGGTGAACAGGCACTATGCGGAGGGGGCCGGCAGATTCAATCGCGTTGACCCCTTGGCATCAAGCGCGAGGGAGACCGCTCCGCAAAGCTGGAACCGCTACACATACGCGGAAAACGAACCGATTGATCAAACCGATCCGTCGGGTCTCAACGTCGCCATTTGTTATTGGAGGCTGGTAACGGTTGTGTGGGGCGGAGAGGACGGCGTTTTCTATGCAGTAATTGGTCTTATATCTGAAGGATGTGTTGACAGCGGCGGCGGCGGCGGCGGCGGCGGGTTTGGTACGGTCATTATGCCGCCTAAGCAAGCTAAAGTCCGACCGAAGCCTAAGCCACTTGGCCCGGCGAGGTTTTCAGAAGAGAAGTTCCGCGCTTGCGCGCATCAACTGTATGACAGCAGCGCGGGTCCAAGTATTGTGGACAGATTCTTGGACTCACGAGGCCAGGGTACCGGACCCTATCAAGCCACCTTTGATTACTCGATGACTGCGGCACAAATCGGCCAGATGCTTTACGACGAGAGGCATCACAGCGGACAACAGGGAACAGATCGCTGGCTTTTCACGCCAGCACCCCGATACACTATTTTTCGCTAGCGATGAGTTCCCGAGCGGTGTTCTCGCCGGACAACCGGGTTCGGCAAGTTACGAATACGGCAGTGCTGTTCTCTTCCACGAAATGGGCAATTGGATGCGTTGGGACATTTTTCGGGCCAGACCAGATCGGAGTCAATTGACGGGCGGGGGTTACGCGCAACGTAACCCTAACGATCCGTGGGGCGACTCAGATCCCGGAGCGGCTTTAGAGGAGTGGCATGTATGGGGGGTTTGTTCATGCGGATGGACAAGTTTGGAATGTCCCGAGGGGTGTTCCAGGTACCCCTTGATTGTGCGAGAAACACGAGAGCGGTAGGCTCCATCTATGGATCAGCAAGACAGCAGTAATTCGGTGGTACTACCAGAATGAACGTCAAAGAAGTGCTCGGTGGATACCTGAAAGGCTGCGTCTGGGTTTTGGTGCTTGCGGTATGCCAAGCCGGTTGCCATCACCCACGCGGAAATGCCGATTCTCTTTCAATTCAGTCCAAAGAGGCAAACGACAATGAGGCGCGAAACCACGATATAGAAAGGTTTCCACTGAAATGGGAGCAACTGAAAGTTACGTCGTACAAGTATCTTAACAATGCCATCAATCTTCATTTTGTTGATGCCGAATATGGATGGGCTGTGGGCTGGAAGGGGCTTATTCTACATACTACTGACGCTGGGTCGAACTGGGCACCACAGCGGAGCGGCACTCGCATCCGCTTGCGAGACGTATACTTCGCCAATAGATCAATCGGATGGGCAATCGGCGGGGATCTTGTTGGCAACAAGATGGAATACGTACTTCTGCACACTGACGATGGTGGAGCAGTCTGGCAGAAAAAGGATCTGCCGATCGCCGACGTTCAGTGCAAATTGCACTTTCTGGATCCGGACACTGGATGGCTGGTGGGCTGGGATGTTAACTCGGCTGGTCGAGGAGTTGTAGCTCAGACGACAGATGGTGGCCAATCGTGGATCATTTACAAGATACCGAGGGACTCGCATTTCCCTGGGGACTTGGGAATCGGGGCGGTCAGTTTTGTAAGTCGTCAAGAGGGATGGGCGGTGAGCGATTCCACGATACGCCATACCGTTGATGGCGGCGCGACATGGGAGATTCAGTACGTTAAACCAGAGGATATGACAAAGGACTACCACTTTCAATGGGTACAGTTCTTGGATGGTCAAACAGGCTGGGCTGGTGGTACCAATGAAGGGGAAACGGGCCATCGGACCGGCATGGTGCGGACCACTGATGGGGGGAAGTCTTGGGAAGAGACCTTCCCTAAGCAGCTGTTCAATGCGTTCCGATTTATGAACCACAGAGTCGGAATCGGCGTTGGATACGTATGGCGACGGGATAATAACCATAAGGCAAGCTCGAGTATGTCCGACGTCGATGGCGTAGTTGTTCTTACGACTGATGGGGGCAAATCATGGTTGGAGACTTACCGCGTCGCTGGCGATAACATGCTCAACGTATGCATCACCCAGGACGGTAATGCCTGGATTCTGGGCGACATTTTGCTGCGTTTCAAGCCATGATGCAAAAATACGAGAAGGGTCGCGCATCAGCGTGGGACCACCTAGCAAAACAGCGTCGGGGAGGGGGCACGCATCAGAAGGTACTTGTCAATACCTCGTCCCTTTTAATTGTTTTTCGGCACATTATCTCTAGAGAAAACACCTCTCCTGATGCGCCCGAGGTTTTTCTCCTATCCGATGCTGCTCATCCCTTGGAAAAACAGCGTCGGGAGGGGTCAGGCTTCACTTCGTTGACATTTGATGCGAGAATCAAGTGGGAGGGAGTCAGGCGTGAAATGTTGACATTCATCCTGTCGCCATGAGTAAAGATCAGGAATCACAAATAGGTTCACAGTAGCAAAGGCAACACAACTGCCGGCCATTTTCCGCGAGTCGTAAACCCCTTTGGGAAGAAAATCCTCCCGCAACATGGTGCATCATCCGAATAAAACGTTATCTGTCGCGTGGTAACCCCATCCCCAAGATTGAACAGCCAGTCCTCGGGTTGGATCCCGCGTTCACGTTTCGTAGCGGGTTCTGATGCCTGCTTCTGGAGATCGGCCCGATGCTTTTCAATAATGTCGGTGTCGATTTGAGCCGGCACCGTGATTCCGCCCAGGAACAGGGCAAATGACCTTCTGAGAAAGATGGTGCTGAGGTTCAGGTTCAAGCGCAGACCTGGTGACATGAAAACCCTCCTTGCGCGTTGATCGCAGATCAAACCGGGGCTAATCTAGGAGCGCGGCTTGCAGAACGGCAAGAAAACCTTATGCTATGAAGTTCGGCGAAAGGTCCGACAAACTTTAGTTTGTCGCCGGACATCGCAAGACGGCTTAAGAGCAAGACCACGACAAACTAAGTTTGATTGGATACTCAGAATCCGACAAACTTTGGTTTGTCGCCGGACATCGCAAGACGGCTCAGAAGCAAGACCACGACGGATTCGAGTTTGATTGGACAGTCAACATTCGACAAACTGAAGTTTGTCGGACATTCTGAAGTTTGTCGGACATTCAAAGGAGTCATAATGAGCGAATTGATTTCACTGACTCGCGATGGCGAGATTGCAATCATCACCGTAAACAACCCTCCGGTGAACGCACTCAGCCCGGGCGTCCCCGAAGGAATCGGCAAAGCGATCGCCGAGGCCACGCAGGACGATACCGTCAAAGGCGTGATCTTGATTGGCGGCGGCCGCACTTTCATCGCCGGCGCCGATATCAAAGAGTTCGGCAAAGTCACCTCGGGCGAGAAAGGCCGCGGCAGCCTTGCTGCCGTTGCTCCTGGCCATTGAAGATTGCCCGAAGCCTGCGGTCGCCGCGATCCACGGAACCGCGTTTGGCGGCGGGCTCGAAGTTGCCATGGCATTTCATTATCGAGTCGCTGCACCCACTGCGCAGGTCGGACAACCCGAAGTCAAACTCGGTATCATTCCGGGAGCCGCCGGGACTCAACGCCTCCCACGTCTTGCAGGCGTGGCCATGGCCGTCGAGATGTGCGCGTTCGGCGAACCCGTCAGGGCAAGCGAAGCGCTCAAAGCTGGCATCATCGACAAGATAGTTGAGGGAGATTTGCTCCAGGGCGCCGTCGCGTTCGTCCGTGATCTCATCGCCAGAGGCGAAGGCCCGCGACGGACACGCGAACGAGACGACAAACTCGGCGACACCCAGACCAACGATGCGATCTTTGAAGCCGCTCGGGCGAAAGCAAAAAAAACAAAGCGCGGAATGATCGCCCCGCTCGCCGCTGTCGATGCGGTCGAGGCATCGACCAATCGCCCGTTTGACGAAGGCTGCCAGCGCGAAGCCGAACTCTTCCAGGAATGTCTCTTCTCCGATCAGTCCAAGGCTATGATTCACGTTTTCTTTGGTGACCGCGAAGTCGCGAAGATTCCCGGTCTTTCAAAAGAAACGAAGACGCTCGAGATTCGCAAAGCCGCGATCATCGGCGCGGGCACGATGGGCGGCGGCATCGCTATGAACTACGCCAATGCGGGCATACCGGTGTTGCTGAAAGAAACCTCTCAGGAGTTTCTCGACCGGGGCCTGGCCACCATCAGAAAGAATTACTCCAACTCGGTGAAAAAGGGCCGCTTTAGTCAGGAAGTCATGGATCAACGAATGGCGCTGATCACACCGACGTTGACCTACGACGGTTTTGAAGAAGCTGACATCGTCACCGAGGCCGTCTTCGAAGGCATGGAGCTGAAGAAGCAAGTTTTCGGAGAACTGGATAAGATCTGCAAACCGGACGCGGTGCTTGCTTCTAACACTTCGACGCTGGACATAGACGAAATCGCTTCCGCGACTTCGCGGCCGGAGTGGGTGATCGGACATCATTACTTCAGCCCCGCAAACGTGATGCGTCTCCTCGAAATGGTGCGCGGCAAGGCAACCAGCGATGTGGTAATCGCAACATCGATGGCGCTTTCGAGGCGGTTGAAGAAAGTCGGAGTGCTTGTGGGAAACTGCCGCGGGTTTGTCGGCAATCGCATGCTTGCGCCCTATCGGCCGCGAAGCGCAGTTCCTGGTCGAAGAAGGCGCGCTGCCTCAGGATGTTGATACCGCGATCTACGATTTCGGTTTCGCGATGGGACCGCTCGCGATGGGAGACCTCGCTGGTTTGGACGTCGGCTGGCGCATACGCAAGGAGTACAAACATCTCGAGAAGCCCGGAGTCAGACAGCCGGCGCTCGCCGACCGATTGTGCGAGATTGGCCGCTTCGGTCAGAAGACCGGCGCAGGGTGGTATCGCTACGACGAAAACCGGAATCGCATACCGGATCCTGAGGTCGAGAAACTGATCGCGCAGGTCTCCGAAGAAGCCGGAATCACCCGGCGCCCGATCACACCCGAAGAAATAATCGAGCGAACGCAGTACGCGTTGATCAACGAAGGCGCGAAGATTCTTGAAGAGGGGATAGCGATGCGCGCCGTGGATATCGATATCATCTATATCAACGGCTACGGCTACCCGGCGTGGCGCGGAGGACCGATGTGGTACGCAAACACGGTTGGGCTGAAGAAAGTCTACGACCGTGTCTGCGAATTCCACGAAGAACACGGCGAACTGTGGGAGCCGGCGGCGTTGCTAAAGACCCTCGCCGAGCAAGGCAAGACCTTCGCCGACTTCGACTCGGAGAAGGGCCGCGCCGCGTCAGGCAAGTAAGGTTTTCTTGGTTCGGCGCTCAGGCTTTGCGTCTTTGCGGATCTTTGCGTCTTTGCGCGGAGCCTGAGTTCATAGAGGACAGGCTCCGCGCAAAGACGCAAAGATCCGCAAAGTCGCTAAGGCTGGCCGAACGAAAAACATCTTAGTTGGAAAGGACTCACTATGAGAGAAGCCGTCGTAGTAGCAAGCTCGAGAACACCGCTGGCAAAATCGTATCGCGGTTCATTCAACCTGACGCGCCCTGATGACCTGGCGGCGCATTGCCTCGAAGATGTATTGCGCAAGACGCCGCAACTCGATCCGGCCGAAATCGAAGATGTGATTCTTGGCTGTGGCCAGCCACACGGCCCTGCCGGGACGAACGTCGCTCGGGTGGCGACGATCCGAGCCGGGCTGCCGGTATCGGTAGCCGCGACCACGGTAAATCGGTTCTGCTCTTCGGGCCTGCAGTCAGTCGCGATGGCCGCGCATCAGATCATCCTCGAAGGCGCCGAAGTCGCGATCGGGGGCGGCGTCGAGAGCATAACGATGATGACCCGCGATTACGATCCGAATCAATGGGTGCTCGATCGCAAACCGGGCATCTATATGGTTATGGGCGACACCGCGGAGGTCGTCGCAAAGCGCTACAAGATCAGCCGCGAAGCGCAAGACGAATACTCGTTGTTGAGTCAGCAGCGCACGGCACGCGCTCAAAACGAGGGTTTCTTCAAAGAGGAACTCGCGCCGATGAAAGTGATCCGGGGGATTGTAGACAAGAAGTCGGGTGAAATAGTCTCGAGGGAGGAACACGTCTGCGACCGCGACGAGTGCAACCGGCCGGACACCACGCTCGAAGGGCTGGCCGCGTTGAAACCGTACTTCGATCAGACGAGCGGGCAGGGCACGGTGACCGCCGGCAACACTTCTCAGCTCTCGGACGGCGCGTCGGCCACCCTTCTGATGTCAGCCGAGCGTGCAAAAGCTCTCGGCGTGACACCGAAGTTGATCTTCCGCGGTTTTGCGGTCGCGGGCTGCGAGCCGGATGAGATGGGAATCGGACCCGTGTTTGCGGTTCCAAAACTGCTCAAACGTCACGGGCTCAAAGTGGACGACATCGATGTGTGGGAGTTGAACGAGGCGTTTGCGGTTCAGGTGGTCTATTGTCGCGATCAACTGGGAATTGATCCGGCAAAGCTAAACGTCAACGGCGGGTCGATTGCGATCGGGCATCCTTTCGGAATGACCGGCTCGCGTATGGTGGGAACGATCGCCAACGAGATGCTGCGGCGCAGAGCAAAATACGGCGTAGTTACGATGTGCATCGGTGGTGGCCAGGGCGCCGCTGGCCTGTTCGAGGCGTGTAACTAGCCAAGCTCCATCGCACTCCCAGCGAGGCGCAAGGTTAACAGCAATTGGTCACAGCCTCGAACGCCGCTGCATCTCGACCTAAGCACGCTACGCCAACCGGGACATCTTGGAACGTAGCACAACGTAATGCGTTCTGACTGCTGAAGCGATTTGATTTCCTCCGCATGGAGCGGTCGAAGGATGAGCCCAAAACACTGGATACTGCTTGCCGCAGGGCTCGCGGGCATCTTGCTTGTATATTCTTTCCACGATGGTCTTATCCCGCTCACCCGCTGATGCCTCAAGAAAAGGCCTTTGCCTACAGCCCTATCACAAACCGCCACCATCGATCCCCGTCACCCGACAGGAGGCCGGCCACGAGTACATCTATATCGGGCAGAGCATTGAGGCACGCATTGATTACGCTGACCTCCTACAGCGAGCAGGGGCCATTGTTGCTGCGGTGATCTGCGGGCTACTTTTGCTTAGGTCAAAGCACAACCAAATCACAAGACAGCGTATTGATGAAAACAGATCCAGGAACGAGAATTCGGATGGGAAAAGCCCTCCTGAAACAGCGCTGTCTCACAGGCACCTCAATCATCCTGACGCGGCGCGCTACCCGCGAGGCCTTATGCGTGCACTTGCCTGGCGGCGCGCACGTAACAGGGCGTCATCCAAGCCCGGCTCGAGCCTCATTGACTCTTGCCACGGGCTCAGCTTTTCTTTGGACAGGCACGGCGAACTTGATTTCGGCTGCCGCTTGTTTCTTTAACGGAACCCAACGCTTGCACCCTTGTCTTGAACCGTAACCGGATCAACTTCACCGGCCATCTTTCGCATCCGCAACTTCGCAAAGCTCCGCATCGAGAGCATCCCCGTCCGGCGTTCCAACACCTCCGCCAACAGCAGAATCAGCGCAATCGCCAGGAGCCACGGTGTCATATCCAACATTCGCGGCAACCGCGGAAGGTCCTTCCACACGCTCGAAAGATTCGCGCGTTCGCGGCCCCCGGTTGCCTTTCCGAGGTGCTCCAGAGCTACGCCACCCGAATTCGTTTCGACAGGTTTGAACTCCGGCGAGTAGGGCAGACAAACCGGCGAAAGCGTAAGCCTTCCAGCTCCCGCCACATCGACAGTCGCCAGAGCCGTCTCGTTCCCTCGTAGTGCTATCTCCGCTTCGAGCGTATCGGCCGAGGTCCATTTCAACGTGGTCTTCTCGGCCTGAGGCTTGGAGCCCCGCGACTCCTCTCAAGATCGACAGACCCGGTAACTCGCTGAATGGCTCTCCATCACGCTCAGGGTCAAGGTGCAGCTGCACCACCGCAGTCCCGTTTCTCAGTTCCTCGGTTACCAGCAGGTTGCCCGGCAAGGTGTTTGTTTCACCGGCGGTCCAGCGCGCGATGCTGGTAAACAGTTCTCCCGCGTCACCCCACTTCGCCAGCGCCCCGGCGTACGCTCCGTCTGCCTCACCGGTATAACAGAGCACTTGACCCAGTCCTGCTTGCCAGGACGCGATGACCGGGGCTTTGTATTCGTCGATCGTTACCGCTCCCATATTCGCTTCGGGACGCAAATAACACAGATTGTAGCCGCCCAGCGGCGGCGGTGATGCGAATTGCCTTCCGGTGAGACTCACCACACCGCCGGTAAACTGTATAGGCGTCGACTCATCGACAAAGGTGCTTCGCGCGACCACAAACGTGTCTTGCGCAAACAGTCGGGGCAGCTCCTCGGGGTTGTCGGTGAAGAAGATCCTCCCACCTCCCCGGCGAGCAATGTCCCGCAGCAGATCCGCATCCGGATCCGTCGCCGTGCCCAGACCAACCACGCTGACGGTTATGCCCGCTTGCTGGCACTTCGCCAGCAGCTCCTGATATTTGCCCGGCTCCTCCGAATCGGCGGCGTCGGCGAACAGGATGATATGCCGCGTTCCCGCCTGCGCACTGACCAGCATCTTCGCCGATGCCGCCAGCGCCTCGTAGATAAAGATCCCGCCACCCTGGGAATCGATGCGCAGGATCTCGTCGCGTATCTCCGAGGCATTCTCGGGCGCAGCAAGATCGACGATCGTATGAGGCGAGCTGTCGACCGCGATGACCCCGAACTCATCCATAGGCGACATCAGATCGAGCACCTGCACCGCGGCGAGGTTTGCCAAATCCATTTTTGTTCGCCCGCCCCCGGCAGCCACGGCCATGCTCCCCGAGCGGTCCATTGATACCACGATTGCCATCGAGAGCTTTCGGTGTTCTCGCTTCAGCTCCATCGACACAGGCATTATCGGTTCCAGTTGAGAACGGTAATAGCCGCCCGGCCCGTACGCGTTCTTGCCGCCGGTAATCATCAACCCCGCCCCGCTCTCCTTCACCCAGGCAGTGATGTTCTCCATGCCGCGGGCGCCGATTTTGTCCGCCGGTACGTTCTCGATGATCAACGCTGAATAGTTTGAAAGCTCCTCGAGGGACCAGGCGAACGACTCCGGTGATACGGCCTTCACCTTCAAACCGCCCGCTCCAAGTAAACGCACCAGACCCGAGTCGGCGGAGGCGGTCAAGCACAGAAGCGGTTTGGGTCCCTGGATTCCAATCAGCAGTCGCGCCGAGTTGTTCTCGGGAACCGGATCCTCGCCGGTGGCGGCGATCCGAAGAGTGTACGAGTAAGTCCCCGGCTCTCCGGCCTGATCTCTAAAGGTCAGCCGGGTTAGACCAGAGGACACATTTCGTTTTCCGGCAGCCAGCCGCTCATTGCCTCTCAGCAACTCGTAGCTGATATCCTGCTGGACGGGCGAGCGGATCCAGGCGTTGATCATGAAGGCTTCGCCGGGAGACACGGTTCCGGGAGCCTCGATCTGAGAGATCGCTACGTCGTTTGCGGCTGATCGCTCAAGCGTTCGGTAGTCGATCGCGATGCCCCGGGCCGCGGCGCGCCATGCCGTGTTTGCCGGGTCCTTGCCGGTCCATCTGCCGTCCGAAAGGACGAGTATCCGGCCGGGCGAGCCTTGAGGTATCAACGAGAGCGCCCTACTCCAGCGCCTCCGAAAGGTTCGACTCGTCGCGGCCGATTTCCCCAGTGAAGCCTGGGAAATCGGCCGCCTGGCCGGTTTGTTCAATCGCGACGCCTCTCCCAAACGACACAACCGCCAAACGCTGGTCGGCGCCCATTGAACTGCGGATCAAGTTGATGGCCTCTTTGTGAGAGGCGTCACTGCCGGGTGGCATCGAATCGCTTCTGTCGGCGACGACCACGATGGTTCCGGCTCGGCTCGGCAGCTTAATCGCCAGACCACACATGGCAAGCAGAATCAGCACAACTGCCGCGATCCTCAATCCAGTTAACAGCGGAGTAGGCAATCTCCACAACCACAACGCCACCGCGAGTGGTATCGCCAGAAGCAACCAGACTGGGTGATACAAGATCATCGCTAACTCTTCATCGTATGCTGTTGGCCGTCATCGCAAGTGAAACTCATTACCATTTACGGATGCCGGCTAACCGCCCGTCTCGCCGCTACGCCTCGTGAGGCCAAAGCCATGTGCAGGGACAACGCCAACATCAACAGCAACAAAAAAACCCAGGCGATGTTTCGCGACTCGCGTTCCGTTCCCTCCGCTGCATCCAGGCTGCCCCAGCGTCCGGAGGTACTCGCGCCAAGATCCGACTCCTCCTTGCGCAGAGCGTTAGCGGCAAAAGCGTACCGCTCGCCTCCAGCGGCAATCTCATAAATCCCCGGCGCATCCGGCTTGAAGCTCACCGATCGATCCAGCCCGGTGATTTGCCTCACCCCGCCGCCCGGTTCGCTCACCTCGATCGTCGTCACTCCGGTTGGGAGCTTGAGCTTCGCATCGCTCCCAAGTCTGACATTCCACTGGCTGATTCCTGGCAGCTCGGACGCACGCCAACTAATCAGGTTCCACATGAACACGGGCCAGGCGGGCGTCCTTTGAAGAGTGGACAGATCAGGCCGAAACGATACTCGGATTTCGTGTGTACCATCCGCCCGGGTCAGATCACTAGCCAGCGGTATATTGCCGGCCATTATTACCGGCGACCCGGCGACCGGTGATGACTTGCTCGCCCCCCAAATGACGCCATCAAGCGAAAGCCCGTCGGCGAGAGGATGATTTCGATCTACGACGAATGGACCGATATAGCTCTCGGCATCCTGGTCCGCAGTGATGCGAGCGACCCAGGATCGCGGACTGGCGACCCGGTCTGCTTCGTCGGTCAGCACGAGTTCCGGATCTGATGACACCAGCTCTGCACCGGTGATTGCTCGAATCGCGCTCTCCACATTCTCGCGCAGCAAATCATTTCGCATTGCGATCTCAACCCGGACGGGCCGCTCGCGGGACGGAAGTAACATGACATCGTTGTCAATAGCCAGAGAATCCGCCTGAATTCTTGCCCGTAAGGGACCTGCTCCCGCAGCCAGCGTGAGCACGACTTTTTGCACGCCGTTTGGGGCCAGCTCGATTGGAGACCGTCGAAGCTCTCGAAAGGTGTCGGAGCCGGACGTAGCGCCGCCTTCCAGGACCAGCTCAGTCTTTGCCGGTCTGTCTGACAGATTTGCGATCTCGAGCATGCATCGGTCCTGGCCATCGCGAGCAGTGCGTGTAGCGTTTACAAATGCGAGGTTCATTCGGCGCTGACCAAACGCGCGCCACTCCAATCTCTCGGTATCGGTCACATCCGGTGGCGGATGATCGGTGACAACCAGAGTGCGTGACCTCTCGCCGCCAATCGCGAATGCGAATGTTATAGCCTCCTCGATATTTGCCCCGGGCGAAAGACACTTCCACTGATCGAGCAAAGCCTCCGGGTGTTGCTGATCTGCTTCGCCAAGCATCTGAGGTGCGTCTCCCGCGAGTACGATTCGTACGGTGCTGAAAGCAGAACCAGCCAACTCTTTCTTTACTTCTACCTCAGCCTGATGCCGGGGCGAATCTTCTCCTCCCGCCAACATCGAAAAGGAATCATCGAGCACGATAACCAGAGGTTTCGAGCCCTCTCCGGCCCGCACCATCGGGCCGGAGGCAGCAAGCACGATCAGCAAGATCGACAGCAGCTCGAGAAAGAAGAGCAGAGGCGTTTGCAGCCGGTGAATCAACAACCCGCCTTCCTTCAACTGGCGTTGATCGATCCACAGCATGAGGCTGGACACTACTCGCCGCCGGCTTCTGTTGCGCAGCCAGTAGATCGCTACCAGCGCGGGCAGCGCGAGAAGACCAAATAACGCTAGAGGAAAGGCAAATGACATTATTCGCTCAGGTCACCGTCAGAATCTCCGCGGCCACCAACTCCTCAACCGCCCAATCGCGCACGAGGCTCTTCGGCTATTACGCTGACCATGATTCCGCCCACTTGCCGGCAAGCCGTGCGCCAGTTCTGTTGATGCCGCTCAAGCGCAGTCCTGTACCGAGCAATCGCTGAGGCGTCGACGAACAGCTCGCGGACCTGCCCACTTTCGGAGTCGACAAGCCTTTGATTGCCTCGATTCTGCGGCGCTGCGTCATCGGCGGCCAGCACTTGAACCACAAAGACGGCGGCAGCGTCGCGCGATAAGCTCTGCAAGCTCAGCAATGGATTTCCAAGCCAAAGCAGGTCGCTTATCAACACCCGCATACCCTGGCGGCGCCACGCCGGTCTGTTGCGTGCGAACGAGTCTTCAACGGTGCCGCCATAGTCGAAGTCCAACGGCTGCCACGCACCGGGGCGATCCGTTCCTCCCTCGATTCGCCGGCAGGCCTCGCCCGCAAGCCACGCGCAATGTGAAAAGCCGGCGTTCGACGCCGCCGAAGCAAACAATGCCGCCAATCCGAGCACCGCCTCGAGCTTGTCGCTGTTTTCCAGACACATCGACCTGGAGCCGTCGATGACGATGTCGACGTGCGGACTCACTTCTTCGCGATAGAGTTTGACGATAAGTTTGTCGGTTCTGCCGTAGGCGTTCCAGTCGATGAGCCGCAGGTCGTCGCCGGGCTGGTATTCGCGGTGGTCTCTGAATTCAAGCGAGCTGCCGGCACGGTTGCTGAGGTGAACACCGCTCGCACCCATCGGAACGCGACGCGGCGCGGCGAGCGCAAAACGGCTGCCGGCTTGCTCGCCGGCAATCAGAAAGCTTCGCTGATCCTCATTCACCACTCACTCTCCGTTGCGTTCAGAGTACAAGCTTTAGCTTGCTTTCCGTGGATCCGCTCAATCACATATCGCAAGCTAAAGCTTGTACTCTGAACTTACCGCTCAATCACAAATCGCAAGCTAAAGCTTGTACTCTGAACTTACCGCTCAATCACAATCGCAAGCTAAAGCTTGTGCTCTGAACTTTCGTCGGAAGTTGGAACCGAAACATCGGGCGGCCGGAACGCATGTATCTGCTCGATGAACCAGTCTGCGTTCAGCACGCTGGCCAACAACGCCCACCCCCCCGCAAACACAAGATATGTAGACTGGTAGGAATCGATACCGAGCGCGAACGGATTTGTGACCAGCCAGCCACCGATGTCGGCCGCCCGGCTGAAATTCCCAAAGGCAACCATATACCCGATCAAAAATGGAATTGTGCATCCCGCGGCCAGCAGAAGCATCGCAACAAACCACGTGTATTTTATCCCCATCCACCGCGCGAGCAGATATCTGCGCACAAGAAGCGCGGTCATCGAATACGCGAGTCCATAGAGCGCGAGCCCCGCGGCCCAAACCTGGCTCTCCTTGATTGAACCGCCCGCGGTGCTGAGAGTCACAGAACTGGCGGCCAACAGTTTTACGCTCAGGTATGTAAGCAGGCTCATCAACGCGCCCCACGCGACGCCGCTCGCGCCTCCGCTGAACAGGAAGAACGCCGGGATCCGGAGCCCCGACCACGGTATCTTCCTCGCCACTCGGGGCCCTAGCTGCTCTCGCTCGCTCACCGCTACGAAAAACGCGCCCGCAAACACCAACATGCTCAACACGCTCCATACTGAAAGCGCACTGTTGTCTTTCTGCAGATAAGAGATCACCGTGCTTGCGATGCCGCTCACGAGCCACATGCCAGTAACAAACAGCCGCACTGGCAGTGCGCGATTGGACGCAGCCGGCTTGATCATCGCCACCGAGAGCGAGAACAGGAGTCCAAGCACGGCGGCTGCTACCATGATCACAGACAGCGCCGGGCCCCAAAAACTCCAATTCGCCAGCCGGCTCCCTATGCCCGCTGTAAGCGAATAGTAGGACCAGGTAAGAGTGGCGATGTACCCCTGCAGGAACACGATGAGCGCCAGCAAGCTCAAGAATACTTTCAGCACCCTGCTTGCCGGCAGACACGCGACGAACGTCGCCAATTGTACCGCGACCGCCACCACCAGAAACCCTGCGGCCATCAGAACAAAAATCGAGGGCAGGTCAATCCCGCGAAGCCAGTATGTGAAAACCATGAACGGCATGCACGCGCTGAAGATAAGAACCGTGATGGTGAGAGCGGCGAACAGCTTTCCCCAGACGATGGCAGACGGTTTGATCGTCGTCACGAAAAGCAGATCGACGTTTGTGTCCCGCTCAAAGGCGAGTCGCATCGACGTGTATGCAGGGACAAAGAGCAGACAGATTGCCATCAGGATCGCCAGCAGAAACATAAACGCGCTTCGTCCGGCGTCGAACCGATCGGTAAAGTCGCCGTTGGAAACAATGTAGATGCCCAGGGCGGCAAGCTGCACGACAAGCAACAGCAGCAGCGCCGCCCCGACGAACTTGCCATGTACAGCCTGTCGCAGTTCCTTGACGACGATCGGGTTGAGCCAATCGTCCAGCCGGCCGCGCACTCCGCCTTGCGACGTCACTGCACGCCTCCTTTTGTCAGGTTCATGAAAATATCTTCGAGACCCGCGCGCTGCTGCTTGAACTCGACGATCTTGTGCCCTCGCTGCACCAGCGCAATCAAGATCTCGCTACACGCCTCGTCGGACCCGGTCACCTCGAGGACAACTTCGCCACCGGCCGGGTTGGCCGATTCGACGTGCGGCATTTGTAACAAGTCGCGGATGAGGTCCTCGGGTCTTTCGAGCGGCCGGATCATCACCGTTCGGCGCAAGCCGTCGGTAGAGAGCAACTCGCTTATCGCGCCGGCCATCAGCAGCCTGCCCTGTTCGATAATCACCGCGCCGTTGCAGATTTCCGCCAGCTCGGTGAGTATGTGCGAGCTGATAAGGATGGCTTTTCCCTGCCCCGCCAGCACTCGAAGAAGCTCTCTCAATTCGACTCGCGCGCGCGGGTCGAGGCCTGCGGCCGGTTCATCCATGATAAGAACCGGGGGATCGTGGAGCAGCGCTCGCGCAAGGCTCACCCGCTGCTTCATCCCCTTTGAAAGCGCGTACAACATCTTCTCGCGGATGCCCGAAAGATTGGTGAACTCTTCGATGCCCTCGATCACCTGTGGCCGCCGCGCGCCTTTTATCGCATAAGCACGCGCGAAGAAATCGAGATAGTCGTGAACCGACATGTCGCGATGAGTCGGCAGCGCATCTGGAACATATCCCACCAGCTTGCGAGCACGTTCGGGTTCTTCGACGACCGAGATTCCGTCGATCAGCGCATCGCCTTCGCTTGGCTCCTCAAGCGTAGCCAGAATTCGCATGGTCGTCGTTTTGCCGGCGCCGTTTGGCCCGACAAAGCCGACCACGCTCCCGGCGGCGAACGTGAACGAGATGTCGTCGACGGCGCGGGTGTTGCCGAAATGCTTCTTCAGGTGAACGACTTCAATCTTCATTGCCGGGTCCCTTCATTGATTCCGTAGACACGCGCTTCGCACCGCTTCTGCCTGACGCCCTTGAGCCCTTCCTCCAGAAACGGGCAGCCGTCGAGATCCGCGACATAGGTGCCGGGGAGGACCAGGTCGGAGCTGCTCGGCGCTCGCCTCGCCAGACTTATCCAATCCCCCTCGAAGGCTCGACGCAGCGCCCCTGGCTTGCCGGTCACAATATGATCCTGCGTCATATCAACAATCGCCGAGGCTCCCGCCGCAATGTTTGATCCAGTGTAAACGACCCCCTTCTCGTCGGCGAGCCATAGACTCTTGATCGGAACGCCGAGCCCGTTGACTACCGACAATGAACCGTCGCTGCTCCGCGTCACCGTTAGCCGCTCGCGTCTCGTCTCGCTTCGGCGAATCATAAAGTGTGCTGGCGTCCTTGCCGTCACCCAACCCGTTTCGAGATGCTGGTCCTCAGTCCAATCGGCGGTACGGGTCGGAAGGCTGTCGTAAGAATAGCCATATGGGTTTCCTTGAGCGGTAATCTCGGTTTCAGTTCCGTACCTCAGACCATCACCCGGGGTCAGCGGGGCATAAAAGGCGTTGAGGCCAATCGTCGACGCGCGGTGGGTTGTTTCATCAAGAATCGTGTAACTCAGATAACGAGCCCGGCCGCTCCATCCTTCTGAAAACACGGTATAGGCCGAAACGGCCAGACAGGTCAGCAGTGAAATCAATGGCACGGTCCACAACAGCCACATCCGCTTTTTCTTCTTTGAGAGAACCAGTAGATTGACCGGACCGATAACAATCACGAACAAGAGCATGATCAACAGGAGTCCGCGCACCGGGATGTTCACACTTTCCATGACCGGGAAAGCTCTGTTCGCCGACCCAACCTCTACCATCATGTTCGCCGGCGGGAACCACGGAGACACGCTCTGTTTCCAGGCGCTCATTATCGATTCCCAGTTGCTTTTAGTCAGCCCTTCGAGGGCTCCGGTTTCGCTCACCATGCAAACGCCAAAACCTGCGTGGGAGGTCAAGAGAGCCCCGTCCTTCTGTTTCTCAATTTGGAAGGATTGCGGTACTTGCCATGAACCTATTACCAGCAGTGCGCCGCCGCACTCGACGTACCGTATGAGCGCCGACGCCGCCGGTTCGGGCAGAGCGCGCATTTCGTCGGCGGTCAAAACTACCCCATCGTGGCTTGAATATCCCAGCCAGGTTGTGCTCCACTCCGCGACTGGAGTCTCGGACCTTGCACCCTTAAAGGTCTCCTTACCTTCGGTGTCCTTCAATACCGCGGCGGCGCGGGTCTCAAATGCCCGCGAATACGCACCCTGGCTGATCAATACCGAGGGGCGAGGATCGTATCCGTACCCGCTAAAGTTGACCGCAATCGCTTCACGCTGCGGCTGCCCGTCTATCTCGACGCCGAGCCCGTTGCCGCTGAGCGCGGTGGTGACGAACAGCGACACGTCGGCGGTTGAGGAAGGTTCGACGGCGATCGTGCGGGTGACCGTGGCCCCGGAGTAGCTCTGCTGAGGAAGAGTAAGCGTTACCTGGTGGCGATCCTCGGGTGATCGGTTACTAACAGAAATCCTGTACTCCACATATCCGTGGCTTCGCGCGAGGTTGGTAGGGGCCCCCGCCTCGACCACGATGTCGCCGTACTGTTTTGCCAGAGTTGGCGACACCAGAACCGCAAGCAGAAAGAACGCGGTGATAGACCTGAAGCCACGCAGTAATCCCAGCTTTTTGCAATTTTCCATACCCAGCACTCACGTGGCGATTTCGATCTCCGGGGGAAGATTCAACCCGGTTTCATCCATCCCCGAACGGAGGCTGTCGACGATCGCAAAGCTGTCCAGCTGATCGAACCGGGCCTTGTAGTTCAGAACCAACCGATGATTCAAAACCGCTGCGGCGACGGCCTTCACATCTTCGAAACCAACTGTCGGGCGGCCGGCAATCAACGCACATCCTCGAGCCGCTTCGGCTATCGCGATCGCCGCGCGAGGCGACGCACCGTAGACCACATATTGCCGCACCAGATCGGTTGCTTCGCTCGACGTCGGATGGGTCGCGGCCACCAATCTCGATATGTACCTTGACACCGGAGCGGGAAGATAAATCCTGTCCATCACATCGAAGACGATCTTCAATCCGCCGGCGTCCATCGTCCACGAGGGGACCGGCGTTTCGCCTCGCCGCCGCGTCGATATGATCCGGTCCAGCACATCGATGTCCACGGTGTTGACTACCAGCTTAAACAGAAAGCGATCCAACTGCGCCTCGGGCAGCGGGTAGGTGCCCTCGAGTTCGATCGGGTTCTGCGAGGCCAGAACAAAAAACGGATCGGGCAGCCGCCGGGTTGTCCCCAGCAGCGTCACCGCCTGTTCCTGCATGGCTTCGAGAAGCGCAGACTGGGTCTTTGGTGACGCGCGATTGATCTCATCGGCCAGCAACAGATTTGTGAACACCGGTCCGGGGTGAAAACTCATCTCGCGCTTTCCATCCTCACCCTCTTGCAGGATGTGGGTCCCGAGGATATCGCCGGGCATCAAGTCAGGCGTAAACTGAACGCGTTTGAAATCCAGACCGAGAATCTGTCCGAGCGCCTTCACCAGCGCGGTCTTGCCAACACCCGGCACGCCCTCGAGCAGCACGTGACCGCGGCTCAACACCGCAACAAAGACAATGCGGTGAAGATCCGATCGGCCAAGCAGAATGCGGTCAAGCTGTTCGAGCGCCTTGTTGACCAGGTCAACCGCAGGGATCAATTCATCGGGCTGCAGGATGCGCTGTCGTTGTTTTTCTTCCATAGGTTTAACGGCTTAATATCTCGTCAGGCATTTCGCGATGTCTGGTCAGACAGTCCTGGTTGCCGCTGAGCGCGCTGCCCGGTTCCTAAGATCACACAGTCAGGTATTTCATCGTCGGCAGGACACCCGCGAGAACCTCGAGCAATCCCGGGGCCCGGCGCGCATGCCTATCGCCTCTCGAAATAGCGGTTGACCGCGCCCCTATGTCGCGGTAAGACGGTTTGCGTGAAAGCGGAGCCACCGCCTGCGGCCGCACCTTTCAACGCGCCGGCCTGCTGTGAGCCGTTCTTTTCGACGCCAGGTGCACCGGTGCTTCGGCCGATCAACTCGCTGTCTTTGAGACCGGCCAGCGATGACGGAAGAACCTGCTCTTTGAACTTTGCGCCTCGTTCGGAAGAGCGATCGGTCCAGGTCATCGGCGCGTCGCCGCGCCCGCGATCCACGCCTCCTCTGCCCCACGCCTTCATCATTTCGGCGACCGTCATGTCACCGGCGTTCTCTTTCAGAAACTCCGCCAGTCCCGCGCTGTCGCTTTGGCCTGCTTTCTCAACCTGCTTGAGCTGCTTCAGATCGATCAACCCGGCATCGCGGAGTTTACCAAGTTGCTTTGAGAGTTCACCCTTGTGCTGCTTGAGAGCGTCGGCGAGTTGCTTGAGCTGTTCTTTGCTAAGCGATCCCGACTTCAGATCCTTCAGGAGATCGTCCGGAAGCGCCGGCCCGCCCTTTTGATCCCCAGACGCCGCTTCCATTTGTGCGCGAAGCTCTTTCATGGCCTCGGTCATCAGCTTGGGATCGAAACCCGACGCGCCATCGGCGAGCGTTTCGCTGAGGGCCTGCGCTTCCGCGAGACGTTCATTCTTCTGTGCGATCTTCTCCGCCGCCTCTTTTGCGTTGTTTGATACTGCGTCTTGAAGATGATCCAGCGCCTCCCATGTTTTGACCGGATCCTCGCCTTTCGCGTCGGCGGTGATTGACTCGAGTTTCGTCTCGAGCGACTCGGCTTGAGTCGCGTCGATGACCTCCTCTTTCTTCAGCACTTCGATGTCTGCCGAGATTTCTCCTGCTTCTTTCGCAATATCCAGCGGGCGATCGGAAGCCAGTCCGGCGCGCGCGGGAATCAAAAAGCTGGACGCGACAAACAGTGCCGACAAGAGCGCAAAAGCAATCGGGCGCCTGGCCCGCCACCGAAGCCGAGGCTCGGCAACTTCCGGCATACAAGCCTGCCAGTCGCCAAGCTCGGCCCGTTCGGAAGCCATCAGCAATCCGCCGCAGGCGTTTCTGTTATCCAGCAGCGCTCGAACGGCGCTACGATCCGGAAGCCGCCGGAGAGCAAGAAGAACAGCGATCATCCCGCAAGGGAGAATGCCGGAAAGTATCCAAATCAGCGAGAGCAGTGGACGGCCCGTTGCCGCCCGCATCGCCGCGACCGCAACGCCACAGAGGAATCCCCACAAGGTAATGAGCATCAACGCGTACCGAACACTGTTGAGCATCGCTACTCGCCGGATGAATCTAGCAATCGCCTGTTCCTGAGGTGGCGTGGCTGTCATGTCCATACAATACTGAAACGAGGCTTGTCGGGAAAGGCTCAAGTTTCTTGTTCCAAATCGGGCTGGAACGTTACGCGCGGAGCTATAGACGCGAGTTCGAGCATTCGGGTTGCTTCTCACACGGGCTCCACCCGTTGTGGTTTTGCCCAAGCGCTGCCGGCCTGGAGGAAGTTGAACGAACGCACCGCGAAGGCTCGATCAACTCAATTCCGGCGGGTCTTCAAACACTTAACTGCGTGGGCGGGTTAGGAATCGGTGCATCAACTTCCGCGGCTCGTCTGTTTCGTAAGCCGTCACGAACGATTCGACGCCGCGCTCAATCGCATGATCGAGCGGCAGGCGCTCCCACTCGCGCATCAAAGCCTTCTGCAAGCGAACCGCGCGAGGTCCGGCTTCCAGAATCGCTCGCGTCCATCGCTCTACGGCTTGATCAAGCGCGGCGCGCGGGACGACCCGCTCGACAAGTCCGCGTCTGAGCGCCTCCTTAGCGGAAATAGACTCCCCGGTGTATATCAACTCAGCCGCATTACCCCATCCAATCAATCGCGGCAGCAACGCGGCTTCAATCACCGAAGGAACACCGACTCTGACTTCGGGCATCCCAAAGCTTGAGTGGTCGGCAGCGACCCGCAGATCGCAAGACGCGGCGATCTCCAGCCCCGCGCCGAGACAATAGCCGTTGATTTTGGCGATCACCGGGACGGGCAACGATCGCAGGGCGGCGCAGGCCTCGTGCAAACCGGAAATGAACTCGCGCGCCGATGCTTCGTCGAGCGAGGCCATTTCGCTGATATCGGCGCCGCCTATGAAAGCCCGGTCACCACGTCCGGTTAGAATTACAACTCTCAGCCGGTCATTGTCGTTGAGCCTTGCGGTCGCGTCAGTGAGTTGACTGATCAACTCGCTGTTCAAGGCATTGAGCTTTGCCGGGCGGTCGACGACAATCCTTGCGACGCATCCGGGTTCCTGATCGTCAACTGTTACCTCGATCCTGCATTCAGAATCACTCATTCGTTAATGCGCTCCTGCGCCTGAGCGATCACCTCCCGACGAATCAGCTCTTCTATCGCGTCATCTTCATACCCGAGCTCACGTAGGATCTCGCTTGAGTGTTGACCAACTTCCGGAGCGAGCCGGGCCCGCTCCTTCGCTACGCCGTTTACGTTTATTGGATTGCTCACCGTCGGGACGCTACCCAGTTGCGGATGATCGAACTCGGCGAAGACACCATTTGCTTTCATCTGTGGGTCCGCGGCTACCTGGTCCATAGTTGGGATCGGCCCCCAGATGACGTTGTGCTCGTCAAACAACATCCGCCACTCAGCCATATCCCTGGTCGCCAGAGCCTCATCCAAGAGCGCAACCACCTGTTCTCCGTTCTCGAATCGCGCTTCCGCTGTAGCGTAACGCGGATCATCGATCAGATCGTCGCGCCCGATCGCGCGGCAGAGTCGGCCCCAATCGTTCTTCGGGTCCAGGCAACAGAGCATGAACCGCTGTCCGTCGCGGGTCTGATACTGGTTCACCAACGGGTTGAGCGAGGTAAATCGCGTCCGCCTGGGAGGGAATTCGGCTCCCAGGAGTGCGGCTTGAATCTGACAGCTATTGCTCCACGCGCCGGTCGCCATCAGAGATGTTGACACCTTCGAGCCACGCCCGGTCGTTTGACGTTGATAAAGCGCCAGCATGATCGCGCCGAACAACGCCAGGGAAACCGGGTGGTCGCCGGTTCCGCAGGGCGTCGCGCCCGCCGCGGTAGTCAGATCGAACATGATATTGGTGAGCCCCGATCGCGACCAGTAAGCGGTGGTGTCATAGCCCGGTTTGTTTGTGTCATCCCCGGCTTCACCGTAGCCGGTGATCTGTGCGTAGATCAGCCGAGAGTTGAGCCACGCGATGTCCTCGTATCGGACATGAAAACGTGCCGCAAGATCCGGCGGGTAGTTAGTAATAAAAACATCGGCGGTCTTAATGAGTTTGCGGAGCACCTCGCGTCCCCCATCGTCTCGCAGATCGATCGCGAGGCTCCTTCTGTTTCGCGCATCGAGCAGCCAACAATAGTTGTGCTCGGAGACCGCCATCCCCGGAAGAAATGAAAGATACCGGTAAGGATCGCCGCCCTGGGGCCGCTCGATCTTTATGACCTCGGCGCCGAAGTCGGACATGATAGTCGCGGCTGCAGGCCCGGCGATGTAGGTGCCGCAATCGATCACGCGCAGTCCTGAAAGGAGGTTCGGGCAGTTGATCATCGTGATGGTCGCTGCTGAAGCAGCTCAGGGTGAAAATACTCTGCCAGCGCCCGGGCGAGTGCGGACGAAGCTTTATTGGGATGGCGCTCGCACATCAAGATGGTCTCGCGTGCGAGGTTAACATCCCGCCGCAAGGCTTGCGCAAATTCACGCCAATCGCAAAGGACTCCGCGCTCAAAAAGAGAATCAATCGCCATTCGCGACCATTCCTCAGTCTTGATATTCCTATGTTGCATCAGAGCTTCCACCTAACGTTCTCACCGCAAGACCCCGCCCGATGTTGCGGCACTGCGCCGCCACTTCTTCCCATGTCTTTAGCTTAGGTTCGAGAAAGCGAAGTGTCTCGAATCCATCGGTTCCCGAGTCGTGCGGCTCCGGCTGCAAAAGCGCCTTCGTCACCTCGAGGATTATCGACGGCTGCTTTTGCCAACCAAACTTCTCATCAAGCACACTCAGGGCATCCATCACCTCGTCGGGTTCGAGCAGACAAGACAGCTCGGCAAAATCAACGAAGTCTCGGGTGGCATCCCGCTCGTACACAAGGAAAGCTTTCACTCTCAGCATCTCCGCTAGAGTCGGAATGATCAACGCTCCCTCGGGCGTTTCAACTTCCTGAGTCTCAAGCGGCGCTGAACGACGAAGCTGACGATAGCCAACCTCAACGCCGTCAAGCGAGCCGAGAATCAGAACCGGCACCTTGATCCGCGCCTCTTTCCATCCGGGGACCTCGAACAGATGTTCTCTCACTTCCTGAAATCGTTTGTTGAGATCGACCAGAACAAAGTCAATATCGATCGACTCTCGATGATGGGCGTACAGCGCACAAACAGAACCGCCCAACGCGACACTACCCGGCACTTGGCGGCCAGCGCGAACACCCACTCTCACCACCTCCGCGAGCTCAGATGGAATGGTGATACTCCCTGGCGCTTGGACTTCAGAGGCTATCCCGTGTTGATCGCCTTCGTCCCTCATTGGTGCCCTTCCCTGTCAACCGTAGGTTAGATTCCAAGAATTCTGCAGCGTGCTCTCCGTTACAGGCAGCCACAGTACACTGCAAGTAATAGAACATCAGAATGGACGTGCCAGCTTTTACCCAGGCTGTCTTTCTTCGAGGGAGGAAATGGTGATGCGATGCTACCATTGACCTCGCGGTTCAAATCTAAACCACTTACTCACTTTCCATCCACCGTGAACGCGAGCAACACATTCCCCGGCTGACCAATGAGCCGCCCGTAGCCGGAGTTCGTATAGAGCACCCCGTTCGCGATCGTCGGGCCGCCGCCGTCCAGAGTGCCGCCCTTTGCCTTCATCCCGTTGATCGCATCGTATGGCTGCGCTGCCGTGTCAAAGTCCCAAACTACTGTGCCGTCTTTTGTGGCATAAGCCCGCAAATGCCCGTCAGCCGTGCCGGAAAAGACCACACCAGGGATCACGGTCGCGGCCGCCGATTGAGCGTTGTTGCACCGAGTCGTTCCCCAACCGCAAGCGACTTTTGGCGCGGGCACCTGCCAAAGCTGCTCTCCGGTTGCGATCTTCAGCGCGGTGATGCCCGGCTTGCGAGCGGCGCCGCCTACATCTGCAACTGGCACGTATACGTTCTCGCCGTCGGCAGCAAAACCCCACTCGATTCCGCCAAGCGCGCCGCCAGCGCCTACTTTGACCTCCCACAGCTTCTTGCCGTGGTCGTCAGGATCAAGCGCATACATAACGCCGGACTTCTGCCCCGCCAGAATCACCTGCTTCCCGTTGGGCAATGTGCGCAAAATCGGAGAGCTGCCAAAGTCATGATCAGGGCCCGCTTCTTCGGGACAGTTGCCGACCCCCGGTTGCCGGCAGCCGACCAGGAAGTTGTCCTTTGGCGAGACCTGATTGGACCACCTGACCTTACCCGACTCCATGTCAAGGGCGATGATAGCATCGGAATGCAGGGTCGGGGCATCCGTGTACGAATTGCCCGATCCTATGTAAATGAGCTTACGTTTCAGATCGAGTGTTGGGGCCGACCAGACCGCGCCGCCTGCCGGACCGTACATCTGCGTTCCGGAGGAGTTCTTCTTAAAGGGCTTAGGCTCGTCCTGCACCGTAAATGCCTTCCAGAGAACCTTGCCAGTGTAGGCGTTGAGCGCCACGACGCTTCCGCGAAACTTGCAGCATTCATATTTGGCATCGCGACCGGCGGTCTCTTCAAAAGAGGACACCGGAACATAAATGCGGTCGCGATACAACACCGGCGAACCCGTTATTCGGGAAAGCAGATGATCTTCGATCTTTGTCTTCCACAGGATCTTGCCCGTAGCGGCATCCACGGCCTGAACGTTTGACTTTTCGTCGCCAAAATACAACGCAAACTTTGCCTGCGATCCAGCCGGGAGCGGGCCGACGCTGATTGCCGCGCGCACCGCCGCTCCGGCGTTCATCGTCCAGTAGGTACAACCCGTTTGCGCGTTTAAGCAAAAGATCTGTCCGACTTCGGTGGTAACGTACAGGCGATCGCCGATAATCGTCGGCTGTCCTGTGGCCATGGGACCGGGATGCGCCCATGCCCACTTCACTTTGAGCCTGGGAACGTCTTCAGCTTTGAGCCCCGGGTTTGGCTGATACCGTGAGTTTTCGAAATCAAGGCCCCAGCCGTTCCACTGCGGGCCGTTGAGGTTGATCGGCCCGCCGCCACCCTTGCAGCGGTTCGCATCGAGGCTTGCCTGAACGGGCGCACCGGGCTGCTTCCCGGTGAGGTAAATCGCCAAGGCCCGAATCTGATCGGCAGTAAGACCTGTGGCTTGTTGTTTCATCACCCCGGTGCTGAGAGTCTGCATGACGTCCTCCGCGGAGCGCCGGGCAATCAGGAATCGAGGCGGGACGCGATCCTGCGGATTCTCGTGGCAGACGGCGCATCGCTGCTGGTAGATCTGCGCGCTGGCAGGATCGGTCGGCGGCGGTTGCTGTTGCGTTGTCCCCACCGGGAGAGCAAGCATCGCCGCCGACAGAGAAGGCCCGGGGTAAATAAGGCTGGAGAGACCTACTGCACAGAACGATACGACCGCGAGTATGCGAGTTATTGGTTTCATTTATTTTCCATCCACCGTGAAAGCGAGCAGCACATTGCCGGGTTGGCCCTGTATGCCACCGTATCCGGCGTTAACATTGGTCTCCTCATTCAACTCACTTTTTCGCCCGCAGTTTTGCAATGGCTTCCTTCACCGCTGGCCCGTCCCTGGCATCCGGTTCCGCCTTCAGATAGTCCTCCAACGCGCGAGCGGCGGCCTCCTTGTTCCCGCGCTCCTCCTGCACTCGAGCCCTTTGTAGAAAAACGGTGTTTAGCCGCTTGCCGCTCAGATCCCAGGCGCGATCCAATTCTCGATCGGCGTTCGCCAAATCAGTTCTTGCGTCGCTCGCGTTCTTGCTGCGCAACGCCAGTTCGATCAGGGCAACGGCATGGTTGAAGTGCGCATTGACGTGTGTTTCGTTCAACTCGGCGGCCTTACCAAAAGCGTACTCGGCGGCGCGGTACTTCTGCTGCCTGACCATCACCATGCCAAACGTATAGTAGACTGCGGCTCCGCGGTCGTTAATCTGCCGGGCCCGCTCCAACGCTTCAAGCGCGTCGCCGTCCCTGCCGAGCCGGTAGAACTCGAAGCCGAGAGCGAGATAGGCATCGAAGTAGTCGTGGAATTCCGTGATCGCTTCGCGCAGCGAGGCGATCCCTTCATCCGACTTGCCCTCAAGTATTTTCGAAAGTCCCTTTGCGTATGCCTCGCGAGCGGCCTTCGGAACATCCTGAGCGAAGCTGGTGCCTGGCGCCGCGAGACTCGGTTCAGCACGGGGACGGAGGACTACTTCGATATTGACTACTTCGCTGATTACATCAGACGCGCCGGTCACTCGCATGCTGTCGCGCAGTTCTACGATCTGGCTTGCGGGCTCGTAACCCGACATCGTCACGAATACTTCGTACTCGCCCGGTCGCAGGCGTGAGAAAGAGAAGTCACCGTCGTTTCGCGTAAAAGCCTGGCCGATCACCGCGCCGCCCGATCCTCTCAACTCGACTGACGCATTGTTTACAACGCCTCCATCGATCCTGCTAACCTTGCCGCGAAGCATGCTGTTCTGGGCGTATCCAGGCGCCGTAAGAACAAACAACGCGGCCAGAACCAGGGTGCTTCGCATGCACATTTGCTTTGCGTCTCCCGCGCGACCTGGCGGCGTTATTGGTCAAGACCAAAACAAAGCCAGAAATCAATGGGCCACGGCCCCGCAGCCCGGCTCAGGATTCATCGAATTCCCGGGAGGATAGTCCTTACCCGATGTGAATTCTTTGAGCGCCTGACAGTTGATCAGCGTAGACAGGTTCTCCTTGGCCGCTATCTGATAGCTGCGCTTTAGGGCTTCGCGGAACTCCTCCGGCGTTCGGACATACTCACCCCGCGCGCCCAACCCCTCAGCCATTTTGTCGTAGCGAAGGTTCTCCTGGAAAATGTACATATGCATCGAACGCGCGGATGCAACTGCGTTCGGCCACATACCCCACGAGTTGTTGTTGTAGATCACCGCGACGACCGGGATCTTATACTTAGCAGCGGTCTCCAGCTCAAACATGCTATAAGCGATGCCGGCATCGCTGGTCACACACAGGGCGGGTGCGCCCTTGTACGGAGCTTGTGGTCCGACTCCGCGCTGCACCGCCGCGCTTGCGCCGATCACCATCGCGAGATCGGGACCGATTGCGCCGTATTGATAGGCACAGGAGACCTCCTGTCCGGGACGGAACCCCCGCAGCCATCGGCCCGTGTAGTTTCCGATGGTCCATCCACCCAATCCGGTCAGTGTCTGCTTTGGATCGATATCGCCCTTGTATAGAAAGTCATGGACCTCCTTGGCAATAACCGCGGGATGCAGATGTTCGGTGTCGTGGCTGTATTTCAATCCAAGATCGTATTGGTCGTGGATCATCTTGTCGTACTTTTGTCGAGCCACCTCCAGCTCGGCCACCCAGGCGTCGCGCTTCTTTCGAGGCATAGTGCCTGCAAGCGCTTCGAGGAAGACTTGCTCGTCGCTCACGATGCCGAGATCAAGCGGCCAATTCCGTCCCAGGTCTTCCTGAACCGGATGGACGCGAATCGACTTTACATCGGGGCTGAAGCGGAACTCGCCGGGGCTTGGCATGCAGTACTGGCCAACAAAGATCACCAGATCGGCGCTCATCAACGCGTCCGGCGTAAGACTGGCTGACAACCGATGATCATCCGGGAAGTGGCCGCGGGTTGGTCCCGTGGTTACGACTGCAATGTCGCTCTTCTCGGCAAGTTCTTTGAGCGTGTCCCAGGCCTTGCGCTGAAACACTCCCTGCCCGGCCACGAGCAGGGGCCGCTCAGCTTTGCTGATCAGGTCTACAGCTTTCTGAACATCCTTGTTAGAGGGGTGCGCCCGCGATTCGCTGCGATACTTGTCCTTTGTGTAGTAGTCCTTGAGCCCCGCCGGATCAGTAAAGCGGGCCCTGGCGACCTCACCGGGAAAGTCAAGGTGAACGGGTCCGGGGATGCCGGACTTCATATTGCGAAACGCGTAGCCGCCGTATTCCCATACTCGGTCGGGCGCGATCAGCCGCTTCCCGTACTTCTTCATTCCCGTGGTGGTCGGCTGCTGATAGCCGGTCTGGATAAAGGCCTCGCGGTCGTCGCCGGCGATCTGCATGTTACTCGCCAGTACAAGCAGGGGCGTGCGGGCCGCGGCGGCGGCGGCGATATTCATGATCATGTCAGTAAACCCGGGACCCTCAGTCCCCGAGCAGGCAGTAACCTCACCGGTCACACGCGAGAACCCATCGGCCGCGGCGCACATCGCTCCTTCGGTCCGCCCTCCGTAGCTGGGTATTCCCGCCGCCGCAATGGCGTTGATCACCGTGTAGTTCCCGGGGCAGCAGAACAGGGCCGCGAGTTCCTCTTCTTTGCAGAGCGTGGCGAAGACCTCCGCGCCCGTCATACCCTTCCCTTCGAATGATCCCGGCTTTGGAGCCTGGTTCAATGAGTCAGGAATCTCCTTGGGGATTCGGATTGACGGGATGCCCTCGCCCACGCCGGCTAACACGCTGCTGCCCGCTCCAATCGCGGTTACCACCGCACCGGCCCCAGCGGCAGAGGACAAAAGAAACTTCCTTCTCGTCGTTCCCGCGGTGTTTGTGCCGTCGCCGTCTTTCGAAATCTTGTTACTCATGTCCGTTTCCTCCATTCGCTCCCTCAGGGGCGGTTGATCTGTCCGCGCTCACTGCAGTTTTGGCCTCATCGATTCCGGCCACAAGCTGCGAATAAAGTTCACCAGATTCCACAGGTCCTCGTCCTTCTGGAACTGAGTCTTGAACGGCGGCATCGTGTCGCCAGCGCCGTCCCTGATGCTACGAAATATCTCACCCTCGGCGGTTCCACTCCGCCACTGTTTCGGATCCGTAAGATCGGTAGCATTTGCTACTACATCCACTTCGGACTTTCCATCGTTGCCGTGACACGCCGTGCAGTTGCGTGCAAAGATTGCGCGACCACGAGAGATCGATTCCTTGCTGAACGGAACGGGGCTCTTCAGTTTTTTGGCCTCTTCCGAGGTCAGCCGCCGCGCGTCGTCCTGGATTGATTTGAAGCCAGTCCCGGCTGCGAAGACTGCGTAGGAAATCGCAGCGATCTGAAGGATCGCCATAACGGCTCGTCCTTGTTTCACTGATCGCCCTCCCTCGTTTACACCCGGTCCGGATCCAGATCAAACGCCTCAACCATATATTCGAAATAGCCGTCGGCTAAAAACACCAGAAAGATCTCGTGCACCAGGTTGATGAGTTTTTGCGCACCGTACTGGTAATCACCATTCGCCACCGTCAGTGTGAGTGACACGTTACCATTCCGAACGTAGGAGCCGACGTGAGCCTTCCCGGTGTCGATCCGCCTGTGGTCTGGGAGTTCCGCTGATTGCCGCGCCTTGATGAACTTTTTCAGGTCCAGATACATTTCCGAGGCGGCGGGAACGTCCGGCAACACCAGCGGGAACCGCAGAGTTCCCCGATTTGCGTCGAAGATCAGATCGAAGGCGCGGTCGCGGTGCCACACCATTCTAAACATCGCCCTGCCGTTCTTGACCGGACCCCGGCTGAAGCCTCGGAAGACCCCGCGCCGGGCGTAGGTTTCGAGCGTCTCCGCGACCAAGTCAATGGGTGACTGGGCGGTCCTCGCGGTAGTCCTCGCTTTGCGTACGGCTGCTCGCATGTTCTTTGCCTGCCGGCGCGAATCTTTTTCGACTCAGTAGCGCCGGTAGGTTCCCTTCAGCGGCACCTGCTCAATACCGGGCCTGCTGAAGTCGCAAACGCCCGAAGGAAAGATCGTAGACATTCGCGCCTTCTGCGCAACGCTGAAGGTCGGTTTGTAATCGGCGTAGTTGACTCGTTTCAACTGGCACTTGAGGACGTCGTTGGTCAACGGAGCTCCGGCTACCAGCCGCGGCTCGCTATGCACCGGATACATCGTGTTGAACCCACCCGTGCCGTCGAAAGTTGCCGCTTCGACAAATCTCTTGCCGGCCTCGTCCCAGTACGCATCCACCGCCTCGGCCGGCCTGTTGCGCACGACCTTTTCGGTTGAGAGCGGCGCCGGATCGGCAGTGATGTTATCGAGCCACTTGTTAATCGTTTCCACCGAAAGCGCGGCGAGATCAACGCCGCCGGTTTGACCACGTTGCCGCGCGGGGCCGACCCATATCACCTGGTTGTCGAATCGTCCGTTGGCCTTTTTCAAACGCGCGCGAATCGTCAGGTCACGATGCCGGTCGTGAATATCACCAGCCGCGTCGTTATAACTGCGCGAGTGCAGGATTGGCACATTTGCAAGCCCGCCGCCGCCCGAGTTCATTAAACCGCTCTCGTACGCCGCGCGTATTGCGATCGGATCTCCCACCGAGCGCTGCGCTGTGAACGCCCCGTCGATGTCGTTGCCACCAATCTTCTCGTTCAAGTCGAGGAACTCATCCACGCCGATCGCGCCGCCGTTTAGAGCCTCGAGTCCATACTGCAACCCGACGTTGTCCTGCGGCTTTCGGGCAAACCTCGTCGCCGGGTTGCGGCCGTAGATGTTTACTCGCATGTCCTGAACGGTGCACCGCGCTCCCTTGGGATTCTTTACCGGGTCATAGATCTTACTCGCGTCGTTGAGCGCGCAGCCGCGGGCATTGGTCGCGGTGTATACCGGAACGAATGAGCGTTCCCAGGCGGCGCAAGTCCCCTTTGTGTAGCCCTCGACCGCTGTCTTCTTCGCATCGGTCCAAACTGCCGGATCCGATTTGCGCCAGAAGTTCTGGAGTAGACCGCAATCGGAGGTATGCATCGTCGAATCCGGAAACGAAAGCGATGGCTGCAAGCCATCGAGCAGACCCGGATAGATCTCGGTGATCAGCAGCTGTTGGATCGCTCCACCTGAGCCGCCGTATCCCACGGTCCACTTCGGCACGCCGTAGCGCTCGATGAAATACTCCTTGAGCATCATGAGAGTCTCGCCTTGCAGCACCGCGTTTCCGTGCTGCTGATTGACGAGTTCGGTCGAGATCATGAACGCGAAGCCGCGGGACAGGTATAGGTGGTTGAGCGCAGCAGTCGCCTGATTAACGCCCTGGTTGTACTGGGTGCCCGCGCCGCCGCCAAAGCTAACAGCGAGTTTGCGATTCCAGCCTGGCCCGGGCGTCCACTGAGCCGGCGCATCGGCACCTTTCGGATTCGGCACCAGTTCCAACAGACCAGCAAGCGCACGGCCCTGGGGAGGAGGCGCCGCGGCCACGGACTGCCTCGGATCGTCGAGAATCGCGATTCTATATATGCTGCGGTTGATGGTCCCTGAATCCACGCGCACGACATACGGAACGGTTTTTCCGTCGTTGGTAGTCGTAGTTACCAGATCCGGCGGCCACTGTGCACCGAGGTCGAGCGGCTTGAATGTGTTGTTCGAGGCCCGATAGAAGTACTCGATTTTCTGAGCAGCCGAGCAACTGCCATCAAGCGGCTGGCCAAGCCCCGACTCAACGGTTCGACATTCGTAGGGCGTCAGATGCGGCCCGGAGAGAATCGGTCCGGTGATCGGGTAGTTTGTTACTTTCAGGCTCGCCGGCATTGCCGTTCCCGACCGGTTTGACGACTTGCTCGCCGGTTTCATAGCCGCGCTCAGATTGTTATCCCCAACTGTCATCCCACTGATCACCCCGCGAAAGCTGCCGGTCTCGGGACCATCCCTTAACTGACTCGTGACGTCTTTGCCGTTCAGCGTCAGCGTGATCTGCCCCAACAGAACCCCGGGCGGCACCCTTACCTCAACCAGCGCGTCGCCGCCGGCCACCAGATCGGGCCGCGATGACAGCGTCCTGATCTCGAGCTTTGCCGCCGACTGGGCAAAGGCGTTGTTGGTAATGAAGGAGCCGAGAACCAGGATGACTGCGATCAAAGCAGTTCTTCGACCATACGAGGTCGCGTTGGTTGGAAAACTCATTTCGGTCTCCTTTCGCGACGCGATGAACCGGGTAAGGCAGGGATGCCTGCAATTCCAGGAAAGCGGCCGAATAATAACGCCGTTGATGCGTGGGTACAAGCGCAGCGGCGGGTTCAGAGTACAAGCTTTAGCTTGCGTGATTCGATCGTGTCGAACAGTGGAAGCAAGCCAAAGCTTTTACTCTGAACAAGGGTGAAAGCAAGGTAAAGCTTGTACTCTGAACGAGGGCTCTGAACTATGACCCCTTTTATTGGGGAAAACCGATTCGTTTAACCAGAGCCGCGAATCGCGGGTCCTGGCGCAGGCCGTCAAACGCGGGGTCAGTCCTCACCGCGACAAGCATTGGATCGCGCTCCTGGTAAGCTCTCTCCAGAAACATAAATGCTTGCTCACGCTCGTCGGCCGCCACGCAAAGAGTCGCGGCACTATACGGTGACGAGAGCCCGGTCTGCATCGCCGCCAGTTTTCTTTCGAGCCTCTTGCGGTATAGCGCTTTCATCGACTGCGCCGGATCGTCGTTTCGATACGACGCGCCGTCTTCTTTGATCTCTTTCAACAGAGTTTCCAAAGCCTCTCGCGATTGGCCCTTCAGAGTGTAAGCGCGCTCGAGGCACGCCAGCGCAGAACCAAAGGCTGGCTCGAGTTCGAGCGTCCGCTTCATCTGCTCGATCGCTTCGTCATAGCGGCGGGCCATCAGATAAACCCATCCCACATCGGAATTCGCAAGCGGCGACAGCGGATCAAGCCGTTGGGCGAGCTTTATGTGCTCGATTCCCTCGTCGAATCGCTCCATCGCTACCAGGAACCACGCATAGTCGTGATGAGCGATCCCAAGACTGGGATTGATTTCAATCGCGCGCTGGAAATCGCGTTCGGCTTCCTCCCACTTCCACTCATATCGAAACTTGATCGTACCCAGCGATACATAAGCGTTCGCGCTCTCCGGATCGAGCTCAATCGCACGCACCGCCGCTTCGGTTGCCTTCGGGTAAGCCTCCGACGGGGGCATCACATACTGCATTCCAAGCAACCGATATGAATCCGCCAGCCCGCCAAACGCTGCCGCATAGTCCAAATCTTTGGCAATCGCTTGATCGAAATACTCGACGCTCCGCCTCGCGCTTTCACGATCGCCTTTGTTCCAGAGATACCGGCCTCGCAGATAGGCATCAACAGCTTCCGAATTTGCCGAACGCGAGGAATCGCTTCCCTTCTCTGGCAGCAGCCGAAGGGTGAGCGCGTTTGCGATCTGCTCGGAGACCTCGCTCTGAACCTTCAAGGCGTCGGCGGCCGAGCGATCGTAAGACTCCGACCACAGGTGCGTCTGGTCGCTTACCTGAATGAGTTGAGCGGTGATGCGGACTCTGTCCTGCTCGCGTCGTACACTTCCCTCAACCACGAAATCTACGCCAAGCTCGCGGCCTATCCGCGCGATGTCTTTGTTGACACCTTTGTAAGTCATCGCCGAGGTGCGCGCTATTACTCCGAGGCGCTGCGGATGAAGCTGGCCGAGCTGCGCTATCATTTCTTCAGTCATTCCGTCTGAGAAGTAATCCTGGTCCGCGTCCCCGCTGAGGTTCTCGAACGGCAGCACCGCAATCATGACTTTTGACACCGGAGCCGCAACCTTGTTGAGACTCCGCCAACCAAAGTACGCCGTGGTCACAATCGCAACCGATATCGCCACGATCAGAGCAAATCGACCCGCGAATGATTTGTTGTTTGGCGGATGGTTACCGGGGGGCGTCTTTTCGATCTCTGGCTCAACCGGGAATGACTGCGTCGCAGTCGAACCGTTTACGCTCTCGACTTCCGCAATAAAGCGATAGCCTCTCCGCGGTAGCGTCTCAACCAATCTTGGCGCCTGCGCGTGGTCCCCAAGAGCTGTTCGAATCTGCTTGATACAGAAGTTCAACCCGTGTTCGAAATCGACAAAGGTGCCCTCCTCCCAAACGGCTTCCTGAAGCTCCTGGCGGGTGATCGTCTGCCCGGGGTGAGACGCTAGAAACACCAGCACCTTGAAGGGCTGAGGTTGAAGTCGAACCACCGAACCGTTCTTGCGCAGCTCGCCGCTCTTGAGCGCGAGCTCGAACTCACCGAATCGAATGATCTCGTCATGCGACACCTTGGGCTGCATTGTTTTGGTCCTTCGCCTCGGGGTTGATTATAGCCTCATTCCGCGTTCGAATGAAACAGAGCTGCGTTCCGACATCGCCCGTAACTTCTCGATCTGTTGTGCTTATTTCCTCACCTGAAACTCACCGGGAACTTATCAGGCTTTCGGGTGCCGTTCATTGGCTCGGCGAGCAAAGTCCACTAAGGTTGAAGCGTTTGCAGCTCAGCTTGAGGATTCGGTGGAGGGTTCAGAGTTCAGGGTTCATGAGTTTAGGGTTCAGGAGTTCAGGAGTTCTCGACTCAGCAGCCTCTAAGCGCTAACTTGATCGAATCTCGGAAGCTGAGCTTGAACCCTGAACTCTGGCCCTTCTGCCGACCTTCGTTTCGAAAGGAGACCAGGCGCATGAAAGGTGAAGTAAGGATTGAAGAGCTCCACATAGGCGAAACGGCGATGATCTCGCCCGGAGTTGTCGTAGAGCGCCGATGTTTCTTGAGGACGGTTGCAGTTGCGCTTGGCGCGCTCTCAATTCCGGGGGTGGCAAAGGCCCATCCTGCCAGTACCGACGAGCGATTGACCTATGAAGAATTCCTCACAGAGGTGGTGCCGGTCGTGAAGAAGCTAGTGGGCAATACATCTCTCACCGGCCAGCAGCGGTATCTTCTTACTCTCGCTTCTTATGCGGTGCGATTGGTTGACGCGCCGGTGCCGCCAATGCGCGACAGCGGTCAAGGAGCCGGACGCGGGACGTTCATTGGAGCGATTCCCGGCGGCGCTCCCTTCGTCGTTCTGCATTGGCGTATGGACCCCGGATCGATGATACGCCCGCACGCTCACACTTACGGGAACGTAGTGACCCTGATGCTTGAAGGCGAGGTCAGAGTCGAGAACTTCGAGATGGTCGGCGCTCGGGACTTCGATACGACGGGAACCTTCAAAGCGCGAAAGACCCAGAGCCAGATACTGACTCCCGGACAGGTCAACCTTGTGAATCTGGAGAGTGGATACGTTCACGGCTTTCAGGCAGGCGCGCGCGGAGGCCGGGGGTTGGACATCACCACCAGGATAAAGGAAAGACGTGAGACGACGCCCTATTTGAAGCTATCGAATAAGGCGCCCGAGATTGAACCCGGCGTCTACGAGGCGAGTTGGGTGACCTAGCAGGCATCTGAAAAGGCTCGTAGTCCCGCCTATAAGGCGGAATTCCGATTGGAATTGCATCGGAGACCAACATAAACAGAGCAACATACGAAGTCATAGCCGTTCGAAGATTTCGCCTGAAGGCGGGACTACGAAGCCTTTTTCAGCTGCCTGCTTACCACGGTTGCTCGATTGTGACAGCGATCAGGAAGCCGCTATACCGCCGGAAAAAAATAAAGGAAGGTGCAACGTGAGGGACACGATAAAGACAAAGGAAGATTCAACAACCGAAGTGGCTCCTGGATTCTCGGAAACGCGGCGCGGGATGTTGTGGCTGCCGGCATCAATCGCCGCGGCCGTCTTTTTGGGGCGGGCGAAGCATGTGTTTGCGAACGAGCACAGCCAGGAGCACCAACCCCTGCCAAACGCGGATGGCCATCTTGATTGGCCGGCGTTTCTCAAGCTTTGCGAGCCGGCCGGGCAGGAGCTACACAAAGACTCTTCGGGTCCCGGACAGGAAGCCTATCTTTACTGGCTTGCTTCGATGATAGCGCGAGCGCGAGTGAGCGACATTCCCCGGGCAAAAGTCGGTCGGTTCGGAAAACTAGAACCCGCAGTAAGCTTTGGGGTGTGTTATCGCGGCACCCCTTTCTTCATCGTCGAGTGGCAGCTTGAACCCGGTGCCTGGCTGCCGCCCCATTGCCACCCGAACGCCAGCGTGTGCACGCTTGGTCTCGAAGGCGAAGCGCGTATACGCAACTTTGAAGTCGTTGGCGCGGCTCCCGAGTTCGATTCGCGCAAAAGTTTCATGGTACGAGAGACCCACAACGAGATAATCGCCCCGGGCAGGATCAACACTCTCTCCTCGATGCGTGACAACATCCACACGTTCCAGGCCGGGAAGACCGGCGCGCGAGGAATCGACATCAGCACCTACCACGGCCCAAATATCGGATTCTCGTTCCTGGATATCGCGACGACTCCCAAAGAATCCGAGCAACGGACCTTTGAGGCCGCGTGGAAAGGTCAGTCTGTCTGAAAATGGGTCCGTCCGTCTCGGGTCACATTTGAGCATCCGTAGGTGCGCCCCTTCATCGCCGTTGATGGTTTTCCGGGCGAGAGGGGCGCACCTGCAGGATGTTCTTCAGCTCGCCGCCGATGCTTCCTTGGCTACCTTCGACCAGCGAGCGAACACGCCGCGCAAACGTTCGAGCCGTTCTTTCGCGTTTGGAGTCTTTTTCACGAGGGTTTCAAGCTGGCGCAAGTATTCCGGGAGGCCTATGGAGTTACGCAGCTCCTCGATAAACGGCTCGATAATCGAGAACACACCGACGTGCTCGCCGTTCGCGTCCAGAAACATCTTCTCGTCTATGCCGCCGTTGTTTACAAACGACGCGGCCATCTCCCAGTAGGAGGTTATCATTCGATAGTAAGCGCTCCCGTCGTGGCCGCTGCCGAATATCTTCACAATGTCCTCGACGCTCTGCGGGTTAAACTCGGTGAAATACCACTTGCGAGCGCGGCGAATTCCCTTTTCACGCCGGAGTTCGTATAGCTTCAATATCAATGCTACGTCTTGAGATTTGTCACTCATCTTGATTCCTTTCGTTTGGGTTTTCGTGTTGTGATGGTTTTACGCACGGCGCTTTTCTCGCCGAGCAATCGAAGGAGGTCTGGGGTAGCGCCGTGACGCAGGCGATCGAGGATGCCAGTGCGTGCCCGGTCAAAGGCGCGCTTGTCCTGAAACATGTTGTAGTACCAGTTTGCGGCGTGCCCGAGCGCGTGAAGTTCGAAGGCAAGTTGAGCGGCATCAACGCGATGGTCGAGTTGGCCAAGCGCCTGAGCTTGCCGCGCCTCGGCCTCGATCGCGTCGAGCCACGAGTGGGACAACTCGGCGATGAGATCGCGGACCTTCCCCGGGCGGCTGTCGAACTCGATGGCGCTGGCCATAAAAAGCAGCCGCCTCGAAAGACGCTGCGCCCGACGTAGTCGAGCCACGAGTCGAGCATCGCCAGAAGCCTGACCAGTCCGCGCTCGCTCTTGAATGCCGGCTCGACAACCTCGCGGACGAAAATGTCGCGGGCCTTGGCCACGACTGCCAGTTGAAGCTCTTCCTTGGAGCCGAAGTGCGCAAACAGCCCGCTCTTGCTCATATGCAGTTCGTCGGCGAGCCCTCCGATGGTCAGACCTTCGAGCCCTTCGGCCGAGGCGATATGAACCGCGGCTTGCAGGATCTCGTGTCGGGTCTTTGCTCCCCTTGCTTCTTTGTTCTGCTGCTTTCTGATTTCGCTTACGGCTTTCATACAAACAACTCCTTTGCAATAGCACGATCGTTCGCTTTGTACTACACGAACGATCGTGCTGTCAACTTGAAGCCGGACCCCCCGCCAGGTCGCAGCGAACTCCGTAGGAGTTCACTGGAGTTTGGAATTTTCCCCGAAGGGGATCGGTCCTCCAGCCCAAGGTTGCCGTACTCGGCTACCTTGGGAAACAGGGTGGTGAGTTCCCCAACCCCAACGGGGTTGCGGCACGGCTCAATCGGAATCTGCATGCCTCGAATTGGTATCGATTATTGAGCTCATTGGGTTCGCGGGTACACCTAACGGTGTCAGCCAACTCGAACAGTACTGTTGTGGCATAGTCTTCTTGAGATCTGTTCGCTTAGAATGCGGGTCGTGAACTTCGAAATTGATACGCTGCGACCCGACGATTGGCCGATCGTGCGATCGATCTACATAGAAGGCATCGCCACCGGCAACGCGACTTTTGAAACTGAAGGGCCAGATTGGGAAAGCTGGGACCAAAATCATTTGAGCTTCGCCCGGCTGGTCGCCCGAACTGGCGTGTCAATCGTTGGCTGGGCCGCGCTCAGCCCGGTATCCAGCCGCCGCGTCTACGCGGGCGTCGCCGAAGTGAGCGTTTATGTCGCTGCTTCGGCCCGGGGCTCAGGAGTAGGCCGCTTGTTGTTGACTGCCCTTGTGGAAGCGGCCGAACGCAACGGCATCTGGACCCTGCAAGCCGGCATCTTTCCGGAAAACACCGCCAGCATCGCGCTGCACAAGAGATGCGGGTTTCGGGAGGTCGGGCGGCGCGAGAAGCTCGGACTCCTTCACGGTGTGTGGCGTGATGTGGTTCTCCTGGAACGTAGAAGCAGCATGATTGGCGCCCAGCAGGGCCCTTGATCGCCTTGCGGATTTCCTTTCGCCGTCCAGCTCAACCAACTCGATGATTCGATAGCGCAGACAACGTCTCTCGTAATGAGAGGGTATGCGTTATCCCTGCGAACATTTTTCGCCCGGCTCTCACTTCGCTCTTGACACCCTATGTAGCATTCTATATAACTAGCATCCTACTTACCTCTGAGTGGAGGACTGATGAGCCCGAAAGCGTATCTATCTTATTCGGCAACGGTGATCCTGCAAGCGCTCGCGAACGACTACCAGTACGGCTTCGACATCATGGATATCACCGGGCTGCCGAGCGGAACCGTCTACCCCGCCCTGCGCAGGCTCGAGCAAACCGGTCTCATTGATTCCAAATGGGAAAAGCCCGGTATCGCTCAGCGCGAACAGCGGCCGCCCCGGAAGTACTACGAACTCACACCCGATGGAAAAGACGCCCTGGCCGAAGCCGTCAAACGCTACAGGCTCTTGGAGCGTATTGCCCCGCATCCAGCGAAAGGCAGACCAACCCGCGAGCGAGGGTGACCACCGAGGTTCTCAATATGTCCTCAAACCAATCCGGCAATCATTTCCGCAAACCCCATCTCTGGTTGATCGCCCTGCTGGGAGTCATCGTGCCCCGCCGTCTGCGAGCGGATTGGAAACAAGAGTGGGAGGCTGAGCTGCGCCATCGCGAAATGCTCCTGGCTGATTGGGACAAGCTCAACTGGCGAAGCAAACTAGATTTACTGCGCCGCAGTCTTGGCGCCTGTTGGGATGCGCTGCTGTTGCAGCCTCAGCGCCTGGAGGATGAGATGTTTCAAGACGTGCGTTATGGCCTGCGAACGTTATCAAAAAATCCCGGCTTCACTGTAGTCGCCGTGTTCACACTGGCGCTGGGGATCGGCGCGAGCACTGCGATCTTTAGCGCGGTTAACCCAATCCTGTTTGAGCCGTTGCCCTATCCGCATGCGGACCGGATTGCGATGATCCTCGAGATGAACGCTGACGGAACGCACAACCCCGGGACGTTTGGAATGTATCGTGGTCTGGCCGAACGGAATCAGTCGTTTGAGGCGATCGCCGCAGTCAAATCGTGGCTGCCCACCATGACTGGAGACGGCCAGCCCGAACGCCTGGAGGGCCAGCAAGTAAGCGCGAGTTACTTTCGGGTGCTTGGCGTAGTGCCGGTCACCGGGAGGAATTTCACGGATTCAGAGGAAGTGCTAAACGGCCCCAACGTGGCGATCATCAGCGATGCGCTTTGGCGAAGGCGCTTTCGGGGCGACACCGCAGTCGTCGGGCGACAACTCACTCTCGACGACAATAGTTTCACGATAGTCGGCGTGATGCCGCGCGCCTTCGAGAACGTGCTGGCTCCGTCGGCGGATGTTTGGTCCCCGCTGCAGTATGACATGTCTCTTGGGAGCGCCTGGGGCCATCACCTCCGCACGTTTGGGCGTCTCCGGCCGGGGATCAGTCTGGATCAGGCAACTAAAGACATCAATGCGCGCGGTCAGGACGTGTTGATGGAGCAGCATCCGCAGACTTATGGCAGTGAAGTTCAGTTCGTCGCTGCATTGTTGCAGGACGAGGTTACCCGCGCCGTCAAGCCGGCGCTGCTGGCGGTAATGGGCGCAGTTGTGCTCTTGCTGGCGATCGCGTGCGTAAACGTAACCAACCTCCTGCTCGCTCGGGGCGGACAGCGAAGCGGCGAATTCGCAGTGCGCGCGGCTCTGGGCGCCGGGCCAACGCGCATCATCCGGCAACTGCTCACCGAGAGCCTGCTGCTGGCCATTCTCGGAGGTCTTGCCGGGATGGTGGTCGCCGACTTCGCCGTTGGCGCATTGGCGGCGCTGAGCCCGCCGGCGCTGCCGCGGCTGGGCGTGATTCGCATCGACGGGGCGGTCTTCGGATTTGGAATTGGCATCACCGCAGTGATCGGGCTGACGGTGGGGCTGATTCCTGCGCTTCACGCAATTCGCGGCGATCTTCAGATCGGGATCCAACGAGGCTCGCGGCGCTCCTCCGGTAGTCACCGGTTGACCCGGCGGGCGCTCGTTGTGGGTGAAGTTGCTCTAGCCCTGGTTCTGTTGGCGAGTGCGGGTTTGTTGTTGGGCAGCCTCAACCGTCTGTTCGCGATCAGCCCGGGGTTCGACACCGCTCTTCTTCTGACGATGCAGGTACAGACCTCTGGTCACCGATTCGACAAGGAAACCACCGATCGATTCTTCGCCCGATCCCTGGAGGCCGTGCAGCAGGTTCCCGGAGTCACCGGGGCCGCGTTCACCAGCCAATTGCCTCTTAGCGGAGACGACGATGAGTACGGCGCGCACTTCGAAGGCGACGACCCCGGGACCGGTTACAGCGTTTTTAGGTATGCGGTTAGCCCGGGCTACTTCGACCTGATCGGTATCCCTCTGCGTCGCGGACGTCTGCTCGATGAACACGACGTTGCGAGCGCGCCGCCCGCCGTGCTCATTAGCGAATCGTTGGCCAGGCGCAAGTTCTCCGATCAAGACCCCGTTGGCAAACGTGTTCATATCGGGCCAGGCAATAGACCGTGGTTCACGATTGTGGGCGTGGTCGGGGATGTCAAACAGGCCTCTCTCGCTGCCAGCCAGTTGGACGCCGTGTACATCACCGGACAACAGTGGTTCTTTGCGGACAATGCGATGTCCCTGGTAATCCGGGCAGGCGGCGGCGCAGCGGGAATCGTATCGGAAATCAAACAGGCGATCTGGTCGGTGGACAAAGATCAACCGATCGTCCGAGTTGCCACAATGGACGACTTGCTCGCGGCGTCCGCGGGGAGCGACGTTTCGCGCTCATCCTGTTCGAAACGTTCGGTCTCGTTGCGCTGGTGCTCGCTGCCACCGGTATTTATGGCGTGCTCTCTGGCAGCGTGACGGAACGCACGCGCGAAATCGGCATACGGCTGGCGCTGGGCGCTCAAAGGCACAAGGTCCTCGGCCTGATCCTCTGGCAAGGGGCCAAACTCACGCTGATGGGCATCGGCCTCGGATTGCTCGCGGCGTGGAGCGCTACGCGCTCGCTCAGCACTCTGCTCTATGGCATCAGTGCGACCGACCCATCGATCTTCGGCGTCGTAGCGCTGTTGTTGACAATTGTCGCTCTCATCGCCTGTTACTTACCCGCGCGGCGCGCTACAAGAGTCGATCCGTTGACGGCACTGCGGCACGAGTAAGCAGAGGGCTGACCCTATTTTCGGAGCGCTGTTGGATTAGACGCTGTTGCAACCACGAAGGCTGGGGGAGGAGATGTTTCAAGATCTGCGATACGGAGCCAGGATGCTGGTCAGGAACCCAGGCGCTACCGCAGTCGCGGTCGTCACTCTTGCGCTCGGGATCGGCGCCAACTCCGTGATCTTCAGCGGTGTGTACGCAATGCTGCTACAACCTTTGCCTTATCCAAACGCCGATCGAATCGCTGTCGTCCTCCAGTCAACCAAACAGGGTATTGAGACCGGCGTTTCGTATCCCGACTTCATTGCGTGGAAAGAGCAGAACACGGTCTTCGAGCAGATCGCGGCCGCGCACAAGGTCACCGTGAACTTGACCGACAAAACAATCGCCGAGGTCGGACAAGTCGAGCGAGTAAACGGGGCATTTATCACGCCGGACTATCTGCCGTTGCTCGGCGGCAGGCCGTTGGCGGGCCGCACCTTCCTGCCAGAGGAATTCCAGCGCGGTGCGGACAAGACTGTGATCCTCAGCTACGCGTTTTGGCAGAGCCGATTCGTTGGAGACACAGAGGTGATCGGGAAAAGGGTAACGCTGGATGATGACCAGTTCGTGGTCATAGGCATAATGCCGGAGTCGTTTCAGTACCCGTTTCGCGCCGCGTTCTGGGCCCCGCTCCGCACCGTAGAGAATGAAGAGACGCTCGCGGATCGTGGCGCGAATCAGTTCGAGATCATAGGTCTGCTGAGACCGGGAGTGTCACCCTCCAGTGCAGCGAGGGAGATGGCGACTCTGGCGCGTCATTCGAGTGACCGAAAAACCGCGCGACAGGAATTGATCGTCCAGGTTACCGGTTTACGGGAAACCCTGCCAGGTATTGCAAAGTACCGAACTCCGCTCCTTGTGCTCCAATTCGCAGTTGTGTTTGTGCTGCTGATCGCGAGTGTGAATCTGGCGAATCTACTGTTGGCGAGGTCTACCGAACGAAGCCACGAGTTCAGCATTCGCCTGGCGCTCGGAGCCGGTCGCGGTAGGCTTGTGCGGCAGCTGCTTACGGAGAGCATGCTGCTTGGATTGCTCGGCAGTCTGTTCGGAGTTGTGCTGGCGTGGTGGGGAATCCACGCGCTGCGAGCGCTTATTCCATTTAGAATTCCGGGAGTGGCGGAGGTGGGGATCAACCCCGCCGTTCTTGCGTTCACACTCATCGTATCATTGCTCACCAGCTTCGGGTTCGGTCTGGCCCCGGCGGTGCTGGCTTCGCGTCAGAACTTGAGTGCCCGGCTCAAGGTGGGCGAGGCCTTCGACCCGCGTCGCCGCCGGTTGAGCGCTGCACTTGCCTCGGCGGAAGTCGCGCTTGCCCTTGTGCTGCTCGTAGCCTCCGGTCTGATGATCCGCACCTTTTTGAACCTAACGCGCGAGAGCCCCGGCTTCAATTCCGATCGTGCGATCGCGGTGTCGCTTTCTCTCCCGCCGGCGAAACACCCAGACGATGAACCGCCTGCGGTCTATTTCGATCAAGCTATCACGCGAATCAGAGCGATCCCCGGCGTCGAATCAGTGGGCGGTGTAGCCTATCTTCCGTTGATCGGTTACAACCCGGGCATCGACTTCTACATCGACGGACGCGCGCCGCAATCGCCCGAGACAGCGGACCGTGCCGATTTCCAGCCCATCACGCCTGACTACTTTCAGGCGATGGGAATCCCGCTACTCAATGGTCGCTCGTTCAACGATGCCGATATGAAGCCTGCGCCTGAAGCCGCAATGATCAACATGGCTTTAGCAAGTAAGTTCTGGCCCGGCGAAGACCCGCTCGGAAAGCACTTGCAGTTGCGTGGCAACGACGAGGCGCGCACCTCGCTCACGGTTGTCGGCGTAGTTGGTGACGTCAGGCAGTTCGGGCTGCACACCGAGCCGCGACCGGAGATTTATCTGCCAATGTACCGTCCCGCGATGACGTTGATCGTTCGGACGGGAACGGCGCCCGGCAGCCTGTTTCCCGCGCTCCGGGAGCTGATTCAACGGCTTGATGCGAGAACGGCGTTCAGCCTCAAGACAATGGATCAGATCGTTGCCGATTCGATCGAGAAGCGGCGAGTGTTTGCGCTCCTGCTCGGAGCGATGGCGTTGATAGCGCTGTTGATGTCGGCGATGGGTGTCTACAGTGTGATCTCTTATCTGGTAGCGCAACGGACTCGTGAGATCGGCATTCGCATGGCGCTTGGTGCGCAGAGCGGCGACGTTCGGCGACTGGTTGTAAAGCAAGGCGCCGGGCTGGCGATCGTTGGCGTGGGCATCGGGTTGGCTGCTTCGTTGGTTTTAACTCGCGGACTCGGAAGCTTGCTCTACGGGGTAAGCGTAGTCGATCCACTGGTGCTTGCAGGCAACGCGTTGCTGATCGTTGTGGTCGCCTCGCTGGCCAGCTATCTGCCGGCGCGTCGTGCAGCGCGAGTCGACCCGATGAAAGCTCTGCGTCAGGAGTGAACGAGCGATTCAGGATTGGCGATTTGCGATTGCCGAATGGAACACGATGTGAGGTCCAACTCGCCGAGAGAAAAACCGTTACGCGCTCATCTCTGGTTGATCCGGGCGATCGGCGTGATCGTACCCCGTCGCCTGCGCGCCGACTGGCGGCAGGAGTGGGAAGCGGAGCTGCAATGCCGCGAGATGCTACTGGCGGATTGGGAGAAGCTCAGTTGGAGAACCAAACTTGATTTGCTCCGCCGCAGTCTTGGTGCGTTTTGGGATGCGCTGTTGTTGCAACCGCGAAGATTGGAGGACGAGATGTTTCAAGATCTGCGTTACGGAGCGCGAATGTTGTTGAAGAATCCCGGCTTCACCGCTGTAGCCGTCATAACCATGGCGATCGGCATCGGCGCGAACACGGCGATCTTTGGCATCGTTAATGCAGTGTTGTTGCGGCCCCTCCCGTTTAAGGACCCGGCGCGTCTGGTAACCGTATGGGAGAGCAACGCCGCCAGGGGGCAAACCCACGGAGCCGTCGGCGGCGCGAACTTCACTGACTGGAAGAATCAAAATCAGGTCTTCGATCCGCTCGTGGCCTATTTCGACTGGAACTACAATCTGACCGGAGATGACGAACCACAACGGCTGACGGCGGCGGTGGTCTCAGCGGGCTTCTTCCAAATGCTTGGCGCTGAAGCGGCTCTCGGACGAGTGCTCCTGCCGGATGATGATCAGGAAGCGAATGAAAACGTCGTTCTGTTGAGTTCCGCCTTGTGGCACAGCCGCTTCGGTGCGGAGCGCGAGATAATCGGCCGAACCATCACTCTAAATGGTCTTCCGCATACCGTGGTTGGCGTGATGCCCGCAGGCTTTGATTTTCCAAACGACAAGACCGAAATTTGGCGACCGATGGCAATGAGCCCGCAAGCGGCACAGAACCGCGAGGGCAAATGGCTGAAGGTGGCGGGCCGGTTGAAGCCGGGCGTTTCCTTTGAACAAGCCTCGGCGGAGATGAATACGATTGCTGGGCGGCTGGCCGAAAGCTATCCAAAAACAAATGCCGAATGGGGCGTCAATCTGATCCCGTTGCACGAGGAGCTGGTCGGCGATACCAGCAGGTTTCTGTTGACGCTGTTCGGCGCGGTGCTATTCGTTTTGTTGATCGCATGTGTGAACGTAGCGAACCTGTTGCTGGCGCGCTCCGCTGCGCGACGAAAGGAGAACGCTATTCGAGCGGCGCTCGGGGCGGGACGATTACGGCTCCTCCGGCAGCTTCTGGTGGAGAATATGTTGCTGGGGGCGTTGGGCGGCGCACTCGGACTGGCACTGGCGTTCTCGAGTCTGCATACACTGATCGCGCTCAGCCCCGCGGATGTGCCCGGCCTTTCAAGAGCCACGATTGTTGGACGCGTGCTCGTATTCACCGTCGCCCTCTCGCTGCTTACAACCTTGCTATTCGGGCTCGTCCCCGCGTGGCGCGCCTCCAAACCCGACCTGAACGAAACGCTCAAGGACAGCGGCCATGCGACGACCGGCAAATCCGGTCGCCGTCTGCAGGATTTCCTGGTGGTCGCCGAAGTCGCGGCGGGTGTCGTGCTGCTGGTCGGCGCGGGGTTGATGATACGCAGCTTCCTGCGGCTTCAAGCCGTCGAGCCCGGATTCAATCCGAACAACGTGCTGACGATGCGAGTCATGCTTCCGGCGAACAAATACGGCGACAACCATCAATCCATCGCCTTCTTTGAACAGGCACTTGAGCGAATCAAGACCCTGCCCGGCGTTGTATCGGCCGGCGCAGTGCAGGACCTGCCGTTGGGTAAGAACGAAATGCACTTTGGATTCAGCATCGAAGGTCGCCCTGAGGTGCAAGCCGCGGCGCGCCCGGAGGCGGCGTATCGTGCCGTGACCGAAGATTACCTTCGCACGATGGGAATTCCTCTTGTCGCGGGCCGCGCCTTCACCGCCGCGGACACGCTGCAAACCACCCCGGTTGTAATGGTCAACCAAACGATGGCGCGACGGTTCTGGCCCGATGACGACCCGCTGGGCAAACGTATCCGCTTCGGCGAGCCGAATGATCCCGTCTACACGATTGTCGGCGTCGTCGGGGATATCAAGCATCTCGGTCTTGCCGATAACGAGAGCGCGGCGATCTATCAGCCCCACGCTCAAAAACGTTTCGCCTGGCTGCGATGGATGAGCATTGTCGTTCGCGCCGACACAGCGCCGCGCGGTTTGATCGCCGCAATCCGCGGCCGGATTGCCGAAGTGGATCGGGCGCAACCAGCCTACGACATTGCAACGATGGACCAGTTGCTTTCGGAGTCAGTTATGCGGCCGCGCTTTTCGACATTTCTGTTTAGCCTCTTCGCACTTCTTGCGCTGATGCTGGCAGCCGTTGGGCTCTACGGCGTTATGTCCTACGCGGTCGCGCAGCGCACTCACGAAATCGGCCTGCGAATGGCGCTTGGAGCGCAGGTGCGCGATGTCTTAAAGCTGATCGTTGGACGTGGGATGACACTAACCGTGCTTGGTCTGGTGATTGGCCTGGCCGGTGCTATTGCGTTCACGCGTGTGTTGAAGACTCTGCTGTTCAATGTGAGCACGACGGATCCGCTCACTTTCGCCAGCGTGGCCGGATTGTTGCTGGGCGTCGCCCTGTTTGCTTGTTATGTGCCTGCGCGCCGCGCGGCCAAATTAGATCCACTGGTCGCATTGCGCCGGAGTGAGGGATTTATTTGATGTATTGCGCCGCAAGTCTCGGCGCGTTTTGGGATGCGCTGCTTTTGCAGCCACTAACACTGGGGGACGAGATGTTTGAGGACCTGCGTTACGGCGCTCGACTGTCGCTAAAGCACAAAGGCTTCACTGTTGTTGCCGTGTTGTCGCTCTCGCGCTTGGCATTGGCGCTAATACAGCCCTCTTCAGCGTCGTTGATGCGGTGTTATTGCGCCCCTTGGCGTTTCGTGATTCAGACAGGCTGGTCAAGGTATTGGAAGCCAACTCGCAGCGAGGGTTCGATCGGCTGATGATCTCGTTCAACGATTTCGCCGACTGGAAGGGCCAGAAACCAAGGCTTCGAGGACATGGTCACTGTCGAATACCAGCTTTCGAGTTACCGGGGTGGAAGAACCCGAGGAGGTTTCGGGCAACAGAGTATCAACCAACTTTTTCTTGCTCTTGGGCGTGAAGACCGCGATTGGGCGGCCGTTCCTGCCGGAGGATGAAGCGCCTGATGGTCAGCGTGTGGCCGTGTTGAGCAACAAGTATTGGGTTTCCCGCTTTGGCGCTGATCCGAATATCATTGGAAGAACGATCACGCTCAACGACACGGTGCACGTTATCGTGGGCGTTCTGGAGCCGGCTTCAGAGAGACCTTCCAGAGTTCGCCGGGCCGGCTAAGATGGACAGCGGCAATCCCGGCTGCCGAAAAAGCCGGCAGCCGCCGTGGCCCTGGCGGGTATATGGCTATTGCGCGTCTCAAGCCGGACGTGACGATCGAACAAGCACGCGCCGATATGACGGCGACAGCCGAGAGGCTCGCTGAAGCGTATCCGAAATCGAACGAGGGCATCGGCGCCGCCGTCTACTCACTGCACGAAGAGGTGACCAGGGGTACTCGAGAATCATTGCTAGTCCTTCTGGCCGCCGTCGCTCTCGTGCTCTTGATTGCGTGCGCGAATGTAGCCAGTCTCCTGTTGGCTCGAGGCGTTGAGCGCACAAAAGAGATAGCGATTCGAGTCGCCATCGGCGCCGGCCGCGGGCGCGTGATCCGACAGTTGCTCACCGAAAGCGCGCTGCTTGCTTTGCTCGGAGCGGCGTTAGGTTGGGTATTGGCTCGGATGGATCGTCGCGGGCATCGTACCGTTGATTCCTCGCGACGTGCCCAGGACCGATGAGATCGCGCTCGGCTACAGAGCCCTGTTCTTCACGGCGGCGCTGTCTTTAGTGGCAAGTTTGTTGTTTGGACTTTCCCCCGCGTTTCAGACTGCGAGGATCAATCTGACTGGGGCGCTGAAAGATTCCGGCGGCTCGCTATCAGAAAGCACGCGCACTCGCTGGTTGCGTCAAATGCTTGTTGTCATACAGGTCGCCCTGACGACGGTCCTGCTGGTCGGGGCCGGACTCGATGACAAGCAGCCTCGTTCGGCTCTACCGCGTCGATCCCGGTTTCAACACCCGCAACCTGCTGACGATGTCTGTCAACCTGTCGCGCTCCAGGGACGAAGCCCCAGAGCAATGGGATAGCTTTTGGAGATCACTCACCGATCGCGCCATTGGTCTCCCGGGAGTTCAAGGAGCGGCCGTCGTGAACCCTTTGCCACTGGCAGACTCAAGGTTCGCCATGAAGATCGGTCTGGAGTCCGGCGCCGAGGCGAGCGGGGCCGGAGACTCGCCCGCCGGCTATAGCACTGTGAGCCAGGCGTACTTCAGCTTGATGGGGATAAGTCTCCTGCAAGGGCGTTCCTTCACCCCTGACGATCACGCGGATTCAACCCCCGCGGTCGTGGTCAATGAAACTCTGGCGAGCGGGTACTTCCCCGGGCAGGAAGCGATCGGACGGCGCTTGATTCTCAGACGGGGTTCAAAAGACGAAAAGGCCGCGACGATTGTCGGCGTCGTGGGTGATTCACGCGCGCGTCTGGATGAAAGAGTGAGCCCGCATTTCTATCAACTCGCTTCGCAGGACCCGCAGCCCTCGATGTACTTGATAGCAAGAACCGCCTCCGACCCCGCGAGCCTTTTTGGCGCAATGCGCAGCGCCGTCTTTTCAATCAGTCAGAATCAGCCAATCGGCACGCTGAGAACTATGGATCAGATCTGGACCGACCACACGGTCAGGCCACGATTCTATTTAACCCTGCTTGGGGGTCTCGCGGGGTTGGCTATTGTGCTGGCGGCCACTGGCATTTACGGAGTCATATCGCACGCCGTCAGCCGCCGAACATACGAAATCGGCATCCGGCGAGCCTTGGGCGCACAGGATGGCGATGTGCTGAAGCTGGTGATTCGGCAAGGAATGATCCTGGCGTTGATTGGTGCGGCCGTCGGCTTGATCGCGGCATCGGTACTGACGCGATTGATTCGCGGGTGGCTGTATGAAGTGAGTACTACCGATCCGGCCACGTTCGGCGCTGTCTCGTTGGCATTGCTCTCAGTGATGTTTTTGGCTTGTTATGTACCAGCAAGAAGAGCGACGAAAGTCGATCCGATGGCTGCCCTACGGCAGCGATGAAATCGATGGCTGATGCTACGCAAACAACGCGCATTCGCTTCTGGCTCTGGCTGATCCGCGTCATTGGTGTGATCGTGCCACGCCGGTTGCGGGCCGATTGGAAGCAGGAATGGGAAGCCGAACTGCGATATCGCGAGTTGCTGTTAGCCGATTGGGACAAGCTCAATTGGAAAACCAAACTGGATTTGCTGCGCCGCAGTCTCGGCGCGTTTTGGGATGCGCTGCTGTTGCAACCCGCACGATTGGAGGACGAGATGTTTCAAGATCTGCGTTTTGGCTTGAGAATGTTGTTGAAGAAGCCTGCCTTCACCTTGATAGGCGTTTTCACGATTGCGCTGGGCATCGGCGCAAACACCGCCATCTTCAGCGTGGTCAACGCGGTTCTGTTACGCCCGTTGCCCTACCCAAACGCACAACGAATCGTGGCAATCCAGGAGATCAGCAAAGAGGGCAAGCGTGTTCAAGTCACGCCCGCGAACTTCCTCGACTGGCGAGCGCAGAACACGGTCTTCGAGCATCTGTCGGCAATCTTCTCTCGGGGTTCGAATCTCTCTGGTGACAATGGAGCAGAGCGCATAGACCTCGCGGTGACTTCGGCTGACTTCTTCGATGTGTTCGGCGTGCTGCCGGAGCGCGGCCGCTTGTTTCTTCCCGAAGACGAGCAGGCCGGTCATGCGCCGATCGTCGTCATCGGTCACGGATTGTGGCAGCGGCGATACGGCGGCGACCCGGGCATTATTGGCCGATCCATCGCGCTTGATGGAACAAGCTACACCATCGCGGGTGTCGCGCCGGCAGGGTTTCAATACCCGGACAAAACCGAGGCGTGGCTGCCGCCGGTCAGACTTGCGCCGGCAGTCATTGAATCAATGGATGTGACCCAGGTGCGCGGCTGGGGATATTTGAGCGCAGTGGCGTTGCTCAAGCCAGGCGTATCGCTTCAGCAGGCGAAGGACGAGATGGAAGCCATCACCGCACGTCTCCGCCAACAGTATCCTCAAACCAACAATACCCGATTTAACCGGGTCGTTGGACTGCACGAGCATCTCGTCGGCGACACCAGCACTGTCTTGTGGCTGCTGCTGGGCGCGGTTTGCTTTGTGTTATTGATCGCTTGCGCCAACGTCGCCAATCTGATGCTGGTGCGCGCCACGGCAAGACAGAAAGAGATCGCCATCCGCACGGCTCTCGGTGCTTCGCGGCTGCGCATTGTTCGGCAACTGCTCACCGAAAGCGTGATGCTTGCAGTAACCGGAGGCGCTCTGGGTTTGTTGCTTGCGTGGTGGGGCATTGATTTTCTGACACGTTTGCTGCCAAAGGATTTCCCCCGAATTCAGGATATCAACCTGGACGTCAAGGTTCTCGGGTTTACGATTCTTGTTTCATTGATTACCGGGATCGTCTTCGGATTCGCGCCGGCGTGGCAAATCTCGCGAGCCAATGTTCACGAATCGCTAAAGGAGAACTCGCGGGGCGCAGCCGGCGGAGGCATGCGAAACCGCCTGCGCAGCCTATTCGTGGTCGGCGAAGTTGCGCTCTCGCTGGTGCTTCTGGTGGGTGCGGGATTGTTGTTTCGAACCTTCCTGCAATTGCAATCTGTGAACGCGGGCTTCGACCCGCAACGAGTGCTGACCCTGAAGCTGAGTCCATCGGGTCGAACTTCAAGGAAGATCCGCAGTTCATGGCTTACTACAACAAGGTAGAAGAACGGCTGCGTTCGATTCCAGGAGTCGACGCAGTCGGGTCGATCAATACCCTGCCTTTGGCCAAGGGACCAACGCTGAGCTTCAAAATCGAAGGCCGTGCACAACTCTCGGTTGACCAGTGGCCTTTCGCGAATTACCGCAGTGTCAGCCCGGATTATTTTCGGACCCTGAGAATTCCAGTGGTGCAGGGTCGATCCTTCGAAGAGAGAGATGACACGGCACACCCGCTTATCGTCCTGATCAACCAGGCGGCAGCCGACGACGATTTTCCCAACGACGATCCGGTAGGCATACGCATCAGCTTTCGGGGGAACGGACCGCAACAATCAACCGGTCTGGTTTGAGATCGCCGGCGTCGTGGCGAACGTCAGAAGCATGGGGCTGCAAGAAGAACCGACGCCCGAGGTTTACTTCTCTTCTCTTCAAGACTCCTTTTCGGAGATGTCCTTTGTCATTCGCACACAGATCGAACCGGCCGGTCTTGCGGCAACCGTACGCGAGGCGGTGCAGGATGTTGACCCCTCGCAGCCAGTCACATCTATCCGCACGATGGACAACATAGTCAGCGAGTCCGTAACTCAACCGCGATTCAATCTCACTTTGCTCGGCGTTTTTGGCGGGATCGCGCTGATCCTGTCGGCGGCGGGAATCTACGGTGTGACCTCTTATACCGTGACCCAACGAACGCACGAGATCGGCATACGCATGGCTGTTGGCGCGAAAGAACACGATGTATTGCGGCTGATGATGCGACAAGGAATAAAGCCGGCGGTCGCGGGGTTGGCAATCGGATTGGTTGCGGCGATCGGACTCACCCGTCTGATGAAGACCCTGCTGTTTGGAGTAAGCGCGACTGATCCGTTGACGTTTGCGGCCCTCGCGCTGTTGCTGCTGACCGTGGCGCTGCTGGCCTGTTACTTCCCCGCGCGCCGGGCTACGAAGGTTGATCCAATGATCGCATTGCGGCACGAGTGAGGGAGGAATTTCAGGATTGGCGATTTGCGATTTGCGATTGCCGAATGGAACACGATGTGAGGTCAAACTCGCTGAGAGAAAAACTCATACGCCCGCATCTCTGGTTGATCCGGGCGATCGGGGTGATCGTGCCGCGCCGATTGCGAGCCGATTGGAAGCAGGAATGGGAGGCCGAGCTGCGATGCCGCGAAGCGTTGCTGGCCGATTGGGACCGGCTCAATTGGAAAACCAAATTTGACCTGGCGCGGCGCAGCCTGGGCGCGTTTTGGGATGCGCTGCTGTTGCAACCGAGACGATTGGAGGACGAAATGTTTCAGGATCTGCGTTACGGAGCACGAATGCTCCTCAAACACAAAGGCTTCACCGCCGTAGCAGTGCTCACCCTGGCCCTGGGCATTGGCGTGAATACTTCCATGTTCACGGCTGTCCAGGCGACCTTGTTAAGGGACCTGCCATATCCCAATGCCGAACGACTCGTGCGCGTATATCGCACCTCTCCACATTCTCGGAGCTGGCCTCATTCACCCGCGAACTTCCTCGACCAGCAAACGCAAAACAATGTCTTTGACGGCATGGCGGCGCTGAACCCGAGGCCGTTCAATCTGGCAGAACCGGGACAGCCCGCGGAGCGAGTGCGAGGGTTGCAGGCCTCAATTGACTTGTTCCCGTTGCTTGGAACCCAGCCCCTGCTCGGTCGCACCTTCATGGTCGATGAAGATCGTCCGGGCCGTAACAACGTGGTCATACTGAGTCACGGGTTCTGGCTCAAGCGGTTTGGAGGCGATCCCAACATACTTGGCCGTTTGCTGCGATTGGACGGCGAGCCTGCCACGGTGATCGGAGTGATGCCGGCGCGATTCAATGATCGCAGAGTAGGAGGCTCGGTCGACCTATGGCGTCCGCTGGTCTTCACGGATGCCCAGCTCCAAAAGCGCGACGACAACTGGCTGTTGTCCATCGCGCGCCTCAAACCAGGCGTATCGCTCGACCAGGCGCAAGCCGAAATGGACAGCGTCGCCGCCAGGTTGGCGCAGTCATATCCCGAAAGCAACTCCGAGGTGGGCTTGCGACTCGTGCCGTTGGCGGAATCCGGTAACGAGAGCGGCCGGCGTGTGATTTGGCTTACCATGTCGCTGGCGGGTTTCGTGCTGCTGATCGCCTGCGCCAACTTATCCAACCTACAACTCGTCCGAATGGCGATGCGCACCCACGAGTTTGCCGTCCGCCGCGCACTCGGGGCAAATCGTGCGCGGCTGTTGCGGCAGCTGCTGACGGAAAGTCTGTTGCTTACCCTGCTGGGGGGCTTGCTTGGCCTGCTGCTGGCCAATTGGGGCAACGGATTATTGAGCCGGCTGATACTCGATGACCCTGACACCGAAATGGCGCTGCGGCTGAATCTGAAAGTACTTGGATTTGCGCTCGCGGCCTCGGCGCTCGCGGGGCTGGTGTTTGGCCTGGTTCCGGCCTGGCTGGCGTCGCGCAACGACGTTAACAGCGCCTTGAAGGAAGGCTCCCGTGGCACGATGGGCGACCGTTCGCAACATCGGCTGCGGAATTCCCTTGTCGTTGCCGAGGTGGCTCTCGCGCTGGTGCTGCTTGCCGGCGCGGGATTGGTAGTGCGCGGTCTTCAACGCCTCACTGTTCGTGATCCCGGCTGGCGGGCGGAGGGGCTGACGCTGGGTTATGTCAGCCTTCCGGACAGCAAGTATGGCAGCCCAGACTCTCTGGGCGACTTCGCCGAACGCCTGCAAGAAAGGTTGTCAGCATTGCCTGGCAGCGAACGGGTGGCAATCGCCGGGTCGGTGCCGATCGAAGGTTTCAGCGTCTCGGAGAGTTTCGCAATCGCCGGTCAGGAGCCACAACTGGGGCACGAACCACTCCGCTTCATCAACAGGGTCACGCCCGGATACTTCGACACTCTGAAGATGCAGCTGATGGCAGGGCGTGACTTCACGGCTGCGGACAGCGCAAACCGTCCCCCCGTCACTATCATCAACGATACGATGGCGCGCACCTTTTGGCCGAATGACTCGCCGATAGGGAAACGCATCGGTGCCGAAGAAATCATTGGCGTGGTAAGCGATGTTCAGTTTCCGGCGACTCTCGACGAACCTGATACGCGGTTCCAGACCTATCGCCCGTTTGCCCAGGAACCACAGAATGGTTTGGCCATCGCCCTGCGAGGCAAAATAACTGCCGAAACACTGCGCGAGGTCGTCGCGGAAATGGACTCCGATCTGCCGATAACCGATCTCGGCTCAGCGCGTGAGGCTATCGGTCGTCACCTCGACAACTACGCCGTGGTTGGTTGGCTCCTGAGCAGCTTTGCCTTGCTGGGATTGTTGCTGGCTATCATGGGTCTATACGGCGTGATGTCCGGCTTCGTGGCGCAACGGATCAGCGAGATTGGCTTGCGGATGGCTCTCGGGGCGCAAGTCCGAAACGTCTTGTGGCTCGTGGTCGGGAAGGGCTTGCGACTCACACTGCTCGGTGTGGGGGCGGGATTGTTCGGAGCTTTTGGCCTAGCGCGCCTCTTGGTTTCGATCGCCCCGGGATTAGAGTCCAATGATCCGTTGGCGATCTTTATGGTGGCCTCTTTGCTCGTGGCCGTCGCGGCTTTGGCCTGCTGGATTCCGGCGCGGCGGGCAGCCCGGGTCGATCCACTTGAGGCGTTGCGCCACGAGTGAGCGACGGATTTCAGGATTGGCGATTGTCGATTTGCGATTGCCGAATGGAACAGAGGCGTGAGGTCAAGCTTGCAGAAAGAGAAACTCATACGCCCGCATCTCTGGTTGATCCGCGCGATCGGGGTGATCGTGCCGCGCCGATTGCGAGCCGATTGGCGCCAGGAATGGGAAGCGGAGTTGTGCTATCGCGAACTATTGCTGGCTGATTGGGATAGGCTCAATTGGAAAACCAAATTTGACCTGGCGCGTCGCAGCCTGGGCGCCTTTTGGGATGCGCTGTTGTTGCAACCCAGACGATTGGAGGACGAGATGTTTCAAGACTTGCGTTTCGGTCTTCGGATGCTCTTAAAGAACCCCGGGTTCAGCATTCACGGCAACGGTATCGTTGATCATCGGGATCGGCGCCACAACCGCCATTTTCAGCGTCGTCAACGGCGTTGTGCTGCGCCCGCTGCCTTACAAAGACCCTGAGCGGTTAGTCCGCTTGTGGCATAACAAACCGGAAATAGGCATGACTCGAATGCCGGTCTCCGGCGGCAACGTGAACGTCTGGCGCGAGAAAGCGCAATCGTTTGAAACCGTGGCAGCCTTTTCTCAAAGAGCCTCGGTCATCACAGGCGACGGGGAGCCTGAACAGGTGCAGGGAGCCAAAGTTAGCCATGACCTGCTGCCGATGCTGGGCTATCAACCCATCATCGGCCGTGGTTTTCTGCCGGAAGAAAACAAGCCGGGCAACGACAAGGTAATCATTACTCAGCCATAAACTCTGGCAACAGCGATTTGGCGGGGATGCAGCAATCCTGGGCAGTTCGATCACCCTCGATCATATCAATCAATACACAGTTATCGGAGTGATGCCGGCTGACGTCAGCTTCCCCGAACAATGCGAGTTCTGGATGCCGGAAACCGCCATCGCCACAGACCGGCACGATATGCGTGGGCTCAGCGTGCTGGCGCGACTCAAGCCTGGGGTCACGCCACAGATGGCAAAGAGCGAAATTGCCTTGATCAACCAACAGCTTCAACAAAGCAAGCCCGACGATTACAAGGAATGGGAAGCCGACCTGCTGCCGCTGCAGGATTTCGTCGTCGGCAAGGTTCGGAACTCCCTGCTGATCTTGTTTGGCGCGGTCGGGTTCGTGTTGATGATTGCCTGCGCCAATGTAGCGAATCTGCTGCTGGCAAAAGCGACCTCGCGACAAAAAGAAATGGCGTTACGCGTGGCGCTTGGCGCCGGCCGTTGGCGATTGATGCGGCAGTTGCTGACCGAAAGCACCATGCTGGCTTTGTTTGGCGGCGCAGGCGGTGTGTTGCTGGCGTACTGGAGTGTGAAAGGGTTGATCGCACTCAATCCGCCGGATGTGCCCCGCCTCGATCAGGTCAATCTGGACGGCCGCGTGCTCGCGTTCGCGTTCTTGACTACGCTCCTGGTTGGGCTCGTTTTCGGACTGGCTCCGGCTCTGCATTCTTCCAAACCGGATCTAAACACGGCACTCAAGGAAGGCGCATCTTCGACCGGGGGGCGCAGGCGTTGGCCGCGCCACCTGGGACTACGTGACGTAATGGTCATCACCCAAACGGCGCTGGCGGTTGTGCTGCTGGTCGGCGCAGGGCTGCTTATCAAGACCTTTGTCAAGCTGCGGCAGGTCGATCTTGGCTTCACGCCGGCAAACGTCATTACTTTGCGGGTTGTGCCGCCGTTCAACCGTTTTCCGAAAGAGCGTCCAATGGCCGGACTACTACAGCGTGTTGCTGGATTCGCTCAACACGATGCCAGGGGTTGAGGCCGCCGCCGCGGTGACCACCGCGCCCACCGCGGGTGCATTCATGAGCGCGCCAATCCTGATAGCCGGACACTCGGCGCCATCCAATGCCGATACACAGCGCGCCTTCGTTACAGTCGTCAGCCCGGTTACTTTCGCGCGATAGACAACCCCTTGAGGCAGGGGAGGCTTTTCACGAATGACGACAATGAAAGCGCTCCGAATGTCGCGATTATCAACGAAACGCTCGCGCGCACCTATTTCGCGGACGGCGCGCCAATCGGCCAACGCATTGCGCTCAAAGGCGAGCCAGAGAAATGGATGGAGATCGTAGGCGTCACCGCCGATGTCAAACAGTTTGGCATCGAGCAGGAAAATAAGCCGAGTTTTTACCGACCCTACCGCCAGAAAGCGGTGAGATTCTATGACCCTGGTTGTGCGCACAACGGGGGACCCCGAAACCATGATGCCTGCTCTGCGCAGCCGCATCTTGAGCGTAGACTCATTCACTGCGATCGCCGATGTTCGCACGCTTAAGGATCTTGTCTCGGAGTCGGTCGCACAGCCGCGGTTTTATGCGCTGATGCTGGCGATCTTTGCCGGGATCGCGTTGACCCTGGCGGCGGTGGGGATCTATGGATTGATGACTTACTCGGTCAGCCGGCGCACGCACGAAATCGGCATCCGCATGGCGCTCGGCGCCGAAACCACCCGCATTGTGCGTTTGGTCGTCGGTCACGGCGCTGCCATGGTCGGGACCGGACTCGTCATCGGGTTGGCTGGCGCGCTCGCGCTGACCCGGTTGATGACCGGTCTGATGTTCAAAGTAAGCGTAACTGACCCGGCGGTCTTTGGCCTGATCTCGCTAACATTGCTAATCGTTGCACTGGTGGCGTGCTTCATTCCGGCTAGAAAGGCTGCGCGGATAGACCCAATGGTGGCGTTGCGTTCAGAATAGGAGGTTTCAAGTTCAGAGTTCAGGGTTGAAGGGCATGGAGTTCAGGCTTTAGCCTGGTAGTACGTTCCTCAGACAATCGGCACCCAGGCTAAAGCCTAAACTCCATGCGCTTCCACCTCAACAGCAGTTGATCCAATGATCGCATTCAGGCACGATAACTCGATGGCCGATCCGGCGCACAAAACTCGCTTTCGCTTTTGGCTCTCGCTCATCACGGCGATCGGGGTGATCGTGCCTCGGCACTTGCGGTCTGGGTGGAAGCAGGAGTGGGAAGCGGAGTTGCGCCACCGCGAGGCGTTGCTAGGTGACTGGGAAAAGCTGAACTGGCGAACCAAATTCGATTTGTTCTGGCGCAGTCTGGGCGCGTTTTGGGACGCGTTGTGGCTGCAACAACTGAGATCGGAGGATGTGATGTTTCAAGACTTACGTTACGGCGTGCGAATGCTGTTCAAGGCCAAAGGCTTCACCTTTGTCGCGGTGCTTTCTCTGGCGCTGGGGATCGGGGCAAACACCGCGCTGTTCAGCGTCGTGGATGCTGTTCTGTTGAAGACGCTGCCGGTCAAAGAACCTGAACGGCTGGCGCTGTTTGAATGGCAGGCCGGGCGCCCGTTTAGAACGAACGGAATGCGCGGGGTCTTCGTCGGAGGTGCTCCTGACATACGTGGAGCCTCGATGTTTCGATATGACATTTATGAAAAGATGCACGAAGAGTGGGCCCAGGCGCCCGATGGCCCGCTTTCGGATTTTTTTGCGTTCGCTCCGATCTATGAATTGACCGCGGTGATCAATGAACAAGCGGAGGTCATCAAAGGGCAGGCTGTTTCCGGCGGCTACTATGCCGGTGTGGGCGTGCAACCGCTAATCGGCCGAGCGATCACCGACTCCGATGACAATGCCGGCGCACCGCCGGTGGTCGTACTCACACATCGATACTGGGAGGAGCGCTTCAACGCAGATCCTTCCGTGATCGGCCAGCAGCTCAAACTAAATCAGTCGCTATTCACGATCATCGGCGTGACTCCTCCATCGTTCACCGGCACGTTGCAGGTGGATTCGCGCCCCGAAGTCACTGTTCCGCTGGCATTCGAGCCACTGCTGCTCGGAGAGCGAACTGGTATGGCGAGGGCCGGAAAACCGGGGATGTGGTGGATACATTTGATGGGCCGGTTGAAACCGGGGGCAACGCTCGAACAGTCCCGCGACAGCCTGAACGGGACGTTTCAAACGATGGCCCTGGAAGTGATGCCGCCGCCGCGCAAAGAGAGTGACCCGGCCCAACTCGAACCGAAGGACTATCCCCGGCTGATCGTGCAATCGGGCAGCCGAGGCATGATGGAAATGCGCAAGATATATTCAAAAGCGATTTACGGACTGTTCATCGTCGTCGGGCTGGTGTTGTTGATTGCGTGCGCGAATGTAGCGAACCTGTTGCTGGCGCGGGCAGCCTTGCGCGGTTCGGAGATCAGCCTGAGACTGGCGGTCGGCGCAGGGCGCTGGCGACTAATCCGGCAACTATTAACCGAAAGTTTAGTGCTTGCGGGGTTGGGAGGTATCGTAGGAGTGCTCTTTGCATTCTGGGGCAAGAGCGCGCTTGCGGCGATGGCCGACCCGCATACGGGAATCTTACCCGCGGGGGTTGATCCAAGTATGAACTGGCGAGTACTGGCCTTTACTCTCATCGTTTCGATGTTCACCGCCGTTCTGTTCGGCTCTGATCCCCGCGTGGCGAGCGACGAGTCTTGATCTGGCAACCGCGCTAAAACAGAGCAAACGGCATACGGGCAACGTGTCGCGGTTGAGCAAAGGCTTGGTCGTGACACAGGTGGCGCTGTCTCTTCTGTTACTGGTTGGCGCGGGACTGTTCATCCGGACGATGTACAACCTGCAACGGGTCAACCTTGGTTTCAACCAGGAGAACCTGTTGATCTTTGCGCTGGAGCCCCGGCAGGGCGGGTATAAAGACGAGCGGCTGGTGCAATTCTACAACCAGCTCTTTGAGCGCCTGGACACGCTTCCCGGTGTTCGCTCGGCTACTTTTGGCCGAATCCCACTGATCTCTCACTATATGTACAACACCAATGTGCTGCTGCCTGGCGAGACAGAGAAGGGCGGGGCGGAGCACACGGCCAACCGGCAGATGGTCCGTGAAAACTATTTCTCGACGATGGAAATCCCGCTGCTCCGCGGACGAAGTTTCACCGCGCAGGACGTTGCCAGCGCGCCAAAGGTCGCCATCGTCAATCAAACTTTCGGGAGCAAGTTCTTCCCGGGCGACGAGGTTCTCGGCAAGCGTGTAGTGGATACGGAGACCAAACGAGAAGTCGAGATCGTCGGCGTCGTTGCCGATACCAAATACAACAGTCAACGAGATGATATCGAGCCGCTGCTCTACACTCCGTGGCGGCAGGAAGGCGAGGAGATCGGCGAGATGTATTTCGCGCTGCGCTCGACAGGCGAGCCCACTGCGTTAGTCTCCTCCGTGCGTCAGGCGGTGCAGCAGATTGACAGCAATCTTCCGGTCACGAGTTTTGCCTCGCAGGTGACTCGCTCGCAGGAGAGTCTGGGGCAGGAAAGACTGTACGCCAAGCTGCTGAGCTTTTTCGGCGGGCTGGCGTTGCTGCTGGCGGCCATCGGATTGTCGGGCGTGCTGGCCTATTCGGTGGCTCAACGCACGAACGAGATCGGCATCCGGATGGCGCTCGGCGCGCAAACGGCAAACGTTTTGCGGCTGGTTATCTGGCAAGGCATGAAACTGGTGCTGCTTGGACTGGCCGTCGGGGCGCTGGCGGGGTACGGGTTGCAGCGATTGCTGGCGAGCCAATATTTTGAGCCGCGCGCCTGGCAGCGTGAGGTCGCCGACCAACTCTACGGCGTAACCGCGTCTGATCCGTTGACATTCGCTGCGGTGGGGTTGCTGTTGACGTTGGTCGCGCTGGCGGCTTGCTGGCTGCCCGCCCGCAGAGCATCTCGAGTAGATCCACTGACGGCGTTGCGCCACGAGTAGCACTGAGGCGCACGGCTTCACAAATTAGCGATTGCCTATATCGAACAGAAAGCTTTCCGAATCTCTCTGCTTAGTGGGTGGATTGGGCGGAAGAAACCGCCCGTGTATCTCCGTCTAATGTGCGAACGGACCAAACGATCGGCTTAACTGGCGCCTTGGAGCTGCGGCGACGATGGATGGTACAGGGACGATATCACTTGAAAGGTAGCGTAGACTGTCCAGTCTGCGCGTCGACAGTCTGCGCGTCGACGCTGCGCTGGCATGGGGTCGACATCACTTGAAAAGGTAGCGTAGACTGTCCAGTCTGCGCGGCGACGATGGCAGGTACGGGGACGATATCACTGAAAAGGTAGCGTAGACTGTCCAGTCTGCGCGGCGACGATGGCTGGTGCGGGGACGATATCACTGAAAGGTAGCGTGGACTGTCCAGTCTGCGCGGCGATTGTCGGCGTCGTGCAAGACGGCAAGCACCCCGGATTGAATGAAGACCCAAAGCCGTTCTTCAGCCGGCCACCGTGGCAATCCGAGGTCGGGGCAACGAGCGTCATCGTTCGCGCCGAGGGAGACGAGGAAAGGCTAAAGGCTGCAATCAGCCGCGAGGTACAGCAGCTTGATGCCAACCTCCCGATGTCCGCCAACACACTGGTCGAAAAAATGAGCCTGCCGCTGCTGCCCGCTCGAATCGCGCCGTCGGTGCTGGGCGGCTTCGGTTTGCGCTCGCGCTTGCCGCAATTGGCATCTACGGCGTGATCTCTTTTGCAGTGTCAACGCGCACACACGAGATCGGAATTCGAATGGCATTGGGCGCACAAAGAACTGATGTCTTGAGACTGGTTGTCGGGCTGGGGATGAGGTTGAGTCGAAAATGGTGCCGGGCCTGCGATTCTTCGATTCTCGTTTCCCACTCATAAGGCTCCTTTGGAATCAACAGGGAGATCTCACGGTGAAACAAGCGCTGATTGCTACGATTGCCCCCTTAATCGTTTGTGCTTCGGCTGTATGCCATTCGTGGCAAGGAGGGGAGGCGCACCTAAGTGGTCAAGTCTACGACGCGATGGGCAGCTCCATTGGCGGCGCCACAGTGAAGCTCATGCGAAAGGCCGAACAGATCCGCAGTGTCACTTCGGATGAGAACGGAAGATTCGTGATCGGGGGGGTCCCCGCTGGCGAATACTTACTGATCCTTGAATCCAGGGGCTTCGCGACGAGAGAAGTTCGAGTTGACCTCGGGACGCGCCAAATTGGGTCAATCGATGTTTGTCTTGACATAGGGGTACACTTTGACCACGTCCCAAGCAGGGTTTCCGGCGTGGTAAAGCTGACGAACGGCCTACCCTTGGTTGACGCGGTCGTTAAGGTAGTCAACCCCTTCGACCAGAGAGTGATTTCGATCGGCCGCACCGACTCTTCTGGACGCTACCAACTTGAAGTCTATTTAGGCGGCCAGTATGTCGTAGTGGTATTCAAGCCCGGGTTCAAGGTCGCGGCCGAGCCCATGGTCTTGGTTCAGCAGAAGTCCCTGGACTTTTTGATGCACCCATTATCCCCATAGGCTCTAAGTTTGCGGCGAGAAGGCGACGGTGCCGGGCTTGCAATTCGGCAATTTTGCTCAATCAGCGCTGTAATTGAGATCAGCTTAAGACTGTTTTGGTCGAATTGCCGAATTGCAAGCCCGGCACCATCCAGCACGATCAATGAGTTTCACAGCAAGTGGTAGGTCTCTTAGCTTCTGATCACCCAGTTCCTCAACTCGTCCTTTTCGAGCATTGACCGCGCAATGCGATAATAACGCCCACAACTATGCGGCCAACGGGCAGCTATGAAGGCAATGACGGGATCGGCGTGCTTTCCTCTATCGGCAAATGCCCGCCTGTGTTGGCGCACGGGCTATGTGAAGAGGCAGATTCGGTTACTACTTGTCTGAAAGACTCAGCGACTGCTCCCCTCCCGAACACATTGAAGGACTTGCTTCGATAGTTTTGGTTCAACATGAACATCATTCGTTGTAGTTCGATGTAGTCTTCGATCGAGCCTTCGTTCATCTGGAGAAACGGATACAAGCGAAGAGGGGAAGATGCGAAGAGGGGTCAGGCTTCACTTCGTTGATATTCGATGCGAAAGTAATCCAAGTAGCAGCGGCGCGATAGTATTGGTCTTGGCTCGCTCTGCTCAACCAGCTGTGAGCTATTGACCGATGGCAAGCTAAAGCTTGTACTCTGAACTTCGATTAAACCGTTGAACTTAGTTTAAACTCTGAGCTCTATTCCGGGCGTCACTGAGATTGGAGCGTGAGATGTTTCAAGACAGGCGTTACGGCGTGCGAAAGAATTGAAGAATCGCAAGCCCGGCACCATCTTTGAACACAACGCGATAGGCGATGCGAACGCTCCAGCGATGAGAACCTCGTTGCGCAGTCTGGGAACCTATTTCATACAACCTGTGAGTTACACCGCGGTGGTGTTTGCAGGAAGCGGAATCCAGCGGTTGGCGCTTAGAACGGAATCAGTTCTATCTAAAGTCGATCAGCAGCACGGCCTCCGTTCGGCCATCGCCACGCGACAGAGCCAGTTTCTCTCCGACGAATTCTCAACCTTAGACCTCCAGTTTCCATGGGGCGCGATACCTCGCCTTCAAGAACGGTTTTATGCCATTCTGTTTGACCGTCCACTTGGTTTCATCCCAATCGAGCCAGGTCTTATGGCGCATCGACAGATTCGCCAGGATGCACGCGGTCGAAGACCTTACGCAAGTTTCGATGTCGCTCGTAGGCTTGCTGCGCGTCTTGATGCAGTCAACGAAATTCTTCCAGTGCGGCAAATTCATGTCCCGCATCTCCGGGTTGTCTTCGTAGGTTTGCGCCTGAACCTTCGAGCCTCTGTTGGGAACCAGCCAGCAGCCGCCGCGGTTGACGATCAAGGTGGCTTCGCTCCCGTGAATCGAAGTCCCGGCGCCCTGCCCAAACATCGGCATCGGGTTGGCGGTGCGGCTTTCGTAGGTCAACAGGAACTTTGGATACCGGAACGTCGCCATCAAGGTGTCAGGCGTCTCCACGTTGTCGTCGACATAAAGCTTGTCGCCCATTGCCGAAATCGAGATGGGCATAGGTTCGCCAAAGCACTGATGAACAGGATCAATCAGGTGCACACCCCAATCGGTCATGGCACCACCCGCGTAATCCCAAAAGTATCGGAACGTCGGAAAGGTCGTAACTCCCACGCCCCAGCGGTTCGGATTAAACGGAACTTTCTGAGCCGGCCCCAGCCACATATCCCAATCGAGGCCCGCCGGAGGTGGTCCATCACCGGGATTGCCCCAGCCCTGCTTCTTCACCGCACCGGTCTGCCATGTATGGCAAACAGTCACTTCGCCGATCACACCGCTTTGGATGATTTCCGCCGCTTTTTTGAAATATCCGCCCGACCGTTGCATGGTGCCAGCCTGCACAATGCGATGGTATTTGCGCGCCGCCTGCAACATCTTCCATCCCTCTTCGACATACACTGAAGCGGGTTTCTCAACGAAGACATCCTTGCCCTGCTTACACGCCTCGACAGTCATATAAGCGTGCCAGTGATCGGGGGTCGAAATGCAGACGGCGTCAATCGATTTGTCGGCGAGAAGTTCGCGGAAGTCTTTCACCGCTCTGACGGTCTTGCCGGCTCGGCTGGCCGTGGCAACGGCTTTTTCCATCGCCGGTTGATAGACATCGCACACGGCGACCGGCTCAACGTCAGCTAAACTCAGTGCGTAGCCCAGGTTACTTGATCCCATGGCGCCAACTCCGATGTGACCTATGGCGATGCGATCGTTGGCGCCCTTGATGCGGCCAGTGAAAATCGACGTGGTGAGCGCCGCTCCGGCGCCTTTGAGCATGGTTCTTCGATCGATCATGGATGCCCGCCCTCAATTAAAGATGTTCTGCAAACTGCGCCTTTGTCTTCGTGCCTGTCGGGCGCCACACATATCAAGAATCCTGGTCCGGCGCAAGTCAAGTATGACATCGCCGCCGGCGTAAGGGATTAGGGTGTGTGAGGAACAACGTAAAGGGAGGAGGGTCAGGCTTCACTTCGTTGACATTTATGCGAGAAGTAATCCAAGTAGCAGTGGCGCGACCAGTATTGGTCTTGGCTCGCTCTGCTGCGAATTCCAGACTCAGTGCAAGCTATGGGTTGTCTCTGTTCAGCCAGCTGTGAACTACTGACCGATGGCAAGCTAAAGCTTGTACTCTGAACTTCGATTAAACCGTGAACATAGTTTAAACTCTGAGCTCTATTCCCGGGCATCACCTGAGATGGGAGGGATGAGATGTTTCAAGATCTGCGTTACGGCGTTCGAATGCTGCTCAAGAAAAAAGGCTTCACTTTTATCGCGGTGCTGTCACTTGCGCTCGGCACTGGTGCGAATACCGCCATCTTCAGTCTGATCAACACAGCTCTGCTGCGCCCGTTGCCCATCAAGAACCCTCAGCAACTGGTTGCCCTAAACAACACCGCGGAGAATCGCCCCTTTCCCAGTTTCTCTTATCCAAACTACAAGGACTTTCGCGACCGAAACGAAGTGTTTTCCGGGTTGATTGCATACCGATTCACGCCCTTGAGCCTGAGCCACGACGGTATCAACGAGCGAGTCTGGGGCTTCGAGGTGACGGGTAACTACTTCGAGGTGCTTGGCGTCGAAGCGGCGATGGGACGCGCGCTTTCACTGGATGACGACCGGACGCCCGGCGGATACCCGATGGCGGTGATGAGCTACAAGTGCTGGCAGCAACGCTTCGGCCGTGACCAGGGCATCATCGGGAAAGATGTGATCGTGAACGGCCGCAGCTATACGGTGATCGGCGTAGCGCCGGAGGGATTCTACGGTACAGAGGTCATCTCGGCTCCTGAGCTGTTCTTCCCGATTGCGATGCAGGAGCAACTCGAACTCGGGAACAAATGGCTGGACAATAGAGGCGCTGACAATATTTTTGTGCAGGGCCGCTTAAAACCCGGCGTCTCCACGCCCCAGGCGGAGAGCGCGCTCAACGGGATCGCCGCGCAGCTCGAGCAGGAGTTTCCGGACGTCAATGAAGGCAAGCGAGTCGCGCTCTCGCCGCCCGGTTTGATTGGCCTCGCACTTCGCGGGCCGGTACTGGGATTTGCAGGATTGTTGATGGGGGTGGTTGGACTTGTGCTATTGCTGGCTTGCACCAATCTCGCGAATCTTCTGCTGGCGCGGGCTACTGAAAGGCGCCGCGAGATTGCTGTGCGTCTGGCTCTCGGGGCAAGCCGATTCCGCCTCGTTCGCCAACTATTGACAGAAAGCCTGCTCCTTGCATTTGCAGGCGGCGCGTTGGGTTTGCTTCCCGCGTTCTGGCTGGTGAATCTGGTTAGCGCATTCAAGGTGCCGCTCAATGTACCGCTGGCGATTGAAATATTCATCGACTATCGGGTGTTCTTTTTTACCTTTCTCCTGTCGCTCGCGACCGGTGTCCTGTTCGGGTTGTTGCCGGCATTGCAAGCGACGAGAACGGATCTGGTGCCGTCGCTGAAGGATGAGGTTTCATTCGGCGGTCACCGGCGCTCGTGGCTGAAGAGCAGTCTGATCGTCGCGCAAGTCTCGTTGTCGCTGGTCCTTTTGGTTGGCGGTGGCTTGATGATGCGCGCACTCGAGCGGGCGCAAACTATTAATGTCGGATTCGATCCGCAACACGCTGTGGAAGTTGCGTTCGATCTGCGGCTACAGGGTTATGACGGAGCCCAGGCCAAAGAGTTTCAGAAACGAGTGTTGGAAGGCGTGCGGGCCTTGCCCGGGGTGAAGTCGGCGGGGATAGCCGATCTCATTCCCGTTGATCTCCATTTCTCCCGCGGTTCAATCTTTATCGAAGGCTGGCCGTTAGAACGGATGTCAAACGTGCCGACCGCGATGTACAACCGAGCCAGCCCGGGATACTTCCAGGCCATGGGAACGCGGCTCATTAAAGGCCGCGAGTTCACCGAGCAGGACGATGACAATGGTGCTCGGGTGGCCATCGTCAACGAGACCTTTGCGCAGCGGTTTTTTCCTGGTGAAGAGCCTATTGGTAAGAGCTTCAGCATGGGGAGACCGAGTGCGGCGAGAACGGCGATTATCGGCGTTGTGCAAGACGGCAAATACGCCGGATTGAATGAAGACCCAAAGCCCTTCGTCAGCCGGCCACTGTGGCAATCCGAGGTCGGGGCAACGAGCGTCATCGTTCGCGCCGTAGGAGACGAGCAAAGCTAAAGGCCGCGATCAGCCGCGAGGTACAGAAGCTTGATGCGAACCTCCCGATGTCCGCCAACACGCTGGTCGAGAAAATGAGCCTGCCACTATTGCCCGCTCGAATCGCGGCGTCAGTGCTCGGCGCCTTCGGTTTGCTGGCGCTCGCGCTTGCCGCAATTGGCATCTACGGCGTGATCTCGTTTGCGGTGTCAACGCGCACGCACGAGATCGGAATTCGAATGGCATTGGGCGCACAAAGAACTGATGTCCTGAGACTGGTTGTCGGGCAGGGGATGAGGCTGACGCTCATCGGCGTGGCGATCGGTTTGGCGGCCGCGTTGGCTTTGACTCGACTTATGAAAGCGTTGTTGTTTGGAGTAAGCGCCACTGATACAACAACGTTCCTGGTAGCGTCGCTGCTGCTGGCGGGCGTGGCCCTGCTTGCGTGTTACCTACCCGCGCGGCGGGCGGCAAAGGTCGATCCGATGGTGGCGCTACGGCACGAGTAGAGGAGGACGAGGGCGGGAGGAGGGGAGGATAGAGGATGGAGGATAGAGGATGGAGGATGGAGGATGGAGGATGGAGGATAGAGGAGAGAGGATGGAGGATGGAGGATAGAGGATAGAGGATAGAGGATAGAGAGGATAGAGGATAGAGGAGAGAGGAGTAGAGAGATGGAGGATCGAGGATGGAGGATTCTCAGTTTTTCCTCTATCCTCCATCCTCCATCCTCGATCTCCATTACCAGGTTCAATCCTCGTCGGGATGCTTGCTCTTGCTCCAGGGGTCGGCGATGTAGCTATCCGTCTCGGGGCGCTTGACTCCGGATGAGTCAAATGGGTGACCGCCGGTAGGACGGTTGACTCAAACTCGGCGGGCGTGCCGAAGAAGGCGGAGCGCCCATTCTCAAGCACGAGTACTCTAGTCCGATCTATCGCGTCGCGGCTGGGGTCAACTTTCTGAATTGAGATCTCTCCCCCCTCGTGTTGGACAGCGGAGTAGTTTGCGACATACGGGATCTCGTGGAGCTGTTTTGTGACGAACAAAGACGAGATCTGGTGAATGTCCCTTGCGCGAATCACCAGATCGAGCATGTTCCTGGCATTGATTGGATCAAGGCCGGCAGTTGCCTCGTCAAACAGCATTATCCTGGGCCAGCCGACCAGCGCTCGGGCGAACTCAATCCGGCGCCCCATCCCAACGGAAAGCTCCTCGGGAAGCTTGTCGATGTCCTCCTCGAGCCCAACAAATCTCAGGATCTCTCGAACCGCGTATTCCGTATCCGCCGCTGACCAACCGTGCTCGTCGAGGCGATAGGCGGTGTTATCGTAGACGGACATTCCGGTGAATAGCGATTGTTCCTGAAACAGAAACCCCATTGTTGTGCTGCGAAGCTCCAACAGTTCCTGTTCGTCGAGTCCTCCAAGTGAGCGGCCTTCTACAAACACCTCACCCGCGTCAGGCGTCATCAACCCTGATGCAACTCGTAACAGCACCGATTTGCCCGAGCCTGAAACCCCTGTAATGCAAATCATTTCCCCGCGTTGGAGCTGGAGGGAAATATCGTCGAGCGCGTGCTTGTCGTCGAAGCTAAGCGAGACGTTGCGAAATTCAATGGCTGGTTGTCCTGAAGGCATATGAAAGTCTAAGAGATCGCCTTGGCGATAAGGAACGCCGCGCCGGCTGCCAGGCTACCGACAAGCGCCGTTTCCAACGCGCTTCTGAAGGGTCTCGCGGTGGTGAATCGACCTTTGACATAACCAAAGACAAATAACGCAACCAGCGTCACCGCAACCGACAACAAGAATGCATCATGCGTGCTGCGAATGAAGATATAGGGTGCAAGCGGAATCAGGCCCCCTGCCATGTACGCTCCCCCGATCGTAAGGGCACTGGTCCGCGCGCGCTCGGGCCGGGGTTCTTCTAGTCCGAGCTCAAAGCGCATCATGAAATCAACCCAATCCTGGGGGCGTTCACTCAAAGCGCGTACCACCGGCGCCACTTGCTCTCTTGTTAACCCGTAGTCACGAAAGACCTGCGCCACCTCCTCCATTTCTTCCTCGGGAATTTCGGCCACTTCCTTTTGCTCGCGGCGTTGCTCGCTGGCGTAGTGTTCGGCGTCGCTCTTTGCGGCGAGATACCCACCGAGGCCCATTGCTATCGAGCCTGCGGCTATTTCGGCAAGCCCCGCCGTCACAATGATGGTGCTCGAGTCGACAGCGCCTGAAAGACCCGCCGCCAAAGCAAACGGTACGGTCAGCCCGTCAGCCATTCCTATCACGATGTCTCGCACCGTCAGGCTCGAGGTGAAGTGACGTTCAGTGTGCGGCGTTTGCGGCATTCGTGCTCACTCCTGTGGAACTCATCACCACTGCAAGGCAACGCAACTCACAACGATGCTACCGGTTTTTCGCGCCGGTCGATCGATAGACTTAGTTCGAGTCGAGAGGCTGCTCCTCACCCAACAACTCGTTCAGCGTCATAAGCAGCGTCTGCGCAGTATATGGCTTTGGCAAGAACTTCCTGACTGCCCCGTTCATGTCGGCAATCTTGCCGTTCTCGGCGAGTCCGCTGCTGGCGATGATCTTCACGTAAGGGTTCAACTTCTGCAGAGCCCGGATGGTCGCCGCGCCGTCCATGAAGGGCATCATCACATCGGTCATCACCAGCCTGATCTCGTCCTTGTGCTGCGCGTATAACGCCACGGCTTCAGTTCCGTCCGCCGCGGTGAGCGCGCGATATCCGTAGGCTTCCAGCGTTCCCCTGGTGATTTCGCGGATGGCGATTTCGTCGTCCACTACCAGGATCAATTCGCCTCGGCCGAACGGCAAGAACGCTGATGACTCTGATTGTAAGGTAAACGGGGTCTCTGCGGCTGGCAGATAGACCTTGAACTGCGTCCCCCTGCCAGCTTCGCTGTAGACGTTGATAAACCCGCCGTGCCCCTTGACGATGCCGAGCGCCGTCGATAGCCCGAGCCCGGTTCCCTTGCCGTGTTCTTTGGTTGTGAAGAAGGGCTCGAATATCTTGTTGATGATGTGTGGCGGTATGCCGATTCCATTATCGGCGATGCTTATCACAACAAAGCGGCCTGGCTTCGCTTCGAGGTTCATGCGCGCATAGTTGTCGTCGATGCGCACGTTGCCGGCTTTGATGGTCAGCTTGCCTCCACCAGGCATTGCGTCGCGCGCGTTAACGCAGAAGTTCATCAGCACCTGATGGAGCTGCGTTGCATCGCCCGCCACTACCGAGAGATCGTCACTTGCTTCGTACTCGACCTCGATGGACTTGGGTAGAGTGTCGTTTAAGATCTTGACGATTTCCTTGATGAGATGGCGGGTTTGAAGAGTTATTCGTTCGCCCTCGACGCCCCGAGCAAACGAGAGCACCTGTTTGACCAGGCTTGCCCCGCGTTCAGCGCTTGCTTGAAGCATCGCCAGCAGCCTCTGCCCGTCTTCGTCCGATATCCTCGACTGCAAGAGCTGGATCGACATAAGAATAGGCGACAACAGGTTGTTGAAGTCGTGGGCAATGCCGCTTGCCAGAGTACCGATGCTTTCCATTCGCTGGGCACGGAGGAACTGTGCTTCGATCTTTCTCTTCTCGGTCACGTCAGTGTTGATCACCAGCACGGATTTCGGCTCACCCCGGTCATCGCGCACCAGGGTCCACCGACTTTCCGCAATAATGTCTTTGCCGTCCTTTGTAAGCTGTCGCAGCTGGCCCTTCCACTCTCCTCTGCTGAGGACCGTTCGTTTCGCTTCGTCGTATTGAGCAGCGTTGCCTTTATAGACGATATCCTTGATATTCCTTCCGATCACTTCTGCCGCAGGCCAGCCATAGATCCGCTTGGCGCTATCATTCCAGAACAGAATATTGTCCTCCAGATCCCTCACGAGAATCGCGTCTTGAGCATTGTCCAGCAGGGTCGCCTGCTCTCGGAGTTGCTCCTCGGCACGCTTTCGTTCGGTGATGTCGTTGCGAATAGCGACGTACTGATATGGCTTGCCGTTCTCGTTCAGGAACGGGACGATAGTCGTGTCCACCCAATAAATGCTCCCGTCCTTTGCGAGATTTCTGATCTCCCCCTTCCAGACTCTGCCGCTCGCGATCGTGGTCCACAGGTTCCTAATGAATTCCTTCGGGTGGAAGCCCGAGTTGATTATGCGGTGATCCTGTCCCAACAACTCTTCCCTGCGAATATTTCGAGATCTCGCAGAACTTGTCGTTTACGTACCTGATTATCCCGGTCTGATCGGTTGTCGCAACAATAGAGGATTCGTCCAGTGCGAATTTGATGTCGGCGAGTTCCTTGAGCGACAGTCGCAGATCCTCTTCGGATTGATAAAGGTGAGTGCTATCGAGGCCAACGCCGATCACAAACTCCACCTCACCGTTCGAGTCCAACAGTACTGTGTTCCGCCAGTCGATCAACCGCCGCTCGCCGTCCCGGGTTAGCCAGTAGTTTCTGAACTGACTTGGACGCTCGAGCGGACTTAGAGAACTGAACACCGTTTTGACAGCTCCAACTTCTTCGGGCGCCAGGAGGAAGTCCCAAAGAATGCGCCCCCGCACCTCATCAAAGGAGTAGCCGGTCGTCTCTTCGACAGGCATGGTTGAAGCTTACGATTGCTCCGTTGCGGTCTAACACGACTATCAATGCACCAGCCGTGTCGAGCACTGCCGCAACAAGATCGTCCCTACGTTCTCCGTCAAGCTTCATGGCTCTAGTCTCCAGCGGACTCTTCGAGCGAGCGGCACACTCAACTCAGACGCTTTGAAACACTCCAAACGCTTTGCTTGCTGATGATCCCGGTGGCTACATGCTACAAGGGGGGGATGCTGCACACAAGAAGGAAATCGTATGGGAAGGTTGCCCGACAGGCTGTCGTGACGAAGATAGGGCAGCTGCAAGATTCGGACGCCCGCTGATACATGATCCGGCGGGCCAACTGGCTCGCTCCAGCTAAACCGCCGCGCGAAGCCGCTGAGTCACCGAAGATTCCGACTCATATCCTTTAGGTCCGACTATGACCAATAGGATACGCTGCTAGATCTCACCTACGCCGGTGATCTCGTCGACCCGAATACGAAAGACGATCACCGATGACTGACCATCATGGACAGGAACAGACTCGACTGGCGTCAACTGCGGGAACCGGGCCAGGAGAAGCCGCACAGCGCGGTCGCGTTCGACCGTATCGGTTATGCCCTCGTAGATGCCAAAGGCGATCGCACTTCGCCATCGATACTGATCTATGATTTCATCGACCTGAAGACAGGCCCGGGGGTTGACTCGAAGGGCCTCAAGCTTGCGCCCAGGTAACGAATGCACGTAGATGTTCTGGCCATCAAATACATAGTTGACCGGCACCACGTAGGGGCCACCCGCATACAGGCACCCCAGTCTCCCGATCCTGGCTTCGACGAGAAGCGCACGAGCATCTTCCTGGCTCAGTGATGTGATCATTTCAGAACCTCTGAGAGTGAAACGTGACGAGTGAGACGTGAAATCTGATGGGCGGCTGCGTAGATAACCGTCGACTTTCAGAGATTCCTAATAATGTCCCTCGCCTCTCGTTTCACGTTTCACTCTTCACGTCTTCACGTCTGGCGTTCGCGAACAATGCCGACCGAGCACTTGGCGTGCGATGCAACGGCTTGCGAAACCGAGCCGAGCCAGAGCCTTGTCAGCCCCCGATAGCCGTGCGAACCCATCAAGATCAGGTCGGCACCCCACGCATCCGCTTCGTCTATGATGGCGTGTTTCGGATGCCCCTTGACAACCTCGGTTGAAACACGAAGCTGGTCACCCTGCCCTTCGTGGATGCGAGCAACCGCCTTGCTGAGAATCGATCGCGCTTGATCCTCGCCTGCCGCCTCGAGAGCTTCGATGTAGTTGTCCGGCGGTACCCATGTTTCAACCGTTGGCATCAGTGGCGGTTCGACCACCGAGATGATCTTAACCTCTGAGTCCGTCGGCCATGGTTTCTTCGCGACTTCGGTGACCGCCGCGTCGCTGAATGTTGATCCGTCAATCGCTAGTAGTATTTTCACAGGTCAGACTCCTTCGCCATGCCGGGGATAATGCGCATCCTCATCCCTGAATGCCGGCGGGCACAGCGAACGCCGGTCTGAGGGGCCGCGCGATCAGCACCGGGCATGGAGCCTGGCGGAGCACTCGGTCCGCGTTGGAGCCAAACAAAGCACGCATTCCGAACCCAACGCCGCTTGCACCCATGCAGATCAGATCAATGCTTTGTTCATCGGAGTACGCAAGAACCTCGCGGTAGGGATGGCCCTCCCGCACAGCCTGTTTGACCTCACACCACAAGCGCGTTTCGGGAGGCACGGCGCTGCGAAGCCGACTTGCGGCATCGCGGAAACCGACCTCGGCTCCGCGCGGCATCAAGGCCATCTCGGGCCCGTCCGGCCTCGCCGTTCGGGGAGGCAGGACGTGTAAGAGGTGAAGCTCGGCTTGATACTCTTGTGCGAGCGAGAGCCCGTAAGAAAGCGCAAGCTCCGAGTCGCTCGAAGAGTCGTATGCAACGAGTACTCTCTGCAGCCCGATCTCATTTGTTGTGATTCCGGCCCAGGATTGTTCGCGGGGATGTGTCACCATCACCGGACACGGAGCGGTGCGGCATACGGTCTCCGCCGTTGACCCGAGCAACGCCGCCGCGTAGGGCCGCCGTCGCGAGCGCATCACGATCAGGTCAATCCGGCGCTCGGCCGCCTGCTCGGTGATCGCTTCCTTTGGGTCTCCGTCAACCAGAAGGGGCTCCCAACTGAAATCAGCCGAATCTGCGTGACGCAAATACTTTCGAACCGATGTATCCAGGACCCTCACTATGTTTGCGCGGTCAGTCAGTCCGCTAACGGCGTAGCTGTCCGTGCAGTTGATGACGAAGAGCTTCGCATCGTAGGCCTTTGCAAGTGCTATCCCGTAACGCAGTGATTCATCCGACTCCGGGGTGAGATCGATCGGACAGAGGATCCGCTCAAAGGCTATTCGCTCGTTGATCACCATGACCAGACCGGCCTCCTTGAGCGGGCGCTCGCGCTTCCGTCTATTCGAGAGCAATGAACGTGCCGCCGCTAATTCGCTATTTGGGTGAGGAACAGCAGCGGCTGGTTGCGAAATATGACCAGCGAGAGGGAAGAATTACCCAGAAAGGAAGAATTCGTAGCGATGCTCTATCGAGCAGACGTTCGCAACCAGAATTGCCAGATGGGGATAGACGTTTCCCCTTATCCGGCAGCTTCATGTTCGAGTTTCTTGAGGCGGTAGCGGAGTTGATCACGGGATATGGATAGCAGTTCCGCGGCTCGCGTCTGGTTGCCGTTGCTTCGCTCGAGGGCTTGCCGCACAAGGGACATCTCTACCTCCTCTAAGACAACACCCTCAGGCGGAAGGCGGAACGAAAGGCTGATCGCCGGTTGGGCTACGGGGGTTGGTTGTTCGTGCCCTGACTCGTGCCTGGTCGCCCATTCGGCGGCGGATTCGTGCGCGGTTTCAATTCCATCCTTTCCAAAGCCTCGCGGCAGGTATTTCGCCGTGATCAAATCCCCGTCCTCGAGTATCATGACCCGCTCTATGACGTTGCGTAGTTCACGCACGTTCCCTGGCCAGGGATACTGGCTGAACGTCTCGGCAACCCCGGTCGTCAGCCCGCGCACACGCTTGCGAAGCCGCCCGTTGAAAAGGTTTATGTAATGCTGAGCTAATAAGATCGCGTCCTCACCCCGCTCACGCAATGGAGGTATGTCGATTTGAATCACGGAAAGCCGGTAGTACAGATCGAGGCGGAACCGCCCGCCTTCGCTGTCAGTCCTGAGGTCGCGATTCGATGAAGCGATCACCCGCACGTCCAGCGGGAGATCTCGCAGCCCGCCGACCCGCCTGAAAGAGCCTTCCTCCAGGACGCGAAGCAGCTTTGCTTGCACGCTCAGCTCAAGCTCGCCGATCTCATCCAGAAAAAGGGTTCCACCCTCTGCCTGCTCGAACAGCCCCTCCTTGCGAGATTTCGCATCGGTGAACGCACCCTTCTCGTACCCAAACAATTCGCTTTCGATAAGGTTCGCGGGAATCGCGGCGCAGTTGATCGCAACAAATGGGAGATCCGCGCGGCGCGATCCGTAGTGAATCGCCTTGGCCACCATGTCCTTGCCCGTTCCCGATTCGCCCTGCAAAAGAACAGACGACACTTCGCTCTCGGCCACCTTCCGGGCCAGCGCGAACATTTCACGAAGGCCTGACGATTGACCCACTATCTGGTCAAAGCTAAATTGACGAGCGCGTTCGCGTCGAATCAGCCGAACTTCCCTTCGCAGTGACTGCGCTTCGATGCCGTTGCGAATCGCTATCTGAAGCTCTTCGAGGTTGATCGGTTTGCCTACGAAGTCGTATGCACCGCCGCGCAACGCCGCAATGGTGTCCGCAACCAACACGCTGCCGGTCATCATGATCACGACTGCATCCGGCTGGCGCCGCTTGATCTCCCGCAAGCCGTCGAGCCCCGAGCCATCCGGCAGGTTTACATCCAAAAGCACTGCAGCGGGTTGGTCGGTGTCGAACGCACCCAGAGCCCCCTCGACTGTTCCAGCCTCGACACAAGCGTAGTTCCAGTTGCGGAGCGCCTCGGTAAGCGTCCAGCGAATCATCTGATCGTCGTCTACGATGAGGACTTTTTCCTTAGCCATTTGGTGCGAAATCATAGCACCTAAGCAAAAGGCTGAACAAGAATTTGCGCGCGGCAAAGGCTAGTCGCTGGAGGATTTTATTGGGGACAATCCAACCATCAACCCACTCTCCGGCACCGAATCGACACCCAACGGAGATGCTTGACTGCGACATCTGTACAACCGCTCCGAGACTCGTTGCCTTTACTTTTTGCCCGGCCGCGAATATGCTTTCGCAGTCAAAACGGCGTGGCGCTGGCAGAGAGGCAGGGGAGTGCGCGATAGCCACGTGGCTTCGGCTCGGGGCGAACCAATCATACTGGCTTCGATCTTCGGTCTCTATCTCAATACACAGAGAGTTCGGTGTGCCTCAATTGGACCAGCAACTCAGCGACGCCGCGATCGGCTCTGTCGAGGCGGGGGCAAGTGCGGAACTCTCGCCTGAGTTGCAGATAATTCGCGCGGAGAGGAGATCAAATGAAGAAGCGCTTTGCTCGGGGTCGCCTCCTGTCAGGACTGGTGCTGCTGCTGGTCCCCTCCGTCCTCCTTCCGAACACATCCGCAAGCAATAAGAGGGTGGATCCCGTGCGAGGGGTGGGGGGCAAGTCGTCTCAAAGGCGCACCGCTAACCTTGCGGCGCCGTCCGCACCTTTCACCGTCACAAACAACAACGATATGGGACCGGGGTCGCTCCGCGATGCGATTGACCAGGCTAACTCGACGCCGGGTGCAGATTTGATCACCTTCAATCTCGCCGGCTCGCGCACAATCGACGTCACTACGGACCCTCTGCCTGACATCACCGAAGCGGTCACCATCGACGGCGGATCACCGCGGGTCGAATTGAACGGCACCGCTGTGATTAAGGGTAACGGATTAACAATACTCGCTTCAAATGTCACCGTGCGAGGCCTTGTCATTAATCGCTTCAATCTGGGCGGCATCCAGATTTTGGGAGGAGTTAATGGCTGTGTCATTCAAGGCAACTTCATTGGTACCGACGCGAGCGGTACTTCGGCACTGGCCAATGGGGGACCGGGGGTGAACATCGATGCGTTCACGAGCACCATCGGCGGACCTTCAGTCGCCGATCGCAATATCATTTCGGGTAACAGCGGCGCAGGCGTCGAGCTTTCCTCTCAATCGGCTGAGAACCTTATAGTGGGCAATTTTATCGGTACCGATGTGACCGGAACAGGCGCGATTGGAAATGGCGGAGCCGGCATTGTCGCTGATGGGGGCGCCAACAGTAGTTTTATCGGCTCCAATGTAATCGCCAATAACTTCGGAAATGGAGTGACTATTTTCGGCGGCGCCGGAAACTCCATCCTCGGCAACTCTATCTTCTCCAATAGCGGACTGGGAATCGATCTTAGCGATGACGGCAGTGTAACGCCGAACGATATGTGTGACAGCGATGGCGGCGCGAACAATCAACAGAACTTTCCAGTCCTGACATCCGCTACCAGCAACGGCGCGACCACGACCGTTGTGGGTTCGCTCGACAGCGAACCAGGGGGTTCTTACACGATCGAGTTCTTTTCCAATAGCGCCTGCGACGGATCCGGCTTCGGTGAGGGAAGGACCTTTATTGGCTCAACCGTAATAATGAATGGTTGCTCTTGCGTCGCCCCGATAAACGTCGTTCTTCCCGTGGGTGTTGGCATCAGGGGTCATCACGGCTACCGCGACAAGCGAATTCGGCGATACCTCCGAGTTCTCGGCGTGTGTGAACGTGGTAACAGTGGTATCGGGTTCTGATCTACAAATAACCAACTCAGACTCGCCTGATCCGGTTCTGACGGGCTCGAATATCACTTACACGATAGGAATTACAAACAACGGACCCGATCCGGACTCCGGGGTCGCCTTCAGCGACACAGTGCCCGCCGGCACCACGTTCGTCTCTCTCACGAGCCCGGGCAGTTGCAGTGCACCACCGCCGGGGGGAACGGGCACAATCAGTTGCTCACTGGGCGCGCTTGGATCGGGCGGGTCGATTCCTATTACACTCGTGGTAAACGTGAATGCGGGGCCGGGTGCGACAATCACAAACACCGCCACGGTCAGCGGAATGTCAGCAGATTCGAACCCGGCCAACAACTCGGCCGCCGCGACCACCACGGTCACCTCGATGGGTTGTACGCTCACGTGTCCGCCGGATCGGATGGCCTTCACATCGCCGAACGCGTCATCGTGTGCGGCGGTAGTCACCTATTCGCCGGCAACATCCGGCGCCTGTGGGGCAGTCAACTGCGCTCCGCCCTCAGGCTCCGCGTTCCCGGTAGGCACTACGACGGTCTCCTGCACCGCAGTCGTCGGCCCGAGCATGTTCATTCGCCGTCACCGTTGTCGACAGCACTCCGCCCAGGATCACCTGCCCGACAGGTTTTTCAACCACGTTGCCGAAGGGCCAGTTATCCGGTGTCGTGAATTATCCGGCAGCGACAGCCTCCGACAACTGCACGGTTGCGAGCGTGGTTTGTACCCCGCCGCCGGGCTCGACATTTCCCGCCGGCAGTACGCTTGTAATGTGCACGGCCACCGATAATTCCAATAACGCAAGCAATTGCTTCTTCTTTGTGACGCTGTTGGATGGCGAGGTGCCGGTCATCACCTGCCCTTCGAACGTGAATGCTTCCTTGCCGGCGGGACAGACTTCAACAGTCGTGAACTATCCTCCCCCAACTGTGACCGATAACTTTCCAGGCGTAGTCGTTGCGTGCTCGCCCAGATCGGGATCGACCTTTTCAGCAGGGACCACGCCGGTAACCTGCACGGCCACCGACTCAGGAGGCAACAGTTCAAGCTGTTCGTTTATCGTCAGCGTCGGCGCGGCTCAAGCGAAGACCACGCTCCCCGGGAACAAGACTTCGATCGAGTTCGCTGCCTCTCCAGGGCGCAAGCCCCCGAAGCCGAAGAAGAATCCGTGCACGCCGTTCACCATTGAGAATGTTGGCTTCGAACCACTTGTGCTGACTTTGGATTCAATCGTTCGCACCGGCGGCACAGTCGACAACGGGCGAATCACTGATCCAAATGACACGCGGTTCTTTACCCTGAGCGTCATAAATTCGGATGAATCCCTGAGCGCGCTGGATATTGGCGCAGTGCTGACCATTCAACCTGGCCAGATCCAAAACCTCTGCCTCAGGTTCGCGGCTCTATTACCGGCTCTCGCGGGCAAAACCACGGGGCTCGCGGCAAGCAACGTCTTGCCCGACGTCGTCACGTCGAAGATCGTCTTCAGACAGAACGCCGGGGCCAATATTTCAATTCCTCTGGTCGCGAGCGTCTCAACTCAGGTTGTCCTTGTCAATCTATTGAATCCACGTGCGAAGCCAGAGGTTGTCTTCACCCGGAGCGGCAACGACATCACTGTCTCTTACGTTGTGTTCGACTCGAATCTAGACGTGACCCGCGCAAAGTATGAGTTTCTTGATGACAACGATCAAGTGGTTGCCGGGCCGTTCGATATCGATCTCGGGTCGCCAATAAGCGCGGCCAATCTGGTCAGAGGTCAGAGCTTTAGTGTCGACCAGAGATTCACCGGCGCAAACGGTAGCCCTTCGATCACAAGCGTGCGCCTGACCGTGTTCGACGGGGAGACGAGCGTGGTTGCACCTTCATCCTCAGCAACATCGATCAGTGCCGCCAACATAGAATTGATGACCCGGAAGGGCCGCGTTACGTTGTATCCGCCGGACATAAAGCTCAGATGACGATATTCTGGGCGCGCCATCACGTGTACGCCCGAGGAGGATCAATGAAGACCAGACACCCAAGAACGGTACTCTTCTTGATAGTAGCTGTTGCGGCCGGTTTGGCTCCACCATCGACACGTGCCGGCGGCGACAGCACGGAACCGGAAAGGTCCAATCCGGTCTGTATGCTACCGCGCGCTTCGGCCCGATCGGTGCGATCAAGCTGAATGCACTGAGCGACTCCGCTGTCGCCGTCAACGGTCGCGTAGCCAGAGGGGAGACGGCGATCTGGGGTGGCGAGTTGATAAAGGTTCGCCCTGATCGCAGGGTGAGGGTAGCGTTGGACTCGATAGGTCAGGTCACTCTCTCTGAAGGAGCAACAGTCAGATTCGCGACGGCGCGCGCCTCTTCCGATGACGCCGGCTACGATGTGCTGGTGGCCTCGATCGTAGAAGGAAGCATCAATGTGGCGTTGCATGCCGGCGCGGGGGCTTATATAGAGGCTGGGACATCGGCGTTTACAGCGTCGCGCGGCGCGAACTTTAGTGTCACCGTAGAAGAAGGTCGCGCGTCGCTTAGAACCGTTGCCGGAATCGTTCGAATCCAGGACCAGCCCGTGCCTCAAGATGTGAACATCCGAGTTGTCGACGATCTGGGACGCCCGGTTTCATCCGGCGCGCAGTTCAGCGTTCGAGCGCGCAGCACTCGGCAGGTTCAAGTTCAGGTGACTGACAAGAACGACAAGCCGTTACCGGATCTGCCCGTTCTGTTCTCTCTCGCCAACCCATGTCTTGGGGCGCTCGGGCTGGGTGCCCTGGCCGGACCTACATTTGTGCAGAAGACCGACAATCGCGGAATCGCGGCGGCGCCGTTACTTGCCGGGGCCGCCAAATGCGCAGCCTCGATTGTAGTAAAGGTGCAAGGCACAAACGCATCCGTGACGATTCCAACTAACGTTGTATCCAGCGCGGGATTCTTCACCACCCAGAATACGCTGCTTGTCGTCGCCGGGGCGGCAACCGCGGGAGTAGTCACCGGAGTAGTGCTCACCAATTCAGGAAGCAGCGAGCCGATTACGCCTGTGGTTCCGCCCGGGATCAAGCCCTAACTACCGCGTACGGAATCATGGAGAAGCACATGTATAGATTCTCATTACCCCGAGTCGCGGCCGTCGTGTCGCTCCTGTTAACTTTGCTTGCGCCCACGGCGTTTCGAACAAGCGCGGCACAAACAAGGGAACGAGGACTAAAGATCAGAGTCGGAGCAACCAGCGGCGAAATGTCTGCGAGCCAGGGGCCGCCGGTCGGTCTGTGGGCCGTAATCATCGGGGTTTCACGTTATCTGTACGGGGATCAGGACCTCGATGGAAATCACATATCGAACCTCAAGCACGCAGCGGATGACGCTGACGCCATGCGAGATTTTTTACGCAGCCCTGAAGGCGGCGGGTTTCCTGAAGATCACATTTTCTCACTTCAGGATGAGACCGCGACAAAGGCGAATGTCCTCGCCGCTCTCGCCAAGCTCAAGCAAGCAAAGCCCAACGACTTCTTTGTCATCTACATCGCCGCGCACGGCGGGGTTATTCCTACCCTCGATCCCAAAACGAACACATCGCGGGATGTACCGTACTTCCTGCTCTATGATACCGATCTTCGCGACGCCGAAAAGACCGCGCTGCGAATGGAAACCTTCCGGCAAACCGTCGACGGGCTTGAAGCGAAGAAGGGACTCGTTCTGTCGGACACCTGCTACAGCGGGGGCGTGCAGTTGATCGGACGCGGGGTCGATGATTCACAAGTCGCAAATCAACGATACCTGGATTTGATGAACAAGATCCCCCAGGGCGTCGGTTTCATCTCTGCCGCAAGAGCCACCGAGAGATCATATGAGAAGGACGACTTCAACCACGGAGTGTTCACCTATTGTCTGGTCGAAGGGCTGAGCGGAACGGCGGACGCGAACGAAGACGGCAAAGTCACCTTCGACGAACTCGTTCAATTCCTTGATGAGCGCGTGCCCCAGATGACCGACAACAAGCAGCATCCATTCGCCAACACCACGGCGGTCGAGGCCAACTACCTGGCATTGTCGGTCGTCACCTACGCCAACCTCGCCTCAAAGGGGGCGAAAGGCGGTTTCGGTCTGTTGAAGATTCGAGTGCCCGATATCGACGGCGTGGATGTTGCCATCGATGACAAGCCCGAAGCCACCCTCGAGAAGGGAGTGGTGAGATCCTTCAGGGTGCCGGCGGGCGATCACCGGCTGGTATTTACAAAAGCGAACACGAAGCGGGAATGGCCGACCAGCGGTTGCAGCGGGCAAGAGCTATCCGTTCACTATTAACTTTGCCTTCAGCGAGAGCGGTTCGGCCGATGACACGCTCACCGATCCGGGTGAAATGGTGAACTTGTTTTTACCCCCCGACATCAAAGCCCCGAAGGATGCTGAGGATCTCCTGCGCGCGGGTGTAGACCTTTTCAACAAGCAGGATTACAAAAAAGCGATCGAAAAGCTCAACCAGGCGAACGACAAGTTCGATTCAAAGTCGAAGGCCGACGGCGGTGACTACGCCGAGGCGCTTGTCTATCGCGGGCGAGCGGAGCAGTCGCTGGGGTTAGATAAGGACGCAGTGAAGAGTTTTCAGCGGGCGCTACAGCTACGGCCGAGCGACTTCGAGACAAAGACGCTGCTTGCCGAGGCGCGATTCAACGCCGTTGCCAACCTCGACCAGGTCGAGAAAGACCTGCGCGAGGTCATCGCCGCGCATCCGGACTTTGCATTCGCGCGAGTCGTGCTCGCAGACCTGCTGCTCTACCTGAATAAACCTCGGCAAGCGGAATGGGAATTGAGACTGGCGATTAACGACGATCCGAGCTACCCGGCGGCATATCTCGAGTTGGCCGACGTCCTCACCCATCAGGGTTCAACAGACAAACAAAAAGAGGCGATCAAGACGGCTGAAAAGGCTCTCGAGCTGTTCACAAAGGTAAGCGAGAAAAAGGTGAAGTTTTCGACCGGTCTCAAACACCTATCGATCTCGCACGTCATCTTCGGACACGCGAATTACTCTAACAACAACGTGATGGCTGAAGCTCACTGGATGGTGGCGAAGACCCGAACACGATTCGTGCAGTTCAACTCGAGGAAACTATCCGCCCCGGAGAAGTCCGGCTATTTGGACTCGGCGCGACAGGAACTGAGCGAAGCGCTGGGTCTCGCTCAGAAACTGAGTGATAAGCGAAGGCTGGCGTTGGTGCTTGAGACCAGCTCGATGAATCACTTTTTGAAGGGCGAGATGCCCGCTGCGATCGACGACGGTAAGCAAGCGCTCAAAGTAGCAGCGGCGTTTCCCGACATGAAGGATCTTCCCGACGCTCACTTGACACTTTATGGCGCCTACAAGAGTTCACAGGACTACGCGAAGGCGGCCGACAGCTTACAGAAGTACATCGCGGTTGGCGGTCTCAGCCCGGATGAGCTCACCAACAGGAAGCAGGAAGTCACGTCGCTCCTGAACAAGGCGCGTGCGAACGGCCAGATCAAGTGACGCCAGCGGGTGATCCATACTGAGCCGACAGGTCCGCCTGCCCCGCCGTCTCCCGAATCCCACCAACTGCGTTGGTGGATTCTTCATACCCAGCCTACGCAGCCGCCGAGGCAGTTCCCTCCCCAAATCCCACCAACGCAGTTGGTGGATCGTTCATACCCAGCCTACGCAGGCGTCCGCCACTCTCTCCCGAATCCCACCAACGCAGTTGGTGGATCGTTCATACCCAGCCTGAAAGTTGTCCTCTCGGCTTCTCCTCGCGTATTCTCGCACAATGCAGGTCGAGCCGTTCAAAGAAATCTCATGGCATACCAACTCCATTACCACCTCTGTTTCCGCACTCACCGCCGCCGTCCCTTCTTCGATCATCCCTCAAAGTCCACAGCGCTCTCGCAAGCGCTTACCGACTTGTGCGAGACCAACGATTTCCACGCAATCGAAAAGAAACAAGGAGCGAAGGCCGTTCAATTGGTGCTGAGCCTTCGGCCAAACCAGCGAATATCGGACGTGATGAAAACACTAAAAGGCCGGAGTTCCGCTGCCTTGTGCCACGAATTTGGGATCGCGCCACCGTTGTGGGCGCGGGGTTATCTCGCAAGGAGCGTCGGGCGTGTGAGAGTTCAGGCAGTCAGGGATTATCTCGCCGCGCAAGCCGAGCATCACGGCTATAGCAAGCGCACCCTTCCTCCGGTGTTTCGTTTTAGAGCCCCACAGCCGCGCCTCTGACAACCGCACACGCCACCTTCGATCTGACCCATCATCTTGTTCTTGCCACGAAGTTCCGGCGTTGCGTGTTTGGTTCGAATATAGGCGAGGCGCTTGTCAACTATTGGACGAATGTGGCGGCCAGGCGTGGCTTCGCCATTGATCAGGCCACAGTCTTACCGGACCACGTTCACCTGCTGATTCGCATCACGCCAAAGACGACAATCGAAGAAGTCACGCTGTCCCTTATGAACAACGCGCAGTACTTCATCGCCAGGCATCTCCCTCACGCGCTAGTGGAGGCGAAGATAGATCAGCTTTGGCAGGCCTCTGCTTACGCCGGGACCTGTGGCGAGTTGACGACGGCTCTGCTGAAGGCTTTTCTTAGGGGAGAGGATGCAGGCTGGGTATGAACGATCCACCAACTGCGTTGGTGGGATTTCGGGAAGGGGCGGCGCCTGCGGCTTTGTAGGCTGAATATGAACGATCCACCAACTGCGTTGGTGGGATTCGGGGAAGGGGCGGCGCCTGCGGCTTTGTAGCCTGAGTGTGAACGATCCACCAACTGCGTTGGTGGGATTCGGGAATCGGCGGCGCCCGCGGATTTGTAGGCTGAGTATGAACGATCCACCAACTGCGTTGGTGGGATTCGGGAAGAAGGGCCGCCCGCGGTCTTGTAGGCTGAGTATGAACGATCCACCAACTGCCTTGGTGGTTCCACCAACTGCGTTGGTGGTATTTTCAGAGAAGCAACTGCGGCGATCGCACTCAGCTTTTGCCTGCTACTACTTTTATGGTAGATTCACGTTAACGTAATCGAACTGGCAGTACACCGACATAATCATTTTTAGGAGACGCGATGGCCGAAGCTGCGGAGATGATCGAACCGTTTGTGAAGATGGAGCCGATGTCGCACGGGCGGCCCGACCTCAGGAAAAAAAAGCCAAAGATTCTCGCGGTGATCCTCGACAACTGCACCGGGTGCGCGGGCTCGCCTGCCTGTGTGGAATACTGCCCGGTGGACGCCTGCATGTTCTGGGTCCCTGATCAGGATTACTATCCAAACGGTCGCATCGAAGTCGATCCAAACCTGTGCATCGGCTGCAAGCTCTGCACCAGCAAGGGCCCGGAAGGTACTTTCCTTGAAGGATGTCCGTGGGACGCCATCGCGATGATGGACGTGAGCGAATGGGAAGGGCGGACAGGCTTTGTATTGAATCCGTAGATCAACGATCCGTATCGGTCCGTTACTCCAGTCATGACAGCGCCGGAAGGGAGAATTGAGATAGATGTGCTGCTTGAGCTGAGGGATTACCTGCGAGCTAATTACTGGTTCCTGTTCCGCAAGTTCAAGTTGTTGATTTTCCTGCTTCTGTTCGTCGGTGGAATATATCCAATTCTTTACTTCTCCGGACTTCTAACAAAGTCGTCCGAAACAGAGAACCCCTCGATTTGGGGATTCCTGATACCTTGGGGGATTTTGTTGTTCCTACTCGCGGGTACCTACTTCGGTTCAAAGAAGTCGTTGGCCAGCAACCGGTCGTTACAAGAGACGATTCACTACACATTCTCCGTCACGGGCATACAGAGTGACGCCCAATCTTCTTCAGGGCATCAGTCCTGGCAAAACGTCCGAGAGGCATTCGAAACAAAAACCAATTTCCTATTGTTTCTTGCAGACCGCTTGATGTTTGTCATTCCAAAGCGCTGTCTCCGAGATTCAGTCCACGAAGAAGCTTTCAGGGCGCTTTTGAATGATCGATTGAGTGAGCGCGCAAAACTTTCAAAATAACCAACCAAGCGTTCCTGACGTCGTCATTTTCCCGCTCTTTCTCGAATAGCCTCCAACGTCGACGCCGCCTGTTTCAGGACACTGTCTGGCATTGCCGGAGTCGGTCGAGTGTAATGCTGCACACTAGGAATGTCTTCGGGCTGCCCCACAAGATACAAAGCTCTTAGTGCTTCCCACACCTGCTCGGTCGATGGCGAGAGCCTCATCAATTCAGCTCCCGCGCCAACTCTGCTGTTGTCGGCAACCAACAGGCTCTCAACCCGTCCTGCTTCCGGCGCGTGAAGCTCGATCGTTTTTCCATCGTCCTGACGTACCCGGGCTAGCGGACCGTTTGCGGCGACCGCGATGCCTTCTTCTTTGATGATCAGCTCGACAACCCCCGCGCTTTCCGAGCGAACCCGGTAAGGCTCGAGCATGGCGATCAATTCCGGACGCCCCGACGAATCGCCAAAGCGCACCAACCCGAGCGCTGCGTTGTGACGGACGCCCGGGTTTGGATCCTGCAACAGTGGCAGCAGCGCAGAGTGAAAGTCTCCGTAAGTGTTGTCCTGACCCATAACCCACGCGGCAGTCATGCGCACTTCTGCTTGTTGATGCTGCGAAGCGGCAATGACGTCCGGGTAGAATTGCTTTACCGACTGATCCCGGTCGATGATACGATTCCCCAACTGAGCAAGCGCGTGTTGAACATTGCGTGGCTTTTCCTGATCGTGAAGGTACTCGGTCATCCTGGAGTCCGAGAGCGGTCTCCCAAACCACGTTCCATACCAGGAGATAAACGGAATGACGACGAACAGGACTATCACGACGAGGATCGCCCACGGATACTTTCGACTCGGGCCTCGGCCTTGAGGGGTTGCGCTCTCGTCGTCGTTAACTGGTTGGTTGTTGTTCACAATTGCAATATTCTCCGGAGTCTCAGCGGCGCCTCGATGTCCGACAAACTGAAGTTTGTCGTCCTACCGGCGATATCGCCAAACTGAAGTTTGTCGGACATGAGACGGTTCACGCCGAATAGACAATCTTTGTTTGATTATTCCGCAGCGTGCACGCGCCGCCTTCGTAGGCCGCCAGAAACAACTTCTCATCCGATAGCAGAGCCTTGCGAAACGCCGAGTTTGTTATGTATCCGGCGGCTCTCACCGCCGCAAACGTCAGCCCCGCATATGCCACGAGTGCCGCGGCGATCGGCAACCCGTTGAACAACAGATCCAGAAACGCTGCCACCGAAACGGCTCCGCCTAATGTCACCCACTTGTGGATTGGCGATGCCGGGTGAGAAAGGTAAAACGCCAGGGCCTGGATCGGGGTCGCCGCCAGCAGCCAGTACTCGCGAGTAAGAACCGCTGCAACAACCGAAGCAAAAGCCGCGACGACCAATAACAAAGAGAGCGCGGCGATGACGGCTTTCTTAAGACCGGTGTTGAACTGCTCCGACCATTTAGCGGCTGCCAACGAATTGACTCCAATATTGAAACTGCGGATCGCAACCGCCGCCTTTAGCTGGTCGAAATCCTCGAACGGAAAACGCGGTATGTCGCCAACGCTCTGCCACTCGCCCGGCGGTTGATAAGGTTGTTGCAACCGTGACTCCGTTGCTAATTAACGGCTAGGATAAAAATGATAAAGCATCAAATAGACGATCACGCCGGTCACTGAAACGTACAGCCAGATCGGAAAAGTCCATCGGGCGACTCTGCGGTGACGCATGAACTCGCCGCGCAGAGCGCGTCTCAGAGTCACAACCACGAAAGGCACTACGGTCACAGCCAGTATCGTGTGCGAGATCAGAATCGTGTGGTACGCCGTGCGCACCCACCCCGTCCCGGCAAACCGAGTAACCCCGGCTCCGAACCCCACGTGGTAAACGACATAAGAAATCAGGAACAAACTGGAGCAGGTCACGGCTCCGATCATGCAGGCACGATGAGCGGCTATCCGTTTGCGGCGAATAAAGAAAAACCCGATGACTATCAGGATTCCGCTCGTGGCATTCAATATCGCGTTGAAGGTCGGTAAGAAACTAACAGACATAAATGATTCCAGAGACTCGTAAGGGCGCCCCTGATGGGCGCCCTCGCCGAGGCGAAAATTTCTCACTGGCAACCGGGGTCACAGACGAATCGTCCGGCCACACGGGCTCCGTCTAGTGCGTTCTTCCCTGAACATTCCGGTAGCGATAGATGACTCCGAAGAGTCCGGCGAAGATGGACACCGGCGGAATCAGCAAGACCAGAGCGGCGAGGTTCAGTCCCTTGCTCGCCGCGACCGCGTCTGTAGAGTTTTCGATCGCTGCCTTGCACATAGCGCACTGAGCAAAGGCCGGGTCCGCCGCAGCCAGCATCAGCCCAACCGCGATCGCCAGGACTACCAATGTTCGTAAGTTTCTCATCGTGAAATGCATCAGCCTTCGTGCTCGACCTGCTGCACTGGTTCCGCCGGTCTCATATTATGCAATCGGAAGCTATCAGGGAAGAGCACCGCAAACAGGCAGAGCAGGACGACCAGCGTCGGCACTATGGTCAGGATCAGACTCAGCCTCTCGAACTTCAAGTGCATGAAATAGGCGACGATGAGCGCTGCTTTGATTATCGACGCGCCCATCAGGATGATCAACATCAGGGTGATGGGGATCTGAATGTATGCCAGAAACACCTCGAACGCTGTGAGCGTGAGCAACCCGCCCCACACAATCACATTCTCGCGGTTGCTCCCGCCGTGTTCTTCGTGGCTCGCTTCCATTTCCATCGCCGCTTCTCCCTCAACTGCCTCATCCGCAAACGGGTTCTTCAACATTCCATTCGCGTGTGCCCACATCAGCGGGGGAATCGCGAACAGCCCTGCCAGCATCAGGCAGACCAGAACCAGAAACACATCGTCGGTGCCGCCCTTGAATTGATCCGAGGCTACGTCCCACACCGCGGCCGCGATCGATAACACAGACAGCCCCAACATCACCGCGTTCCAGGTCTTTATTTCTCTTGGCTTCGATTCCACCATTGGCATCCTCGCGAATTTAGGGTTTGATGACTCCGTGATAATCAACCGACAACAGATAGATCAGCGGGAACACAAACATCCAGACGAGATCGACGAAGTGCCAGTACAGACCCGCTACTTCCACGTCCTCTTTTAGTTTCTTTATCCGCGCGGCGACGACGCCCAGATAGATGACACCCGTCAAGACGTGAAACATGTGGAGCCCGGTTATGCCAAAAAAGGTTGACCCAAACAGCGGCGACGCACCGGGCCATGCCGTCTTCCACTCCTCCGGCAGCTCGAACGGTGTGAGCCCTTCGCCTATGAGGTGATTCCACTCCATCGCGTGCAGCACGACGAAGGTCAGTCCCAGCACCATCGTGGCGATGATCCACTTGCGGGCTGTCCCCATCTTGCCTCGCTTGGACGCAGCCACCGCGAACACCATGGTGAGGGAACTGGATAAGAGCACGAGAGTCATCGTCGTCGAGAAGATGATGCTCGGCGAGAACGGAAACGGCGTCGGCCAGGCAACACTGGCGGCCCGCGCATAGCTGTATGCAACCAGCAAAGCGCCGAATGTCAACGTGTCCGACATTATGAACAGCCACATACCCAGCTTGCGATGTCCGATGCGATAGGGATGCGCCCCGCCGCCCCAGTCATTCACCGCCAAACTCTCTGCTCTCGCTTCCGCCATCTATTTGCCTCCGCTCGTGAAATCTCATCGGAAAAAAAACAGCAGACCAAAAAGATAAATCCACAATCCGTCCATAAAGTGCCAATAGATCGCAGTTACATCCACGATCGTGCGGCGCTTCAACCCTATGCGCATTCGAAGCGCGGCAACCGTGACGTAGCCAAGCGCTATCACCCCGCCCAACAGATGGAGTCCATGCAGACTCGTCAGCAGATAAAAGAACGAGCTGTGCGGGTGGCTGTTGATGAATACGCCCTGCGCCGCGAGCTGTCGCCAGGCGATGAGCTGCCCCGCCAGAAATGCCACGCCAAAAAGCGTGGTAAGGCTGATCCACCTTTTGAAGCCCGAGTACTCGTTTCGCTTCAGCCCGCGACGCGCAAGCTCGATGCTGACGCTGCTCAGAAGCAGCATCCCGGTGTTGACCCACAGCACCGGCGGCATATCTATCGGAAGCCAGTCGGAGTCTCCGCCGCTGAGAGCCGGCACCCCTCGAACAATGTATGCGCTGGTCAAGGCGATAAACAGCATCAGGATGCTGGCGAGCCCGACCCACATACCGATGCGGTACTTCTGAGGCTCGATCGCATCGTCGCTGGTCCATCCCGGCGGCCAGTCCCTGCTGCCACCGGGATCCGAACCAAACGGATCCCCGCCGCCCGGACCCGGCTTACCGCCCCCGGCGCCGAGCCCCGGTTTGATACTCACACCCGCTGTTAAAGTATTTGCCACAGTTTATTTTCTATTGGCGATTTTTCTATTCTCAGTGTCCGTGAGAACCGTCGGGTCCATCGGGGTCCGTTTGCATCACGAAATCTTTTGACGCGCCAGGCACGCCGTACTCGTAGGCCCCGCGATAGACTTCCGGCTCGATCCCCGCAAAGTTGTCGTGCGGCGGCGGAGATGGAATCGTCCACTCGAGCGAAGTCGCCTCCCACGGATTGTCAGATGCCTTTGGCCCCTTTATCCAGCTCCAAACCAGATTGAGCACGAAGATCAGCTGGGCGGCAATCGTGATGAACGCCACCCACGAGATGAACCGGTTCATCGGCATAATCGATTGCAGGTAATTCAGCTTGTCATGCCCGGCGTACCTGCGCGGCGCCCCCGCCATTCCCATCACGTGGAACGGGATAAAGATCCCATTAACCCCGATGAAGGTGATGAAGAAGTGAAGCTTGCCCATCCCCTCGTTCATCATCTTGCCGAACATCTTTGGGAACCAGAAGTAGGTGCCTGCGAACATTCCGAATATCGCTGCGACTCCCATGATCAAATGGAAGTGTCCCACCACAAAGTAGGTGTCGTGCAGCGGAATATCTATCGAGGTCTGGCCGAGGAACAGCCCGGTGATTCCGCCTGACACGAAAAGCGAGACAAACCCGATCGCAAACAGCATCGGCGTGGTAAAGCGAATCTGTCCGCCCCACAACGTACCCAGCCAGTTAAAAGTCTTGATCGCCGAAGGCACACCTATCGTCAGAGTGATCAGCGAGAAGGCTATCGCAGAATAGGGGCTCATGCCGCTGATGAACATGTGATGGCCCCAAACAAAGAACCCGAGCAACCCGATCGCAAAGATCGCGTACACCATCGCCCGGTAACCAAAGACGGGTTTTCGCGCGAACGTCGATAGTATGTGCGAAGTCAACCCCATGCCCGGGAGGATCGCGATATAGACCTCCGGATGACCAAAAAACCAGAACAGATGCTGCCACAGAATCGGCGATCCACCGGAGTGCTCCTTTAGCAGCTCTCCACTGACATAGGACCCACCCGGAATAAAAAAGCTGGTGCCAGCCAGGTGGTCCAGCAACAGTAGAATGCCCGCCGCCAGCAACACCGGGAATGACAGCAGCGCCAAAATGGCAGTCGTGAACCACGCCCAGCAGGTCAGCGGCAGCCGCATCAGCGACATGCCTTTCGTGCGCATGTTCAGCATGGTCGTGATGAAGTTCAGCGCACCGAGCAATGACGCAACACAGAACAGCGCGATACTGGTGATCCACAAAAGCACGCCGGTTCCCTGTCCCGGACCCACTTTCTCTCCAATCGCGCTCAACGGAGCGTATCCGGTCCAACCCCCAATCGGACCTATCACATTCACCATGTTGGCGTCATCGATAAAGAAGTTCACACAGAACGCGCTCATCAGCACCACCAGAGCCACAAACGTAATCCAGAACGAGAGCATGTTCAGCACAGGGAAGGCCATGTCAGCCGCGCCGATTTGAATCGGGAGAAAATAATTGCCGAATCCGCCCTGCGGTGCCGTCGTCAGCACGAAAAACACCATCACCGTACCGTGCATCGTCAGCAACGACAGGTATAGCTCCCCGGAGATCGTTCCGTTTTCGGCGGCGTGCGGAAACAAGGTCTTGAGAAACCCAAATTCCTGACCCGGCCATCCGAGTTGCAATCGCATCAGCGCCGACAGACCCATGCCCACGAACACCGCAAACAAAGCAAGGCACCAGTACTGTATGCCGATCACCTTGTGGTCGACGCTGAATATGTACTTGCGAATGAAACTCGTCGGCGCCGGGTGACGATGAACTTCGCCGTGAACCGGATGAATCACGTCTGCCATTCTGCCTCCTGTCGATCCTCGTTCAGAGTCCAGCCTGTTCAGAGTCCAGCCTTTAGGCTGCAGGCCATGGGATCGCAATACTCGCAAGCTAAAGCTTGTACTCTAAACTTTTTTGCTCTGAACTTCTTCGGACTCTGAACTCCTCGTGTCATGAACTAGTACGGGTAGCGCTCGGTCAACCCGCCCAGTTGATCCTTCAACTTCTCCTCAGACATCGCCATCAAACGGTCAAACTCGTCACTCGGAACGACGATCATATTGCTCTTCATGTTGTAGTGAAGACTTCCGCAAAGCTCGGCGCAGGGTATCTCGTACTTACCTTCCTTCATTGCCGTGAAGTGCACCTTGATCGCCATCCCCGGCAAGGTGTCCTGCTTAAACCTCAAAGACGGGACAAAGAAGCTGTGGATCACGTCCTTGGATCTCAGCGTCAACTCGACCGGTCGGTTTACCGGAATAATCAGTGTGGTCAGCTGCGCATCGTCCTTACCCGCCTGGTCGGTCGGATCAAGCCCGACGAAGTTCAGCGCCGAATCGTCGATGTACTGCGGCTCGGTCCGTCCCCTCACGCCGTCGGCACCAGAATAGTGGAAGTTCCACTGGAACTGCTGGGCCATAACCTCGATCCTGACGGCATTGTCGGGAGCCTCGTTTAAGTGCAAGTTGGCCCACACTCTCTGACCGAGTATCGCAAGCACCACAAACACCGCGCCGGTGACCATAGTCCAGGTCACTTCGAGCTTGTTGCTGCCGTGGGTGTATACCGCTCTCGCGTCGCCCTTTCGCCCGAAGCGAATTACGGCGTAACCGAGCGCGATCTGCGCGGAGGTGAAGCCTATTCCCACCACAACGAGCGTGCGCATAAACTGGTCGTCAATCGCTTTTGCATGTTCAGAGATGCCTTCAGGAAACCACCAAAGCACTGACCCAAACATCAGAGGTTGTGCTACAAAAAGCATCACCGAGACGATTGCCAGGATGAACATCAACAGGCCTGTGATCTTGCCCATAGTCTCCTCAAGATATAGAACCTATTTGATCTATAGGTCCTATCTATTCAGCACCATCAGTCCAAAAAGTATCGGGAGATAAACCACCGAGGCCAGCAGCAGCTGACGCGCCTGCCACGTCGTTCGAACAAGCGCCGCCCGCGCGCTAAAATAGAGAAACCCCACACCGAGAATCGCCGCCCCCACGAGGTAGATCGAGCCCGCCAGCCCGGTCACCGCCGGCAATAAACTCACCGGGACCAACAGCAGCGTGTAGGTGATGATCTGCTGGCCCGTCACCTTTCCGTCCGGCTCGACAACCGGCAGCATCTTGATCCCGGCTCGCGCATAGTCTTCGCGATACATCCAGGCGATCGCAAGGAAGTGAGGAAACTGCCACAGAAACAGAATCGCAAACAGTATCCAAGCCTCGACGGTGACCGATCCGCTGGCAGCCACCCACCCGATGAACGGCGGCATAGCGCCGGGAAACGCACCCAGCACCGTCGACAAGGTCGTCCTGGTCTTCAGCAGGGTATAAACGAATAGATAGCTCGCGAACGTAGCCACACCAAGCAACGCCGACAGCGGGTTTACCAAGATCGCCAAATACGCCGTGGCAACTACCGAAAGGAGGACTCCGAACACCGCGGCTTCGGACGCCAAAAGCCTTCCAGTGGGTAGCGGCCTACCTTGCGTCCGGCGCATCAATCTATCGAGATCCCGCTCGATGTATTGGTTGAGCGTCGCAAGTCCAGACGACAACAGCGCGATGCCTATAGACATATTCAGCAGCCGCGCGTAGTCGATCCCCGACCGTGAGCCCATGCAAAACCCGGCCGCCGCAGTCAACACAACCAGAAAAGTTATTCGTGGCTTTGTGAGCTCGGCATAGGCGGATAGCTTCGCGGCGAACGACAAGCTCGCTCGATCAGTGATCACAACCTGTCCTGCTAGTGATTCCATAGCGTTTATACTGCCGCTCCTCTGGCGGATGAATGCAACCCGCGCGCGCCGACTGCGTCAACCGATCGCTCGCTTGCCGGAGCAAGCACCTGATAACATCTCAGCGCCAGCACAACCATAGTGGCGAGCGTCAACCCCCCTACAACCAGATGCGCAACCGTCAGCGAAATCATCGGTTCGAGGGGCTGCGGGTCACTCGCCGAGGCCAGGCGGGCGACATAAGCCCCCAACCCCAGGCAGAGTTGAACCACCAGCAACCCAAAGGCGATCTTCCCCGGTCGAGCGAGATACCGGTTGTCCCCGTGGTGCCGCATAAGTGCCACCAGAGTCGAGACAATCAGAAGCGTCACCGCCAGCGCTCCGAGGATGTGCGGGATGATACCAAAAGCCTGGTGGCGAAAACCCGCCCCAAGCACAAGCTGAATCAACACCGCGAAAACCGTCGCCGCGACTAACCTGCGAAGCGGCGTGCCGCCGGCATCCGGTTTCACTTCGTGAGCCGCCGCCCAGCTTCGCGATGTGAATACGGCGATAGCAATCACGACCGCGAAAAAGCTCTGGGCAACCAGAGCGTGTGGGACTGCAATCAGGGCCTTGTGAGCAGGAAACAGAACTCTCAAGCCGCCAATACCTGCCTGTGCTACAACACCCAAAAAAGCAATCCACCCCAGCCGACGCACCCACGATCGCCGCTCACTAAAATGCGCCCAAGCCGCCAGAAGAAGGGTCGTCAGCCCGACAACCCCCGCGATGACCCTGTGTGAGTACTCAAACCGAACGTTGGCAACAAAGTTATTTGAGCTGATCAACCACCGTCCGAACGAGACTGGCCAGTCCGGCACGGAATCCCCTGCTTCGTTGCTGGTTACCAGCGCGCCGGCCACCAACAAGACGATGGTCATGCAGGAAAGTACAATCGCAAGCCGGTGGAGCCCGATGTTCGGTCTCTCGCTCACTTCATTACCCATTGACTAAGCAACTCCTAAGGCAATACGAGCGCCGGACCAACCTGCATCGACGTCGCGGCTGCTGTAGCCGTGCCCTTGTAGGTAATGTCCTGCGTCTTGGACTCCTTGGCGCCGACGGTTACCTGCTGAGTCTGCTCGCCCTTTGTTTCGTGCCAGAAGACCAGGGTGTAGCTTCCAGGTGGGACGTTCTTAATTGTGTAAGAACCATCCTTACCGCTGACCGCGAAGTACGGGTGACCGAGCACTCCGATGCTGGCCTTCATCCAAGGATGCTGGTTGCACTTGACCGGAATGAGGGTCTCGGCACGGGGGAACTTCTTCTCGATCGGCGCGGCGCCCTGAGCCTGCATCTGATTCCATTCCTGATTCGTCTTGGGCGAGGGATGAACGTTGTGGGTCGTGTTATCGCTGTTTACAACCTTGAAGACTTGATTCGTTTGAATGCCGAGCACGCGCGGGTGATACCTGCAACCCTGCTGATCAAGCACAACCGGATCAGACGGTATTGGAAAAGTAAACTTGTCAACCGGGCCGCCCTTGAGATACACAAACACATTTTCCAGCTTCCCGTCGGTGACCACCAGATCATCGGCGGTCTTATCACCGGGCGCGCCGGCGCAATTCGCATCCTGGCTCATGTCTATCTTCTTCAACACCGGCACCGCACCGTCAAAGCTGACCTTTCCGGTGATGGTACCCTCGTCGCCCTTGGATGCATATGCCGGCTTGGCAGCGCCGTCTTTCTCCTTGTCATCCATCGATGTATTGTGTTTCTTTCCGCAGCCGACAGCGACCACCAGGGCCGCCAGCGTCAACAGCGCCCAAACTGTTCCTGGTCTTTTTAACATTGCATTTCTCCGTGACTGTTGGTTTCAACTCTTACTCAAACGTAAGAACTCAGCGTCACAATAAATTCGAAAACATCAAATCTGACTTCCCCGGGGGCGCAGGTTCAGAGTATAAGCTTTAGCTTGCTTGCGGGGATCAGCGGATCGAATCAAGCAAGCGAACACTTGTACTCTGAACCTGCGCTCCCAGACTATGGCGCCCGTATCGCAGCGATCGGCCCGCGACTATTCGAGCGGCGACTCCGGCGATCGAGGATTGCCGTCTTACCTGCGCTTGCGGGCGCAGGAGCCGCGCTCGGAGCGCCGCCACCCGTCCCGAGCCGCTTCTGCTCGTCCTGCGAAATCTGGAACATATATCGCACTAGCAGGTCGACGTGATCCTTCTCATAAGTCTGGAACGCCGGTGGCGTCGGCCCGTTGAATACCCATCGATCGTGAGCCTGATCGCGTTTGAACAGCTCTGACGGCATCGAGGTACCCGGGCTGATCAACTGCGGATCCAGCAGCCATCTTCGCGTCCAGGCCGGTTTCAACCGGTCGGGCGCCAACAGGAAGTTCGGGGCCGTCGCTCTCGCATCGTGCGCCGGATCGCCGGTCATGTGACACTTCAAACAAGGCGCGGCATTCGAACTAAACAATGCCCGAGCCATGCCCTGCTCGTCGGCCGCCAGCGGATCCAGTCGCTCAGGTATGTATGGCTGCGCCTGTGACGATGCGCCCATGAAGAAGTTCACCAGCGCCTGGAGCTCGTTCGGCGAGAAGTTAAAGGTCGGCATGCGCGCCTTCAGATACCGCCGAACTCCGTTGCGATTTACCCCGGGTTGCGCATGCAATCCAAGGCTCTCGCTCCAGTCGTCGGCGCCCGTTTGCGGCGAGTGGCCGCTCACCGCCTGTGCCAACGCCGTTCTCTCGGCCGGCGTCGCTTGTGACGGGTCTTTCAGAAAACGTAGCAGCCAATCCGGGTTGACCCTCGCGCCTTCGCTTGTGAGCCGCGGCGGCAACTGCTCCTTTCCGTCGGCGCTCTGATACATCGGCAGCCCCATCAGAATGGAGTCCTGACCAACAAGCACGTTGTGGCAACCCATGCAATTGTACTTCTGAACGATCCACCATCCGTCTTGAACCGATTTCTTACCGCCGGCCGGGTTGTAACGCATCGATTCGGGAAGATTCGTTTCAACGCTGCCGAGCAGGAAGGTCGCAAGCGCGGTGACGTCGCTCTCGGGAAGATAAATGTTCGGCATCCGCAGCCGGTCATCCGTCGCTTTCACCTTGCCTCGATCGTAGATGCCGGGGCTTCGAAGCTTGTTCTCAAAGAAGCCTTTGTGGTCATACCACGATTCCCTGCCTTCTCGACTGATGTCCGCGCCGGTAATCGGGTCTTTGCCCTGCATCGCCGGCTGCTGCAGCAGCGCGAAGTCCAACCGCTCAATGGGCTTGCTGCCTTCCAGAGTCAGCTCGGTTCCGATTCGCTGCTCATCCTCCATGGCCTTGATTTCGTGGCACGCCGCGCAGCCGTATCTTTGCACCAATTGTTTCCCGCGTGGCAGCAGCGACGCATCATCAAGGAACGAAGCGGTCCGATACTCAATACCGGGCCGCTTCTGCATGGACAGGAACGTCGCGACGTCGTGCGCGTCTTGCTCCGACAACCGGAAATTGGGCATCACCGTCATGTTCTGGATCTGCAGCTCGCGCCCATCGACGGGGCTCTTTGAATGATCGTCATCGAACACAAACGGGAGGTTCTTTTTCTTGTAATCCGCGGGCGTGAGATCGCGCTTCAGGGTAGGCGAGTAGGGCGCAAGCCGCTGTCGCGGATTGTGGACCCAGCGGACTATGTAGTCGTAGTTCGCCTTTTCTCCGACACGCGAGAGGTTCGCGGCAAAGTCGCCCCCGATGATCCCGTCGCCCATGTCGATCGCCTGGCCATTCATCGAATGACAGCCCAGACACCCAAGCGTCTTGAACAACTCCTTGCCGTGAGTCGCGTCGCCTTGCGGCTGTGAAGGCAGTTTTACGTCGAGCGCCGACTGCCAGAGAAACGCGGAGATGGCTTTTACCTCCTCGTCTTCAAGACGGAAAGTAGGCATCTTCGTCCCCGGTCTGAAGGCCTGTGGATCGGACAGCCACACCGGTATCCAATCCTTTCGCAGCTTTGCCTTGATCTCCTTCAGATTGGGGCCAATCTTCTTTACATCCTGCATCAAGTACTTGGCCTGTATGTCGAACTCGTCGATTCGCGCGTCTATCTGCGAGATCATCTGACGGAGAGCGTCCGCCTTTTTTCGAAGCTCGGTCGCTTCTTCGTCGCTGGCCGCCGCATCCGCCGCCGCGCCGGTCTGGGTAATTTCGCGTCTCCTATCGTCGCGCTCGATTTCCAGAGTCTTTGTGCTCTGTCGCGCGTTGCTTAGGGCGTCGGCCTCGCGGTCAAAAGCCTCATATCGATGACAACCCGCGCACCCGCGAACCTGAAAGAGGTTCTTGCCGCGATTGAGGAGTTCCGCCCCTTGCAGGACCCGGTCGCGGCTATGACATTGATTGCACCCGGCCTCGACGTTTTCGTTGTAATACATCGGCCATAGCCAGTGCTCATATCTGCCGTGGGCTTTTTCAACCGAAGTTGTGCCGCGTCCGTTGCCGCCGTGACAGGTGGAGCATCCGAAGCGATCGGGGTCGTGTGTCTTTAACAGCTCCTTGTTGGGATGCGAAACAAAAGCAGTCGCTTCTGCGTCTTCGGATGGGTCCTCGCCGCCGGTCCAACCCATGTTCCTTTTTGTTATCTTGATTGGCTCGCGGACCCCGAGGTGGCAAGACTCGCAGCGGTCGATTACAACACCGCCTACGTTTATCTGTTTGATCTCAAACTTGAAGTCTTCGACTTTCTTCTGCAACCCTCCCACCTGCTCCTTGGTCAAGCCGCCGAGGTGGTCCTGCATGTATTCGTCACGCTTCTTCTGCGCCGCGTCGCGAGGCTGAGTAATCTGGACCCGCTCGGCCAGCCGGCGCGCCTTATCGTCTCTCAGGGTGTTGTACAGGTTTTCGAGATCAGTGAAGGTCATCGACTGATTTTCTTTGATGCCCTGCTCGTTGGGCATCTCGAACTCAACCTTCTCTTGCTTCTTCTTCTCGATAGCCGCTCGCAGGCTGTCCTTCCCGGACTGGCTGTCGGTCACCTCGAGTTGATAGGTCTTTGCAACGATCCACGATCGCACGTTCTGAAACGGCTCGGTCACCGCATCGATCCTGGCGTCAATCTTTTTGACCTCTGCGTCTATGGGGTCCGTCTTGGCTTTGGCCTCGGCGGCGACCGCCTCGTATGCATCGTTGAGTTCGATGTACTCGGGCTGCTCCTTGACTTCTTTCTCCGAATTACCCTGCCGGGTTTTCGCGGCGTCAAGGTACTCCGAGTACTTCGAGACGAAGTCCTTTTGATAGCCCTTCCACGGACGCTGCCCGACCACCTCGTCGTATAGCGACCATACTAACGTCACCACCAGCAAGAGCGAGGATATCAATAGAGCGCCGCTCATCGAATTATCGGCAATTGGGTCGAGCTCAGGCGCGTCCGGAGCCCTCTTCTCTAGCTGCTCGCTTTGAGTAGTGTCTGCCATCTAACTCCCCTGGGAAGGAAATGATGAATTATGAACGATGAATTATGAACGATGAATTCCGGGTGTTCATCACTCATCATTCATCATTCATCGTCATATGTTGAACCACGGTGTAACCATCACGTATTTGATCCGGAATACCTGCCTTATTAAGAGCTTCACAGGCATGCTAACCAGCACGGTTATCGCGAAGAACTGAAACACCGAGTACTGCAACATTGTAGTTCGCTCGAAAATCTTCTTTTCGAACTTGCTCCAGGTGATCACGATGTGGATCAGCAAACCCGCAATCAGGTAGAAAGCTCCCACTACGAGCAACCCGAAAATGCCTTTCAAGGGCTGCGATGTGATCCCGAAGATGTCGGGAAGATCGCGGTTTATCTCATAGAGCTGAACGTTGTGATCCCACGTCTGACCCGGCCAGAACCACACCCATCCCGGACCTCGAATAAAAGTCCCGATAAAGATCAGCATTATCCACATGATAAAGCCCCACATGAACGCGCCGATCGCCACCTTGCGGTGTTTCCAGGTATAGTAGCCGACGCCCATCGGGTTCGAGTCAACGTAGGGGAACGCCATCAGCCCGACGATGATCAAGCTGGGCATCACGACTCCCGCAATCCACGGATCAAAATAGACCAGCATCTCCTGGAGCCCGAGGAAGTACCACGGCGCCTTCGAGGGGTTCATCGTCAGGTTGGGGTTCGACGGCTCTTCGAGCGGCGCATTTAGCGTGATCGACCACACGAAAAGAAGGACCGTGACAATCAGCACCGCGAGGAACTCGACCCTCAGCAGGTACGGCCATACGTGCAACTCACGCGACCAGTGAGACTTCCACGGCCAGGTCTTGCGATGATGGGTCTTGGCGAGCTTGGGATCCGCTTCGAGCTCATCTACCAGATTGTCATTCGCCCGCGCCTGCCGCAGTCCCAACCAAAGGAAGAATGGAACCAGAAAGAGCATTGCCACAATTGGCACGTTGTCAGGCGCCGAAGCGATAGTCCACAGTTGTGCCCAATCCATAATTTCTCCATTGTCGATTGCCGATTGGCGATTTCCGAAATCGGCAATCGCCAATCGACAATCGGCAATTTATCCGACTCGTTTTTTCACTGATCTCGCGCCCGCCGCTTTCATCTCCGACTCGAGCTGAACCGGGGCCGGCCCTGATATCCCGCCGTCTTTGCGAACCCGCCAGAAGTGCACGGCGAGCAGCACGCTGACAATCGTCGGAATCGCGATGCAATGCCAGATATAGCTCCGAAGCAGCGCGTTCGCGTCAACTATAGAACCCCCAAGCAATGCAAACCGCACGTCGTTGTAAGATGTCATTCCCAACTGCGCCCCAAAAGGTCCCTCGTGTCCAAGCCCGGGAGTCGCGCGAGCCATGTTGGTTCCAACCGTAACCGCCCAAAACCCGAGCTGATCATCCGGCAGCAGGTATCCGGTGAAACTCAACAGAAGCGTCAGCACCAGCAGCACAACGCCTACCGACCAATTGAACTCGCGCGGCGTCTTATACGAGCCGGTCAGCACCACTCGCAGCATGTGCAGCCACGTGGTGATTACCATCAGGTGCGCCGCCCAGCGATGCATGTTGCGAAGCAGTTTTCCAAAAGGCACATCGTTCTCGAGATAGAGGATGTCCTGGAAAGCCTGCCCCTTCGACGGATGGTAGTAAAACATCAGCAGGATGCCGGTGAACGTCAGCACGATAAAAAGATAGAACGTGATGCCGCCCATGCCCCATGTATAGCTGAAGCGAACCGCGTCGCGATTGATCTTGGCCGGGTGGAGGTGCAGGAAAACGTTTGTGAGCACCCCCAACGACCGCGAGCGCGGCGTGGGCTCGTGCTTGACCCTGAACATCGACTTGTAGATCTGCGATTTTGTCGGGTCTTTGAGGTCTTCGATCTCCTGAAGAACCGATTCCTTAGCGGCCTTCTTCTTGAGAAGATCGATTTCCGCTTTGATGTTTTCCTTGACGCTCGGTGGGGCCTCTTCCGCGACGGTGACACCCGCACCGCTTCTCAACTCAGGCTTATCAGGCTTCTCAGGTTCCATTTTCTAAGCTCCTGATGGCATCGCTTTATCGAAGGACAGCGTGCAACTCGAACGATAGATTCTCAACAGCGAGTTTGGATTACACCGAAATGAACGCGCCCGGATCGTCGAAGTGTCCCGTCTCGCCCTTCGGCTTCTCATATAGTTGGGCGGTGTTGACGAGGATCTGCCCCGTCGGATCCAGCTCGATGTGGGCTCGATCCATCGGGCGCGGCGCGGGACCCTCGAAGTTTATGCCTTCGCTGGTGTAGCCGCTTCCGTGACACGGACACTTGAATTTATTCTCGCTGGGCTTCCAATCGGGAGTGCAACCCAGGTGAGTGCATCGGGCATAGATGACGAACAATCTTTCGGCGTTGCGAACGACCCAGATACGATATTGCTGCTGGAACTTTGTATCGACCCCAAAGCCGAAATCGGAAGGGTACCCGACTCTGAAGACGGTGCTTGGTTCGAAGATGGTTCTCGGAAGGAAGAAGCGCAGAAACATCATGAAGCAGGTCGCGAGGAACCCGCCCACCGACGTCCATATTATGGCGCGGCGCATCTTATTGACCGGATTGTCCGGCGTGCTTTCGACAGTCTTGCCCTTAGCTCCGGCCGAGGTGCCAACGGCCTTTGCGGCGGCTTTAGGTTTATCTGGAGATGCTGGCGCTTTCGGCGCCGGTGGTGTAGCTTTTTCTGCCGTTGGGGTTACTGTCTTTTTTTCCTCGCCCTCAGCCTTCTGGTTCGCATCCTGAACGCTGTCCATGTTGGAGGTCTCCACGCGTCCGTCCATCAAAAGAGAGACGATTAGAACGATGTGTTTCAACGAGGGCCGGGAACGCGCCTCGCCGACATATACTGTATGAATTCTGCCGAACGTTTCTCATCGAGCCTGAACTTTACCGCCGGACCGCTTTTATTATGAAGTGATCGGTTTTTAGCATGTCGTCGCAAAGTTTGTCAAGCAAAGCGACCGCGGCGGGTGTGTCTGTTTATGAGTGAAACAAAACGACCAACGGTGACCATCTACACCCGTCCTGGCTGCCACTTGTGCGAAGAGGCAAAGGCCGCAATAACTGCCTCCGGCTGCGACGGCGAATACTCGATGGAAGAGGTCAACATCGACGAAAACCCGGCACTAGGCGAGCAATACGGCAACGACATACCGGTGATCTTCATAAACGGGGTGAAGGTGTTTAAGCACCGCGTCGATCCGCGCGAGTTCCAGCGAAAGCTTCGCCGGCTTGCGCACACTTGACACGACTCATTCACGTTATTCCGGAACCACCCCGCGTACGGGGTTAGGCCGCGTAGCGCCAGGCGCGCCTCCTGTTGATCCCAAAATTTAAGTCATGGTAGGCTTATGCCGTAGTCAGTAACCATCGATGGAATCTCGATCACCGCCGAGAGAAGCTGTGGACACGAGTCTTAAACATGAACATTCTAAGATATGTCATCCCGTCAAGTAAGGTTCTACCAAGCGCACTGCTCGTTCTGTTTCTCCTTTTGGCCCTTGCACGCTCGGGCAGCGTTTCCTGCCAGAGCATGGGTGGTGCCCGCAAACCAGAATCACCTTCGGTTCGCAAAACCGAATCAGGCGCAGAGGTAAGAACATTCTATGATTTTCCCGAAGCAACAGAGGCGTGCACCGCTGAGGAGTCCATCTGGTGGAAGCGGCTTCGAGAAGCAGGCAACTACCTCCAAAAGAAGAGTGATGAGAAATCGAAGAAGCGGTTTTACCTTTTGATGTATGAAGGTCAGCAGAAAGCGTATCAGATTCCAGTAAAGGACAGAGCCCCTCAGTTACTGGTCTGGGGTGAACCCATTCTCCCAGAAGCTGCTCGAAGGAGTCACATAACAGGCACTGTGGTGTTGTCCGTTGACTACAGAGCTGATGGATCGGTGGGTGATGTCCAGATTGTAAACGGACTGGGATTTGGAATCGATGAAAACATAATTCTGGCAACCCGCAAGCAGGTATTCCTGCCAGCCGTAAAAGATCACGCTTTTGTTAGCGAACGAAGCAACGTAAATTTTGAGTTCGCCGACAAATGGGCCAAGAAAGAGTAAGGAGATCAAGGACTAATTTACTGCTTCTGATCGGGCTCTTGCAGTTGTCGTGTCGTTTGATCGGTGACGCTGAACGGCGCTCGGGCGAAGCGCTCGGTATCGCTCGGCGGCAGCGATTGATATGTACCGCCGCCCTCGAGCGCATCGGTAATAGCTCTTTTTCTCCTGTCGCGGCCCACGAAAAGACTGGTGACAATCAGACCCAACCCGATGAAGAAAGGAATCACTCCGGCGACCCAAACTCGGCTGAGGATTTCCACTTCGGATCCGGGGTTGTGAAGCGCTCCAATGACCCCTTGCATGATCACGTATAGGAAGATAGACACGCCGATTCCGACGGACGAAGTGATGACTCCCGCCCTGAACTCTCTTTCTCGTTTGACCTCCGGGGTGATTCCGCGCTGAAGCTCGAGCTGCTCTTTCCGTTTTTCACGCTCGCCCTCCGAGAGAAAGAACTCGGCGACCCAGGTCTTACCCCAATCGAATTTCTCAGGGGTGTCGCGCATTGCTACTGCTTGCCGCACGGCGAATAGATTGCCGCCGCAGCTCTTGCAAAATTTGATGTCGTCGCTTTGATTTGAACCGCACTGAGGACAGAACACAGGGTACGCCTCCTTCGACTTCCCGGAATACGAGAATCATAGACCAAATGTTCTTCTCGTTGGTAGGAGAGCTAGGAGAATTGCCGAATTGCAGGCCCGGCACCATGAGGATAAGTACTAGGATTTTTGGGTCAGCCCTTGCTCTACGCGGGACGCACCCTCACCAGGAAGAAGAACCATCCGTCATAATAGATAGCAAGATGGTTTTCCTTGTCCACCTCAAGACTGTATGCAGCGCGACTATCACAGAAAAGAACGACTGTCACGATCTCAGTTTTTCTGGCCTCTTGCAATCCTTAGAATGCTAAGGTTCCTTTCTGTGCCGTATCATATTCTTTGAGCCGTTGCATCTCGACACGATAGTTAGCACGAGAACATGGAGTCGGCGTGAACCATAGAAAGTTGTCGTCGTGTTTGAAAGCCTTCCGGTGTAGACTAATCTTCTTCCCGATCTGTTTCTGAGCAAGTTCAATTGTCTCGAAGGCATGGCCTCCCACTTCTTCGAATCTCTGTATTTTCCAAGTTCCAACGATGGAACCACGAGTTACCGGTTGTTGACCTGGCAGCGGCGCCATGAGACTTCCTGAAAGAATAAACAGTGCGCCAAATCTTTTGATTGGATTTTGATCCATGCTGATTCCTTACATATAGGTATAGGAGGGGGTCAGGCTTCACTTTATTGCCATTTGAGAAGACCGAACCCTCGATTTGAGCGCCCTGCGAAGCTTGACGGTTAGGGTGAAGCCCCACGCGCCCTGGCGGATCAAATGTCAATAAAGTGAAGCCTGACCCCGCCCCGACGCTGTTGCCAAACGGAACACCTCGGTATTGCACTTTGTCCGGGGGGGCCAGTTGCTCGGTTATTGTCTGTCGTATACCGCTGTGGAGTTTGTTTTCTTGCCCTTCGAATCAGTCGCAGTCGTTGTGACGGTCCGAGTCTTGCCATCCTTCGACGCGACAATTCGTCCAGTCAAGGTGACCTTTTTGCCCTGCTTCGCAGTTAACGACAATGTACGGGCGTTGATCTGGTTATAGGAGCGGGTGTCGGACGTAGGATCTCCAGTCACCGGATAGGATTTGCCATCAAACTTGCCCGTCCATTCGCTGCGGGTAGCTTTGCCGGCGGAATCGACGCCCTCCACGATGACCTTAATATTGTCGCCTGCCGCCTCGTAGACAACGGTGTGGTTCTTCATAGCACCCGGAGCGAGCTTCGACTTCGCCTCGTTCAGCTTCCACGATCCCATGTTTGGGTTGTCCGCCAGGCATAAGGGGGCGGCGCCAAAGAGCAATGCCAGTGCAACAAAGATCCATATTCTCCTAATATTCATGGTGTCTCTCCTTTTGAAGTAGCAAACGGCCTGATTAGGGTCGGCCAATTCTAGGCGTGGGTGCGGAATTCTGCAAACCGTCCAAGTTCGTATGGATTTTTTTCTGAAGGCAACACGACCAGGAGGGCTAATAGGCTTGGTTCGGTTCCGTCTTCAGCGTTAATGAACACCCCTAGAAAACGCCGACCATCGATCATCGAGTCTCCGATCACGAAGTAGCACAGAACATCCTTAGTCTTACTGCGATCAGGGCCGTCTGCAGCTTTCATCCGAGGATGCTCAACTTCCAACTTTTTGCAGTTACGGCATTCTGAGTCTTCTCCCTTTACCAGGACATACTTCATGTCCCGGATGTCGCCTCCCTCCGCCTTGTAGCCAAACTTTTCGATTTCTCCTTGGCGCATTAGAATTCCCTGAGCGTCTTTCTCCCAGATCCTTGGATTGCGCTCGTACGCAAATTCTGCCAAGGCTGCTCTTAGCGCTCCAACGTCTTCCTGAGTTTGGCGATTATCCAATAAGAAACTGAGCGAGGTTTGAACCCGAACGGCTAGATGCTCGACCTTCCGGTACAAGTGGAGAAATGGCGTTGAAGGTTGATGAAGTTCGCCTGCGTTATGCTATCTTTATCGGTTAGCAGCAGGATCTCTCTCCACCGACCGTCGTTGCGTATTTCGTCGGATAATCAGACATCCCCAAGCTTTAGGGATCTGGGCACCCTTCCTGCAACCAGACCGCAAGCCCTTTCGACAGATCGGTGCCGGGCCTGCGATTCTGCGATTCTCCGATTTGGCCTCGCGGGGGCAAGCCACCCTTCCTCACTCTGAAACTTGGGAATTTGGTATTGGCCTCGCGGGGCAAGCCCTACCTACTCACTCTGAAACTTGGTGAGCCGTGAGTTTGTCAATATTTCACCTGTTCCCGCAGGAGCATTCAATCCCTGAGTTGCTCATCTCAACCGCGGCGATCTATTGCTACTGCCCTGGGAGAGTGCAAGTGATCCGATCCCCGCGCAAGCTCACGTCGTCAATGTACCAACCCAGTCCCTTGCCGTCCTGGTCGGTCCCGATCCGGAACCTGATCGTCACCGTCTGGCCCGCAAAGCTGCTCAAATCCACCACTACCTCTTGAAACGTACCAAGCCTCCCTTCGATCCACGCCGATCTGCCTATCAACGGGTTCGAAGTGAACTCGTAGATCGTTCCGGTGTAACCGCCCTTCAGGATCTTTGCTCCCAGGTCTTCAAAGTCGCCGCCGGTGGAGATCTCGATCACCCCGCCGTCGTATGTGCCCCGCTCGAACTCGAAGGTGTGAAAAAATACCAACTCTAGGTTCCGGGTGTCCGACGGAAGTTGAATCGGAACGGTATCAAGATGAACATCAGTTACCTGCGCGCCGATATCCGGCGTAAACCAGGAGCTGACGCCTGAATGCACTCGCTTACCGGATATCACCCATGTGTCCAGCCGCTTCTTCTTCTTCTTGATGCCGCTGGCGTGCGTCCACTGCGCCTCTCCCGCCTCGACCGTATCCGAAAAGAACTCCGTTGATTGAGTCTTTCCCACCCGCATTGTAAGCGGAACTCGCGAGACCGAACCCTGGCTGACAACGTCTACCACGAAGTTGATCTTGCTGCCGCACGCCACGCTTGCAGCAACGGTGAACGCGAAAGGAGTCGTGCTCTCAGCGGTCTGACCGGGAGCGATGTTTGGAAAATCAACGGCGCCGGTTGTGATCGTCACTCCGTTGGTCGAGGTCGCGATCGTCCCGTGGCCCGCCATCAACGCAATCGGCGAGAGATCCGTTATGCTGAGCTTCATCGACACCGTCTCGCCGGGATCTGCAAAGGCGTCCGAGCCTCCGGCGAGCGTTACGCTCGAAAGCGCCGCCACCGGCACGTCCTTCTTCTCGCCATTGTAAACTACAAGCGCAAAGTCCTGATCGCTCGGATCGCCGTTGGCCGGAACCCCGTCGCCCGCAATGTTGGCCGCGCGAACGCGAACGACGAAACTACCGGTGACGCCGGCCGGGAGCCACACGGCCTCAACATTGTTCTTTGTGTCCGTATCGCCTCCCGGTTGAGAGTCCTGACCCGAAAAGTTATTGCCGCGATACACCTGGCCGTTGATGGTGACTTCAAGATCAAGATCGTTCACCCAGGGCGCGGCGCCCGAGAAACCGGGCGCGTCGGTCCACGCGAGAGTCACTCGAAACGGTTGCGCAGAGTCTTTTACTTCGCCAGTTATTACGAACTCCTGCCCGCTGTCCGTAAATGTATCCGTCTGGTTGACGAAAATCTTCGGCGTGCTGTCAAACGCGCGATTCAGACTCATCAGACCCCAGCCCTGCTGAGCCTGGGGAAGATTTCCACCGGCGCGGTCGCCGGTCATATAAGTAGGCGTGTTGAGTAGCAGCGCCTTTACCAAAGCGGCTGTTGGCGATTCGCCCTTCCCTATCAGGAACTGTCGCACAAGCGCGGCGCCTCCAGCTACCTGCGGCGTCGAGTGGCTGGTGCCCGATGACCAGGTGTAAAGGGTCTGACCTGTCGGGAAGTACAGTTCGTTGGCGTCCGGCCCGCACACCCCGGTCCCGTCAAAGAGCGGGTGCTGAGACGCCGCCCCTTGAATGTGAGTGCCCGGCGCCGTGATATCCGGTTTCATTCGCCCGTCATCAACCGGTCCGCCCGAAGAGAATGACGCGATATCCATCGCGCTGTCGGCATCCGTGTCTTTCACGAAGCAGCCATCAGTGCCATCTTTGCGTGAGTTCTCGCCGGCCGCGACGGAGATCACGTTTTTTGCAGTGCCTGGCGCGCTGATGCGCCTGGTGTTCCCGCTGTTTCCACCGGCAAAACAAATCGTGGTTTCCTGATTCCCTGGTTGATCGGGAACCGCGTCACGAACGCGCGTGTCGTATTCCTGCGAGTCGATTGAGTATGTATTGGAAGCCTCACCCCAACTGTTCGACATCACCCGAGCGCCGTCACGATATGCGTCCGAGACAAGTCTGGTGTAAGGCTCGACAAGATCGTAAGCCCCGTTGGATTGAAAAATCTTGGACGAGCCGATCAATGCGAAAGGAGCAACTCCTAAGCCATAGTTGAACCCGGATGAGTCGCGCGAACCTGCCGCCGCTGATGTGTTCGCGCCGGCGGCGATCGACGCGTTGATCGTGCCGTGTCCCTGAACATCGCCCGGATCAAGCTCGGATGTGTAATCGCGCGCATACAGAACACGGCTCTGCCCGCTTGAATCAAGAAAGTCAGGGTGAAGCTTTGCGGGCGTTATTCCGCCCCGATCAATGCCGCTGTCCGCGATGTCTATCGCAAAGCTGAAGTTGGATAAAAACCCGTGCGCCGCAAGCCAAGCCAAATATCCCGGTCCTTTCGGCGCTGTATGATCTTCGGTCAATTCGCCGGCTACGATCTGCGACGCCCGCTCGTCCCACAACTGAGGAGGAGTCCAGGGCTCGACGTTCACAACGCTGGGCAGTGCGGCAAGATCTGCGATTCTGCTTGCGTCGATCTTCATCCGCACGTTTGTGAACTTACCCACGCCGTAAGCGTCAACCATCACGCGGGACGCCAGCTTCCGGGCTTGTTTCACCTCGGGGTTATCACGCACATTGCGTTCGCCGCTTCCAAGAGCGAGTTGAACAGCGACGGTGATCTCTCCCGTCGCGTTAGCAATCGCCTCATCGAGGGATGGGTGAATCTTGTGCTCTTCCAGAAACGCGCCGTCCCACTGAACAAAACCCTCTCCGCGGGCTTCCGCGTTCTGATTGCGGCTCATCAACCGGGCGCGAGCGTTTGAGTCGCCGCGCACGAGGTAGGCGTTGTTCGGGATGTAGGCGATGGCCTCGAGCCCGCTCGCCTCAAGTTCGTCGAGCCACGCGCGTTTGACGGGGCCTACGAATTGAATCAGCCGGAACTGCGCGCCGGCGCTACTCTCGCTCCCCTTGCCTGCAAGCGCAGAACGCGACTGCAAACCAAACGAAGCCGCCGGACGTCCCATTCCTACAAAGGAACCCGACGCGTCATCGCCGGTCGTATCGATCGCGCCCGACCGCAAAAGCAACACGTTCAGATCATCGCGCACAACCAGCGAGGCGGAGGAGCCCAGGCGCAAAGCCGCCGAGGCCACTGAGGGTTCATATGCACCGCTTCTCTGCTCTTCAGATCCTCTCCTCTTGAGCTCCTCAGCGCGCTCCAGCGCGCCCTCGTCCATCGCCAGCAGCTTGAACGAGCCGTAGTCGGCAGTCACAATGGCGCCTGCGGACATTGCCTGAGCCAGCGCGGTCGGGTCATCGCCAGACACAACGGCTTTGTGCAGCCTTCCCGGGCTTCTATATGAGCTGGCGTTGACGGAGTTGCGTTGATGAACGCCGCCGGCTTTGGATGACAACAGCCCGCTGACACCACTCGCCAGACGACTTGCGCGAACCACTGAGATGGACATCAGCAGTGCAGCCGCAAGAAAGCAGAGTACTAAGCGCATTCGCATTGGGACCTCCTGAAGTGGGACCGAATCCAGCCGAGCGGCTTTCTTAGAAGCGCGGTTTGTAGGCGAAACCGAACAGCTTCCACTCACCGCTTTCATCCTGGAACGTCAACGTTATCTCTGCCTTCGCCCGATCGGACGAAGTTCTGTAAACCGGCATCGCCATGCGGTCCTTGCCTGTTCCTTGAAACGACATGCTTATGCGTTGGAAGTCGACAACCTTCCCGTGTTCAGCGACCTGTTTGAGGTTCTCGGTTACCGTCTGGCGGGTCTGACTGTTCTTGAAACCCTTCGCGGTATCATCATAGATAGTGTCGTATTCCTCATTCCCGAGTCGCTGGAAGAACAGGGCCGCCGCTTTGTCGATGTCGTCGGTGGGCGCTTCGTGGGACAGCAGCGAGCAGCCGGCTGGCAGCAAAATCATCGACAACATGAGCACGGCAACTAGCTTTCGAAGCATGCATACCTCGTGTCTGGGAGTTTTCAACTTGACTTGGACTGACGGGAAACAATACCAGCAGAGACAATAGCGGGGCAATGAAGGGGAAGTCCGATAGTCCGTAGTCCGTGGTTCGTAGCTCGTGGCTGCTTATCGGATCGAGCATGGTCTACGGACTGACGGACTACGGACCAATCGATTACCACGAATAAACAACGTGTTCTGTCGCGATCGGCCCAGCGGACTGACGAGTGAGACGAACCTCGCGTATGGCGGACGCCGCGACAAGGCTCGACAGGTTCTCGCTGAAGAATTTCACCTCGCGCTCCTCGTCGTCATCCTTCGCGCGACTCGGGGCGCCCCGATCGCGGCCGTCGAGCTTTGACATCAGAGTATCGAACGCGGATTTCGCAGAGGCGACTCGGATCAGCGCATAGAAATCGACCGACGCATCGAGCTTCTCCGCAGCCGTCGATGTCTTCGCGGCTTGAAGGACGTCATTCGCGAACTCTCGGCTCGACGCGAGCACCAGATAGCTCCCCGACACCGAGTACGCCGCGCCCTGTTCCAGAAGCGACTGTGCGACAAACCGAACCGCGCCCTGATCCTGCCATTCGAGTTGCGGCTGGGTGCCGGCGACTACGAATCTCGCTCGCAACTCGTCCTCGATCGCGCGCTCCAGCCGCTCGCGATTCACGGCGGCGTCGGGCTTCAACTGCACGACGATCGCACGCTCGAACCGAACGAACGGCTTTCCCGCTTCAGATCTTGTTCTGACAAGCTCGCAGTACGAGCCGGTCGAAACACTCTCAAGCAAACCCCCGATGCTAGTTATGAACTCGCCCCCCGGCGGCTGCTCGGAATTCTTAACTCCCGGCGCTTGCCCGGCGTCCCCTGATCCCCTCCTGGGTGCCTGCTCGTCATCGACGTCTATATCAAAGCGGGCGTCGAGGCGGCTGTAGCGTTCGGCCCGAGTGTGCTGATCATCCTCATTGACCTCGCTGCGAGTGCGGTCGGGAATCTCAGGCGGAGACCAGGATTCTTCCGAGAGCTTGCCAAATAAGGACTGCTCAATAGCTGACGACAAATCCTTCGTTTCACTCGCGGCGTGAAGCTGAACCAGCTGGGAATTGACGGGAGCAAACTTCATCAACCCTGCCACCTGATCGGCGCTTGCCGTTCCAGCCCCCAACCCCGTACCGCCAATCCCCATCTTGAACCATCGCTGCTCGTTCATTCCTTCTCGGGTGATTTTCAAATCGATCAAACCGTTCTCAATGTTCGCGAGCGCGCCCTCAGTGTTGTGATGAATCCAGTAGCTGCCAAAGTAGAGATTGCGGTTCAAACGCACCTGATCCAGCCACATCGTTACGTCGTGAGCCGCGAATCCAGTGGCCTGCTCGGCTAGCCCTACAACATCGGAACTCAGGGAGTCGGCACCCGTCACCTTGGCGTTGGCAACCGCGCGAATCATCAGGCCCTCAGTTGTCGTCACAATCAGTTTGTCTTCCACGTAAGCAAAGCAGAACTGCTGATTCAAACGGCCGCCGTCGGTGGTCACGTCTCGAACATAGTATGAAGTCCCATCCGCCGAGCGTTCCGAAAATTGCGGCGCCTGCTTGAAGAGCGCCGAGGCGATCGCGCGGGCGCGCGGTATTTCGGTGACAAACACAAGCTCGAGCTTTCCGATGTCATAGATCGAAACAGCCGAAGCTCGGCCGGAAAGCTCGGCCAGCCGCTTCTCGTCGAGACCAACGCCAATGGCGGCTTCGAAATCTTTCTTACGGTCTTGAATCTTGAGGTACACGTGCGACTTTTCAAACTCACCAAAGCTTGCGCTGTCGTAAAACTGAGAGCGCACCGGCGAGGCGAGCCAAGTCTTCATAAGCGCCGACAGATCGCTCGCCTGGACGTAGACCATCGCGCCGCGCGGCATCACTCCGGCGAGCTTGAGTTGGTCGGCGAGCGGCCGCGCTTGTTGTCCATCCGAGCGATGCGCCAGCGCGAGCATCGCGACCACTATCAGCAGCAGTAGTTTCTTCATTCTCATTGTTTTCATCCGCTTTGCGTTCTTAGCGGTTCTTTGCGTCTTTGCGCGAGGAATTCTTTAACGCAAAGACGCCAAGGACCGCAAAGAACGCAAAGAGTCTAGTTGCTCAGGAAGCGCGCCGCATAGATTGACGAAATGGCGTTCGAACGATCGATTCTCGTCAACAGCGCCAGACGCACTTGCCGCGCCTTTTCGGCCGCAAGAATCTCCGTCAGCCTCTTATCGATGGCTGTTTTGTCTTCTGCCTTCACCGCTTCAGCGGCACGCAATCTCTCAACCGCAATCGCTCGGTCATACTGGCCAAGCCTCGCCGCCGATTCGACAAGCGACGCCAACAGATCACCCCTGACGCTCGCGGCTGCCGCGCCGTTCAACTCGGAAATCGTCTTGAGCCCTGACGACCTGGAGTGCGCGATCTCGAGCGGCGGTTCGAACGAAAGACTGGATCGGGAATTTTCTCTCGCAACTCCCGATGCCAGCGCTCTTCGGACAGCGGAGCTAATCAATGACTGCGCCCCTTCCGGTTCAGCCTCCGCAAGCCGAATTGCCGCAAGATCGCGTCCGTTCTTGCCGTAGAGCGTTATCAAATGTGTGCGAGGCCCCGAGGCCCGGAACGCGATCGAATTGGTTACCGCGCCGTCGGCATCCAGATACATCGCTCGCTCGAAGTTCGTCACGGCCTCGGAATCGCGTCTCGCCGCCAACGCGAGTAATCCTAGCTTCATCTGCGCCACCGCCGCGAGTGGTCCCGCATTCACCCCCGAAAGCGCCGCCCGCGCCCCCTCGCGATCTCCGGTTGCTTCGCTGACAGCAGCCCGCGCCAGTACAACTGCCGCATCACCCTTTCCCAGGCGATCCAGCGCCGAGGTGGCCCGCGATCCAAGCGAGCGATCCGCTCTGACGATCTCCCCAAGAACTTCCGCCGCCTGCGCGCGCACAGTGTTTGGCGTCGTTCGTTCTGCGATGAACGCCACGATTTGATCAATCGCGTCAGCACTGCGGCCAGCCGCAACTACGACTCGCGCCAGTTCGAGCTTGTTTACCGCATCGTCTGGATTGGCGACCGCGATCTGCTGTCGAAAATCAATGGCATCGGAATAGCGGCCGGTTTTACCCGCGGTCTCCGCGGCAAGCCGCAACGCTGTCGCGTTATCCGTCGAACGCTGAACAAGCAGCTCGAGCAACCGCGATGCTTCATCGCCCCGACCGCGGCGCGCCTCGATCTCCGCCAGCCCGATAAGGCTAGCGTCATCCGAGTAACGAGATCGCACCGTCTTGCTGTAAGCGTCGTACAGCAACGCATCCGCGTCTTGTTCCCTTCCCTCGGCTATCAACAACGCATAGGCCCTGGAACAACGCTGGTGCAAAAGGGTATCGTCGCTCGCTGCCTTCGCACTCTGCCTTCTGCCTTCGGTATTCTCGAGCCCGCAATAGCGTCGAAGCTCCGCAATCGCCTTGGCAGCATCGCGGCCACCGCGAAGCTCGATCAACGCAGATGCGAGCGGCAACCAATCATAGCGATCCTCATAGCTCGACTCGCCTTCTTCATCGCTCTCGAGCGCAACGTCCTGTTCGGCTTGCTCACGCCTGATCGTCGCAACCAGCAATCGCGCCTCATCAAACGAGCGAGCACGAATCAGAAAATCGACCAGCCGCTTTCGCCAATCGGCAAGCTCGCGAGCTGGGTAGATGTACTCGCTCCCGCTGTAGTATCCGTTCTCATAGGCAGGTGTTCCCAACACACCAGCGGCAATGTCAGAGATCCGCTGATGCATCGTGCGATAAATACCAGCAAGAGTATTCTCTGGAAGCAATTCTTCTTCGATGAGCGTGCGCCCAATAACCAGGTCAGTGGGAATGCTGTTCACGGGGTTTGAAACAAGGCTGCTGCTTCGGTTTGCAACTTCCGATCATTCCCCGCGCGGTTGGCGATCTCGCGCACCAAAGGTTTGATGGCCTCGATTCGATCTGATGCCTGCTTGTCGCGCAAGGCGCGATTGATGAACGAAACCAGAAAGCTCTCGAGCCGCGGCAACGCTTCGACCAAAAACCCGTTGTCGGCCATCACCTTCAAGTAGCTCTCGGCGTCGGCGATCTTTACCCGCCCGTTCATGATCGCGCCCCAGGCGTCCAGCGCTCCTTTGCGATCGCGGCTCGCAAGCGCAACCACGCCGCGCATCACTGCAACATTGGTATCGCCCGGCGCAAGTTCGCTCGCAAGCGCCAAATGATCAACAGCGCGTGGGTATTCTTTTTGTCGATATAATAAGCAGCCAGCTCAAGATGCGCCCGTTCGCTTGAAGGGTGACCTTCGATCTCACCGCTGATGAACTTGCGGCTGTCGGCTTCGCGCCCGACCATCCCAAGCCAGTAGCCATAGTTCCGTGACGCTACGAACCAGTCGCTCCCAACCAGCGCCCGGCCTCCCTCGATTCGACGTCCGAGCATCTGGCCAATCGGCTTGATATCAAGCGCTTCCTTGAAGAACGGCTCGTTCTCAGGCGACGTGTCCTTCAAGAAAAGTCCAACCTC